>CAVXQX010000009.1:0-220987 GCA_963764005.1 uncultured Alphaproteobacteria bacterium | reverse complement strand
TCTCCCGTGCCGTCGCTTTGCCGTACACTTTGCCCTGCACCACGATCTGCGCGCCGATTTCGCTTTGCGGCTTCAACAGCACCGGGTTCATATGCACCGAGGGCTCGACTCCGGCGGCGCGTGCTTGCAGCGCCTGCGCGCGTCCGATCTCGCCGCCTTCCTTGGTGACGGCTGCATTATTCGACATGTTTTGCGGCTTGAACGGACGCACCGCGATGCCGCGCTTCACCAGCGCCCGCGCCAGCCCCGCGACGAGCAGAGATTTGCCGACGCTCGAGCCAGTGCCTTGCAGCATGATGGCGCGTGCCGCCATCAGAACTCGATGCCCTCTTGCGCCTTCACCCCTTGGGCGAAATGGTGCTTCACCAAAGTCATCTCGGTGACGAGGTCGGCTGCTTCGATCATCGCCGGCTTGGCGTTACGCCCCGTCACCACGATGTTGAGATCGGGGCGTCGGTTTTTCAGCGTCTCAACCACCTCATCGAGCGGCAGATAGTCGTAGCGAAGCGCGATATTCAGTTCATCGAGCACCAGCAGCTTCAGCGCAGGATCCTGCATCAGCGTCTTCGCCGTCTCCCAGGCCTTGGCCGCCGCCGCCACGTCGCGCGCTTTGTCTTGCGTCTCCCAGGTAAAGCCTTCGCCGAGCGTATGCCACTCCATCAGCGGGCCGAAGCCCTCCAGCACCTTCCGCTCGCCGGTATCCCAGGCGCCTTTGATGAATTGCACCACGGCGCATTTCTTTCCGTAGCCGAGCATGCGCAACACCAGCCCGAAGGCTGCCGTCGATTTGCCCTTGCCCGTGCCGGTATGAACGATGAGCAGGCCCTTCTGCGCGATGGCCTTGCCGGCAACCTCGGCATCTTGCGCCGCCTTTCGCTTCGCCATCTTGGCGCGGTGGCGTTCCTGTTCGGCGTTCTCGTCGAGTTCTGACATCATTGCCCCGGCTTTATCGTGAGAGGAAGTCCCGCCACCATCAAGATGACCTTTCCCGCCATCGCGGCGAGATGCCGGTTGAGCATGCCGGCCTGATCGCGAAAGGCACGGCCGAGCGGCGTCTCCGGGACGATGCCGAGCCCGACCTCATTGGCGACCGCGATCGTGGCGGCGCTTGCGTGCGCCGAGCGCCTCGTCGAATCTGCCGATCTCATGATCGATATTGCATTCGCCGAGCATGAGATTGCTGAGCCAGAGCGTGAAGCAATCGATCACCATGGGCGTATCCACCGGAGCCTGTTCCATGGCGCCGGCAAGGTCGATTGGCGCTTCGATCGTGACCCAACCCTCGCCGCGAATTTCCTTGTGCCGCCGGATGCGATCTTGCATCTCCGCGTCAAGCGGTTCCGCCGTGGCGACGAACACCCAAGGGGCAGGGGCCGCCATCGCAAGCTTCAGCGCGTAATCGCTCTTGCCGGAACGAGCGCCACCGAGCACGAGCGTCAAATTCTCGTGCCCGGTGGCGTGTCTCTCTTTCATGGTCAAGCAGATGCGGCGAAGCGCTCGCGGAAGAATCCGGCCAGCCCGCCGAGCAGCACCCAGAACACCAGCGTCGTCATCACCACGGCGACGACGAAGCTGTGATGCAGGCCCTCCGGGATCGGCGATTCGTAGCTGCGGGCTGCGGCGCGCCGATAAGGTGCGGAGCGACGAGAAGCGCCACGCCTGCCTACGATCGCGAGCACGGACCGTCCGTAGACGATCAGCGCCAGCCCCGAAGCGGAGGCGGCCACCGTGCCGATCCACCACAGCTGCCGAGGCCCAAGCTCTGCCGCCGGCATCGCAGGCAGCTCAGGCGGAAGCCCGAGACCTGGCGCCAGCGTAAACACGGCAAACGCCGCCAGGCCCCACATCACGCCCTGCCGCCAGCCAATGATCCCGCCGGCAAGTTCGCTCACCGCAATGAGCAGCAGCGCAAAGCCGATTCCCGTGATGACATTTGCGGCGAGCGTGAAGGCGGTGCGTTCGAACCCGTCGGACGGCGCCCAGCCTTCTTCGTGCTCATGCTCATGCGCCGCTGTGGCGTCTGCATGCTCGTGCTGCGGCTCGGCCTTCGCCTCCCCGGCCTGCTCGAACATCTCTGCCTTGAGAATGAGCGGAACCGTCGTGAACTGCTGCGCCGCCGTCATGCCGAGGCCGGCGATCAGACCGGCGGCTGCGGCAACCAAAACCATCGTGCGAAAGAAATCCATCTGGCCCTCCTTAGTGGCAAGGAAAGGCCATGGAATGACGATAATCGTGGCTCGCATTGTGTACCGCCTCGATGTGGGAGAAGCCCACGCCGAACACGATGAACATGCCGAGCAACGCCGCCATGAAGATTGGGACGGCGCGAGCGGCGGTAAGCTCGACGTCGCCTTGCGCCACTGCATGGCGCTTGGTCGATAATGTGGTCATGGTCTGCTCCCATGGCCCTCCACCCGAGGACCGGTTAAGGGTTTCGCGCGTCACCGGCCGGTCTACTGGCTTTGCGGGTCATAACCAGCCCTTCCGCCTTCCCGGAGCGAAGGCTCCAGTGGCATGTGCTGAAGGGTGGCTCGCCGCTTACAGTTGCGGGGGCAGCCGGGGCTTCGGGCTGATAGCCCTCACCCACGTTCCCGTCTTACGTCCCGCTTTCAGGGCGGGAACCGATGACAGCGTCAACTATAGTGAGGGTTCGGCGCACCTGCAAGCGCGATCAGCTAAGCGGGTCTTTCGTTGACAAGCCTCCGGCCCGGTTCTTTAACTTGAGCCGAAGACGGTCTCCTCCATCGAGGAGGAGTGAAAAGGG
The DNA here is from genome assembly GCA_963764005.1 of uncultured Alphaproteobacteria bacterium. GTDB lineage: Bacteria > Pseudomonadota > Alphaproteobacteria > Rhizobiales > Methyloligellaceae > Methyloceanibacter. Next base: position 218,223 of record CAVXQX010000009.1, on the reverse strand, counting down.
AATGCGGTGAGGAGCTTGATCGTTCCAATTCCGCAGCTGCCCCCGCAACTGTAAGCGGAGAGCGGCTCATCAAGGCACCACTGGGGCGAAAGCCCTGGGAAGGCGATGAGCGGCGAAACATCCGCGAGCCAGGAGACCTGCCGTCAGATTGTTGACCCGCGAAAGCCGGGCGGGGTGCCCTGGCTGCTAGCGGTGACCGGCATTCTGCCGGCGCGAGGCTGACGCCTCGTTTCTTCGCTAAACCGCACCCTTGGGACGCGTCGAGTGCCATCTGAGGGGAATAGCGTGCCGGTCCGTGCCGAGCTCTATGTCTGCATGTCCTGCTGGCGCCACGGCATCAAGCGTGAGGCCGAAGGCGTAAGCACCGACGGCAAGCATCTTTTCGACGAAGTCACCTCGCGCGTGGCTGAGCTGGGCCATGACGCCCCGGTCCGTCCCGTCCCGGTGCTCTGCTTCGCCAATTGCGAGCGAGGCTGCAGCGTGGCCATCGCGAGCCCCGGCAAATGGTCCTATTTGCTCGGGGAATTGGGGCCCGAGCACGCCGCCGATCTCCTGACCTATGCGGCGACCTATAACAATGCGCGCGCCGGCGTGGTGCTGCCCTCCAAGCGGCCGGCTTCGCTCGAGCATGCCGTGATCGCCCGCTTTCCCGCCCATCTCGATCCAATCAAGGATGCCGCCGAATGACGACCCGCATCCCCGCCACCATCATCACCGGCTTTCTCGGCGCCGGAAAAACCACGCTGCTCCGCCACGTGCTGGAGAACGCCAAGGGGAAACGCCTCGCCATCATCGTCAACGAGTTCGGCAGCGTCGGCGTCGACGGCGAGACCTTGCGGAGTTGCGGTCTGACCAATTGCCCCGAAGAGAATATCGTCGAGCTGTCCAATGGCTGCCTCTGCTGCACCGTCGCCGAGGATTTCATTCCGACCATGTTGGCTCTGATCGATCGGCCCGAGCCGCCCGAGCACATTCTCATCGAGACCTCTGGGCTTGCTCTGCCGAAGCCGCTGGTGAAGGCGTTCGACTGGCCCGACATCCGCTCGCGCCTCACCGTCGACGGCGTCATCGCCGTGGTCGATGCGCCCGCCGTTGCCGCCGGACGTTTCGCCGACGATCCCGAGGCCGTCGCCCGGCAGCGCGAAGCGGACCCTTCCGTCGAGCACGACAATCCGCTCGCCGAGGTCTACGAGGACCAGCTGATGGCGGCCGATCTCATCGTGCTCAACAAGACCGATCTGATCGATGCCGGCATCAGCGAGAAACTGAAATCCGAAGTCGCGGCCATCGTGCCGCGCGCGGTGAAGGTGATCGCGGCGCGCGATGGCCGCGTCGATGTCGCCGTGCTGCTCGGTCTCCATGCAGCGGCCGAGGACGATCTCGCGGCGCGGCCCTCGCATCATGACGCCGAAGGCCTGGAGCACGAGCACGACGATTTCGAGAGCTTCGTGGTGATGCTGCCCGAGATCGACGATGCGGAGGCATTGATCGCCCGGCTGAGAACCGTCTCTGAAACGCACGACGTGCTGCGCATGAAGGGCTTCATCGCCATTGCCGGCAAACCCTTGCGGCTTGCGGTCCAGGGCGTCGGCACGCGCTTCAATTCGGTGTTCGACCTTCCGTGGCCGGCAACGAGGCGAGCGCCGCGGCCATGTCGTCGTCATCGGTGAGACCGGGCTCGACCGCGCCGCCATCGAAGCCGGCATCCGAGGCTAGACATGCACATCCTGGTTCGCGAAACGAGAGGCTTGGACGAGGCGGAACCCGCCATCGATCTCGGGCATTCGCCTGCGGATCTCGTGTTCTTGTCGTTTTCCGACAGCGATCTCGGCAGCGTCGCCGTCGGCCTGGACGGCGAACAAGGACACGCTGCCTTCGCTCCGCCTCGCCAATCTGGCGCGGCTCAAACACCCGATGTCGGTCGATCTCTATGTCGAGCGCGTCATCGAGAACGCGCGCTGCGTCGTCGTCAGGCTGCTGGGTGGCCTCGACTATTGGCGCTATGGCGCCGAGGAGCTGGCCCATGCCGCCCGCAAAGCCGGCATCGCTCTGGCGCTGCTGCCTGGCGACGGCAGGGACGACCACCGGCTTGCCGAGCTTTCCACGGTGGACGAGGACGCGCTGACGCGCCTCGACCAATATTTCGCGCAAGGCGGTCCCGACCAATATGAGTCGCGGGCTGCAATTCGCCGCCCATCTCGGCGGCCTTGCGCCGGACCACGGGCTTCGCGCCGAGCCGTTGCCGATGCACGGTCTCTACGATCTTGGCCTTGCCGATAAACCGGGCCGCCCACTCGCCGTCATCGTGTTCTACCGCGCCTATCTCTTGGCCGGCGATCTCGCGCCGATAGACGCGCTCGCCGCTTCGCTCGATGCCAAGGGCTTGAATGTTCGCGCAGCCTATGCCGGCAGCTTGAAGGATGCCGACTTCGGCTCGTTTCGTTGCGACCACGCTTCGCGATCTGAAGCCCTGCTGTCGTGCTCAACGCCACTGCCTTCTCTGCGCGCCTCGGCGATGCGCCGTCACCGCTCGAAGCGGCCGGCGCTCCTGTGCTGCAACTCATTATTTCTGGATCTTCGCAGGACGCATGGGCGTCATCGCCGCGCGGCCTATCGCAAGCCGATCTCGCCATGCAAGTCGTCTTGCCGGAGCTCGACGGTCGGCTGCTGTCCGTCGGCGATCTCCTTCAAGGCCGAGCAATGCGAAGTCGAAGGTCTCGAATTCGCGCGCGTCGCGCACGCGCCGTCGCCAGACGGCATCGAGGCCGCTTCAAGCTCCGCGGCACAATTGGGCGAGGCTCGGCACGACGCCGCGCTTCGATCGCAAGCTCGCTCTCATCCTTTCCGATTATCCCGGCGCCGCCGGCCAGGCCGCTCATGCGGTCGGCCTCGACGCCATCGCCAGCACCGCCGAAATTCTCGATCTGCTCAAGACCGAAGGCTTCGATGTCGGGCGTGAGCGCGTGACAGGCGAGCGCCTTGTCGCCGAGCTGTGCGACGCCGACCCGGTTCCGTTCCTGCCGCTCGATGCGTATCGCGCGCCTGCTCGCAGGGCTTGGCCAGGATGTTGCGAGCAAGATCGCTTCAGCTTGGGGGCCACCGGAAGCCGACCCCTGTTTCCGTGCCGGCCATTTCACATCTACGCATCGCCCGACACGGCAAGCTGATCGCCGCCATCCAGCCCGACCGTGGCAATTCGCTCGATCGCAAAGCCGAGTTATCACGATCCGGATCTGCCGCCGCGCCATGCCTATGTCGCCTTCTATCTTTGGCTGCGCGAGATCGAGCGCATCCACGCCATGATCCATCTCGGCACCCACGGCACGCTCGAATGGCTACCCGGAAAATCCGTGGCGCTGTCGCCATCCTGCTTTCCCGCCGCGCTGCTGCAAGGCCTGCCGGTGATCTATCCCTTCATCGTCAACAATCCCGGCGAGGCCGCTTGCGCCAAGCGGAGGCTCGGCGCCGTCACCATCGGCCATCTGACCCCGCCGCTGAAATCTGCCGGTCACGGCGATGCCGCCGCCGAGCTGGAACGGCTGATCGACGAATTCGCTGCCGCCGACGGCCTCGACCGCCGCCGCACCCAACTCTTGCGCCGCGAAATTCTCGATCGCGCCGAGAACGCCGGGCTCCTGGCCGAGAGCGGCGCCAAGCGCGATATGAGCGAGGACGATCAGCTCGCGCGCCTCGATGCCTATCTCTGCGACGTGAAGGATTTGCAGATCAGGGACGGTCTGCACATTTTTGGCCGGGCGCCGGAGCCGACCAGACGCGAAGAATTCTTGAGCCGCGCTGCAAGCGTCAAATCCTGGTGTCCCGATTGAGACCCTCACCGCGCGGCTCGATGCCGCCGCCGCGAGCGAGCGGGCGGCCCTGATCGGCGCGCTCGATGCCAAATTCGTGGCGCCCGGTCCATCCGGCGCGCCGACACGCGGCCGCGCCGATGTGCTGCCGACCGGGCGCAATCTCTACGCCATCGACCCGCGCGCCGTGCCGACGCGTTCAAGCCTCGTGCTTGCCGAGAAGGCCGCCGCAGAGCTGATGCGCCGCCACCTCCAGGACCACGGCGACTGGCCGCGCAGCCTCGTCATCGACCTCTGGGGCAGCGCCACCATGCGCACCGGCGGCGAGGATTTGGCGCTGGCGCTGCTGCTGATGGGCGCGAGGCCCATATGGGATTCCGGCTCGTCTCGCGTGACCGGGATCGAAATTCTTCCCATCGCCGAGCTCGAGCATCCCCGCGTCGACGTCACCTTGCGCATCTCCGGTCTGTTCCGCGACGCCTTCGAGATGCAGATCGCGTTGTTCGACGAGGCCGTCCGCGCCGTCGCCGCGCGGGACGAGCCGGAGGAATGGAACCGCCTTGCAGCCTCGGTCAAAGGGCTCGAGGGCGACGCGTTTCGCCACGCCACCGCGCGCATCTATGGCGCAGCTCTGGGCGACTACGGCGCCGGCGTCACGGCGCGGGTCGAGCGCGGCGCCTGGGAGAGGGCCGCCGATCTCGGGCTCGATTATCTCGAAAGCTCATCCACGACCTATGGCAAAGGCATCGATGGTGTTCGCGACCAGATCGGCTTCACCGCGCGTGTGTCGCAGGCCGACGCCTTTTTGCATGTCCAGGATCACGCCGAGATCGATCTGCTCGAAAGCCTCGACTATGCCGCCTTCGAAGGCGGCTTCGCCGCCGCCGCCGAAAAGCTCGGTGTCAGTCCAGCGCTCTACCATTCCGATACGTCCCGCCCAGAGGCGCCCAAGACGCGCACGCTGGTCGAGGAGATTGCGCGCGTGGTTCGCGGCCGCGCCGCCAATCCAGTCTGGATCGAAGGCATGATGCGTCACGGTTATCGCGGCGCCTCCGAAGTGACGCGGAGCGTCGAAGGCCTGTTTGCCTTTGCCGCGACCTTGCCTGCTCGCCTCGATCGCCAATTCGATCTCTTATTCGATGCTACGCTCGGCAATGAGACCGTCGATGCGTTTTTGCGCGACGCAAACCCCGCCGCGCGCGAAGCCATGGCCGCGCGCTTCGATGAAGCGCTCCGCCGCGATCTGTGGCGCCCGCGCCGGAATAGCGTCGCCGGAACCTTGAGGCAGGCATCATGACGGCACTCCGCAAAGGCTGGTGCCCGACGCTGCTCTCGCCGATGCAGTCCGGCGACGGCTGGCTCGCGCGGGTCAAGCCGAGCGCCGCTACTATCGGCGCCAGCGCAGCGCGCCTCATCGCCGATGCTGCCAGGCGCTACGGCAATGGTGAGATCGACCTTACCTCCCGCGCCAATCTCCAGATCAGGGGGCTGAGCCCGCGCTCCGCCGAGCAGTTTGCCGATGTCATCATTTCGCATGGACTTGCCAGCGAGCACCCTTCCGTCGAGTCCGTACGCAACGTCATGGCGAGCCCGCTCGGAGCCGACGATCCCACAGCTTCATTCGACTCCCACGCGCTCGCTGTCGAAATCGAGGCGATGCTCGCCGAGGAACCCGCCCTCGAGGCTCTACCGCCAAAATTTGGTGTCCTCGTCGATGGCGGCGGCGTGTTGCCGCTCTCCGATGTCTCGAGCGATATCAACGTTCGGGCCTGCCAAGGCAGGCTCGCCATTCAACTCGATGGCGGGACCCATGCCGCATTTTGCTCGCCGGTCGCGGCCGCAAGAATCGTGAAGAGTTTAGCGCTCGCCTTTTTGCATTTGTCGTGGGAGCGGCGCGAGCTGCCTCACCGCATGCGCGAGCTGGTCTTGAGTTTGGGCGAGGACGCCATCTTCACCGCCGCGGGCCTTGCCGGCGTTGCTGCTCCCTTGGCCGATCGATCCGATTCGCGATCGCCGATCGGCTTCATTCCCGGCCGCGACAAAGGGTTCTTTGGCGTCGGTCTGCCCTTCGGCCGCATCGACGCAGAGACTTTGGCGAGCCTTGCCGATCTCTGCGAACGCTTTGGCGACGGCACCCTGAGGACGACGCCCTGGCGCGCATTGGTCTTGGTCGGTGTTGCGTCCTCAGAGGCGGACGTCCTGTCGCGCCAAATTTGCGATCTTGGCCTGATCGTCGATAGCCATGATCCCCGTCTCGGCATCCATGCCTGTGTCGGGCGTGGCGCCTGTCCAAACGCAAGCGTCGATACGCGACGGGACGCGAGCCGGTTCGCCTCCGCGCTGCCCGGATTGACCGTTCATGTCTCCGGCTGTGCCAAAGGCTGCGCGCATCGCGGGCCGACCGCCGTCACGCTTGTCGGAAATAACGGCCGCTACGATCTCGTCCGCGACGGCAGCGCCGGCGACGCGCCGGTCCTCACGGCGCTGAGCTTCGATCAGGCGCTCGCCGCGATTAAGCAGGAGGCATCCGCGCCATGACCGCCTCTTACAATTATATCGCCGACGGCGCGGAGATTTACCGCCGTTCCTTCGCCATCATCCGCGAGGAGGCGGAGCTGTCCCGCTTCACGCCCGGATGAGGCCCGCGTCGCGGTGCGCGTGATTCACGCTTGCGGCATGGTCGATGTCGCCCGCGATCTCGTCTTCTCGCCGGACTTCACCCGCGCTGCACGCGCGGCCCTGCTGGCCGGCAAGCCCATCTTCTGCGACTCCAAAATGGTGGCGAACGGCGTCACCCGCGCGCGGCTTCCCGCCGGCAATGAAGTGATCTGCACGCTCGATGCGCCCGGCATCGCCGACCTTGCCGCCGAAGCTCAACACCACCCGCTCCGCCGCCGCGCTCGATCTTTGGCGCGACCGTCTCGACGGCGCGCTCGTCGCCATCGGCAACGCACCGACGGCATTGTTCCGGCTTGCTTGAATTGATCGAAGCCGGCGCGCCGAAGCCTGCCGCCATCATCGGCATGCCGGTCGGCTTTGTCGGCGCCGCGGAATCCAAGGAGGCGCTTGGCGGCCTACGGGCGCGTGCCCTTCATGATCGTGAAGGGCCGCAAAGGCGGCAGCGCCATGGCCGCTGCCGCCGTCAATGCATTGGCGAGCGAGGCTGAATGATGCGAGCGCCGTGGCACTCTCTATGGCGTTGGCGTCGGCCCCGGCGATCCGGAGCTGATGTCGCTGAAAGCCGCGCGCATTTTGAAAGCCGCTCCCGTGATCGCCTATTTCGCCAAAAAGGGCGCTGGTCGGCAACGCCCGCCGCATCGTCGATGGCCATCTCAATCCTGACGCCGAGCTTGTCCGCCTCGACTATCCCATCACCACCGAACTTGCGGAGACACGATCCGGTCTACATCGCTGCGCTTGTCGACCTCTACGACGAAAGCGCCGCGATACTCGCTCGAGCATCTCGATGCGCGGCACGATGTCGCCGTGCTCTGCGCGGGCGATCCGTTCTTCTACGGCTCCTATGCGCATCTGCATGAGCGCCTCGCCGACGAAATACACTTGCGAAGTCATTCCCGGCATCACCGCCATGAGCGGCTGCTGGACGCGCGCCGCGATGCCCATGACCTGCGGCGACGAGATGCTCGCGGTCCTTCCCGGCACCATGGACGAAGATGCTCTCGCCGACGCGGCTCGTCGGCTTGCGATGCCGCCGTCATCATGAAAGTCGGACGCAACCTCGCCAAGATCAGGCGCGCGCTGATCCGCGCGCGGCAAGCTCGACCGCGCCGTCTTTGTCGAGCGCGGCACCATGGCCGAGGAGCGCATTCTGCGGCTCGCCGAGAAGCCTGACGATACGGCGGCCTATTTCAGCATCGTGCTGGTTCCCGGTTTGAGGAAGCCGCTATGACCGGCCGCCTCGCCATTGTCGGCATCGGGCCTGGCGCCGCCGAGCTTGTCACCCCGCTCGCCACCGAGACTCTCGCCGCGGCAACCGACCTCGTCGGCTACGGGCCTTACCTCTCACGCGTGCCGGAGCGTCCCGGACAAACCCGCCACGCCTCCGACAATCGTGAGGAACTGGCCAGGGCTCGCGAGGCTCTGGCGCTGGCGGCCGCAGGCAAGAACGTTGCGGTCGTCTCCTCCGGCGACCCGGGCGTGTTCGCCATGGCGAGCGCTGTATTCGAGGCCATCGAGACCGGCCTAGAGGCCTGGAAGAGCATCGAGGTGACGGTCGTGCCGGGAGTCTCTGCCATGTTCGCCGCCGCCGCCAAGGTCGGCGCGCCGCTGGGTCACGATTTCTGCGTGATCTCGCTCTCCGACAATCTGAAGCCTTGGGATTTGGTGCTGAAGCGGCTGGAAGCCGCCGCCTCCGGCGACTTCGTCATCGTGCTCTATAACCCGGCCTCCAAGGCGCGGCCCTGGCAGCTCGGCGACGCTCTCGATCTGATTGGCCGCTACCGAGCGAGCGACACGCCGTTGATCTTCGCCCGCGCCGTCACTCAACCGGACGAAGACATCGAGCTGACGACGCTGGGCCGCGCCGATCCTTCCCGCGCCGACATGCGGACGATCATCATCGTGGGCTCAAGCGCAACCAAGCTCATCTCGCGTGGGGCCGGTGAGCCCTTCGTCTACACACCGCGTCACGTGGAGCTCGCCGAGACATGATGCCGTTCGAGCCAGTGCAAGCGCTTCCGCCGACGGTCTTCGACGCTCGGCGCGTCGGGAAGCATCGGTCGTCGCACCATGATCACAGGCAGGCCGAGCGCGCGTGCGGCTTCGAGTTTGGCGTAGGTCGCCTCGCCGCCGGAATTCTTGGTCACGACAATGTCGATCGCATGATCTTTCAGCATCGCCAATTCATCTTCAAGCCGGAACGGACCGCGCGCCGTGATCAACTCGACATGCGTTGGAAGCTCGCTTCGCTCGGGCGCCTCGACGCTGCGCAACAGATAGAAATGCTGCGAAGCCTTCACGAAAGGGCGAAGCTCGTCACGTCCCGTGGTCAGGAACACGCGCATCGCGGTCTCACCGAGTGCCGACCGCCGCGTCCTTCGATGCTCGTCGACCGGGATCCAATTGTCACCATTCGACTTGCGTCCAAGGCGGACGCCTGATTGCGAGCAGCGGAATGCCGGTGATGCGAGCCGCCTCGATTGCATTGGCCTTCATCTGATCGGCGAAAGGATGGGTGGCGTCGATCACGACATCGAACCTTTCATCGCTCAGCGCGCGCGCAAGTCCCTCGGCGCCGCCAAATCCTCCTTTCCGCAACTTGCCGGGAAGCTGCAACGGCTCGCTGGTTCGCCCAGCGAGCGACAACGTCACATCGTAGCGAGCATCGCCATGCAAGCGCGCGCGCGAGCGCCGCGGCCTCGCCGCTGCCGCCAAGAATGAGAAGTTTGGTCTGTTTCACGCTTCTTGGGTCGCATCATGAGCGGCACCGGTCAACAGCGCTGGCTTGCCCTGGTTGGCATCGGCGAGGACGGCATCGAGGGCCTGTCGCCGGCCGCCCGTGCCCTCATCGAGAATGCGAAGCTGGTGATCGGCGGCAAACGCCATTTGGCCCTGGCCAACGGCCTGCCGCGTGCCGAGCGGAAATCCTGGGCGAGCCCCATCACCGAATTCGATCCCAGAAATTCTTGAATATCGTGGCCAGCCGGTCGCCGTGCTCGCCTCCGGCGATCCCTATTGCTACGGCATCGGCGCCCTGCTCTCCGCCCATATTCCGTCGTCGGAGATCATCGCCATCCCGGCTCCATCGTCGCTCTCGCTTGCTTGCGCCAGGCTCGGCTGGGCGCTCGACGAGACCGCAACCATCTCGCTTTGTGGCCGTCCGCTCGAGACTCTAGCGCCCCTGTTGCAGCCGAAGCGCCGCCTTCTCGTCCTCTCCGCCGACGCGACCACACCCGCTTCCGTCGCGCGCTATCTCAGAGAGCGTGGCTTCGGGCCCTCCGTGCTGCACGTGCTCGAAGCCTTGGGCGGCGAGCGCGAGCGCATTCGCTCCGCGAAAGCCGAGTCCTACGGCTTCAACGATGTCGATGCGTTGAATCTCATCGCCATCGAGATCGAAGCCGGCGCCGACGCCAAAATTATTCCGCTTGCCGCCGGACTTCCCGACGAGATGTTCGAGCATGACGGCCAGCTCACCAAGCGCGAGATCAGGGCGGTCACGCTGTCATCGCTTGAGCCTCGCGCCGGCGAGCTGCTCTGGGACATTGGCTGCGGTTCTGGCTCGGTCTCGATCGAATGGCTGCTGCGTCACCCCTCAAATCGCGCCATCGGCATTGAGCGCGACGGCACCCGCGCCGCGCGCGCCGCGCGCAACGCCGCCGAGCTTGGCGTTCCGCGCCTTGAGATCGTGACTGGCGCGGCGCCTGACGCCCTCGCCTCGTTGCCTTCGCCCGACGCCGTGTTCATCGGCGGCGGCTGCGACGCAGTCGTGATCGAGAAAAGCTGGGACGCGCTGAAGTCCGGCGGCCGCCTCGTCGTCAATGCCATCACGCTGGAGACGGAGAAGGCGGTGCTCGCCGGCGCAAGCCAAATTCGGCGGCACGCTGACCCGGCTTTCCGTCGAGCGGCTCGACGCTGTCGGCAGCAAGCAGGCCTTCCGCCCCGCCATGACCGTCACGCAATGGAGCGCGGGTAAGCCATGATCGTGCATTTCATCGGCGCCGGCCCCGGCGCGCCCGATCTCATCACCCTGCGAGGCCGCGAAATTCTCTCGCGCTGCCCGATCTGTCTCTATGCGGGCTCGCTGGTGCATCCGGATCTGCTGCAATTCTGCCCGGAGGGTGCCCGCATCGTCGATACCGCGCCGCTTAAGCCTGGAGGAGATCGTCGCCGAGTTCGAAGCGGCGCATGCAGCGGGAAAAGACGTGGCGCGGCTGCATTCCGGCGATCTCTCGATCTTCAGTGCCATCGGCGAGCAGCTTCGCGAGCTGGACCGGCGGAATATTCCTTACACGTTGACGCCCGGCGTTCCCGCCTTCGCCGCAGCCTCCGCCGCCCTTGGCCGGGAACTGACATTGCCGGAAGTCGTCGCAATCCGTCGTGCTGACGCGGACCAGCGGCCGCGCCTCCGCCATGCCGCCGCGCGAGACGCTTGCCGCCTTTGGTGCCACCCGCGCCACGCTCGTGCTGCATCTGTCGATTCAGGCGCTCGATCGCGTCGTGGCCGAGCTCATTCCTAGCTACGGCGCCGATTGTCCCATCGCCGTCGTCGTCCGTGCCACCTGGCCGGACGAGCGCATCGTCCGCGCCACGCTCGGCACCATCCTGCAAGAAATCGCCAAGGAACCGCCAGAGCGCAGCGCCCTCATCATCGTGGGCGAGGCGCTTGGCGTCGGAAGATTTCCGCGCCAGCGCGCTCTACGACGCGAATTATCGCCGCCGCTATCGCGCCGGAGGTCAGTCGTGAACGCGCGCCGGAACCGCATGGCCGACCAAGCCGCCATTGCGGTCGAACACCGCGATCTCAAGCTCGATAGGCGTATCGCGAAGCACCTCCGCCGCGCTTGCCCAGGCCGCCTTGGCGACCGCGTCTCCGAGCGCGATGCCATCGTCTTGCGCATGACCGAAGGCCTCTGCGGCCGTGTTCGACGCGACGATGCGCCTCGCCAGCGCCTCAGACCCGCCCGCCTCACGAGCAAGCCTCGCGAGCGCGGGCAGATCGACGCTGCCTCGCGCCGAATGCAGATCGAGCAGCCCTTGCGCGAGCTTCGTCATCTTGCCGACGCCGCCGGCAATGGTGACGTGCGGCAATCGGATGCGCTCTGAGATATTTCAACATGCCGCCGACGAAATCGCCCATGTCGATCAGCGCGCTGTCGGGAAGATTGTACATCTTGGCGATTGCCGCTTCGGAGCTGCGTCCCGTCGCGCCGGCGACATGCGTCAGGCCGAGCGCGCCCGCGACGTCGATGCCTTGATGGATGGTGGCGATCCAGGCCGCGCAGGAATAGGGCACCACGATGCCGGTGGTGCCGAGGATCGAAAGTCCGCCCTTGATCCCGAGCCGCGCGTTGAGCGTCTTCTCCGCGAGCTGTTCGCCGTTCGGAATCGAGATTTCGATCTCGACGTCACCGGAGCCTCCATGCGCTTCCGCGATCTCGGCGATCGCCGTGCGGATCATCTCGCGCGGCACCGGATTGATCGCGGGCTCGCCCGGAGGAACAGGCAGTCCCGGCAGCGTCACGGTGCCGACTCCCGTCCCCGCCTTGAAACTGACGCCGCTTCCAGGCGCCCCTTTCCGCACCGTGGCCAGCACCAATGCCCCATGAGTGACATCGGGGTCGTCGCCGGCATCCTTGACCACGCCGGCGGTGGCGGAATTCGTCTCTCCCCTGCTGACGGCAAGCGAGAACGCGACGCGTTGACCGTTGGGCAGCGCGATCTCGACGGGATCGGGAAACGCGCCGGTGAGCAACGCCGCATAGGCCGCCTTGCTCGCTGCGGTCGCGCAAGCGCCTGTGGTCCAGCCGCGGCGAAGCGGGCGTTCGGGGCGGTCCTCGTCCATGCGCCAGCCAATAGCCCGTCCGGCCGCGACTGTCACCGCATCAGGTCCATTTCATGACCAAAGCGCTTCTCATCGCCGCCACAAGCTCAGGGTCGGGCAAGACCACGCTGACGCTCGGCCTGCTCGCTGCGCTGAGACGCCAGGGCGTTAAGGTGCGCGCGGCAAAGAGCGGTCCCGACTATATCGATCCCGCCTTTCATGAAGTCGCCACCGGAGCGCCAAGCCTCAATCTGGATAGCTGGGCCATGCCGCCATCGCTGCTCGAGACATGTGGCGGCGGAAGCCGCGGGCCAATGCGGACCTGCTGATCGTCGAATCCGCCATGGGCCTGTTCGACGGCGCGAGCGGCGAGCGAACCGGCTCCGCCGCCGAACTCGCGATCGCACTCGATCTGCCCGTCCTCCTTGTTCTCGACGTCTCTGGCCAGGCTCAGTCCGCCGCCGCAGTGCTGCGTGGCTTTGCCAGTCACGACCCTCGAATCAACATCGACGGCATCGTGCTCAATCGCATCGGCAGCGAGCGGCATCGTTTCATGATCGAGCGCGCCATCGCGCCACTCGGCATTCCTGTCGTTGGTGCCATTCCCCGCGACGAGACGATCCATCTTCCTGAGCGTCACCTCGGGTTGGTGCAGGCAGGCGAGCATGGCGATCTTGCGATTGCGGCTCGAACGCCTGGCCGATCTCGTCGAGCGAAGTTGCGATCTCGCGCGTATCGAAGGACCTGGCGCGGAATTTTGCCGCGCAGACACGCGGCGTCGCCGCGCTGCCTCCGCCGGGGCAGTCCATCGCACTCGCGAGAGACCAAGCCTTCAGCTTCATCTACCCGCACCTCCTGAGCGGCTGGCGGCAGGCCGGCGCGGAGATCGTGCCATTCTCGCCCCTTGCTGACGAGCCACCGCCTTCAAATTGCGACGCCTGCTGGCTTCCCGGCGGCTATCCGGAGTTGCACGCCGGCAGGCTCGCTGCCGCAACTCGCTTCAAGACCGGCCTCGCCAGATTCGCCGCGAGCCGTCCCGTTCATGGCGAGTGCGGCGGCTACATGGTTCTTGGGCAATGGCTCGAGGATGCGGACGGTAACCGCCACGCCATGACGGGACTGTTGTCGCATGCCACGAGCTTCGCCAAGCGCCGCCTGCATCTCGGCTACCGCACAGCAAAGCTCAGCGGGGCTTGTCCCCTCGGCACGCCGCGGCGAGACGGTGCGAGGCCACGAATTTCATTACGCCTCGCTGACCGAGCCCGGCGGCGATGCGTCCCTCGCGGAACTGTTCGATGCGGAAGGCGCTTCGCTTGGTGCGACCGGCGGTCGCCGTGGACATGTCACCGGCACGTTCTTCCATGTCGTCGCCGCGGCCGAGCCGCACGTTCTTGCCGGCATCCCCACGCCAGCCATGGTCGAGAGCGCATGAGCCGCCTCGCCAGTTTCGATGATCTCCGCGCGCTGATCGACGATCTGCCGAAGGGAGACGAAGCAGCGTCGGCCGCGATCGACCTGCGGCAGTCCCGTCTCACCAAGCCTCAAGGCAGTCTCGGGCGGCTGGAGGAGTTGGTGGCTTGGCTCGGGCGCTGGCAGGGCCGCGAGACCCCGGCGCTTGACCGTGTCGATGTTATCGTCTTCGCCGGCAATCACGGCGTGGTGGCCCAAGGCGTCTCCGCCTACCCCGCCACAGTTACCGCGCAGATGGTCGCAAATTTTGAACGCGGCGGCGCCGCAATCAATCAATTGTGCAAGGCCTCCGGCGCGAGCCTAAAAGTGCTGGCTCTGAAGCTCGATCAGCCGACCACCGATTTCACGGTCGATCCGGCCCTGAGTGAAAGGGAGTTTGTCGAGGCAGCCTCGATTGGCTTCGCCGCCGTTACGCCGATGCCGATCTGGTCTGCCTCGGCGAAATGGGCATCGGCAACACCACGGTCGCCTCCGCGCTTGCGGCCGCGTTGTTCGGTGGCGACGGAGAGCGCTGGGCGGGACGCGGCACCGGCGTCGACGACGCGGGGCTGGCGCGTAAATCGGCGGCCATCGATGCCGGTCTCAAACGTCACCACTATGCACTCTCCGATCCGCTTCAGGCCGCGCGCCGTCTTGGCGGGCGCGAATTCGCGGCCATCCTTGGCGCTGTGCTTGCCGCCCGCCAGTACAACGTGCCGGTGCTGCTCGATGGCTTTGCCGCAACGGCCGCCGCCGCACCCCTTGCCTGCCTCGCGAAGCATGCTCTCGACCATACCAAGATCGCGCATTGTTCGGCGGAGGCGGGGCATCGGGGTCTCTGCGAGCATCTCGGCATGAGACCGATCCTCGATCTCGATATGCGGCTCGGCGAAGCCACGGGCGCGGCGCTGGCGGTCTCGGTGCTCAGAGCGGCGCTCGCCTGTTATTACGGCATGGCCACCTTCGAGGAGGCGAATGTCGATGAGCGGAGTTGAATGGGCCAAGTCCAGGCTTGCCGAGACCGTCGCGGCCTTCGCGCTGCTGACGCGGCTGCCCGTCGGTCTCATCCCGGTTCCCTGGACGCGTGAGCTTCGCCACGCCGCTTGGGCCTATCCGCTGGTGGGCGCCGCTGTCGGTCTGATCGGCGGCCTGACCTATTGGATCGCCCATGGTCTGGGCGTGCCCGCCGGTGTTGGCCGCCATCTTCGCGATCCTCGCCATGATCCTCGCCACAGGCGCATTGCACGAGGATGGCCTCGTCGATGCAGCCGACGGCCTCGGCGGAAAATCGCCGGCGGATCGCCTCGCCATCATGCGCGATCATCGCATCGGCACCTACGGTGCAATCGCGCTCGTGCTCTCGCTTGGAATTCGCATCGCCGCCGTCGCGCTCTTGGCCGAGCCTTCGCTCGTCATGGCCGCATTGATTGCCTCTGGCGCGGCAAGCCGGGCATCCGCCACGGCGCTGATGGCTGCCTTGCCGCAAGCCCGCGACGACGGCATGTCCGTCGCCGCCGGCCGCGCCTCGACCGGCGATGCGGCTACCGCCGTCGCACTCGCCTTTGCGATCGGCTGGCTCGCGCTGTCGTTCGCAACCGCGTTTGGCGTCGTCGTGGTCACGCTCATCGCGACCGCAATCGTCGGCCTCCTCGCGCGCGCGAGACTTGGCGGTCAGACCGGCGACGTACTTGGCGCTGGCTGCCAGTTCAGCGAAGGTGCCTGCCTCACGCTGATTGCTGCGCCGACAGTCTAGAGTCGAGCGCTAGAAGAAGTGCGCCGAAGACCTGGATGGGCTGGCACTCCGAGAACAAGGAAAGTGCCGGCTGCAATGCCAGGAGAATCGAAATAAACAACTTCGGTACCTACTCCCTGAGCTACGGCTACCGCGGTCAACTGTGGCGCAAAAGGGCTGAAAGGAATATCGATTAGATCTTGGTTCGGGTTGAAGTCGTGGATCACGTCGTCGTAGCGCTGAGTGTCGAAATGGAACGCGCCGTCGAACACATTGAATTTGAAAACATCGTGGCCCTGGCCGCCGAAGAGACTGTCGGCACCCTTGCCACCAGTCATGTGGTCATTGCCGGCGCCGCCATGGATAGTGTCGTTGCCGCCTTTGCCGGCGAGCGTGTCATTGCCGCGGCTGCCATCAATCTTGTCGCCGAACCGTGTTCCGTTAATCTTGTCGTTACCCCGAGTGCCTCTGAACCTTGCCATGTCGAACTCCCTTTTGCGTTGCCATGAGGGAGTTTGCGCAGGCACCGCGCAAAAGCCCATCCCGGTCCGACCATACGAAGCGAGGCGAGGAGACGGCGCTACCAGATCAAGTAGGGTTACGATCGTTTTAATAGCGTGACTAATTGGCCGGGTCTCGCCAGCGGAGTCAGCGCCTGTGATCGAGCAGGTCGCGGAGCGCGCTCACCGCCAGCTTCATGAGTTGCGTCTGGCTGTGCGTACCCGTGCGGAAGAAGGCGGTCTTCAGATGGAAGTGAACCGTATTCATCGAGATGCCGACCCGCTCGGCGTAAGCCTTGAGCTCCTCGCCTGCGGCTAGCGCCGCCACCACGCTTGCGGCCCCGCGCGGCAGGCCGAACATCGCCGCAATGATGTCGGATGAGGCCGTTGCATTATCCGCCGGGTCGTGAATGACGAAGATGGTTCCGCGCGGACGCGACCTTCGCTCCATGCTCGTCCAGGAATAGCGATCCGGCGATGAGGATGTAGGGTGGACTGCCATTGCGGCGCTGCGCGCGCACCACGCCGCCGGCTCCCCCCGCCGCCAAGTCCCGCTGCATTTCGGCAAGTCTTTGATTGGCGACGCGGTCGAGCGCGAATAGCTGACCTTGACGGTCCAACGCCAATCCATCGTTCCGCGCTGAAATGCGCCTTGCGGCTTCATTGACGAAAATAGTGCGACCGCCTTCGTCGAGCACCACCACGCCCGCGGCCAGCCGGTCGCAAGCATCCGACATGATGCCCGCCTTTCGCTCCAAGCCGAGAAAGGCGCGCCGCAACTCCAGAGCGCGGCCCAGATGCGGCAGTAAAGCCTCCAGCCGGGCAATATCGGCATCGCTGAACGCTTCGCGCTTCGGCGTTCGCTGCAATCCGACCATGGCGAAGCGGCCATCGCGCGCGGCGAGCACGCCGGCCATGGTCTCTTCGTATCCCGCTGGCCGCAGCCATTCATTGGCGAACACGCCTTTCCGTCAGCTCCTCCTGCGAGAACACGCGATTGGTCGAGGAGGCCTTGCCGCTCGGACACGCGTTGGCGAACGCCGGCGGCGCCGGGTCGATGGCCGCGAATTGCTCCTGGTAAAGCCGCAGAAATTCCGGATCGAAGCCGACCACGCAGGCCAGCGAGATTGCAGGGGTCACGGCGTCGAAGTCGACGACGGTGGCCGATGCGCAATCGAACTGATCGGCCAGCAGCGCCATAGCGCGATCGAATATGCCGCCGTCCTTTAGCGCCGAAATAAAGCGCATCGAGGAATTTTGCTTCGCGGTCGTCAGCCATAGGCGCTCGGAGTGCTGTGGGCGCGCCGATCTTATCGCGGTTATTTCGATAATCGAGAGGCTAAATCCGCGCGGTATTAATGCGCCCAGCGTCTTGTCTGCTGGGTTGCCACCTGCATGCAGGCTTGTGCCTCTTCCGGCAGCAATCTCGTGATGACACCCATGGCGAGTTCGACCGAGATGTCAGTCGCGCCACATTCTTTCAGCTGATCGCGGAGCCAGCCGAAAATCTCTTCGTCGCCGGATTTCAACCCAGTCGCGATTTCTTCCAGCATTTCGCCTAAGGATTCCGTCGCCACCGCCCCCTCCATTCTGCCAAGGCCATCGGCTCGTGGCTTACGCTTTACGCAACTCTGCTGTGGCACTCCCCCGACTCAGTATAATACCGGCGAATGCTGCAGGTGCGAAAGTGCGCGGAAGCCACAGGTGTGGTCTTTCTTTCACGCCGCTAATAAAGGTCCCCAGTAAAGGCGAGGGGCTTTGGGCGTGGCTTCAAGGGCTCCCCATCGCTCAAGGAGGCAGTCGGTGTGTCTTCGGGGTTACGGCCGGGGAACGGCCTGCAATAGTGCCTGCCGCCTTTGGCGTTGGTCAGCAAGAGATCGACGTGGAAATGGTTGGAGTGGTAGCGGTCGCTCCCAGGTCCGAGCACCGTATAGAACTCGGCGCAAGCTGAGGTGAAGGCCTCCCGCAAGAAGGCTTTCTCCTGTGGGCTGCCGTGCCCCCAGCCCTGAAGCACGGTGATCTCGCGGCCGTCGGCGAGGCGGAACGCGGCAATATCCAGGGCGTTGCCGAAGGCATGTTCCGAGAGCGGGCCGAAATGGCTCCCGTTCCGGCCCCGGCAGCCATAGGACGCGATCTGCTTGATGCCGACCACGCGTTGTCCGAAATAGCGCTGCCCGGCCTGCTGCACCGGGCCGCCCATCCAGCGGTCGAGCGCCGCGGTCATCGGGCAATTGATGGTCGCCGGCGGTGCCACGGCGACGGCCCCGTCGCGGAAGCCGGAGACCTTTAGGGGATGGTCCATCCCGCAGGAGACGCCGCCAACTTTGTCAGCCGACTGGACGTAGGCTGAGGCCCTGACCGCGCCGCTCGCGAGGCACTGCTGCTCGGCGTCGGCGCGCCAGCTCGCGCGAGGCTCGTAGTATCGACCGGCGGAGCAAGCCGCGACGATGAGCGCAACAGCGCTCGCCGCAGCCACGACCAAGCACGGACCCCGTCCCACCATGATCGGAGGATGCGGGGTCGCGCGTGAACAATGTTTCTATAGATCGCGAAGGCAGCTTTTATGGTTAATGCTTGGTAACCAAACCTAGTCCCGGCTCGTCTTGGCGTTGAACGAGCGCACCGGCGATTTTGTGCCATCCACATAAGTGAGTTGCACATTCATGCCGGTGGTTTTCGGCGGCACCTTGATCAGCACTGTCGCGTCCTCCGGCACGCTGTGCGGGTCCAACACATCGCATGCCGGCAGCTTGAACACCTTATCCGGCGGCGCCTGATCGAGCCCGTAGCGCACTTCCTTGATCGCGCAGCGATAGGTGATGAGGTGACTGAAATAGACGAGGCGTCCGTTAAAGTCCCGGAACGAAACCCAAGCCGTCCACAGCTCTTCGAGAATTTTCTTCTGCTCGTTAGCTAGCGCCGAGGACGGATCGAAATTGATCGGGAACACATCGGCCTGCTCGCCGCGCTTGTCGCGCCAGGTGACATAGAGCTTGGTTTGGCCCTGATCCGGCGGCAACTCGAACCAAGTCTTCGGCATGCGCGTGCCGGTGCGCTGGTCGAGCGTGTCGAGCAGGCCGGCGTCGGTGAATTGACCTTCATCTCCGATCCGGTAGCCGAATTGTGTCGCGGCCTCCGGCAGCGAGACATTGACCGTCCAGCCGCTATTGGAGCGCATGAAGCTCGCGAGCGGTGCCGGCGCGCTCGTCTCAACCCCGATCTTCCGCTCGCCCGGCGGCAGCACGCCGGCGTCGCCGCCTTCTTCGAGCGAGGCGATGGTTCCGGCCGAGCCGTTCGCGGCACCGCCCGGCACCAGATAGAGATCGCCGACGATCTGATCGTAATAAGCCGGCACCTGCACATGATCGACCTTGGCGGCAAGCTCGCGCACTTTGCTTTGCGTCTTCTTCGCGATCTGCACCATGGATTGTCCGGGCGATTCCATCTCGTGCAGCAGCGTGCGCGTGAACACGGAATTCGGATTGGAATCGGTCTCGCTCAGCCGATCGAGCGCGGACTGCCCCTGCCCCGCCGAGAACAATACGAACATGCCTTCCGCCGGATCCATGCGCGAAAGTCCGCGCGTCAGGCCGATGCTGCGTCCGCCCTTCAATGCAAACGGATTATCGCGGCACGCATCGAGAATGAGAATGACGGTGCCCGCGCCCTTTTGTTGCAACCGATCCGAAAGCCCAGTCGCTGCGAAAGACGCATCGCGCACGATGCCTTCCTCGCCCGGACCAGCTTCAGGTACGTCGACCGGCAAAAGATAATTCGTGCCGTCGACCGCGAAGCCATGGCCGGCGAAATAGAACAACACGGTGTCGCCCGCGCCGATCTTGTTCTCGAGCTCATTTAAGGCGCGGCTCATGGCTTTCTGGCCGACATTCTCCGCCTTCACGACATCGAAGCCGAGCTTCGACAATTCTTGCGACACCGCATCGGCGTCATTCACCGCCTTTTGCAGTTTGGGCACGTTCTCGTAGTCGTTGTTGCCGACGACGAGCGCCACGCGCTTGGCATCGGCGAGGGCGGGTGAGGCCGAAACGGCCGCCGCAATGCCGATCAGGCAGGCCGCAGCCAGGTATTTGGCGCGTTTCACGCTCAACATCGACGATCCTCCCTCGACCCGATTTCGACGGAATCTAGGGTGCCACCCTGGTCCCTACAAGCCTAGGGCTGCCTTAAGGGAAGCTCACGACTTCGAGGTTGAGCGGCAGCTGGTTCTTGTGCGGCCCTGCCGACACGGCCGGATCGACATTGGAGACCCCTCCAGTGAACAGTGGCTGTTCGTCGGTGATGCGGCCCTGGCCGGTGAAGGCCGTGAACACATAAGGCAGTCCGTTGGAAAGCAGCGGCGAGGGGCCGTCCATCACATGAAAATGCAGATGCGGCGTGTCGGTATTGCCGGAATTGCCGAGCAGCCCGAGCACTTGCCCCTGCTTGACGGTGTCGCCCTTCTTCACTTTCAAACTTCCCGGCTGCATATGGGCGTAGAACGCAAAGCGCCCGTTGCCGATATCGACGACGACGTAGTTGCCGCCCGCCATCTGGATCGTCGCGTCTTCCGGAAGCTTGCCGGGGATTTGTTCAGGTAGTCCGTCCTGGATCCCGACCACGGTACCATCGGCGACCGAATAGATTTCGTCGCCGAAATATTCGTAGTCCGACACTTTGAGCATATCGCCCGTGAACAGCATGCTCTTGTCGTTCAACTGCACGAAATCGATGGCGAAGCGTTCGGCCACATGGATCGATCCGTTGATCGGGAGCGTGGCGCTGCGATGATAGCTCGGCGGCGAGCAGCACCCACCGCCGACCGCCCAGCGCGGGCCTTTGAGTGGCGGCGCCACCACGACGGCCGCAGGCCCGACGGACAACGGATCGGTGGTGAAAACCACTTCCTGCGCGGGCGCTGGTGTTGGATCGTGGTCGCCTCCAGAGATCTGCTTGCGGCGCCTTGGCCACGCTCAGCGTGAAGCGATGTGAAAGCTTTCGCCGGAACCGGCTCGTCTTTGCTGATCGTCACATCCATGAACAAGATGCCCGACCCGCCGGCGCCGAGTTCGACTCCTTTGATCCCGCCGTTCAGCCGCAGCATCTTCGCCAGCGCATCGCCATCCAACGTACCGATGACTTTGCCTGTCGCCGCATCGAGCGTCTCGACCTTCTGGATCGTGACTCCACTCGACGCCATACTCATCAGCGTGAATTCGTAGGCGAGATGTGTAAGGCCATCGCTGCCGAGCACGGGGTTGGGCGAGGCGAGGGGGGCGACCACGAGTGGTGCCACCACGTCGGTAGCGGCGACCGTCTCCGACCGCGCGGCAGGCGCGCTGAAAGCGAACATCATCGCGACAAGAATTGAAAGGAATCCGCTCGTTCTGCTGTTCATGCCCTGCTCCTCAGCCAGCGTCCTGGACCGGAACTAGGGCATAATCCCTTTGCCTTCGCAACGCGCGATCAGCCGGACCCAACCGCCTTCATCGCCTTCGCGGTAATCGACTGGCGCAGCTTGAAGTAACCCTCCCACGGATCTTTGCTGAGTTTCTTCAACCGCGCGGGCAGCGTCTTCACATTGTAAGGCGACGCTGATTTCAGAGCCTTCAATTCATCCCAGCGCAACGGGCAGGCGACCGGCGCGCCTTCTTTCGCCCGCGTCGAATACACCACGATGGCCGAGCTGCCGCGCTGATTGCGCAGATAGTCGACGAAGATCTTGCCTTCCCGCGTGCGCTTTAATGGGTTTGCCGTGTAGCGGTCCGGCCGCGCCGTGACCAGCGCATCCGCGATCCCCTTGCAGAAGCCTTTGACCTCGTCCCAGCCTCGCTTCGGCGCGATCGGCGCCACGATATGCAAACCCTTGCCGCCGGTCGATTTGAGGAAGCTGGTTAGACCAAGATCGAAGAGAAACTCGCGCACTTCGATCGCCGCGGCCTTCAACGTCGCAAGCTCCAATCCCTCATCCGGATCGAGGTCGAACACGATTCTGTCCGGCTCGCTCACATGTTTCAGCGACACGCCCCAATCGTGAATTTCAACCGCGCTGATTTGCACGAGCGCGAAAAGACCGGCAGCGTTGGCGACGTAGATATAGTCCTTGTCGGTCTCGCCTCCCGGAATTGGGATTTCCTTGATTGCCTTGTTCATCCCTCGCATGCCGTGGCGCTGGAAAAATCGCTCGCCATCGATGCCTTCGGGACAGCGCACCAGGCTGATCGGCCGCTTCACCACATAAGGCAGCATGTAGGGCGCGACGATCTCGTAATAGTTGGCGAGATCGAGCTTGGTGAGGCGCGACATCGGGATAGAGCACTTTGTCCGGGCTTGAGAGGGTGACACCGTCGAACACCGGATCTCCGCTGCTTTTCGTGCGTGCCATCTCGTTCGCCTCCATGTCGCCTTTAACCTCGCGCGCCGGCTTGTCCTCGCGCAAACCCTGAAAGCTCGGATGCCGCAAGCGCCCATCCGGCGTCCGCTCCGCGAAATTGACCGCGCAGACCAGTTTCGGCTCGAGCCACTTTGCGCCCTTTTTTTCGATAGCAGGAACATCGATGAAAGGTGATCTGGCGCGCTCGAGCGGCTTGAAGCGTTTCGCCAACATCGTCATCGTCGCCGTGTCGAAGCCGGTTCCCACTTTGCCCGCAAATTTCAGCGCGCCGTCCTCGAAACTGCCAAGCAGCAGCGAGGAGAACGGCTTGCCCTTCACATCGGA
Organism: uncultured Alphaproteobacteria bacterium; assembly: GCA_963764005.1. Taxonomy (GTDB): domain Bacteria; phylum Pseudomonadota; class Alphaproteobacteria; order Rhizobiales; family Methyloligellaceae; genus Methyloceanibacter. Next base: position 195,521 of record CAVXQX010000009.1, on the reverse strand, counting down.
GCGGCTATAGCCGCCGATCACGAATTCATCGCCGTGATGGCATTTGATCTTGAGCCAGTCCTTGAAGCGGCCGGAGCGATATTTCGAATCCGCGCGCTTCGAGATGATGCCTTCGAGCCCAGCCTCGCACGCGCCCCGGTATACGGCGGGGCCGTCTCCGACGAAATGGTCGGAATAGATCAACCAGTCGGACACGCGCTTCCCCGACAGCAACGATTTCAGTTTGTCTTTTCGCGTCGAGAGCGGAAGCTTTCGCAAATCCTTGCCGTCGAGTTCGAGCAGATCGAACACATAATAGCGGATGGCGGGATTCGGCGTGTCGATATGCTCCTGCAGCGATTTGAAATCGGTGATGCCCGACGGGCAGCACGAAGGCGATCTCGCCGTCGATCAGCGCATCGTTACAGGGCAACGTGCCAAGCGCCGGTGCAATTGCCGGAAAGCGCACGGTCCAATCGAGCCCGCTCCGGCTGAACAAAGTGGTCTCGTCTCCGGCTTTGCGGCCGAGGATGCGATAGCCGTCATATTTGATTTCATGCAGCCAGCCAGGCCCGGTCGGCACATGGGTATCGAGCGTGGCGAGCTCGGGCTCGACGAATTCGGGCGCTACCGCGCGCCGCGACTTCGGCGGCTTTTTGCCGTGCCAGCGGAAGCTTTTGCCTTTGGTTTCGGCTTCGGAGTTTTTTTTTGAGCCTTGGCCTTGGAGCTCCACACGGCGCTGTCGCCGTGCTCGATCTGGTCCATGGTCCGGCCGCTCTTCACGCTGGTCTCGAATTTCTCCGTCGGCTCGTTGCCGTCGCCGGCGTAGTCGTCGCGCTTCTTGATCAGAAGCCAGTTCTCGCGCTTCTCGCCCTTGCGCGGCTTCATTCGCACCAGAACGTAATCGCCGTTGAGGCGGTCGCCGTGCAGCCGGAATTTGAGATCGCCTTTGGCGAGGCCTTCATCGGGATCGCCGATCGGCTCCCAGGTGCCGCGGTCCCAGATCATCACCGGTCCGCCGCCATATTCGCCCTTGGGGATCACGCCTTCGAACTTGCCGTATTCGAGCGGATGGTCCTCGGTCATCACCGCGAGGCGCTTTTGCGTGGGGTCGAGACTTGGGCCGCGCGTCACCGCCCAGCTCTTCAGCACCCCGTCATGCTCCAGCCGAAAGTCGAAATGCGTACGCCGCGCCGCATGCTTCTGAATGACGAAACTATTGCCTTTGCTGCGGGCGCGCTTCGCGGCTGGTTCCGGCGTCTTCTTGAAATCGCGCTTCGCCTTATAGGAGGCAAGCGGATCGCCGGCAGCCCGCGCCATGGCTTAAGCCGATTTCCGCTTCGGCGCGGACTTCGACGATTTCTTCGTGGCCCGCGATGTCGATGCGCCGCGCTTTGGCGGAGGCGCGCTCTTGCCCTTGCCTTGCGCCTGCACGCTCTTCTTCAGCGCATCCATGATGTTGATGACTTTGGCGCCGCCGGGTGCCGCGGTGACGATCTCCGGTGCGCGGTGCTCGATCTTGGCGTTGATCAATTCCCACACCGCTTCGGCATAGTCGTCTTTCAGTTTCTCCGGCTCGAACTTGCCGGCCTTCCGCTCCATCAACTCGACGGCGAGCTCGAGCGCTTCCTTGTCGATCTTCACGTTTGGAATCTCTTCGAACAATTTTGTCGCCGGCTTCACCTCGTTGGCGTGACGCAATACTTCCAACAGCAGCCCGCGTTCGAACGGCTTGATCGCGACGATATTGCCGTGCCCGCGCAGGATGAATTGACCGACGCCGATCTTGTTCGCCTGCTGCAGCGCCTTCTGGATCACGACATAGCCTTCCTCGGCCATGTCGCCGTCCGGCATCAAATAATAAGGCTTCTCGAAATAGCGGGTATCGATCTGTTCCGGCTCGACGAAGCGGACCAGCTCGATGGTCTGCTTGCTTTCGAGTTTGAGATCGTCGACCTCGTCCTGGTCGAGCAGGACATATTTGCCCTTCTCGTATTCGTAGCCCTTGGTGATGTCCTCGTCCTCGACGGGACCGATCCCCGGGACGATCTTCTGGTAGCGAATGCGCTGGCCGGACGGCTCGTGGATCTGGTGCAGCTCGATCCTTCGCTCGCTCGTCGTGGCCGGGTAGAGCCGGACCGGAACGTTGACGAGGGAAAGCCGCAAATGGCCAGTCCAATAGGCGCGCGGTGCCATATTTCCTACTCCTACCTGGGCGCCGGCCGACTGACCTAGCACCCCTACCAAACCGGCCCCGGTCTCGGGTGGTTCCAGCCCGGAACGGGCCCCATAGGGCTCATTTCTCTACTTTATAGCCATTTTCGTTAAGCATGCGTTCGAGCGCATCGGGGAAGCTCAAGAGCTCGGTCTTGACCGGGCATTCGCCCTGGTCGTTGACCTTCTGGCTGCAGGTCTCGAGCCCCCAATCCGAATCCTTGTCGTAATGGGCGAGCATCAGCTCCCAGGCGGGCTTGCCTTCGCCGAGCAAAATCTTCTCCCCGACATAGCCCGCGAGAAACCCATTCACGTCCTCGTCGGGCACGTCGGTGATCATGTCTTTCAGCCAAAGCTCGTGCTCGTGATGAAAGCGCGGATCGGTCGTGATGTTCTTCACCGCGCCGTCTTGCACCGTGAGCAGCATCAGCGGCGCCGACGAGCAGGCATAGCAACCGAAGGTGTAGAGGAAAGCGTTGTCGCGGGTCTCGAATTCATAGACGCCGTCGCCGTCGAGATCGGTCGCGGTCAGCGGGCCGCCGTCGAACTGACCGAGATCGACCGTCTGCCAGCTCGTGCCGTCCTTGCTGCTGGTGAGGATCTTGGTGTCGGAGCAGCAATGCGCGCCGCCCGTGTAGAACGACACGACGACTTCCGGATGCGGATTGCCGGGATCGAGATTGGCGATCTGCACGCTGACCGGCGGATCGCCTAACCCGGCATCGCCTTCGAACTTTCCGATCTCCTTGCCGTCGAACGTGACCGTGACGATCGGCGCGCGCATTGTCTCGTCGCCGTCCTCGCTCTTGCTCTCGGTGTAAGAGAGCGCCGCCTTGAGCGGACCGTCGACGATCTCTTGTGCCGTCGGCTCGGTATCGTCCTCGCCACCACCGGCCTCGATCTTTTTCGAAGTGTCTCTGGCCTCGGTGTCTTTGAGCTCGAGATATTTGGCATCTGCCTTCTTCACGGCGTCGGGCAGGGTTGGGTCGGCCGCGGCGACGCCGCTCCAAGCCATGAGGCCAACAAGCACCACAAACGCAAATCGCAACAGCCAAAACATGGGCATTGAAAATTTCCCTAAAATGAACCTCACAGCCAGCTTGCGTGTTTCTATTGTAGCCCGGCCGAAGCCTTAGTTCCCATATCCAATCTGTGCCTTGCGCATCGCAATTCGGCCAACCATTTGAATTAGGTGATTTTCTAATGTTTGGCCGGGCTAGGCGTATCCCTCTAGGGCGGTTATGGTGAGCCAAAGCCTGTAGGTCTGGGCCCCTTTGGAGCCCAAAACTCTTGGAATTCGATGAACGACATCCATTTGCAACGTGAGACTGGAACCGCCGCCCCTTCCGTCGTGATCACGGGCGCCACCGAAGGCATTGGACGCTGCCTGGCGGAGGAATTCGCCCGCGCCGGCCACACGCTACTTCTTGTGGCGCGGGATGAATCGCGCCTGGCGCTGACACGTGCCGAGCTCGTTCGCGCCCACGGCATTCGCGTCGAGATCACCTCGCAAGATCTGAGCACGGTCGAAGGTTGCGCCGGCGTCGAACTCGCTCTTGCGGCGGTTCGGCCTCTACGCCGATGTGCTCGTCAACAATGCCGGCATCATGGGTTCGGGTTTCTTTCAGGACGAGGAGCTCGACCGGGTGCTGCGCATCGTCGACCTCAACATTCGCGCCGTCGTTGATCTTAGCTTACGCTTCTTGCCCGGGATGATCGCGCGCAAGAAAGGCGGCGTGCTCAATGTCGGCTCGATGATGGGCTTCACGCCGGTGCCCTACGAGGCAAGCTACGCGGCCTCAAAGGCCTTCCTGATCTCGTTCTCGAAGTCGCTGTCCTATGAAACCATGGGAACCGGCGTCACGGTTTCCGTGGTCGCGCCCGGCGCCGTCGCCACCGACCTTCACGCCAAGGCCGGCACCACCAACTCCTATTACCTCAACGTGTTTCCGCTGATGACCCCCGAGACAGTTGCGCGCGTTGCTTATCGCGGCTTCAAGCGCGGCCGGAGCGTCATCCTTCCCGGTTTCCTCAATCCGCTCGGCGCCTTTGCCATGCGCTTCGTGCCCGACGCGCTGCTGGTGCCGTTGATGGGTTTGCTGTTCCGCATCCGCGACGAGCACGGCAACCCGCAAGGCCCTGGCCCGCTGCCCAAGGTGGATGTCGAGCCGAAACAGGCCGCTCGTCGCTATTCGCCCAATGAGCCGGTCTCGCCCGGCGAGTGATTTGCGCAATGGTGCAGCCGAGGGCCGAGTTGGAAATCCCCAATGCGCGCGGCTCTCGCGCAGGACCTCTTGGTCCCTAAGACCAAAAATCAAAGACCGCGTCGGCGAGGGCGTGTCCGAATAGCACCTGTCCGGCCACCGCAAGATGCGACGAGCCGCTATGCCCCGGCACGCCTTTCCAGTGCGGATCGGACAGCACGGTATCGACGTTGTGAATGTGATGTCCTACGTCCACCATTTCGTGACGCAGCGCCTTTATCCTGGCGCTCGGCGTCGGGCTTGTAGTCGTTTCGCAACGGCAGCGCGGTTTGCATATTGAAGACCGGCAAGTCGTTGTCGTGGAACACGGCGCGGATGCGATGCCACTGCTGCGGCAAAGCGGTGCCTCGTAGGTCTGGACCTCCCGCCTTGTGTCGGCGTCGCCGGGGCCGATGGCGAGCACGATGCCACCAAGCTCCCACCCCTGGTCGAGCGCGGGCTGTAGTGCCTTCAACGCCTGCTTGATGGATGGCCGGGTCAGGGCGTCTATACCGTCGTGCCACGTCCCTGACACGCCGTGCATACTGCCGCGCCCATAAAAGCGATGTCGTCGCCACTCAAACCGGCCAGCCGGTCGGCGAAGTATCGAAGAGGCGAGGAGCCCAGCGGACCTTGGCCGAAAATTGGCTCCCTTGGGTTTTGCTCGAAGATCCCGTGCTTGAACTGGAACACGTCGTCGCCGTTCTCCAGCGGGCGCTGGTTGCTCGGTCGGTCGTGACCAACAACGTCCGAGCTGCCCCACACGACAAAAATCTTTTTCAGGTCGGTCATCGCCTTATGCCCGTAGGTAGGAACGTCGGGAGATCAATCACTAATATTCCAAGCCTATGAGTCTTTTTTTCGGCGAATGGTGGAGCCGGACGGGATCGAACCGACGACCTCAGCAGTGCGATTGCTGCGCTCTCCCAACTGAGCTACGGCCCCATTCACGCATGACCCCGAAAAGTTGCAGACTTTTCGGATAGGGTTATGCGCGAGGGGTCATTTAGGGATCGGCCTTCCTGCCTGTCAATGCCGCGAAATCGCCCTCTGGTAAAAGCTTGCCCTCATTGGCGGCTCTCCGCTACATGGTCTGAGGAAGCGAGGAGGGTTTTTGATGCTGCCTTTGATCGGATTTATCGTTCTCGTCATTGACCTCTTTATCTGGGTGATCATCGCCGGAGCGATTCTGAGCTGGTTGATCGCCTTCAACGTGGTGAACACGCAAAACCGCTTCGTTTATTCCGTTGCGGACATGCTCTACCGGGTCACCGAGCCGGCCTTGCGTCCGATCCGCAGCATCTTGCCAAATTTGGGCGGCATCGATATTTCGCCGGTGATCCTAATCTTGTTCCTGCTCTTTATCCGCGATGTCGTCCTGATCGGTTGGTTGGCGCCGGCCGTCGCGGTTCCCGACAATTCTTGAGCCGCGAGCCGTCGCCTTCGCTCGTCCCGCGCCGGTGTGACGGCGGCGTCATGCTCGCCGTGCGGCTGACGCCGAAATCCGCCAAGGACGAAGTCAAGGGCGTGGAATCGTTCGACGGCGCCGCTGTTCTCCTCGCCCGCGTTCGAGCGCTTCCCGAAGCCGGCCGCGCCAATCAGGCACTTGAGAAACTGATCGCCAAATGGCTTGGCGTACCGCCTTCAAGCGTGAGTGTCGCTCAAGGCGGCAAGTCGCGGCTGAAGCAGGTGAAGATTGAAGGCGACGCCGATAGGCTTTCCCGGCTGATCGCCGAGAAACTTTCCGAGTTATGACGCGCCAGCGATCTCGGCTGCGATTGCTTCAGCGGCTTGGCGCGGATCCGCGGCCCGCGTGATTGGCCGGCCGACCACAATGTAGTTCGCCCCGGCCGCAATGGCCTCAGCTGGGCTTACCGTCCGCGCCTGGTCGTCCACGCTTGCGCCCTTCGATCTGATCCCCGGCGTCACGATCAGGAACTCGCCGCGGAGCCGCTCGCGCAACGCTGCTGCCTCACGGCCAGAGGCCACCACGCCATCGAAGCCGGCGTCACGTGCCAGATCGGCGCGCCGTTGCACCAGCGCCAGCGGCGGCATGGTGCTGCCCTGCTCGGCGAGATCGGCGGTGGTGAGATTGGTGAGCACCGTCACGCCAAGCAGCTTGAGCGGGCTGCTCCCCCGGCCGCGCACCGCGGCATCGAGTGTCTTACGATCGAGTCGCGTGCACGGTGAGAAATTTGGCGCCGCTCTTGGCGATTGTCGCCGTGGCCCGCTCGACCGTCGCCTCGATGTCGAGCAGCTTGGCATCGATGAAGACATTCAGTTCCTTATCCGCGAGCTCCCGCGCGAGCTGAAATCCACCGTTGAACAAAAGTTCAAGGCCGATCTTGAAGACGCCGACGCTGCCCTTGAGTTTACTCACAAGGCGCATGGCATCATCGACGCTCAGGGACGTCGAGGGCGACGATGATTCTGTCGCGAGGCTCTATCATGGGGCGGCAAATTTCCGCGCTTCGACCGCCAACGCCTCCACCACGCCCTTCAGCATCTCCTGCTGCTTCTTATCCTTCAGATGACCGTTGGTCATCGAACGCTTCGTTGGCGCGAGCCAGGGTGAATTGTTGCGGAATGACGAGGGCTCCCATGCCGACCGAGAGCACTTGGCGCAAATGCAGCAGGCATCGCGCGCCGCCGTAATATCCAGGCGATGCGCCAGAGATTGCGAACACACGAGAGCGAAACATTTTCGGCCCGTTCAAGCCCTCTTCGGTGACACGGGTCACCCAGTCGAGCGTGTTCTTGAGCAGCGGCGGCACCGAGGTGTTGTATTCGGGGCTTGCAATGAAAATGCCTTGGTACTCGCCGAGCAGCGCCGTGAACTCCCGCGTCTTCTCAGGCTGGCCTTCGCGCTCCTCGAGATCGCCATTATAAATCGGCATCGGGTAATCTTTGAGGTCGACGAAGACGGCATCGATTCCGTTGGCGGAGGCGATGTGCTGCGCGGCGCGCGCCAGCTTCTTGTTGTAGGAGCCCTCTCGCGTGCTGCCGGCAAAGAACAGAAGCCGCGTCATGTCGATCGCCCTGTCGTGTCGGAAGCTGCGGGGTGCACCTACTCGCCGATCCCCTCGAAGAACTCTTTCACCCGCGCGAAGAAGCCCGCCGATTCCGGGCTGGTATTCGGGTTCGACGCGTCCTCGAAGGATTTCAGCAATTCGCGCTGTTTGCGGGTGAGATTCTTCGGTGTCTCGACCTCGACCTGGATATAGAGATCGCCGACCTGCTTGGAGCGGAGCACCGGCATGCCCTTGGCCTTCAACCGGAATTGCTTGCCGGTCTCGCTGCCCTCGGGGATTTTCACCCGGCTCCTGCCGCCGTCGATGGTCGGCACCTCGATCTCGCCGCCGAGTGCCGCGGTGGTCATGGCGATTGGCACGCGGCAGAACAGATCGGCGCCGTCGCGCTGGAAGAATTCATGCGGCTTGATCGAGAGGAAGATATAGAGATCGCCCGCCGGCCCGCCGCGCAAGCCCGCCTCGCCTTCGCTGGCGAGTCTGATCCTGGTGCCGTCCTCCACACCGGAGGGAATCGTCACCGAGAGCGTGCGCTCCTTGGTGACCCGGCCTGAGCCGTTGCACGATCCGCACGGCGTCTCGATCACTTCGCCGCGTCCATGACAGGCGGGGCAAGTGCGCTCGATGGTGAAGAAGCCCTGGCTCGCGCGCACCTTGCCGATACCGATACAGGTCCGGCACGGCGTCGCATGCGTCCCGGCTTTGGCGCCGGACCCTGAGCAGGCTTCGCAGGTGACATTGGTTGGAACGCGGATCTGCGCCGACTTGCCCTTGAAGGCCTCGGCCAGCGTGATCTCCATATTGTAGCGAAGATCGGCGCCTCGCTCGCGCACGCTGCGCTGCTTGGTGCGGCGCTGGCCCATGAACTCGCCGAACAGATCGTCGAACATCGCCGACATCGAGGCGGAGAAATCGGCGCCGAACGGATGACCGCCGGGGCCGGCCCCGCCGCCCTGGAAGGCGGCATGGCCGAAGCGGTCGTAAGCCGCGCGCCGCTGTGGATCCTTCAGCGCTTCGTAAGCCTCGTTGAGTTCCTTGAAACGCTTCTCGGCCGTCGCGTCGCCATTGCAACTGTCTGGATGGCATTCCTTGGCGAGACGGCGGAACGCGGCCTTGATCTCCTTGTCGGAGGCGCCGCGCTGCAACCCGAGCGCTTCGTAGTAGCACTGCTTCGTCATCGACCCTCCGGCCTTCACACCATGTCCGCGCCCCGCTGGCGGCGGCGTTCAGCCTGTTGTGTTGGGCGAAGGCGCGAGCCAGGTCAGGCCCGCGCCTCCTTAAATCTAACCTAGGCCGACTTCTTATCGTCGTCCTGAACTTCCTCGAAATCGACATCGACCACGTTGCCGTCGCCGCCTTCGCCGCTAGCGGCACCGGCGCCCGGCGCCTCGCCGCCACCCTGGCTCGCCTGATACATGGCTTCGCCGAGCTTCATCGAGGCTTGTGCGACCGCGTCGATCTTCTGCTTGATGGCCTCGGTATCTTCGCCTTGCACCGCGGTTTTGAGCTCCGCGACCGCAGTCTCGATGGCAGCCTTGTCGGCAGGTTGTGCCTTGTCGCCGAAATCCTTCAGCATGCGATCGGTCGAATGGATCAGGGCTTCGGCCTGGTTCCTGGTCTCGATCAGCTCGCGACGCTTCTTGTCCTCTTCGGCGTGGCTCTCCGCTTCCTTGACCATGCGGTCGATATCCGCGTCGGTCAGGCCGCCCGAAGCCTGGATCCGGATCGACTGCGCCTTGCCGGTGGCCTTGTCCGAGGCCGCGACGTTGACGATACCGTTGGCGTCGATGTCGAACGTGACCTCGATCTGCGGCACGCCGCGCGGCGCCGGCGGAATGCCGACCAGATCGAACTGACCGAGCATCTTGTTGTCGGCCGCCATCTCGCGCTCGCCTTGGAACACGCGGATGGTCACCGCGTTCTGATTGTCCTCGGCGGTCGAGAACACCTGGCTCTTCTTGGTCGGGATCGTGGTGTTGCGGTCGATCAGACGCGTGAATACGCCGCCCAAGGTTTCGATGCCGAGCGAAAGCGGGGTGACGTCGAGCAGCAGCACGTCCTTGACGTCGCCCTGCAGCACGCCCGCCTGAATCGCGGCGCCGATGGCCACGACCTCGTCCGGATTCACGCCCTTATGCGGCTCGCGGCCGAAGAAATTCTTCACCGTCTCGACCACTTTCGGCATGCGCGTCATGCCGCCGACGAGAACGACCTCCTCGATCTCCGCCGCCTTCAGACCGGCATCCTTCAGCGCGCTGGCGCACGGGCCGATCGTCTTCTGGATGAGATCGTCCACCAGGCTCTCGAGCTTGGCGCGCGTCAGCTTCATGGTGAGATGCTTCGGACCCGATGCATCCGCGGTGATGAAGGGCAGATTGATCTCGGTCTGCGTCGTCGACGACAGCTCGATCTTCGCCTTCTCCGCCGCTTCCTTCAGCCGCTGTAGCGCCAGCTTGTCGCCGCGCAGATCGATGCCGCTCTCTTTCTTGAACTCGTTGGCGAGATAGTCGACGAGGCGCATGTCGAAATCCTCGCCGCCGAGGAAGGTATCGCCATTGGTCGACTTCACCTCGAACACGCCGTCGCCGATCTCGAGGATCGAAATGTCGAACGTGCCGCCGCCGAGATCGTAGACGGCGATGGTCTTGCCTTCTTTCTTTTCAAGTCCGTAAGCGAGCGCGGCCGCTGTCGGCTCGTTGATGATGCGCAAGACTTCAAGCCCTGCGATCTTGCCGGCGTCTTTGGTCGCCTGGCGCTGCGCGTCATTGAAATAAGCCGGAACGGTGATCACAGCCTGCTCGACCTTCTCGCCGAGATAGGCTTCCGCCGTCTCCTTCATTTTTTGCAGGATGAAAGCGGAGATCTGCGACGGGGAATATTTCTTGCCATGGGATTCGACCCAGGCATCGCCATTGTCGCCCTTGACGATCTGATAGGGGACCAGCTTCTTGTCCTTCTCGACCATCGGGTCTTCGTAGCGCCGTCCGATCAGGCGCTTGATGGCGAAGAACGTGTTCTCGGGGTTGGTCACCCCCTGGCGCTTGGCCGGAAGTCCGACGAGCTTCTCGCCGTCGGCGGTGAAGGCGACCATCGAGGGCGTGGTGCGCATGCCCTCGGCATTTTCGATCACTTTGGGGTTCTTACCTTCCATGACCGCGACGCACGAATTCGTCGTGCCGAGATCAATTCCGATCACTTTCGCCATGCTCCAAACCTCTCTTCTTTCTGGCAGATCGTCCGGTCCCTTAGAGGCAACCGGTAGTCCGAGCCGTTCTCACGGCTGGGAACGATCCCCTAATCGGCGCAAGACCAGCCGCTGAAAGCGGCAGGATTTCTGCCGTATATAGGAGGCCCGGTATAGCGCCGCAAGGTAAACAGCGCGTCGCCCCAAAACTGAGTGTTGGCAAAATCGAGCGAGGTGCTAGCCGACTTGCTTCCAGGCCGAGATCAGGGTCGGGGTAAGGCAATAATACCGCCCATCCGCTCCAGCTTCAGCCATATCGACGCGGAAGCCAGCCGCCAGCGCCTCATCCGCGATCCCGAGCGTGCTGCCTGCGGCGAACAGCCCTTCATAGACGCCGATCAGCATCGGCGCCATGACGGCGAGCGGCAGGAATTTCACCTCCGCGTCGGTGCCCTCCGGCGCCCCGAGGCCTGCCGCCTCGAATTGCGCCGGGAGCTGCCGTCCGGCGCGCAAATTCCGCCCATGGCCACGAAACACGCCCTCGAACAGGCGGCTGAACTCGGTCATGGCCGGGCACAGAGGTTCGATCACCATCCCGCCGAAATCGAATTCCTGCGCCGCGACATATCCGCCTTGCTTGGTCCAGTGATGCATTTTCTCCAGCAGCGCCACCGGGTCGGTGAGATGCATCAGCACCAGCCGGCAGAAGCTGAGATCGAACGGCGCGCCGGGGACGGCATCGAGCTTCAGCGCATCGCCCTCGACGAACTCGAATTGGCAGCCGCCTTCGTTGCGGAGTTCGCCCAACGCCAAGCGCCCCAGCCTGCCATCGACATCGATGCCGGTGACGTGGCCGGAAGTGCCCACGCGGTCCGCCATCAGCCGCATCACCGCACCCGGGCCGCAGCCAATGTCGAGGCAGCTCATCCCTGGCTTCAGTCCGATCCTGTCGAGCACCGCTTCACTCGCCGGCCGCCACATCGCCGCCTGATCGCGCAAGCGCTGATATTCCTTGTCGTCGCGCGCATGCACGTATCCGTCAGGGTTCGGCTTCGCAGGCATGTCTTTCAGCTCCTCTTGCCTCACCCCGAACGCTATATGTCCTTCGGGCCGTAAAATGAGGCGGACGTGACGCTACAATATTTATCCGGATATTTCGCCGAAGCGGAACAACGCGCTTTGCTCGGCGAATTGCGCCGAGCCTTCGGACAAGATTATGGGTGAAAGACTAGTCGGCGGGAAAATCGTCGTTGGCGGCCTTCGGTGCATCTTGGGCTGCCGCCGGTTTCGGTCCGCCCTTGGACACGGCGACCAGTGCCGGCCGCAAACAGCGCTCCCCGATCGTATAGCCGCCTTGCATCACGTCGACGACGGTGCCCTCCGGCACGTCCTTCTTCTCCACCTCGTACATCGCCTGGTGGAAATTGGGATCGAACCTGGCGCCGAGCGGATCGATCCGCGTCACGCCGTGCCGCTCCAACACGTTCAACAGCTCGCGTTCGGTCAGCTCGATGCCTTCGAGGAAGCTCTTCAGCGCCGGGTCTTGGGCGGCGGCCTCCGCCGGCACATGCTCGACGGTGCGGCGCAAATTGTCGCCAAGGGTGAGCACATCGCGGGCAAAACTGGAGATGGCGTAGCGGGCGGTATCGGATTTCTCGCGCTCGGTGCGTTTGCGCAAATTCTCCATGTCCGCCATCGTGCGCAACAGCCGGTCGCGCATATCGGCGTTCTCGGCGATCATCGCCTCGACCTCGCCGCGCGCCTCGACGCCAGGATCGGCGCTGACTTTAGGAGAAGACTCGGGGGTCGCCCCGATCTCCTCATCTATCTCGTCGGGTTTGTCGTCGGGCATTTGCTCTCGCTGATTGCGCTGCACGCGTTGCCGGATATCGACCGTAAGCCGCCAAAAATCAAGGGACAATCCGGCCGAGCAGCCTGGCCGTGTAGTCGACCATCGGGATGATGCGGGCATAATTCAGCCTGGTCGGCCCAATCACGCCGAGCGCGCCCACGATGCGCCGCTCGCTATCCTTAAAGGGCGACACGATCAGCGCCGACCCGGAGAGCGAGAACAGCTTGTTCTCCGACCCGATGAAGATTCGCACCCCATCAGCGCCTTCCGCCAGACCGAGCAATTGGATCAGATCCTTCTTGGTATCGAGATCCTCGAATAGCAGCCTGATCCTCTCCAAATCGTCCATCGCCTTCACGTCTTCGAGCAGATGCGAGCGTCCGCACACGATCAGGCTCTTGGGCTCCTCGCTCTCGCCCGACCAGACAGCAAGCCCCTCCGTCACCACGCTGGCGGTAAGTTCGTCGAGTTGCGCGCGGCGTTGCTCGATCTCGGTTTCGATGCGGGTGCGCGCATCGCCGAGCGTCAGACCGCCGATCCGCGCATTGACATAGTTGGAGGCCTCGTTGAGCGAGGAGAGCGGCAATCCGTCGGGAAGCGAGATGATGCGGTTCTCGACATCGCCGTCATCGCCGACCAACACCACCAGCGCCTTGCCCGGTCCGAGATTGACGAACTCGATTTGCTTCAGCGTCTTGGTCTGGCGCTCGACCAGCACCACGCCGGCGCAGCGCGACAGTCCGGAGAGCATATCGCCGGCTTCGGCGAGCAACGCTTCGACCCCACGGTGTCGGCCGCTCCCCGCCATATGGCTCTCGATCTGGCTGCGCTCCTCCTGGCTGACATCGCCGACTTCGAGCAAACCATCGACAAACAGCCGCAAGCCCGTCTCGGTGGGGAGCCGTCCGGCGCTCGTATGCGGCGCATAGATCAGCCCGAGCGCCTCCAAATCCGACATCACGTTGCGGACCGACGCCGGCGACAGCGTCATCGGTAGCGCGCGGCTCAAGTTCCGCGAGCCGACCGGCTCGCCGGTGGCGAGATAGGTCTCGACAATGCGCTTGAAGATTTCGCGCGAGCGCTCGTTGAGCTGCTTCAGCCCTGCGCTCGCCTCCTGCACGGCGCGCATGGCATCGTTGACGTCGGTATGCCGCATGATGGCGGAAATCTAGGGGTGCGAGAGCAGGCCGTCAAACCCCAGAGGCGCCGATCTTTAACGCACATGTCACCTAGTTCAGCGCGGCGAAGTCCTGCTCGGACGGGCGTGGGCAGTTCGTCCGGCGCGCCGAAATGATTGAAAATGCGAGTGTTCATCGCCTCGACCGGCATGACGAGGAACACGTCGGTAGTGCCGAATTGATGGTCGATCACGGCACCGTCGCCGACATAAGCGCCCACCCGCAAATAGCCCTTGATCAGAGGCGGGAGCGCCCGGATCGCCGCGCGCGCGTTGATCGCGTCCTTCGGCAGCATGTTCATGTCGACGCGAAGACGATCGTGCGCGCGCACCCGCCATTCGGCAGGCGCCAGTTTCACGTGGTGGAGATAGCTCAGGGCCTGCGCATGCAGGCTCGGGTCTGTGCCGGGAAAACTTCCGCAGCCAATCATCGCGCTGCCGCCATGCTCGCGCACATAGCCCCACACGCCCTGCCACAACAATTCGAGCGTGCGCTTGTTGCGATAGGGCTTCAGCACGCAGGAGCGGCCGAGCTCGATGAAATTGTTGATCCGGCCTGGCGCGGAGCAGAGGCGCGATGTCGTATTCGCCTTGCGTGTAGAAGCCGTCGTTCCGGTTGGCGATGTCCTGGCGCAACACGCGATAGGTCCCGACCACTTTGGGGCGTCCCCAGCGCCGGCCCTTGTCGGGATTGCCGTGATCGACGACCAGCAGATGATCGAAGATCGAGTCGTAGACATCTTCGTCGCGTCGCGACAAAATCGCGAGCGCGCCCGGGATGGCATCCATCTCTTCGTAGAACACTTTGTAGCGGAGCCGCTGCGCGCGTTTGAGATCGCCTTTGGTGCGGGCGAGCCTCACTTCGAGATTGCCGATGCGGCCATAGACCTTATGCGGCTGGAAACGTTTGCCGAAACCTCGAGGCCGGAGCGAGCCGCCCGGCGCGAAAGGAAAGGCTCCCTGCACCGGCTTCAGCAGAAAGGCGGGAAACATCGTGCTCGGGCGGAAAAAATTGGGTTTGGCCCCCGGTGTCAGCTTCATCGGTTTCTCGTTCATCCGCCCGCGACTTGATTCGGCCATAACACTGGCCGGTTAGCAAACCAATTCGAACTCTATGTGACAGCCTGGGGATATGGTCGCGATACGGGGCGGTTGCCAGGGGTGGCAGCCTAGGCGGCACCGAGGCCGGCAGCCCCTATTTTGGCGTCTTTCCGCCAGCGCGCGATCAGCGCGAGGAGATCGTCTTTCTCGAACGGCTTGGCCAGGTAGTCGTCCAATCCGGCCTGCAAATAGGCCGCGCGGTCCTCGACAAGAGCGTTGGCGGTGAGCGCGATAATCGGTGGCCGGGCGCCGGGTGCTGCCGCGCCGTCAGGATAAAGGGCGCGGATCTGCTGCGCCGCCTCGATCCCGTCCATTTCCGGCATGTGGATATCCATCAGCACGAGGTCGAACTCGTGGCCGTCTGCGTCCTCATGCGCGCGGCGCGCGGCAGCGACGGCCTCGATCCCGTTTCGAGCGCGCACCACCCGCGCCCCGCATTTCTCCAGCACGGTGCGAGCCAACAACGCGTTGATGTCATTGTCCTCGGCGAGCAGCACGGACAAGGCCCGGCCGCCTTCAGCTGAGCGAAACTGAATGGATTCGAGCGTCACGATCTCCGCGCTCTCGCTGCTATCCGCATCCTGGCTTCCGAACAATTGGGTGAGGAGGGAGAGCGGTCGTATCGGGCGCACCAGATAGCCGGTGAAACCCTGGTCCCGCAGCCGCGGGATCTCGCCGCGCTGCGCGGGGTCGAGGATCACAACAGCGCGGGGGCGCCGTCCATCCCCAACTTTATTTTGCAACGCGCGAATGAGCATCCTTGCCGAGCTTGCATGCGCGAGATCGGTCAGAAGCCCGGTGAAAGGGAAGTCCGTTGCTTCGGCAGTTGATGCGAGCCGCAGCGCGTCTTCGGCAGTCGTGCTCGCCACCCGCGTTCCCATAGCCACCAGCAATTCTCCCACGAGATTTGCCTCGACCATGCCATTGAGCGCAACCAGCACGCGCTCATGCGCCGATGGCCGCGGCCAGTCCTCGCTCACACTGCTCGCAATCGCCGGCAGCTCGAACGGCAGATCGACGGTGAAGCTGGCGCCCTCCCCCGGCACGCTGGTGATGGCGATGCTGCCGCCCATCTCGTCGATCAGGCGTTTGGAAATCGTGAGTCCGAGCCCGGTGCCGCCATGGCGGCGCGTGGGACCGCTATCGGCTTGCTCGAACTCGGCAAAGATGCGGTCGATCGCATCGAGTGGAACGCCGGGTCCGGTATCGCGCACCGTGAGCCTCAAGCACACCGGCGCGTCCGCGGTCTCCGGCGAACGTCCAAGCACCAGTGCCACACCGCCTTGCTCGGTGAACTTGATGGCGTTGCCGAGCAAGTTCATCAGAATCTGACGCACGCGCATTTCGTCGCCGATCACGGTGCGTGGCAGATCGGGATGGGCCAGCCAGCAAATCTCCAGGCCCTTGTCGCGGGCGCGGGGCGCCAACAGCTCGATTACGCTTTGCGCGGCGTCGGCGATTTCGAATGGCGCCGGCCGAAGCTCGATCTTGCCGGCTTCGATCTTGGAGAAGTCGAGCACCTCGTCGATCAAGGCCACCAGCGTCTTGGCCGAAGTCGAGATCGCGCGCGCATAGGTGGATTGTTCCGGCGACAGATCGGTGTCGAGCAAAAGCCCCGTCATGCCGAGAATGCCGTTCATCGGAGTCCTGATCTCGTGGCTCATCGAGGCGAGGAAGCGCGACTTTGCCCGGCTGGCGCTCATCGCCTGATCGCGCGCTTCTTCCAGCGCGAGCTCCGCTTCGCGCTGTTTGGTGATGTCGTGACCGGCGCTCTGGATCTCGCTCAACCGCCCGCGTTCGTCGGTGACGGCGAAATCCTCCCAGACGAACCAACGCGGGCCCGCCGCCGTATTGAGTTCAAGCATGCGGCTGCGTCGTTGTTCGCCAGGCTCAAAACGGAGTTCCGGCGTCCTCGGTTGGTCGCCTTCGATGGGCAAAGCGAAAAGCTCGCCCAGCGCCTCATCGCTCGTCACGCCGAACACCCGGCAGAACGCATCGTTGGCGAAGCTGAGAACCCCATCGGGCCGCCGCCGGATGATCACGTCGCCCTGGCGGTCGAGCAAGCCGCGATAGCGAGCTTCCCGCTCGCGCACGCTCCATTGCAGATCGTTCAGCGCTTCCAGACTGACGTCGAGCTTGCGCGCCAGCGCCTCGAGCCGTTTCGCCTCGCGCGCCGTGTTGCGCTGGAGCATTGCGACGAGACCCAAGGCGAAGGCAACAGCAAGAATGAGCGGCAGCAGGAGCAACAGAGGCGCCACGCCGACCGCGAGCCACGCCAAGGCGGCGAGGCCAAGGCCCATCACGCCCGGCGCCAGCCAAGCACCGATCTTGGGCCGGGCTTCCGACTCTTTGTCTTGACTGCTCACGAGGACGCCGCTCTGTTCCGGCGCCGGTGATCTTCCCGGCGCACTTGTTCACGGCAGCCAAGCAAACAATGCTTGAGAAAGCCTTTAGCCGTTAACCTAAAACTTTGATTTTCGCGCTTCAGGCCGCAACTGCCGCCCGCCGCAAGGTCTCGCCGCGGTAACTCAAGGCTTCCGCAATATGAATGCGGGCAACTTTCTCCTCGCCATCGAGATCGGCCAGCGTCCGGGCCACTCGCAATGTGCGGTGATAGCCACGCGCGCTTAAGGACAGCGTGTCGGCGGCGTCGCGCAAGAGCTTGAGGCCGGAGGCTTCGGGACTAGCGATCTCCTCGAGCAGACTGCCGTCGCATTCGGCATTGGTGCGGACGCGCTGGAGCCCGAGTTTGGCGAAGCGCGCGGCTTGTATGCGCCGCGCGGCAGCAACACGCTCCCTCACATCGGCGCTCCCTTCCGCGGCTTGCGGCAGCACCAGATCGGCTGCAGAGACCGCGGGCACCTCGATCTGCAGATCGATGCGGTCGAGCAGCGGCCCCGAGATGCGGGCCTGATAGCGCTCGACGCAGCCGCGTCCTTGGCGGCAAGCGTAGCCGGGCTCGCCCGCGCGGCCGCAACGGCAAGGATTTATCGCCGCCACGAGCTGAATGCGCGACGGATAGGTGATGCGGTGATTGGCGCGAGCGATCACGGTCTCGCCGGCCTCGAGCGGCTGTCTCAACGCATCGAGCACTTGCGGGTGGAACTCCGGCAGCTCATCGAGAAACAGCACGCCGAGATGCGCAAGCGCGACCTCTCCGGGCCGCGGCCGCGTGCCGCCGCCGACCAGCGCCGCCATGGTCGCCGAATGATGCGGGCTGCGGAACGGCCGCGCGCGGCCGATTCTGCCGCCATTGAGATCGCCGGCAAGGCTTCGGATCATGCTGACTTCCAACATCTCCGCCGGCTCGAGCGGCGGCAACAGCGAAGGCAGCCGCCGCGCCAGCATCGACTTGCCCGCGCCCGGCGGCCCGATCATGAGCAAATTATGACCGCCGGCGGCAGCGACCTCGAGCGCCCGCTTCGCGGTCTCCTGGCCTTTGATGTCACGCAAATCCGGCATCGCAGCGTCGCCGAGATCGGGCGTTGGTTGTGGGCGCCGCAAGGTCTGCAGGCCTTTGAAGTGATTGACCAGCACGAGCAGGTCCGACGGCGCCAGGATCGACATGTCTTCCGCCGCCCATGCCGCCTCAGCCCCGCATGCGGCAGGGCAGATCAGCCCCTTGCCGAGCGCGTTGGCCCCGATCGCGGCCGGCAGCGCGCCCGCGACCGCGGCGATCGATCCGTCGAGCGCGAGCTCACCGAGCACGCAATAGGATTCGATGGCGTCGCGCGCGATGGCGCCGACCGCGGCCATCAGTCCGAGCGCGATGGGAAGATCGTAATGGCTGCCTTCCTTCGGCAGGTCGGCAGGGGCGAGATTGACGGTGATGCGCTTTGGCGGCAGCGCGAGCCCGATGGCGTTGAGCGCGCCTCGGACCCGCTCGCGGCTCTCGGCTACCGCCTTGTCCGCGAGTCCGACAATGGTGAAGGCGGGCAGGCCCGGGCCGATCTGCACCTGCACGTCGACGCCGCGCGCCTCAATGCCCTCGAACGCGACCGTCGTGACCCGCGCGAACATCGCCACCCCCACACGCCAGACGATCATTCTAGACGAGCGGAAACCCCATGGCAAGAACATTAAGGGAACATCGCCGTCTTCCAGATGAAAATCGCCCATTCCCTTGCGCCCGATCAACGGATCGGATCAACACTCGTGGCACGCTCCATCTGCGCCGCCGCGGAGACCCCAATGTTCAAGCGCATGCTCAAGGACCCCGCGCTGCGGGTGTTCCTGATCCACGTCATCGGCTTTGTCGTTGTCGTGGGCGCGGCTGCCGCGCTCAACCTCTATGCCACGCCGGACCACATCTGGTTTATTTGGCTGCTGGCGGGTTGGGGCATCGCTGCTTGCGGCGCACGGCCTCGCGCTTCTGCTCAAACGCACCCGCCGCCGTGAGCGTATCTTCGTCGACAAGAAGGCCCGCGTCTTCGTCGTGCATCTTTTCGTCTATCTCGGCGTGGTGATCTTACTGTTTGCCGTGAACTATCTTCGCACGCCGAATGTCTGGTGGTTCTATTGGGTGGCACTCGGCTGGGGTGCTGGCGTCGCCTTCCAGGGCTGGTGCACATTTTGGAAACACCGGCGCCAGCGTCCGGCCTCGAGTCCCACGCCGACAACGCAACCAAAGGCAAAGCCAAAGGTCGCCAAGCCTCGTGCGCCGGCTAAGCGGCGCGCCCGCAAGCGTGGCTGATCGACCCGCCCGCCTAGCGCCGTTTCATCGTCGCAAGCGCGTAGCCGACTTTCTTCTCCACCACATCCCAGATCATCGCCGCGACATCGTTGCCGCCGAATTGCTTGATCTGTCGGATTCCGGTGGGCGAGGTGACGTTGATCTCGGTGAGATAGTTGCCGATCACGTCGATGCCGACGAAGATCAGTCCGCGCTTCTTAAGTTCCGGCCCAAGCCGCGCGCAAATCTCCTTGTCGCGCTTGGTCAGCGTGGCTTCCTCCGCAATGCCGCCGACATGCAAATTTGAGCGGCTCTCATCCGCGGCCGGCACGCGATTGATGGCGCCCGCGAACTCGCCATCCACCAAGATGATGCGCTTGTCGCCCTTCCTGACTTGCGGCAGATATTTCTGCACCATCAGCGGCTCGCGGAAGCTGATCGCCATCAGCTCGACCAGCGAATTGAGATTGGTGTCTCCCGGCGCGATGCGAAACACCGCGGCGCCGCCATTGCCGTAAAGCGGCTTCACCACGATGTCCTTATGCTCGGCACGAAACGCCTTGATCTCGTCGAGCGAGCGGGTGACCAGCGTCGGCGGCATCAAATCCATGAAATCGAGCACGAACACTTTTTCCGGCGCGTTGCGCACGCTCGCCGGATCGTTCACCACCAGCGTCTCGGGCTGCAGCCGCTCCAAGAGATGCGTCGTGGTGATATAGGCCATGTCGAACGGCGGATCTTGCCTGAGATGCACCACGTCCATCTCGGCGAGATCGACGTCGCGCGGATGCGCCAGCCGATAGTGATCTTCCGGCGTATCCTGCACGGTGAGGCTATGCCCATGCGCGATCAGCCTGCCGTCGCGGAGCGAGAGATTGGCCGGCGTGTAATAGAACACGTCGTGGCCGCGGTGCTGCGCCTCGAGCAGCAAGCGCGAAGGTGGAATCGCCCCTGATATCGATGCGCTCGATCGGGTCCATCTGGAAGGCGACTTTGAGGGCCATGGCGTTTCTCTTACCAGTTTCTTTGCCTTCGCGGCAATTGCTGGTCCTGGCTACACTCGGAAATGCATTCTCGATGAATTTCGGCCAGGACCACGGCGCGGTCAGCACCACGTCGAAGCGCATGTCGTGGCCATTATAGGAAGGATGCGCGGCGAGCCAATATTGCGCGGCTCGGACGATCCTTCGCCGCGCTCGGCTCGGCAACGCCTCGGCCGCATCCTCGAAACTTTTCCGCCGCTTCACCTCGACGAAAGCAAGCCGCTTGCCCTTCAGCGCCACGAGATCGATCTCGCCGACCGGCGTCTTGTAACGCCGCGCCACGATGCGATTGCCTTTCAGCCGCAGCAGCAGCGCGACCAAACTCTCGGCGAACAGCCCGCTGCGATAGGCTCTGACCCGCCGATTGCCTCATTCGTCGTCGCGCTGGAGGCTGAGCCCAAGCTCGTAGACCCGGGCGCGCTTCAGCCCGCGCGCCTCGGCCACGTCGCGCACGGCGTCGCGGAAGCTGCCGCGCTTCAAGGCGAGTTTCAGCTCGGCGAGGATTTCCGCGTCGCCGATCTCCGTCTCTTTGGGTGAGGGCGGCGCCACGACAATGACGAACTCGCCTTTCAGCTCATCCTCGGTTGTAAATCCCGATGCAAGAACATCGAGTGTGCCTCGCGCCAGCGTCTCGTGCAGCTTGGTGAGTTCCTTCGCCACGGCGGCCTCGCGGGGACCGAAGACCTGAACCATGTCGGTCAGCGACTTCGTCAGCCGCGATGAGGCTTCGAAGAAGACGAGTGTCGCCGGCGCGTCTTTCAGTTCCTCGAGCCGTGTCTTCCGCGGGCCCGATTTCGGTGGCAGGAATCCAGCGAACAAAAACGTATCGGTGGGAAGTCCCGGACATTGTCAGCGCGGCAAGCGTCGCCGAGGCGCCGGGAATGCTCGTCACCATCAGGCCCCGATCCAGCGCCTCGCGCACGAGTTTATAACCGGGATCGGAGATCAGCGGCGTGCCGGCATCCGAGATCAGCGCGACTGCTCTGCCCGGCCTTGACGCGCGCGATCAGTCGTGGCCGCTCCTTCGCCGCGTTGTGCTCATGGTATGGCGTGAGCTCGCCCGTGATTCCGAAATGCGTGAGCAGCTTGCGGCTATGCCGCGTATCTTCCGCCGCGATCAGATCGGCGCGCGCCAGCACCGAGAGCGCACGCAAGGAAATGTCGCCGAGATTGCCGATCGGCGTCGCCACGAGGTAGAGGCCGGGCGCGAGCGGTCTCTCGATCAGGTCGCTCAACACCTCATGCGCGCGCGTGGCGACACGCTCATTCGTCTGCGCCGTTCGGCCGTCTTGCTGTCGGTCTTGCACGCCGTTCTTTATAGACGTAAGCCCCGCAATTGCTAGGCGGGGTGGACCAGCATGCTATAACCTCCTTCAATCAATTTTGAGCCATGTTTGCGGGCGAGATTCGGCCCAAGAAGCGCGTGAACAAGGCCAGGTCGGTCTTGGACCAAGGGGCCAGATGGGCTTTCCACAACACAATAGAACGCGGGTGGGGTGCGGCGCGCCTCATGCTCGCCGCGACGGCTGGTCGCCATTCTGGTCGCGGCCTGTGGCGGCGGCAGCGGCGGCGGTCCCGGCATGCCCGCGATTAGCAGCGGCGGCGGTCCTAGCGGCGGCACGGTGAAGGTGGCGCTGCTCTTGCCGATGACGTCTTCCGGCAACACGCCGGCCGTCGCCAAGGCGCTGAAGCAGGCCGCCGAGCTTGCTTTGTTCGATTTCGACAATCCCGGCGTGGCTCTGGTGCCGAAGGATACGCACGGCACGCCCGATGGCGCCCGCGCCGCGGCGCAAAGCGCTGTCTCCGAGGGCGCCGAGCTGATCATCGGCCCGCTCTTCGCCCAGGAAGTGACCGGTGCCGCTCCTGTGGCGCGTCAGGCCAATGTTCCCATGATCGCCTTCTCCAGCGACGAGAGCGTCGCCGGCAACGGCGTCTTTCTGTTGAGCTTCCTCGCCGGGCGCGACGTGCCGCGCATCGTCTCCTTCGCGATGTCGCGCGGAAAGAAAAATTTCGCGGTGCTGGTGCCGCAATCGCCCTATGGCCGCATCGCCGAAGCCGCCTTTGCCAAGGCGGTCACCCAAGGCGGCGGCCAGGCGTCCGTGCGCGCCACTTACGCCTCCAACGATGCCAATGCCATGATCGGACCGGTGCGGCAGATCGCCAACGCCATCAAATCCGGCCAGCAGATCGATGCGGTGTTCTTGCCTGCCGGGCGCGAGGACCTTCCCGCGCTCGCGCCGCTGCTGGCCTCGTCCGACGTGACCAGCTCAGCGCGTGCAATTCATCGGCACCGGCCAATGGGATTATCCCGGCATCGGCAATGAGAAGGCGCTGGTCGGCGGCTGGTATCCGGCGCCGGACCCGAAAGGCTGGAGCAAATTCGCCGCGAGCTACGCCAAGACCTATGGCGATACCCCGCCTCGGCTCGCGAGCCTTGCCTACGACGCCGTGAGCCTTGCCGTGTCGCTGTCGCAAAACCCGCCAGGCCAGCGCTATACCGAAGTCGCAGCTGACGCGCGGCAGCGGCTTTCAGGGCGTCGACGGATTGTTCCGCCTGCTGCCCAACGGCACCTCGGAACGCGGCCTCGCCATCCTCGAAGTGCGCGAGAGCGGACCGCAGATGCTGCAGCCCGCGCCCAACTCCTTCGTCAACGCACAATATTGATATCGCTTAGGCCGCAAGCTCCAGGATGATGCGTTCGAGCACGAGCCGGCCCGACGGGGTGGCGGCTAATCTTTCGCCTTCGCGGCGCACCAGGCCTTGCGCGCTTAAGGCATCGACCGTTTGCCTGCTCGGCGCTCTGCCGCTGATCGCTTGAAGTCTTTGCAGATCGATGCCTTCGGCAAGACGCAAGCCCATCAGCAAATATTCGTCGGCGGATTCCGCTTCGCTCAAATCCTCTTCGGTTTCGAGCCCATGACCTGAAGCCTCGACCGCTTCGCGCCACGCCTCCGGAGATTTGATGGCGCTGAGCGCGCGCCGCTTGCCGTCGATCGTGATGCGCGAATGCGCGCCGGCGCCGATTCCTGCGTAGTCGTGTCCGCGCCAGTAAATCAGATTGTGCCGCGACTCCGATCCGGGCCGCGCGTGGTTCGAGACTTCGTAGGCGGGAAGCCCCGCTGCCTCGCAAAGCTCCTGCGTCAGCAGATAGAATTCGCGCGCCAGCGGCCGCGTCTGGAACGCGCAAAGTCCCCGCCGCATGCCGCGCGGCGAACATCGTGCCGGGCTCGATGGTGAGTTGATAGAGCGAGAGATGATCGGCGGCATGCTCAAGGGCCTTCGTCAGCTCGCTGCGCCATTGCGCGACGCTCTGGCCTTCTCGCGCATAGATCAAATCGAACGAGACGCGGCCGAAATTGCGCTTGGCCAGATCGAGCGCGTGAAGTGCCTCATCCGCTCGTATGCATCCTCCCGAGCGCTTTGAGACTTCGATCGTCGAGCGCCTGCACCCCGAGGGACAGCCGATTGACGCCGGCGGACGCGTAGCCGGCGAAGCGCTCTGCTTCAACACTGGTCGGGTTGGCTTCGAGCGTGATCTCGGCATCTTGATCGACGCTCCAAAGCGCGGCGATATGCTCGAGAATTGCAGTGACAGTCTTCGCCCCCATCAGCGACGGCGTGCCGCCGCCAAAGAAGATGCTGGAGACGGTGCGGCCCGGCGCGAACTCCGCGAAACTATCGAGCTCGCGCAGATAGGCAGCGAGGAACCGCTCTTCCTCGATGCCGCCATGGCGGACATGCGAATTGAAATCGCAATACGGGCATTTGGCCAGGCAGAACGGCCAATGCACATAAACTCCGAATGGTGCGGTTTCACTCATCGTCAAAGGTCGCAATCATCAGTTTCTCGAAAGCCCGCGCGCGATGCGAGATCGCGTGCTTGGCGTCAGGGTCCATCTCGCCGAAGCTCAGCGTCTCGCCATCGGCAATGAAGATCGGATCATAGCCGAAACCGCGCGTGCCTCGTGGCGGAAAGCTGATTTTGCCGAACACCTTGCCTTCGAACGCTAGGGCCTCCCCGCCAGGCTCCGCCAGCGCGAGCGCGCAGGTGAAATTGGCGGTCATGTCGGTCGCGCCTCGTTTTCGCATCGCGTCCTCGACCTTGGCCATGGCGAGGCTGAAATCTCTTCCCGGTCCGCCCCACAGCGCCGAATGAATCCCCGGCGCGCCGCCGATCGCTTTGATCTCGAGACCTGAATCGTCGGACAGCGCCAGCATGCCCGACGCATTCGCCGCCGCGACCGCCTTCAGTTTCGCATTCTCGATGAAGCTGGTTCCGGTCTCGTCAGGCTCGGGCAGTCCGAGCTCGGCCACAGAGATCGTCTCGATGCCGAATGGCGCCAGCAGCTCGCCGATCTCGCGGACCTTGCCCTTGTTGTGGCTCGCGATCACAAGCCGCGTGCCGGCTTTCAGCGTCAACGTCATCTCACGCGATCGTCAGCTTCTGCAGCGCCACCAGCTCGGCGATGCCTTGACGCGCCAGCAGCATCAATTGGTCGAACTTCTCTTGGCTGAACGGCTCGGTCTCCGCCGTGCCCTGAACCTCGACGATGCCGCCATTTCCGGTCATGACGAAATTCGCGTCGGCGTCGGCTTCCGAATCTTCCGCATAATCGAGATCGAGCACCGGCACGCCGCCATAGAGCCCGCACGATACCGCCGCCACGTGATCGCGAAGTGCGTTGCCCTTCACCATGTTGCGGGCTTTCATCCATTGGATGGCGTCGTAGAGCGCGATCCAGGCGCCGGTGATCGAGGCGGTGCGCGTGCCGCCATCGGCTTGCAGCACGTCGCAATCGACCACGATCTGTTTCTCGCCGAGCGCGGTGAGATCCGTCACGGCCCGGAGCGAGCGGCCGATCAGCCGCTGGATCTCCTGCGTGCGGCCCGATTGCTTGCCCACCGCCGCCTCGCGCCGCATACGCTCGTTTGTCGCGCGGGGAAGCATGCCATATTCCGCCGTGACCCAGCCTTTGCCGCTTCCCTTCAGCCATGGCGGCACGGATTCACCCGCCGTCGCAATGCACAGCACATGCGTCTCGCCGAAGCGCACCAGGCACGAACCCTCGGCATGGCGCGACACGCCGCGCTCAAGGCTGATGGGACGCAATGCGTCGGGGGCGCGTTTTGAAGGACGCATTTTGGGCTCCGCCTCTCTCTAACAAAATCGAGCGCACCCTAGAGGAGGCTAGCGGCACGGGAAAGTCCAATTCCCACTGCGAATTGGCCCGGGCGCCTTGTGCGGCGAAACCCGAAAAGCTACGACCTCCTCATGGCCGAGACGGGGACCAAGGCGAGCGGCAACGAAGCCGTCCGGAGAGACGAAGCGCGACGAACCGGCGCTCGCTACCCCGATGATCGCCCAATATTTGGAGATCAAGGCGGCGAACGCCGACAGCCTGCTGTTCTACCGCATGGGCGATTTCTACGAGCTGTTCTTCGAGGACGCCGAAATTGCCTCGCGCACCCTCGGCATCGCGCTCACCAAACGCGGCAAACATCTTGGCCAAGATATCCCGATGTGCGGCGTGCCGGTGCACGCGGCCGACGGCTATCTCCAGCGCCTGATCGGGCGCGGTCACCGTGTCGCGGTGTGCGAACAGACCGAAGACCCAGCCGAGGCGAAGAAGCGCGGCGCCAAGTCCGTGGTGCGCCGCGACGTGGTGAGGCTGGTCACACCTGGCACGCTCACCGAAGAGAGCCTGCTCGATGCCCGCGCCAATAATTTCCTCACCGCTTTGTTCGCTGCTCCTGCCGGCAATGGCGATCGGATCTTCGCGCTCGCGTCCGTCGATATTTCGACCGGCGAGCTCCTTGTCGCCTCGGTGCCGGCGAAAGACTCTATCCGGCGAGCTGGCGCGTCTTCGGCCAGGTGAGATTCTCCTCGGCGATGATTTGGCCTCCGATCCCGCCATGCGCCGTCTGATCGAGGAGGCCGGCGCTGCGCTCACGCAAGTTCCGCGCGGACAGTTCGACTCCGCGCGCGGCGAACGGCTGCTCAAGTCGCGCCTCGGCGTGCAGGCGCTCGACGCCTTCGGCGACTTCACCCGCGCCGAGCTTGCGAGCCTCGGCGGCCTCTTGAGTTATGTCGAGCTGACGCAAGTGGGCCGAGCGCCGCTGCTGCGCCCGCCACGGAAAGAAAGCGCCGGCAGTCTGCTTCTCATCGATGCCGCGACCAGGGCCAATCTCGAACTGGTGCGCTCCAACCAAGGTGCGCGGGCAGGGAGCCTGCTCGCCGCCATCGATCGGACCGTCTCGGCCTCTGGCGCGCGTGAGCTTGCCGCGAGGCTGGCAAGTCCGCTGACCGATGCGGCCGCGCTCAATGCCAGGCTCGATGCCGTAGCCTATCTGGCCGAGCGGCCGCTGCTCCGCCGCAAATTGCGCGAGGATCTCCGCGCGGCGCCCGATTTGGCGCGCTCGTCTGGGCAGGCTCGCATTGGGGCGCGGCGGTCCTCGCGATCTCGGCGCCGTGCGCGATGCGATTGACGCCGCGCGCGTCCTTGGCGCCGAACTCACCAAGATTGGTGGCGCGCTCGGTCTCCCCCAGGAACTGGATCAAATTGCTCAGCAACTTGCATCGGCACCTGCCGAGTTAATGGCTGGCCTCGCCGCCGCCCTTGCCGACGAGCTTCCCATCAACAAGCGCGACGGCGGCTTCATCGGCGAGAAATTCAGCCCCGATCTCGACGAGCAGCGAAATCTTCGCGACGGCAGCCGCCAGCTCATCGCGAGCTTGCAAACTCGTTATGCCGACGCGACCGGCGTCAAGGCCCTGAAGGTCCGGCACAACAATGTGCTCGGCTATTTCGTCGAGATCGGCGCCAACCATGCCGCAAGCCTGAGCAAGCCGCCGCACAACGAGCTGTTCATTCACCGCCAGACGCTGGCCAATGTGATGCGCTTCGCCACGCCCGAGCTCGCCGAGCTTGAGGCCCGCATCACCACTGCCGCGGATCGCGCGCTCGCGCTCGAGCTTGAGATCTTCTGCAAATCTCACCGACGCCGTGCTCGCCGAGCAAAACGCGCTCGCCGCTGCGAGTGCGGCACTTGCCGCGCTCGACCATCATGCCGGCCTCGCCGAATTGGCGATCGAGCAGAATTATTGTCGCCCCGACATCGATCAGGGCAGCGTGTTCGCCGTCGAGAATGGCCGCCATCCCTATGGTCGAGCAGATGCTGGCGCGGAACCAAGCCGGAAGCTTTGTCGGCAATGATTGCCGGCTCGGGGCCGACACCGACAACGACGGCACGCGCATCCTCGTCGTCACCGGGCCGAACATGGCCGGCAAGTCGACCTTCCTCCGTCAGAATGCGCTGATCGTCGTGCTGGCTCAGATCGGCTGCTTCGTCCCGGCATCCTCGGCCACGATCGGTATCGTCGACCGGCTGTTCAGCCGCGTCGGTGCGGCCGACGATCTTGCCCGTGGCCGCTCCACTTTCATGGTCGAGATGGTCGAGACCGCCGCGATCCTCAATCAGGCGACGCCAAGATCCTTTGTCGTGCTGGACGAAATTGGGCGGGGCACCGCGACCTTCGACGGCCTCTCCATCGCC
Source organism: uncultured Alphaproteobacteria bacterium (assembly GCA_963764005.1). Taxonomy (GTDB): domain Bacteria; phylum Pseudomonadota; class Alphaproteobacteria; order Rhizobiales; family Methyloligellaceae; genus Methyloceanibacter. Next base: position 167,472 of record CAVXQX010000009.1, on the reverse strand, counting down.
TGGGCGGCGCTGGAATATCTCCACGAGGTGAACCGCTCCCGGGTGCTGTTCGCTACCCATTATCACGAGCTGACCGCGCTCGCCGATAAGCTGCCCCATGCCGCCAACGCCACCGTGGAGGTCAAGGAATGGCAGGACGAGATCGTGTTTCTGTATCGGGTGGTGCAGGGCGCCGCTGACCGGTCTTACGGCATTCATGTGGCGAAGCTGGCGGGGCTTCCTGCCCCCGTTCTCGCCCGCGCCGGCGAGGTGCTGCATGCCCTGGAAAAGTCGGATGGCAGGCCAAAACCGGCCGATCTCGCGGGCGATCTGCCCCTGTTCAGCGCCGCCCGGAAGCCGACCGGTCCTGGCCTCTCCGAGGCCTCCTTGCTCGAGGCTGCATTGGCGGCGCTCAGGCCCGACGCCATGACCCCGAAAGAGGCGCTGGAGGCCCTTTACCGCCTGAAAGAGTTGCTAGAGGGCGATGACCGGGCTTAAACGCATCCCGTGCTAAAGTTCCTTTAGAGCAGCCATGGACCAGTCGGTAGCCACCAAGCCCCCTTATTTCGATCTCGCCGCTTTGCGCCGGGAGACGGATGAGCTTGCGCGCAACCATGCCGGCCAGGAGACCGCGCTGCGCAAAGCCCTGGTCGGGCGGCTGCGAGGCCTCGTGGACGCAGCCAGGCTGGAGGCCCGCCACCAACTCGAACGGGACGGCAATGGCCGCGCCTGCGCCGAAGGCCTGTGCGCCTTTCAGGATGCCCTGATCAAACTCGCTTACGAGTTCACCACCAACCATGTCTATCTCGCCGAGAATCCTTCCGCCGCCGAGCGCATGGCGATCGTCGCGCAAGGCGGCTATGGCCGCGGGCTGCTGGCGCCGGAATCCGACATCGATCTCCTCTTCCTGCTGCCCTACAAGCAAACCGCCTGGGGTGAGAGCGTGGCGGAGTACATGCTCTATATTCTCTGGGATCTCGGCTTCAAAGTTGGACACGCCACGCGCACCATCGATCAATGCGTGCGGCTCTCATTGTCCGACATGACGATCCGCACGGCGCTGCTCGATGCGCGGCTGATCTTGGGCGACGAGCAGCTCTTCGCCGAGTTTCAGCGCCGTTTCCGCAAGGACGTGCTCGACGGCCATGCCCGCGCCTTCATCGAGGCCAAGCTCGCCGAGCGGAATGCGCGCCATGTGCGGGCCTCGCGCTATCAGGTCGAGCCGAACGTCAAGGACGGCAAGGGCGCGCTGCGCGATCTGCACACCCTGCATTGGCTCGCCAAGCATCTTTATCCCGACAAGGCCGAGGCCGAGTTCATCGAGGCCGGCGTGTTCTCGCGCCGCGAATACGAGACCTTTCGTCGTTGCGAGAGCTTCCTCTGGACGGTGCGCTGTCATTTGCATTTCTTGACCGGCAGGCCCGAGGAGCGCTTGAGCTTCGATGTGCAACAGACCATGGCAGAGCGCTTGGGTTATCGCAGCCATGGCGGCTTGCGCGCCGTCGAGCGCTTCATGAAGCATTACTTCCTCGTCGCCAAGGAAGTCGGCGATCTCACCCGCATCGTCTGTTCCGGCCTCGAGATGAAGCAGCTGAAGGCCCTGCCGCGTCTCGACACTTGGCTGCCGTCAAGCTGGAAGCGCCGCGCCAAGCTTCGGCGCACCACCGACTTCCGCATCGACAATGGCCGCATCAATGCCGCCGACAAGGACATCTTCGCCAAGATCCGGTCAATTTCATCAAGCTGTTCGCGGTCGCCGACGAGCATCAGGCTCTGTTCAGCCCCGAAGTGTTGCGCTTGGTCCGCGCCAATTTTCGCCTGATCGACGACAACCTTCGCGCCGATCCGACCGCCAACAAATTGTTCATGCGGCTGCTCACCGAGTTGCGCAATCCTGAAGCAGCGCTGCGTCAGATGAACGAGGCGGGTGTGCTCGGTCGCTTCATTCCGGATTTCGGCCGCGTCGTCTCGATGATGCAATTCAACATGTATCACCACTTCACCGTGGACGAGCATCTGATCCGCGCCATCGGCTTTCTCGTCCGACATCGAGCACGGCCGCTACGCCATCGAGCATCCGGTCTCCACCGAGATCATCCGCACCATCGACAATCGCCGCGCGCTCTATGTTGCCATTCTCCTGCACGATATCGCCAAGGGCCGCGACGAGGATCACTCGATTGCCGGCGCAAGGATCGCGCGCGAGCTCGGTCCCCGCTTGGGCTTGACGCCGTCCGAGACCGAGACCGCGACCTGGCTCGTCGAGAACCATTTGCAGATGAGCCAGTTCGCCCAGAGCCGCGATCTCAACGACCCGAAGACCATTCGTGACTTTGCCGCGTTGGTGCAAAGCCGCGAGCGGCTGAAACTGCTGATGCTGCTGACCGTGGTGGATTTGCGCGCGGTGGGCCCGGGCGTCTGGACCGGTTGGAAGGGTCAGCTGCTTCGCACCCTCTATTTCGAGACCGAGCCCATGCTCGGCGGCGGTCATACCGGATTGAGCCGGACCGAACGCGTCGCCACCGCGCAGGACGAGCTCCGCAAGCGCCTATCCGATTGGCCGCAAGCCGGCCCTTGAGCGCTTCATCAACCGGCACTACCCGTCTTATTGGCTTCGCTCTGACCTCGATACCATCGTCGAGCAGGCCAAGCTGGTCCGCACCGCGGAGGAGCACCGCAAGAGTTCTGGTCACCCATTTCGCCACCGACGCCTTCCGCGCCGTGACCGAGATCACGCTGTTTGCGCCCAACCATCCTCGCCTGCTCGCCATGGTGGCCGGTGCCTGCACCGGCGCCGGCGCCAATATCGTCGACGCGCAGATCTCGACCACGCGCGACGGCATGGCGCTCGACACCATCCATCTTGAGCGTGAATTCGATCACGCCGAAGACGAAGAGCGCCGCGCTTCGCGGATCGCCGCATCGATCGAGAAGCTGCTCAAGGGCGAGGCGCGGCTTGCCGACGTGGTCGCCACCAAGAAGAAGCCGAAAGCCCGGCTCTCCGCCTTCACCGTCGAGCCGCAAGTCGTAATCGACAACACGCTCTCTGACGCGCTTACCGTGATCGAGATCAACGGGCTCGACCGCCCGGGTCTGCTCTATGACGTCACCCGCGCGATTTCCGACCTCAATCTCGACATCACCTCGGCGCACATTGCGACTTTCGGCGAGAAGGCTGTCGACGTGTTCTATGTCACCGACTTGACCGGCAAGAAGATCACCAGTTCCTCGCGCGAGAGCGCGATCCGCGATCGGCTGACCAAGGCACTCGTCGCCAAGCCCGAAGCCTTGACGCTCGCTTCGGCATGATCGCAGCCACGCTTTCCGAGCCTCGCCCATGACCCTCTATCGCGGCTTCGCCACGGTCGGCGGCATGACCATCATCAGCCGCGTGCTTGGCTTCGTCCGTGACGTGCTGATCGCAGCCGTGCTCGGCACCGGCGCCGTGGCGGATGCGTTCTTCGTCGCCTTCCGCGTGCCCAATATGTTCCGCCGCCTGTTCGCCGAGGGCGCCTTCGACTCGGCCTTCATCCCGCTCTTCGCCAAGTGCTATCACGGCGACGGCGCGCGCGCCGCGCAGACTTTCGCCGAGCAGGCGCTGACCGGGCTCACCATCGCGCTTGTGATCTTCACCATTTTCGGCGAGTTCACCATGCCCTGGCTGATGCTGGGCCTGGCCCCGGGCTTCTCCGAGGACCCTGAGAAATTCGAGCTCACGGTGCTGCTGGCGCGGATCGCTCTGCCTTATTTGCTCTGCATGTCGCTGGTCGCGCTCTATACCGGCGTCCTGAACGCGCTCGGCCGTTTCGCCATTGCCGCGCTCGCGCCCACGCTGCTCAACATCGTCCTGATCTGTGTGCTGGTCTTGCTCTATATCTCGGGGGTCGGCGGTCAGGCCAAGGCCGGCATCGCGCTCGCCTGGGGCATTGCGTTTGCGGGCTTTCTGCAAGTGATCATCGTCGCTTTCGCGGCGGCCAAAACCACCATGCATCTCTCCTGGCGCTGGCCCACTTTGAGCCCCGAGATGCGGAAATTGATCGCGCTCGCGGCACCCGGCTTCATCGCCGGCTCAATCACGCCGCTCACTGTCGTCATCGGCACCGTCATCGCCTCGCTCCAGGATCGCGTGGTGTCCTGGCTCTATTTCGCCGACCGCATCTATCAACTGCCGCTCGGCGTCATCGGCGTCGCCGTCGGCGTCGTGCTGTTGCCCGAGCTCAGCCACAAGCTCCGCGCCGGCGACCACGCCGCCGCCGTTACTAGCGAGAACCGTTCGCTCGAATTTTCGCTGTTTCTCACTTTGCCGGCGACGATCGCCCTTCTGATCGCCTCAGGTCCCATCGTGCGCGTGCTGTTCGAGCACGGCGCTTTCGATGCCACCGACGCGGCGGCGACCGCCGAGATGCTTTCGGCCTATGCCATCGGTCTTCCCGCCTTCGTGCTGATCAAGGTCTTCCATCCGAGCTATTTCGCCCGTGAGAACACCACGACGCCGATGCTGTTTGCGCTTGCCGGCATGGCGGTCAACATCGTGCTGAGCTTCCTGCTGTTCCTCCGCATTGGCCCAACCGGCATCCCGCTCGCCGCTTCGTTTTCCGGCTGGCTCAACGCCGGGCTGTTGATCCTTTGGCTGAAGTGGAAAGCGGCGTTCAGCTTCGATGCCATGTTCCAGAGGCGCTTCCCCGCAATCGTCGCCGCGAGCGCGATCATGGGCGTCAGCGTCTGGGGCATGATGCTTCTGCTCGAACCTTGGTTCGCCCCGAGCAATGGGCTCATCCTGCAAGGTCTGGCGCTTGTCGCGCTCGTCACCATCGGCCTTCTGACCTATGGCGTGGCGGCTGAATTCCTTGGCGCCTTCAAGCTGAAATCGGTGCTGAAATCGATCAGGGAATTCTGAAGACTTGCTTCGGCGTTAGCGCCACGCCATAAGGCCCGGCATGGCACAGAAGAAAACCCGCGTCTTTTCCGGCGTCCAGCCCACCGGCAATCTGCATCTCGGCAACTATCTCGGCGCCATCACCAAATTCGTGGCGCTGCAGGCCGAGCACGATTGCCTTTATTGCGTCGTCGATCTGCACGCCATCACCGTGTTTCAGGATCCGGACGAGCTGACCAAAAATACCCGCGAAGTCACGGCGGCGTTCATTGCCTCGGGCATCGATCCGAAGCGCCACATCGTCTTCAATCAGAGCCAGGTCTCCGGCCATGCCGAGCTTGCCTGGATCTTCAATTGCGTGGCGCGGCTCGGCTGGCTGAACCGCATGACGCAGTTCAAGGAGAAGGCCGGCAAGGACCGCGAGAACGTGTCCGCCGGGCTCTACGTCTATCCGAATCTGATGGCCGCCGACATTTTGCTCTATCACGCCACTCACGTTCCGGTCGGCGAAGACCAGAAGCAGCATCTGGAGCTTGCCCGCGACATCGCGCAGAAATTCAACAACGATTTCGCCGCGACGATCTCGCGCGCCGGCTACGAGGACGGTTTCTTCCCGCTGCCCGAGCCGTTGATCACCGGGCCGGCCACGCGCGTGATGAGCTTGCGCGACGGCACCAGGAAAATGTCGAAGTCGGAGGAATCCGACATGACCCGCATCAATCTCACCGACGATGCCGATGCCATCGCCAAGAAAATCAAAAAGGCCAGGACCGATCCCGAGCCGCTGCCGTCGGAGCTGAAGGGATTGGAGGCGCGCGCGGAAGCCGACAATCTCATCGGCATCTACGCCGCGCTCGCGGAGACGAGCAAGGACCAGGTCTTGCGCGAATTCGGCGGCGCGACTTTTTCCAAATTCAAGGATGCGCTCGCCGAGCTTGCGACCGCAAAGCTGACCCCGATCGGGACAGAGATGCGGCAGCTCCTCGCCGACCCGCATCACATCGACCGCATCCTCGAAGACGGCGCGGGCCGAGCGCATGAAATCGCCGACCCGATCCTGGCCAAGACCAAAGAGATCGTCGGCTTCATCCGCTAGGAAGCGCCTGCCGTGAACCAGACTTATCCAACACGTCTCGGACACCGCCTTCATGGTCGCGGGCTTCCGCGCCGCCGAGACCGAGCGGCCAAAACCGCTGTTTCGCGATCCGCTCGCCGCTAAGCTTGCTGGCGAGCACGGCAGGAAGATTGTCGCGACCGTGCCCAAGAATTTCGTCGGCGCCTGGTCCGTGGTGATCCGCACCGTCATCATCGACGATCTCATTCTGCGAGGCGATCGAAGATGGCGTCGATACCATTCTCAATCTCGGCGCCGGTCTCGACACCCGGCCCTACCGCTGGATCTGCCGAAATCGCTTCGTTGGATCGAAGTCGACTATCCTCATGTGATCGAGCTGAAGGAGACGCGTCTTGCCGGTGACGAACCGCGCTGCAAACTCGACCGCGTCAAGCTCGACCTCACCATCATGCGGCGCGGCAGAACTTCCTCGCCGAGATCAACGCGACGGCCAAAAAGATCCTGGTCATCACCGAAGGCGTCACCCCCTATCTCACCGAGACCGATGTCGCGGCGCTCGCCGACGATCTTCGCCAGCTGAGAACATTCGATTCTGGATCGTCGATTATTTCTCGCCCGAGGCGATCCGCTTACGGCCAGAAGATGCGCGCGCGTTTCATGCGCAACGCTCCCTTCCAATTCGTGCCCGAGAATTGGTTCGGCTTTTTCGCCGCGCATGGTTGGCAGCCGGAGCAGATCCGTTACGTCTCGGATGAGGCCGACCGGCTCGGCCGCCCGATCCCGATCCCCTTCTTGATGAAGCTTTGGGTGAAAATCGCGCTGCCCTTTGTCTCCAAGGCGCGGCGCGAAGCAGATGAAGCGGTATGTCGCCTATGTTCTTTTGACGCCGAACTGATCGCTCGAATCTATTGTTGCCGCGCCCCAACGATGGCAGCATGAGGCCATGGCCACCAAGAAACCATCGACCGCAAAGGCGAAGACCAAAGAGTCCGAGGCCGGTCCGCCTCGCGCCGAAGCGGAAGCGTCAGGTCCACGTCGAGGGTCATAAGCGGAAATTCCTCGTTGTCGTCGACGAGACGCCGGAATGCGAGAGCGCGCTGGCCTTCGCTGCCGCCCGCGCCAAGCGCACCCATGGCCAGCTCGCGCTGCTCTATGTGGTCGAGCCCGGTATCGAGTTTCAGCATTGGCTCGGCGTCGAGGACGTCGCCCGCGAGGAAGGCCTCAACAAGGCCAAGGCCGTGTTCCGGCTGTTCGGCCGCAAGCTGAAAGCGATCGGCCTCGAAGACATTGTGCCCGAGGAGATTGTCCGCGAAGGCATGAAAGCCGAAGAGATCACCAAGACCATCGAGGAGGATGAGGATATCGGCGTGCTCGTGCTCGGCGCCTCGAAGGACCCATCGGGCCCGGGCCCGCTCGTCTCCTCGCTCGCCGGCGGCAGGCTCGCCGGAACCTTCCCGGTGCCCATCACCGTGGTGCCGGGTCATCTCTCCATCGAGGAGATTTTGGCGCTGGCTTAAGCTTCGATCGTTGTCCAAGCTAGCGTATCCGCTCATCCCCAATCGCGTTCCGCGTCATGGTAGCAGGCGTGCGGGGTCAACTTGACGCAAGGTCGGGTAGTCGGTGTAGCCTTGCTCGCCGCCGCCATAAAAAGTTTCGCGGTGCGCGGCATTCAGCGGTGCACCGAAATAGAGCCTGGTTACGAGATCTGGATTGCCGATGAAATCCTTGCCGAAGGCTACGAGATCGGCGCGGCCATGCTCGATCGCCTCATTGGCGCGCTTCTTGTCGAAGCCGTTATTGGCGATGACGATGCCGCCAAACAAACGCTTCAGCTTCGGATAGTCGAAGGGCGGGACCGGAACACCGCCTGTATCGCCCTCGATCACATGCAAAAAGCTGAGACCTTTGCCCGAGAGCGCGGATGCGATGTGGTTGAAGAGGCTTTGCGGATCGCTGTCGGAGATATCGTTTTGGCCGTTCTGCGGCGAGATGCGCAGCCCCGTGCGCTCAGGTCCGACGGCGGCCGCGACCGCATCGACCACCTCGAGCAGGAAGCGCGTGCGATTCTCGATGCTCCCGCCGTAGGCGTCGGTGCGTTTATTGGTGCCGTCGCGCAGGAACTGATCGATCAGATAGCCGTTGGCTCCATGCACCTCGACGCCATCGAACCCTGCTGCGATCGCATTTCGCGCGGCGTGCGCATATTGGGTGACGATGGCGGGGATCTCGGCGAGTTCCAGCGCGCGCGGTTTTGGAATTGGTTCAAAGCCCTTTGCCGTGAAAGCCTGTCCCTTGGGCTGGAGCGCGGATGGGGCCACCGGCAAGCCGCCTCCGGGCTGGAAGGATTGATGCGAGATGCGCCCGACATGCCAGAGTTGCAGCACCATGCGGCCGCCGCAGGCATGCACCGCTCCGGTCACGCATTTCCACCCCTCGATTTGCTCGGCGCTGTGATCCGGGCGTGGAGATATAGCCTTGACCCTCTGGCATGATCTGGCTGGCTTCGGAGATGATAGGCCCGCGCTCGCACGCTGAGCGTAATAAAGAGCGCTAAGGCTGGTCGGAACGTTGCCCCCGGGGCCCGCCCGGCTCCGCGTCAACGGCGCCATGACGATGCGGTTCGGCAGCTCTAAGGGTCCGATCTCGATCGGCGTGAAGAGATGCGGGCTGGTCTTGGTCGGTCGGTCTTGCATGAAGGGGCCTCCGTCGGGGCGTCGCCTTAATTTGGTGGGCTTGAGTGCCGGTGTCTAAGGTAGGAAGGAGGGGTTGAAATGACGTCGCCCGCCTTGACTTTAGGCCCTTCGGGGCCAAGTATGGTCTAGAACTATTCTAAGGAACGCAGGACTTTTTCGACCATTCCTGCGTTATAGGACCAGAGAAACAGCCATGTTCATTCAGACCGAAGCCACCCCCAACCCGGCCACCCTGAAATTTATCCCGGGGCGCCAGGTGCTGGACCAGGGCACGTTGGAATTCCGCGATCCTGGTGAGGCCAAGACCTCACCGCTCGCGTCCCGTCTGTTCGAGATCGACGGCGTCACCGGCGTGTTTTTCGGCTCGGACTTCATCAGCGTGACCAAGGGCGACGGCGAGTGGCAGCATCTGAAGCCTGCGGTGCTCGGCGCCATCATGGAGCATTTTGTCTCCGGCGAAGCGGTGACCGAGGGCAAGCAGTCGGTCGGCACCACCGAGAGCGAAGCTGAATCCTTCGCCCCTGAGGACGCCGAGATCGTCGCCACCATCAAGGAGCTGCTCGAAACCCGCGTGCGGCCTGCCGTGGCGCAGGACGGTGGCGACATCACCTTCCAGGGCTTTCGCGAGGGCGTCGTCTATCTACACATGCGCGGCGCTTGCGCCGGCTGCCCGAGCTCCACGGCGACGCTCCGCCACGGCATCGAAAATCTGCTCCGGCATTTCGTTCCTGAGGTGCAAGAGGTTCGTCCCGTCTAGCCAGAGCATGATCCCGAAAAGTTGCAGACTTTTCGGAAAAGATCATGCGTCAAAGACAGGGATCTGGAGCGAAATCATGATTCAATCCAAATTGATTTCGCTCTAGGCGGCGATGATTCAGCGTCCATGAACATTCTCGCGCTCGACACCAGCATGGGCGCTTGCTCGGTCGCGATCCTTCGCGAGAGCGCCGGCGCAACGACTCTGGTCGCGCGCGAAGAGCGAATGGCTCGGGGCCACGCCGAAGCCTTGATGCCGATGCTTGACGCCGCGATGGATGAGGCGAAGCTCGATTTTGCCGAGCTTGATCTGATTGCCGCGACACTCGGTCCGGGCAGCTTCACCGGCGTGCGGGTTGCCATTGCCGCTGCGCGCGGCCTCGCGCTGGCGACCAACGCGAAACTCTGGGGCACGGATTCGCTGACGGTAATGGCGCGATCTGTGCTTGCGGATAATGCCGGCGCCCCGTTCGCAATTTCAGTCGATGCGCATCGTGGCATGCTCTATCTCGGATTGTTCGATGGCGATGGCGTGTGCCTCGAAGGTCCGCTTCTCGTAAGTCCAGAGGATGCTGCGGCCAAAATTTCTCGGAACCTGCACACCGCTTTCGGCAGCGGTGCTGTGATCCTTGCCGAAGCCGCGAGTGACATCGGCATCGAGATCGAGGCATCGCGGCCCGACCTTCAGCCCGATGCCGCGAACCTCGCGGCGCTAGCAGCTCAAGCCAACGCAACCTTGCAAACTCTGCGCCCGCTTTATCTCCGGCCTCCTGATGCCAAGCCGCAAACCGCAAGCGGCGTGGCGCGTCGCTGATGCAGACGATGCCGGACAACGACTCCATCACGCTTCGCGCCGCCGCCTCGGATGACACAATCGAGCTAGCGAAACTTCATGCTCGTTGTCTTCCTCGCGGTTGGGATGAGGCCTCGATCGGCACCTTTATCGCCGATCCGGCTTGCGTGGTTTTCATTGCCTCCGCTGGCGACGCGAGCGCCTGCCACGGCTTTCTGATTGCCCGGGCCGCCTCAGGGGAAGCCGAAATCCTGACCTTGGCGGTCGACCCGAGCCACCGCCGTCAGGGCGTCGCCTGCGCGCTTCTCGCCGCCACAATTGCGAGGCTCAAGCTCGCCGGAATTGCACAGCTTTTCCTTGAAGTGGAATGTGGCAACGAGGCCGCGGAAGGCCTTTATCGTGGCTTTGGCGCCACAGCTGTCGGCCGCCGCCGGCCTATTATGAGCATGGTGCCGATGCCTCTATCTTCAGCCTTGCCCTTTGAGCCCGCACTGCCGATGATATGGCTTGAGACCACAGGGAACGGCTAATCCCAAACATGGCCAATATCGCGACCAGGCAAACCAGGCTCGAGCGCCTCTGCGCCGAGAAGGGCATGCGCATGACCGGCCAGCGCCGCATCATCGCGCGCGTGCTGTCCGAGGCCGAGGATCATCCCGATGTCGAGGAGGTCTATCGGCGGGCGAATGCGCAAGATAAGCGCATCTCGCTCTCCACCGTCTATCGCACCGTGCGTCTGTTCGAAGGCGCTGGAATTCTGGAACGCCACGAATTCGGCGATGGCCGCGCCCGCTACGAACAGGCGGGCCACGGCCACCACGATCACCTCATCAATGTCGCGACGGGTGAAGTCATCGAGTTTCAGAATTCCGAGATCGAGCGTCTGCAAGAGACCGTCGCCCGCGAACTCGGCTTCAGTCTGATCGGCCACCGGCTCGAACTGTTCGGCACGCCGATCAAGACCGACAAATAGCGGCAGGACAATCTCACTGATGCGAAGCGTGCGTGCGTTCCTGGTGCTGGCGGCCTTCTTCGCCTTCACCCTTCCGCTGATGCCGCTCCAACTCCTCTTCCTTTGGACGGGCTCGCGCTACGCCCGAACCTTTCCGCATTGGTATCATCGCCAGGTCTGCCGCATCATCGGCATCAGGCTTCATGTTGACGGCGCCATAGCGCGCGACCACGGCGTGCTCCTGATCTCGAACCATGTGTCCTGGATCGACATCGCGGTGCTGTCCGCCGTCGCTCCCGTGTCCTTTGTCGCCAAACAAGAAGTCTCGACCTGGCCGTTTGTCAGCTGGCTCGCCAAGCTGCAGCGCTCGGTGTTCGTCGACCGCAATCGCAAGACCGAGGTCACCGGCAAAGCCAACGAAATTCTGGAGCGGCTCAAGTCTGGCGACCACGTCGTGCTGTTCGCCGAAGGCACCTCCAGCGACGGCAATTCGGTGGTGCCGTTCAAGACACCGCTGTTTGCGGCCGCGAAGCCGTCAGGCGGCCAGACGCTCGGCGCCGATATCTGCGCCCAGACGCTCGCCATCACCTACACCAAGATTTATGGGCTGCCGCTTTGCCGCCGTGGTCGCCCGCTGGTCGCTTGGTATGGCGACATGGATCTGGCCAGCCACGCCTGGCGGCTGTTAGGTCTCGGCCCGCTCGACGCCTTCATCCGTATCGGCCCGCCAGTGCCGCTCGACGAATTCGCCGATCGGAAAGCCCTTGCCCGCTATGCCGAAGCCAAAGTGCGCGCCGACGTCGCCGAACTGCTGCGAGGCAGTTCGGCACGTCGTTAGCGCCTCAGCAATTTTTCGTCGTCAGACCGCCCGTCTCTGCCGCAGCGTGTCGATCATCGAAGCCGGCGCCAGAGCACCGTTGGGCAGCTCGCGTACGCGTCCACCCTTGACGATCCCGAGCAGCGTCGCATGCACGCTGCGCGTGGCGCTTTCGGCGTCCTGGAAATAGCCCGCCCTCACCGCCAATTGGCGCAGATCGTCTTTCGACAGCGGTCCAGCTTCGTTGACCCGGCGTACGAGAAAATCCGCCAACGGCAGCGGTGCCGGCGGGGCCGCGATCGGCGCGGGCTCCGCGACCTGAGCCGCGCTCCGTCTGCGATACTCCGCTTGGGGGGCGGCGTCTTCCGTCGTGGTGACCACGGCGATAGCTGGGCGCAGGCTCGGGCGCGCTCGCTCTGCGATATTCCTCTTGCGGCGCTGAGTCCTCAGCAGCCTCATGCCCGCGGCGATACTCGGGAGCCTGAGGCTCCGGCGCCGTGGTGATCCTCCGATACTCCGCCTCCATCAGCTTGTTGATGGCGGCGAGCTGCATCCGAAGTCCTTCGATCCTCGCTTCGCGCTCGGTTTTCAACTGCTGAAGCTGCTGATCGAAATCCTGTTGTGCCGAATTGATCTCGTTCTCGATTAAAGCCGCTCGATCTTTCAAGTCGCTTCGAATGTCACGCATGATTGAACCTCCCCGCATCTAGACCCCGAGGCTAACGAAACCGGGAGGCGCTGAGCAAGTTCCGCGTGACACTTATCAAGAGCGATGATGCGACTGTTGCAGAGACGGCACGCGGTGTGTCCCTTCCGTCAAACGCAGCTAGCGTTTAGCGCGGGCGCGCTTCGGTGTTGTTTCCGGGAGAAAAGCCGCGAGCAGCCCAATTGCCGGAAGGAAGGCGCAGACGTGATAGACGAAGTCGATCGACGTCTTGTCGGCCAGCCAACCCAGCACGCCGGCGCCAATTCCCGCGACTCCAAACGCAAGTCCAAAGAACAATCCCGCGACCATGCCGACGCGCCCGGGGATCAGCCCTTGCGCATAGACCAGGATGGCTGGAAACGCCGAGGCGAGAATGACGCCGATAATGGCGCTGAGCACGCCGGTCCAGAACAGATCCGCGTAAGGCAGCGCGAGCGTGAATGGCAGCACGCCGAGGATCGACCACCAAATCACCCGCCGCGTGCCGATGCGGTCTCCGATCGGCCCGCCGATCACCGTGCCCGCCGCGACCGCAAACAAAAAGATAAACAGGTGCAGCTGCGCATCCTTCACCGAAAGACCGAAGGTGTGGATCAGATAGAAGGTGAAGAAACTCGTGATGCTGACGAGGTAGAACTGCTTGGAGAAGGTGAGCGCCATCAGGATGGCAATCGTGCGCGCCACCTTGCCGCGCGATAGCTCGGCGATGGCCTTGCTCTCCGTCATCGGCTTGCCGTCGTTGAGCTTGATCGTCTTGCCGTACCAGGACCCGATGCCGCCAAGCAGGATCATGGCGATCAGCGCCACGATGGAGAACCAGGCGAGGCTGCCTTGGCCGAAGGGCAGCACGATAAAGGCGGCGGCGAGCGGACCGAGCGCCGTGCCGAAATTGCCGCCGACCTGGAACACCGATTGCGCCGTTCCGTGCCGACCGCCGGACGCAAGCCGCGCCACGCGGGAGGATTCCGGGTGAAACACCGATGATCCCATGCCGATCAGCCCGGCCGCGAGCAGCACCATGCCGTAGCCGGTCGCGACCGACATCAGCAAAAGTCCGATCAGCGACGAGGCCATGCCAAGCACGAGCGAATAGGGCGTCGGATACCGGTCGGTGTAATAGCCGACCACCGGCTGCAGCACCGACGCGGTGCCCTGAAAGGTGAGGGTGATGAACCCGATCTGGCGGAAGTCGAGGCTGAGCGCCGTCTTGAGCATGGGATAAAGCGCCATGATCAAAGACTGGATCACGTCGTTCAGCATGTGGCAGACGCTGATCGCCCCCAGCACCACGACGGCGGTCTCGCTGCCACCACGATTCTTTGCGGTTTTGGCCGCAGGCTTAGCCGCGCGCCGGCCGCGAGCTTTAATTTCGGTGGTCATGGGGCGAGACTTGGGGCAATTGGGCTTGCCCCTGCAAGTCTTGATTTAACGCGTAGCGCGGCGGATGGAAGCCGCCGAAATCGTAGGTCCGAATTAATCGGCAGTCTGCTTGAAAGGCGAGGGCGCTTCGCTATAGTGCGCCCTCTTTTGCGTTCTCAAAGGAGGGGTGGCCGAGTGGTTGAAGGCGCACGCCTGGAAAGTGTGTAGGCGGGTAACCGTCTCGAGGGTTCGAATCCCTCCTCCTCCGCCAGAATGTCCCGCGAAAAAGCTCGTCGACACGACGTCCCACTCTAATCACGCTCACCTGGAGCAGCCGTGATTTGAACGTGAGCCAAGGATGGCTTATGTAGGGGTGAGAGAAACCGTCCCATCAGGCCCTCATGCTGTTCTTGTCCCGAATCCTCGGTGTCTGGCTGCTACTGCTTGCCATGGTTTCGGCCGTCATTGACGCGACCAAGAGCCTTGGCGGCGGCGGTACCTGGGTCGCCACGCCGATGCTCGACGAATGGACGGCTTTGGCCCCGGAGAGCCTTGCGGCCTCCAAGGTCGCGGTCGAGACCTATACGACGCCGTATCTGTGGGATCCGGTGCTGACCACGATCATGCATGCGCCCACCTGGGTGGTCTTCGGCGTCCTTGGCATCGGGCTCTATTGGCTTGGGCAGAAACGCAAAGCCGCCGAGGTCTATATCAATTAGCCGCCGAAGGAACGGGGGGACCTTCGGCTCATTAGGAGGTGTCTTATGTTCTCATTGAAGCGGAAACCGCTGACCGTTCCTTCGCCTGCCGATGCATTGCCGGGGCGCGCCCAAGCGCTGCCGACGGCCGAGAACCATTTCGTCAACGGCGCTCCCCTCAAGGGTCCCTATCCGGAAGGGTTCGAGAAGGCGATGTTCGGTCTCGGCTGCTTCTGGGGCGCCGAGAGAAAATTCTGGAGCTTGCCGGGCGTCTATGTCACCGCGGTCGGCTATGCCGGCGGTCCGACGCCGAACCCGACCTATGAGGAAGTCTGCTCTGGCCTCACCGGTCACAACGAGGCGGTGTTTGTCGTGTTCGATCCCAAGCGGGTCAGCTACGACGAGTTGCTGAAGACATTTTTCGAGAACCACGATCCGACCCAAGGCATGCGCCAGGGCAACGATGTCGGCACGCAATATCGCTCGGGCATCTACGTGTTCTCCGACGCGCAGCGCGAAGCGGCGGAGCGCGCCAAGACCATGTACGACGCGGCGTTGAAAGCGCGCGGGCTCGGGACGATCACCACGGAGATTTTGCCGGCGCCAGAGTTCTATTTCGCCGAGGCCTATCACCAGCAATATCTCGCCAAGAACCCGCAAGGCTATTGCGGGATCGGCGGCACCGGGGTCTCGTGTCCAATCGGGACGGGCGTGACGGCTTAGATCCCGCCGTCAACTTTTCGGACAAGATGAGCAAAGACGCGTTTTAAGCGAGGTCGATGGCGTAACGCTTGAGATCGGCAAGCTCCACGATCTCGAGCGTCGCCTCATGCGTCGACTTCAGGATGACGCGCGGCGCCTTGCCCGCTTCGAACGCCTCGCGCCAACGCGCCGCGCAAAGGCACCAGCGATCGCCGGGGCTGAGCCCGGGAAATCCGAAATCCGGAACCGGCGTCGAAAGATCGTTGCCGGACGATTTGGAGTAGGCGAGGAACTCCGCCGTCACCTCCACGCAAACGGTGTGGAGCCCGCGATCTTCGGGGCCGGTGTGGCAACAGCCCGTGCGATAGAACCCGGTCAGCGGGCGTTCCGAGCAGCTTTCCAGCGGCTCGCCAAAAACATTGCGCTGCTTTTCTACGGTTCGTTCCAGCATCATTGTGGCTTCCGGTCGGGTAACGGCACAACACCAGGCGCGCTACCGCCCTTGCTGCTCTTCAAGGCTGCGATCTGCTCGGGCGAAAGTGTCGGCACCGGCGGACCCGCTTCTTTGCTGGCGACAGCCTTCAGCACCGCGGGCACTGGTGATCCATCGATGACGGGAACGTTGCCGCCAGCCGTCAGCACCGTCTTGCACTCAGCCGGCAGGTCGCCCATCAGCAGCGACTTCTTTCCGGACCAAGGCTTGGCATTTGGATCCGGCGGCTTCGTCTGAGCAATCGCCGCCACGCGTAGCATCTTGAACCAATTGTCCAGCTCCTTGCCGCAGCCATCGTCGCCAAGGACGGATTTCTGATTCTCGCAACCCGCGGAGCCGGGCGGGCATGAGAGCCTCACATGGAAATGATAATGGTGATTCCACCACGGTCTGACCTTGCCGAGCCATGCCCGATCCTTGCCCGCGTCCTCGCAGAGCTTCTTCTTGATGGCGGGATGCACGAAGATGCGTTCGACTTGTTTGTAGGACGCCGCGCGCTTGATCAGCTTCAAATGTAGCGGTGTCCATACTGCCGGGTCGACGGTGAAGGGATCTTTCAACATCGAGACGGCGGTCATGTCCTCCCGCTCTTCCGGCGTGAGCGTGCGGTCCGGCATGGGTGTCAACCAAATATCGACATCGAGCCCGACTTGGTGGCTGGTATGACCGGTGACCATCGGACCGCCGCGCGGCTGCGACATGTCGCCGACGAGCAGCCCCGGCCAACCGTCCAGCGCGCGCGCATCGCTGGCCAGCCGCTCGAGAAAATCGAGCAGACGGGGATTGCCCCAATTGCGATTTCGCGACAGCCGCATCACTTGCCAATCGGGACCGTTGATCGGGAGCGACACGCCGCCCGCCAGACACCCTTTGGCATAGGAGCCGATCGAGCGCGCCTCGAGTGGCGCGGGCGACGTCACGGCGCCAAACAATTCCTTTGCCGGCGGCCCCTTGGGCACAGCCTTTTTCGCCACAGGTTTGCCCTTCACCGCGGCGCCGGCCGCGGTTCCAACCTTGGCGGGATCCTTCTTGGAGGCAATTTCCTCCGCGGCGACCCCACCACAAGCAAGCATTACGATCAGGCCTGCGATGAGCCTGCGCATCGATATCCCCTTCGACGCCGTCGCGGCGACCGACCCTATCACAAATTATGGCGCCAATTGGAGCCCTCGTTCAGCTGGTATTCAGGCGCCGGCCCCTAAGCTACTCTCTCATTCGAGACCGAGGGAGTTATCGCCGACATGAGACGCATCGTTCCATTTGTGGCCTTGCTGGCCGCCTTCTCCAGCCTGCTGTTCACCGGACCGTCTTCGGCGCAAGCCGGCGTGGTTGCGAGGATCAGCCTCTCCCAGCAGCGGATGGAGGTCTATGTCGACGGCGCGCCTCGCTACAATTGGCTGGTCTCCACGGCACGGCGCGGTTATCGCACGCCGACCGGAACCTTTCAGCCGACAGCACTCGCCGTCTGGCACCGCTCCACGATCTATAGCGGCTCCCCGATGCCCTATTCAATTTTCTTCCTGCGTGGCTATGCCATCCATGGCTCTTACGAGGTCAAGCATCTTGGGCAGCCGGCGAGCCATGGCTGCGTGAGACTGCATCCGTCCAATGCCAAGGCGCTATACTCGTTAGTCAGCGCCTATGGACGAGCGAACACGACGATTCAAATCACGCCTTAGTGCTGTTCAGACCAAGCGCGCTCATTCGCAATCGCTATGCGGAGGCGCGCCGCGGAATCTGTCGCCGAACCAATTGAGCGCGGCGTTGACGCTGTTTCGCGCGGCATAAGTGTGAGTCACGCCTGGCATGGTTACGAAGCTCACTTTCACGCCTTGTTTGCACAGAGCTTCGCCGAAGCGCTTGGTGATATCGGGCGGCACGGTCGTGTCGGCGGTCCCTTGAGCGATAAACACAGGTCCGCCCGACGGCGCCTGACCCGGAGTATTGCGCAGCATCAGCGACTTCCAAGGATCGACTTCGGTCGGATCGACGGCGAGGAATTTCTCCCGTTGCAGCGGCTTCTCGGTTTTGTCGATGGCGAGAAACTCCGGCACGTCCTCGATGCAATCGGTCGCCAACTTTTCGTAGACCGCCGTCGCGTCCGGCTCGACGACGTCCTTAGTGGAGTAATGATAGACGTGAGACCAGGCATAGAGCGCCATCGCGGTGAGCTCTTTGCCGGTTGGGCTGGTCCTGTCGGCATCGAACAGCTCGATCAGATAAGTCGCCGGCGCCGCCGCGCCGATGCCGTAAAGCTTGAGATCCGGCGCGTAGCTCGCCGCGAGCTCGCCCGTATAGAGCGCCGCATGCCCGCCTTGGCTATGGCCCCACACCACGAATCGGTTGCTTGCTCCTGAGCTTGGCAGATCGCGTGCGGCGCGCACCGAGTCGATCACGGCGCGGGCCTCGCTGAGACCGATCAGGAATGGGTGAACGCCTTGGGTGCCGAGCCCCGGGTAATCCGTCGCCGCCACGACGTAGCCTTGGGCCAGCATCTGGTTCAGCCCGAAGATCAGGCCTGCCGTATCCGGCATCAGCGAAGGCGCGCAAGCCGGCACCACGCCATAAGTCGGATGCGCCCAAGCGAGCACGTTTCGCCCGCCTGCGGGTGCCGGTCCCGTCGGGATGAAGACCGCGCCGGACACCGCGATGGGTTCGCCGTTTAGCCCGATCGAGCGATAGAGGATGCGGAAGGCGGTCGCGTTGGCCCCCATCGGGCCGCCGCCTTCGAGCGGCCAAACCCGGATGATGCTGCCTGGCTTTCCCGGGATCTCCCCAGGTGTGACGTCATAGAGGGCCGAGGCTGGCTCTGGGACGGCAAGGCCCAGACAAACGCCAAAACCGGCAAGGAAAACGCGCCGTAACCAACCACCACATCCGAACATCGTGATCCCCGTTCTATTGATCCGGGCGGATCAGAGCCTAGGCTTAACACCGCCGCAACAAGAACTTGCCGAGAATGGCCTCGTTTCTATCAGCCATTTCCTTCTGCCGGCTTCCGTAGCAGAATTGCGACAAATGACGGGGACCACCGAGGTGAGGACGTAGCATGACGACTGCCGCCGCCGCGATCGAGGCCCTGATCGACCGGGTTGGTCCGGTCAAGAGCGCCTTCACCGTTGCGCTGCCCTCCGGCGAGCTGCGCAAAGTGGGGGATGGCGAACCGGAATTCCATATCGGCCTTAACAACGAACGTGCGCTCCGCGCCGTGCGCTCACTCGATGAAGGCAACATCGCCGAGGCTTATCTCCAAGGCGACATCGATCTCGAAGGCGACATGCTGAAGCCCTTCACGCTTCGCGACTCGCTTGACGACCGCCATCCGCTGGTTGCCGCCTGGCGTTTCATCGAGCCCCTGCTGTTCGGGCAGGTCTATACCAACAAGCAGGCGATCTCCTCGCACTACAACGCCGATCCAAAACTCTTCTTGAGTTTTCTTGATCCAGTGTTCCCGGCCTATAGCCAAGGCGTCTATGAGAGCGATGACGAACCTTTGGCGAGAGCGTTGCAACGGAAATTCGATTGGGCGCTCGAGCAATGCCGCATCGGCAAAGGCACGCGCGTGCTTGAGATCGGTCCCGGCTGGGGCGCCTTCGCCGGTCATGCATTACAGGCCGGCGCCCGCTTCACCGGCATCACCAACTCGGAAGTGTCGCAGACTTATCTGCGGGGCAAGCTCGCCAATTTCGGCGACAATTTCGCCATCGAGCTCACCGATTTCTACGAATATCAGCCGAAGGAGAAGTTCGACGCCATCGTCATCATGGGCGTGATCGAGCATCTGCCCGACTATGAGCGCGTGCTGAAGAAATTCTCGTCGCTGTTGAAGCCGGGTGGCCGGGTCTTCCTCGATGGCAGCGCTTGGAAAAACAAATACGAGCTATCGAGCTTCATGGTCCGGCACATCTATCCAGGCAACCACTCCTTCCTGGTGCTCGACGATCTCCTCAATAAGATGGGCAAGACCGATTTCGAAGTGGAGGTCATCCACAACGATCGCTGGAGCTATTTCCTGACCTTTAAGCAATGGGCGATGAATCTCGATGCGCATAAGGACTATATTCAGCGCAGCTTCGGCGATTTCGAATTCCGTAAATTCCGGCTCTATCTATGGGGCGCGACTTACGAATTTCTTCACCGAAATCTGGATTGCTATCGCCTGATTTTATCGAAGCCCGAGGCTTAATTCACGATCGGAAAGGATCGCTCATGTGTGAACTCTGCAATCATTCGCAGTGCATCTCATTTATCGCGACGTGCGGCCATGCTCGGCATGGGTGCCGCGATCACGCTCGGCGCGCTCCATCGCGCCCGTGCCGACCAAGCCATCTCGCTCACGCCGCCCCCCAACGCAATTCATCCAGACGAGGCCCTGAAGCGGCTGATGGAGGGCAATGCCCGCTATGCCGCCAACGAGCCGAACGAAAAGGACTTCTCGCACGGACGTGCCGAGCGGGTGAGCGCGCAGTATCCTATCGCCGCGGTGCTTAGCTGCTCTGACAGTCGCGTCGCCCCCGAGCTCGCCTTCGATCAGGGGCCAGGCGATGTTTTTGCCGTGCGCGTCGCCGGTAATTTCGTCAATGCAGACGGGCTCGCGAGCCTCGAATACGGGGTGAAGATCTTGGGCGTGCCGCTCATAATGGTGCTTGGACACACCAATTGCGGCGCGGTTGCCGCAACGGTCAAAGTTGTGACCGAGCGCGCGGAGTTGCCGGGTCATCTCCCTGAACTTGTCAAGGCGATCGAGCCAGCCGTGATCGCCGCTCATGCCCGGCATCCGAGCGACCTCGTCGCGGCCGCCACCGAGGAGAACGTGAAACTCAATGTCGGTCGTCTCAAGAAGGATCATCCCATCGTTTCGGAGGCCTACGCCTCCAAGAAGATCGATGTGGTTGGCGGCATCTACGACTTGGCGACCGGCAAGATCAGTCTCCTCTAAGAAGGGCTGGCGCGATGGAAGACGTGTTGGAGCGTTGGCGCTCGGAGAAGACTGCGGCCTTTCTCTCCTCCGCTGTCGCCACGGCCGAAACCGACAAGAAACGAGCCAAGCTGTTCAAGCAGATGGCGAGAGCCGCCGAAGAGCAGGCCGGCATCCTCGCCAAAAGTCTCAAAGCCGTCCCGAAGTTTGAGCCGTCACGCCGCGCCAAGCTCATTGCCTCGCTGGTCGGGACGTTTGGACCGCGCGCCATGCGGCCGATCCTGTCTGCGTCGAAAGTGCGGGGCATCTCGGTCTATCGGGGTCAAGCCGAAGGCCATCCCTGGCCGACTTCGGTCGAGGAAGTCGGGCAGAGGCACCGGAATGTTGGCGGCGGCACCTTGCGCGCCGGCGTCTTCGGCGCCAATGACGGCCTCGTCTCCAATACCTGTCTGGTCATGGGTGTCGCTGGCGCCGCGGTCGAGCCCGGTGTCATCGTGCTGACGGGCATTGCCGGTCTGCTTGCCGGTGCCTTCTCCATGGCGGCAGGCGAATTCATCTCCATGCTCTCTCAGCGCGAGATGTTCGAGCATCAGATTGCGCAAGAGGCCGACGAGCTGAAACGCTATCCAAAGGAAGAGGCAGAAGAGCTCGCTCTGATCTACGCGGCACGCGGGCTCGATAAGAAAGAGGCGCGCGCTCTCGCCAAGAAATTGATTGCCAATCCCGAGCATGCGTTGGACACGCTTGCCCGTGAGGAGCTTGGGCTCAATCCCGACGATCTCGGCTCGCCGATCGGGGCGGCAATATCCTCCTTCATTGCCTTCAGCATCGGCGCGAGCCTGCCGCTGATCCCGTTTCTGCTGCATTTCGGCGGCAACGATGTCGCGATCGCGGCCGCGATCTCGGGCGTTGCGCTCTTTATCATCGGCGCGATCTTGAGCCTGTTCTCCGGCAAGAGCGCCTTCATTGGCGGCTTGCGTATGCTTGGCTATCGGCGCCGCCGCTGCCGCCGCCACCTATTTCATCGGCTCGCTGTTCAATGTGAGCGGCATCTGAGCCGGGCCAAGCACTCGCATTTACGAAAATTGTCTCGAATTCAGTGAGCTGCGCTTAACGCAAAGCGTGCGCTGATGGCTTGCGCTTAAACCCGTCGTTACAGCTCATGACGATAGTTGGGCAGATCCGCCAAAGGAGCATCACCCATGTTTCGCCAACTCGGCATCGCCACTCTCATCGCCTCTCTCGTTCTTGCCACCACACCGTCCTTCGCCTGCACCGGCATCAGCCTCAAGAGCAGGAGACGGCGCTGCCATTCGTGGCCGAACCCTCGAATTCGGCTTCCCCATGCAGTCAAAAGTCCTCGTGGTTCCGGCCGGCAAGGAAATGAGTGGGACACTGCCCGACGGCGGCAAAGGTCTCGCCTATACGACCCGCTACGCCTTGGTCGGTGCCAATGCGCTCGGCCTCCCCGTCATTCTCGACGGCATCAACGACCAGGGCCTTTCGGTCGGGCTGTTCTATTTCCCCGGCTACGCCAAATATGCCGATGCCACCAAGGAAAATTCGTCACGCGCGATTGCGCCCCATGAGTTCGGCATCTGGGCGCTTGCGAACTTCGCCACGGTCGACGAGGTCAAAGCGGCGGTGAGAGATATCGTCATCGTGCCGACTCCCGCGCCCGGTCTCGGCAGCCCGCAAGGCGCGGTCGCCGGAGCGCATTTCTTCCTACAGGACAGAAGCGGCAAATCGATCGTGGTCGAGCCCGTCGACGGCACGCTGAAGGTGCATGACGCGCCGCTCGGCGTGATGACCAACGCCCCGACCTACGATTGGCACATGACCAATCTCGCCACCTACATCAATCTCTCGGTCAAGGACATCGATTCCGCCAAGGTGGGGCCCGTCACCCTTTCGGCCTTCGGCTCAGGCGCAGGCATGCTTGGCCTGCCTGGCGACTTCACCCCGCCCTCGCGCTTCGTTCGTGCGGCCGCCTTCAGCCAATCCGCCGCGCCGAACGCCAGCGCCGACGACGCCGTGCTCTCCGCCTTTCACATTCTGAATCAGTTCGACATTCCCAAAGGCGCGGTCGTCAACGCAGCTATCGGCAAGCCGGTTGACGAGATCACGGAATGGACGAGCGTTGCCGATCTGAAAAATCTCCGCTGGTACTTCCGCACCCATGACGGATCAGTCGATCCGCATGGTCGACCTGAAAGCAGCTTTGCACGCCGCCAACGGCGAGATCAGTACCATTGAGATGGAACAGACCAATCAGCCGATCGCCGACGTGTCTCCGCCACAAAGAGCACCAAGCAGGCCTCCAAGTAGGAGCTAATCCCATGATCCGCAAAGTCTTCGTTAGCACGCTCGTCATCGCCCTGCCGCTCGCCACCACGCCAAGCTTCGCCTGCACCGGCATCAGCCTCGATGCCAAGGATGGCGGTTTCGTTCGCGGCCGCACCATGGAGTTCGGCTTTCCGCTGTCGTCGAATGCGATTGTTGTGCCCGCCGGCACCGCGATGAACGGCACCCTCCCCGACGGCAAGCCCGGCATCAACTACACCACCAAATATTCCATGGTCGGGGCCAACGCCGTCGGCCAGCAAGTCGATCATCGATGGCATCAACGATCAGGGCTTGAGCTTCGGCCTGTTCTACTTTCCAGGCTTCGCCGAATATCCGGCCGTTACCTTCAACAACGCATCCCGCGCCATGGCGCCGTTCGAGTTCGGCGCCTGGGTGCTCGGCAATTTCGCCTCCGTCGATGAATTGAAGGCCGGCATTCAGCATGCCGTGATCGTCGATACGCCGGCGCCCGGCTTCGGCTCCAGCCCCTCGCATTATTTCGTCCGCGACAAGACCGGCAAGTCGATCGTCATCGAGCCGCTCGGCGGAACGCTGAAGGTGTTCGAGGCGCCGCTCGGCGTCATCACCAACGCGCCCGCCTATGATTGGCACATGACCAATCTACGGAATTATCTCAATCTCAGCATCACCAGCGTGCCGCCGCTCGACCTCGGCGGCATCCAACTGACCCAGCTCGGGCAGGGCGCGGGCATGCATGGCCTTCCCGGCGACTTCACCCCGCCCTCGCGCTTCATTCGCGCGGTCGCCTTCACCCAAAGCGAAGTCCAGGCCGCGAACGCCGACGAAGCCGTGCTCAAGGCCTTCCACATTCTGAACCAGTTCGACATTCCGCTCGGCTCGGTGCGCGACAAGACCGACGGCGGCGTGGAGTTGACGCAGTGGACGGCGGTGTCCGACCTGAAGAATCTGCGCTGGTACTTCAAGACCTATGACGATCAGTCGATCCGCATGGTCGATCTGAAGCAAGCGGTGGAAGCCGCCAAGGGCGAGCCGCGCACCATCAAGATGGAATCGACGCAGCCGATCGCCAATGCTTCGACCAACTTCATGAGCGGCAAGCAGGCCTCCGACACGCCGCAAGGCAAGTCCGCGGCGGAGTGATCCGGGCCCAGCTACTCCTTCGTCGCCAGATAGCGCGAATAGACCCAACCGTCGTCTTTGGTCGCCGGGTCGGTGATATGCACCCAGCCGCCCTGGCGGCCGACGGCGAGCACGCGGGTGCCGCGTTCGACCACTTTCAGCGCCGATGAGTTCGCAGACGGACTCTCGCGCAAATTCGCCGAACCCGACAACTCGACCCAATCCGGATTGCCGTCGAGGGCCGATATTGGTTGCGCTGGCGGCAGCACGACTCCGGCTTGGGCTTGCGGGGCTGTCGCCGGAAGCGAGTTCGAGCCGCTCAAGCTCAGCGTCGGCCTCCTTGACGCCGAGTGAGCGGGCTCGCTCATACCAGGTCCGCGCTTCCCCAATATCCGGTTTGATGCCTTGCGCGCCCATCTCCTGGATCAGCGCGGGATCGTATGTCGCGGCAAGCGCGAAAGAAGCCTCACCGCTGCCGGCTTCCGCGGCGCGCTTATAGTAGCTGCGCGCTCCGGCGAGATAGCCGACCTCGATCATCTTGCGGCCATGTGCGATGAGCTCGTCGATGCGTCCTTTCGCATCCGGCCGCGATACCAGCGCGTCCGTGGCGTTCGCCCCGACCAGCAGATGCGTCGCCGCGCGCGCGATCTCGGTTCCGTCCGCGGTGAGCAGGGTGACGCTGAGATCGTGCTGCCCGTTCGCATTTGCCGGAACGCTTAAGCTGAGCTCGCCGATCTCGCCAGGCGTTAAGCTCCATTCAGTCTGGCCAAAGGGGCGTCCCGCCGAAAGGGTCATGCCATCCGTCAGACCGCTGATGACGACCGTGCTCCGCGAAGGCAGCGGCTCGGCGCTGTCGAGCGTGAGAGCGAACGGCACCTCCCCACCGGCGGCGGCATCGAGGCTGACCGGAGCCGTCAGCGCCACCCTGGGGATGAGGACATCTTGCTTCCGCAGCACCGTTTCCAGCGGGCGGGATACCGACGATGCCTCCATCTGCGCGCCACCGCGATGTGTGATGCTCAAGGACACCGGGAGCGTCATGCCGCTCTTCCAAGCGACGACGCTCACTGCCACCCCCGACAAAATCGTCGTGACGATCAGCCCGGCCATGACGGCCGGGGTCGCAAACCGCCTCCGCTCTATCGGGTCGAGTTCGGCCGCGCTTCGCGCTCTTGCACGCAGCGGCTCCGGTTCGGGCGCCTCGGCAACGACGCTCGTATCATTGGCCGCGGTCTCCGGTGCGAAGCGTTGCGCCATGAGCGATGCCGTGGGCTCCTCCGCTCCCTCGCTATTCGCGACGGCCGTCAGCCGCTCGGCAAGCTTTCGCGGCGGCATGATGTAATCCGTTGGACTGCGATCGATTTGGCCCATGACACCCTCCATCGCGATGATGTTGACGCGGGACATCGCGCGCACCTTAAGGTTAGTTTGCATTGGGTTGGCTCCTGCGCCAGGCGAGGAATGCGCGGAACAGATCGGCGCGCTCGGCGTCGGTGGCCGGTGCGCCGCCGGCCTGCGCCGTCTGCGCTAGAAACGCGTCAAAACTTTTCTTCGACGGTGTTTCCGTTGCCGGGTCTCGCGCGGCGACCACCGTCGCGGCCTTGGCGCGGTCGATCCAGGCCTGGGCCGCCGGCGAGCGATGCCAGCCTTCGAGCGTCGCGGCGAAATTCACCTCGCGCCATTTTGGATGACGTGGCTCGGCGAGAAACGCATCGAATTTGCCGAAGAAGCCATCGACGAAGCGCGCCACGCGCTTGTAGCGCTCGCTGTCTTTTTCCCAATTGAACGCGATCAGAACGGCGCACACTGCGACCGTATCCACGGTCTGGCCCGCGCCGATCAGCGAGGGATAGTCCTCATGGGTGAGCGTCGCGGGATAATAATCCGCTTCGAGCGAAGGTCCGTACGGGATCGACAGCAGCTTCACGCCTTTGAGATCCTCAAGACCCTTAGCCGCGGGCAGCGGCTTGCCGCCGATCATCATCACCCCGGCGAGTTCGCCCGATTTGAGCTTGGCGATGGCGTCATCGTCGCCGTAATGGCGCTCGTCGACGGGAATCCCCAGCGTCTCCAAGAGCAGATGGCCGGTAACGTCGCTGCCGCTTCCCGCCTCGCCAAGATTGACGGGCTGTCCCTTCAGCGCTGCGATATCGGTAACGTCCTCGCGCACGATAAAGTGGATCTCTTCATTGAAGAGCTTGGCCACATAGACGACCTGGTCGATGAAATTGGGCCCAAGCTCGCCAGTGCGCGCATAATATTTGAGGAGGTTGGCATGGGTGATCCCCATATCCACACCGCGCAAATACAACACGTCCTTGATGCTCTGCGTGGCGCCTTTGCCCACCATCGGCACGATGCGGAACCGGTCCTCGTCGTCGATGACCTCGGCGATGTCATGGGCAATGGCGAGATCGGTGCCGCTCGGGCTCCCCGCCATGATGGTGATGAGATTGTCGTTGAGGCGCGCCCGGTAGGTCTCTTGCGGGCTCACGATGCGCTCTGGCGCGTGCGCTGCTTGTTGGGTCGATTTGCTGGCCGGTTTGCTCTTGGGCGCCGCGACGGCGGTGGTCAAAGCAATCAGACAGAGTCCGAACGTAAGGGCGGTACGCATAACTTCCCCCTGCTGCGCGGAAACTAACGCGGGGACCAATCTCCGTGGCCGCGCGCCAAGGAGACCGTAAACGCTCACGAACGAGCTACGAGCTTTGCGAAGAAAAAGCCTTATCAGCCTGGGCCACGACCATTTCCCCCGTCGTCAGCACTGCTGTCCCTCGGTAAGCATTGAGCCCGGATATTAACCAAACTGTCAAGGGTTTCGCGAACGAATACATGAAATCACCATGATGTTGCCGCAGAAAAGTTCCATTTACTTTGAAAGCGGCAAGATTAAGACACTGCATTTTGCGTCAAATACAGCGATATAACTTGAGAATCAAAGGTTAAGGCCCGGCACGTTCATCTGAAAGATGCGGACCGCCGGCCAAGTCTTTGCCGATCAGCCAAGCTTGCCGGATTGCGCTCGGGCTGCCGGCCGAGCACCAGCGCAAGCAGCCCCGCAGCGGCAAGCGCGGCCGCGAGGAAGAGCAGCGCACGACCAAAACTTCCCGTTGCTTCTTTCGCGGCGCCAACCACTGTCGGACCGACGAAGCCGCCGAGATTGCCGATCGAATTGATCAGCGCGAGCCCTGCCGCCGCGGCAGTGCCGGACAAGATCGCGGTCGGCAGCGACCAGAAGTTCGCCACCGCGGCATAGATGCCGGCGGTCGCGATCGAAAGCGCGATCATCGCCGGCAGCAGCTCTCCCGCATAGGCCGACCACGCGAAGGCGGCAGCTCCGATCAGGAGCGGCAGCGCGATGTGCCATCTCCGCTCTCCGGTTCGATCCGAGTTCCAGCCGCACAGCACCATGACCACGCTCGCCACGAGATAGGGAATTGCCGTGAGGAAGCCGACCGTCACATTAGGGAGGCCGAAATTTTGGATCAGCTGCGGCATCCAGAAGCCGATGCCGTAGAGCCCGATGACGATCAGGAAATAGAGCAACGCCAGCGCGAAGATGCGGGGCTTGGTCAGCGCCTCGATCAGACCGCTATAGCCATGTTTCCGCGCCGCGCGTTCGTCGGCGGCAAGCGCCGCGCTGATCGCTTTGCGCTCCGGCGCGGAGAGCCATTTTGCTTTTGCCGGTCCGTCGTCGAGCAGCTTCAGCGCCGCGAAGCCAAGGAGCACGGCAGGAACGCCTTCGATGATGAACAGCCACTGCCATCCTTTCAGGCCGTGCACGCCGTCTAACTCTAATAGCAGCCCTGACAGCGGCGCGCCGATGACGGTCGCGAGCGGGATCGACGCCATGAACAGCGACACGATGCGCGCGCGTTCCTTGTGCTGGGAACCAATAGGTGAGATAGAGAATGATGCCGGGAAAAAATCCGGCCTCCGCCACGCCGAGCAGAAACCGCATCGCATGGAAGCTATACGGGCCGCTGACGAAGCTCATCCCCATCGCGACCATGCCCCAGGAGATCATGATCCGCGCGATCCAGATACGGGCGCCGAAATATTGTAGCGCGAGGTTGCTCGGGACCTCGAACAGGAGATAGCCGGCGAAGAAGATTCCAGCGCCAAACCCGTAGGTTTCCGGGCTGATCCCGAGGTCTTTGTTCATCGTCAGCGCGGCGAAGCCGACATTGACCCGGTCGAGGAAATTCACCGCGTAGCAAAGCGCGAGGAAGGGCAGCAGCCTGATCGCGGCCTTTCTGATCGCGCTGCCGCAATGATCTTTGGCCATGATCTTCCTGAGCATGATCCCGAAAAGTTGGCAGACTTTTCGGACAAGATCATGCGTCAGACAACCTAGAGTGAGATCGCGATCAAATCCGGGATGATCTCAATCTAGGGGATGGTTCGCCCCCGCCGATTGAGTGGGGTCGCTCGCGCGGGCATAGTTCTAGCCCGATTCGAATAAGGGAGGATCGAGAAATGGCCATGTCACTCGAAGCGGCCGCCGCCGCCATGCGCGACGCGATGCGCGAGACGGTTAAGCGTTATTCGCTCTGGTACCTGTTGCAAGGGATCTTGATGGCCGCCGCCGGCGTGCTCGCGCTCATCTATCCGATGCTCGCCTCCGTCGCGATGATGGTGCTGCTCGGTTGGATCTTGATCCTGAGCGGGGTGGTCCAAGCCATCGGCTTGATCGGCGCGCGCCAGGTACCGCATTTCTGGCTGCAGCTGGTTTCGGTCGTGCTTTCGATCGTCGTCGGTTGGCTGCTGCTGAGCCGGCCTGAAGGCGGGTTGCTTCTCTTCACCGTGCTGCTGCTGGTCTATTTCATGGTGGAGGGCATCTCCAAGGTGATCTTCGGGCTCACCATCAGGCCATTGCCGAATTGGGGATGGGTGTTTGGCAGCGGCGTCGTCGGCCTTCTGCTCGCGCTCTATCTCTTCGCCAACATATCGACCGTATCGGAATGGGCGCTCGGGCTTCTGCTGGGCATTCAGCTGCTCTGCGAGGGCGCGGCGCTGACCTATCTCGCTTGGCGCATTCGCGAGAGCTGAGACGCGCGTCGCTATTCAAACCTGGATGCCCGGCACAAGGCCGGGCATGACGAGGTGCGGAGATCCGCTGCCAGATAGCGCGTGGCTGCGTATAACCTAACGCCGGCTCAACGTGATATGCGCCGAACCCTTGCCGTTGGTCACGGTCACCGACAGATTATTGCCCTTTTGGAACAGCAGCACGCTGCCGCTGCCTTTATAGTCCGGGCTCGAGACCGATCCGCTATAGCGATTGCCGCCCGAGCTTTTGACATGACCCAGGAGCTCGTAGCGGCCGGTATCGGTGGCGCAAGTCGACGTATAGGTGAAGGCCGACCCGCCGGCTTTGGTATAGCGCACGCGGCAATGCACCTGATCGGATGCGCCGCCGTGAGAGATCACGCCGCTGCCGCTCCAAGAGCCTTCGATCGAAGGCGGCGCCGCTGACGCAGCCGTCACCAATGCGCCGAATGCGGCTACGGAAAGAAACGAAAGCAAAAGCGACGGGCGGTGCATGGCTAGCCCCCTTGTGTATGTCCCCGAATCCTAAAGAGCAGGCAAAGGATGCCGCAAGAGTGCGAATCCGTCTATCGCAAACGGGCAACTGTTGAGGTTTTTCACAGGCTAAAGCGCTAATTCCCTTCCATTTTCAGCGCCGCGATGAAGGCCTCTTGCGGGATGTCGACGCGGCCGAAGCTCCGCATCTTCTTCTTGCCGGCCTTCTGCTTCTCCAACAGCTTGCGTTTCCGCGTGATGTCGCCGCCATAGCATTTTGCGGTCACGTCTTTCCGCATCGCGCTGATGGTCTCGCGCGCGATCACCTTGCCGCCGATCGCGGCCTGGATCGGAATCTTGAACAAATGCCGCGGGATCAAATCCTTCAGCTTCTCCACCATGGCCCGGCCGCGCGTCTCGGCCCGGCCGCGATACACGATGATCGATAGCGCATCGACCGGCTCGTCGTTGACGAGCATCGACATCTTGACCAGGTCGCCCTCCTCATAGCCGATGATGTGATAGTCGAAGCTCGCATAGCCGCGTGAGATGGATTTGAGCCGGTCGTAGAAATCGAACACCACCTCGTTGAGCGGCAATTCATAGACCAGCATGGCGCGGCTGCCGGCATAGGTGAGGTTCTTCTGCCGTCCGCGCCGGTCCTCGCAAAGTTTCAGCACCGCGCCGAGATACTCGTCAGGAACGAGGATGGTGGCCTCGATCCAGGGCTCCTCGATCTTGGCGATCTTCTGCGGCTCGGGCATATCCGCCGGATTGTGCAGCTCCTTCATCGTGCCGTCGGTCAAATAGACCTGATAGATGACCGACGGCGCCGTGGCGATGAGGTCGATATCGAACTCGCGCTCCAGCCGCTCGCGGATGATCTCCAGATGCAATAGCCCGAGAAAGCCGCAGCGGAAGCCGAAGCCAAGCGCGGCCGACGTCTCCATTTCGTAGGAGAAGCTCGCATCGTTGAGGCGGAGCTTGCCGACCGCCTCGCGCAAATCGTCGAACTCGGAAGCATCGACCGGAAACAATCCGCAGAACACCACTGGCTGCGCCGGTTTGAAGCCTGCGAGCGGCGCCTCCGCCGGCTTCTTCTCATCGGTGACGGTGTCGCCGACGCGCGTATCCGCGACCTGCCGGATCGAGGCGGTGAAGAAGCCGATCTCCCCTGGCCCGAGCGAGCCCCGCATTTCCTGCTTTGGGCGGAAGATGCCGACGCGATCGACCTGGTAGGCGCCGCCCGTCAACATCAGCTTGATGCGTTGTCCCTTGGTGAGTGTGCCGTCGAAGATGCGGACCAGCACCACGACGCCGAGATAGGCGTCGTACCAGCTATCGATGAGGAGGGCTTTCAGCGGAGCCTTGGCGTCGCCCCTCGGTGGCGGCAGGCGATGCACGATGGCTTCGAGCACATCCTCCACACCCTTGCCGGTCTTGGCGGAGATCTCGAGCGCGTTGTGCGCATCGAGCCCGATCACATCCTCGATCTGCTGCCGGACACGCTCGGGTTCGGACGCGGGCAGGTCGATCTTGTTCAGGACCGGCACCACCTCGTGATTATTGTCGAGCGCCTGGTAGACGTTGGCGAGGGTCTGCGCCTCCACCCCTTGCGTCGCATCGACCACGAGGAGCGAGCCCTCGCAAGCCGCAAGGCTGCGGTTCACCTCATAGGCGAAATCCACGTGGCCCGGTGTGTCGATCAGATTGAGCTCGTAAAGCGTGCCGTCCTTGGCCCGATAGTCGAGCCTGACCGTTTGCGCTTTGATGGTAATGCCGCGCTCCCGCTCGATATCCATCGAGTTCGAGCACCTGCTCCTTCATCTCCCTAACCGTCAATCCGCCGCAAAGCTGGATCAGCCGGTCTGCCAAGGTCGACTTGCCGTGGTCGATATGGGCGATGATGGAGAAGTTGCGGATGCGGGAAAGCGGCGTCGAGGCCTCGGATTCACTCATTGCCGCTAGGTACGGGAGGGTGGCCTTCACGGTCAAGCAGGGAAGGAAGGCCTTCCCCTGCGGCAACGAGGGCGCATTTTTGCCTTGAAAAAGCCGCCTGACCGATCCAGACGAACCTCGGACCGGTTCCTTTGGCTTCTGCCATGCGGGGAACAGGTACGTCATGGGAGCCGTTTATCTAAGCCCAAGAGGGTTCCCCAACCGTAGTCAAACGGAGAATGCTAATGCTTAAGCAAGTGATTTTGGCCTCTGCCGTCGCTGGTCTTTTGGCCGGCGCCGCCCTTCCCCTCGCCACCTCGGCCGATGCTTCCAGCGGCTGCATGAAGGCCGCGAAGGCCAAATATGCCAGCGACCACAAGGCCCGCCATGAATATCGCAAGTGGTGCCACGCCGAGTGGAAGGCCCACAAGAAGGCTCAGAAGGCCGCTTAAGCCCTTCTGTCTTTTTGCAAGTTTCAGGACCCGCGCTATTCGCGCGGGTCCTTTTGTTTGGCGAGGTTAGTATTAATGAATTTGAAGCAGCTTTGAAATGACCTAAACAGAAATTAGGTCAACTGCTTGGCAACAACGTTATGAAATAGAACGGTGCAGAACATAAGAGATTGCAGCGAAATCCCATTCCATGCTTATGAATTGGCGTAGTCTATTCGGTGAAACGTGACGGAGTACCTCAATGAAGAAGTTGCTTTTGACTGTTGCTGCCGCGGGTTTGCTCTTAGGGGGCGCCGCCATGGTTCAACCCACCCCGGCTTTCGCCTTTAAGAGCGGATGCCACAAGGCCGCCAAGGCCCACTATCCGAGCGACCGGAAGGCCCGCAAAGCCTACCGCAAGCAATGCAAGGCCGAGTATCGCGCCAGCAAGAAGCACTAGTCTCGACAGGCTCATGAAAGGATCCGCCTCTCAGGAGGCGGGTCCTTTTTGTTTGAGGGGAACCTAGCCGCTCAAATGCCGGCATACCACTCATAGCCGAGGTCTTCCCAGAAGCCGCCTCGACCGCCGCGGATGCCGGCGATGTGGTCGACCGCCTCGATCCGCATCACATATTTCGCCATCTTGTAGCCAAGCTGCCGCTCGACGCGAAGCCGAAGCGGCGCGCCATGCTCGATCGGCAGCACGGCTCCGTTCATCTCATAGGCAAGAATCGTCTGCGGGTGGAAGGCATCCTCGAGCCCGACCGATTCGTAATATTTGCCGTCCTCGGTCGCCGGTCTGTCCGAGATCGTCGGCGCAATAGAACACGACATAGCGTGCTGTCGGTTTGAGCCCGGCCTGGTCAAGCAGCGCTTTCAGCGTCACGCCCGTCCATTTGCCGATGCAGCTCCACCCCTCGACGCAATCGTGCCGCGTGATTTGTGTGCGCGAGGGCATGGCCCGCAACTCTGCCAGCGACAATTCGAGGGGCTTTTCCACCAGACCCGAGACGGTGAGCTTCCAATCGGCAAAGCCATTGGCGGCATGTGCCTTGTAGTCCTCGCCATCCGGATTCGTGGAGCCGTTGGCCTTGAACTCCGTCGAAATCTCCGCCTCGTCATATTCGCGCGCGAGCGCGGCGGGTGAGATCAGCGCCCTCTGCGTGAAGCGGGTCAGTCCTTCGGCGCTATCGAGCACGCGCCGCACCCAAGGCTGATCGGACAGACCATCGCAGCCGCCAAGTCCGAGCGTTCCGGCGAGCGCAGCGGCGCGACCGAGGAAGAAGCGGCGGTCGAGCGAGTTGCTCATCGCTTTTCCTCCGTTGGCTCGACGACATATTTGCCCGTGATCATCGAGCGCAGATTGTTCCAAACGCCCGAGACCAGCACCATGAAGAGATGCACGGCGACGAACAGCACGATGCCGCTCGCTGCGAGAAAGTGGATGGTGCGCGCCGACTGACGTCCGCCCAACATGTCGAGCAGAACGGGGAAACCCGCATCCATGCCTGGCGACATGGCGAGTCCGGACAGCAGCATCAGCGGCAGCAACGCAAGCGCGACCAGGAGGTAGGTCAGTTTCTGCAAGACGTTGTAGCGCTTGGCTTCCTCGCCCTTGGGAAACTTGAAGCGGGCATGCTCGGAGATCGACGCGCCGATATGCTTGATCTCGCTCCCCGTAGGCGCGAGATCGCGTCGGATATGTCCGCTCGCGAGACTGTAGATCAGATAGATCAGCCCATTGATGACGAAGGCCCAGGCGAAGAAGAAATGCCAACGGCGTCCCATCGACAGATCGCGATGCCCGGGCAGCGTCACCGCCCACGGAAAGCCGCGCGCGTCGTAGCCTTCGTCCTCGGAGCCCGCGAGCCCGAACCATCCGGTCGTATCGATCTGCCAGCCGAACAGGGTGGTCACGCCGACGACCTTGTCGCCCTGCTGCATGGGCTCCATGGCGATGGCCGGATGCTCGAAATCGGTTTTCGAGCCGAAATTGAGCGCCGGGTGAGCGTTGAAGATCTGTAAGCCGCTCATGATCAGCACGAGCAGCACGAGCGCGTTGATCCAATGCGTCACGCGAATCGGAACGCTGTGCCGGTAGATGATTTCTTGCTGCTCACTCATGGCCCTCTGCTCTCGCTTCTGCCGCGAGATACGGAAGCCAATGGGCTTTGGATGCAGCGGATCATCCCACTCCTCACGCCGGTGGCGGTCCCCAAATCTTTTCCAAACGCTGGGCGCGCCCGCAATTCCATTTATAGAACTTGTAACTCACCGCATTGGTGTTGTGATAATTCTGGTGGTAGCCCTCGGCTGCGGTGAAACTCGTGGCCGGTTTGATCTCGGTCGCCACGTCTTCCTTAAAGCGAGTAGCTATCTCTTTCTTCTCCGTCTCGGCGAGCTTCGCCTCCTCGTCATCTCCGGTGAAGATCACGCTGCGATAGGCATTGCCCTTGTCGCAGAACTGCCCTTCCGCATCGAACGGATCGATATTGTGCCAATACTGATCCAGCAACGCTTGGTAGCTCACTTTGGCGGGGTCGTAACTCACCCGCACCGCCTCTTGATAGCCTTCGTGATCGCCGTAATTGGGATTGGGCTTGGTGCCGCCGGCATAGCCTGAGACGGTCTCGGTCACGCCCGGCACCTCGTCGAACGCCGCCTCCATGCACCAGAAGCAGCCGCCGGCAAAGATTGCCGTCTTGGTGGCGTCCGCCGCGTGGCTCGACCTCGCCCGCGCGCGGCAGCAATACGAGCATCAGCGCTGTCGCAAGCGCCACCGTCAATCTTGCCATCATGAAGCTCTCCGACCTCTGTCGGGCTTCAAATTAAGCAAGTGCGCGGCGCCTGCCCATGGCCTCTCGCGGGAGTGTGAAGGGAATTGATGCGGGGTCGCCTCGAAAGGAGACCATTGTCTTGATCGTTACAGAATGAGATCGCCCCGGACCAGCGCCGTTACGCCCGTCAGTTCGATCTCGAAATCCGCCACGCCGTCGCCATCCGTGTCGCCTTGCAGCACGCCGTCGGCGAAGCGGAGCTCTCCGGCGACCGAGCTGAAGTCGGCTCCGCCGACATAGTTGAACGCCTGGTGACCATCGGTAACGCTGTCAGCGTCGATTCCTGAGAGCACGATCCGATCATGCTGGTTGTGATGGAAATTGATGATCACGTCGCGGCCGGCACCGGCCACGCTTTCGGCGATATTGTTGAACTCGAATTTGTCGGCATTCTTGCCGCCCGACAGCGAGTCCGTGCCCAGACCGCCAATCACAAGTATCGTTGCCGCGGCCGCCATTCAGAATATCGTCGCCCTCGCCGCCGATGACGCGGTCGTTGCCAATGTTCCCATCGAGATTGTCGTTACCCTTGCCGCCGATCAACCGGTCGGCGCCATGACCGGACTTGAACGTATCGTTGCCGTCATTGCCGTTGAAAACATAGCGGCCGTTGGTGAAATAATTGGCGAAGCCGGAACCGAGCGTCGCGGCCTTGAACCCGGGCGCCAGGGTCACATCGAGCGTGGAAACGTTGTTCTGCTCAACATCGAAACCGGTCAGGGTGCCGTTGATGACAAAGCCGTGGAAATATCTGAAGCCCGAACCAGATGCGTCAAACACGAGATCGTGCGAAGAATCGACCAGGTCGAAGTGCGACGATCCGCGCGGGACGAGATGTCCGTGCCGCGCATGATTCATATAATCCGTTGCGTTGACACCATTGGTCGTCAGCACGGTAAGAGTGATAGCCATATTGGATCTCCAATCTGGCCCTCAGTCTCACCCCTCAAGCCTAAGGAAGGCTGACATTGAGGCTTAAACTTCGACCGTTTACCTTGGGCAGGCGACGGTTCTTGGGTTAAGGAAGCACCGCGATGCAACGACTTTCCTCACCCATAGACTTAATGAAGTCCGCCTATGACGTCATCGTCATCGGGTCCGGCTATGGCGGTGGCGTTGCCGCCTCGCGTCTCGCGCGCGCCGGACAAAGCGTCTGCGTCATCGAGCGTGGGCGCGAGGTCGTGACCGGCGAGTTCCCGAGCCGCTTGCCCGAGCTGCGCCGCGAGCTTCAGATCAATGGCGGCAAGATGCGCTCCGGCTCCCGCACCGGCCTCTACGATTTCCGCCTTGGCGCCGACATTCATGTTCTGGTCGGCTGCGGGCTTGGCGGCGGCTCGCTGATCAATGCCGGTGTCGCGCTGAAACCCGAAGCCCGCGTGTTTGCCGATCCGGCGTGGCCGCAAGCCATGCGAGATGGATTGCTCGATCTCGGTTATGCGCGCGCCGCCGCAATGCTCAGGCCCGCGCGTCACGGCAGAGCGTCGTCCCTCACCAAATATCGCTCGCTCGAAGCGGCGAGCGTCTGCTTCGGCACGCCGCCCGTTGTTGCCCCGGTTGCCGTCAGCTTCGAGGCGAATGTGAATCCGGCCGGCGTCGCGCAGGAAGCCTGCACGCTCTGCGGCGATTGCTGCTCCGGCTGCAATGTCGGCGCCAAGAACACCATTTCCATGACCTACCTCCCCGATGCGCATCATCATGGCGCCGAGATGTTCACCGAGCTCACGGTGAGTCATGTCGCGAAGCAAGGAAACGGTTGGCGCGTCAGCTTTCGGCCGACCGCCGATCCTGAGGCTGCACCGAGAACCGTCGATGCCAAGACCATCGTGCTTGCCGCCGGCACGCTCGGCTCGACGGAAATTCTGCTGCGCTCGCGTGAGCAGGGACTGAAGCTGTCCGACCGGCTGGGCGAGGGGTTCTCCGCCAACGGCGACATCATTGCCTTCGCGCTCGGCAAGGACACCAAAGTGAACGC
The DNA here is from genome assembly GCA_963764005.1 of uncultured Alphaproteobacteria bacterium. Taxonomy (GTDB): domain Bacteria; phylum Pseudomonadota; class Alphaproteobacteria; order Rhizobiales; family Methyloligellaceae; genus Methyloceanibacter. Next base: position 130,504 of record CAVXQX010000009.1, on the reverse strand, counting down.
GATCGGCGTCGGTCATCCCGTCGAAATTCGATGGCGACGCTGTCGGCGCTTGCGTCACCGGCCAGATCGAGCTTCCCGACCCGGACGATTTCGAGCACGGCCTGACCATCCAAGAAGGCGTGCTTCCCTCCGCTTTGGCGCCGTTGCTGCCCGTCTTCTTCATTTCCGGGGGCAGGTTGCTCGGCGCGGCGCAGAGCCTGATCAAGGGCGTCTATCAAGGTCCGCTCGCGCATCTGCACACCTTCTTCGTCGTGTCGCATGACGAAGCCAAGGGGCGCATCCGTCTCGACAAGGGCGTCGCCAAGATCGACTGGCCGAACGTTGCCGAGCAGGGCGTCTATGCCAGGGTCGATGCGGCACTGACCAAGGCCGCCGGAACCGTTGGCGCCCGCTATATCAAGAGCCCGCTAGCCACCACCGCCAGCGGCACCAAGCCTGCCACCGCGCATCCGCTCGGCGGCTGCGGCATGGGCGAGGATGCGAGCCGCGGCGTCGTCAATCACAAATGCCAAGTGTTTTCGAAAGGGGACGACGTGCATGCGGGGCTTTATGTCTGCGATGGATCGGTGATCCCGCGCTCGATCGGGGTGAACCCGTTTCTCACCATCACCGCGCTCACCGAGCGCGCCATGATCCATTTCGCCCGCGACCACAATCTCGGTTTCGATGATGCGGCTGAGGCGCACGCCGAAACGGTGTGATGCGGACTAACCGCGCAACTCGCCACCGGTGGCTTTGATCACGGCGGCAACGATCTTCGCCGCGACCGCCTCGATCTCGGCATCCGTCAGCGTCTTCTCGCGTGGCTGCAACGTCACTTCGATGGCGAGAGATTTTTTCCCCTCCGGAACGCCTTGACCGGTGAACACGTCGAACACACTCACCTCGGTGATGAAGCGCACGATCCACGCCTGAAGCCGCGCGGATTACCTCGCCTGCTGGAACATCACGATTGAGCAGGAAGGCGAAATCGCGTTTGACCGCTTGCAGGTCCGATGCATCGAGCGCGGGCTTGGTCAGGCCCTTCCGCCGCGAAGGCACGACGTCGAGGTAAAGCTCGAATGCAGCGATCGGCGCATCGATGCCGAGCGCCGTGAGCAGCTCCGGATGCAGCTCGCCGAACACCCCAAGCGTCACCTTGGGACCGAGCTTCAGCGCGCCCGATCTCCCAGGATGAAACCATGAAGGTGCCTCGGCTGCGATCATGAGGCTTGCTTGGTCGAGCCCAAGCGCAGCGAGCGCGGCGACGGCATCTGCCTTGGCAAGGAAGACATCGGCCTCGGGCGCATTGCCGGACCAGTCGCGGCCTTCGCCGTCAAGCGAGACTCGCCCAAACCGCACGCCGGTGGCGGCAATGTATTGGTCCTGCGGCTCAGGCCCACGATAAGCCTGGCCCAGCTCGAACAGGGCGCCATCGGCGAAGCCGCGATCGCGGTTCCGCTGCGCCGCCGTGATCAGCCCCGGTAACAGCGATGGGCGCATCACCGCGAGTTCGCTTGAGATCGGGTTGTCCAGCGTGAGCTCGGCCGAGCCGCCGCCAAACAATTTGGCTTCCGAAGGCGGGATGAACGACCAGGTCACGGCCTCGACCAGCCCGCGCGCGGCAAGCGTGCGCCGGACCATGCGCTGCCGCTTCTGCGCCTCCGTCAACACCGGGCGCGCCACGCCGGAGGCTCGCTTCATCGGCGTCGCCGGAATGGAGTCGACCCCGACCAGCCGCACCACCTCTTCGACGAGATCGACGCTTTGCGAAATATCCGGACGCCAGGAGGGCGGGCTCGCCTTCAGCGACGCGCCGCTGCCGCTAAGCTTGATGCCAAGCGCTGTGAGCATCGCTTTTGTCTTGGCCGCCGGCAGGTCGAGCCCGCTCAAGCGTTTGACATGGCCGAGATCGAATTTGAAGGGCGCGTTCGGTTTCGGCGCTTTGCCGGCGATTGTCATCTTGCTTGGGCTACCGCCACAGAGATCGACCACCATGCGCGTCGCAAGCTCTAGCCCGGGCACCACGAACTCAGGATCGACACCACGCTCGAAACGGAAGCGCGCGTCGGATTGAATGTTCAACTTGCGCCCGGTTTGCGCCGTCCGCTTCGGATCGAAATAGGCGGACTCGATGAAGACATTGGTGGTCGCGTCGGTAGCAGCCGGTCTCTTCGCCGCCAATCACGCCGCCAAGCCCAAGCACGCGCTGAATCGTCGGCGATCACGCACATCTCGGCATCGACATCGTAGGTTTTGCCATCGAGCGCCTTGAAGCTTTCGCCCTTCTTGCCCAGCCGCGCGCGGATCGCGCCTTTGAGCTTGTCGGAATCATAGACGTGAAGCGGGCGACCGCGATCGAAGGAGATGTAATTGGTGATATCGACCAGCGCGTTGATCGGCCGAAGCCCGATCGCTTTCAGCCTTCGTTGCAGCCAGTCGGGCGAAGGTCCGTTCTTGACGCCCTTGACCAGCACGCCGGCGAAGATCGGGCAGGCATCGGCGCTTCCCTTGTCGAATTCGAGCTTGATCGCGACGGGATTGGGCGCTGTCGCCTTGACCGGCTTCAACTTGTCGGCCTTGAGTTTGCCGAGACCCGACGCCGCAAGATCGCGGGCGATGCCGCGAACCCCGAGACAATCCGGGCGATTGGGCGTGACCGCGACCTCGATCATTGCATCATCGAGCCCGAGCGCCTTCGCCGCCGGGCTGCCGATTTTCGCATCGGCCGGCAGCTCGATGATCCCGGAGTGCTCGTCCGAGAGTTGGAGCTCGCGCTCCGACAACATCATGCCGCTCGATTCGACGCCCCTGATTTTGGCTTTGGTCAGGGTGAAATCGATGCCGGGCACATAGGCGCCGACGGAAGCGAACACGCCCTTCATGCCCGCATGCGCGTTGGCGGCGCCGCACACCACTTGCAGTCGCTCGGTGCCGGTATCGACTTCCAGAACTTGCAGCTTGTCCGCGTTGGGGTGCTTCTCCGCCTTCAGCACCTTTGCCACTTTGAACGGCGCAAGCTTGGTCGCCGGATCGAACACTTCCTCGACCTCGAGCCCGATCCGCGTCAGCCGATCCGCGATCTCCTCCACGCATCGCTTTCGTGTCGAGATGCTCTTTCAGCCAGGCAAGGGTGAACTTCATGGCGCACCCAACCCACCGGCAAGTGTCGGCACGGCGAGGGGACGGAAGCCGTAATGCTTGAGCCAGCGCAGATCGGCCGCGAAGAAGGCGCGTAGATCCGGCATGCCGTATTTCAGCATGGCGATGCGGTCGATGCCGAGGCCGAAGGCGAAGCCCTGATAGCGCTTCGGATCGATCCCGACATTGCTGAGCACGTTCGGGTGCACCATGCCGCAGCCGAGAATCTCCAGCCACTGATCGCCCTCGCCGATCCTGATCTCGTCGCCCACCTTGGCGTAGCCGATATCGACCTCCATCGAAGGCTCGGTGAAGGGGAAGTAGCTGGCGCGGAAACGCATCTTCACCTTCGGCACTTCGAAGAAGGCTTTGGCGAATTCCTCCAGCACCCATTTCAGGTGCCCAAGATGCGTCTCCTCGTCGATCACCAACCCCTCGACCTGATGGAACATCGGCGTGTGGGTCTGATCTGAATCGCAGCGATAGACGCGGCCCGGCGCGATGATGCGCAGCGGCGGCTTATTCGCCAGCATGGTCCTGATCTGCACCGGGCTCGTATGCGTGCGCAACACCGCGCGGCTGCCGTCGGCTGCTGCCGGAAGATAGAACGTGTCGTGATCTTGCCGGGCCGGATGCTCGGGCGGGATATTGAGCGCGGTGAAATTATTGAAGTCGGTCTCGATGTCGGGGCCTTCCGCAATCGAGAACCCCAAATCGGCGAAGATCTCGGTGATCTCGTCGATGACCTGGCTCACCGGGTGAATGCGCCCCTCGGCGAGCGGACCTTCGCGCACCGGCAGCGTCACATCGGCGCGCTCGGACGCGAGCTTCTCGGTAAGTGCCGCGCCCGCGAGAACTTGATGCCTGGCATCGAGCGCTGCGGAAACGCCGTTCTTCAGGTCGTTGACCGCCTGGCCGAAACTCTTGCGTTCCTCGGGCGGCATGCCGCCGAGCCTTTGCATCAGCTCGGAGACGCGGCCCTTCTTGCCGAGCGCCTTGACCCGCACCTCTTCCAGCGCGGCAAGATCGCGCGCGGCCGCGATGGCCTCGATCAGCTCGGCTTTCAGTCTATCGAGCTCGGGCTGAGCCAAGGCAAGGGCTCCTGCCGCCGCATGGCGGAAGCGTCAAGCACCGGCCGCGGCGGAAGCGGCCTTGACCAGACTCTGGAACGCTTGCGGCTCGTGAACCGCGATATCGGCCAGCACTTTGCGGTCGATCTCGATGCCGGCCTTGTTCAGCCCATTGATGAAACGGCCATAGGTGAGGCCATGGGTGCGCACAGCAGCATTGATACGCTGGATCCACAGCGCGCGGAACGTGCGCTTCTTCACCCTGCGGTCGCGATAGGCATATTGCCCTGCCTTGTCGACGGCCTGCTTGGCGGTACGGATGGTATTCTTGCGGCGGCCATAATAGCCCTTCGCCTTCTTCAACACCTTGCGGTGACGAGCGTGGGCGGTAACGCCGCGTTTCACACGGGACATGTCGGTGCTCCTCTAAGAAACGGCTCTATGGCCTAGCGGCCGTAGGGCAGGAAATTCTTCTTCACGATCTTTGCGTCTTCGTCCGAGAGGACCATGGTTCCGCGCGCATTCCGAATGAACTTGGTCGGGCGCTGAATCATGCCGTGACGCTTCCGCGAGGCCTGGCATTTCACCTTGCCGGTCGCGGTGACCTTGAAGCGCTTCTTGGCACCGCTCTTGGTCTTCATCTTGGGCATTTGGCTTCCTTCATATGGCTGCTCGCGGCCGGTCGCCCGACAGCGGCACCCTAAGCTTGGTGGTTGAAGCATGCGAACCGCCACGGCATGCCCTGCCGGGCGGTTCCATAGAGCGAGCCTTATAGAGTGGATTGTGGCGGGGTGGCAAGGGCCAGGGAGGCCAAGCCATCGTCCTTAACGCGGCGACAGCACCATCACCATCTGGCGGCCTTCAAGCCGGGGCTCCGACTCCACTTTGGCGATGGTCGCGGTATCCTGCTTCACGCGATCGAGCAGCTTGGTGCCGAGTTCCATATGCGCCATCTCGCGGCCCCGAAAGCGTAAGGTCACCTTCACCTTGTCGCCCTCTTCGAAGAAGCCGACGATCGAGCGCATCTTCACTTGGTAGTCGTGGATGTCGATATTCGGCCGCATCTTGATCTCTTTGATCTCGACGGTGCGCTGCTTCTTGCGCGCCTCGGCGGCCTTCTTTTGCGCCTGGAATTTGTACTTGCCGTAGTCCAGGATCTTACAGACCGGCGGCTCGGAATTGGGCGCGATCTCGACGAGGTCTAGCCCTGCTTCCACCGCGCGCTCGAGCGCCTCGGCGGTCGCAACCACCCCGACATTGTTGCCCGTGGCGTCGATGAGCTGGATTGTTTGATTATCGATGCCCTCGTTAATACGGGGCCCATCCCGATTGGGGGTTAGATTCGTCGGCCGTCTTGCGATGAGTAACTCTCCTCTTTTGCGTTCACCTGGCTTGCCCAGGGCCAAACGTGAAACGCGCCCAAATGACGCAAAATCCAAACTGCCTTCTACAGGAAGGGAAACAGGGCTGACAAGTCAAGCAATCCGGCAGGGCAGGCGCAACGATCCCTTAAATCGGTAAGGTCAATGACACCCCTTTTCGCCTTGGTCGTGGAGGGGCATTCTGTGCTTGGGAAGGAAACCTTGGTGAGGGTCACGATGCGGCGATTGATATCACTTGCGATTCTGTTGGGCGCGGTCGGTTTTGCCATTGGGCCCGCCGCCGCCGGAGATAAGAAGTGTCTGACGATTTCCGGCACTGGCGACGGCATCAATAAGCGCGTGGCCGTGGAGAGCTCGCGCAGCGCCATCAAGACCGAGATCGAAAAAATAGAGACGGAAAATCATGTGACCTCGGTTGAAGCCAAGGCCTGGAAGCCGGACCCGAGGCCATATTGGCGAAGTGGGGTGTCCGCGGATCTGTTCCTCACCCCCGATGAGGTCACCGATCAGGTCTACACCATTTGCTGGAAGGGCGTCGTCTCGCCTGCGGTCTGCACCTCGGGCACGGAAGTTTGCTGGCCGACGAATTAGAGCATGATCCCGAAAAGCTGCAGACTTTTCGGATGAGATCATGCGGCCAAAATCGCTCTAGGATTCGGCTCCCGCCACCAATGACGGCGGGTTCAGGAATTTGTCCGTGAGGTCGGTACCTAACAGCTCGTCATAGACCGCGAGCGTCTTTTGCTGCATTTGCGACAGCGCGAAACTCGCCGCCACATGCGCCTGCGCTCGCATGCCGATTTCGGAGCGATCCTCGGGTGAAAGCACGAGCGCGGTTCTGATGCGATCCGCGAGCGCCGCTGGGTTTGCCGGTGGCACCAGCCAGCCGGTGAATCTTTCGGGGCTCTCCTCCGCCGACACGATCGTCTCGGGTAACGCGCCGAGGCTGGAGACGATCACCGGACATCCCATGGCTTGCGCCTCGATACTGGTTCTGCCGAACGTCTCGGCGACCAACGAAGGGACCAAGGCGACATGCGAGGCGAGAAAGGCAACAGGCATGTCGGCGCAATGACCGACCAGCCTGACCTTGTCTTCGAGCCCGCTGGCTCTTGATGCGATCGGTCAGCTCTTGCCGGTAAGCGTCCTTGCCGTGCGCATCTCCGGCGAAGAGCACCACGGCTCCGTCGAGCGCGCCCTCGCGGGCGAGCAGCGCGGCCGCTTCGATCGTATCGCGCTGTCCTTTGAGGCCGGTCAGCCTCGCTGCCTGCATCACGATCTTGGTGCCGGGCTTGACGCCCCAGCGCTCGCGGAGCTTTGCCACCGGCCCTGGCGGCACTGAGACCGGATCGAACACGGCTGCTTCAACGCCGCGAAAAATGGTGCGGATCCGGTCCTGCGAAACGCCCCGTTGCGATGCCATCAAATGGGCGGTGTAGCGCGAATTGGCGATGACGAGATCGCCGCGCCCCATGACGCTGTTATAGAACGCCTTGATCGGTCCGGACTCGCCATAGGCGCCATGATAAGTCGTGACGAAAGGAATCCCGGTGCGCCGCGCGGCGATCAGCGCGCTCCAGGCCGGCGCGCGGCTTCTGGCATGGATGAGATCGACCTCTCGGTCTCGGATCAGTCGCGTAAGCCGCCTTGCGTTGCGCCAAATGGTCAACGGGTTCTTGCTGGCGACAGGCATCTCGATGACCTCGCCGCCGCCTTGCACGATTGCCTTGGCCATGCGGCCGCCTTCAGTGACAACCAGCGCCTTCGCTCCGGCCCGCGTCAGGGCCTCGGCGATTTCGAGTGTTGCCAATTCGCTGCCGCCGGTATCGAGACGCGGCACGACCTGCAATATTGTTACCGGCGCCATGGACGGATATTTCGAGCCATTCCTGCAAAATGCATGACCAAGAACCACAATTTCTTCAACTAGGCGAGGGCGCTAGACGCCGCCGCATCGCTTTCCGTCAAGGCCCTGGCGGGCGGGAAATCGGGCTTTTGTGGCTTTCCGGCTTCATGTCGGACATGGCGAGCACCAAGGCGACAGCGCTTGCCGATTGGGCTGCGGCAAACGGCGTTCCCATGCTCCGCTTCGACTATTCCGGTCACGGGCTCTCCGAAGGCTCGCTGGCGGAGGCCAGCATCGGAGATTGGCTTGAAGAATCGATTGCCGCCGCGGGGCTGGTCAAAGCCGCCAAGCTCATCGTAGTCGGCTCCTCGATGGGCGGTTGGCTCGCGCTCCTGCTCGCGCGGCATTTGGCGCAGAGCCGTGCCACGCCACTTGCGGGTCTCGTGCTGATCGCTCCCGCCCACGACATGACGGAGACTTTGATCTGGAATCGTCTGCCGGAGGAGGCGAGGGCTGCGATCGAGCGTGACGGCGTCTACTATCAACCATCCGCCTATGCCGAACCCTATCCGATCACGCGTCATCTGATCGAGGAAGGACGCGCGCACCTTCTCGAAGGCAACGGCTTCGATCCGCTCTGTCCGGTTCGCATCCTGCAAGGCATGCAAGACCCGGATGTCCCGTGGTCCCACGCCCTGTCTCTTGTAGACTTGCTGACTGGCAACGACGTGGAGCTTTCGTTGATCAAGGACGGCGATCATCGCCTGTCTCGGCGTGAAGATATCGCTCGCCTTGAGGCCGCTGTTGCGGAGCTTGTCGAAAAAGCCGGAAACGATCACACGCGATAATAGTCGCGATACCACGCGACGAAGCGCTTGACCCCTTCCTCGATCGGAGTATCCGGCGCAAAGCCCGTGGCCTTGGTCAGCGCCTCGACGTCGGCATAAGTTTCCGGCACGTCGCCCGGTTGCGCCGGCACCATTTCCATCACCGCCTTCTTGCCCACTTCCTTCTCGATGATCGCAATATAGTCGAGAAGCTGAACCGACCTGTGATTGCCGATATTGTAGATGCGATACGGCGCCGATGAGGTGGCGGGGTCCGGCGCTTCCGCGTTCCAATTGGGATCCGGTGCCGCGACCTGATCGAGCGTGCGCACCACGCCCTCCACGATATCGTCGACATAGGTGAAGTCTCGCGCGTGGTGGCCGTAGCTGAACACCTGGATTGGCTTCCCCTCGAAAATGTTGCGGGTGAAGCCGAACAGCGACATGTCGGGACGTCCCCAAGGCCCATAGACGGTGAAGAAGCGAAGCCCCGTCACCGGCAACCCGAACAGATGCGCGTAAGTATGCGCCATCAGCTCGTTCGCCTTCTTGGTGGCGCCGTAGAGGCTCACCGGATGGTCGACATTGTCGCTGACCTTGAAGGGCAGTTCTGCGGTTGGCGCCGTAGACCGAGCTCGATGAGGCGAATACCAAATGCTCAACCCCATGATGGCGGCAGCCTTCGAGTACATGCAAAAAGCCCGTGATGTTGGCGTCGATATAGTCATGGGGGTGATCGAGCGAGTGGCGCACACCGGCTTGCGCGGCGAGATGGATCACGCGCTCCGGCTTCTCCGCGGCAAAGGTCGCGTCCACGATGGTGCGGTCGGCGAGGTCGGCCTTGATGAAATGGAAGCCGTTGCGGGGCTTGAGCCGCGCGAGCCGGGCTTCCTTCAGCGACACGTCGTAATAGGAATTGAGATTATCGAACCCGATCACCTCATCGCCCCGCTCGAGCAGGCGAATTGCCGTGTGATAGCCGATGAAGCCGGCGGCGCCGGTGAGTAAAACCCGCATCTTGGTGACGCCTATCCTGCCGTCTTGGTCCGAAGCGCCGCCAACAGGCCATTGGCGGCAGGCCATGTCAATTGCGGGAACTGGCCGCAGTGTTAAGTCTTGCGCGGTTGACGCGTTTTTTGGGGGTCGTTATAGAGCGCGTTGATCCCGCTTTACTCTTCGCGGCTTCGCTGCCTCCCTTGGGGGCTTAAGAGCCCATTTAAGGACAAGCCAAATGGCCAATACCAGATCGGCGAAGAAAGCCGTACGCCAGACCGTTCGCCGGACGGCCGTGAACAAGACCCGCCGTAGCCACATGCGGAGCGAGATGCGCAAAGTGGAAGAGGCGATTGCCTCGGGCAACAAGGAAGCCGCTCGCGCGGCCCTCAAAGATGCCGAGCCGGTGATCGCCCGTTCAGCCCAAAAGGGCGTCGTGCATCGCAAGACCGCTTCGCGGAAGGTCTCCCGCCTGGCTAAGCGCATCGTCGCCATGGGCCGCGCCTAGAATCAAAAAAACCCCTCCTGTGGCCGATGGGCCACAAGGGGGTATCGGAACCCGCCGCATTCCTGGTGTCGGTTCCATGTCAATTCAACGAAAATATCAAATGCTTGGACTTTGGTGGCGCGGTGACAGCGCCTCCAGTTGTTGCCCCGCGACCTACCGTCACAAAAAATTCCTGTCCGCGAATTTGCGTTTGTCCCGCTTTGGTACTCCCCTGCCATCCGCGCTCGAAAGCCCTGAGAAAGCGTTTCCGCACAGAAGCTTGCGTCGTGACTCTGAGTCTTCCCTTTACTTCGGCCAACGAAGATTTCAGCCGTCGCCGCTCGCTTGATCAGTGTTAATGGCATGTGTATAGTCCAATAATCGAACGGGGTTATCCCCTCCTGACAATAGACGCCGCGTAACCTGGTTTGTTCGGGGTAAGAATATTTTTGTCTTTGTTTAGGGGGCAGTAGAATTTCTATCGCGAGGTAGCGTCTGGGTTATAACTGGAGGTGGTCTCAACGAAGATCGCCACCAGATATAGTGTTCTGAACACTATCTGTTCTTGAGTTGTGCTTTGCTATGAAGGAGGGGACGTCGTTTTGAGCGGTCAGGACGGCGAGAAAGCGGTCGACGATGTTGACGTTGAGACGACATGGCAAGGCCTAGTCTCGCGTCCAAAGTCGCAGCTGATCGATGTCCGGACGCGTGCGGAATGGACCTATGTGGGGCTTCCCGATCTCGGATCGGTTGGGAAGCGGCTTGTCCTCGTTGAGTGGCAGACCTTCCCCGACCAGGCCATCGATGTCCGCTTCGCCGAGCGTCTTGCCGGCGAGCTCAAGGCGCTTGGCGTCGAGAAGGGTGACGACCTCTACTTCATTTGCCGTTCGGGTGGCCGGAGCCTGGCAGCAGCCGAGGCGATGGCCGAGTTGGGCTACCGCGCCTGTCACAATGTCGCCGGCGGTTTCGAAGGACCGCTCGATGATGACAGGCACCGTGGCTCGGTAACGGGTTGGAAGGCGGCGGGTCTCCCCTGGCTTCAAAGCTAGGGATGGGAGGCTCGTCCGTGGGGACGGAAATAAAGGTCCGCGTCGGCCAGTGTTGACTGCTCAAGTACATAGCGTGCGGTGCGTAACGGCGCGAACGAGAACAATGGAGCAAAAGAAGAACCGTGGCACAGCAAGAGCAGACCGCGCCCAGCGACGCCTGGGTGCGGGTGAAAACGCGGCTACGCGCCGAATTAGGCGAGGATGTCTTTGCCAGTTGGTTTCGGGGGGTCGAGCTTGAGAGCGTCGACGATTCCGTCGTGCACCTTACGGTCGCGACGCGCTTTCTCCGCAATTGGCTGCGTTCGCACTATTACGAGTTCGTGCTGCATCTGGCGCGCGCCGAGTGGCCGAGCGCCGAGAAGGTCGAGTTCAAGGTTCGCCAGCCGCATTTCGCGGCCGAGCTGCCGAAGGAGACCGTCCGCCAGAAACTGAGTCCCGTCCCGTACGCGACGGAGACTACGCCTGTCCCCATGCCGCTTCGCACCGGCTATGGCGGCTTCGAGGGTTCGCCGCTCGATCCCAAGCTGACCTTCGTCAGCTTCGTCGTCGGCGCCTCGAACCGGCTCGCGCAAGCCGCAGCGCAAGAGGTGGCCAATGCCTTCTCCGGGCCGCAGCAGCGCTTCAACCCGCTCTTCCTCCACGGCAGCGTGGGCTTGGGCAAGACGCATCTGCTCCACGCCATTTCCTGGGACGTGAAGCAGCGTCACCCTGAAGCCGAAGTGCTCTACCTCACCGCCGAGCGCTTCATGTCGGGCTTCGTGCAAGCCTTGCGCGCCCGTGACGCGCTCGCCTTCAAGGATAAGCTCCGCAAGATCGATATCTTGCTCATCGACGACATGGAGTTTCTGCAAGGCCCCACCATCCAGCAGGAATTCTGCCACACGCTGAATTCTCTCATCGATGGCGGCCGCCAAGTGGTGGTCGCGGCCGATCGCGCGCCCACCCAGCTCGACAAGCTCGATACGCGCATGCGCTCGAGACTAGGTGGCGGTCTTGTCGTCGAGATCGGCACCATGGATTATGAGCTTCGCCACAAGATCCTGGCCAAGCGTGCCGTCGAAGCCTGCGCCGACACCAAGGGCCTCGATATTTCCGAGACCGTGCTCGACTTCTTGGCCGAGCGCTTGACCGAGAGCGGGCGCGAGCTCGAAGGCGCCATCCATCGCTTGCGCGCCAGCTACCAGCTGACCGACGAGCCGGTGACCATCGAGGTCGCGGAGCAGACCGTGCGCGATCTGATGCGCGGCGCCGAGCCCAGACGCGTGCGCATCGACGACATCTTGCGCACCGTGTCGAAACATTATGGCGTGAACCGCGGCGACCTGTTGTCGGGCCGTCGCAATCGCTCGATCGTGCGGCCGCGCCAGATCGGCATGTATCTGGCGAAGCTCCTCACCTCGCGGTCCTTGCCTGAGATCGGGCGCCGGTTCGGCAATCGCGATCACACCACGGTGCTGCACGCGATCCGCAAGATCGAGTCGTTGATGAGCGACGACAATCAGCTCCGCGAGGAGATCGAATTACTGAAGCGGCTGTTGCGCGATTAGCGCGGCCGCCTGGCGTGCGTGGGTGCTTTGAGCATCATCCCGAAAAGTTGCAGACTTTTCGGATAAGGTGATGCGTCAAAATCAGTCACCCACGCCGTCATCCTCAAGGATTGCCGCGAGTCCGTCGCGATAGGTCGGATAGCGAAGCTCAACGCCGAGCTCCGACTTGATCAGTTGATTGGCGATGCGGCGGTTGCCCTCATAGAAGCTCCGCGCCATCGGCGTGAGATCGGCGTCCTCGAAAGCAATCGCCGGCGGCAACGGCAGTCCCGCAAGCTCCGCCGCATAGGCGATCACCTCATCGGGCGGGGCAGGGTAATTGTCGGCGACGTTATAGATCGCTCCCTGGCGCGGGCGCGCGATCGAGGCTTCGAGCGTGCTCGCGATATCGTCGACATGGATGCGGTTGAACACCTGGCCCGGCTTCACGATGCGCCGCGCGGTGCCGTCGCGCAGCTTGTCGAAGGCGCTGCGGCCCGGTCCGTAGATGCCGGCGAGCCTGAAGATTTGCACCGAACATCCTGTTGCTTTGCCAAATGCAAGCCACTCTCTCTCCGCGGCCACCCGCGCTTCAGTTCGCGCATTGCGCGGCTCTGGCACCATGGATTCGTCCACCCAGGCCCCGTCGCTGCCGCCATAGACGCCGACCGTGGACAAATAACCGACCCAGCGCAGCGAACCGAGCGCTGCGAGCTGATCGCGAAACACCGCGAGCACCGGATCGACGCCGCCAACTGGCGGGATCGAATGGATAAGGTGGGTCGTGTCGGGAAGCAGGCTTAACACCGCGTCCTTGTCGGAATCCTCGGCGAAACGCGCCATCTCGTAACCGCGTTGCCGCAAGCGTTCCAGCGTCGCCGGATCGCGAACTGTGCCTGCAATCTCCCAATCTCTCGCCTGGAGGCGGGAGGCGAGAGCTTGTGCCGAGTAGCCGAGGCCGAAAGCGAACAGTCTGCTCACGAAGCTACCGTCCACTCGGCCGCCACGGCCTGATCCGGCTCGGAGCCGACACCGCGCTTGCCGCAAGGCCGCAAATCGTTCAGGCGCAAGTTTTGCCAAGGCCCAAATCGCCATGGCCCGCACCAAGGGGGAATGATCGTCCAGCCGCGCCTCGACCTTCGGCAGCAAACTCGCGTCGCGAGAATTGCCGGCGGCAATCAGCACATTGCGAACAAATCGGTCGCGGCCGGTGCGCTTGATCGCCGTGCCACGAAAGCGAGCGCGAAAGCCGGCATCGTCGAGACCGAGCAATTCGGCGAGCGGCGGGTTGTCGGTCTCGCTCCGCGTCGCAAGCTTCGCCTCATGTGCGGCTTCCGCGAATTTGTTCCAGGGACAGACCGCGAGGCAATCGTCGCAGCCATAGATGCGGTTCCCCATCGCCTCGCGAAACTCGCGGGCGATATGTCCCTTATGCTCGATGGTGAGATAGGAAATGCATCGTCGTGCATCGAGTTCGTAAGGCTTTGGGAAGGCGTGCGTCGGACAAATCTCAAGGCAACGCCGGCAGGCGCCGCAATGATCGGCCTCCGCTTGGTCGGGCGCAATCTCGGCGGTGGTGAAGATCGAGCCGAGAAACAGCCAAGAGCCGAATTCGCGCGAGACGAGATTGGTGTGCTTGCCCTGCCAGCCGATGCCGGCGCGCGCGGCGATCGGCTTCTCCATCACCGGCGCGGTATCGACAAAAATTTTGACGTCGCCACTGGTCAGCGCCTGAACCTGTCCGGCCAGTTTTTTGAGCTTCGCCTTGATCACATCGTGATAGTCGAGCCCGCGCGCATAGACGGAAATTGCTCCCCTCGACAAATCTTGCAGCGCCTCGAGCGGATCGCGATCCGGCGCATAGCTCAAGCCAAGCATGATGATGCTTCGCGCCTCCGGCCACAGCACCTGCGGATCCTTGCGGCGCTCCGCATTGGCGGCAAGCCACGCCATGTCGCCGTGACGGCCTTGCGCGACGAACGCATCGAACGCCGGGCCGGCGCCCTCGGGCGCATCGGCCGATGCGAAACGCACGGCGTCGAAGCCTTGCGCCTTCGCCGCCTCCACGATTTGTGATTTCAGCGTTCCGTCAGAAGTCGAGATCGGCGTAGGTGCCCGACGGGATGAACCCTGCGACTCGGTCGGCGAGTAGGGGCCGGAATGAAGGTCGCGATTTGAGGAGCGCATACCAGTGCTTCGCGGGCTCATGATCTTCCCAAGGGACTTCGCCGAGATAGTCGAGCGCCGACAGATGTGCCGCGGCGGCGAGGTCGGCGAAGCTCAAGGCATCGCCGGCGAGCCAGCTCCGCTTCTCGGCGAGATGGCCAATATAGGTCAAATGATAGCGCAAATTCTCATGTCCGGCTCGCATTGCCTCCATGTCGGGAGACGCGCTTTTCGGCCCGAAACGGCGGAACACCTTCTCCTCGACCAGGTAGTTGGTCACCTCATCATGGAACTTGCGGTGGAACCAATCGACCAGCCTGCGCACTTCGGCGCGCGCCGCCGCGTCTCCAGGAAACGGCTGAAATCCGCCGCCTCCCGCGCCCGTCTCGCCGAGATATTCGGAGATTGCATAGGCCCCGGAAATCGGCCCGTCAGCATCGCTGATCAGCACCGGCAACGAGCCAGCCGGGTTCAGCGCCAGGAACTCGGCGCGCCATTCCCATGGCCGCTCCTCGGCAAGCTCGGCCTCGATCCCACATTCGGCCAGCGCAAGCCGCACCGAGCGGGAGAAGGGGCAAAGTGGGTAGTGCAGGAGTGTCGCCATGACCCCGTATCATTGGCGTTCGCTCGCAAAAAGAATCGCGCGCGGCCCGGTCACGGTATAGAACCTGCACGCGCGCGGAACAAGCGCGGCGGGCGAGGGGGACGGCCGTGTCGATAGAGCAGATCATCGTGCTTGCAGTGGTGCAGGGCATCACTGAGTTTCTGCCGATTTCGTCCTCTGGCCATCTCATTCTGGTGCCGGCTCTCACGGGCTGGCCGGACCAAGGCCAACTCACCGACGTCATGACGCATTTCGGCACCTTGCTTGCCGTCCTGATTTATTTTTGGCGCGACGTGCTGGGAATGATGAAGGGTGCGTTGGAGCTTCTGCGCGGCAAGCTCACCGACGAGGGGCGGCTCGCCCTCTACATCATCGTCGCCACCATTCCGGCGGTCGCTTTTGGCGTGTTCCTCAAGAAAATGGGATACACCGATCTCGAACGCAACGTCGCCGTGATTGCCTGGAACACGATCTTTTACGGCATCTTGATGCTGATCGCCGACCAATACGGGGCTCAGCTCAAGACCATCGCCAATGTCACTTTGGGCTCGGCGGTCATCATCGGCTTGGCGCAGGCGCTCGCTCTCATTCCTGGAACCAGCCGTTCCGGCGTGACCATGACCGCCGCCCGCTTCTTGGGCTTCACCCGGCCTGATTCGGCCAGGTTCTCGTTCCTGCTCGGCATTCCCGCGACCGCTGGCGCCATCGTCTTCACCATCGGCGATGCGCTCGCCACTGGCCAGAAGATCACGCTGGACGAAATTGCCTGCGCGGCGCTGACTTTCGTCGCCGGCATCGCCGCCATCGCCTTCCTGATGAATCTGCTGAAGCGGATCAGCTTCCTGCCCTTCGTGCTCTATCGCATGGTGCTCGGCGGCTTCCTGCTGGTGTTGCTCTACACCTGAGGCTCGGGCGGGTAGACCGAGAACTGTCCGCGCGGACGATATTGCACGAGATAATCCGGAACCACGGCTTCGATGCCGACGGGCTCGATGGCTGAGTCCCTGTAACGTGCGGCCGTCTCTGTTTGCCGCGTCGCTCACCACATTATCAACTTCGAGCATCCGCACCTGGTCGAGTGTCAGTGGCGGGTTCGGCAAAAGCTGGAGCATCGCGCCTTGCAGTTTCGCGAGCCAGAAAGGCTCGGAGATGAGCATCCGCTTTCGCATCGTGTAGGCGAGCACTCTTTGCATCACCTCTTTCAGGGTCAGCACTTCCGGCCCGCCGAGTTCGTAAGGCGCGCCATGCTTCGCTTCGCCTGTGAGCGCGGCCAATACGGCCTTCGCAACGTCGCCCACGAATACCGGCTGAAATCTTGTCTTGCCGCCCCCGATCAACGGCAGCGCCGGCGAAATCCGTGCGAGCGCGGCGAAGCGATTGAAGAAATCGTCCTCCGGGCCGAACACGATCGAGGGGCGAAGGATGATTGCGTTCGGATCGATCTCGAGCACCGCCTTCTCGCCTTCGGCCTTGGTCCGTCCATAGGCGGAAGGAGAATTGCGATCGGCGCCGATCGCCGAGACATGGACGAAGGTCTTCACCCCCGCAGCGCGCGCGGCGTTCGGCGACATGGCGTGCACCCTCATCGTTGATCGCGGCGAAGCTCTGCTTGCCGCGCGGCACGAGAATGCCGACAAGATTGACGATCGCGTCGGCGCCCTCAGCAGCCGCTCGGAGCGATTCCGGAAAACGCACATTGGCTTGCACCGCATTGATCTGACCCACGCCGCCGAGCGGCTGCAAATGCCCGGCAAGCTCGGGCCTCCTGACCGCCACCCGCATCCGCGCGCCGGTCTTGGCAAGCGCGCGCACGATGTGCCGGCCGAGAAAACCGGACCCGCCATAAAGCGTGATGAGTGATCTGTTGTTAAGCTCGATTGCCATTGCCGCCTAAGGATAAGCCATCCAACGTCTCAGCCGATTGACATTATCTGACGCCAATCGTACCTCAAGTCCCTCTTGCCCAGGTGGCGGAACTGGTAGACGCGCTAGCTTCAGGTGCTAGTGCCCGAAAGGGCGTGGAAGTTCGAGTCTTCTCCTGGGCACCAATTATGAGGGCGACGCCAGCTTGAATCAGCCCAACAATGTCTTGTTGCATCGAGGCGATTTGCCTGAGGGCCGCCTTACCACCACGGCGGTCGCGGTCGATACCGAGACGCTGGGGCTCAATCCGTTTCGCGACCGGCTATGTCTGGTTCAGCTTTCCTCCGGCGATGGCCGCGCCGAGCTCGTGCAGCCCACGCGCGACTATGACGCGCCCGAGCTGAAGCGGCTGCTTGCCGATCCCTCGGTCCTCAAGATCTTCCACTTTGCCCGCTTCGATATGGCGGTGCTGAAGCATTATTTGGGGGTGATGCCGCACCCGGTCTATTGCACCAAAGTGGCCTCCAAGCTGGCGCGCACCTTCACCGACCGCCACGGCCTCAAAGACCTCTGCCGGGAGCTTCTCGGCATCGAGCTCTCCAAACAGCAGCAATCCTCCGATTGGGGCGCCGATCAGCTCACCCCGGAGCAGCTCAACTATGCCGCGAGCGATGTCTTGCATCTGCACGCACTAAGGGAGAAACTGGACGCCATGTTACGGCGGGAGGGCCGCGAGGGTCTCGCCAAGGCCTGCTTCGAGTTTCTGCCGACCCGGGTCGAGCTCGACTTGAGGGGCTGGTCGGAGGTCGATCCCTTCGCGCATTAGGGCGGCAGCACGGCGAGGCCGAATCCCGCGGTCGCAATATGATCAAAGTCCTCGCGTCTAGCTTGAGGCCGGAATCGCAAGGGTTTCTTGGACGTCGCCCATGAGTGTCGGGACTGAGGTCGTCCGTGGCGGCCACGCTTATCGCCCTCGCTCTTATGATGAGCGAGAGCGCGCCTTTGTGAGCGCGCAGCGGCACAGCCAGCATGTCCGCATTTTGCGTCGCGCGCTCCCTGGTCTGGCGGCGCTGGCGCTTGCCTTCTATTTCGTGTCTGGCGGTTTCAGCGTCACTGTCGGCGATGTCACAGCGAGCGTTGGCGCCATTGAGGTGTCTAATGGCAATCTCCGCATGGTGAACCCCAAGCTGAAAGGCGCCGACAAGAAGAATGGACCTTACGTGATCACCGCCGACTATGCCGACCAGGACGTGAAGACCCCGAATATGATCGAGCTGCATGCCATCAAAGCCGAAGTGATCGCCCCCTCCGGCGGCTGGTCGAAGATGGATGCCGTACGCGGCACCTTCAACAGCAAGGCCGAGCATCTCACGATGAAGGAGCAGATCAACATCAAGACCAGCTCCGGCGTCGTGGGCCGGCTGAAACATGCGACACTCGACATGAAGACGCAGACGCTCCGCTCGCATCTCCCGGTCGCCTTCGACATGACCAACGGCACCGTGCGCGCCAATGCGCTCACCTTTCAATCGTCGAAGAACATTCTCTTGTTTCGCGGCAAGGTCGCTGTTCACCTGATCAAGACCAAGCCTGACGACACCAAGCCAGTTGCCGCCGCGCCGCATGTGAAGGCGCCGCAAGGCGCGGCGCGGGCATTGCCGCAAGAGGCCGTGCTCCCGGCGCAAGGAACGCAATGATGCGCCTGCTTAGACGAGACAAACGCAACGAGCGGCGACCGAGAAATTGGCGCGCCGCGCTCGCGCTTGCCTCTGTTGCGACATGCCTTGCATCACTTTCGTTTGCGCAATCGCCTGCCGCGCCGAGCGACACCGCTGCGCCGGCAGCTTCAACCGTTCCGCCCGCTCCCGCCGCCGCGCCCGCTTCAGGCGCGCCGGCTGTGGGTGGCCAAAGTCCGACCGGATCCTTCGCGGGCCTCTCCAAGAATTCCGACAAGCCGATCGACATCGAGTCGGACGTCCTTCTCGTTCATGACTCGCAAAAGACCGCAACCTTCAAAGGCAACGTCAAAGCCGTCCAAGGCAGCACGATCCTGCAATCGAAGGAACTTGAGGTTCACTACGCGGGTGGTGGCGGTGACAGTTTGACGGGGGCGCCCGGCGCAAAGCCGAGCACGGTCGCAAGCGCCGATCCGGCTGCGGGAGCGCAACAGGCGGCGAAGCCAGCTTCAGGCGACAAGGCGGGCATGGCGCTCGGCGATAACGGAACCAAGATCACGAGGATCTATGCCAAGGGCGACGTTGTCATCAATAGCGACCAGGATCAGACCACAACGGGCGACTTGGCGGATTATGACGTGCCGGGCCAGACGGTAATCGTGAGCGGCAATGTGGTGTTAACGCAAGGCAAGAATGTGCTAAAGGGCGATCGGCTCGTTATCAATTTGGCCACGGGCGAAAGCCGCTTCGATCCTGGTAGTGTTAATTCCGGTAAGCCGGCGCGCATCAAGGCAATTTTCCAGAAGCAGGAAGCCGCCTCTGGCGACGATGCATCGAAAAAGGACAAACCTTCTGGCGAGAAGACGGGCAGTGCGACGCCCAGCGATGAGAGCTCCGGAGCAACCAAAGGCGCGGCGGGCGAGCCTGCTGCCGCTGAGACCGCCTCTCAAGGGCACGCGGCGCCGGAGCAGCCCGTTGTCAAAGAGGCCCCAGCCAAGTCGGCCCCCAGTCAGGATGACGCCTCGCCATGGCAGCTCGTGCCTGGCAATATGCAGTAGAGTGGCTCCTTATCCTGTCTTGGTCGGCGGGGACCTCAATTGAGAGAGCGGATGGCCTCAGTGGGCAAATTGCTGTCATTTCCAGGCCGTCAACCTGTCGCTGCTCCCTCGGCGCCGCAGCCCAGCGAGCAGGGCCAGCCGACGGTTCGGAGCGAGCCTGTCACTGGACGCCTCACCGTTCATAACATCGTCAAAGCATTCAAGAAGCGCACCGTGGTGCGCGGCGTTAGCCTCGAACTGCGTCGCGGCGAGGCCGTCGGCCTGCTCGGCCCGAATGGAGCGGGCAAGACCACTGTGTTCTACATGATCACGGGTCTGATCCCGGCAGATGAAGGCTCGATCAAGATCGACGAACAGGATGTAACCAAGCTGCCGATGTACCGCCGCGCCCGTCTTGGCATCGGCTATCTGCCGCAAGAAGCCTCGATCTTTCGCGGCCTGACGGTCGAACAAAATATTCTCGCCGTATTAGAGACGGTGGAGCCCGACAAGCAAGAGCGGCAGAAGCAGCTCAACTCGCTGCTTGACGAGTTCCGCATCACCCGTTTGCGAGAGTCGCCCTCGATCCGGCTTTCGGGCGGCGAGCGTCGTCGCGTCGAGATCGCGCGCGCTCTGGCGACGCGTCCCTCCTTCATGCTGCTCGACGAGCCCTTCGCCGGCATCGACCCGATTGCCGTTAACGATATCCGCGCGCTGGTGCACCATTTGACTCAGCGCGGCATCGGCGTCTTGATCACCGACCACAACGTGCGTGAGACCCTTGAGCTCGTTAGCCGTGCCTATATCATTCACGATGGAATGGTGCTGACGCATGGCACCGCTCACGAGATCATCAATAACGAGGATGTACGGCGCGTCTATCTCGGCGACCAGTTTAGGATTTGATCTTAATCTGCCGTTTGCACGCGCCAGAGTAGAAGTCGGCGATGGCCATCACCACCAAACTCGAGTTCAGGCAATCGCACAGCCTGGTGATGACGCCGCAGCTGCAGCAGGCGATCAAGCTGCTGCAATTATCGAATTTGGATCTCTCCGCCTTCGTCGACGCCGAGCTTGAGCGCAATCCTCTTCTGGAGCGTGCCGAAGCCGAGGAGGGAGGTCCGGCTGCTCCCGAGCAGTCCCCGACGCCAAGCCAAGAGGCCGAGGAAGAGCGTGCTGATGCGGCGGACTCCGCACCGGAGGTTTCTGCGTCGCAAAGTGAGCGAGACCTCGGACTCCGGCGACGGCGATTGGCTGGATCTGGAGCGGAGCGATGCGAGCCAGCCTGCTGTCGAACTCGACGCCGAGCCACAAGATATCTATCCGGACTCTGAAGGACCCGCGACCGGCGATCTCAAGGAGCAGGACTGGGCGCCGCTCGGCGGCAATGGACGCGCCGAGGGCGAGACGCCGAATCTGGAAGCCTATGTCGCCGAGCAGCGGACGCTCCGCAATCATCTCGCCGAGCAGCTTGCTCTCGCGTTCTCCGATCCGGCGCGACGGTTGATCGGGCATCATCTCATCGACCTGACCGACGAAGCCGGCTACCTCCAAAGCGATCTCGAATCCGTAGCCGAGCAGCTCGGCGCGCCGCTCGAGCTCGTCGAGGAGACGCTTGCCGTGATGCAAGGCTTCGAGCCCTGCGGGGTATTCGCACGAAACTTACGCGAATGCTTGGCGCTGCAACTGAAAGAGCAGGACCGCTACGATCCCGCGATGGCGAGCTTCATCGACAATATCGAGCTGCTCGCCGTGCACGATCTCGCCGCCTTGAAGCGCGTCTGCCGCGTCTCAGGCGACGATTTGCGCGACATGATCCAAGAGGTGAAGCGGCTCAACCCGAAGCCTGGTCTGAAATACGGCTTCACGCCGTCGCAGCCGATCGTGCCGGACGTTTTCGTGCGTCCGCTTCCCGACAGCAGCTTCCACGTCGAGCTGAATACCGACACCCTGCCGCGCGTGCTCGTGAACCAGTCTTATTACGCGACGGTGAGCAAAGCCACGACGCGCAAAGAGGACAAGACTTATCTTGTCGACTGCCTGCAAACCGCGAACTGGCTGGTGAAGAGTTTGGATCAGCGCGCCCGCACCATCCTCAAAGTAGCGCAAGAGATCGTGCGTCAACAGGACGCCTTCTTTATGCATGGTGTGCGTCATTTGCGGCCGCTGAATCTGAAGACCGTCGCCGACGCCATCTCCATGCACGAATCGACCGTGAGCCGGGTCACCGCCAATAAGTACATGGCGACCAATCGCGGCATGTTCGAGCTGAAATATTTCTTCACCTCGGCGATTGCGTCTTCCGGCGAGGGCGATGCCCACTCCTCGGAGGCCGTGCGTCACCGCATCCAAGAGATGATCGCCGGCGAGCCCGCCCACGATGTGCTTTCCGACGACAAGATCGTCGAGAAGCTGAAGGATGACGGCGTCGATATCGCGCGGCGCACCGTCGCCAAATATCGCGAGGCGCTCAGAATTCCATCTTCCGTGCAGCGGCGGCGGATGAAACGAATCGCGCAAGGCGCCAACCCTTGATTGAGCGCCTAAGGTCTTGGCGTCAGGTGCAATTCTCTGGCAAAAACCTGCATTGCCAAATGGGTTTGACACCCTCCGAGCAGGGGGCTAGCGTCCCGCCCCGCAGTGGAATTCGAACGAATTTTGGCCAAGCAAGCTAGCGCTTGGGCCGGCTTTACTTGGCGAAAACGGCCAGGGAGCGCGGGGTAGTAGAGGCCAACAAACTCACGCGCAAGAAATGACGATACAAGTGACCGGAAAGAATCTCGACCTCGGCGAGGCCTTGCGCGGCTATGTGCAGGATCGCGTCGCCCACGCTGTCGAGCGTTATATTGGCCGCACGCCCTCTGGCCATGTGCGCATCGAGAAGGAGCACGGCGAGTTTCGTACCAACTGCACCATTCATCTGTGGCAGGGCATGAGCCTGGAGGCGCACGGTGTGGCCGCAGACGCCTATCAGAGTGCGGATCAGGCTTGCGAGCGGCTGGACAAGCGGGTTCGGCGCTACACGCGCCGGGTGAAAAAACATGGCGGCGTCGACCGCAAAGAGACGCAGGCCGTCTCTTATGTCGTGCAGCCGCGCCAAGAGGGTCACGAGGAGCGCGAGGGCGAGGAGGAGAATCCCCTCATCATCGCCGAAGCGCCGACCGTGGTGCATGAAATGAGTGTCAGTGACGCCGTGATGCAGATGGACCTTTCCGACCTGGCATTCGTTGTATTCCGCAATGCCAGTCACGGAGAGATCAACGTTGTTTACCGCCGCGACGACGGCAATATTGGCTGGATCGATCCTGCAGCCAACAAAGCGGAAGCTCGGCGCTAGCAGCTCTTGCTGTTTTGCGCCCCTGAACACGGGTGGGTTTCGCACATGGACTTAGGTGATCTCATCAGTCCCGATTCCGTTTTTCCCTCGCTCAAGGTGAAGAACAAGAAGCAGCTCTTGCACGAGTTGTCCGGCCGTGCGGCGAAGCTCACCGGGCTCGAGGAGCGGGAGCTTTTCGACACGCTGCTGCAGCGCGAGCGTCTGGGTTCGACGGGCTTGGGTCAGGGCGCGGCGATTCCCCATTGCCGCCTCGCCAATCTCAAGCACATCGTTGGCTTGTTCGCGCGGCTGGCGGAACCGATCGATTTCGATTCTCCGGATGGCGCCCCGGTCGATCTCGTTTTCTTATTGCTCGCGCCCGAAGGCGCCGGCGCGGATCACCTGAAGGCTTTGGCGCGGGTTTCTCGCCTGTTGCGCGAAGGCCAAGCCGCGGAAAAGCTCCGCACCTCGCGCGATGCCAGCGCCATCTATGCTGTCCTGACGGAGGCCGCCGCGTCTCACGCGGCCTGACAGCATCATCCCGAAAAGTTGCAGACTTTTCGGACGAGATGATGCGTCAGAGAAAGCATCATCCCGAAAAGTTGCAGACTTTTCGCACGAGATGATGCGCGCGAGACAGTTCGCTTCTAGTGGACGCTTAAGGGGACGAGATCGTTCTCGATCGCGTTGGCGATGGCCGCATGGCGGCTGTCGGTGAGCGCCAACGGTGTGCCGTCGGCGCCGAGCACCGCATAGAGGTCGATGCCTTTGAGCGCCCCGGTCAGCGCCGGGAACAGCTTCTTGGCGACGTCGAGATCGAGCTGCTTGATATAAGCCACCTCGCCGTCACCGAGCTGGGCAAATTCGCTCGCGCTCAAGACGCGGATGGCAGTGTCACTGACTCTCTCGTGTTCTGGCACTCAATTGATCTCCCAGAAGTCATGCGCAACGTAGCGCTTCGCTTTGGCATATGGGAAAATTGTCGCGCCGATTCAAGGAGGCGGACTGGAGCCTGGCATTAGCGGTGCGCCACGATGTCCGCGCCACGATTAACCCTTGACCGGGCGCTCCATTCGTCTTTCGCTCTTTCCATGAACTGGTTCGTCGACATCAGGTCCGGCAACGACACCAAGGACGGCAAGACCCCCCAAACTGGTTTCGCCAACTTGCAACGCGCCATGCTGATCGCCAAGCCGGGCGATACCATTTACCTGGCGCCGGGGCTCTACGACCTCGAACTCGAGAAGCAGATCCGCGCGGCTCGCGCCTCAGGCCTGATCATCGCCGTGACCGGCGGCCACTGAGCTGCGACGTGTGGCGCTGCAGATAGGCGTCACACACTCACCTTACGCGGAGATTTTCAGAAAACTGGTGGAGCCAGGCGGGATCGAACCGCCGACCTCGTGAATGCCATTCACGCGCTCTCCCAACTGAGCTATGGCCCCTTCAAGTGTCGGGTGGGGGATCAGGTGTCAGATTTTGGATGCCGAGAGTCAAGCATCAAGAGGATCGTGCGGACACGCTGAAAAAGAAACTAGCCTTCCTCCCCTTTGCCCGGATTGACGATACTGGAAACGTCGCTGCCTTCATCGCCCTCGGGCTCTTCCAGAAACGCATCTTCGTCGCCGGCCGCCGGCACCTCCACCTCGTCATCGCCGAGATCCGACGATCTCCTCTTCCTCCGCGATCACCACGGCCTCATCGGCGTCATCGGCCTCATCGAGGCTCACGATCTCCGGTGCGGCACGCAAAGGCGCGACAGCCACTGGGACAGGCGCCGGCTTGGCCTCCTGGACAGCGGCACGCTCCCCGCGCCGGCTCGGCGGTGGTGTGATTTGATAGACGGCTTGGCACGCGGGGCAAATAATCGGCGTCCGACTGAGATCGTAAAACCGCGCCCCACAGCTTGCGCAAACGCGTTTGGTGCCCTTAGCGGGTTTCGACATCAACGCTCCTCGCTCGCATGATGGCTATGGCTCCCCATTGCCACGCCCGATCTGTACTGTCAAAACCTATCGAAATCGCCCAGAGAGCCAGATTCAAGACACAATGAAGCAGAATTTGACCGCTTCTCGTTCCGAGGGCCTCAAAGGCCGTATCAGGGTCCCCGGCGACAAATCGATTTCGCATCGGGCCCTGATCCTGGGTGCGCTTGCCACCGGCAGAACGCGCATCACCGGGCTCCTGGAGGCCGATGACGTGCTTGCCACCGCAAGAGCAATTGCCGCGTTGGGCGCCGAAATCTCCAGGGAAAACGGCGCCTATGTGGTTCAGGGCGAAGGCGTGGGTGGATTGCGAAAGCCCAATGCACCTCTCGATTTCGGCAATTCCGGAACCGGAAGCCGGCTGATGCTTGGTGTCGTCGCCGGCAACGACGTGATCGCGGAATTCACCGGGGATGCTTCACTGTGCCGCCGGCCCATGGGCCGCGTGCTGACACCACTGAAGAAAATGGGTCTCGCCATTGACGGCGACGGCGAGCGCACCAATTTGCCGCTGCGTGTGCGCGGCACGCCCGATCTCATTCCGATCGAGTACGCACTGCCGGTGCCGTCGGCTCAAGTGAAGTCGGCCGTCCTGCTCGCAGGCCTGCACGCGCCAGGACGGACAAGTGTGATCGAGAAGCTTCCGACGCGCGATCACACCGAACGCATGCTGCGCTTCTTCGGCGCGGAAGTGAATGTCGAGGCGGGACCAACCGGCGGCGCGCAGCGTTTCGGTCATGGGCGACGCCGAGCTACACGGCGCCGATCTCACCGTGCCTGGCGATCCGAGCTCCGCCGCGTTTGCCATTGCCGCCGCGTTGATCTGCCCGCGTTCAGACATCGTCATCGAAGCCGTGCTGATGAACCCGACCAGGGCTGGATTCATCGAGACCTTGAACGAGATGGGCGCCAATATCGAAATCCTCGATCTGCGCGAGGAGGGCGGCGAGCCCGTCGGCGACCTCCGCGTCCGATCGAGCAAACTTCGCGGCGTCGTTGTGCCGCCGGAGCGCGCGCCGAGCATGATCGACGAATATCCCGTGCTTGCGGTGGTCGCGTCCTTCGCCGAAGGCAAGACGCACATGCAAGGCTTGGCGGAGCTGAAAGTGAAAGAAAGCGATCGCCTCGCAGCGACAGCCGCCGGTCTCGCTGCTTGCGGCGTCGAGGCTCACGTCGATGGCGACGATCTGATCGTGTCAGGTAAAGGGGCCGTGACAGGTGGCGGCAGAGTCGAGACCCATATGGATCATCGCATCGCCATGGCCTTTCTCATTCTCGGGCTCGGCGCCGCGTCACCCGTCACCGTCGACGACACCAGCATGATCGCAACCAGCTTCCCGAATTTCGTGGAGCTGATGACCGGGCTCGGCGCCAATTTCAAATGATCATCGCCATCGACGGACCAGCAGCATCGGGGAAGGGAACGGTCGCCAAACTTGTCGCGGCCCAATACGGCCTTGCCTATCTCGACACCGGGACGCTCTACCGGGCTGTCGCGCGCGATACGCTGGCGATGGGCGCCAGCCCGGCCGATGCGGAAGCCGCCGTCTATGCCGCCGAAACACTCGATCCCGACACGCTGGGCGATCCTTCGCTGCGTGCGGCAGGCCTGGGAGAGGCCGCCTCTCAGGTCGCAAGCCATGAGAAGGTGCGCGCGGTGCTGCTCGCCTATCAGCGTGCCTTCGCGCGTCGAAAGCCTGGTGCCGTGCTCGACGGCCGGGATATCGGTACGGTGATTTGCCCGGATGCGGAGGTGAAATTGTTCGTCACCGCGGCCCCCGAAATCCGGGCCAGGAGGCGCTTTTTGGAGCTCCGAGCCAATGGGGGCCTCATTTCCGAGGCTGAGGTCCTGGCCGATATCAGGCGCCGGGATGAACGGGACATGGGCCGGAGCGCCGCCCCTTTGCGAAAAGCGGAAGACGCATACTTGCTCGACACCTCGAATTTGGATATAGACGCGGCGTTCAGGGCTGCGATCAGAGTGATCGACGCTACGATGGGCCATGCAGGGCGCGCCCCTTAGGGGCGGTGCCCATTTTTCGCATTTTCATCCCATCCCAAGCTTTTTCGCCAGAATCCAGGGCGGAGAGGCGGCGTTTTGGCCGTGAATAGCCTATTCCGCGCCATTCCGCCGAACCGCGGTTTGCAAGGGAAACTGGCTTTGAGCCGCGATTGAGTTTTGGAGTCCGAAAGGGACCGACAGGAGTTTGATGACCGAGCCGCAAGTAAGCATGAGCCATCCGAGCCACGACGAGTTCGCGGCCCTCCTCGAGGAATCGTTGACCGGCAGTGCTCTGCAGGAAGGCAGCGTCATCAAGGGCACCGTCGTCGCAATCGAGAAGGACGTCGCGGTGATCGATGTCGGCCTCAAGACCGAAGGCCGTAATCCCCATCAAAGAATTCGGCTTGCCGGGACGCCCGGCCGATCTCTCCGTTGGCGATGAGGTCGATGTCTATCTAGAGCGCGTCGAGAACGCGCTGGGCGAGGCGGTGCTGTCGCGCGAGAAGGCTCGCCGCGAGGAGAGCTGGACCAGGCTTGAAGAGAAACACAAAGCCGGCGAGCGCGTCGAAGGCGTGATCTTCAATCGCGTCAAAGGCGGCTTCACCGTCGACCTCGACGGCGCCGTGGCCTTCCTTCCCGGAAGTCAGGTCGATATTCGCCCGATCCGCGACGTCGGCCCGCTGATGAACGTGCCGCAGCCCTTCCAGATTCTGAAAATGGATCGCCGCCGCGGCAACATCGTCGTATCGCGCCGCTCCGTGCTCGAGGAGACCAGAGCCGAGAAGCGGAGCGAGATCGTCGCCCGCCTCGAGGAAGGTCAGATCATCGACGGCGTGGTCAAGAACATCACCGATTACGGCGCCTTCATCGATCTCGGTGGCATCGACGGCCTGCTCCATGTCACCGACATGGCATGGAGGCGTGTCTCTCATCCGAGCGAGATCGTGAATGTCGGCGACACCGTGAAGGTGCAGATCATCCGCATCAATCCGGAAACGCAACGCATCAGCCTCGGCATCAAGCAGCTTGAGGCCGATCCTTGGCAGGGCATCGCCGCCAAATATCCGGTCGATGCGCGCCTCAAGGGCACGGTCACCAACATCACCGACTACGGCGCCTTCGTCGAGCTCGAGCCCGGCGTGGAGGGCTTGATCCACGTCTCGGAGATGAGCTGGACCAAAAAGAACGTCCACCCCGGCAAGATCATTTCCACCAGCCAAGAGGTGGAAGTTCAGGTGCTCGAGGTCGACCCAGAGAAGCGCCGCATCTCGCTTGGCCTGAAGCAGATCCAGGAGAATCCCTGGGTCGCGTTCGCCGCCAATAACCCGCCCGGCACGATGATCGAGGGCCAGGTGCGCAACATCACTGAATTCGGACTGTTCGTCGGTGTCGATGGCGGCATCGACGGCATGGTCCATTTGTCGGATCTGGACTGGTCCAAGTCCGGGGAGGAAGCCCTAAAAGATTTCAAGAAGGGCGATAACGTGAAGGCCGTGGTTCTGGAGGCTGACGCCGAAAAAGAGCGGATCAGCCTCGGCATCAAGCAGCTCTCGGCCGATCCTTTTTCCGCCGATGCGCCAAGCAGCAAGCTCAAGAAGGGCATGCGCGTCACCTGCGAGGTCGTTGGCGTCAAGGACGGCGGCCTCGACGTCAAATTGGTCGACCACGATCTCACCAGCTTCGTCCGTCGCTCCGATCTGTCGCGCGACCGTTCCGAGCAGAGGCCGGAGCGCTTCGGTGTCGGCGAGAAATTCGATGCCGTGGTGACCCAGGCCGATGCCAAGGCCCGCAAGGTGTCGGTCTCGATCAAGGCGATGGAAATCGCCGAAGAGAAGGAAGCCGTGGCGCAATATGGCTCGACCGATTCCGGTGCCTCGCTCGGCGACATCCTCGGCGCGGCTTTGAGCAAAGCCAAGGAAGGCGACGAGGAAGAGGAAGCGCCGAAGCCGAAGCGCAAGAGCCGCGCCAAGAGCGAGGCCTCCGAGTCCGAGACCGATTCCGACGAATAGCCTGCACTTTAGCTCCCAGCCTTGGGAGCGGTGCAAAGAGGTTCCATGGTTCTCGATGCCGAAGCCGTCATCGACCGCCGCCGTCTGAAGCGGCGGGTGACGGCGTGGCGCATCGCCGCCGTGATGCTGGCGCTGCTCTTCCTGGGCGCGCTCGCCCTCAGTAATGACCAGATGTCGGGCCCCGGCGCGCTTCTGCCGCATGT
The DNA here is from genome assembly GCA_963764005.1 of uncultured Alphaproteobacteria bacterium. GTDB lineage: Bacteria > Pseudomonadota > Alphaproteobacteria > Rhizobiales > Methyloligellaceae > Methyloceanibacter. The sequence goes on along the minus strand of CAVXQX010000009.1, from coordinate 101,343 downwards.
CGCCAGACTGTCGGTGAGCGGCATCATCACCGATGATCGCAAGATGAAGGATTTGATCGACAAGCTCGCCAAGTCCGATCAGGTCAAGGCGGTCATCCTCGACATCAACAGCCCGGGCGGCACCACCACGGGCGGTGAGGCGATGTACGACGCGATCCGGCGTCTCGCTGAGAAGAAGCCCGTCGTCGCGGTCTGCGGCACGATTGCCACATCGGCGGCCTATATCGTCGCGCTCGCTTCCGATCGTATCTTCGTTTACGGCAACACCATCACCGGATCGGTCGGCGTCATCTATCAATGGGTCGAGGTGACCGATCTGATGAAGACGCTCGGCGTCAAAGTGGAGGAGACCCGGAGTGGCGACCTGAAGGCCGTGCCTAATCCTTTCATCCCCACCGACGAGAAAGCGCGCGCCCTGACCGAAGAGATGGTGCAGGAAGCCAAGGTCTGGTTCGTGGACCTGGTCGCCAAGCGCCGCAAGCTCGATCCCAATTCCATTTCAGGCCTGACCGAGGGCCGCATCTATTCCGGCCGGCAGGCCGTCGACCTGAAACTCGTCGACGCCATTGGCGATGAGCGTGCGGCGAAGGAATGGCTCGAGAAGGAAAAGAACGTCTCTTCGGGTTTGAGCGTCATTGAATGGAAGCCGGAAGCCGAATCTAGCGGCCTATTCGGCTGGGCCGTGCAGTCGGTAGGGTCCAGTCTTGGCTTTTCTTCTGAGATCATTACCGCCATGCTCGGTCAAATCACCGACCGTCTCAAGCTTGACGGTCTCATTTCCCTTTGGCACCCTGCCTCTAGCTAGCGGGGGCGGCTGCCGAAGGGCGCGTTTGTTTGCGGCGTTGTGGGGCATGACATGATCAAGTCTGAATTGATTCAACAAGTGGCTGGCGCCAATCCGCACCTGTTTCAGCGTGATATTGAGCGCATCATCAATATCGTACTCGACGAAATCACCGGCGCTCTCGCGCGTGGCGACCGGGTCGAGTTGCGCGGCTTCGGCGCGTTCACGGTGAAGCATCGTGCAGCCCGGCAGGGACGCAATCCCCGCACCGGCGACACCGTCTTCGTCGAGGACAAATACGTGCCGTTCTTCAAGACCGGCAAGGAACTCCGCGAGCGGCTGAACCGCTAGCGGCATCCGGACCGGCTGAGATTTGAGCGAGGAGTGACCGTGCGGCGGAAGCTCATTTTCGGGCTGTTGGTCATTCCCCTCGGCGTGCTGCTCACAGCACTTGCCGTCGTCAACCGAAAACCGACCACCCTTGTGCTCGACCCTTTGGGCGGCGCCGATCCGCGCTTTGCGGTCGACGTGCCGCTATTCTTGCTGATGCTCGGCGCGCTTGCGTTTGGGCTTCTCATCGGCGGCCTCGCCACCTGGCTCGGGCAGAGCAAATGGCGGCGCATGGCCCGCCAGCGCGGCCAAGAATTGACTCACTGGCGCCGCCAGGCCGACCGGCTCGAAAAGGAGCTTGAGGCCATCGATGCGACCAACCGGCCCAGCCCGGTGCGCAGCCGTCTAACCGGCTAAATGCTGCACTGCGATGGACTTAAGCGGCCGGATTGCCTAGGTTGCGGCCGAGCGGGGCGTTAACCCCTGACACCCTCAACCGAAAGCGCCAATCGTGCCGGTCAAGGTCAAGATCTGTGGCGTGACAACGCCTGATATCGTCGAGGCTGCCGCGAGCGCCGGCGCCGATTTTGTCGGTCTGGTGTTCTTCCCGAGGAGCCCGCGCAATGTCGATGTGGAGACTGCCCGCGTCCTCAGAGAGGCCGCGCGCGGCAAGATCGGGACCGTTGCCGTCATGGTCGATCCTGACGATGGTCTGGTCGACAGCGTCGGCGAAGAGGTGCGGCCCGACCTGCTTCAGCTTCACGGCAGCGAAACGCCCGAGCGCGTGGCCGAGATCAAGGCGCGCACTGGCATCCCGGTGATGAAGGCGATCGGCGTCGCCATCCCAAGCGATATTGGTGCAGCCGGCAGCTATGCGAAAATCGCCGACTATATTCTGTTCGACGCCAAGCCCGATGCCGGCACGCTACTGCCCGGTGGCAACGCGCAAGCGTTCGATTGGACGATGCTCAATGAAGCGACGCTGCCATTCGCGCTTTCCGGAGGCTTGACGCCGACCAATGTCGCCGACGCGGTTCGGATGACCGGCGCGTTTCTGGTCGATGTTTCCTCCGGCGTCGAGCGGGCGCCTGGCAAGAAGGACGTGGCGCTCGTGCGCCAATTCATTCAGGCCGCGAAGCAGGCGACGCCGTCGGCAAAGGCCAAAGCCTCATGAGCACGATGACCGACACAGCCCTCAACTCCTATCGCACCGGCCCGGACGAGCGCGGCCATTTCGGTATCTATGGCGGCCGTTACGTCGCCGAGACGTTGATGCCGCTCATTCTCGAGCTCGAGCAGGCTTACAACGACGCCAAGGCCGATCCAGAATTTCAAAAGGAGATGGACGGCCATCTCGCGACTTATGTTGGCAGACCGTCGCCGCTCTATTTCGCCGAGCGGCTGACGCAGCATTGCGGCGGCGCCAAAATCTATTTCAAGCGCGAGGAGCTCAATCACACCGGCGCGCACAAGGTCAATAATGTGCTCGGCCAGATCATGCTGGCCCGGCGCATGGGCAAGACGCGCATCATCGCCGAGACTGGCGCCGGCATGCACGGCGTCGCCACCGCCACTCTGTGCGCCAAATTCGGCCTGCCTTGCATCGTCTATATGGGTTCGGTGGACGTCGAGCGGCAGAAGCCGAACGTGCTCCGCATGAAGATTCTCGGCGCCGAGATTCGCGCCGTCGAATCCGGATCCAAGACGCTGAAGGACGCGATGAACGAGGCGTTGCGCGACTGGGTCGCCAATGTGCACGACACTTTCTACTGCATCGGTACGGTCGCAGGCCCGCATCCTTATCCCGCCATGGTGCGCGATTTTCAGTCGATCATCGGCCGCGAGACGCGCGAGCAGATCTTAGCGGCGGAAGGCCGTCTGCCCGATTCGCTGATCGCCTGCATCGGTGGCGGCTCCAACGCCATGGGACTGTTTCATCCCTTCCTCGACGATCGCTCCATCGAAATCTATGGCGTGGAGGCCGCGGGCCTCGGACTGAAGAGCGGCAAGCATGCGGCCTCGGTCGCAGGCGGCAGGCCTGGCGTGCTGCACGGCAACCGCACCTATCTGCTGATGGACGGCGACGGCCAGATCGAGGAAGCGCATTCGATTTCCGCCGGCCTCGATTATCCCGGCATCGGTCCTGAGCATGCCTGGCTCAACGACATGGGCCGGGTGAAATTTCTCTCGGCGACCGACAAAGAGGCGGTGGCCGCGTTCCAGCTTTGCAGCAAGCTCGAGGGCATCATCCCGGCGCTGGAGCCGGCGCACGCGCTCGCTCGCGTGCTCGACCTCGCGCCGACCAAACCGAAGGATCATTTGATGGTGGTCAATGTGTCCGGCCGCGGCGACAAGGACCTGGCGTCGGTCGAGCAATTTCTCGGAGGCCAGTAGTTCAGATGACGCGGATCGATCGCCGCTTCGCCGCGCTGAAGCAAGAGGGACGCGGCGGGCTCGTCACCTTCATCACCGCCGGCGATCCGGATTACGACACCTCGCTTGCGCTGCTGAAGGCATTGCCGGCGGCGGGCGCCGACATCATCGAGCTCGGCATGCCGTTCTCCGATCCCATGGCCGACGGACCCGCAATTCAGGCCTCGTCGCAGCGCGCGCTGAAAGCCGGCCAGACCATGAAGAAAACCCTCGCCATGGTTAAGGCTTTTCGCGAGCAGGATAAGACGACCCCAATCGTGCTGATGGGCTATTACAACCCGATATATGTGTACCCCGCCGCCGCTTTCCTTAAGGATGCGGCAACAGCCGGTGTGGATGGTCTCATCGTGGTCGATCTGCCGCCGGAAGAGGACGAGGAGTTGCGCCCAGCCGCGCGGGAAGCCGGATTGAACTTCATCCGGCTGGCCACGCCGACGACGGACGCTAAGCGCTTGCCGGCCGTCCTCGCCAATAGTTCGGGCTTCGTTTATTACGTCTCCATCGCCGGAATTACCGGGACGGCGGCGCCGGACGCGGCCAAGGTTGGGGCGCATGTCGCCCGCATCAAAGCTCAAACCGACCTCCCGATCGCGGTCGGGTTCGGGGTCCGGACCAAGGAGCAGGTGAAATCGCTGGCCCGCACGGCGGACGCCGTCGTGGTAGGCTCGGCCCTGGTCTCGGCGGTTGCTCAAAGCCTCGATCAGGCGGGACAGGCCACCAAAGCCACGGCGTCAGGCGTGCTCAGCCTGGTTGAGCAACTGGCAAGCGGGCTACGTGAAACTGCGGACGCGAATGCTTAGATATTGGGACAGCCCATTAGCGTGATTGTCATTTGAGAGTTTTGTCGCCGTGAACTGGATCAACAACGTCGTCAGACCCAAGATCAGGAGCATCCTTCGCAAGAAGGACATGCCCGACAATCTCTGGGTGAAGTGCCCCGAGACGGGGCAGATGATCTATTACAAGGACCTCGAAGCCAACGGCTTCGTGGTGCCGGGCTCGAACTTTCACATGCGCATGTCAGCGGCGGCGCGGTTGAAGAGCGTCTTCGATGACGGCGAATACGAAAATCTGGCGCTGCCCGAAGTTCCCGCCGATCCGCTCAAATTCCGCGACGAGCGCCGCTATTCCGATCGGCTGAAAGATGCCCGCACCAAGACCGGAATGCCGGACGCGGTTCTCGCCGGCGCCGGCAGACTGGAAGGTCAGCGGATCGTCGCCGCGGTCCAGGATTTCGATTTCCTCGGCGGCTCGCTCGGCACCGCGGCGGGCGAAGCTGTCATCGCGGCGATGCGCGCCGCAGTGAAACGAAACACGCCCTTCATTCTGTTTGCCGCCTCGGGCGGCGCGCGCATGCAGGAAGGCATTCTGTCTCTGATGCAGATGCCACGCACCACCTGCGCGGTGCAGGAACTCCGCGAGGCGAAGCTGCCTTATCTCGTGGTGCTCACCCATCCGACCACCGGCGGCGTCACCGCCTCTTATGCCATGCTGGGCGACGTGCACATCGCCGAGCCCGGTGCGCTGATCGGTTTCGCCGGACCACGCGTCATCGAGCAGACCATTCGCGAGCAGCTTCCGAGTGGCTTCCAACGCTCGGAATATCTTCTTGATCACGGCATGGTCGACATGGTGGTGCACCGCCATCGCTTGCGCGAGACCTTGGCGCGCATCTGCCGCCTGCTCACCAAGCGTGAGCAGATGCGGAGCTTCGCTTACACCGGCAAAGTCGACGGCGTCTCGGCTCGAGGCGTTCCGGTCAGCCTCGACGGCAAGGGGAGCAATATCGAGTTTGGCGACGACGACAATGCTCTGGGCGCTTCGCCGGGAGCCAATCCCAACCAGAGCTGAGGCCGCGTCCTGTGACCTCATTACCCTATAGCGGGGAGCCGAGCGCGCCTCGCCTCCACGCTCAGGCAAGCTCAACGCTGCTCGATCGCCTGAAGGCGCTGCACCCGAAATCGATCGATCTTTCGCTTGGCCGCATCGAGCGGCTGCTTGCCGCACTCGGCTCGCCCGAGAAGCTTCTGCCTCCCGTCCTCCATGTCGCCGGCACCAACGGCAAGGGCTCGTTCATCGCCTTCTTGCGTGCCATTGCCGAAGCGCAAGGCGATCGCGTCCACGTCTACACCTCGCCGCATCTCGTCAATTTTCATGAGCGCATCGTGCTCGCGAATCCTGAAGGTCATGGCTCGCCGATCAGCGAAGATCACCTCGTCGACTGCCTGGCGCGCGCGGAGGCCGCCAATGGCGGCGAGCTCATCACATTGTTCGAGATCACCACGGCCGCCGCCTTTCTTGCGTTTGCCGAGACGCCTGCGGATTTGCTGTTGCTCGAAACCGGTCTTGGCGGCAGGCTCGACGCCACCAATGTCGTTGACAAGCCGCTTGCCACCGCAATCACGCCGATTTCGATCGATCATGTGAGTTTCCTCGGTGAAAGCCTCACCGCGATCGCCGGCGAGAAGGCCGGCATCCTGAAGCGGGGCGTGCCTTGCATTGTCGGCCGCCAGGAGCGCGAGGCATTCGCCGTGATCGAAGCGCGTGCCGAGGAGCTCGGCGTGGCCCTGCATGTCGCCGGCCGCGACTTCGACATGTATGAGCAGCAGGGGCGGCTGGTATTTCAGACCGAGGCGCGTCTGCTCGACCTGCCTCTGCCACGGCTCAATGGCCGCCATCAGATCGACAATGCCGGCAATGCCATCGCCGCCGCGAGTCTCGTGTTCGGGGACCGACTGAAGGAAGAGTCGCTCGCATTCGGTGTCACCCATGCCGAATGGCCGGCCAGGCTCGAGCGGCTGGTCGAGGGCGGCCTTCACGCCTATGTCAGTGATGGTACCGAGATCTGGCTCGACGGCGGCCACAACGAAGCTGGCGGCCGTGTGCTGGCACAAGCGCTTGCCGAATTCGACGAGCGCGTGCCGCGCCCGGTGCATTTGATCTGGGGCATGATGGAAACCAAGGACGCGCATGCCTTCATTGCGCCGTTCAAGGGCCTCGCCGAGCGGATCTATACCGTGCCGATCGAAGAGGAGGAGAACGCCTTCTCCAGCGAGGCGCTTGCCGAGATCGCAAGGGCCGAAGGCTTCGATACCGTTCCCGCAACGAGCGTGACCAATGCGCTGCTGAAATCGCGCGCAGCCTTGGACAACCGTCCGGCCCGCATTCTGATTTGCGGCTCGCTCTATCTCGCGGGCAATGTGCTCAAGCTCAACGCCTAAGGAGACGCACATGCAGCGCTCAGTCCGCTATGGGATCGCTTCCGCCGCGATAGCGTTTGCGGTGTCATCCGCCAGTGCTGGCGCGTTGCCGACCGAGATTGGCGCTTGTACCGAGACCACGATCAAAGAGGTGACCACGCGCCTCGGCACGCCAGACAGCGGCACCGTGGTGCAATACGCGAATGGGCTGATCCAGATTTCCTACGAGACGATAGCGCCCGCCACGCGATCCAAGCCCGGCGACAAAGCGACTGTGTGCCTGGTCAGCGTTCCAGAGAATTGCCCAAAGGGCGACGATCGCGGCAAGGTCTACAAGGCGACCAATCTCCGCACCAAAGAGAGCTGGGAAGCTCCGGACTCCCAACATAGTTGCGGCGGAGCCTAGCCCCGCCGCATCAACGCAAAATTGCCTTGAGAGCTACGCGGTCGCGAGATCGAGCGTGGCGCTAATCCAATCTGCAAGACGGCCCTTGGCTTGCGCGCCGGTATGGGTAGCGGCGAGCTGACCATCCTTGAAGATCATCAGCGTTGGGATCGCGCGCACATTATACTGAGTTGGCGTGCGCGGATTCTCGTCGATGTTCATTTTGGCGATTTTGACCTTGCCCTTGAGCTCGGCCGCGATCTCTTCGAGCGCCGGCGCGATCTGCTTGCAGGGGCCGCACCACTCGGCCCAAAAATCCACGACCACCGGGGTCGAGGATTTGAGCACCTCGGCTTCGAAGGTATCGTCGGAAACCGTGGATGTGGTCATCATGTTCTCCTGTCGGGGCCGGTCCGGCCCGATGATTCAGCGTTGCTGGGAACCTAGGAAACGCCCCCCCCAACGTCAAGGCTTGGCCTCTGGTTGCAGCATGCGGCACTCGGCGTCATCAAGCATATTTGATGGAATTTCCATGAGTTTGGGCCCATCCGTCCACAACAGCGCGGCCCGGACGGGCTTGCCCGGGAACAGAAGGCGCAGCGCGAATCGGTAGGCCGCCAATTGCGCGATATAGGCCGGCGCCACCTCTTCCGGTCGAGACGGCGGCGGCCGATTGGTCTTGTAGTCGAGAATCAGCAGCTCATCGCCAAGCACGGCCAGCCGGTCGATCTGGCCGCTGAGCGCGACCGCCTCCGGAGCCTCGCGAAGCAAAGCGACGACCGGCACCTCGGCCAGGCTCCCCTCGGCGAACAGCGGAGCGAATTTGGGATCATTGGCGATGGCGAGTGTCTCAGTGACGATCTCGCTTCTGATGGCTTCCGGCAGATCGGCGCCGCGCGCCGCGACGAAGGCTCGCGCCGCACGCTCGCGATTCTCGATGCCGAGCTCCGGCAGATATTGCAACAGCGCATGCACCAGGCGGCCGCGTGCGAAACGCGCATTGTCCGCGAGCGCAGCCGGGCCGAGTGGAACCTGCTCGGCCTCCATCGATGACGACTGAGGCTGCCCCACCGCAAGCCGCGACGGTCGCAGCTCGAACGGCGATCGCTCCACTGGCGCTTGCGTGATCGCCCATGCGGGGAGTTCGATCAACGGCGCCTCTATCGTCGCATCCTTGCCGCCCCCAGCCGGCTCCAGGGACTTCAGCTGCAGACGCCGCACCGGTCTGCCGTCGACACCTTCGGCCGGGCTCAGCAAACCCGTGATCCCCTTGTCGATGAGCGTGTACCAGCACCCGTTGGGAAGTTGGTTCTTGCCCCGCCAACCGCAAACGTACAGGCGGTCCTGCGGGCGCGTCATCGCCACATAGAGCAGCCGGTGATATTCCTCCATCTCGGCATCGCGCACGGCGTCCTTGGCGGCCTGGATCGCTTCGTGCTTCCGGTTCGCCACCGGCCAGATGAGATGACCGATGTCGCCGGGCGCGGAGCCATGCTTTTCCAACTCGTAGAGTCGCGCTCCAGGCGGCCCTCGGCAATTGGCACGTATCCGGCAGAAACACGATGGGCGCCTGCAATCCCTTGGCGCCATGCACGGTCATGATGCGCACCTCGTCGCGGTCCTGCTCCATGTCGCGCTTCACTTCGAGATCGCCGGCACGGAGGTCCGCGATGAAACCTTGCAGCGATGGTGCTGCCTCGCGGTCATAGCCGAGCGCGAGACCGAGAAATTCCTCGATGGCTTCCGCGGCCTCCGGGCCAAGCCGCGTGAGCAGCCGCTTCCGCATCAATCCGCCCTCCGCGCCGAGCAATTCGGCGAAGAACTCGTAAGGCGGCGTGAGATCGGTGCGCGACAGCCAATCTGCGAGCCGCGCCTTGGCTTCGGCGAAGGCGGGATCGTCTGACGCCTTCAGCGCGGCCCATAGCGAGTCTTTTCGCGTCGGCGCGATTGCGATCAGCGCGTCGTCATCGAGCCCGAAGCAACGGGCTTTTCAGCACGACCGCGAGCGAAAGATCATCCTCGGGCATCAACAGGAAATCGGCGAGCGCGACCAAATCCTGCACCACGAGCTGCTGCATCAACAGCATGCGGTCCGCGCCGGCGACCGGAATGCCGGCCCGCTTCAGCGCGCGGATCATCGGCGTGGTGAACGGATCGCGGCGCCGGACCAGGATCAGAATGTCCCCGGCCTTGACCTGGCCGCTTCTGGCTCTCCAGTACGCCGCCCTCGGCGCCGTTGAGCCAGGCCTTGATCGTTGAGGCGATGCGTTGGCAGAGCAGCTCCACCGCGCGCACGCTGCCGTCTTGATCCTTCCAAGGCTCGAAGGCGGGCACCTCCGGTGCCTCGGGCTCCTGCTCGACACCCCAAAGCTCGACCAGCCCCGGCGCCTGTTTGCGAAAGGCGGTGTGGGTAATCGTCGGCTCCAGCCAGGTCAGGCCCTTCGCCGCGTCGTCCTGCGCAAACACCGCATCGACGGCTTGCAGGATCGGCTCCGTGGAGCGGAATGACAGCGTGAGAGGCACAGTGCGAAATGCAATTCCCACAGCTTCCGCCTTGCGCTTGAAGGCTTTCCCGGCCTCGCCGAAACGCGCCGGCACCGCGCCTTGAAAGCTGTAGATCGACTGCTTCTCGTCGCCGACGGCAAACAGCGTCCGCAACACCTCGCTGCTGCCTGCACCGGCGAAGAACTCCTCGGCCAGAGCTTTGACGATCTCCCATTGCTCGGGGTTGGTGTCTTGCGCCTCATCGACCAAAATGTGATCGACGCCGCGATCCATCTTATAAAGCACCCAAGGCGCCGCTCCGGCGTCGACAAACAGGCTCACCGTCTTGGCGATCAGATCGTCATAGTCGAGCGCGGCCTCCGCCGCCTTGCGCCGCTCATATTCGGCATGGATCTCGTTGGCGAGCACCAGCAACGCCACGCTCGATTCGGCGGCGCGAAGATGTTCAAGCTTAAGGTCGGCTGCACAATATTCATTTTGTGCCGCTTTGAACGCATCCCATGGCTCAGGCGCCGCATCCGCCATGGCTTTGCTGCAGAGCTTCGCCCGCTTATTGTTATCCGCCGTGCAGAAAATTGGCCGGAGTGCGGCGATGCGGCTTTCACCGATCGCGCTCCTCGCAGACTGAAGCGCAAGTTTCAGCGTTTGATCCGCGTCCGTCGCCGCGTTCTCGGTGACGACGCTGAGAAGTTCGTCGATCGACGCATTGTCCACCATGGAAGCCATGGTCTCGAGCAAGACCTGTTCACGCTCATGCTCGACACCGAGCAGGCGTTTGAGCGCCCTGCATTCCGCTTCGGCCCAGTCGGCGCCGAGGCCCCGCAAATGCCCGAGCGTCGCGCGCTCTTCCAGCGCCAGATCGACCATGACGCGAAGTTGCGATTCCGCGCTTCGCCCCAACACCGTCGCCAAGGCCTTGCCGAGTTGGCTGTCGCTGTCGGCGGCGATGCGGGCGATGATCGTATCGAAAGCTTCCGATCTCAGCAGCGTCGCTTCGCGTCCGTCGAGCACGCTGAAATTCGGCGCGATCCCGGCCTCGAGCGGAAACCGCTGCAGAACGCGCTCGCAGAAGCCGTGGATGGTATAAATCTTGAGGCCGCCTTTAGCCTCGAGCGTGCGCGCGAACAGGCGCCTCGCCCGATCGATCAAGCCTGGTTCAGGCGCAACTCCAATCAGGGCTTCAATCTGCTTGCGCAAATCCTCGGTCGAACTCGGTCGCCCAATTGGCAAGATCTTTGAGCAGCCGGTTCTCCATCTCGGCCGCCGCGTTCTTGGTGTAGGTCAGGCAGAGAATTGCTTCTGGCTTCGCGCCTGCAAGCAGGAGCCTGAGCACGCGGCGGACCAGCACCGCGGTCTTGCCGGTGCCGGCATTGGCGGAAACCCACGCCGACGCTTCGGGATCGGACGCGAGCTTTTGGTTGTCGTCAATGACGAACGCCGTTTCCTGGCTCATGGTGCGTCCTCGTCCGCAGCCGGAATCGCCCATTCCTTGACGCGCGCCAGTTGCTCGTAAGGATCGTAGCGATACGCAGCCTCGAAGGCTTTGCCGGGACGCCGTTTCACCTCGTAGGGCGTGTTGGGATCGTTGAAATGCTCGATCAGCTTCGTCGAGACTCTCCAGCGCATTGTCCGCGAGCGCCTTAGCCGTTGTGGCGTCGGCAACGTCCTGCTGATCCCCGCCCTCGAGCCGTCCGGAAATGTAAATGTAACTGAGGCCGCTCGGCGCAACCGCACCCAGCGTCCCAAATCCGCCCTTCGCCAGAATTGCCGCTTCAAGTGGCAGCTGTGGCGCCAGGAGGTCCGTGACCCATTTTTCGATTGGCGGCTTTCCGGTCTTGTAGTCGTAGATTGCAGCGCTGCCGTCGTTCAGAATGTCGATGCGGTCGGCTCTCGCCGTCAGCTTAAATCCGTCACCCACGGCGATCATCATAACTTCCGTCGATCTCGGCGTGGGTCTTCGCAAGCCGTACCCGGCGTGAGGGCTCCGTCGACGCGAACCAACGCGCGAAGCATCTGAATTGCGGCCGCCAGAACGCGGTAGCGCGCGCGTCGTCACCGAAGTTTGCAAGCGCTCGATCGGCCGCCCCGGTCAACTCTGCCTCGATGTCGGCTGGAAGACTCTCGGAATGACGCAGAGCAAAATCATGCAACATGCGATGGGCGACTTGACCGCGCAGCGCCGCATCCAATTCGGCGCCAATTGGCTTCAGCGGTTCGAGCTTGAGAATATACCTGGCGAAAATCTCGTAAGGATTTGCGATCCATCTCTCGATCTTGGTCACGCTCAGGCTGCGTGGCCTTATGGCAAGTGGCGGGCGGGGCGCGGGCGCTTTGACCGGCTCAAAATTCTCAATATCGTCGCGTGCGCGGCCCCAAGCGACCCAAGGCTGATCCGGAGCTAACAGCGACTCGCATTTGGCCGCCGCAGCCAACGCCGTCAGCCGCTGCAGCCAGCGCGATGGCACGGTCGCCACGCCGTCGACCTTCAAGGCGCGCGTCAGATAGACGGTCTGCGCTCCGAGTCCTTGCGCAAAATCATGCGCCGAAAGTCCGATGCGCCGCTCCGGCGTCGGCAGACCGAGGTCGCTCAGCATCGGCCGGCTGAGCCAAGGCCCCGCATCTTGCGGCCGCGGCCAGGTTCCTTCGTTGAGACCGCCGAGTATGAGAACGTCGGGCTGCTGTAACCTGGCTTCGAGCGGTCCCCAGATGGAGAGCCGCGGGTGAGTCTGCAAGCGCGGCCTGACCACCTCATTCGCAACAAGTCCGCGATAGAAGCCGGGATATTCCGCCGCGTCGATCTCGATGCCGCTGCCTTCCGCCATCAATTTTGCGAGCAGGAGCGAGAGGGCCTCTCCCGCATCGCCGCTCCAAAATTTCGCTGCCGAACCCGTCTCGTCGCGCGCCAGCCGCTCTGCGGTAGCGCTGTGGGCCTCGGCAAGCCGCGCGACGGAATGCGATCCGGAAGCAGCGATCAGATTGATCAGCGGCGCGAAGGCAGATTTGAGGTCCGCGACGAGCCGCTTAAGAACCTCGAGGGCCTTGTCCTCGGGCACCCGCCTCCGACTGCCACCATTCGCCTTCACGCCGTCCAGCGCCGACAGAACCCCGTCCAGCCCGTGCCCGATATAGACCTCCCGAAACAGCAGAAGTTCGAGCGCTCTCGCCAAGCTGCGGATCTCTCCCGCGCGCCGGCCCAAAAGCAAGGCAGGGTGCTTGAGCAAGGCCATCAGCGCCCGCGGCGCGAAATCGGCATCGATAGCCTCAAGCACCAGATCGAGGAATGCGCCAGGCACGGTCCGCACCACAGGCATTCCCGCTGAATCGTCGATGGAGAGACCGAAGCCCCTGAGCCTGGCTGCGACGCGGCGCGCCAGCGTTCGGTCGGGGGTAACGAGCGCGGCAGTCTTGCCTTTGGTTTCGATCGTCGAACGCAGGATCAGAGCAATGGCTTCCGCCTCGTCCTGCGCCGTCGGTGCCGCGACGATCTGCAACGACGACAGCGCGGAGCGGATATCGGGGGCATCGCCAAGAAAATTCTGCCAGCGCTCGGTGGTGCCGGCGGGCCGCAACGCCTCGCTGACGAAACGGAGCCTGGCCGACTGCACCGCGTCCGGCTCGGTTCCCGGCAGATATTTCACCTCATCGCGGTCGACACCCAAATTCCGCAACAACGCAGCCATGCCAGCTTGCGGATGCTCGGCATGATCGGCGATATGCTTCCAACTCTCATCGTCGAGCAGGCGATCGAGTCCAGGCAACACCACGGCGCCGTTCGGCAGCGAAGCGATCACTTGCAGCAATCGCGCTGTCGCCGGCACTGTTCCCGTCGATCCTGCCGCGATCACCGGACCTCGCGGCGGCGAAGCTACGAGCCGCTCCGCCTCCAATGCCATTAGCAGCTTCTGCCGCGCGACCGGGGACACGAGCTTGCGGTCTTCAAGATAGCGCGGCCAGGCATCGGTGATCAGCTTCAAGAACTGGACCGTGAGCTGCCAGTGCTCGGAGAACTCCTCCGGCACGAGCGTAGCCAGTGAGTCCAGGTCCGCGTCCTCGTTCTCGACGAAGTCCATCAGCCGTGCGAGCTCCGCCGCAAGTTTCGAGGCTTGCGCCGCGGTCGATACCGGCGGAATGACGGACAGGAATTCGTCCGCAGCCACTATGGCTTCTCGCTCAGCCCTGTTCCCGGCCAAGATCAGCCGCATCAGAACCAGCCGCCGCTCCAGCGTGCCGATGGTCGGCGCGCCGGCGTTCGCATCGATCCTGTCGCCCGCGAGCTCGCTTGCGAAGATTAGGGCCTCGTCCTCGTCGGGATCGCCCAACGTGCGGATGCGGGGCAGCAGCAACGCCTCGCCACCGGATGCCGAGAGAAACGCATCGCGAAGGCCGCGCGCGGCGCGTCGCGTCGGCAGATAGATCGTCGTCAGCGGCAGTGTGAGTTTGTCGGGTTTGGCGCCGCCGATGCCAGGCAATGCGCCATCGAGCACGGCTCTTGCGAGGCCAGTGAGGAAGGGCGCCGAAGGCGGGATCGTAAAAAGCCTCGGGCGCGCGGACTTGCCGTCAGGCGCCTTCACGTTCGAACCAGGTCTCCGCTTCCTTCAGGGCTTCCGGCGTTCCGACATGCATCCAGCACCCGTCGAGCCGGATACCAAACAATCGTCCCGCTTGCAGCGATCGGTCCCATAACAGGTTCAGCGAGAACCGTCCGTCCGGCGCATTTTCAAACAAGCGTTGGTCGCACAGCGACACCCCGGCAAAGGCAAACGGGCACGACCTGCCGCTCGCCTCTTCGCGCCAGCCTGCCGTCCGGCGCCATGCTGAAATCGCCTCTGCCGGAATAACCCATGCTCGTAGGCGAGCGGCGCCAGCAGCAGCAGGCAGTCCATCTCCTTCGGATTCCATTGCCGCAACATCGCGTTGAGCGCGGGCGTGACGCCTTCGCTCCAGACCGAGTCGGAATTGTGGACGAAGAAGGGACCATCGCCCAACAGAGGCAGCGCCTTCTTCGCGCCGCCGCCAGTGTCGAGCAGCAGCTCGCGTTCGTCGGAAATGACGATCTCCGGCTCCCGGCGCGACCGAAGATGCGCCTCGATCTGGTCGGCGAGGTAGTGCACGTTGACGATCGCCTTCTCCACATGCGCCGCTTCGAGCCTGTCGAGCACGTGGTCGATCAGCGGGCGCCCCGCAAGCTTCACCAACGGTTTCGGCATCCTGTCGGTGAGCGGGCGCATGCGCTCGCCATGCCCCGCAGCCAGCACCATCGCTGTCCTAGCGCGCGTCATTTACCGGCACTCTAAACTGAAAGTGTGGGGAGCGATTCCGCATCGGGAAGTTCACGCTTGTACCATAATCTGAGGTCGGCCAGCGCAGGATGGTGCAGGTCACGCGCAAGATAGCGAGCGACCCGCGGGATATGAGCCAGATAACCGCGCTTGCCGTCACGTTTCGCCAATCGGGCAAAGATGCCGAGGATCTTAGAGTTGCGTTGCGCGCCAAGCGTGGCATAGAGCGTCTTGAATCTGTCGCTTGAAAATTGCTTTTCCTTGGCGCTTCGGGCGGCACAGTAGCGAGCCAAATGCTCGGCTTCAAGCGCTTCCGGCACGTCGAGCCGCGCATCTTGTAGCAGCGACATTAGGTCGTAGGCGGCGCATCCGATCAATGCATCCTGGAAGTCGAGAATTCCGACCTTCCTCAAGCCTTGGCGCTCCTTGAGCCACATCAGATTGGGAGAGTGATAGTCCCGCAAGACGATGGTCTGATCCTCGGTCGCGGCCTGCTTCAGCAATGGGCTCCAGAGGCCGACAAACTCTTCCCTGATGCTGTCCGGCGCCGGCCTGCCATGAACCGCCGGCCAAAACCAGTCGACCAGCAGCATGGCCTCGGTCAGAAGGGCGTCCGCGTCATAATGCGGCAGCCGGTAGGGCGGAGCTCCCTCGATCGGTAAGATATCGCTTTGAGGCTCGGCCACGATGCCGAGCAGAACATCCACGGCAGCTCCGTAAAGTTCGGTCATGGAGGCGCCGCTGTCCAGCGCGCGCTTGAACGTCGTGTCGCCGAGATCTTCGAGCAGGATGAAACCGCGTTCGAGATCGAAAGCGTAGATAGCCGGCGCCGACAAGCCCCGGTCGCGGAGTGCACCTGCGATAGCGACGAACGGCGTCACGTCCTCGGCGAGGTGAACCAGCTGCGAGTAAGGCTTGCCGTCGCGGATTGGAGGACCGTCCGGCGCCTTCGGCGAGTTCATCAGGATCGCGTCACGGTGACCAAGTCTCAGCCGCGCATAGCTGCGCGCCGAGGCGTCGCCTTGCAGATAGTCCGATGCCGCTTCGGCATAGTCTGTTTCGTCGAGAAAATCGCAAAGCTCGCGCAGCCGCTTCAGCCTCTCGCCCCAAGTGCCGTGGCCGCTGAGAACGAGACGGCGCAAGTTCGGCTCGGCGGTTTCGTCCATCGCGATGTCGAGGCGATCTTCCGGGAGCCAATCCTTTGCCCGATCGGCCCATTCCAAAATTGCCACCCCGCCGTCGAGCAGGTCTTCGAGTCCAAGCTCCTCAAGATCGGCAGATTCGACCCGATAGAAATCGCAATGATGGATGGGGAACCGATCGGTCTCGTAGCTTTGGATCAGGGCGAAGCTCGGACTGGGCACCTCGCCGCCGGCGCCAAGGCGAGAGATCAGCGCCCGCGCGAACGTCGTCTTGCCGGCGCCGAGCGGTCCTTGCAAGCCGATCACGTCGCCAGGCTTGAGCACGATTGCCAAGCGGCTCGCAAGCCTGTCGAGCTGAACCAGGTCGACATCGTCGAGCGTCCAGTTCGCGTTCATCCCGCGCGGCTGGACCGGTAGGATTGGTCCGCCACCGACCTCTGCTGGCCCTGCTGCAGCGGCAGAAGCACCCGCACCCAGGTTCCACGCCCGGGCTCGGAAGCGAGCGCCACCGTGCCGCCGTGCAGTTCCACCAGGCTCTTCACCAAAGCAAGGCCAAGCCCCGCGCCACGCCGGCGCGAGCCGAGGGTGCGGCTCTCGAAGCGATCGAACACGAAGGGCTGATATTCGGTCGGGATACCGCAGCCTTTGTCTTCCACGGTAAAGGCCAGTCTGGAGTGATCCCGGCTGCAATTGAGCACGACCGTCTCCCCTTGCGGCGAAGAACCGATAGCGTTGGACAACACATTATACAGGATCTGGGTCACTCTGCGGCCGTCCGCCACCAGCGTATCGACGTCGGCCGCGACCGTAATTTGCAGATCGACGCTGCTCTGCTTCAAGCGTTCGCGCAGGCCGTGCGCCGCCGCGTCGATCACATCGCGAACCTTCACCGTCGTCGTTTTGAGTTCGAACGAGCCGGCATCGATCGTCGCGAGATCGAGAATGTCGTCGATGATGGAAAGCAGCGTCCGGCCCGACAGGCTGATATCGTCGAGATATTCGCGCTGCTTGGCGCTCAGTTCGCCGGCAAAGGGGCTGCCCAGCAGCTCGGTGAAGCCGATAATATTGGTGAGCGGCGTTCGCAGTTCATAGGACACGTGCTGAATGAAGGTGGTCTTGATGCGGTCGGCCTCTTCCAGCGCCTCGGCGCGCTCGATCAGCGCCCGCTCGGCGCGCTTGGCATCGGAAATATCGTTGAAGGTGAGCAGCGTTCCGCCATCGGGAAGCGGCAGCGCACAGCAGCCAATCACGCTTCCATCCAGCCGATTGAGCTGGCTCTCATAAGGGCAGCGCTCCGATGCGATCGCCGTGACCGACGCCTTGACGCGCTCCCATTCCTCGGGCGCATCGTGCAGCACGCGGCACCAATTCACGATCTCGTCGATATGGGGTTCGGATTCGAGCCGGAGCGGATTGAGCCGCCAGATCGAAGCGAGAGCTGAATTGTGCAGACGTAACCGCCCATCGGGTCCGAACACCGCGACGCCTTCGCGCAACGTGTCGAGCGTTTCGCTCTGCACGTCGATCAAGGCGTTGTACCGGCTCTCGAGCGCGATTCTTTCGGTTACGTCTTCGTAGAAATAGGTGACACCCCCTCCCGACGCACGATCCGCGATCACGTGCACCGTCCGTCCGTCAGGCAGATACCAAACTTCATCGGCCTCGGTATTGGAGCCATAGGCCGACAGCCATGACCGCTTCCAGTCTTGGAAGTCCGCTTTCTCCGGAAGCCGCCGCGCCAGCCGAAGCCGGTCGAGAATTTCGCCATCCTTCGGCCGCCCAGTCAGCCAATCGGCGTCGAGCTGCCAAAGCTGGACGAAGGCCTGATTGAAGTTGTCGAGCCTCTGCTCGGCATCGAACACGGCGAAGGCCGTCGCCAGGCGGTCGAAGCCACGCAAAGAAGCCTCGCTGGTCTTCTTGGCAGTTGAGCTCCGCGTCGCGGCTTCAGCATCGAGCAGGCCGCGCAACGACGCGATCTCCGCATCGAGCTGCTTGTGGCGCTCCACCAGGGTTGCATAGTCGAGCCGCTGGCCCGCGAGATCGCGAATTTTGAGTGAGATCAGTCCGCCGGTCGCCCGCCCATCAGCCTCGATGTGCTTTTGCACGCGGGTCGAGAGCATCACATTGAACGCCTCGCCCCGCTCGCTCAAATTTCGCATCGCGTTTTCGAGCGCCGCAGCGGAGGCCTCATCCAGCCAATCGGAGAACAGGAGCAGGGCCGTCGCATCGCCGGGCACGCCGAGTTCGGGCGACAGATTGGCCGCGAGCATGCGCGGATTGTCCGAGCCCGGCCAGATCAGCAGCATCTGCGGCTCGGCGGAGAACACGGTGTCGAGCAGGCTTTCGCTCGCTCGCAAGCGCTCGGCTTCGAGGGCCGCCTGTTCGCTCGCCACCTTGGCGCGCTCCGTCGCCCGGAGGCAGCCGATTGCGGTGGCGATGGCGAACGCGATCACGCCGATATTGACGCCGAGCATCAGCAGAGTGGGGGCGTCGAGCAGGCCGGCATGGGTCGGAGGAGGATGCTGCTTGCAGCGGCAGAGGCAGGAGAACCGAAGAGGCCGTGGCAAAGCCAAGCAGCATGCGCGCCGACTTGGCCCGACTTGCGTCTTTCCGCTGGCGCTTTGCCATCAAGGTCTCAGTCACTTGCCCTGCCATGGCCCCGTGCCCCCGCGTCGCATGCACGCTGCCACAGAAAATGAGCGAGCCCGGGATACGGCGAGCCTCGGAGTCGAATCACGCTAGCTTAACCACATCGCGGACTCTTGCCCACTCTTGCTGTCAGTAGCGTGAATCGCGATTAACGATTCGTTAAGGCTGGTCCGCGGGGCCTCATGGTTCGAGACGCGGCTACGCCGCTCCTCACCATGAGGAGCTGGCCCTCATCCTGAGGAGGCGCGCTAGCGCCGTCTCGAAGGATGAGCCGCCTGGCCTCAATACCGGTACAGGTCCGGCTTATACGGTCCCTGCTGCGGCACGCCGATATAGGCCGACTGCTCGGGCGTGAGCTCGGTGAGCTTGGCGCCCACCTTGGCCAGATGCAGCCGAGCCACCTTCTCGTCGAGGTGCTTCGGCAGCGTATAGACCTCTTTCTTGTAGGCTTCCGGATGGGTCCAGAGCTCGATCTGCGCCAGCGTCTGGTTGGTGAAAGACGCGCTCATGACGAAGCTCGGATGGCCCATGGCGTTGCCGAGATTGACCAGCCGCCCCTCCGACAGAAGGATGATGCGGTGCCCGTCCGGGAACTGAATCTCGTCGACCTGCGGCTTCACATTCTCCCATTTCATATTGCGTAAAGCCGCCACCTGAATCTCGGAATCGAAATGGCCGATATTGCAGACGATGGCGCGGTCCTTCATCTTGCGCATATGGTCGAGCGTGATCACGTCCTTGTTGCCGGTCGCGGTGACGAAAATGTCGGCCCGCGGCGCGGCATCGTCCATGGTGGTGACCTCGTAGCCTTCCATCGAGGCCTGCAGCGCGCAGATCGGGTCGATCTCAGCCACCAGCACCCGGCAGCCGGCATTGCGTAACGACGCGGCCGAGCCTTTGCCGACGTCGCCGAAGCCCGCGACCATCGCCACCTTGCCGGCCATCATCGCGTCGGTGCCGCGGCGGATGCCGTCGACCAGACTCTCGCGGCAGCCATAGAGATTGTCGAATTTCGACTTGGTGACGCTGTCATTGACGTTGATGGCGGGGAACAGCAGCGTGCCCTTCTTCTGCATCTCGTAGAGCCGGTGCACGCCGGTGGTGGTCTCCTCGGTGACGCCTTTGATGTTCTTGGCGATCTCGGTGTACCAGCCCGGCTTCTCTTTCAGCGTCTTCTTGATTGCCGCGTAGACGACTTCCTCTTCCTCGTTCTCGGGCTTGTCGAGAAAGGCGGTGTCGCCCTTCTCGGCGCGGGCCCCGAGATGCACCAGCAGCGTCGCGTCGCCGCCGTCGTCGAGGATCATGTTCGGCGTGCCGCCATCGGCCCATTCGAAGATGCGGTGGGTGTAGTCCCAATATTCTTCCAGGCTCTCGCCCTTGAAGGCGAACACCGGAATGCCGGCGGCCGCGATCGCCGCCGCCGCGTGGTCTTGCGTCGAATAGATGTTGCAGGAGGCCCAGCGAATATCGGCGCCGAGCGCCTTCAAGGTCTCGATCAGCACGGCGGTCTGGATGGTCATGTGCAAGGAGCCAGCGAT
This sequence comes from uncultured Alphaproteobacteria bacterium, assembly GCA_963764005.1. Taxonomy (GTDB): domain Bacteria; phylum Pseudomonadota; class Alphaproteobacteria; order Rhizobiales; family Methyloligellaceae; genus Methyloceanibacter. Next base: position 81,098 of record CAVXQX010000009.1, on the reverse strand, counting down.
CCGCGCGCCCTTGAGCGGCTGCTTCGGCCCGTATTCCTCGCGCACGGCCATCAGGCCGGGCATCTCGGTCTCGGCGATGTTGATTTCCTTCCGGCCCCAATCCGCGAGACCGATATCCTTGACGTAGTAATTCATGACGCGCGTCCTGCTCGTTGCTGACTGATAAAGATATAAACAACTCCTTATACGTTTTCCAGGGATCGAGCAAGCCGCGCGAAAGCCTCTCGTCTTGAAAATGGAGGGGAGCTGCGGCGGCGGGTGCGGTGAGGATGTAAGTTTGGGGGACTGCCGGCGCGCTGCGCCAAAGAGAACCGCCTGCGCGGCTCCCGCCGATGGCAGGTTAGATGTTGGCTGAGATAGCGCTAACGACCGCTAAGATAAGTATTACCAAAATTGTACTGTAGAAAAGAATTTATAGAAATATGTATTCTCTGCATATGTTGGCGTAATAGTCATATTATTCGCCCGATAGCTCGAATACTAAAGACTATAGAGACATAAGAAAGTCCTCACTAATAAGAAAAACGGCGACTAAACGCGAATTCAATATATACGATTGTTTTTGAAAACTTGCTTATCGCGGAAATAAAGCGCATGGTGCAGTTACGATTTGAATGATGGTCATTCGAATAAAATTGTCACAGATGTGGAGAAGTCAAAATGGAAAATTCAACCGCAGCCAATACTTCAACAAATCCTCAGAATACTGATCAGAAGCAGGCCGTTATCAAGGATATTTGCGCCAAGTGGAGCAAATTCTCTGAGCAGGACGTCTCTGCCCTCAAGGGCAAGTCTGATCTCGTGACTCAGGTGGCCTCCAAGTACAGCATGCCGCAGACCCAGGCTCAGACTGAGGTCGATGCCCTGTTGAAGGGCCGCCAAGTCGGCGCCGGCGCCTAACCAGCCATTCACCGAGGCTGCGCCCCCGTGCGGCCTCGGCGTTTTGCCGTGCGCCTAACCCTCCCCCCAACACGGAGTACGACCATGAACAGATATATCCTCGCCGCTGCCTTCCTCGTGGCCTTGGCCGGTCCGGCCCTCGCCGAGCAGTTTTACGTGGCCTTCGATCCCGCGAGCCATAAGTGCTCGATGATGCACAATCAGCCCGGCTCGGGCATGAAATTGATGGGCACTTATGCGACCGAAGCCGAGGCCCACAAGGCCATGGCCGGTATGAAGGAATGTGAAAAAGGCTAACGCCTCGTTTCCTGCGTACGCGTTGAGTGAGTAACAGGGTCGGCATTTTGCCGGCCCTTTTTTGTTTTGAGGAGCGCGTATCAGGGGAAGAGGGGGTCTGCGTCGGACCTCGCCGTGCTGCTGTATTTCGCAACGCCGAAATCACTTCACCTTCTGCACTTGCGGCTGCTTCCATTCGCCATCCAGCGCTGCCGGCTCGGGCAGGTACAGGCGCTGCACCAGCATGAACGGTCCGTTCGGTGCCGGCAGCCAATTCGATTCAAGCTCGCCGCCCGGCGAGTCATGCTGGATGTAGAGCGTGAGGCCGCCATCCGCGTCCTTTTTCAGATCGGGCAACATCGGCGAGTTGATCAGATAGCGATTGATCGGATTCTCCGTCAGCAGCTGATCGGGAATGCCGTACATCGTCAGCGACCAAAAGGCTTTTGCCGGCGGCAGCTGGCCCGGCGGATAGCGGAACGTGTAGCGGGTCTCCGCGCCTCCGGTGAGCCCCTTGCCATCGGCGTCGGCTTGCAGGATGCCGTACAAGGCCTCGTCCTTCGAATTGGCGTAGATGCCGACCTGCGCCCCGACCGCGCGGGCCACGTAGTCGTTCTTGAGGAACTCACGGGTGCCGAAATCGTCGGCCGACGAAGTCGTCTTTTCCCGCCGCGCGTCGATCGCGTCCTGACCGTCCTGCATCCCATCCTTGAGGGCCTTCTGCATCTCCGGCGAGAGGCTTGCGATGTCGAGCGGTTTGCCGGGCTCGATGCCGATCTTGGCGAAGCGCGCACGCAACTCGACTTCGCTCGGATTGGTCGGGCAAAACTGCAGCAGGAAGCCGAGCTGATTGAGAAACTCGAGAGAGTCCCTGGCATCACCCGCTTTCAGCGGCTTGATCCAATCGATTGCGGGCGGCGCCGCGGGAACCGCCTCGCCGAGAAACGCCGAAAGCGGTTCGGCCTTGTAGCCATCTTGGATCTTCTTCACGTTCTCCAGATCGCCGGGGTTGAACAGCTGCGTGCGGTAGACGCCGAGCGCGAGCTGACACTCCGATCGCAAAACCTTGTCGATGCCCTTTGGGGTCTCGCCTTTCCAATCGGGTCCGGCGACGAGGAATTTGCCGCCGTCATTGCCGGTAGTGCGCGTCCCGAGATAGTCGAAATTAAAGGTGAACAGGTCGATCAGCTGCACCGAATAGTACCGGTCCTTCTCGATCGGCGGCAGCGTGAGCACGAGCGGTTCGGCGCGCAAGTCCATGCCGATGGTCGAATAAGGCGTGTCGGAGTTGGGCGTAATCACCGTTCTGTCCGCCGGCGTGTAGACGCGCGCGGTATTGACCAGCTGATTGAACGGCCCCTTGTACTCGGGATTGGTCTTGTCGAGACTATACGCGTACATGATGCGGTAATTGGCCACCATCGGGTAGCCGTAGATATACGCCTCCTTGGCGATCGCTCGCGCTTCTTCGGGGGTGACTTGCTCGGCGTGCAACGACGCGGGCAGCGACAACGCCGCGGCAAGCAGTGCGGCTGGGATGAATTTGCGCGAGAGCATCGGCTGGGTCCTCCTACTCACAATGTTCGTTCAGGGGTCTAGCGGTGGCGCGTCGTGCGAAGCAGCCCTCAGTCTTCCTCGCCGAAGCCGTTCTCGACCAGCGCCACCAGCGCATCGAGCGCGAGGCGGGCTTCCGCGCCTTCCGTCTCGATCAGGATCGAATGGCCTTGGCCGGCCGCGAGCATCATCAATCCCATGATCGAGGTGCCGCCGACCGTGTGGCCCTCGCGTGTCACTTGCACCTCGGCATTGAAGGCCGACGCAATGCGCACGAACTGCGCCGAGGCGCGCGCGTGCAGGCCCTTCTTGTTGGGGATCACCACCTCGGCGAAGTGAAGGCCGGCCCGTGCTCCGATTTTGTCGTCTGGCCCTGTCACGTGGTCCATGTGCCGTGGTTTGCCTAAACTCAACTCGCCGCCAGAATCTGGCTGGCCACACTGATATATTTCCGACCGGCTTCCTGCGCCTGGGTGATGGCCTCTTCGAGACCGCTCTCGCCGCGCACGCTCGCAAGTTTCACCAGCATCGGCAAATTCACGCCCGCGATCACCTCGACATTGTCGCGCTCCATGGCCGAGATGGCGAGGTTGGACGGCGTGCCGCCGAACATATCGGTGAGCACGATCACGCCCTTGCCGCCATCGACCCGCGCCAGCGCCTCCAGCATGTCGTTCCGCCGCATGTCGAGATCGTCGTCGGGACCGATCGAGATGGTCTCGAACTGCTCTTGCGGTCCGACGACATGTTCGAGCGCCGCACGAAATTCATGTGCGAGCCTGCCATGGGTAACGATGACGACGCCGATCATAATGCCCCGCTTACTCCACTGCCCGCCAAACGGCGGCTATCTTTCTTAAGGGAGGGTGGTTCCGCAAGCCCGATCCTTCACTCATGCACCGCCCCGAGCTTGCGCGGCCCTGAAAAGCGCCAATTTGAGTTTGAGCGGCGCCGAGGCCTCGAACGGCGTTAATGCGATGCATGGCAAGGAGCGCCCCGCGATCATGGTCTGTTCCCAAGGCTCTGGCGGCATGCGCGGGACGTCTTGCGATGGAACCAGGTCGACGGCGAGGACGAGTTCCGCCTCCGCGACATGCGGCAGGTCAATGATTCCGATGCCTCTGACTTCGAGCTTGCCGGCGATGCTCGGCGGCGCGGCGGCGAACAGGGCTTTGCCTCTCGCCTCAATGAAGATCTGATCGTCGGCGACCAGCATCGGCGCCTGCTTGCCCTCTCCCGGCAACGCGAGGAACCTGAAAGCAAGGTCGGATTTGCCGGAGCCGGAGGCGCCACGCAGCAGCGCGGCGTAAGGCCCGAAGGCGACGCAAGTTCCATGGATGAGTTCCCGCTTTTCACTCACGCATGTCTCTAGCGTTGCGCCGCCGGCAAGCGGATCACGAACCGCGCACCGCCGGATTGGCTGGCGGCCGCGCCCAAATCTCTTGCGTCCGGGACACGGTTCTCCGCCCACAGCCTGCCGCCATGCGCGACCACGATCTGGCGTGAGATGTTGAGTCCGAGTCCCGAATTCTGTCCGAAAGATTCCTGCGGCCGGTCGGTGTAGAAGCGCTCGAAGATCCGCTCCAGATTTTCGGGCGGAATGCCCGGGCCCTTATCCTCGACCGCGATCTGAATCTCGGTGCCGACGCGCCGCGCCGCGAGCGTGACCGCCGCGCCCGGCGGCGAGAACGAGATGGCGTTCTCGAGCAGATTGACGACGACCTGGTGCAAGCGGCTGTCATGGCCGACAACCCGGTAAGGATGCGCGCCCGGTCCATAGGCGATTTCCAGCACGACTTCGGGCGTGTCGTCGCGATGAATATCGTTGAACAGCAAAACCGTCGTTCGCAGCAGCTCGGCCATCTCCACCGGCTCAGCGTCCTCGCGCGCCAGCTCCGCATCGAGGCGCGAAGCATCCGAAATGTCGCTGATCAGGCGGTCGAGCCGCCTCACGTCGTGCTGAATGATCTCCATCAGCCTTTCGCGGGACTCATCGGTTTTCGCCAGCGGCAAAGTTTCGGTGGCGCTGCGCAAGGAGGTGAGGGGGTTCTTGAGCTCGTGCGCCACGTCGGCGGCAAAACTCTCGATGGCGTCGATCCGGTTATAGAGCGAGTCTGTCATGTCGCGGATCGCGCCGGACAGATGTCCGATCTCGTCGGTGCGGTCGGTGAAGTCCGGGATCTCGGCGCGCGCCTTGACGCTATGGCGGACCCGCTCGGCGGCCGCCGACAATTTCCGCACCGGGCCTGCGATGGTATTGGCAAGGATCAGCGACAGCAGCACGGTCACCCCGGCGGCGAACAGCGCGTAGCTGACAATGCCCCAACGCTCCGCCGCCACGATGTTGTCGATGTCGCCGCCGCGCGTCGACAGCAACAGCACCCCGAGTACCGCGCGCAAGCGCTGCACCGGAACCGCGACCGAGATGATCAGCTCGCCCTTGTCGTTCACCCGCGCGATTGGCACCGAAGTGCCGGTCAAGGCGGTTGCGACTTCCGGATAGGTCTTGCCGTTCTCGCCGCCAATGTCGGTATAGAGCGGCAGATCGTATTGCCGCATGCGCATCTTCACCGCGCGCCAGAATGAGGTCAGCGGGTCAGGCTGCTCGGCCCCGGGCGGCGGCAGATCGTAGCGCAACACTTCGCCACGCGAATAGAACGTATCGGAATCGAGGATCAGCGCGCCGTCACGATTATAGATCCGGGCCCGGCTGCCGGTCGGCTTGACCAGGCGTTTCAGAATCGGCGCCGCGCGCTCAGGGTCGATGGTGAAGCCGAGCGCGCCGGCGAGCGCATCGTCGCCGCCATTGGCCTGGCCGGATTCGATTTCAAGCAGCTTCTCCGGATCGAGCTGCACCTGATCGGTGTCGACGCCGGCGGAGTTGGCCAACGCGCCGGCGATGATCTCGCCCTGCGTCAGCAGGCTCTGCACTTTGGCGTCGATCAATCCGGCGCGGAATTGATTGAGATAGAGAATGCCGGAAACGAGGATCAACAGGCCGATCAGATTGAGGATGACGATCCGCCGGGTCAGGCTGGAAAAGCCGTGGCGGAACGGCAGATGGAGCATCAGCCAACGCCAGCCCACACGAAGCCGCGCCCACGTCGATCGCAGAACGCGGCGCGCGCGCTCCTTGAACTTCGTGGCGGACGCTACTTGCCAGGACCTATCGGCCTCGGCGGTCATGGAACTCCTGACCCGTTATTCCTTGAAGCGGTAGCCCACGCCGTAGAGCGTCTCGATCACGTCGAAGCTTTGATCCACGGCCTTGAACTTCTTCCGCAAACGCTTGATGTGGCTGTCGATGGTGCGATCGTCCACATACACCTGGTCATCATAGGCCGCATCCATGAGCGCGTCCCGGCTCTTGACCACGCCGGGCCGTGACGCCAGTGCCTGCAGGATCAGGAACTCGGTGACGGTGAGCGTCACCTGGCGGTTGTCCCAGAGGCAGGTATGGCGCTCCGGATCCATTTTCAGCTTGCCGCGCTCGAGCACCTTGGACTTGTCCTCGACCGGGGCTGAGCCATCGCGCGGGGCCGAGCGTCTGAGCACCGCCTTGACCCGCTCGACCAGCAGCCGTTGCGGGAAGGGCTTCCGGATGAAATCGTCGGCGCCCATCTTGAGGCCGAACAATTCATCGATTTCCTCATCCTTGGAGGTGAGGAAGATCACCGGCATCTCGGACCGCTGCCGCAAACGGCGCAGCAGCTCCATCCCGTCCATCCGCGGCATTTTGATATCGAGGATGGCGAGATCGGGTGGACTTTCCGACAGACCGTCCAGCGCACTTGCGCCGTCATTATAGGTCTGCGTTTTATACCCCTCCGCCTCGAGCACCATGCGCAGCGAGGTGAGGATGTTCCTGTCGTCGTCAACAAGTGCGATTGTTGGCATTAGGGTTAGCCTTTGGCGGTCGTTGGGGTTGGAAGGGTCAGGCTGCCGGAAATTGTGGCAGCATGGGGGCGCTCGCCCGGCTCATCCTTATTGCAATGCAACAAATAGCGTGATGGCGCAAGCAAATAAGACATCGGGTGACAATCCGTCTCTGGCCGATTTGGCGAGCGACGCCAGAGGCTTGATGCGCCGGGCGCTGAAAGCGTCTCTGGCCACGCTGGACCCCGGAACCGGCTATCCATACGCCTCGCTAATAATTGTGGCCAACGACGCTTCCGGGGCTCCCACCCTCCTGATTTCGAACCTGGCGCGCCACACGCGAAATTTGGTTAACGACAACCGGGCCTCAATTCTGGTCGATGGAACCGGCGCCACCGGCGATCCGCTGCAAGGCGCCCGGGTGACGCTCGTCGGTGTTGCCGAGAAAACCGACGACCCCTCGGTGAGGCGGCGCTTCCTCGCCCGGCATCCCGAGGCCGAGTTCTATGCCAACTTTCCGGATTTCAGCTTCTGGCGGCTCAAGGTCGAGGGCGCCCATTATATCGGCGGCTTCGGCCGCATCGTCGATCTGAAACCCTCGGACCTTTTGACCGAGACCGCCGGCGCCGAGCCGCTCCTCGCCGCCGAAGCCGATATAATCGAGCACATGAACCAGGACCACGCCGATGCTGTTCAGCTCTATGCCACGGCGCTGAAGGGCGCCCGGGCCGGGCCGTGGCGCATGGTCGGCATCGACCCGGAGGGCTGCGATCTCCTGCTCGACAGCGAGGCCCTGCGCGTCCAATTCGCGCGGCTGATCGCGACCCCTACGGAAGCCCGCGAGGAGCTGGTCCGTCTGACCAAGGAAGCGCGCGAAAGCAAAGTCTGACCGCTTGAACAGTCGGAAAGATCAATGCTAGGGGAAGGGCAAGCCTCTTGCCGAAATCCACCCATTCCGAGCCGCAAGGACCAAGCCGCATGAGCGTCCAGATGAAGATTGCGCCTGAAGCCGCCAAAACCACCAACAAGAAGGTCCTCGCCTTCGTCGAAGAGGCGAAGGCCCTGTTCAAGCCCGAGAACGTGGTTTGGTGTGACGGCTCCAAGGAAGAATATCAGCATCTGCTGAAATCGCTGGTCGATGGCGGCACGGCGATGTGGCTCAATCCGGAGAAGCGGCCGAACTCGATCCTGGTCCGCTCCGATCCTCTCGATGTCGCCCGCGTCGAGGACCAGACCTACATCTGCTCCAAGTCGAAGGACGATGCCGGTCCGACCAATAACTGGTTCGATCCCGCCGAGATGAAGGCGACTCTATCCAAGCTCTATGACGGCGCCATGCAGGGCCGCACCATGTATGTGCTGCCTTATTCGATGGGCCCGGTCGGTTCCCCCATCGCCGGCATCGGCGTCATGGTGACGGACTCGGCTTACGCCGTCGCCAACATGCACATCATGACCCGCGTCGGCGACAAGGTCTGGAAGGCGCTCGGCGACTCCGAGGATTTCGTGCGCGGCCGGCACACCGTCGGCGCGCCGCTGACGACGCCAGGCCCAGGCCGACGTGCCGTGGCCCTGCAACAAGACCAAATACATCTCGCATTTCCCGGAGACGCGCGAGATCTGGTCCTACGGTTCCGGCTATGGCGGCAACGCGCTGCTCGGCAAGAAATGCCACGCGCTCCGCATCGCGTCCGTGAAGGCCCGCGACGAGGGCTGGCTCGCCGAGCACATGCTGATCCTGAAGCTCACCAATCCCGAAGGCGAAGTCGAAGTTCATCGCCGCCGCCTTTCCGTCGCGCCTGCGGCAAGACCAACCTCGCCATGGTGGTCGCCGACCATCCCGGGCTGGAAGGCCGAGACCATCGGCGACGACATTTGCTGGATGAAATTCGGCGAGGACGGCCGCCTCTATGCCATCAATCCGGAAACCGGATTCTTCGGCGTGGCGCCCGGCACCTCGAACGACTCCAATCTCAACGCCATGAAGACGCTCGGCGCCAATTGCATCTACTCGAATGTCGCGCTGACCGACGACGGCGATGTCTGGTGGGAGCAGATGAGCGAGGCACCGGCGCACGCCATCGACTGGCTGCGCCGCTCCTGGACGCCGACCTCCGGCCGCCCCGCCGCGCACCCCAATTCGCGCTTCACCGCGCCGGCCGCGCAATGTCCGGTGATCGCCAAGGAATGGGAAGACCCGAAGGGCGTGCCGATCGACGCCATTCTGTTCGGCGGCCGCCGCGCCACCGTGGTGCCGCTCGTCACCGAGGCCTTCAACTGGCAGCACGGCACGTTCCTCGGCTCGATCATGGCTTCGGAGAAAACCGCGGCGGCCTCCGGCGCCATCGGCGACCTCCGCCGCGATCCGATGGCGATGCTGCCCTTCTGCGGCTATCACATGGGCGACTATTTCGCCCATTGGCTGAAGATGGGCGAGAAGGGCGGCGCCAAGATGCCGAAGATTTTCTACGTGAACTGGTTCCGCAAAAACAAAGACGGCAAGTTCATGTGGCCCGGCTACGCCGAGAACTCCCGCGTGCTGAAATGGATCTTCGAGCGTTGCGACGGCACGGCGAAGGCCGTCGACACCGCCGATCGGCAAGCTGCCGGCCGAGGGCGCGCTCGACGTCTCCGGGCTGAAGGTCTCCGCCGACGACATGAAAGAGCTGATGAAGGTCGACACGGCAGGCTGGAAGGCCGAGTTGCCGCTGATCAAGGAGCACTTCGCCACCTTCGGCGCCAAACTGCCGAAGGCCCTCAACGACGAGCTTGCGGCTCTGGAGAAGCGGCTCGGCTAGTCGGCAATATCGTCGAAGAGGATTGCGTCATGGCCGGGCAAAGTCCCGGCCATTTCGTTTGTGATCTTTGCGCAAGAGACTTGCCGCCTCGCGCATCGGCACCTTAGGCAGACCGCATGGCAAAGACCAAAGGCGTGGTGGCGGCCGGTCACGAACTGACCGCGAAGGCCGCCGCGGAAATTCTCGAAGATGGCGGCAACGCCTTCGACGCTTGCGTCGCCGGTCTCTACATGACCTTCGTCGCCGAGGCCGTGTTCGCATCGCCCGGGGGCGGCGGCTTTCTCATGGCGCGCCGCGCCGGCAGCAACAAAATCGCGCTCTACGATTTTTTCGCGCAGACACCCAAGACGCGAAGGCCCGAGCGCGACATCGAGTTCTATCCGATCGAAGCCGATTTCGGTCCGGTGAAGCAGGAATTCCATATCGGGCTCGGTTCGAGTGCCACGCCCGGGATCGTGCCTGGTCTGTTCGCCATGCATCAGGAGTTTTGCCGGCGGCCGATGCAGCGGCTCGCCGAGCCCGCCATCCGCGCCGCGAAGCAAGGCTTCCCGCTGTCGGATTTCCAGGCCTATCTCTTCACCGTGATCGCGCCGATCCTGACCGCGAGCTCGGGTGTGGCGGAGATTTTTGCACCCGGTGGCAAGCCGATGCGGGCCGGCGCCACCTTCCGCAATGAAGGACTCGCCGAATGTCTCGAATGGCTTGCCGAAGACGGCGCGCGCCTTTTCGTCGACGGCGATGTCGGCGAGGCCATCGTCAATCAAGCGCGAGAACACGGCGGCTATCTCACCCGAGACGATCTCGCATCTTATGGCGTGGAGCGCCGCGAGCCCATCCTCTGGCGCCATCACGGTTCGACCGTGGCGCTCAACCCGCCGCCGGCAGCATCGGGCGCGCTGATTGCGTTCGGTCTCGCTTTTATCGAATCCCTTCGCGACCGGGGCGGCACGATAGACGACCTAATGCTGATGGAAGCCATGGAGGCGACCAACGCGGCGCGCGCCAAGCCACGGCGACAAGCTTGCCGACATCCTCGAAGCCGGCGGCCTCAAAGCGGCGATGCAACACGCCGCGCGTCATCCCAAGAGCCATCGCGGCACCACCCATGTCAGCGTCATCGATGCCGACGGCAATGCTGCTTCAGCAAGCCTGTCCAACGGCGAGGGCAACGGCCACATCGTCGGCAAATTCGGCTTCATGCTGAACAATATGCTGGGCGAGGAAGATCTCATGCCGGACGGTCTCGGCAATTGGCGCGAGAACGTTCGGCTCTCATCGATGATGGCGCCGACCATCATTCTCGGGCCCGACGGCACCGTCACCGCGCTTGGCACTGGCGGCTCGAACCGCATCCGCACCGCGATCCTGCAAGTCGCGGTGAATCTCCTCGACCTCGGCATGAGCCTCGAAGACGCGGTCGAAGCGCCGCGTCTACATGTCGAGAAATCCGGCGCGGTCAGTTTCGAACCCGGCCTCGGCCGCGCCGAGCAGATTCTCGAAGTGCGGCCCGACGCCAAGATTTGGCCCGACCGAAATCTCTTCTTCGGCGGCGTGCATGCCGCGCGGCGTAAAGAGAATGGCAGCGCCGAAGGGCGCCGGCGATCCCCGGCGCCGTGGGCATGCCATTGTGCTATGACGGTCCCATGAAAAACGCCGTCGCCATTCGCCACATCGCCTTCGAGGATGCCGGCATTTTCGAGGACGTGCTGGCCGCGCGTGGGGTCACCCTTCGCTATCTCGATGCGGGTGTCGACGATCTCGCGCCGGCGAAGGATGCTGACCTGCTCATTGTGCTGGGTGGCCCGATCGGCGTTTATGAGTTCGAGCGCTATCCCTTCCTGCGCGACGAGTTCGCGGTGATCGAGCAGACGTTGAAGCGGAAAGCGCCACTGATCGGCATCTGCCTCGGCGCGCAAGCCATCGCGGCCGCGCTCGGCGCCCGCGTCTATAAAGGCCGCGATAAGGAAATCGGCTGGGGCCTGATCAGCCTCACCGCGGCCGGGCGCGACTCGCCGCTCGCGGCGCTCGCCGAGAACAAGATGCGCGTGCTGCATTGGCATGGCGATACGTTCGACATGCCGAGCGGCGCCAAACAGCTTGCCGAAACCGCCATCACGCCGAACCAGGCCTTCTCCTTTGGCCCGAAAGTGTTGGCTCTGCAGTTTCACGTCGAGCCGCGCGCCAAGGCGATGGAACGCTGGCTGATCGGCCATACCATCGGAGCTCGGCGCCGCCGGCATCAACCTCGCGCAGCTTCGCGCTGACACGCGAACTTACGGCGAAGGCTTGGAACGCGCCGGCACCAAACTCTTCAACGATTGGCTGGATCGCGCAGGCTAGACTAGAGCGGCACCTGCTCCTGCTTCGTCCCGCGAGGCACGACCGTCTGACCCGGCGCCTTCGGCAGCTCGATGCTCTCCGGCTTGGTGATGTCCTCGCCCTTGGCGTTCCACCAGGTTGACGAATAGGCGACGCCGCCCTCCCGCTTCGTCAGATGCGTCAACACTTCCTCGCCGGGATAGTAGTACACCGCCCACGGCCCCACGATCTTGGTCGGCACCGCCCGCCAAGTGACGAGAACCACGTCGCCCTTCTTGACGTCGCCCTTCTTCACATCGATCAGCCGAAGCTGCGCCATGTAGCCGGGAAGTTCCTCGCCGGTTTTTTCGTCCGTGGTAATTGTCGTGAGCATCACCGACAATACGCGCACCACGGCGACAATGTCGCTCTTGTCGTTAAGCTCTTGCTCCGACATCGGCGCCGGTAGCGCCAGCGCCGGCAGGGCAAAGGCGAACGCGAGGGCGAAGCGAGCAAATAGATCGGGCGCATGGAAACTCCTTTTCTGGTCTCGGAGTTTATTCGGCTCCGAGCCGAAAGGGCAACATCATTGCCGTGGTGACGCCGGTGAAGCATTGAGAACGGCATCGACGTTGCGGGACTGGTCCTTGCCGCCGGTAAGCACCCGATACACCCCGTCCTCGGCATCCTGCTTCTGGTCCATCGCCTCCTTGAGTCCTAGGACCAGGGACTGCGCCAGTCCGACACGAAAATGGTTTTCGTCCAAGAAATTCTCGTCCGTTCCGGGTCCAGGTGGAATCGATCCGGAAATCGATCATCGTGCCATGTCTTTTCTCGACCAGCGCCGCGATCTCGCGCTTGCACTGCTCGATATCGTTCCGGTCCTTGTTGAGGAGCGCGGTGAAGTGTGACGGCATCACCGCCACGATAACATCGGCGTGAGGCGGCAGCGCATTCAGCGCCCGGTCGAGCGACAGCAGATCGGGATGGTCGTGCTTTCCGTCCGTCTCGGCGGCTTCGTCCGCGTCGTCCAATCCATGGGCCGCGGCGTCTTTCTTGTGCTTCTTGTAGAGATTTTTCCTGCGCCGTGCTCAAACTCCATTTCGAGTCGATCAGGTTGTTGCGATAGCCGGTGGCGGGGATCAATGGACGGCGCCAACCCGCGGCGATCTTGATCTGCCGCAGCGAATAGCCGAGCATCTTGAGGTTCAATAATCCGAGAAAGTCGTTGATGCGGCTCTCGTCGTACAGCCAGTCCGGAAACAACGCTTTCGGATTGTATTGGGCGTAGGGTGTGGTCTTGCACCAGCGGCGCGCGTCGAGGCCGATGATGATCCGTTTCGCTTGCGGCGCGTTGCGCCCGATCAGCTGCATCATCTTGGTCAATTCGTAGTGGGGTGCCGCCGTGAATGGCGACGGTGGCGAAGCGTCCACCGAAGGCCGCGTTCGCCCAAGCCGGATCGACGTGATGAATGGTCGAGGTGCCGACCAAGAACAGAATTGAAGTCGCCGCTGGCGACGATCTGAGGCGCGACGAACCGCCTATCGGAGATGACGTAGCCATATTTCGAAACGATGCCGATCGGAGACACACCGACAGGATCGGCGAGAAGGATGAGCAGCAGGCAGCCCGCAAGCCCCGTCAACCCGGTAATGCCGAAGGCCCAAAGGAAACGGCTCCACATGATCGTTTCCCCTCAGAACTGGAAATAGATGAAATTCTGCGGCTGGCCCATGCCGACCAGCAGGATGACAACCACGGCCGTGACGGCGAAGCCTGCGCCATAGATCGGTCGCGGGCGCAAATTTTCTTCAACGAAATCCTTGGTGCTGGGCCCGACGAGCGACACCAGCGCCGCGGCCGCAAGCACGAGCGGCCAGCGCGTCGTCCCGGCAATGCCTCCCGACCCGATCATCCCGGCCAGCATCTGGCCTGCGCTGGCGAAATCGTCGGCGCGGAACACCACCCAGCCAACGATCACGAACAGCATGGTCACGGCCCAGCCGACGGGAGCGGACAGCTCGCGGCCGCTTCGCTGCCAGAGATGACAGACGATCAGCGCCACGCCATGCATCAAGCCCCAGGCGATGAAGGTGAAGCCTGCGCCGTGCCAAAGCCCGCACAGTCCCATGGTGATCATCGTGGCCTTGATATAGACGGCGGTGCCGTTGCGGCTGCCGCCGAGCGGAATATAGAGATAGTCGCGAAGCCAGCGTGACAGCGTCATGTGCCAGCGTCGCCAGAACTCCCTGATGTCGGTCGCGCGATAGGGCACGTTGAAATTGTCGGGAAAGCGCATGCCGAGCATCAGCCCGAGCCCAATCGCCATCTCTGTATAGGCCGAGAAGTCGAGGAAGAGCTGAAAGGTGAAGCCGAGCGCGCCGAGCCACGCGTCGGTGAGCGCGGGAATCCGATGGAGGCTGAAGATCGGGTCGATGACTTTCGCCAGCGGATCCGCAATCAGAACTTTCTTGGCGCAGCCGATGACGAAGAACGCGATGCCGAACCCGAAACGTTGCGCAAGTCCCGGCCTGAGCGGAGACTGGTCAAATTGCGGGATGATCTCGTTGTGACGAATGATCGGCCCGGCAATCAGATGCGGGAACAGAAAGATGAACAGGCAGAATTTGCGCAAGCCGTAATGGCCGCCAGTGCCGCGCTTCAGATCGACCAGATAGGAGATCAGCTCGAACGTGTAGAAACTGATGCCGATCGGCAGCACGATGTTCCATCCGGGCTCCGGCAGGCCGACGAAGGAGACCGCGGCGCCGGCGACGAACAACGCATATTTGAAGAAGCCGAGCACCGCGAGATTGGCGACCACGCCGGCAACGATCCAGAGCGGCGAAGGCTTGCGCAAGAAAGCTTCGGCGATCAGCCAAGTGAAGACTGTTTGCCCGATCAGGAGCGGAATGAATCTCGGGTCCCACCATCCATAGAAGATGAGCGACGCCAGGATCAGCGCGTATTCGCGGCCTGCTGGTTTGTTAGCGAGCGCATAGAAGGCGGCAAGCGTCGCGGGCAGGAAAATAAGAATGAAACCCTGCGACTGAAACAACATCGGTAGCGCCCCAGACTATACTCAGGGCGCGGCAGCCGCGGCTGGAACCGTCAGAGCGCCCCCGCCGCGGAGGGCGCCACGCACAGATATCCCCAACCCCCGGGCGGCCGCTCCTTCGCGCAGATACACCACATGATCGGCCAATTTCGTCAGGGCTGTCTTATGGGAAACCACCAGCAGGGTCAACGCCGGCTGCCTTTGGCGAAGATTGCGGATCACGGCTTCCTCGGTCTTTTCGTCGAGCGCGGCGGTGGCCTCGTCCAGGATCAGAAGCTGCGGCTCGAAGATCAGCGCGCGGGCCAAGGCAATGCGCTGGCGTTGGCCGCCAGACAAGGCTGCGCCGCGCTCCGCAACGATTGTCGCCAAGCCTTCGGGAAGGGCCTCGATGAAGTCCCAGGCCTCGGCGGTTTCGAGTGCCTTACGCACGCGCGCCTCTTCAATGCTCGGATCCCCGAGCGTGACGTTGTTGAAGATGCTGTCGTGGAACAGCAGGAAGTCCTGAGAGACGTAGCCCATCATCTTCCGCCATTTGGTCAGGTCGAGCTGCTCGAGCGGCACGTCATCCACGAGAATGGAGCCGGACTCCAACCGATGCAGACCGGTGAGAAGATCGATCAACGTGGTCTTGCCGACGCCAGACGGTCCGAACAGCACTGTCATCTTTCCGGCGGGATGTCCAAATTGGCGTCACTCAGCACCGGCTTCCGCGCATGCGAGAAACTGGCGTCGCGAAACTCAACGCCGCGCATAAGCGTCGGAGCGACGCTGCCATCGTTCCGCTCGGCGGCCTCTTGGGTTTTAGCAAGACCCTCTTGCAGTTGCGTGAGGAGCTGCCCCGCGGTGACCGCGGAGAGATAGCTCCGCTGCGCGCGCGAGATCTTGCCGGAGACACGGTAGAGGATCGTGCCCATCAGCAGGATATTGTGGATTGGTTCGTGCAGCGTCGTCGCCGCGACGATCATGGCGAGGTTGGTGAGGATGGCCAGGAGCGGTTCCTGCAGCACGGGGATCGCTTGCGAGGTGACGAGGACCCGGCGCGTCACACTCTCCATGTCGTGGGTCTGCCGCTCGAGCTGCGAGCCAAGCAGGTCGATTTTCGCCGTGGCCTTGAGCGGTTTGATGCCGGCGAAAATATCGACCAACATCCCGTTTAGCGAGTTCATCAATCCGCTTTGCTGCCGTGCCGCCCATTTCGCCCGGCGAACCGGAAGATGCAGCAGGAACAACGCGGCCATTCCAATCAAGAGCGCGAGAATGGCGAGCCGCCAGGACACCAGGAGCGCAAGACCGAGATAGGTGGCGCACTGCATCACGTCGGCAAGAAGATGCGCGGAATACAGATAGGCCATGCATCCGCGTTGTGGCTCCGTCCCGATCGAATGCGCCACGCGGCCCAAGCGTTGCCGCGCGAAATGCTTCCACTCGGTGTTGAGCGCTCCGCGGATCAAGCGCCAGCCGAAGCTCCGTCGTGGACTTGGCGACCAAGGCGCCGACATGACGCATCGCGATCAGCAGCAATCCGGCCTTCAAGGAGATGGCGAGGATCATCACGCCGATGAGAACGGGGACCGCGGCCGAAAGGCCGATGGTTTGCAGCGCGCCCCCGAAGGCCCGGCCGAAATGGGTGTCGCCGTGCTCGCCATGGGTCGCGACCAAGATCAGCGGCATCAGGGTGGCGATGCCCAATCCCTCGGCGAGACTGGCCGCCCCGAGGCACAACGCGATATCGACCCGCCAGCCGCGCTCGCCCCTGAGAAGGTGCCGGATTAAACCGGCTGTGGAACGCAGCGAGTTGGTTGTCAGATAAGTCGGCGCGGGCCGCGTCGACTTTGCGCCGGCAATGGCCAAGTCCCGTCCCCCCTGAATCGTTGGGTAAACCCTACTGATTCAGTAGAGATTAGCAATGGGCGAATTTTTCTAATTTCCTCAGGGGATTAGGATGGGATTGCGCGATGGTTCGTGGAGGCCGGGGCGCGGTGTCCCCATCCTTGGCGGGCCTGGAATCGGTCTTCAACAGCCCTTCCAGCGGCAGCGGCGAGCCGATCAGTCGCGGTCGACCAGGCCGGTGGCGCCTTCTTTCTTGGCGCAATGGACGCAGCAATAGATCACGTCGCCATGCTGCACGCCGTGGCCGATGATGCGGCAACTGCAATGCGGGCAGACCGGCGCGAGCGTCGCGATCGCGCACTCGAAGGAGTTGAACACAAGGCTGCGGCCGCCCATGCTGACCTCGAAGCTCTGGTCGTAATTGTTGCCGCAATGCGCGCATTTGCCCATGGCTGATTCCTCCCCGGCTCATGCTGTGGAAACAGACAATCCGGATATGTAGCATCTCTCCATGTCGGGGAGGGGACGAATGCAGCCCCTAATGCGCGGCTTCCCAATTGTCGCCGGCCCGCGCATCGACCTTCAGCGGCACCTTCAATTTGAGCACCGGCTCCGGCGCCGCCTCCATCACGGCCTTCGCCCACTTCCATGGTCTTGTCGACTTCGGCCTCGTCCGCCTCGAACACGAGCTCGTCGTGAACTTGCAGCAGCATGCGTGAGGACAGCCCGGCTTCGGCAAGCGCCGCCGGAATTCGGATCATGGCGCGGCGGATGATGTCGGCGGCGGACCCTTGGATCGGCGCGTTGATCGCGGCGCGCTCGTAATTGCCGCGCAAGCCACGGGTTCTTGATGTTGATCTCGGGGTAGTGGATTTTCCGCCCGAACAGCGTCTTGACGAAGCCGGCGCGGCGCGCCTCCACCTTCATCGCCTCCATATAGTCGCGGATGCCGGGGAAGCGTTCGAAATAGGTGTTGATGTAAGTCGCCGCCTCGCCGCGATCGATGCCGAGCTGGGCGGCAAGCCCGAAGGCGGAGATGCCGTAGATGATGCCGAAATTGATCGCCTTGGCCTTGCGGCGGATATTCGGGTCCATGCCCTCGATCGGCACGCCGAACATCTCCGATCGCCGTCATGGCGTGAATGTCGAGCCCGTCGGCAAAGGCTTGGCGCAGCGTCGGCGTGTCGGCCATGTGCGCCAGCACGCGAAGCTCGATCTGGCTGTAATCGGCCGAGATCAGCTTCTTGCCCTTTTCCGCGATGAACGCCTTGCGGATCGAGCGGCCTTCCGCGGTGCGGATCGGGATGTTCTGCAAATTCGGCTCGACCGATGACAGCCGCCCCGTCGTGCGTCGCGGCCAGCGCATAGGAGGTGTGCACGCGGCCCGTCTGCGGATGGATATAAGTCGGCAGCGCGTCGGTGTAGGTGCTCTTGAGTTTGGCGAGCAGCCGCCAGTCGAGCACTTTGCGCGGCAGCTCGTGGCCCTGCGCGACGAGCTCTTCGAGCGCCGCCGCATCCGTGCTCCAGGCGCCGGTCTTGGTGCGCTTGCCGCCGGGAAGGCTCATCTTGTCGAACAGGATCTCGCCGAGCTGCTTCGGCGAGCCGATATTGAAATCCTCGCCCGCCAAGCTCCCTGATCTCGTCCTCGAGCCGCGCCAGCGTCTGCGCGAACGAGCCGGACAGCCCCGCGAGCGTGGCGCGGTCGATCTTGACCCCGGTCTGCTCCATCAGCGCCAGCACCGGCGCGAGCGGCCGCTCCAAAGTCTCATACACGGTGGTGACATGCTCGGCCGCAAGCCGCGGCTTCAGCACGAGCCATAGCCTCAAGCCGATATCCGCCTCTTCGCCGGCATATTCCGCCGCGCGCGCCACCGGGACATGTTCGAGGCTCACAGTGGATTTGCCGCTGCCCATCACCTCTTTCTGCGTGAGGCAGGTATGGCTCAGAAGCGCGCCCGCGAGCTGCTCGGGCAGATGCTCGGCGCGGCCGGCGTCGAGCGCGTAGGACATCAGGCAAGGGTCGTCGATTGCCGTCAGATTGATGCCGTAGCGGGACAGCGCCACCATGTCGAACTTGGCGTCTTGCACGATCTTGAGCACGCTTTCGTCTTCGAGCAGCGGCTTCAGCGCATCGAGCGCGTCGCGCATTTTGATCTGCGGGCTCTCGCCCTCGCCGCCGAGATCGAGTCCCTCGCCGCTGCGATGCGCCAGCGGCACATAGGCCGCATGACCCGGCACGATGGCAAAGGCGATTCCGACCAGCTCGCCCAGCATCGGATCGGATGAATTCATTTTCGTGCGAAAGGCGAGATGGCCTTGATAGCGCGCGGCGTCGATCAGGTCGGTGAGGCGGGACAGCTCCGTCACCGTCTCGTAGCTCGACCGATTGAATCCGAGACTGCCGAGCTTGCTCGCGAGCGTGGCCGCGAGTGCGCGCGGGCGAGCCTCCGTCTCCCTTTGCCGTATCGACGATGGTGCGCGACGCAACGAACTCTCCCGCCGGCATCTTGCGCAACGGATGGTCGTAGGCGGACTCGCGCTTGCGTTGGTCTTTGGCCGGCGGAGCCGCGCCCTCCGGCATCGGCGCACCCAAATCCGTGGCGACGCGCCGCAGCAACGTGCTGAACTCGAGCCGCCGCATGAAGCTCGTGAGCGTCTCGGGCTCGGGCTGGCGCACCGCGGTCGCTTCGATCGGCACCTCCAGCGGCACGTCGCGATCGAGGATCACCAGGGTCCGCGACAGCCGCGCTTGGTCCGCGTATGTGATCAGGCTCTCGCGCCGCTTTTGCTGTTTGATCTCGCCGGCGCGCGCGAGCAGCGTGTCGAGATCGCCATATTCGTTGATCAGGAGCGCCGCGGTCTTCACCCCGATGCCCGGCACGCCCGGCACGTTATCGGTGGAATCGCCCATCAAGGCCTGCACCTCGATCACCTTCGACGGCGGCACGCCGAACCGCTCGAGCACCTCGGCCTCGCCGATCACCTTGTTCTTCATGGTGTCGTACATGCGGATGCCGGGCCGCACGAGCTGCATCAGATCCTTGTCGGAGGACACGATGGTCACGTCGGCGCCGGCTTGCGAGCGCTTGGCAGGCATAGGTCGCGATCAAATCGTCGGCCTCGTAACCCTCCATCTCGATGCAGGCGACGTTGAACGCCTTCACCGCGTCGCGGATCAGCGGAAATTGCGGGATGAGGTCCTCGGGCAGGTCTGGGCGGTTCGCCTTGTAGCCGTCGAACAAATCGTTGCGGAAGGTGCGCGCCGAGTAATCGAAGATCACCGCGAGATGGGTCGGCGGACTGAGTTCGCCGGTCTCGCGCAAGAGCTTCCACAGCATGCCGCAGAAGCCATGCACCGCGCCGACCGGCAGCCCGTCGGACGGCCGCGTCAGAGGCGGCAGCGCGTGATAGGCCCGGAAAATATACCCCGAGCCGTCGACCAGATAGACGTGATCGCCTTTTGCCACCGGCCTGCCGGCGGTCTGTTCTTGAGTGTCAGCCATTGCCATGATGAGGGGAATATAGAGATGCGCGGAGCCGTTGGGGGAGGGGCGAGACGCCTCATCCCCAACGCGAAATGCCCTGGCGTCAGACCACGTTTTCCATCTCTTCAAGGGCCTCGGCGCTGCCCGGCGCAAATCCCTGGTCGGGGCCGCCGAAGGTGCTCTCGATATAGTCCTTGAAATAAGTGTCGAGCACCGGGAAGGCGCGTGCCAGCCGCGTGAAGTCCTTCTGCGAGATCCACAGCACGATCGAATCCTCGAGCGCCACCACGAGCCCGGTGCGGAGCGCCGATTTCAGCAGCACGCGCTCGCCGAAATGTTCCCCTGGCCCGAACACCTTCTCGAAATGCTCAGCCGTCTTCGGATTGTCGATGGTGAGCTTGAGCGCGCCTTTGACCACCGTGTAGAAGCCGTCGATCAGCATGCCGGGCTCCAGCACCTTGTCGCCCTTGCGGTAATGGATGTAGCGGCTGCCGGGCTGCTGCGACTCGATCAGCACGATATTCGGCGGCACCATCGCGTTCAAAATCCAGTTCACGCCGACGCGAAGTTTGGTGGCGAAGCCCGGCAGGAAGGACAGATAGAATCCGCGCCACAGCAGCCAGGCAAGCGTGCCCGACAGTTTCACGCCATAGACTTCGGCCACGGCCTTGCTCATGCCGAGCGAGGCGAGCGAACCTCGCGAGGTGTAGGCGAAAGGCTGGAGCGGTTTGTCTTTGGCTTGCGCGATGATGTTCTTCGCCAACTGCTTGCCCTCGCGCACCGCGAACTGCGCCGTCTGCGGCGCGTAATGCGAAGGATCCTCGCCCGGGTGATCGACCAGCGGAATTTCCGCCGCGTCCCCCACGGCCCAGACATGATCATGGCCAGGCACGCGCATATAGCGGTCGGTCTTGATGCGCGCCCAATGCATCTCGAGGCCGAGCGAGGCGACGAGCGGATTGGGTCCGTTGCCGATCGTGGCGACGATGGTGCGGGTGGGAATCACGGTGCCGTCGGTCAATTCCACGGCCGTGCCTGTCGCCGCCTTGGTGCCGATCCCGGTCTTGACCACGATGCCGTGCATCTCCATGCGCTTGGTCGCATAGTCGGCGAGGTCGGAAGGGAAGGTCGGCAGGATGCGGTTGGCATATTCGACCAGATAGACGCTGATCTCGTCCTGACTGATGTTGTGATAATATTTCAGCGCGCGGTGAATCAGCTCGTTCAGCTCCGACACGGTCTCCACGCCGGTGAAGCCCGCGCCGGCGACGACGAATGTCAGCAGCTGTTGCTTCACCTCTTTGTCGGTGGTCACGTCCGCCGCCTCCAGGCAAGCAGATGATATGCGTGCGCAAACGATGCGCGTCGGCGAGGTTCTTCATCGTCAGCCCATGCTCGGGCAGACCCGGAAAGCGCTTCAGGTCGACGCTCATGCCGAGCGCGATGACGAGTTCGTCATAGGGAAGATCGATCGGGATGCGGCGGAAGCCCTGCACCACGGTCACCGTCTTCTTGTCGAAGTCGATGCCCATCACTTCCGCCTGACGCACCTGAGTGCGCTGGAGCAGCAACCGCAGCGGCGTCACCGCGTCGGCGGAGTGAATCGTGGATGCCGCGACCTCGGGCAATAGCGGCTGGAACACGAAATAATTATTGGCGTTGATCAGCTCGACATCGAACAGGTCGCGCCCATGGCGCTCCAGTTCCTTGGCGGCAAACACCCCGCCAAAGCCGCCGCCGATCACGATAACCTTCTTTTTCGCCATAATCCGCTCCGCTGGGATGGTCCAATACCTACGCCGTTGCCGAGAAGCGTCAAGTCGTGCCTTGCAGCGCAAGACGCCGCATCAGTCAGGCTAAGATGCCGAAATCCGAGCCGCGTCTGAAATATAGGGTGTGCATCGACTCGATAGCAGGGGAGCCTTACCGGCGTTGCTTTAACGCCACGTCCGGCCGAGACACTCCGGCGCAGACAGGTTCCCGGCCGCGGGTGATAAGAGTCTTCGCGGGGGGAGAAGCGGAGAGCGGATATGCGCAGATCCCTGGCGGTCCTTGCGTTGCTGTTTACCACGGGCCTTGTCCTGCCGGGAGACGCGGCCGAATTGAAGTTCTGCCCGGGCATCAAGGACGAACCCGCGAGGGACGCTTGCTTCCAGGAACACATTACGCATTTGGAAGATGACATCTTGCGCTTGGCGGGCGATGTGACCGCGCTGAACAAGGCGCTCGAGCAAAAGCTGAGCGCAAGCGACGTTTATAAATTGCAGGCGATGACCCAAGGTAAATGCCTTGGCTTCAGTGGCAACGACCAGACGCTGTCGATGCAGAGTTGCGAGCATCCCGATTCTTGGAAGCTCCTGACGGGAGCCCAGCCCTTGGTCAAAGCCGACAACAAGAAGGCGGCTCCAGCGCCGCCCGCGCCTGTCGGCCAAATCACGCCGAGCGCGACGGCACCCGCTAACAACAATGCGGGCTCCTCGCCGCAAGCCGCGCAAAATGCGCAAAGTTCCACCGCGCCCGCCAAGTCGCCATCCTCAAAGCAGTAGCGTTTGCTGGCGTTGCTTAACCGGCCCGCTTTGACTAGGGTCCCTCACGAAGCACCCGTAGCTCAGTTGGATAGAGCGCTGCCCTCCGAAGGCAGAGGTCACAGGTTCGAATCCTGTCGGGTGCGCCAACGCCACACAAGAGAGACCTCGCATGACCGACATCGCTCGCCGCTGGCGTCATTCGTGTTGGGCGACCGCACCGTGAACCGCATGGGCTATGGCGCCATGCAGCTCGCCGGACCGCACGTGTTCGGACCGCCGAAGGATCGCGATGCCGCCCTCGCCGTATTGCGGGAGGCTGTTGCGCGCGGGGTCAATCACATCGACACCAGCGATTACTACGGCCCGCATGTCACCAACCAGATCATCCGCGAGGCGCTGCATCCCTACCCGGACGATCTCGTCATCGTAACCAAGGTTGGCGCCCTGCGCGGCGACGACGCCTCGTGGCTCCCGGCCCTCAGCCCCGCCGACCTCACGCGCGCGGTCCACGACAATCTCCGCAATCTCGGGGTCGATGCGCTCGACGTGGTCAATTTGCGCGTCGGCGGGTTTCAAGAGCCGATCGAGGGTTCGATCGAGGAGCAGTTTGCCACGCTGGCCGAGCTTCAGCTTCAAGGCCTGATCCGCCAGCTCGGCTTGAGCAATGTGACCGCTCACCAAATCAAGCAAGCGCGCAATATCGCCGAGATCGTCTGCGTGCAGAACCACTACAACCTCGCCCATCGCGACGACGACGCGCTGATCGACGCGTTGACGGACAGTGGCGTCGCCTATGTGCCCTTCTTCCCGCTCGGCGGCTTCACGCCTCTCCAATCCTCAACGCTCTCGGAGGTCGCGGCACAGCTTGGCGCGACGCCGTTGCAGACAGCGCTTGCCTGGCTATTGCATCGCGCGCCCAACATTTTGCTGATCCCCGGCACATCGTCGATCGATCATCTGCATGAGAATCTGGCGGCGGCAGAGCTCGCATTGCCGGACGCGGTGCTCGCCCGGCTGAATGCGATCGGCGAGCGAGATGTCCAATAGGCGCCCCAATACGTGCCAACAGGGGAGACGTAGTCGTCAGTTTCATCCTGTCGGATGCGCCAATCTTATCGCAAACGTTTTGGCGCGGCCCGGCGCGGCGGCAACTTGTCGGTCCGCCGCCGTTTCGGCGTCTCCGAGACGCCGACGACTTTGATCGCGGCCAAGGCGCACACGAACAGCATGGTGAAGATGGCGGTCATGGCGGCGGTCTCGGAGATGTCGCCGCTTCGCCACGCGGCGCCCGTCGCATCGGTCACCGTCTCGTTTTTGTTTACCAGATAACTGAGGATGAAATGCGAGGCGACGATCGCGTACATGGCGATGGCCTGGAAGGAATAGCCTTTGGAGTCTGCTCCGCTGCGTCGTTTCGCCGCGCGTGCGGAGATAAAGCGCAAAGAGTTGCATGAAGAGATACACGGTAAAGAACCAGCCGAGATAGTTGGTCAGCGGCACGCCGAAGAACCCGCCGCCATGCTCCCAGATCCATCGCTTCTCGATGGTCGCGGCGCCGGGATCGAGCGCCACATCCCATAGCACCATGATGAAGGCGCCGATGAAGGGCGTGGCAAACGCGGTAAACTTGTCGGTGCCGCGCTTCACATCGCTGACCAGAATCGTCGCCAGCACCCAGGCCATGTAGCCGACGCTGAGATAGGCGGGTCCGATCAGGAGCGGCACGTAGCCCAGCTTCGGCCCGAGCGAGTCGGTGTAGAAATAGGCGCCGAACGGAAATCCGGTCGCCACTCCGATATTTTCCAGAACATTGCTGACCACGAGGCAGATCACGGCAAATGCCGCGATCCCCCTGGCGCCATAACGCTCGGCGCCATGCAGCAGCGCGAACGCGACCATGAGAATGAGCTGGACGATTGTTAACAGCAGGCTGGGAGCAAGCACGTCGGCGATCGTGGCGCCCGCGAACAGCGCGATCAGCAGCCAGAGCAAATTGGGTGAGACAAGCATTGCAGCGCCCCCAAAATCCATTTACGGCGTGGCTGCCGCTACAAAGTCAATCCGGCGCATGAAGTAGGACAGAGTTATGAACATCTCCGTGCCCCCGGAATGGGCGCCGCAAAAGGCCATCTGGACGGCGTGGCCCGCCGATCTGGAACAATGGGACGGCGACCTCGAAGCGCCGCGGCGCGACGTGGCGGCGCTGGTGCGCGCGCTTGCTGGGAGCAACAAGGTGAAGGTGTTGGTGAATGGCGGCGAGGCCGAAGCCTCGGCGCGCGCCGCACTTGGCGCCGACGCCGAGCTGGTGCGCGCCAGTTACGGCGACATCTGGCTTCGCGACACCGGACCGATCTTTGCGACGGAGAACAGCCGGCCTCTCGCGCTCTGCTTCAAGACGAACGGGTGGGGCGGCAGATTCGATCTTCCCGACGACGCGACTGTCGGCCGCGACATCGCCAAGCTGGCAGGAACGCCAGTCACCCAGTTCGACTTCGTGCTGGAAGGCGGCGCCATCGAGCAGGACGGCGAGGGCACGATCCTGACCACGCGCCAGACGCTGCTCAACGCCAACCGCAATGGCTGGACCGAACAGCAAGCCGAGGCCGCGCTTCGCGATGCGTTCGGCGCCACGAAGATCATCTGGATCGACGAGGGTCTGAAGAACGACCACACCGACGGCCATATCGACAATCTCGCCCGCTTCGTCGCGCCTGGCCGCGTCGTCTGCCAGTCGCCTTCGGGGCGGACGATCCCAACGCAGAAGCGCTCGAAGCCATTGCCGCATTGCTCGAAGCTGCGACGGACGCAGCGGGACGGAAACTCGAGATCATCCGCATCCCGGGACCGGGCGCGGTGCGCGCCGCGTCGGGCGAGATCATTCCCGCCTCGCATATGAATTTCGTCATCGCCAATGGCGTCGTCGTCGTGCCCGTCTACGGCACGCCGTCGGCGATCGCGGCGCTCCGCGCCTTGCAGAAGGTCTTCCCGGACCGCAAAGTGATCGGCCTTCCCTCGCACGGCCTGCTCGGCTCGGGCGATGCTGGCGGCGGCTCGTTCCATTGCATCACGCAACAGGAGCCTCTCTAATGGCGAAGCGCTTGCTCACTGTCGCCGCGCTCCAGGCCTCGTTCGGCCACGACATGGCGGCGAATATCGCCAAGGTCGAGCGTCTCGTCCGCGACGCGGCGAAACGCGGCGCGCAAGTCGTCCTGCCGCCCGAGCTGTTTCAGGGCATCTACTTCCCCACGCGCCAGGACCCGAAATGGTTCGCGACCGCTTACCCCGTGAGCGAGCATCCTTGCGTGCTGGCGCTGTCGAAGCTCGCCAAGGAACTGAAGATCGTCATTCCGATCTCCTTCTTCGAGAAGGACGGACCGCGCTATTACAACAGCGTCGCCATCGCCGACTCCGACGGCGCCATCCTCGGGCTTTATCGCAAGAGCCACATTCCCGACGGACCCGGCTATCAGGAGAAATATTATTTCCGTCCCGGCGACACCGGCTTCAAAGCCTGGACCACGAAGCAGGGGCGGATCGGCGCCGGCATTTGCTGGGACCAATGGTATCCGGAAGCTGCGCGCGCCATGGTGCTACAGGGCGCGGAGATTTTGCTCTATCCGACCGCGATCGGCTCCGAGCCCTACGATCTCAGCCTCGACACCCATCGACGCTGGCAGCGCGTGATGCAGGGCCATGCCGTGGCCAATGCCGTGCCGGTGATTGCGGCCAATCGCATCGGCGAGGAAGTGAACGACGGCGTGAGCCAGCGTTATTACGGCCATTCCTTCATCGCCGACCATACCGGCGAGATCGTCGCGAGCTTCGGTGACAAGCGAGGAGGGCGCGCTGGTGCATCAATTCGATCTCGGCGAGATCGAAGCCTATCGCGCCGAATGGGGCTTCTTCCGCGACCGCCGGCCCGATCTCTACGGCAAGAGCATCGTCTAGAGCATAATCCCGAAAAGTTGCAGACTTTTCGGACAAGATTATGCGTCAGCGGCGACGCCTACTCCGCCGGCACGCGCTCTCGCGTCGCCTTGCGCGGCGCTTTCTTGCTGCGGCCGAAGCTAGCCTGCAGTCGCGCCAGATACAGATAGACGATCGGCGTGGTGTAGAGCGTGAGCAGCTGTGACAGCGCCAGGCCGCCGACCATGGCGTAGCCCAGCGGCTGGCGGAGTTCCGAGCCCGCGCCATGGCCGATCATCAGCGGCACGCCGCCGAGCATGGCCGCCATCGTCGTCATCAGGATCGGCCGGAAGCGCAACACGCACGCCTCGCGGATGGCCTCGAGCGGCGTTCGGCCCTCGCGCTCGCGCTGCACGGCAAAGTCGACCAGCATGATGCCGTTCTTCTTCACGATGCCGATCAGGAGAATGATGCCGATGATGCCGATCACCGAAAGATCGAACCCGCCCAGCATCAAGGCCAGCAACGCGCCGACGCCCGCCGACGGCAGCGTCGAGAGAATCGTCAGCGGGTGGATGAAGCTCTCATAGAGAATCCCGAGGATGATGTAGACGACGATCAGCGCGGCTGCGATCAGCAGCGGCTGGTTGGAGAGCGAATCCTGAAACGCCTGCGCGTTGCCCTGGAAGCTGCCGATCAGCGTGACCGGTGGCACCATGTCGGCAACGGCTTTTTCGATCGCGTCGACCGCCTGCCCCAGCGCCACCCCGCTCGGCAAATTGAACGACAGCGTGATCGCCGGGAACTGACCCTGATGCGACACCGAGAGCGGACCCACTTGCGTATTGTCCATGGTGATGAGCGTCGAGATCGGAACCGACGCGCCGCTGGTCGGCGATTTCAAATAGAGGCGGTCCAGCGTGTTGGGATCGCCCTGCATCTGCGGCGGCACTTCGAGGATCACATGATAGGTGTTGGTCTGAGTGTAATACTGCGCCACTTGCCGTTGACCGAACGCGTCATTGAGCGTGGCGTCGATCACCTCAGGCAGAATGCCGAAGCGTGCGGCCTGGTCGCGATTGATGCTGACCATCAACTGCGGCGCATTGCCTTGCTGGTCGCTCGACACATCGGCGAGTTGCGGCAGCGTCTGTAGCTTGGCCAGGATCTTCGGCGCCCACTCGTTGAGCTCGGCAATATTGGCGTCCTGCAGCGTATATTGGAACTGCCCGCGGCCGATGCGGCCGCCGACGGTGATGTCCTGCGAGGGCTGCAGCACCAGCTTCACGCCTTCGATATGCTCCAATTGCGGACGCAAGCGATTGATGATGTCGCTGGCGTTGGCCTTTCTCTGATCGCGCGGCTTCAGTCCGATGAAGAAACGCCCGGTATTCGCGGTCTGCGCGCTTCCCCCGCTGCCCATCGCCGAGCCGACCGATTCGATATCCGGATCGCGCGCCAGCACTTCGCCCAATTGCAGCATCAGCCGCGACATCTCGGGCGGCGAGATGTCCTGGCCGGCTTCGGCGAAACCGGTGATCAGCCCGGTATCCTGAATTGGAAAAAACCCCTTGGGAATGACGACGTAGAGATAGACGCTCGCCGCCATGGTGGCGAAGAAGACCATGAGCGTGGCGAAGGGATGTTGCAGAACGCGGTCGAGCGTGCGGCGGTAGGCGTCGAGCATCGACTCGAAAACCGATTCGATGGCGCGCCAAATCGCGCCGTGATTTTCAGTGTCGCGATGCAAATACCGCGCGCACAGCATCGGCGCGAGGATCAGCGAGACGAAGGCGGAGACGGCAATTGCCGCCGTCACCGTAATCGAGAACTCGCGGAACAGTCGCCCAACGATGCCGCCCATCAACAGCAGCGGGATGAACACCGCGACCAGCGAGACGCTGATCGACAGCACGGTGAAACCGATCTCGCGCGATCCTTTCAGCGCGGCCTCGTAGCGGATCCATGCCGTCTTCGATATGCCGGTAGATGTTCTCCACCACCACGATGGCGTCATCGACCACGAAGCCGACCGAGATGGTGAGCGCCATCAGTGAAATATTATCGAGGCTGAAGCCGCACAGATACATCACCGCGAGCGCGCCGAGCAGCGACAGCGGCACCACGACGCCGGGAATAAGAGTGACGCGCCAATTGCGCAGGAACAGCAGGATCACCAGCACGACCAGCACGATGGTGACGGCAAGCGTGATTTCGACGTCGTGGACCGAGGCGCGAATCGTCTCGGTGCGGTCCGACAAAATGTCGACAGAAATCGCCTGCGGCATCACCGCTTTCAGCTGCGGCAGCGCCGCCTTGATCTTGTCCACCGTCTCGATGACGTTGGCGCCGGGTTGCTTCGACACCACGACGAGGATGGCGCGCTCATCGCCGTCCCAAGCTCCCGCATAGAGATTCTCCGGCCCCTCGATCGCCTGGCCGACATCCTTGACCCTGACCGCGGCACCATTCCGATAAGCGACGATCACCTCGCCATAGTCCGTAGCCTTGGAGAGCTGATCGTTGGCCGCGAGCGTCAGACTGCGATTCTCGCTGTAGAGCGTACCCTTGGCCGCATTCGTGGTTGCCGCGCTGATTACGGCCCGGATGTCCTCGAGCGTGAGGCCCTTGGCCGCAAGCTTGGCGGGATCGACCTGGATCCTGATCGCCGGTTTCTGCTCGCCGCCGAGCGAAACTTGCGACACGCCATCAATCTGCGAGATCTGCTGCGCGAGAATGGTGTCGGCGTAATCGTCGACGACGGTGAGCGGCAACGAGGCGGAGTGGACGCCGATCACGAGGACCGGAGAGTCCGCGGGGTTGGTTTTGCGGTAAGTCGGCGGCGAGGGCATGTCGGTGGGAAGTTGGCGGCCCGCCGCTGAAATTGCCGCCTGCACGTCTTGCGCCGCCGCGTCGATGTCGCGATTGAGTTCGAACTGCAAGGTGATCGACGTCGAGCCCAGCGTGCTGGTCGAGGTCATCTGCGTGACGCCGGCGATCTGGGCGAATTGGCGTTCGAGCGGTTGCGCCACCGCCGAAGCCATGGTCTCGGGACTCGCGCCGGGAAGCCGCGCCGACACGCTGACCGTGGGGAAATCCACCTTCGGCAGCGGCGCCACGGGCAACATCGGAAACGCCGCGAGCCCGGCAACTGCGATCGCCAGCATGATCAGCGTCGTCGCGACCGGGCGCCGAATAAATGGCGCCGAAATGTTCATGGCTGTGCCGGCGCCGCGGCCGGACTCTGGGGGCTTGCGATTTCAACCTTGGTGTCTGGCTTCAGGCGATATTGCCCGCTGACCACGACGCGCTCACCAGGCTTCAATCCGCTGCGAACCACCGTCATGCCGTCTTTGGTCGGGCCGCTTTGGATCGGCCTGTTCTCCGCAGTATTGTCCGGCTTGATCACCCACACGAACAGACCTTGCGCGTTGCGTTGCACCGCTGCTTCCGGAATCGTCACGGCATCTTTCAAGGTCTCCACCAGCACTTGCGCCCTGACGAACTCGCCGGGCCAAAGCTGCTGTTCGGCATTGGGGAAAATCGCCTTCATCCTGATCGTGCTCGTGGTCTGATCGATCTGGTTGTCGATCAGCAGCAGCTTGCCGGTTTCCAGCGCGTGCACATTGTCCTGGTCCATCGCCACCACGACGACTTCGCCCTTTTTCATGGCTTCCTGCACCGCGACCAAATTCCGTTGCGGCAGGGTGAACACGGCGTTGATCGGCGTGAGCGCGGTGAGCACGGTGATGGGCGTTTCATCTCCGGCGCGAATGATATTGCCGGCATCGACCTGGCGGAAACCGACGCGTCCGTCGATCGGTGCGGTGATTGTCGAATAGCTTAGCTGCGTCTCGGCGCTCTCGATCCCGGCCTGATCCGCCGCGATGGTTGCTTTCAGCGCGTCCACCTTGGCCTGTTGCTGATCGACGGATTGCGAGGTGCCCGCGCCTCGTTTCATCAGATCCTGAAACCGCGCGAGATCCTTGGCGTCGGAGACGAGCTGCGCTTCGTCTTGCGCCCGCTTCGCCTTGGTTTGGTCGAGCGTGGCCCGGAACGGCCTGGGATCGACCACGGCCAGAACGTCGCCGGCCTTGACCTGTTGGCCTTCGGTGAAATTCACGCTTTGCAGCTTGCCGCCCACCTGACTGTGGATCGCGACCGTGTTGGAGGCCTGCACCGTGCCGAGGCCTTCCAGATAGATCGGCACGTCTCTCACGCTGACCTCGGCAATCGTCACCGGGACGGCGAGCGCCTGTTTTTGCGCCGGAGCATTTAGTTTCTCGCCGGAGGGACGCTCATAGACGAACACCAATCCGGCAATGAGCGCGGCCAAACCGAGCAACCAACCGATGCCGCTTCCCTTACGCCGGAGCTTGTGCTCGTCCTCGTCCTCGGGCGGGCGTGTTTCTGTTGGCGCATCGTGCGCCTTCAACACGCGTCCGGCGGATCGCTCATCGAGCTCCGCTCCCCTCATGGCTTCGCTCTGCTTGACGTGGCGAGTCATCGGCTAACTTATCCCTTGGAACCCCTTGCTCGAATAGACAGGTAAATCGTGTCTGCTCGTGGGCCAAGGCACAACGCTGCAAATTATTAAATTTCGGCAATGCGGTCATCCACTGAGGCCCGGTCGGACTATTTCAGCGCTTTCGCCGCCTCCAACACCTCCTCGACATGGCCGGGCACTTTCACCTTGCGCCACACCCCACGCAAAATGCCCTTGCCGTCGATCAGGAAGGTTGAGCGCTCGATACCCATATATTTTCGGCCATACATGCTCTTCTCCGCCCAGACGCCGTAGGCCTCGCAGACCTTGCCGTCTTCGTCGGACGCGAGCGGGAAGGGGAGCTTGTACTTCGTCTTGAATTTGTCATGGCTCGCG
The DNA here is from genome assembly GCA_963764005.1 of uncultured Alphaproteobacteria bacterium. Lineage (GTDB taxonomy): Bacteria > Pseudomonadota > Alphaproteobacteria > Rhizobiales > Methyloligellaceae > Methyloceanibacter. Next base: position 49,706 of record CAVXQX010000009.1, on the reverse strand, counting down.
GCGCTATCGCGTGAAACCCCGATCACCGCCGTTTTCAGCTTGGAGAAATCGGGGAGCTGATCGCGGAAGGCGCAAGCCTCCGCGGTGCAGCCGGAGGTGTCGTCCTTCGGATAGAAATACAGCACGACCGGCTTGCCCTTGAAATCCTTGAGCGAGACTTTGCCGCCGCCATCCGTGGGCAGCGTGAAACTCGGCGCCTCGTCGCCAATGTCGAGGTTCATGAGTCCTCCTTCGAGCCCGGCTCAAGCGCGGCTCTGCCTTTGGCGACGGCCTCAGAGGCCATGCGCAACAAGATCGGCACCAGCCCGATCGCGCACATGAACCAGGTCTGCCAAATGCTCCAGGCGAAGGCGGCGATGCCGAGCACCACCATGAAGCAGGCCGCGCCGTAGGGTTGCGCGAACCACGGCAGCAAACCGATCCGAAGCGTTACCAGCGCGCCCGCGATGGCCGCCAGCAGCACGCCGATGGCGCCGATCTCGTACCAGCTCTGCAGGAAGATATCGTGGGCGTGCTGTCCCGTGGTGCGCTTGAACACGAAACCCTCGGGCCGGTCGTCCGGCCCTTGCATCTTCGCCTTCGCCGCCGGCGTGGAATTGACCCCGATGCCGATCCAAGGATGCTCTGGCACGCGCTCGGCGGTGTATTGCCAGATGATGATCCGCGCGCGGGCTGAACTCGGCAGCCACGATGCGAGATGCAGTCCCTGTTGGTAGGCGAGACGATCGAGCGGAATCACCAGCACGAAGCAGAGGCACCAAATCACCGCGAGCGCGCGGATGATGCCGGTGCGCCAGACCGAGGCCAACGCGAACACGATGGCGGAGAGCACGAGCGCAACTTGCGAGGAATCGTGCTCCGACAGCGCAATCGGCACGGCGAGCGCCGCCGCGAACATCGCCGTCAACGCGATGCGCCGCGGAATCCCATCGAGCGCGCTCAAGATCAACACGCCCGGCCAGAAGCCAAGCATGACAACCGCGGCGTTCTGATTGAACTCCGACAAGTTCAGCCGCATCACTTTGCCGTTCTCGATCGACATGTGCTTTGCCGTCTCCGGCTTCAGCGCGGCGATAAAATTCATGGCGCCGCGCGTCAGCACGCCGTCGGTCAGTAGCTCGACCAGCAGATAGAGCGCCGCGCCCAACGCGCCGGCGACAAAGCCGAGCGCGCAGCGTCTGAGCTCGCTCGCGCTTAAAGCGGGAATGGCGCGCGCCGAAGCGAAGGCGACCAGAATGACGCCGAGAAAAATGCCCGCCTTGCCCAGCGCCTCGTCTTGATCGATGGCAAGCAGCGCATTCACCAACAGATAGGCCGAGAGGACGAGGCAGGCGCCAAGCGCCGCGTCGAGTTGGAGCAGGACGCGTAGAGTCGTGCCCCGCCGGATCGCGGTCGCGATCAGTGCGATCCCGAGTAAGCTGAGCAAGACAGGGGTCAGCCTTGGCGCAATGCCGGCAATGACAGGCGTTAGGAAGAACAGCGCCGGCAACGCCCTGTGCAGGCCAAGGCCGCGGCGCTCGTTTTGTTCGACTGCGTTTGCCATGGCCCATCCCGCGTATCGGCGGGGAGGGTATAGCCAAGCCGAGGCGTCACGCCAGCCCCCGCGACTATTCCGCGCTGCTCCCGTGCTATAGAGCCTCGCCATGACCAAGCTCATTTATATCGGCGGCTACGGCCATAGCGGCAGCACGCTGCTCGAATATCTGCTCACCGGGTGCACCGAACTCCTCGCCTGCGGCGAGGTCGCCAGCGTCATCCGCGACCGCCTGAAGAAGCAGCAATGCACCTGCGGACGAAGGAGCGAGGCGTGCCCGATCTGGAGCCAGGTTCTCTCCGCCGATGCGCCGCTCTCGGCGAAAGACCCACGAGGCGCTGACGCTTGCGCTGCTGGCTCGCGCCGGCAAGCGCTACGACCTCATGGTCGACTCGACCAAGACCGCCTTGGGCCATGCGCTTGCTCCGTTCAGGCTTACGCCGCGCGCTCGGCGAGGACTTCCTGCTCGTGCATCTGGTGCGCGATCCGCGAAGCCGTCGCCTGGTCGGCGATCAAAAAGACCGAGCGGCGGAACATGACAGTCAACCGGCCGCTCTATTGTGCCCGCGTCGCGCTCGCCTGGTCGGCCGCCAATCTCGCTTGCGAGAGTTTCGGCCTGTTTCATCCGAAGCAATATCTCCGGCTCCGCTACGAGGATTTCGTCGCCGCACCGCGCGAGACCTTGGAGCGAATTTTCCAACGCGTGCTGCCGAGCGCGAAATGGCATCCCGAGACCCTGGGCGTCACCGACAACCGCCATCAGCTCTATGGCAATCGGATGCGGGGGCGTCCCCTCACGCTTGCGGACGTGAAGCAAGACCGCGCCTGGGAGACGGAGATGCCTGCCTCCTATCGTGGCCTGGTGTCGCCGCTCAGCGCCCTCCTGCAGGTTCCGCTACGGCTACTAGCCGAGCCGCTTCGTCATTTTGACGTGGGGAATGGTGTTCTCCTCGAAGATCGGTCCTTCGGGCTCGTAGCCGAGCCGGGCATAAAAGCCTTCAGCCCCGATCCGCGCATGCATCATCATCGTGGCCATGCCCCGGTCGCGCGCCCAAGCCTCGGCTCGAGCGACCAAGGCGGCCCCAATGCCCTCCAGGCGCCGCTCCTCCGCCACCGCCATCTGCTTCAGCTGAAGGCTGCCGCCCTCGAGCGGCCTGAGCGAGACGCATCCCACGCACCTCGCCGTCCTCAACCGCGCAGAAATGGGTCCGGAGCTTGTCGTCCTCCAATTCCTCCTCGCTCAGGCTGAGCCCGAGAGGTTGGCGCAGCACAGCCTCACGGAGCGCGAGAGCCTGGGCGTAGAGCGCGGAGCCGAACGGCGCCTCATGGACGACAATGGGGTCCTCACGGCCCATCTAGGGCCGCTCCGCCAAACGCTCGACCATGGACCAGATCGCCTTGATCTGCGGCGCGTCCTTGCCGAGATAGTCGAGCCCGGTATAGCCCCACCAATCCCAGCAGCCTTGCGGGTTAACCAAGCTCGACGCCGCGATCTGGGGAAACAGCACGATCAGCCGGTTGGTGTCGGCGAGCTCGGCGAAGCCGGATTGCTTGATCAGGGCGTCGCCAACGGTCTCCCGTGCCTGCTCGCAGCCATGGAGCACGACATGCACGCGGCAGCCCGAAGCGTCCGCGCAGGCCTGCGGCACGTAGAGCACGCCCTCGTCGGCGAGGCCGTCTCCCGGATCGGCGAAAGCGGATTGGTCGAAACTGATGAAGCGCCCGCCCGGCGCCGCCGAGGGCGCCGCGAGCGGGCCGTAGATCCACTGAAGGATCGCCTTGGCTTGGTCATAGTCGCAGTCGTTAACGTAAGGTTTGTCCGTCAGAGCGCAGGCCTCGCCGGCAGCTTCGGTCAGGAAGCCGTGGCCGCCTTCGCCCTCGACCAGAGCGATGTTCGCTTGCGGCACGCCAAGCTCGCGGTAGAGCGCCTTGGCGGCTTCGACCACCGGCCGCATCACCGTGCGGTCCGCATTGCCCGAGTAGAGATAGATTTTATCCGCGGCGAGATCGGCCAGGCTGTCGATCGCGCCGCTGCTGGCGAGCTCCTTGGCGCGGTCGGCGAGCGCCACGGGATCGGGCGTCCCCCAATCCACTAACATGCAGCCATGCAACGCTTTTTGAGCGTTCTGCACCACCGCAGTCGGCCAATATGGGACGAGCCTGCCGGCCGCGCTCTCCGCGCAGGCGAACGGTCCACCGGCGACGAGCCCCGCGCCGACAATGTCCTTCGCGTGCGCAAGCTGGATTTGTCCCGCCATGTAGGCGCCGGAGGAAAGCCCCGAGATCGACGTCGCTCCGATCGGAGCGCCGAGCGGAGGCAGCGTCTCGCTCGCTTCGGCTGGCGGGGCGATGACGCCAAGGGCGGCGAGCAGCCCGAGGAGTGCCGTCCTGAAAATCGTCTCTCGCCTCTTGTGCCTGCGGATGCGACACGCCATCTGAGCCTCCCTGACGCAGTGAATTTTTTCTGCTGGCGCCCTCTGCGGCCCCAGCCGGCGAAGTCAACTCGTCGCTCCGGGACAAAAACTTCTTGCATCGCTAGTCATGCTGTGCAAATAGCGAAAAATCGTTAGTGACTTAACATCTACTGGTTGGGGAGGACGCTCATGTCCAGTGACGCCCTCTTCCAATTGGGGATGGACTTGGATCATGGTTCAAGCACCGCCCAAACGGAAGAAAAGCATTCTCGGCGCCTTCATCCTTCACGGGAAGAAGAGCGTAAGGATTTTTTCTGCGAGCGAGACGGGGTCCGATTTGCCGGCACCCATCTCATCGTCGATCTCGTTCGGGCTGAACGCCTCGACGAACTAGAGCACATCGAGACCACGCTCAAGCGATGTGTCGAGGTGGCAGGGGCAACTCTCCTCCACATTCATCTCCACCACTTCACTCCCAACGGGGGCGTGTCGGGCGTGGCGGTGCTCGCCGAGTCGCACATCTCGATTCATACCTGGCCCGAATACGGTTACGCCGCGCTTGACGTGTTCATGTGCGGGGCGACCAATCCGCGATTATCCATCGATGTCCTGAAAGAGGCGTTCACGCCTGGCAAGGTGGTGGTCAAAGAGCATCTGCGTGGCAAGGAAATGAATCGATGGAAAACTGGGTCGAAGAAACGCTCCACCGAGGTTTCCGCGTCCGTCTAAAAGCGGAAACGGTTCTCTTCGACAGCCAGACCGAGCACCAGCGGCTCATCATCTTCGAGAACGCCGATTTCGGCCGCGTCATGATGTTGGACAACATCGTCCAGCTCACGACCAAGGACGAGTTCGTCTATCACGAGATGATGAGCCACGTGCCGCTGTTCGCCCATGGCAAGGCGAAGAAGGTGCTGATCGTCGGCGGCGGCGATGGCGGGGTTCTTCGCGAAGTGCTGAAGCACCCCGAGGTGAAGGCGGCCACGCTGTGCGAGATCGATCGCGGCGTGATCGATCTTTGCCGGGTGCATTTCCCGGACATATCGGCCGGCGCCTATGACGATCCGCGCACCAATATCGTGATCGCCGACGGCACCAAATTCGTCGCCGAGACCGATGAGCGCTTCGACGTGATCATGATCGATTCCACCGATCCGGTCGGCCCCGGCGCCGTGCTGTTCACGCGAGAGTTCTATGCCGGCTGCCGCCGCTGCCTCGCGCCTGGCGGGCTGCTCGTCACGCAGAACGGACTGCCGTTCCTGCAAGCGTCCGAGCTGCAACAGAGCGTGGGCTATTTCCGCGAGCTGTTTGCCGATGCCTCAGCCTATCTGGCCACCACGCCGAGCTATTTCGGTGGCCCGATGTCCTATGGCTGGGCCACCGACAATGCGAAGCTCAAGACATCGCAAGCTGCGCAAGATCGAGCGCCGCTACAACAAGGCGGGCAGCTTCCCCACGCGCTATTGGCGCCCCGACGTCCATGTCGCGGCGTTCGCGCTTCCCAACTATGTGCAGGAATTGATCGAAGCCTGATCGAGGTCTCGACCAGGCTTCGATTGCTGGTTTAGCAGTGCCGCATCGTCACGTGCTGCGTCGAGCGCATGCCGATGGCTTGCGCGGCGCCGGCGGAAAGATCGAGCGAGTTGCCCTTGGTGAAGGGCCCGCGGTCGTTGACGCGCACTTGCACTTCGCGTCCGGTGCTGGGGATTGCCGACCACAAGGCAAGTGCCGAACGGCAGCGAGCGATGCGCGACGGTGTGACCGCCAGGATTGAACGCTTCGCCCGACGCCGTGCGATGTCCGCGAAGTTCGTTGCCATACCAGGTCGCGCCCACGGTCTGGGCGGCGCTCGCCGGCGCGGCGATGACGATAACGCTCAAGGCAATCCAATTTCGTGCAAGCCAATTCTTCATCAGAAGCTCCTGGGGTTTTTTGAAATTGTTGTTAGGGGGGAACCCGGGCTTCTAGATTTGGTTCAGGCTGAGGGAGAGGTCATTTCGGGGAGATTTCGCGGCCAGAATGAGGCTCATCGGCCTCAGGCGTTAAGCCGGGCCGAGTAGCGCCAGAGGCGCAGCCAAATTTGGTGTTAAGCTTGACGCGCGCTCGCGCTAAATCCGCGCGAGCTTCGGCAGATCGCCGACCAGCGGCAGGCAATAATCGTGGAACGCCGCGCTCACGTCGTTCATCCCTGAGATGAATTCCGCCGGCATATGCCGCGACAGGCGCGCCACCGCCGAGAGTTCAGCGCGCGCACATTGGCTCGCATAGGCGTCCGCCGCGTTGCTCGTCCGCACGATGATGACCGACGCGCTTCGATCGCCGTTGGCCGCGAGTTCTGCGGCATAGCGTCCGACCGCGCGCGCTTCTTGCGCATCGACTGGCGACGGCTCGGGCCAGCAGCGCTGGATATAGCCGAACGTGTCGGCGCGGACGCGAGGTGCCTTGCCGCCTTTCGGCGTGAGCCCGGTCTTCACCAGTTCCGCCAAGTCCATCGCCGAGCGCGCCCGATCCCGAAAGCTGCACATTGCCGTGCGCGTCGACCTCGCCCGGTCCGCGCATCAGCTTCGGTCCGATCTCGGCGCCCGTCGCGTCGCGAATGCCTTCGCTGACCGCGATCTGGCAGCGGCCGAGCTTGGCGTAGACGCGTCCGACATCGGCGAGGAACGAATCGGTCGAGAACGGAACCTCTGGCAGATAGATCAGATGCGGCGCGGCGCGTTCCGCAGGATCGGCGCTGCTCGCACGAAGTCCCGCGCGCTAACGCAGCCGCCGCGGTGAGGAAGCCGGCATGCCGCCCCATGACGATATTGATCTTGACGCCGCCGAGGCTCGCATTGTCGAGCGCGTCTCCCATGTGAGCCAGCGCCACGTAGCGCGCGGCTGAGGGAAAGCCCGGGGTGTGATCGTTCTGCAGCAGATCGTTGTCGATCGTCTTCGGCACGTGGAAGCAATGCAGCTCGTAGCCGGCAGCTGCCGCCTTCTCGCTGACGATGCGGCAGGTGTCGGCGGAATCGTTGCCGCCGATATAGAAGAAATAGCGGATGTCGTTCCGCCGGCAGCCCTCGAGGATTTTCTCGCAATAGGCGTCATCCGGCTTGTCGCGGGTGGAGCCCAGCGCCGCCGAGGGTGTCCGCGCGATCGTCTCGAGCTTCGTCTTGTCGATGGAGGTGAGGTCGACCAGCCCTTCTGTCCCGGCCTTGACCAGGCCGCGCACGCCGTGCCGCATGCCGTAGATCGTCTTTACCTTGCCGGACGAGGCGAGTCCCGTCTTCAGCCCTTCGATGACGCCGACCAGCGATTGATTGATGACCGCGGTCGGGCCGCCGGACTGGCCGATCACCGCATTTCCGGTTGGAAGGTCTGGCACTGAACACTCCCTGGTAACATTGTTGGCCGGACAATGCCCAACGGGCTTTATCCTGGCAAGCCGGCCCGGTTTTGACCCACAGGCGCGTGCTAGGCGTGCGTCTGAGAGGCGAGTTTAGGGAAGACGCGCATGACCCCAAAGATCGATCGCGATGCCGTTTGGCCCGAGCTTCCATACGACGCGTGGAAGGACACGTACGCCACTCTGCACCTTTGGAGCCAGATCGTCGGCAAGATCCGCATGGCGCAGACTCCATGGCTCAATCATTCCTGGCATGTCACGCTCTATGTGACGGTTCGGGGCTTGAGCACCTCGCCGATTCCCTATGGGACGCGGACCTTTCAGCTTGAGTTCGATTTCATCGATCATTTGCTCCGCGTGACCAGCGACGACGGTGCAGAGAAGCAGGTCGGCCTGTTCCCGCGGACGGTCGCGGATTTCTATGCCGATCTCATGCGCTCGCTCGCGGCGCTTGGTATCGAGGTCCGCATCGATGAAATCACGAACGAATTGCCCGAGCCGGTGAATTTGCGCACGGACACGCTCCATGCATCCTACGACCCCGACTATGCGCACCGCTTCTGGCGCATCCTGGTTTCGGTCGAGCGCGTGCTGTACCTGCTTCCGCACCGCCTTCATCGGCAAATGCAGTCCGGTGCATTTCTTCTGGGGCAGTTTCGATCTGGCCGTGACCCGCTTCTCCGGACGGCGCGCGCCGCTGCATCCGGGCGGCGTGCCCTATCTGCCCGACGACGTCACGCAAGAAGCCTATTCGCACGAAGTGAGCAGCGCGGGTTTCTGGCCCGGCAGTCCCGGCATCGAATATCCAGCGTTCTATTCTTACGCTTATCCAGAGCCGCCGGGCTTCGCCTCGGCAAAGCGTGCGCCCGCGGGAGGCCTTCTACAGCGAGCACGCTCCACGAATTCATTCTGCCCTATGACGCGGTGCGCACCTGCCGAAGATCCGGACCGCGTGCTCATGGATTTCTTGATGAGCACCTACGAGCGCCGCCGCCTCGCTCGGCAACTGGGATCGCGCGACGCTGGAATGCGCCATCGGCGTACCGGGCATACCGCGGCCGTCCGCTAGGCAATCGCGGATGGCGTTTACGCCAAGCGCAACAGATGCAGGCTGAACAGCTTTTCGGCGTCGGTCCAGACCGCAGCTGGGCGCCATCCGCCCGCCTTGGCCAGGGCCTGGAATTGCGAGACCGAATATTTGTGCGAGTTCTCGGTGTGGATGCGCTCGCCCTCGGCAAATCTGAAATCGCGATCGAGCACGCGGACGGTTTGCGCGGCGAGGCTCACAATGTGCATCTCGATGCGCCCGGCCGCGTCGTCGTAGATCGCATCGTGCGCAAACGGTCGAGGTTGAAATTGCCGCCCAACTCGCGATTGATGCGCACGAGCAGGTTCAAATTGAAGTCCGCGGTGATGCCCTTGGCGTCGTTATAGGCCGGGATCAGGATCGAGGACGGTTTCTTGAGATCGACCCCGATCAACAGGAGTCCATCTTTGCCGAGGAGCCGCGAAGCATTGGCGAGAAACTCGACGGCCTCTTGATGGTTGAGATTGCCGATGGTCGAGCCTGAGAAGAAGCCGAGCTTGCTCCAGCGCAGCGCCAGCGGCGGCAGCGTCACCGCATTGGTGAAGTCCGCGATCATCGGCTCGATCGCGAAGATTCGGATGCCGTTGCTGCAACCACGACGCCGCCTCGTCCAGACATTCGCCGGCGATGTCGATCGGCACGTAACCGCGCAGGCGTCGCAGCGCGTGAAGCAGCAAGTTCGTCTTGCGCGAGGAGCCAGAGCCGAACTCGACCACCACGCGATCGGCGCCGACCAGCCACGCGATCTCATCGGCGTTGACCCGGAGCAGCTCCGTCTCGACCCTGGTGGGATAGTACTCGGGGAGCGCCGTGATCTGTTCGAACAGCTCCGAGCCCCGCGCGTCATAGAAGAAGCGGCACGGGATGCTGCGAGGCCGCTCGCTCAAGCCCGCGAGCACGGCCTCCGCGAACTCGTCGCTCGGCGCGGCGCGACTTGGCGCGTCTACAATGCTCGTCGAGGAGTTCAAGGGCGAGCTCGCCGTCCATCATGCCTCACCGGCGAGCCGCAGTCCCATGAACTGCCAGCGTTGATGTGGATAGAAGAAATTGCGGTAGGTCGCGCGCACATGGCCGTCAGGCGTGGCGCAGGAGCCGCCTTTGAGCACGAACTGATTGCACATGAACTTGCCGTTATATTCGCCCACGGCTCCGGGTGCTGCCTTGAAGCCCGGATAGGGCAGATAGGCGCTTCCCGTCCACTCCCAGACGTCGCCAACATCTGCTTCAGGCCGGGCCCGCTCTCCGCCGGCATCGGCCGCAAATGACCGGCGCCTAGGGTGCGCCCAGTCGCGGGAAGGTCGCGCGCGGCCACCTCCCACTCGAACTCGCTCGGCAAGCGCAATCCGGCCCAGCGCGCGAAGGCGTCGGCCTCGTAGAAACTCACATGACAGACGGGGGCGGCGGGGTCGACCGGGCGGAACCCGCGCAAGCTCATCTGCATGTAACCGCCGTCAGCCTCTTCCCAATAAAGCGGGCCCTGCCAGCCTTGCGTCTTTACGATGTTCCAGCCATCCGCCAGCCACAGCGTCGGCGCTTCATAGCCGCCATCCGCGATGAACTCGATCCACTCCGCATTGGAGACAAGACGGTTGGCGAGCTTGAACGGCCGCACCAATTGCTGATGGCGCGGACTTTCATTGTCGTAGGCGAAGCCTTTGCCCTGATGCCCGACCTCGAAGATGCCGCCGGCAAAAGACAGAAATTCGAGCTTGGAGGCGGCGATCGTTCGCACCCCGGGGTCGGCCTCGACATAGGCCGGCTTCAACGGCTCGTTCGCGAACAGACTCAAAATATCGGTGAGCAGAAGCTCCTGGTGCTGTTGCTCGTGATTGATGCCGAGCTCGATCAGCTCCACTGCCGCCTCCGGCAGGTCTCCATCGCAGAGGCGCGACAGCGCCTCATCGACATGAGCGCGATAGTCGCGCACCTCTTCGGCCGAGGGTCGCGTCAGCAATCCGCGGCTGGCGCGCGGATGCCGCGTCGCCGACAGTCTCGTAATAGGAGTTGAAGCAATATTCGAAGCGCTCGTCGAAGACGCGATAGCCGGGCAGGAACCGCTTGAGCAGGAACGCCTCGAAGAACCAGGTCGTATGCGCGAGATGCCATTTGGTGGGGCTGGCATCGTCCATGGCCTGGACGACTTGATCCTCGTCGCTCAAGGGCGCAGCCAGCGCCAGCGACAAATTGCGCGTCTCGAACAGACGGCTTGTCAGGGCAGAATCGCTAGAGTTCCGCGGTGCTTCGCTGAGGACAGCAATGCTCATGCTCATCAACTCTCCCCTCGAAATGGCCAAGTCTCCCGGAGTATCAACGCAAAAAATTACCAGCTTGTTCCCCTCAACGAAATGTTGAACCATCGCAAAACTCCGTGAAGCAGAACGTGATTTCGTGTGATTTGGGCATGTTGGAACGCAGTAAACTCGAAGAAGAGCCTGTTATCTCCTTTGACGGGCGCCAATCCGCGATTGCGGCCGAGATCCAGCGCGGCATCTGCCGGGCCTTGCGCGCGCGGGGTCATTCCGTGGTCTGCGAGCTGGCTCTGGCCAATGGCCGCCGCGCCGATGTGGTGGCGCTCTCGCCCGGCGGCGATATCTGGATCGTCGAGATCAAATCCTGCCTCGTTGATTTCCAGACCGACGGCAAATGGCATGAGTACCTGGATTATTGCGACCGGCTCTATTTCGCCGTGTCGCCCGATTTCCCGCATGAGGTGCTGCCGCAAGATGCAGGCCTCGCGCTTGCCGATCGCTATGGTGCGGAATTTGTGCGCGAGCCAGCCGAGGAGCGGCTCTCGGCCGCGCGGCGCAAAGCCATGATGCTCAATTTCGCCCGCGCGGCGGCGCTCAGGCTACAGCGCCACCTCGATCCTACTTGCGAGTTTGAGCTTTAACCCCATCACGTGCACAACGTCAGCGATAGCCTCGCCAGTCTCCTCAAGGCTGACTTCGTTTTGTGAGTTTGCTAGCCGCTATTTCGGCGCGCGCTTGGCGAGGATGCGCTGCAAGGTGCGGCGATGCATGTTGAGCCGCCGCGCCGTCTCCGAGACATTGCGATTGCAGAGCTCATAGACGCGCTGGATATGCTCCCAGCGCACGCGGTCCGCCGACATCGGATTCTCCGGCGGCGGCGCCTTGGCGTTCGACGGCGCGACCAGCGCGTTATAGACGTCGTCGGCGTCGGCAGGCTTGGCGAGATAATCGACCGCGCCGAGCTTCACCGCCGTCACCGCGCTCGCGATATTGCCGTAACCGGTCAGGACCACGGCGCGCGCATCGGGACGCGCATCTTTCAGCGCGGCGATGACATCGATGCCGCTGCCGTCCTCGAGCCGCATGTCGACCACGGCGAAAGCCGGCGGGCGACGCCTGAGCGACGACAATCCATCCTCGACGGAAGCCGCGGCCTCGACCTGGAAGCCGCGCGTCTCCATGGCGCGCGCGAGTCGCGCCAGAAAGGCGCGGTCGTCATCGACGATAAGGAGGGTGTTGTCCTCCGGCATTGGCCAAGCTTGCTGGGTTTCCATGACCAATGACCTAGGCTCTTCGCGGCCATTTCGCAAGCGGCACCCCTCGCCATGGTTTGGTAAGGCTAAATTCGGCTGCCTTATTGCCCCAAAGGCTTCCAAACCTGCTCGAATCGCGCCCGCGGCCAGATGATAGTGACCACCGCCCCGGTCTCCGGCTCGACCCGGTTGGCGAGCGCAAGCCGCGCACCGGACCGCTCGAGCAAGGTCTTGGCAATGAAGAATCCAAGCCCCATGCCGATCCGATCCTCTTCCAGGCCTTCCTCGGGTTCAGCCTGCGCCGGCCGCGTGGTGACGAAAGGCTCGCCGAGAACGTCCAGCACTGAAGGTGGAAAGCCGGCGCCGTCGTCTTGAATCACGACCTTCACGTCGTCCTTGCTCCAGGTCGCATCGACCTCGACCTTGGTGGCGGCGAAGTCGATCGCATTCTCGACCAGATTGCCGAGCCCGTAAATCACGCCGGGATTGCGTTGCGTGATCGGCTCGGTCCCTGCGTCGGCCCCCGCCGGCAAATCTTTTGCCGGTCCGGTGCGAACCTCGATCGGCACCGCGACCAGCCGATGCGGCGACGCCACTTCCTCGATCAGATGGCCCAAGCTCAGCCGCGACACGATGAAGTCGTTCTCATCGCCGCCGCCGGCGAGATCGGCCAGGATGTTGCGGCAGCGATCGCTTTGGCTCCGCAGCAGCAGAATGTCGTCGTAATGCGCGATCCTCCGGCTTAGCGTCGCGCAACAGCTCCTTGGTCACGACGGCGATCGTGGCGAGCGGCGTACCCAAGCCATGCGCGGCTGCTGCGGCGAGCCCGTCGAGCGCCGACAATTTCTGCTCGCGCGCGAGGACGAGCTCGGCCGCGGCCAGAGCTTCCGCCATGCGCCGCAACTCTTCCGCGGTGCGCCAGGAATAGAAGCCGATGAACAGAATACAGGCGACCAACGACGCCCACATTCCCATCAGATAGGGGAAGGCCAAGTCAAAGGCCTGGTGGTGAAACCAGGGCAGCGGATGGTGATAGCGGGTAAGGAAGCTCGCTAAGACGATGGTAAGCAGGCCCAGCGCCGCCGTGATACGCAGCCGCAAGCTGGAAGCGGAGACCGTCACCGGCGCGATCAAGAGAAAGGCGAACGGGTTCTCCAATCCGCCGGTCAAATACAGCAGGGCGGAGAGCTGGAGAATGTCGTAGGCGAGCATCAGAAAGGCGTAGATGCTCTTCAGACGCTGGCTTGCCGGATAGCGGATGCGGAGCGCCACATTGAGCCAGGCCGACAGCGAGATCACCGCGAGACAGGCCGCGACCGGCAGATCGATGCCCAACACCCAATAGGCGCCGATCACGGTAATGGTCTGGCCCAGCACGGCCAACCAGCGTAAGCGCACGATGGTCTGTAGGCGCAAACGGCTCTCGCCCCGATAGAGCCAATCGGGAACGCTCGCGCGGGTTTGACTATTTGTGAGCGCGGTCATAGCTGATGAGACTTAGCATGAAACGAGCCGCCACAATTCGAACAAGGCTGACACGCAGGCGCTAACCATGACGATGCGACAAACAGCGAAAACGCCGGACGCCTCAGTCGCCCCGGTCTTGGTGCGCGATCTCGTCAAGGTTTACGGCAAGGTGACTGCCGTCGACCATATCAGCTTCACGCTGGAGCCCGGCACCACCGTGGCGCTGCTCGGCGGCAATGGCGCCGGCAAGACCACCACCATCGCCATGCTGCTCGGCCTCGTGGTGCCGACCTCCGGAGAGGTGAGGGTGTTCGGCGCCGATATCAGCAAGGAGCGGGAGAAGGTCGCCCATCGCATGAATTTCCAAAGTCCCTACGTCGATCTGCCGATGCGGCTGACGGTGCGCCAGAACCTCACCGTCTATGCCGGGCTGTTCGGTGTGGCCAATGCGGTGGAGCGCATCGACTATGTCGCCGAGAATTTGCAAATTACCGCGCTGCTCGACCGTCCGACCGGCAAGCTGTCCGCCGGCCAGAAAACCCGCGTCGGCCTCGCCAAGGCGTTTCTGAACGCCCCGGAGCTGCTCCTGCTCGACGAGCCCACCGCATCGCTCGATCCCGATACCGCCGACTGGATCAGGGAGAAGCTTCGTGATTACGCCACGCGCCGCCGCGCCACGCTGCTGCTCGCCTCGCATAACATGACCGAAGTCGAGCGGCTTGCCGATCGCGTCATTCTGCTCGATGCAGGGCGCATCATCGAGGACGGCGCACCGCGCACGCTGATCGAGACCTACGGACGCGAAACGCTCGAGCAGGTGTTCCTCGATGTCGTTCGAGGGCGATCCTCGAGAGACAGCGCTGGCGACCGGCGTCCGCCCTCAATGCTGCTTGAAGAGGCGTCATGACGGACCAGGCACTCACGATACCAGGCGCCGATCCCGTGCTCTTGCCGCAGACCGGGCTTCGCGCCTCGGCGCGGCGCATCTTCGCGCTCGTGCGTCGCTATATTTATCTGTTGCGGAGCTCGGGCATCCGGCTGATCGAGTTGATCTATTGGCCGTTCCTGCAGATGCTGACCTGGGGTTTCCTGCAGAAATATCTGGCATCGACGACAAACCAAGTGGCCCAAGCGGCCGGCGTGCTGATTGGCGGGGTGCTGCTTTGGGATATTTTGTTCCGCACCAAGATCGGCTTCTCGACGACATTCATCGAGGAGATGTGGTCGCGCAATCTCGGCAATCTCCTGACGAGTCCGCTGCGGCCGTTTGAACTCGTCGGTGCCTTGAGCCTCTGGAGCGTGATCAGGCTGCTGGTGAGCATGATACCGGTCGCCATCGCCGCTTACTTCATCTTCGGCTTCAACCTGCTCGGTCTCGGCTTGCCGCTTGTGGCGTTCTTTGCCGTGCTGGTGTTGACGAGCTGGTCGCTCGGGCTGCTCTCTGCCGGCGTCATCTTGCGTTATGGGCTCGGCGCCGAGGAGCTTGCCTGGTCGCTCGCCTTTTTGCTCTTGCCGCTATGCTGCGTCTATTATCCGGTGTCGGTGCTGCCGGAATGGCTGCAATGGGTGGCGCTCGCTCTGCCGCCGACCCATGTCTTCGAGGGCATGCGCTCGATCCTGCTACATAACGTCTTCGATGCCACCGAGCTCTGGTATGCGCTGGCGCTGAATGCGATTTATCTCGTCGTCGGCTATCTCGCCTTCAGCTACTTCTTGCAGAGCGCCCGTCGAGAACGGCTCGCTGCTGCAGCTCGGCGAATAGACGAGAGCCTCGGAAGGAAACATCGTGCAACGCCGCCACGTCATCTTGATCGCCGCCTGCTTCTTGTTTGGCGCGCTGCTCGGCGCCTACGCGCTGCTGCTTCATTCCAGCCCCGGCGATCGCATCCAAAGCTCGGGCAAGGCCCTCGTTGGCGGCCCCTTCGCCCTGGTCGATTCGACTGGAAAGACCGTGACCGACCAGGATTTCCGCGGGCGCTATATGCTCGTTTTCTTTGGCTACACCCATTGTCCTGACATCTGCCCGGCCGAGCTTCAGGTCATGGCAGCGGCGTTGGATCAGCTTGGGGACAAGGCCAAGCAGGTCGTGCCCATCTTCATTACGCTCGATCCTGAGCGCGACACGCCCGAGGCCGTCGGCGCCTACGTTAAGAATTTCGGCCCAAACATCGTCGGTCTGACGGGCTCAATGGAAGCTGTTACAGCCGCCGCGAAAGCATACCGTGTGTCGTTTTCAAAGTTTCAGGAGCAAGATAACGGGGAAAATTATACTATAGATCACTCAGCACTTGCCTATTTAATGGGCACAGACGGAGAATACATTACGCACATCCCTTATGGCACCCCCGTTGCTCAAATGGTGGACATCTTGAACCGCTACCTTTAGCCGCGCGACCGATCTCCCACCGACATGCGTTTGCCATTGCACCGCAGCATAGAATCACCAAATCTATTCGCAATGCAGCATTTTGGGCGCATCCGCCCAAGGGGTCGTCATGCTTTATCATCTCTACGAGCTGAACCAGGCTGCCCTGAGCCCCGCCCGGGCCGCGGCCGACGCTTATCGTCTGCTGTTCCGCAATCCGCTGAACCCGGCATCGCACACGCCGATGGGCCGCGGTGCCGCCGCAGCGCTCGAACTGTTTGAGCGCACCACCAGGCGCTATCGCAAGCCGGCTTGGAACATCGACAGCACCACGATCAAGGGCCGCGAGGTCGCCGTGCGCGTGCGCACTGTCCTTGAGAAGCCGTTCTGCAATCTCATTCACTTCGAGCGGAACCTGCCGTCCTTGCGCCGCGGTCGCGATCCCAAGCTCCTGATCGTGGCGCCGATGGCGGGACACTTCCCGACGCTGCTGCGCGGCACGGTGCGGGACCTGCTGCCCCATTTCGAGATCTACCTCACCGAGTGGGAGGACGCCCGGCGCGTGCCGCGCTCCGAAGGCCGCTTCGATCTCGACGACTACATCGACTATCTCACCGAGTTCTTCGGTTACTTCCGTGGCAACGTGCACGTCATGGCGGTCTGCCAGCCGACCGTGCCGGTGTTCGCCGCCGTCTCGCTGATGGAGGCGAAGGGCGACCGCTCCGCGCCGCGCTCCATGACGCTGATGGCGGGACCGATCGACACGCGGGTGAGCCCGACCGAGGTCAACCGCTTCGCCGCCTCGCACACCCTTAATTGGTTCGAGCGGCATGTGATCACGCAAGTGCCTTGGCCGTATCCTGGCATGGCGCGGGACGTCTATCCCGGCTTCCTCCAGCTCAGCGGCTTCATGGGCATGAATCTCGATCGCCATCTCACCGCGCATCGCGACCTGTTCCATAATCTGATCAAGGGCGACGGCGATTCCGCCGACAAGCATCGCGAGTTCTACGACGAGTTCCTCGCGGTCATGGACCTGACGGCTGAATATTATCTGCAGACCATCGAGACCGTGTTTCTCGACCACGCACTCCCCAAGGGCGAGATGTTCCATCGTGGCGAGCGCGTCGATCCCTCGAAGATCAAGCGCGTCGCCTTGATGACGGTGGAGGGCGAGAAGGACGACATCTCCGGGCTTGGTCAGACCGAGGCGGCCCATACGCTGTCTTCGAGCCTGTCTGAGTCGATGCGCGAGCGTTACGTGCAAGCCGATGTCGGCCATTACGGCGTGTTCAACGGCTCGCGTTTCCGCGCCGAGATCGTGCCGCGCCTTCGCAAGTTCATTGGCGCGCACGATCGGCGCTTTGGCGTGCTGGCCAGGGCGCGCAATCTGATCTCCTGACGCTCCGCTCGAATCGCGCTAAAACCTGCTTCGGAAGCGGGAGCGAGCTCATGCTGAAACGGCTGAGGCCCGGTCGCCAGGCGATCGAGCTCAAGATTCAAGGACTGGGGCTGCCGATCGTGCTGAGACGGAGCGCGCGAGCCCGCCGCTTCAGCCTGCAAGTCAGCGAGGCGCGGCGTGACGCGGTGCTCACTTTGCCGGCCTTTTCCAGCTACGGTGAGGCGGACGAATTTCTCACCCGCCATCTCGGCTGGCTGCGGGAACGGCTCGCCAAATTGGCCGAAGCCGTCCCCTTCACCCATGGCTCCGTCATTCCCTTGCGTGGCGTTTCGCATCGGCTCGAATTCGCGGGCTCGGTCCGTCGTCGCGGCGTGGTTTGGATCGAGACGGCCGGCGACGCGCCAATTCTGGTCGTGTCGGGCGCGACCGAACATGCGCCAAGGCGGCTCCACGATTGGCTCAAGCGCCAGGCTCACGCCGATCTGCGACATTGCGTCGATCTCCACGCCAAGAACCTGAACCTGGCGCCCAAGCGCATCGTCGTGCGCGATCAGAGCACGCGCTGGGGCTCCTGCTCCTCGACCGGAGCGTTGTCGTTCTCCTGGAGGCTCATCTTAGCGCCGCCCTTCGTGCTCGATTATCTCGCCGCGCACGAGGTCGCTCATCTCGCCGAGATGAATCACGGACCGCGCTTCTGGAAACTTGTCGAACGCGCCGTGCCGCGTCACAAAGAAGCGAGGGCCTGGCTCCGCCAACACGGGGCGAACCTGCACCGCTACGGCGCCTAACCTCCGCCGAACGCGCCGAACACGCGATCGAAGAACGGCGTCTCCGCTTCCGGCTGCGACGTCGAGCCGGTCCACGGCACTTTGGCGTTGGCCTGCTCGAGCGCCGGCATGCGCGTGCCGGGCAGCGCGATGACCGGTCTGCCGCGATGGGCATAACTCATAATGTCGTGCCACAGCCGAGCCGGTACCGTGCCCCCGGTGACGTTTTTCATTTTCGACCCGTCGTCGTTGCCGACCCACACACCCGCCACATAATGCGCGGTATAGCCGACGAACCAGGCATCGCGGGATTGCTGGCTGGTGCCGGTCTTGCCGCCGGCCACATGATCGGCAAGCGCCGCCTGCTTGCCGGTGCCGTAGACGATGGTCGCGTTCATCATGTCGTTCATCGGGCCGAGATAGGCTTGCGCGATCACCGGGATCGGAGTCTCCTGGCGGTGAGAGTAGAGAATTTTGCCGTCGCCATTGCGCACGCGCGCGACAATATAAGGCCGGGCCAGCATCCCGCCATTCGCGAACGGCGCGTAGGCCGAGGTGAGTTCCAGCAGAGTGACCTCCGCGGTGCCGAGCGCCATCGAAGGCTGATCGTGCAGCTTGGAATTGATGCCGAGCCGCTTCGCGGTGCGCACCACCTTCCAGCGGCCGACATCGGCCGCGAGCTTGACCGCAACCGTATTGATCGAGTGCGCGAGACTGTAGCGGAGCGTCATCTCGCCGCCATAGGTGCCGGTATGATTTTTCGGCGACCAGCCCGAGACAGTGACCGGCGCGTCGTTGGCGACGAAGTCCGGGGTGTAGCCGCTCTCCAGTCCCGCAAGATAGACGAACGGCTTGAAGGCCGAGCCCGGCTGCCTCAGCGATTTGACCGCCCGGTCGAATGGGCTCGCCGCATAGGACCGCCCGCCCACCAGCGCCTTCACGCCGCCATCGGGATCGAGCACCACGACCGCCCCTTCACCGATGCCGAGATCGGCGCCCTCAAGGTCGATCTCGCTCCGGACTGCCTTCTGCGCCACGCGCTGCAAGCCGGCATCGATCGTGGTCTCGACGATGAGATCGCTTTCGTTTTGGCCGACGAGGTCCGCGAGCTGTTCGGCGGCGAAATCGACCGGATAGGGATAGCCCGTCTCATCGCCACGAGCCCGGAGCACGATCTTCTGGCTTGCCGCTGACCTTGCCTCCGCCGCAGTGAGGAACCCCGCCTCGACCATGTTGTCGAGCACCTCATCCACTCTGGCGATGGCGCGATTGACGTTCCGTGTCGGCGCATAGCGCGACGGCGCCTTGAGCAGCCCTGCGAGCAACGCCGCCTCCGAAAGCGTCACCGCGCGCGCCGACTTGCCGAAATAATGCCTGGAGGCCGCTTCGACGCCGTAGGTGCCGCCCCCGAAATAGACGCGATTGAGATAGAGCTCGAGGATCTCGTCCTTGTCGAAGCGCTGCTCCAGCCACACCGCGTAGATCACCTCTTCCAGCTTCCTGGTCATGGTGCGGTCGGGCTTGAGGAACAAATTCTTGGCGAGCTGCTGGGTGACGGTGGAACCGCCCTCGACCACGCCGCCGGCCACGAAATTGGCGTAGGCCGCGCGGATCAGCCCAAATGGATCGACGCCGAAATGATGATAGAAGCGGCGGTCCTCGGTCGCGATCACGGCCTTGATCAGATAAGGCGGCAGCTTGTCGAGCCGGACATGGCCGCGCCGCAAGCCGCGTTCAGCGAGCACCGTGCCGTCAGAGGCGAGGATGGTGAGGTTCGGCGGCCGATCGTCGAGCGTGGCGACGACAGGGTCGGGCAGGCTCGCAATGAAAAGCGCGACCGCCGCGCCAAGGAATACGGCGAACCAGAGACAGCAGATCAGCAGGGCTCGAAGCGCGCGTGCCTTGAAGGTCCGGCGCCGAACCACCCGGCGCTTCCGCTTGACGCGCGGGCGCGTTCCCCGGGGCGGTTCGCGGCGTGGCGGCACACGGCGCGGCGGCTCGCGGCGCGCGCCGAAAGTCGGCTCGATGCGTTCCCGCGTGATGACGGGTTGTTTGATATTGCGGCGCTGCTGCACAACCTCGCGCCCCGCTCAAGGCGTGGACCCTCTTCGCAAGGCAATCCCCCGCGAAACCCTCGATTCCGAGGCTAAGCGTTCCAGATTGATACAGTGTTAAAGAATTGGGCGAGTGGTGCCGAGCGGCCGGCCTGTCTCACACATCCAAATTGGCCACGTTCAGCGCGTTGCTCTGGATGAATTCGCGTCTTGGCTCCACCACGTCGCCCATCAGCCGCGAGAAGATGTCGTCGGCGTCCTCGCCTTCTTTCAGCTTTACCTGGAGCAGGGTGCGCTGTTCGAGGTCGAGCGTGGTCTCCCAAAGCTGGTCCGGGTTCATCTCGCCCAGACCCTTATAGCGCTGGAGCGACAGGCCCTTCCGGCCTGCCGTCATCACCGCGTCCAGCAGCTCGCTCGGACCATGTACGGGATGGCTGGTGTCCTTCCGCTTCAGCGTCGCGGGCTTGGCATAAACCTCCTGGAGATGCGCGGCGAAGGAATCGAGCTTCAGCGCGTCGGCCGAAGCGATGAACGGGCCGTCGATCAAATGCGATTCCATGACGCCTCGAAGCTCCCGCCAGAACCGCATGCCGCCCTCCGGCAACGCCTCGCCATGCCAGCCGCGCTCGGTCTCTTCGGACAGCGAGTCGAGCCGCTTGGCGATATAGGCTGCGGCGGCGTGCGCCTGTTTGGAGTCCTGCAACACACTGGGATTGAGCACGCCGGCAATGGCCGCCTGCTCGATGACGAAGCGCGGATAGCGGCCGTGCAGACCCTTCAAGATCGAGGTAATCCTTCGGGCGCTCTCGACGATGTCGCGGAAATCGGCGCCGCCACGGTTGGCGTTCTCCCCGGTGATGAGCAGCGCATCGTCGAGCCCTTCGCCGATCAGATAATCCTCGAGCGCCTTCTCGTCCTTGAGGTAACGCTCGGACTGTCCGCGCTTCACTTTGTAGAGCGGTGGCTGCGCGATGTAGAGATGGCCGCCCTCGATCAGGCTCACCATCTGCCGATAGAAGAAAGTGAGCAGCAGCGTGCGGATATGCGAGCCGTCGACATCGGCGTCCGTCATGATGATGATCTTGTGATAGCGGAGCTTGGAAAGATCGAAATCGTCGCGGCCGATGCCGGTGCCGAGTGCCGTGATCAGCGTGCCGATCTCGGCGGATGACAGCATCTTGTCGAAGCGCGCGCGCTCCACATTCAAAATTTTGCCGCGCAACGGCAGCACAGCCTGGAAGGCGCGATCGCGCGCCTGCTTGGCGCTGCCGCCGGCGCTGTCGCCCTCAACCAGGAACAGTTCCGAACGCGCAGGGTCGCGCTCCTGGCAATCGGCGAGCTTGCCGGGTAGCGAGGAAATATCGAGCGCGCCTTTGCGCCTGGTCAGCTCGCGGGCTTTCCGTGCCGCTTCACGCGCCGCCGCCGCTTCCACGATCTTCTGCACCACCAGCCGCGCCTCGCCCGGGTTCTCCTCGAACCAACCCGACAAGGCTGCGGCCATCACGCTCTCGACCACGGGACGGACCTCCGAGGAGACCAGTTTATCCTTGGTTTGGCTCGAAAATTTGGGGTCCGGGACCTTGACCGAGAGCACGCAGGTCAGCCCCTCGCGGGCGTCATCGCCGGTCAGCGCGACCTTCTCTTTCTTGGCGATGCCGGATTCGGCGGCATAGGTATTCACAGTGCGCGTCAGCGCCGCGCGGAAGCCGGCGAGATGGGTGCCGCCGTCGCGCTGCGGAATGTTGTTGGTAAAGCAGAGCACGTTCTCGTGGTAGCTGTCGTTCCACCACAAAGCGGCCTCGACCGAAATGCGGTCCTGCTCCCTGCCGACCATGATCGGCTCGGTGATCAGAGGGTGCTTGGTGCGATCCAGGTAGCGGACGAATTCGCGTAACCCTCCCTCGTAGCTCATCTCCTCGCTCTTCGGCTCGACGCCGCGCATGTCGGTCAGCAGGATGCGCACACCGGAATTCAGGAACGCGAGCTCGCGTAAGCGATGCTCGAGCGTGGCATAGTCGAACTCGGTCATGGTGAAAGTCTGCGTGCTCGGCAGGAACGTCACGCGTGTTCCGGTCTTTCCCTCCGACGGTCCGACCGCTTTCAACGGCGCCTCCGCCACGCCGTGGGCGAAGCGCAGGAAATGCTCCTTGCCGCCGCGCCAGATCGTCAAATCCAAACGCGACGATAGCGCGTTGACGACCGAGACGCCGACGCCGTGCAGACCCCCTGAAACCTTGTAGGAGTTCTGGTCGAATTTTCCGCCGGCATGAAGCTGCGTCATGATCACTTCCGCAGCGGAAATGCCTTCGCCTTTGTGGATCTCGGTGGGGATGCCGCGACCATTGTCCTCGACCGTCACCGACCCTTCGGGGTTGAGCGTAACAATGATGATGTCGCAATAGCCCGCGAGCGTCTCGTCGATGGCGTTGTCCACCACCTCATAGACCATGTGATGGAGCCCGGAGCCGTCATCGGTGTCGCCGATATACATGCCCGGCCGCTTGCGCACGGCGTCGAGGCCCTTCAGCACCTTGATCGACTCTGCGCCGTAATCGGACGCGGCAGCTTCATTGCGTTCGGTAGCTCGTTTCATGCGTTCCCTTGCGTGTTTTTGAGGCGCCCAAGCCGTGCCGTGGCGGGGCCAAATTGCAGGCCTGAAGTGTACCCGATTCACGCAAGGATTGTCAGGCTTTGTGAGGCCGCATCGGGCCTCGTTTTGCAAGGAAATTCAGGGGCAAAACCGGGGCTCGAAATGCCCCTCAAAATGGCCGTTAGACGACCAGCCAATCTGCTGCGGTTTGGTGCACCGAAAGCCACGCCACGGTGGAGCCGTCGGCGTGATTCTTCCAAAGAAAGTCGGTGTTGCCGTCCTGGTCGAAATCGCCGGCCGAGACAAAGTCGAGCCCCTTGGCATCGAGCTGTGGCGATTGGCTCTGCACCTCGCCGTCCACCATCACCCACTGAAACGCGCCGCCGGTCTGAAGATCCCGCCACAGCAAATCATCGGTTCCGTCGCCATTATAGTCGCCGGAGGCGATCAGTGCGTGGCCCGCGGCCGACGGTAGCGCCGTGACCCCGTTGATATTGCCGTCGAGCCCCATCGTCCATCCGGTCGCATTGCCGTTCGCCTTGTTGACCCAGATCAGATCGGTGATGCCGTCGCCGTCGAAATCGCCGGTCGCTCCAAGCCGCAAACCCGCGACGGATTGCAGCGCCTGACGGCTCAGGGTGCCTGCGCCATCCGGGTTCATCAGCCACTCGACGGTCTTGCCGGATTTGTTGGTGAAGATGAGGTCGGTGGCGCCGTCACCGTTGAAGTCGCCGGTGGCGGTGAGATGATACTTGTTGGGCACATGAAGCTTTGCCCTGCCCGCGATGCCGGTGCCGTCGGTCAGCCATTCGACCACATTGGGGGATCCCTTGCGGTGCCACAGCAGATCGGGTGAACCGTCGGAATTGAAGTCGCCGGTGGCCACCACATTGGCATGCTTCATGCGGGGGAGATTCAGGGTTTCCCCGAACGAGCCGTCGCTGTTTAAGAGCCAGCCGACGACTTTCCCGTTCGACCTGTTGTGCCACAAGAGATCGGTCGCGCTGTCTCCGTCGAGATCGCCGGCGGCGACGAGCCTACAGCCCGGCTGCGCCGGCAACGGTACCTCGGTTACGGTGCCGCCGTCCTGCACCTGCCATTCGACGATGGCGCCGGTCGCCGCGTTGCGCCACAACACTTCGGGGATCTGATCCTGATTGAAGTCGCAGCTGTGCAAGCAAACGAGGTTGGCTGCCGATGCGTAGCTCACCGGCGCGATCGTGCTGACATGGGCGAGCAGCACTTGTGCATTGCCGCCAGTGCCGTCGTCATCCCAGTAGACGTCGTCGAACGCCCCGTTTGCCACCACGAGAATCGTCGGATTGGCACTGATCGGCGAGTTGCCTTGGACAAAATCGATACCGGCGTCATCGAGCGTTCCTGCAGTCACGCCGAAACCGCTTGCGTCGATTACGAGCCTGTCGTCGCCTGCGGTGAAATCGGCGATCGTATCGACGCCGTCGCCGGGGCTGCGAAACACGAACTGGTCGTCGCCGCCACCGCCTGTCAGAATATTGTCGCCGGAATCGCCGGTGAGAACGTCGTCGCCCGCGCCGCCGATGACGTTCTCGATGCTGCTAAGCTGGTCGGTGCCGATCTCGGTACCGGTGGCCTGGTCTGTCAGAGCGGAGAGATCGACCACCACGCCTTGCGTGGTTTCGGCATAAGACACGGTATCGCTGCCGCCCCCACCATTGACGGTGTCGTTGCCGGCGCCGGGCGCGATAATATTCGCTCCCCCATCGCCGGTCAGCGTATCGCCAAAGGCGCTGCCGATCAGATTTTCGATACTGCGGAGAACATCGCCCGTGGCATCGCCACCTTGCGCCACGCCGGTTGCGAGATTGACCGTGACGCTGCTCGAAGACCCCGCATAGGACGCGAAGTCGGAGCCTTTGCCGCCCATCAGCGTGTCCGCGCCCTGGCCGCCTTCGAGCGTATCGTCGCCGGACCCGCCGAACAGCATGTCGTCGCCGGCGCCGCCGCTCAAATTGTCGTCACGGTCGGCGGAATTGGCGTCAGGCGTCAGCCTGAAAACGTCGCCGTCGAGATCGACGACATAGAGATTGCCGAAGCCGTCTTCGGCGAACGAGGCGGGGAGGTCGATCGCGCCGAAATCGGTGTCGATCTTGTTGGTGAGATCGGTGCGCACCCAATTCTGACCGGCCTGGCTCAGCGAATAGATCTGCCCGGTGCCGAAATCCGCGAAGATATATTGGCCCTGCAGCGCCTCGCCTTCGCCGCGATAGACATAGCCCCCGATGACTGTCGCGCCTGTGCCGTGGTCATAGCTGTGGATCGGGCTTGGTCAGCGTGCCGGCGGTGGGCGTGCCGCTCGTGTACCGGTCCGGCCCCTCAAAAATTCTCCAGCCATAATTGGCGCCCTTCGCTCCGATATCGATCTCTTCCCATTGGTTCTGACCGACATCGCCGATGAAAAGCGTGCCCAGGCCGCGGTCGAAACCGTTGCGGAACGGATTGCGCAGACCCAGCGCGAAGATCTCGTCCGCGCCGTTCGTGACCGACGAAGGGATTGTCGTTCGGGATCGCGTAGTTGCGATTCGGATCGACGGGAAAATCGTCGCCGCTGACATCGATGCGCAGCATCTTGCCGAGCAACACGTTGATGTTCTGAGCGTTGCTATCCGGATCGCCGCCGCTGCCGCCGTCGCCGGTAGCGATATAGAGATCGCCGTCCGGGCCGAAATCGATCCAGCCGCCTTTGTGATTGGTGAAGTCCGGCTGATCGATGGTCAGCACCTTCGTCATGCTGACTTCGTCGGCGACGTTCGGATTGCCGGAGACGTGATAACGGCGGATCTCGGTGTCGCCGCGCATTGTTGATCATGTCGACGTAGAACAAGCCGTTATTGGCAAAGTCCGGATCGAAGGCGAGGCCGAGCAGTCCTCGCTCGCCATCCGCATTCACTTCATTTTGAATATCGAGGAAGGGTGTCGCCAAGACCTGGTGGGTATTGGTGTCGAGAATCTTGATGACACCTTCCTTCTCGACGATGAACAGCCGGCTGGTGTCGCCCTTGGGCGCCCCGGCGAACACCGGCTGATTGAGTCCGGTCGCGACGCGTGTCGCCTCGATCGTCGTCGCGGTCTTTTGTGATCCGTTAGGATCGAAGCCGTAGATGACGTCCTTGCCGCTCGTGCCGGTTAGGGTGTTGGCGTTGTCGTTGCCGACGATCAGATTGGCCATGATGCGAGCTGCCTCTACCTGTCGAGCTGGGGATGCTCGATCGAATCGTGAGACAGCCTAGTCGCAACTGGTAAGCCAATCCTATGCTGGGCCGAGCAAATTGGCTCTAAATCAACCGCTTTTCTGTGGGAAAAGCCTGCCCCCGGCGATGCTGACAAATTGAGCTTGATTGCCGAGGGGTGTGAACAGCTCCGCGTCCGTTCCCGTCATCCAGGCTTGCGCGTGTAAGCGCAAGATTTCACTGAACAAAGCCTCGCGCCGCGACTGATCGAGATGCGCCGCGATCTCGTCGAGCAGAATCAGCGGCGAAATCCCCTCAAGCGCGCGGATCAACTCGGCGTGTGCCAGCACCAGCCCGATCAGCAGCGCCTTCTGCTCACCCGACGAGCAGGTTCCGGCCGGCGCTTCATTCGGTCCGTGAGACACTGCGAGGTCGCTGAGATGCGGACCGTCGAGCGCCCGGCCCGCCGCGCGGTCGCGCTCGCGGTTTCCGATCAGCGAGCGGAAATAGGCGTCTTCGACTTCGGTGGCGGGCTGCTCCAGCAGCGCATGTTCGAGCGTTCCGATCGCGGCGAGCTCTGCCCAAGGGAACGGGCCGTCGCCGCGCTCGGCGCGGGACGCATCGATCAGCCAGGCAAGCCGCGAGATTGCATCGATCCGCGCCGCCGCCACCGCGACGCCCGCTTCCGCCATCTGCTCTTCGAGCCCCTCGAACAGAGACGGCGATCCTTCGCGCATCACGAACAGACGATTGCGCTGGCGCATCGCCCGATCGTAGCGGGCAAGCGGCGTGCGCATCTTCGGGTCGATGGTAAGGGTGAGCCTGTCGAGAAACCGCCGCCGCTCCGACGCCGACCCCGTGAACAATCCATCCATCGCCGGAATCAGCCAGACGATGCGCACATACTCCGCAAGCGCCCCCGGGCTTCGTTCCTTGCCCGCGATCTTGACCACGCGCCCGTCCGTGGCGCCGTGCGCTTCCGCGCCAAATCCGGTGCCAATCTCGACCTCGCCGTCGCGCGCGCCGACATGGGCTGAAATCGCAAAGCCCCCGGGGCCGTCTTTGCGGCCGAGTTCGGCGAGGTGGCGTCCGCGCAAGCCGTGACCCACGCCGAGCAGCGACACGGCCTCCAGCAGATTAGTCTTGCCGGCGCCGTTGTCCCCGACCAGCACCACCGGGCGCGGGTCGAGATTGAGCTGTGCCGAAGCATAGTTGCGAAAATTGCTGAGCTTGAGTTGCGCGATAAAGGTCCGCGCAGGCCCGGGATCCGGCTGCATCGAACCAATATAAGCGTGGCTGCCGGGTCCGGTCAGGGCTTAAGGGTCCTCTACACCCGCATCGGCATCAGCACATAGAGCGCGGAATTGTCCTTGCCGTCGCGCACCATGGTCGGCGAACCGGGATCGGCAAGCGAAAATTCAGCGGTGCCGCTCTCGAATCTGGCCGGAGATATCGAGCAGATAGCGGGCATTGAAGCCGATCTCCAGCGCATCGAACGCGTAATCCACGCTGAGCTCTTCGGTAGCGCTGCCGCTATCGGGATTGTTGACCGACAGCACCAATTTGCCGTCGCTCAAAGAGAGTTTCACCGCCCGGCCTTTGTCGCTCGACAGCGTCGAGACCCGGTCCACGGCTTGCGCGAAGGCCGCGTTATCGACCTCCATGCGCTTGTCGTTGCCTTGCGGGATCACGCGCTCATAGTCCGGGAACGTGCCGTCGATCAGCTTCGAGGTGAGCACCACGCGCGGACCGGAGATGCGGATCTTGGCCGGCGAAAGCTCGATGCGAATCTCGCCGTCGGAATCCTCAGCGAGCCTTGCCAGCTCCGCCACGGTCTTTCTCGGCACGATCACGCCGGGCATGTCCTTGGCGCCGGCGGGGAGCGGAAGCTCGACTTGCGCCAGCCGATGGCCGTCGGTGGCCACGGCGCGAAGCTGCGGCTTACCGTCGCTCGTCGCCGCATGGAGATAGATGCCATTGAGATAGTAGCGGGTCTCTTCCGTGGAGATGGCGAACTTCGTCTTCTCGATCAGGCGCTTCAAGTCCTTGGCGGCAAGCGAGAAGCTATGGCCGAGATCTTCAACGCTCAGAGACGGGAAATCGTCGGCCGGCAGCGTTTGCAGCGAGAACCGCGCCGGTCCGCACGCGATGGTGAGCCGTCCCTGCTCGCCGTCGCGGGTCAGCTCGATATCGGAGCCGTCCGGCAGCTTCCGCACGATGTCATGAAACATATGCGCCGGTACGGTGGTCGCGCCTTCGCCCTTCGCCTTGCAGGGCACCCTCTCGACCAGCTCGATGTCGAGATCGGTCGCGGTCAGCTTCAATTCGTTGTTGGCCGCCGACAGCAGCACGTTGGACAGAATCGGAATCGTGTTCCGCCGCTCGACCACGCTCGCGACATGGGTGAGCGCCTTGACCAGGCTAGGTTTGTCGATGGAGAGGCGCATGCGCCCGCGTTTCCCCGAATTTAGCGCCTTCGCGGTGGGTATGGGACGCTAGGCCGAGGCCAAGTCTGCCTCGTTCCTAACCCCCGAAAGGCTTGTTGAGAGCAAAGGGTCCCCTTCGAATTGAACCGATATGCGGGCATTTTGCAAGTGGGGCCGGTCGCTGCGATTTTCGTTGCCGCCGCCCTGACGGACCGCTTACGGGAGAAAATCCGAAGAACACGGGGCGATCCATGGCGGCAAAACCGCGAAAGAAGCCGGGGAAACTCGTTCCCCATGGCCGAGCTGTCGCGGGCGTGGGAGTATCACAAGAACGCCGACCAGGTGTTGGGCGCCCGCATGAGCTACGGCATGATCGCCCAGTCGATGTTCCTGCTCTCCTACGTCACGTTGTATCTGGTTGCCGCCGAACCCGATCTGGCTTCCCGCCGCCGTGCAATTGGGCATTGCCAGCTTTGGCCTTTGGTACACATCGCGACAGAACGCGATGGCCGTGGAGGAGATCGCGAGGATGAGGTTCTTGCGCAAGGAATATCTCTCCAAGGATCGCATCTTTGCCGGTCACCTTCCCGACGACCACTCAAGCTGCGGCGCCACCACGTCACGGCTCATTCCGGGGTTCTTCGTGCTCTGGGGCGCGCTGGCGGCCCTGGCAGCGGCGCTGATCGTGCTCGAGGCGCTGGGATACGCCAAGACCGGCACGTGAGGATCGGCGGAGACACACGCTTTGTGATTTGGCGCGCCCGGACTTTGGCGAGATAGTCGACGCATCGGGAGACATCGAGCCATGCGGATCAGGTCGCTCACGTCTATTGTCGCGCTGTCGTTCGTCGTCGCGGGCAGTGGTCTTGCGTCGGCCAATGACCTGCCGGTTTGCCTCGACGTCTACACCAAGCTCGAGGCGGGGGGCGATGCCACCGACAAGGAGCTGGCCACGGCCCAGCAAGCTTGTGCCCGGTTGCTACAGACCACTCAGACCAGCGACGCCAAGCGCAAGACCGACGCGGCTGCCGCCACCATTGCCGAAGAGCAACAGCGCCGCGGCAAACGCTAGCCTCATTTATTCCGGAACACCGGCTTCCGCTTCTCGATGAAGGCCGCCATGCCTTCCTTCTGGTCCTCGGTGGCGAACAGCGAATAGAACTGGCCGCGCTCGAAACGCACGCCCTCGGCGAGCGTGGTGGCGAAGCCCCGATTGATCGCCTCCTTGATCATCATCACCGCGTGCTGCGACAGATTCGCGATCTTGTCGGCGACCTTCATCGCTTCGTTGAGAAGATCGGCCGCCGGCACGATGCGGCTCACCAATCCCGCGCGCTCGGCCTCTTCGGCATTCATGCGCCGCCCGGTGAGGCAGAGCTCCATGGCCTTGGCCTTGCCGACCGCGCGCGTCAGCCGTTGCGTGCCGCCGGCACCAGGCATGATGCCGAGCGTGATCTCGGGCTGGCCGAACATGGCGTCATCGGCGGCGAGGATGATGTCGCAAGACATCGCAAGCTCGCAGCCGCCGCCGAGCGCGTAGCCGCCGACCGCGGCGATGATCGGTTTGCGGATATGCCCGATCTTGTCGAACGGCGCGAGGAAATCGCTGCCATAGGCCTCGACGAAGGTCTTGGTATGCATCTCTTTGATGTCGACGCCGGCGGCAAACGCCTTCTCGTTGCCGGTGATGACGATGCAGCCGATCTCCGGATCGGACTCGAATTTGTCGAGTGCGAGATTGAGTTCCTTGATCAGCAGCGTGTTCAGCGCGTTTAGCGCGTGCGGGCGGTTGAGCGTGATGACGCCGACCTTTCCCTTGGTGGTGACGAGAAGAGTCTCATAGCCATTGGCTTCGGCTCTTGTGGTTTCCCTGCTTAGCTCTTCGACGAACATGGTCGGTCCTTATTTCTGACAGGTTGGACAATAGAAGGTCGAGCGGCCGTTCTGAACGATGCGGCGCACAGTGCCGCTGCAGCCTTTGCCTCGACAGGGTTTTCCCTCCCGGCCATAAACTTTGAAGGAATGCTGGAAACGCCCGAGCCGCCCCTCGGCGCTGCGATAGTCGCGCAGCGAGGATCCGCCGGCCTTGATCGCCTGGCCGAGCACCGCCTTGATGCTGTCGACCAGGGCCTTGATCTTTGGCGTCGACTTACCGGACTTGGTGGCGATCGTGCGGGCCAATTTGAGCGGCGAAATCTTCGCCCGGTAAAGCGCCTCGCACGCATAGATATTGCCGATGCCCGCGATCAGCCGCTGATCGAGCAGCGCGGCCTTGATCGAGGTCGCCTTGCCCTTGAGCCGGTTGGCAAGCCAATCCGGCGTGAACGCCTCACTCAATGGCTCGATGCCGAGACCTTTGAACAGAGCATGCTCATTAAGCCCGCTCTGCCGGATCAGATCCATATAGCCGAAGCGGCGCGCATCGGCGTAGCGGACGGAAGCGCCATCGCCCATGTGAAACACGATGTGCTCATGCGTCGGCGCGGCCGGTGCTTCGTCATAGAAGCGCCCCGGCTCGAGCGTCTCTCCGTTGGCGCGGTCGATGCTGAAGCGGCCGGTCATGCCGAGATGCATCACCAGCACCTCGCCGTCGTCGAGGCGAGCGAGGAGGTACTTGGCCCTCCGGTCCAGAGCCTCGACCTTCCGCCCCGCAAGCCGTTTGGCGAAATTTACGGGGAAGGGGAAGCGCAAATCTTTGCGCCGCTGCTCAACGGACGCGAAACGATTACCGACTAAGACCGGCTCGAGGCCCATCCGCACGGTTTCAACCTCAGGCAGTTCGGGCATTCAGGGCTTCCCGCAATGCGAAATATCTCCATTGCACTGCAACAATAGCTTGATTTCCAAGCTTGCGCTATGTTGAACGCATGACCGACCCGGCCAAAAAGGAAGACGTCCACGAGCGGGCCAGCTTTGGCTTTGCCTCGGTGGCGCCCGAGGCCAAGCAAGGCCTCGTCAATGGCGTGTTTTCCCGTGTCGCCCGCCGCTACGACCTGATGAACGATCTGATGTCCGGCGGCCTGCACCGGCTGTGGAAAGACGAGCTCGTGACCGTGCTCGCACCCCCCAAAGGCCATCAGCCCTTCGCGCTCCTGGACGTTGCCGGGGGCACCGGCGACGTCGCCACCCGCTTCCTCAAAGGGGCCGGCACCGGAACCCGCGCCATCGTCTGCGATATTAACGAGGAGATGATAGAAGCCGGACGAAAACGAGGAGAGGGCGAGCATCGCTTGAGATTCGTCCGCGGCAACGCCGAGGCTCTGCCATTCGAGTTCTGGGACCATCGACGCCTATTCGATCGCCTTCGGCATGCGCAATCTGACCAATCTCGACAAGGCGCTCGCCGAGGCCTATCGCGTGCTGAGGCCCGGCGGCCGATTCGCCTGTCTCGAATTTTCTGCTGTGGATGTGCCGATCCTCGATGCGCTCTATGATGCCTATTCTTTCAAGGCGATCCCAGCGCTCGGCGCCATCGTTGCCGGCGACGCGCCGTCCTACCGCTATCTCGTCGAGAGCATTCGCCGCTTCCCCGACCAGAAGTCATTTGCGCGTCTCATTGAAGGTGCAGGTTTTGAGCGCGTGCAGTACCGCAATCTCACCGGCGGCATCGCCGCTATACATTCCGGCTGGCGGATCTAGGCCATGAGCGCGATCGGCAACTTGGCGCGGCTTGGGCGGGCGGGCACGGTGCTCGCCATCAGCGGCGCGCGCGTGCTGCCCGACGATGTGAATCTGCCGCCGCCACTCGTTCTGTTCGGCCGCATCACCGCGCCGCTCAGGCAAAAGTCGAACGGCGTCGATAGCGACACCGCGAACGAAGCCAAGCTCTCCGCGGCGCTGACCTCGCTCGGGCCGTCTTACATCAAGCTCGGCCAGTTTCTTGCCACCCGCGACGACATTATCGGGCGGAAGCTCGCCGCGGACCTTTCGACCCTGCAAGATCGCTTGCCGCCTTTTTCGCAGGACGAAGCCCGTGCGGCGGTGGAGGAAGCGCTCGAAGCGCCGATCGACAAGCTGTTCGCAAGCTTCGGGCCCCCTGTCGCCGCCGCTTCGATCGCCCAAGTCCATAAAGCGCAAGTGCGCTTGCCCGACGGCTCGCTCAAGGCCTGTCGCGGTCAAAGTCTTGCGTCCCGGCATCGAGCAGCGCTTCCGCCAGGATCTGGACAGCTATCTATTCGCCGCGAAAATGATCGAGCGCTTCCATGCGCCGTCGCGCCGGTTGCGCCCCATCGCCATCGTCGACACGCTCGCCAAATCCGTCGCCATCGAGATGGACCTTCGCATGGAAGCCGCCGCCATCTCCGAGATGGACGACAACATCAAGACTGACGAAGGCTTCCGCGTGCCCAAGGTCGACTGGACGCAGAAGCGCGCGCCGCGTGCTGACGCTGGAATGGATCGACGGCATTCCGATTGCCGACCGCGACGGACTGATTGCCGCCGGCTTCGACACTAAGGCGCTCGGCTCCACGCTGATGCAGAGCTTCTTGCTGCACGCCATGCGCGACGGGTTTTTCCACGCCGATCTGCATCCCGGCAATCTGTTCGTCGATAACGAGGGCCGCATCGTCGCCGTCGATTTCGGCATCATGGGCCGCCTCGGCATGAAGGAGCGCCGCTTCCTCGCCGAGATTCTCCATGGCTTCATCACCCGGAACTATCGCCGCGTGGCCGAAGTGCATTTCGAGGCGGGCTACGTGCCGCGGAAGACATTCCGTGGCGCAATTCGCCCAAGCCCTTCGCGCCATTGGCGAGCCGATCATGGACCGGCCCGCGAGCGAGATCTCCATGGCGCAGCTGCTCGGCCAGCTCCTGCAATATACCGAAGTGTTCGACATGCAGACGAGGCCCGAGCTCTTGATGCTGCAAAAGACCATGGTCGTGGTCGAGGGCGTGGGCCGCTCCCTCGATCCGGAGTTGAATATGTGGGTCGTCTCCGAGCCCGTGGTGAAGCAATGGCTGGAAAGCCAGCTTGGCACCACCGCCCAGCTTGGTGCCGCCGCCGAAGGGGCCGCGACCGTCGGCCGCTTCATGGGCGATATCCCGAAATTGCTGGGGCAGGTGGAGCGTGTCGGTGAGGCCTTTGCCGCCATGGCCGAGGAAGGCTTGCGCCTCGATAATGATACCGTGGAACGCCTGGCCGAGACGCAAAGCCGCCAGAACCGGATGAGCCGCATCGGCATTTGGGTGGGCGCCCTGGCCCTGGCGGCGATCGCGCTAACCCTGATCTTTTGAGTGTTGACCGCTAACCCTATTTCTTGTCATTGCCGGGCTTGACCCGGCAATCCAGTAACCCCTGTAGGATGTTATTGGTAAGGTCGATGGTTACTGGATTCCCGCCTTCGCGGGAATGACTCGGAGTAAGTAGACCGTGCAAGGCAAGCGCATCCTGTTGATCGTCGGCGGCGGCATCGCCGCCTATAAGAGCCTCGAGCTCGTGCGCCGCTTGAAGGAGCGGGGCGGATCCGTGCGCGCCATCCTGACACGCGCCGGCGCCGAATTCGTCACGCCGCTTTCGCTCTCCGTGCTCACCGAGGAAAAAGCCTTCACCGATCTGTTCGATCTGAAGGACGAAGCCGAGATCGGGCATATCCGTCTTTCGCGCGAGGCCGACCTGATCGTGGTGGCGCCGGCGACCGCCGACCTCCTCGCCAAGATGGCGCAAGGCCTGGCCGGCGATCTCGCCACCGCCGTGCTGCTCGCGACCGACAAGCAAGTGCTCGTTGCGCCCGCGATGAATGTCCGCATGTGGCAGCATCCTGCGACGCGGCGGAATGTTGCGACGCTGCGCCAGGACGGCATCGTCTTTGTCGGACCCGACGAGGGCGAGATGGCGTGCGGCGAATTCGGCCCAGGCCGCATGGCCGAGCCCGACGACATCGTCGAGGCGATCGAAAATTTGTTGGCGGACGCGCCGGTCGAAGCGTGGAGCGGGCACGACCTCGAAATCGCTTTCGGGCCGTCATGTGCTGATCACCTCCGGACCGACCCAGGAGCCGATCGATCCGGTGCGCTATATCGCCAATCGCTCTTCCGGCAAGCAGGGCCATGCGCTGGCGCGTGCCGCTCAAGCTCTCGGCGCGAACGTGACGCTGGTGAGCGGACCCGTGACGCTCCCCGATCCCGAAGGCGTGCGCGTGGTGAAGGTCGAGACCGCGAACGAGATGCTTGCCGCCGTGCAGCAGGCGCTGCCAGCGGACATTGCCATTTGCGCGGCTGCCGTCGCCGATTGGCGCGCGGCCGATGAAGCGCCCCACAAGCTGAAGAAGACCGGTCAGGCCACCGAGGCGGAGCTGAAGCTCACGCTCAACCCTGACATCCTCGCCACCATCTCGAAGCCCGGGCCAAAGCGTCCGCGTCTTGTTGTCGGTTTCGCCGCCGAAACCGAGAATCTGATCGAGAATGCGAAAGCGAAGCTTCGCACCAAAGGCGCGGACTGGATCGTCGCCAACGACGTCTGGCCCGGGACCGGCGCCATGGGCGGCGACAAGACCCAAGTTCACATCGTCACCGGCGGCGGCGTCGAGAATTGGCCGCCGATGACCAAGGATGAGATGGCGCAGCGCCTGCTGGCGCAGATCGCCGCTTCTCTCCGCGCGCAGCGCTCGGCGGCGGAATGAGCAAGGACGGCGCGGAAGTCACGCTTCGGGTGCGCCGTTTGCCTCACGGCGAGGGGCTTGAACTCCCCACCTATCAATCGGCTCACGCGGCCGGCCTCGATCTCGTCGCGGGGATTGCTGCTGACGCTCCCATGATTTTGCCGCCCGGTGCCCGCGGGATGGTGCCGACGGGATTGTCCATCGAGCTTCCGCCCGGCTACGAGGCGCAGCTTCGTCCGCGCTCGGGGCTCGCTCTGAAGCATGGCGTGACGCTGCTCAACAGCCCGGGCACCATCGACGCCGATTATCGCGGCGAGGTCATGGTGCTGCTCGTCAATCACGGCGCCGAGCCCTTCACCATCCGGCGCGGCGACCGCATCGCTCAGCTCATTATTGCCAGCGTCGAGCATGTCGCAATCGTCGAGGTTTCCGAGCTCGGCAACACCATTCGCGGCGCCGGCGGCTTCGGCTCCACCGGCTAAACGACTCCTACGTCATGCCCGGACTTGATCCGGGCATCCACGCCGCGACGTCGAGGCAAATTGAAGCGCCAGTGGCATGGATTGCCGGGTCAAGCCCGGCAATGACGAACCGGAACGATGTCATACATTCCCCCCATGCTCACCCCGGACGAAATCGAACGCTACAAACGCCAGCTGGTGCTGAAGGAGATTGGCGGCGAGGGCCAGCAGAAGCTCAAGGCCGCGCGCGTTCTGATCGTCGGCGCCGGTGGCATCGGCTCGCCTCTGGCCATGTATCTGGCGGCGTCCGGTATCGGCACCATCGGCATCGTCGACGACGACCGCGTCAGCCTCGACAATCTGCACCGGCAGATCGTCCACGACACGACCAATGTCGGCAAGCTCAAGACCAAGAGCGCTTCCGCGACCATCGCCAAGCTCAATCCGAATGTCGACACCAAGCTCTATTCGACCCGCCTCGTGCCTGAGAACGCGCTCGATATTGTCTCGCAATTCGACATCGTCGCCGACGGCTCCGACAATTTCGCCACGCGCTATCTCGTCAATGACGCCTGCTACTTCGCCAAGAAGCCGCTGGTCTTCGCCGCGCTCGGCCCGTTCGACGGCCAACTCACCACGTTTCGCAGCTTCGCCAGCGATCCGTCCGGCAATCCTTATCCCTCTTATCGCTGCCTCTTCCCCGAGCCGCCGCCGCCGGGCACGGTGGCGCCTTGCGCGGAGGCCGGCATTCTCGGCGCCGTGGCCGGCGTCATCGGCGCGCTCGCCGCCGTCGAGATCACCAAGGAATTGCTCGATCTCGGCGACGGTCTCGTCGGCCGACTACTGCTTTACGACGCGCTCGCGGCGCGCTTCAGCACCGTGTCTTACGCCTGGGATCCCGATAATCCGCTCAACGGCAAGGAGCCGCGTTACCGCGATCTTTCCCATCATCGCCAACGCGTGACGGAGCCGCAGTGAATGACGGAACCAAGCCTAACCACGCGCTGCTGCATCGCCGGCGGCGGACCCGCTGGCATGATGCTCGGCTTCCTTCTTGCCCGTGCCGGCGTCGATGTCATTGTTCTGGAGAAGCACGAAGATTTCTTCCGCGACTTTCGCGGCGACACCATCCATCCATCGACGCTCGAGATCATGTATGAGCTTGGGCTGCTCGACGACTTCCTCAAGCGGCCGCATCAAGAGCTGAGCGTGATCGGAGGCAAGATCGGCGACGACGACGTGACGCTGGCGGATTTCTCGCACCTGCCCACACACTGCAAATTCATCGCCTTCATGCCGCAATGGGATTTTCTCAATTTCCTCGCCGAGAAGGCCAAGCGTTACCCGGGCTTCCATCTTAAGATGCAGGCGGAGGTCACCGAGCTCCTGATCGAGAATGACATCGTCGTCGGCGTCAAAGCCAAGACGCCGCAAGGCGAGCTTGCGATCAGAGCCGATCTCGTCGTCGGCGCCGACGGCCGTCACTCCGTTGTGCGCGATCTCGCCGGCCTCGAGCGCGAGGATTATGGCGCGCCGATGGACGTGCTGTGGCTGCGGCTGTCGAAGCGGCCAAGCGATAGCTCGCAGGCGCTCGGACGCATCCAGGCCGGCAAGCTGCTGGTCATGCTCGATCGCGGCGACTATTGGCAATGCGCCTATGTCATTCCCAAGGGCGGCTTCGAGGATCTGCAACGGCGCGGACTTGCCGCGTTCCGCCAATCCATCGTCGAGCTCAATCCCGCGCTCGCAGACCGCGTCGGCGAGATCAGATCATGGGACGAGGTGAAACTGCTGACCGTCGTGGTCGATCGCCTCAAGCGCTGGTATCGCCCTGGGCTGCTCTGCATCGGCGATGCGGCGCATGCCATGTCGCCGGTCGGCGGCGTTGGCATCAATCTCGCGGTGCAAGACGCCGTCGCCACCGCCAATATTCTGGCGGTGCCGCTCCGCCAAGGTCCGGTGTCGACTGAACTGTTGAGCGAAGTGCAGAAGCGCCGGCAATGGCCGACCGAGATGATGCAAGGCGTACAGCTCCTCGTGCAGAAGCGCATCATCAGCAATGTGCTCGCGCTTCAGACGAGGCCCCGCGCGCCGTTCGCCGTGAAGCTGCTCGACTGGTTCCCGGTCCTGCGCCGGCTTCCGGCGCGCCTGATCGGCATGGGCTTCCGCCCCGAGCATGTCCGCTCGCCGGAGATCGTGTGACACCCTAACGCGGCTCTGTAGCGAGCTCGCGAGCAGCACCACTTGCTCCAAACCTCCCCCTTGCGGGGAGGTCGGCGCGTCTACGAGCGCGCGCATCGATAGCGCGGT
Source organism: uncultured Alphaproteobacteria bacterium (assembly GCA_963764005.1). Taxonomy (GTDB): domain Bacteria; phylum Pseudomonadota; class Alphaproteobacteria; order Rhizobiales; family Methyloligellaceae; genus Methyloceanibacter. The sequence goes on along the minus strand of CAVXQX010000009.1, from coordinate 12,131 downwards.
GGCAACTCGGAGTGAATCACCCACCCGTCCTCGCTTTGCAGCGTCAGTAGCCGCCGCCGCCACCGCCGCCATAGCCGCCACCACCGCCATAGCCACCGCCGCCATAGCCGGACGGGGGAGGCGATGCATCATGCGGCGGGGCCTCCGCCTCTTCAGTGCACACGATCGCGGTCTTGCCCTTGATCAGGCCGTAGATCTCTGGCGTCGGGGCAAGATCGCCGACATCGACCTTGGCAAAATGGCCGAAGGCGGCAAGCGCTTCGCGGGACTGACCGCCCCAGTCTCCATCGATCGGACCTGGATCGCAGCCGACGCGGTGCAGCTCGGTCTGCACGGCGATCACGATATCGCCTGGGCCTGGTCCCTCCGCGGCAACCCCTGGCGGGGGTGCGCCAGGAGGCGGCGCGCCGTCCTTTGCCGCTTCAGCCGGAGGCGGCGCATCGCCCTTGACCGTAGCGGCGGGAGGCGGTGCCTCGTCTTTCGCGGCAGGCGGGGCCTGCGTCTTTGCCGGCATCGGCCGGAGCGGCAGCGTCATCATCCTTCGCGGCGGTGGAGTTGCCTCCTTGCCTTCAGTGACGATCTGGCGGGTCTTTTCGTCGCCGGTCTTGTCGTCGCTGGGCTTCGCGTCCTCGGCGACCTTGGCGCCTTCTTTCAATTCGATATTGCGCGGAAGCTCGATCTGGTCGGCTTGCGCCAGAACGAAGCATGTGCGGTCGCTCCGCGGCATGAGCCGACAGCGCGGTCAAAATCGTAAAGCTCAAACAAGCTGGAATGGTGATCCAACGGGACATGGCTAGTCTCCTTTGGCTCGGCACGAGAGCCAAGGGAACGCCATTTTAGGCCACGCCGTCAATGCAAGCCTTTGTGTCAGCGAACGGGCGCCCGGTTCAGCTCCGGTTCAGCAAGACCGCTCGCCTAGAACATCGCGGGATGCACGCGATCCGGCGGGGAGTGTCCGTCGAGGAAGGTCTTGATGTTGATGATGACCTTCTCGCCCATATCGACGCGGCCTTCCATCGTGGCCGAGCCCATATGCGGCAGCACCACGACCTTGTTGCTCTTGAGCAGCTTCGGATTGACCGCGGGCTCATGCTCGAACACGTCGAGGCCGGCGCCCGCCATCTCATTATTCTCGATCATGCGGGCGAGCGCGTTCTCGTCGATCACCTCGCCGCGCGCCGTGTTGACGATATAGGCGGACGGTTTCATCACCGCGAGCCGCCGCGCCGAGAGCAGATGGTAGGTCGCGGGCGTATGCGGGCAATTCACCGAGATGATGTCCATGCGGGCGAGCATCTGGTCGAGGCTGTCCCAATAGGTTGCCTCCAAGGCCTGCTCGATCTCGGGCGCGACGCGCCGCCGGTTGTGATAGTGGATCTGCAAGCCGAAGGCCTTGGCGCGCTTCGCCACGGCCTGTCCGATCCGGCCCATGCCGACAATGCCGAGCCTCTTGCCGTAAATGCGGTGGCCGAGCATCCAGGTCGGCGACCAGCCCTGCCATTGATTGCTGTTGGCCCTGAGCAGGGCCGCGCCCTCGGTCAGCCTGCGCGGCACGGCGAGGATCAGCGCCATGGTCATGTCGGCCGTATCTTCGGTCAACACCCCCGGCGTATTGGTGACGATGATGCCGCGGTTCCGGGCGGTCTCCAGGTCGATATTGTCGACGCCGGTGCCGAATTGCGCGATCAGCTTGAGATTGGGGCCGGCCTGGCTCAACACCGAGCGGTCGATGCGGTCCGTGACCGTGGGCACCAGCACATTGGCCTTCTTGACCGCGTCGATCAGCTCGTCGCGGCTGAACGGCGTATCCTCCAGATTGAGCCGCGCGTCGAACAGCTCCCTGAGCCGTGTTTCCACCACGTCCGGGAGCTTGCGGGTGACGATGATGAGGGGTCGTTCAGCAGTCATGATCCGTCCTGTTTCTTATTGCTCCGGCGGGCAGAATAAGCCGCCAGGTCGTGGCAAGGCTAAGGCCACGCGGGCCCTTCTCTAACAGAACCGGGTGCGGCAGATAAGCGCCTTATTGGCGCAAAGCCACGATCCGTTCACTTTTCTGGCGCATGCACGAGAGGGGCAAATCGCCGGGCCGAATCTGCCCGGAAATACGGCAATGGGGCTGGGTGACTTGATTTCACATCGACTTCTCATGGCGATGACGGCGCTTGCGGCGTTGCTGGTCATTGGCCAGGCCCGGGCGGCCGATGACGACACGCCCAAGGCCGAGCAAACCGGCGCCAGCGGCCTCGGACTGCCCCGCTTCGTCAGTCTCAAATCCGATAAGGTCAATGTCCGCAAAGGACCGAATACCGACCAGGCCATCGTTTGGGTGTTCAACCGCGCCGGCCTTCCCGTCGAGGTGATCGCCGAGTCGGAGAATTGGCGCCGCGTGCGCGACAGCGAAGGCGCCGACGGCTGGGTGCTGCATAGTCTTTTGAGCGGGCGCCGCACCGTGCTGATCGCGCCTTGGTCCAAGGACCAGGAGAGCGTGCCGCTTTATTCCAGCAAATCGATTGCGCAGGAGCGTGGCAGCAGCGCTCGCGCCCGGCGTGCTCGGCAATGTCCTGAACTGCGACGGCGAATGGTGCCAGATCTCGGTCAATGACTATTCCGGCTATGTCGAGCAGGACAAGCTCTGGGGCGTCTATAAAGGCGAAGAGATCAAATAACGCGCTCTGCGCGCGTCATACCGGCGAAAGCCGGTATCCAGCGAAAAATTAGAGTTTGCAAAGGTCTGCTATGCGGACAAACCGGACATGGAACGGGGTCGTCTTCAATCTCGGTGAGTTTGCCTTGACAGCTTGCCAGCCCCGCAACCGATGATTTTCGCTAAGCAGGAGCCTCACGATGACCATCACCATTACCGCCTTTGAACGGTCACCCGATGGCGGCAGGGGACTGGCGCGGGATACGCGCGTTCGCTGGGCGCTTGAAGAAGTGGGCCAACCCTACGAGGTTCGCCTTGTTTCGTTCCGTGCGATGAAGGAACCCGCGCATCGGGCGCTGCATCCTTTCGGCCAGATTCCGACCTATGAGGAAGGCGATCTCGCCCTGTTCGAGACAGGGGCGATCGTGTTCCATATCGCCGAGCGCCATGCGGGCCTGCTGCCGGACGATGCCAATGCCCGGGCGCGCGCGATCACATGGATGTTTGCCGCGCTCAACACGGTGGAGCCGCCGATCCTTGAACTCGCAACCGCCAGGCTTCTGGAGGGCGATAAGCCCTGGAGTAAGGAGCGCCTGCCTCTGGTCGAGGATCGCGTCCGCGACCGGTTGAAGCAACTTTCCGCTCGCCTGGGCAGTGCCGACTGGCTCGATGGTGGGTTCAGCGCGGGCGACCTGATGATGGTGTCGGTGCTGCTCAGGTTGAAATCATCGGGCATCCTGGACGGATATCCGAACCTAGCGGCCTATGTCGCCCGCGGCGAAGCGCGGCCCGCCTACAAGCGGGCTTTCGACGCTCAATTGGCGGTTTACACCGGCAAGCCACCGACCGGCTGAGTCTTTAGCCGCTTTTGTTGACCAGCCTGACCAGCACATCGACGCGCGAGATGGTCATGCCTTCGGGCGCCTCGGGCAGCCCGGCGATATGCAACTCGCCGGTCTCGATGTCGAGCAGCTTGCCGGAACTCTCACAGAAGAAATGGTAGTGGTTCGACGTATTGGTGTCGAAATAGGTCTTGGCGCCTTCGACCGCGACCTCGCGCAACAGTCCAGCCTCCGTGAATTGGTGCAGCGTGTTGTAGACCGTGGCGAGCGAGACCGGCACCTTTTGCCGCAAAGCCTCTTCATGCAGCACCTCAGCCGTCACATGGCGGTCGCCCGCCTCGAATAGCAGGGTCGCCAGCGCCACGCGCTGCCGCGTAGGCCGGAGCCCCGCGCCGCGAAGGCGCTTCGAGATCTCGTTCGGTGCCAAGATTGTTTTATGCATTCTCAATAAGCCCAGCCTTGCTGATTTTCCGAGAATATAGGGCTAAGCGGCCATTCAAGCAACGCGCCAAACGCCGCTATCTGACCAAGAACAGACCTTGATGCAAGGCGGAGGAGGCTCCTTGGGCGGGCTAGTGACAAGGGCTTGTCTATGTTAGGAAACGGGCCACATAAGGGGGTCCCCTTGTCACAGACAAAAAGGCTGGAGAATTCAGTCCCGATGACCGAGCGGCGTGACCGTTTTGAGTATGAAGATCTGTTGGCTTGCGCCCGTGGTGAGTTGTTCGGCCCCGGCAACGCGCAGCTTCCGCTGCCGCCGATGCTGATGTTCGACCGCATCTCCGAGGTGAGGGAAGAGGGCGGCGAGCATGGCTATGGCCGCATCGTCGCCGAGCTCGACGTTAAGCCTGACCTCTGGTTCTTTGCCTGCCATTTTAAGGGCGATCCCGTCATGCCGGGCTGCCTCGGCCTCGACGCGCTGTGGCAACTGCTCGGCTTCTTTCTTGGTTGGCTCGGCGCCCCCGGCAAAGGTCGCGCGCTCAGCGTCGGCGAAGTCAAGTTCTCCGGCATGGTGCTGCCAACCGTGAAGAAGCTCGAATATGTCGTCGAGTTGAAGCGCGTCATCCGCCGCAAATTCACCCTTGGCACCGGCGATGGTTGGCTCAAGGCCGACGGCGAGACGCTCTACACCGCCAAGGACCTCAGGGTCGGCTTGTTCCAAGCGGGCGAAACCGCTCCGGCCGGCGCCTGACCTGTATAGACGCCTTAGGCGCATCGAGGATTTGAAGACATGAGACGAGTGGTCGTAACGGGGATGGGTATCGTGTCCTCGATCGGCAATAGCGCCCAGGAGGTGCTCGCTTCGTTGCGCGAGGCGAAATCCGGCATCGTCAAAGCCGACACCTATGCCGAGCTTGGCTTTCGTTGCCAGGTTCACGGCGCGCCGAAGATCGACTGGGAATCCATGATCGACCGGAAAGTCCGTCGCTTCATGGGCGCGGGCGCTGCCTGGAACTATCTCGCCATGGAGCAGGCGATCCGCGATGCCGGGCTTGAGGAGAAGCACGTCTCGAACGAACGCACCGGCCTGATCATGGGCTCGGGCGGTCCCTCGACCAAGGCCATCGTGCAGGCCGCCGACACCACGCGCGAGAAAGGCCCGAAGAAGGTCGGGCCGTTCGAAGTGCCGAAGGCGATGTCCTCGACCAACTCCGCGACGCTTTCCACGCCGTACCATATCAAGGGCGTGAGCTATTCGATTTCGTCCGCTTGCTCGACATCCGCGCATTGCATCGGCAATGCCGGCGAGCTGATCCAGATGGGCAAGCAGGACATTGTGTTTGCCGGCGGCGGCGAGGAACTCGACTGGACCTTGTCGGTTCTGTTCGACGCCATGAACGCCATGTCCTCGGATTTCAACGACCGGCCCGAGGTCGCAAGCCGCGCCTACGATGTGAACCGAGACGGCTTCGTTATTGCCGGCGGCGGCGGCGTCGTCGTGCTCGAAGAGCTCGAGCATGCCAAGGCGCGGGGCGCCAAGATCTATGCCGAGCTTGCCGGCTACGGCGCGACTTCCGACGGCCACGACATGGTGGCGCCGTCAGGCGAGGGCGCTGCGCGCTGCATGCGCATGGCCATGTCCAACCTCAACGGCCAGAAGGTCGATTACATCAACCCTCATGCCACCTCGACCCCAATCGGCGACATCAAGGAGATCGAGGCCATCCGCGAGGTGTTCGGCGACAAGGCGCCTCCGATCAGCGCCACGAAATCGCTGACCGGCCATTCGCTGGGTGCCGCCGGCGCGCATGAGGCGATCTATTCTCTGCTGATGATGAATAACGGCTTTATCTGCGAATCCGCCAATATCGAGACCATCGATCCGGAGGTCGCCGATATGCCGATCGCGCGCAAGCGGATCGACAATGTCGATCTGAATTGCGTGATGTCCAATAGCTTCGGGTTTGGCGGTACCAACGCCACGCTCGTTTTCCGTCGCCATGATCGCTGAGTTGGGGAACAGCGCATGAGTTTCTTAACCCCCAAGAATTAGGTCAATTGCCATGACAACAACAAAAGATATCGCAACCCCGGGACCCATCATGGCCGGCAAGAGGGGCCTCATAATGGGCGTCGCCAACGACCGCTCCATCGCCTGGGGCATCGCGCGCGTGCTTCACGGTCAGGGAGCGGAGCTTGCGTTCTCTTACCAAGCCGGCGCCTTCGGCCGCCGTGCCGTGCCGTTGGCGCAATCGATCGGCGCCAAGATCATCGAGGAGGCGGACGTCGAGGATCTGGACAGCGTCAAACGCGTGTTCGACGTCATCAAGAAGAAATGGGGCTCTCTCGATTTCGTCGTGCACGCTCTTGCCTTCTCCGACCGCAACGAATTGAAGGGCCGTTATTGCGACACCACGCGCAAGAATTTTGAGCATACCATGGTGATCTCTTGCTTCTCCTTCACCGAGATTAGCAAACTCGCGGCGGAGCTGATGCCGTCGGGCGGCTCGTTGCTGACGCTGACTTACGGCGGCGCGACGAAAGTGGTGCCGAGCTATAACGTCATGGGTGTCGCCAAGGCCGCGCTCGAAACCAGCGTGCGCTATCTCGCCTCGGATTTTGGTCCGCGAGGTATTCGCGTCAATGCGCTGTCCGCGGGCCCGATGCGGACGCTGGCGGGCGCCGGCATTTCCGATGCGCGCGCGCTGTTCAACTATCAACGCGAGCACGCCCCGATGCGCCGTTCGCCGACCTTGGACGAGGTTGGCGGCTCCGCTCTCTATCTCTTGTCCGACCTGTCCGGTGCCGTCACCGGCGAGGTGCATTTCGTCGATTGTGGTTACTCCACCATCGCCATGCCGAACATCGAAGCCGTCAAGGCCATGGATTTGGGCGATAAGGATGGCGATAATCATTCTGAGAAGCCGCCGCGCGAAGCGGCCCAATAACGCGCTGGGTGTTGTGACCGCGCGGCGAGACCTGTAAATTCGCCGTCAAACCAACAATTGAATTTGGAGGAAAGTCGGGCATGGCCCAACTCGTTCTGATTACATGCCTTCTTGCTGCGCCGCATACGTGCGGCGAAACCGTCATCGCCAGTTCGGCTCCGGACGATGTGGTGACGTGCATTCGCCAAGGCGAGACCGACGCCAATAAATGGCTTGCCGGTAACAGCCCAATATTCCGTGATTGGCTGGCGTTGCGTGAAGAAATAGCGGCCAAAGAAAATGGCCGGGGAAATCCCCGGCCATGATCAAAGGCGTCTGCGTCGCGGTTGGCTGATATCAGCTCGCCGCTTCTTTCTGCGATTTCCTTGCCGGTGGCCTGATCCACGATCTTCATCGACAGCCTGACCTTGCCGCGGTCGTCGAAGCCGAGCAGCTTCACCCAGACCATGTCGCCTTCCTTGACCACCTCGCCCACCGTCTTCGGCCTGCCGTCCGACAGCTGCGAGATGTGCACCAGGCCGTCCTTCGGGCCGAAGAAGTTCACGAAGGCGCCGAACTCCATCACCTTGACCACCTTGCCCTGATAGATCTCGCCGACTTCGGGCTCTGCGGTGATGCCCCTGATGCGAGCGATCGCGGCGCGGATCGACTCGGCGTTGGCTGAGGCGATCTTCACCGTGCCATCGTCCGAAATATCGATCTTGGCGCCGGACTCGGCCACGATCTCGCGGATCACCGAACCGCCCGAGCCGATCACTTCGCGGATCTTGTCGACCGGGATATGGATGGTCTCGATGCGCGGCGCATATTCGCCGAGCTCTGGCCGAGCTGCGGTCAGTGCCTTGTTCATCTCGCCAAGGATATGCAGCCGCCCATCGCGCGCCTGGTCGAGCGCGATCTTCATGATCTCCTCGGTGATGCCCGTGATCTTGATGTCCATCTGCAGCGAGGTCACGCCTTGCTCGGTGCCCGCCACCTTGAAGTCCATGTCGCCGAGATGGTCCTCGTCGCCGAGAATGTCGGAGAGGACGGCGTAGCCCTTGTCCTCCTTGATCAATCCCATGGCGATGCCGGCAACCGGACGCTTCAGCGGAATGCCTGCGTCCATCATCGCCAGCGACGAGCCGCACACCGTGGCCATCGAGGAGGAGCCGTTCGACTCGGTGATCTCCGACACGACGCGGATGGTGTAGGGGAAGCTGTCGCGATCCGGCAGCACCGGGTGAATGGCCCGCCAAGCGAGTTTGCCGTGGCCGATTTCGCGGCGTCCGGGCCCCGACATACGGCCAGTTTCGCCGACCGAATAGGGCGGGAAATTGTAGTGCAGCATGAAGGTCTCTTTGTAGGTCCCTTGCAGCGCATCGACATATTGCTCGTCTTCGCCGGTGCCGAGTGTCGCCACCACCAGAGCCTGGGTCTCGCCGCGCGTGAACAGCGCGCTGCCATGCGTGCGCGGCAGGATACCCACCTCGCTCACGATCGGGCGAACGGTCTTCAGGTCGCGGCCGTCGATGCGGTGTCCGGTCTCGAGAATCGAGCCACGCACCACGTCTTTTTCCGCGTCCTTGAACGCAGCCGAGACTTTCGGTGCGAGTGCGCCGTTATCGTCCGCGGGGACCAGCGCCTTGATGAGCTTGTCCTTGATCGCGGCAATACGGTCGCGGCGATCTTGTTTGACCGCGATCTTGTAGGCTTCGCGGAGCTCGGCCGATGCCGCGTCCCGCACCTTGGCCGCGAGCGCCTCGGCGCCTTCGTCGACTTTCAGGTCCCAAGGCTCCTTAGCGGCGCGCTCGGCGAGTTTGACGATCGCGTCGATCACCGGCTGGAAGCCCTTTTGCCCGAACACAACGGCGCCAAGCATGATCTCCTCCGAAAGCTCCTTGGCTTCGGATTCCACCATCAAGACGGCAGAGGCCGTGCCGGCGACCACGAGGTCGAGAGAGGTCTCGGACATCTCGTCGATCATCGGGTTCAGCACATAGGCGCCGGAGATATAGCCGACGCGCGCCGCGGCGATGGGCCCCATGAAGGGCACGCCCGAAAGCGTCAGCGCCGCGGATGCCGCGACCAGGGCCACGACGTCGGGATCGTTCTCCATGTCGTGCGACAGCACGGTGGCGACGACTTGCGTCTCGTTCTTGAAGCCCGGCGCGAACAGCGGCCGGATTGGGCGGTCGATCAGCCGCGAGGTCAGCGTCTCCTTTTCAGTGGGACGGCCCTCGCGCTTGAAATAGCCGCCGGGGATCTTGCCGGCGGCGAAGGTCTTCTCTTGGTAGTTCACGGTGAGCGGGAAAAAGTCGATTCCCGCGCGAGGTTCTTTGGCGGCGACGACAGTGGCGAGCACGGATGTGCCGCCATAGCAGGCGAGCACGGATGCGTCGGCCTGGCGCGCGATGCGCCCGGTCTCGAGGGTGAGCGGGCGTCCCGCCCAATCGATTTCTACGGTATGAGTCTTGAACATGGTGACATCTCAATGTGAATGGGTTGAGGCCGAGCCGGCCCGTGGGCGACGGCTCGAGGCCAATGGGTGCAGACTGATCCTGTGGCGCGAAGCAAAAGCGGTCGCGTCACCGGCGAATGCCCAACCGGTTGATGAGTTTCTGATAGCGATCCTCGTCAGTGGCCTTGACGTAATCGAGCAGCCGGCGCCGCTGGCTCACCATTTTGAGCAGGCCGCGCCTTGAATGATTGTCTTTGCTATGGGTCTTGAAATGGTCGGTCAGATTGGTGATCCGCTGGGTCAGGATAGCAACCTGGACCTCGGCGGAGCCGGTATCGCCCGGCTTGGTGGCGTATTCGTGGATAAGCTCTTGCTTGCGCTCAGCGCTGATCGACATCGGATGATCCTCTAATCTTTGGGGTTGGTGAATGGCCGGGCCAGGATGTCGTCCAGCACGGTCGGCTTAAGTGCAAACCGGCCTCGAAAGGCCGGTGCACGGGCGCACTATAGGGATTATCGCGTCCGAGGCCAGTGGAAATTGCAGCTTAAACGCGCAATCTGCCTCGGAAAACAAAGACAAATTCGCACAGCAGCGCCGATTTCCGCGCCCGTCACCTATTGGCCTTAGCGGGAAAGGTTGAAAATCCGCTTTGGCTTGAACTCGCCTTGGCTCACTTCGCCGATCGCAACCAGAGCCCCGCGCGACAGAGCGTAGATCGGACCGCTATGGATCGGGGCGTCCCTCCCGCGCAACAGCACGGACTGTCCGAGCCGCAATCTTGCCGCGTCCGAACTGCTGAGGCTGAGCGACGGAATCTCGGTAAGCGCCATCTCGACGGGCAGTAGCGATCCGGGCAAGCCCTCCGGCTCCAGTGTCTCGAGTGCCGCGAGCGAGATCGCGGAGGCCTCATCGAAGGGGCCAACCCTGGTTCGGCGAAGCGCCCCGACATGGCCAAGCGCCCCAAGCACGCGCCCGATATCGCGCGCCAACGCCCGGACATAAGTCCCCTTGCCGCATTCCGCTTCGAGCACGGCGTGATCCGCATCGGGAGTCTCGACCAGGCTCAGGCGGTCGATGGTGACGTCGCGCGGCTGAAGCTCGAACGCCTCGTTTTCGCGGGCCAGATCGTAGGCGCGAGCGCCGTCGACTTTCAGCGCCGAGTAGCGCGGCGGAAGCTGACTGATCGTGCCGGTGAAGCGCGGCAGCACGTCCTCGATCTCGGAGGGCGACGGACGCTTGACGCTTTGTTTGGTCACGGTGCCGTCCGAGTCGTCGGTGTCGGTCTCCGCGCCCCAGACAATGGTGAAGCGATATGCTTTGCTGCCGTCCATGACGAAGGGCACGGTCTTGGTCGCCTCGCCGAGCGCGATCGGCAAGACGCCTGTGGCCAGCGGGTCGAGCGTGCCGGCATGGCCGGCCTTTTGCGCATTGAACAGGTGCTTGACCCGGGAGACGGCCTTCGTCGAGTTCAGCCCTTGCGGCTTGTCGAGAATGAGCCAGCCATTGACGGGTAAGCCTTTGCGCTGCCGCGCCATGGTCGATGTCCTGATCCGTCGCGAGATTAGTCCTCGAGATCGCGAGCGACTTTTTCCGAGGCGAGCAATTCGTCGATGCGGCGCGAGCTCTCGAACGAGGTGTCGACCTTGAATCTGATCTCCGGCATATAGCGAAGGCTGATCCGATGCGCCAGCTCGCCGCGTAGATAGCGCGCATGCTTGCCGAGATGCTTCACCACCGCTTCCGCGCCTTCGCCGCCGAGCGGCATCACATAGGCGGTGGCGAGTTTCAGGTCGGGCGTCATCCGTACCTCCGGCACCGTCAGCGAATATTGCGACAGCACGTCGTCAACGATTTCGCCGCGAGTGAAAATCTCGGCGAGCGCATGCCGGATCAACTCGCCCACTTTGAGCTGCCGCTGCGAGGGTCCTGAGGGGTGTTTTTGTCGTCTCACCATGATTCCCAATCTCGGGGGGCGCTCTTCTGTGTCATTCCCGCGAAGGCGGGAATTCCACGACACAGAACGGCGAAAGGTTATGGAAAAGCTTACAGGCTGCGCTGGACGTGCTCGACGTCGAAGCACTCGATGACGTCGCCTTGCCGCATGTCCTGATAGCCTTCGAAGGCCATGCCGCATTCTTGGCCGGCAGTGACCTCGCGCACCTCGTCCTTGAAGCGCTTCAAGGTGGAGAGCTTGCCTTCGTGGATCACCACGTTGTCGCGGATCAGCCGGACATGAGCGCCGCGCTCGACCTTGCCTTCGGTGACGCGGCAGCCGGCCACCTTGCCAACCTTGGAGATGGCGAACACTTCGAGGATTTCGGCATTGCCGAGGAAATTCTCGATCCGGGTCGGCGCCAACATGCCGGACATGGCCTGCTTCACGATGTCGACCAGATCGTAGATCACGTTGAAATAGCGGATCTCGACGCCGTCACGCTCGGCCGCTTCGCGCGCTTGCGTATTGGCGCGCACATTGAAGCCGAGAACCACAGCACCCGAGGTCGCGGCAAGTCCGATATCGGATTCGGTGATACCGCCAACGCCCGCATGCACGATACGAGCGCGAACCTCATCCGTGCCGAGCTTCTCCAGCGCCGCAACGATGGCCTCGACCGAGCCCTGCACGTCGCCCTTGACCAGCAGCGTGAATTCCTGCGCGCCGCTCTCTTTCAGCTGGCTCATCATCTGCTCGAGCGAGCCGCGGGCGCCGGCAACGGCGTTCCGCTTGCGGCGCTCGCGCATGCGATAATCGGTAAGCTCGCGGGCACGCGCCTCGTTCTCGACGACAGCGAACTGATCGCCGGCCTCTGGGGCC
>CAVXQX010000008.1:0-281776 GCA_963764005.1 uncultured Alphaproteobacteria bacterium | reverse complement strand
GCTCGCGAATACATCTTCCGGTCACGGGTCTTTGACTGTCACTGGTCAAAATACCCTCCTCGATCTAACTCCTGCGGCGCCCGGCGGTACGCCATCCTTAATAGTTGGCGGTCACGGCCAAGGCGAGATGATCGTAAATGCCAATGCGGTGGTTAAATCCGTTGCCTCCATCGTGGCGCATGAAGCCGGGTCAGAAGGCACGGTAACGATTACGAATGCGGAATGGTCGGCGGGATTTCTGGACGTCGGGCATGGGGCGACTGGCACGATTAACGTCAATGCCGGCGGCGTGCTGAAGACGACTGACGTGCTCTTCGGCAGCGTAGGTGGCGATGGCATCGTCAACGTCACCGGGGGTACTTCGAGATCCTCTGGATCGATAACTGTCGGAAAGGGCAACCTGACGGTTCAAGGTGGGGGCAGCCTTTCATTGACCGTTGCCGATATCGGCCTGCAAGTCGCGGACCACGTTCTGGTGAGTGGCGCTGGTTCGAGCATCAACGCAAACGGTGCGGGACAGTCGATTTTAGTCGCATCTGGGAATTTCACGGTAACAAATAGTGCCCAGGTAAATGCCACGATGCTGCGCGTCGTCTTCGATGACGCAATTGTCTCCGCGGTAGCCGGGGGCATTTTCTCGGTGGCCAGCAAAGTGAGCATGGAAGGCGGAACCCTCGACGTGACGGCTGGCGGTGCTATGACCGTCGGCGGCGCGTCTGAACATCAATGGAAAAATACACCTCAACTCTCTCTCGGGGAGATTGTCGGTCACGGAACGCTGAAGGGTGACGTTTCAAGCGATGGAACGGTCGTTGCGCAAAGCGGCTTACTTAAAATCACTGGAACAGCAGAAGGTTCTTTCGCAATCGACAACCACGCCACGCTTGAAATTGGGGGAACAGCGTCGGCTGACGTAAACTACACAGGAGGCGGTGGTGAGAAATTACAATTAGATCTGCCAACGCAATACGACGGCAGCATCTCCGGCTTAGACCTCAATGATATTATCGATCTTCGTGGAGTTACAGCCGTCTCTGCGATGATTGATGGTGCTACGCTTAAAGTGATCACGAATAGCGGGCTGCTGAGTTATCAAGTCGATGGCGACCTGGATGAAAATTATTTCAACATTCAAAGCGACGGAGCAGGCGGGACAAACTTGGTGCTCACCAAGCCACCACCCACCTCTGGACTTCCTGTTGCAAGCTTTCTAACCCAGCAGAGTTCCGTAAGTGAGGGCGTCACAGAATTTAATGTCATTGTGAAACTGGACCGCCCGGTGTCTTCAGGGACGCTCACGGTTTATGTCGAGAGGGTAGAATCTGCGCATGACCATGCTCAACTAGGCACCGACTGGCATTTAGATTTCAACGACTTCACGCCCGTCTACTTCTTCGCCGGAGGTCCGCTCCAGGAGACGGTCACAATTCATATCCCAAACGACGGGCTGACGGAGCCGGACGAACGATTTCATGTAGCCATTGACGCTCGGCCCGAATACTCAGTCGACCCACAGCATAAGGATCACATCATTACCATCACAAACGACGATGGACCGTTGCAACATGTGAAGATTTCCGGAACGACTATCAGCAACAGTCTGAGCACTTGGGCGCCGGACTTGATGCAGGACCTTCAGGCAGCAGCCGATCGCATTTCGCAAGCTTTGTCTACTTCACCCCTCGGGCCGCTGAAGCATATTTCGGTAAATGTCGTTGGGTCTGTGCTGCATGCGTCAAACGTACTTGCATCCACGGTACCTGTACGAATGTGGCTGGGAGACATTGGCTATTGTACCGCCCTAGTCGAATACGTAACGGGTTCAAATCCGGTTCCTGGAAAATATGAGATGACATTATACCTAGACCCTTTGAAGGTTTCTGGGTGGTATCTGGGTGCGGCTGACCGGTTTCATTCTCCGGATGTAACTACTCTGCTCACTCATGAGCTATTGCATGGGCTAGGTTTCCACGCGCCTACGCAAGTCGATCAAATTGCGGAAAAGGACACGGCGTGGGGTCAGCTGCTAAATGCCTCCAGGAATCAATTCGTCGGAACGAACGCCGTATCTGCCTACGGAGCACCGGTCCCGGTGACCGGCAGCCATCTAGATTATCAAACCACAAACCAATTCGACCTCATGGTAGGGGCGTACAGTTCCTTTCATCCACTAACGGAACCAACGCGCCGATTTCTTCATTAGACGTAGCAATCTTGAATGACGTTGCCGTCTACACGCAAATCCACGGGCCGAGAATCGGGGCCACGGGATATAGCAACGCGGCACTTGATGCTGCTGGAGAGCGACGACGCTGTCACGGTGCAATTGAGCGACGGAAGCTCACAGTTCTTCGTCGATCCGAATTTTAGCTATGCAGATACGGGTGATGGCAACCTGACAGGTTTTCGGCACCGCTACCGAAGACGACAAGGTTGTGGTGGGCAGCGGCTCCAAAACAATCAATCTTGGCTCCGGCAATAGCCTTGTCGTGGTGAAGGAAGGCGCACTGGCTACGATAACTGTGAATGGCGGCGTTGGTGAAAATGCTATTATCGCCAGAGACGCGGATGGTTTTGTTTTTGGCGGCGGCGGAAACGACATCCTCTCGGGCGGAGCTGGCAGATTGTCTTCAATGGTGGACTCCGGAAAAGACATTTTGACCGGCGAGATCAAATGCCGACACCTTCGACTTCAACCGGACCGCCGACAGTAAAAAGGGTGTGGCCCGCGATGTAATTACCGATTTCGTTTCTGGAGAAGACGAAATCGATCTGCTCACAATCGACGCCAAAAAGGGGCATGGAAATCAGAAATTCAAATTCATTGGCTCGCACAAATTCCATCACAAGGCGGGCGAACTTCAGGTGAAGTACAACGCGGATACCGTCATCGCGATTGTGTCGGGAGGCATCAATGGCGATGGTAAAGCCGATTTTCAGATTGAGGTTCATAGCGCAACAAGTCTCTTGAAGACAGACTTTGTTCTGTGAGCGTAGCATAAGCCGCCGCCATCCTATGGTCCGTTAGCAGTTCCTCGTCCACCGTCATTGCCGCCATCACCTCTCCTCTCGCTGGGATATCCAACAATAATGAGTGCCGAACATTCCCGCCCTCACCGATTCACATTCGCCATGCTGAGATCCGGATACCGCGCGCCGGAGACCTTCTCCGCCAATTGCAGCGCATCGATCCGGGCGAGATCGTCCTTGCTGAGCGTCACCTCGAGCGCTGCCGACATTCTCTTCCAGATATTTCCGCCTTTTGGTGCCGGGGATCGGCACGATGTCGTCGCCTTGCGCCAGCACCCAGGCGAGCGCGAGCTGCGCCGGCGTGCAGCCCTTCTCGCTTGGCGAGTGTCTCGACCTCTTCGACCAGCGCGACATTGCGCGCGAAATGTTCAGCCGCCGAAGCGCGGCACGCCGCGCCGCCAATCACCCGCCGCGAGATCGCTCGTCCTTCTTGATGGCGCCGGTGAGGAAGCCGCGGCCGAGCGGGCTATAGGCGACGAAGCCGATGCCGAGCTCGCGCACCGTCGGAAGCACGTGCGCCTCATGCTCGCGCGTGAACAGCGAATATTCGCTTTGCAGCGCCGCGATCGGATGCACCTTCGCCGCGCGGCTGATCGTGTCGGGCGCCGCCTCCGACAGCCCGAGATAGCGCACCTTGCCTTGCGTCACGAGCTCGGCAAGCGCGCCGACCGTCTCCTCGATCGGTGTCTTCGGATCGACGCGGTGCTGATAATAGAGATCGATCACTTCGACCCCGAGCCGGCGGAGGCTCGCCTCGCAGCAAGACTTCACATAGTCCGGCCTGCCGTTGACGCCGACGAAGCTCCCGTCCGGTTTCCGCACGATGCCGAATTTGGTGGCGAGCACGATCTTGTCGCGGCGCCCCTTGATCGCCTTGCCGACCAGCTCCTCGTTCTTGCCCAAGCCATAGACGTCGGCCGTGTCGAGCAAGTCGATGCCGAGCTCGATGGCGCGATGGATGGTGGCGATCGCCTCGGCTTCGTCGGCCGGCGCCGTAGAACTCGCTCATCGACATGCAGCCGAGCCCGATCGCCGAGACCGTCAGGCCCGACCTGCCGAGTTTGCGTCTTTTCATGTTCGACTCCTGCACCGCCATTGTCATG
Organism: uncultured Alphaproteobacteria bacterium; assembly: GCA_963764005.1. Taxonomy (GTDB): domain Bacteria; phylum Pseudomonadota; class Alphaproteobacteria; order Rhizobiales; family Methyloligellaceae; genus Methyloceanibacter. Next base: position 277,643 of record CAVXQX010000008.1, on the reverse strand, counting down.
CCCGCGTAGGCCGGCATCCAGTAATCGGCGGCGTGAGTGAGTTATAACGGGCCTCGCGATCGTACTCGATTCCCGCCTTCGCGCGGAATGACGCCCTGCTTCGACGGCATGTCGGCCAATGGCGGCATGTTCGCGATCTGCTTGTTCAATGGCGGCGAGTTTCGTTCAATACGGGCGCTGTTTCGTTTAATTCCGGGGCCGTTTTCCGTTCAATTGGCCCGCATTTAACAAGCAAATTTGCTGCGTTCAGCGGTTGCCGGAGCCCTAACTCTACCTTACTTATGGGATTACGATGGATTCCTATTCCAAGATTTGGGTCTGAGCGTGATCTCGCAAAAGGCAAAATATGCCCTCCGGGCCCTGGTCGCACTGGCGCGGAAGGGCGAGCCGATGATGATCGGGGAGATCTCGGCTCCAGGAGCGCATTCCCCGGAAATTTCTCGAGCAGATTCTGCTGGAGCTGAAACGCCACGGCATCCTGCAGAGCCGGCGCGGCAAGCTTGGCGGCTACGACCTGCTGATGGCGGCGGATTGCATCACTTACGGCCAGGTGCTCCGGATCATCGACGGCCCGCTTGCGCCGCTGCCCTGCCTCAGCCGCATCGCCTATCGCCGCTGCGCCGACTGCAAGACCGAGGAGGCTTGCGAGATCAGGCGGGTGTTCGCGCGCGTGGCCGAATCCGCCCGCGAGGTGCTGGATCGCACCACCATCGCCGATTCCCTGGCGAAGGGTGCTGGATACCTCGCGGACGAGGCGCCGGACCGCGTTCCGGCCTAGCAGCGCCGCGTTCCGAGTCGCACCTGCTTCCGTCTGCGTGTCAGCTGCGACAGGTTCAGGGCCGCGTTCCGGCCGTGACCGTCCAGCCGCAGACGAGGCTCTCGCGCCCGCGCCCGAAGCGCCTGACGCAGACGAGGCCTGGGCCCGCATCCGGCCAGTTCCGAGCCCGTCCGGTCCAGTTCCGCTGGATCGCACCACATTTCCGATGCCCTCGCCAAGTTAGCTCCCGATGAGCCAGTCCGGCCGGTTCTAGCCGAGCCGCGTTCCGGTCCGAAGCCGGCCTCCGCCCGCATTCGGTGCGGTGGAGCTCCCCGATGCCAGTTCCGAGCTGCCTTCCGGCCCAGTTCCAGGCCGCATAGCTCCGGGGGTTCCGGCCGCGTTCCGGCCCAGAAGCCGCCGGCTCCCCCTTGCCTCCTAGAATAATTTTTCTTTTTGCTCGGAATCTTTGGTCCGATCGGGACCTTCTGCGTTGAACTGCGGTAGATGCGTAGCTTGCTAATCTCTACTGATTCGATAGGGTTAAAGACCATTCAGGAGAGGAGATCGCAGTCATGCGCAAATTTACACCCATTTTGACCGCAGCGGCTCTTGCCGCCGCGGCTTTCGTTGTCCCGGCCCTTGCCGCCGACACCACCATTCTCAACGTCTCTTACGATCCGACCCGCGAACTTTATAAGGCCGTCAACGAGGCCTTCGCCAAGGATTGGAAGGCCAAGACCGGAGAGACCGTCACCATCGAGCAATCGCATGGCGGTTCCGGCAAGCAGGCCCGCGCCGTCATCGACGGCCTTCAGGCCGACGTCGTGACGCTCGCGCTCGAAGCCGACATCAACGCCATCGTCAAGAACGGGGGCAAGATCAAGCCGGACTGGAAGTCGCGTCTCGCCGACAACAGCTCGCCCTACACCTCGACCATCGTCTTCCTGGTGCGCAAAGGGAATCCCAAAGCCATCAAGGATTGGGATGATCTGGTGAAGCCGGGCGTGCAGGTGATCACGCCGAACCCGAAGACCTCGGGCGGCGCGCGCTGGAACTATCTCGCGGCTTGGGCTTACGCCGACCAGAAATACGGTCATGACGAAGCCAAGAACAAGGAATTCATCTCCAACCTCTATCAGCACGTGCCGGTACTGGACACCGGCGCGCGCGGATCGACCACGACCTTCGCCCAGCGCGGCATCGGTGACGTCCTGCTCGCTTGGGAGAACGAGGCCTTCCTCGCGCTCGACGAGCTTGGCGCCGACAAATTCGACATCGTCGTGCCGACGCTCTCGATCAAGGCGGAGCCTCCGGTCGCGGTCGTCGACGCCAATGTCGACGCCAAGGGCACGCGCAAAGTTGCGGAAGCCTATCTCAACTTCCTCTACACGCCCGAAGCCCAGAAGCTCATCGCCCACAATTACTATCGTCCGGCGAAGCCCGAGGACGCCGATGCCAAGGACCTCGCTCGCTTCCCCAACGTGAAGCTGGTCTCCATCGACGATCCGCTGTTCGGCGGATGGGCGAAGGCGCAGCCGAAGCATTTCGATGACGGCGGTATCTTCGACCAGGTTTACAAGCCCTCCGCGCAGACGACGAACTGAGGGAACCTATGGCCTTGAACTCAGGCCTTGGGCTGAGACGGCCGAGCGCCATCCCGGGTTTCGGGTTGGCGCTCGGTTTTACGTTGACCTATCTCGGTCTGATCGTCCTCATCCCGCTCGGGGCGCTCGTGCTGAAGGGCGCTTCGCTCGGCGCAAGCGGCTTTTGGCATGTCGTCACCGAACCACGCACGCTTGCGGCGCTTCGCTTGAGCTTCGTCACGGCGCTGATCGCCGCGAGCGTCAACGCCGTGCTCGGCGTGGTCATCGCTTGGGTGCTGGTCCGCTATCAATTTCCCGGAAGGCGCCTGCTCGACGCCATTGTCGATCTGCCTTTCGCGCTGCCGACCGCCGTGGCCGGCATCGCGCTCACGGCGCTTTATGCGCCGAATGGTTGGATCGGCAGCTGGCTCGATCCACTCGGCATCAAGGTCGCCTATACGCCGCTCGGCATCGTCATCGCGCTGATCTTTATCGGGCTGCCATTCGTGGTCCGCACCGTGCAGCCCGTTCTCGAAGAATTCGACAAGGAGCTTGAAGAGGCCTCGGCCACGCTTGGCGCCACTCGGCGCCAAACTGTTTTCAGGGTGATGATGCCGACGCTGGCGCCGGCGATCCTCACCGGCTTCGCGCTCGCGCTCGCCCGCGCCGTCGGCGAATACGGCTCGGTGATCTTCATCGCCGGCAATCTGCCGTTCATCTCGGAGATCGCGCCGCTCCTCATCATCATCAAGCTTGAGGAATTCTCCTATCCGGCAGCCGCCGCGATCGGAACGGCGATGCTGCTGATCTCCTTCGGCATCCTGCTCTTCGTGCATCTGGTCCAAGCCTGGCAAAGACGAAGGTTTCAATCATGACAGACGCGGCCATCGCGCCACTTTTAGGGCCCGCGCCCAAAGCCACCACGGTCACCACGGAATCCTTTGGGGTTCGCGTGGGCCTGATCGTTTTGGCGATCGGATTCTTGTTTCTGTTTCTGCTGCTGCCTTTGGCGGCGGTCTTCGTCGAGGCGTTCCGGTCGGGACTCGGCGCCTATTTCGAGGCGATCACCGAGCCGGATGCGGTCGCGGCGATCAAGCTGACGCTACTTGTTGCCGCGATTGCCGTCCCCGCCAATATCGTGTTCGGGCTTGCCGCCTCTTGGGCCATCGCCAAATTCGAGTTCAAGGGCAAGAGCATCCTCAACACGCTGATCGACCTTCCCTTCTCGGTGTCGCCGGTCATCTCCGGCTTGATCTACGTTCTGCTATTCGGCGCCATGGGATATTTCGGCCCCTATCTGCAAAGCGAGAACATCCAAATTATCTTCGCGCTTCCGGGCATCGTGCTCGCGACCATTTTCGTCACGTTTCCCTTTGTTGCGCGCGAGCTGGTGCCGCTGATGCAGGAGCAGGGCACGGTGGACGAGGAGGCGGCGCTGTCACTCGGCGCCTCTGGATGGCAGACCTTCTTCCGCGTGACGCTGCCGAATATTCGCTGGGCGCTGCTCTACGGCGTCGTGCTCTGCAACGCCCGCGCCATGGGCGATTTCGGCGCCGTGTCGGTCGTCTCGGGTCACATTCGCGGCAAGACCAACACCATGCCGCTGCATGTCGAGATTCTCTACAACGAGTACAATTTCGCCGCGGCCTTCGCCGTGGCTTCGCTCCTCGCGCTGCTGGCGCTCGTCACGCTCGCCATCAAGGTTGGACTTGAATGGCGCTATTCCGATCAAATCGCCGCCTCACGCCGGCACTAGGGGGAAGGGACAAAAATAGCCATGGACGCTCGGGCACCAAATGATGTGAACTCGCCCGCCGAGGGAACGTGGCCCTTGAATTGGGTGGGTCGCTGGGAGAGATCGATGCAGGTGACGATCGAGAACGTGGTCCGAACCTACGGGATTACCCCGGCTTTGCACGGTGTCTCACTCGACATTCATCCCGGGGAGCTTGTCGCTATGCTGGGTCCATCCGGCTCCGGCAAGACGACGCTGCTCCGGATACTTGCCGGCCTCGACGCTCCGACCTCGGGCCGCGTACTGTTCGACGGCGACGATGCGCTGAAGCTCACGGTGCAACAACGGAATGTCGGTCTCGTATTCCAGAGCTACGCGCTGTTCCGGCACATGAGCGTGCTCGACAATATCGGCTTCGGCTTGCGGGTGCGGCCGCGGAGCCGCCGCCCGTCTCGCTCCGAGATCAAGCGCCGCGCGCTCGAGCTGCTCGATCTGGTCCAGCTCTCAGGACTTGAGAAGCGTTACCCATCGCAGCTTTCGGGCGGCCAGCGCCAGCGCGTGGCCTTTGCCCGTGCGCTTGCCATCGAACCGCGCGTGCTTTTGTTGGACGAGCCGTTTGGCGCGCTCGATGCCAAAGTGCGCCGCGATCTTAGGCGTTGGCTCCGCGAAATCCACGACAAGACTGGTCACACCACCGTCTTCGTGACGCACGACCAGGAAGAGGCACTCGAGCTTGCCGATCGTGTCGTAGTGATGAGCGAAGGTAAGATCGAGCAGATCGGCACGCCAGACGAGATCTATGACGAGCCAAACTCACCGTTCGTATTTTCTTTCATCGGTGAATCGAGCTCGCTTCCGGTTCGGATCGAGGACGATCAAGTGTGGCTCGACGCCATCCCGATCGGCATCCCTCGAGGAGATTTGCCAAATGGTCCGGCGCAACTCTTCATTCGTCCGCATGACGTCGAGATCACGACCGATTCCGGCCGTGGCGTGACCGGAACTATTGCGGCGCATCGCCGTCACGGCGCCGTCAGGCGTGTCGAGCTTGAGGTCGGAGAGCAGCGACGCCGCGTGGAGATAGAGCTTCCCGCCGCGCTGCCGTTGGAGGCGAGTAACGCCATCGCCTTTCGTCCGCGCCGCTACCGGCTCTACGCCTCACCGCAAAGCTAAAAAAGAATGCGGCGGGTCCGAAGACCCGCCGCACATCAACCTACTTGCTGCACTTCTTCGACGTATCATCCCACTTCATATGGGCCTTGTCGCACGAGGCCTTGTCTTTCGGAGCGCTTGCGGCAAGAACCGGTGCGCTGGCGCCGGCAACGAGACCGAGAGCAATGATCATGGAAACGAGGGTCTTCATTTGAGTCTCCTCCTTGGGGTTCGCCGAGATAGGACTCACAAGCAAAGAACCAGCTCGGCGCTGGCGTTTGCCACGCGAGGCTAGACTTGCGACGCGCACGAGCCGCGCGCGACGGTGACGCTCCTCCTGCTTTTGGACAGAGGTTTGACCGAGTGATTGGGCAGAGTGTCGCGGGTGCGTGCGACGCGTCAGAGCCTTCACGAAAAAAATCTCGATAATTGAGCGGGTAGGAGGCGAGCGCCGACTCGCGCCGGCGAGCCTGTGGCAACGAGACGCGGCCCCCTGAGATGGGCCGAACCCAACTCGTCGGGCGGAACAGCTCGCCGATTGATGCGTTCTCAGTTTTTCCAGGCGAGAGGAGTGAGACCATGCCAGCAAAATCCGCAAGCCAACAGAAAGCAGCCGGCGCCGCCCTCGCGGCCAAGCGTGGCGAGACCCCCGTGAGCAAGCTTAAAGGCGCATCGAAGGGCATGTACGAGTCGATGAGCGAGAAGCAGCTCGACGAGTTCGCCTCGACCAGGCGCAAGGGTAAGCCCGAGCACGTGCGGAAAGCGCACTAGCCGTTACTGCAGGCGGACCATCACGCTGTCGACCGCGCCATTGGCGTCGGTCACCGTGAGCCGGACGAAGCCCGGGCCGTCGGGCGCGAAAAACAGCGTGCGGGTGCTCTTCTTGGTGTCGAGCGGCATGCCGTTCATCAGCACGTTCAGAGGCGGCGTGCCGCCGCTGATCTTGATCGGCACCGGATCCGGCGATTGCCCGTCATCCGCGGAAAGCTCGAGACTGGAGCCGTCCGGCGGGAACACGATATGGACCGGGGGCGTGAGTTCCGCACCCGTCAGCCGGTTGGGCGAAAACCGCTGCAAGGGCGGCGGCAGCTTGGCCGTGGTGGTGATCAGCACCCCCTTCGGCGCTGGCGGCAGCGGCTGCGACCCGAGAGGAATCCTGGCGAAAGCGTCGAACAGGATCGGCGCCGCAGCGACGCGCCCGACAAGGCCGGTGACCGGCGCCCCGTCGGGACGGCCGACCCAGACCCCGATGGTGCGCCCCCCATCAAACCCGACTGCCCAGGCGTCGCGATAGCCGTAGCTGGTGCCGGTCTTGAACGCGATATGCCCGCCGGCCGCGTTTTCCGGGGGTGGCGTGCCTTGCAGAATCTGGCCGACATACCAGGCGGCGACGGGATCAAGCAGCCGCTTGGTTTGCGGCTCGCTTGTGGCCTGGCTCTCGGTGAGCGGCACGGCGGTGCCCTGCCGGGCGATCCCGGTATAGAGCATGGTCAAGTCGACCAGCCTGATGCCGATGCCACCAAGGCCAAGCGCCAAGCCCGGCGCCTCCTGTTTCGGCAATACCAGCGGCGCGCCTGCTTGGTTGAGCCGCGCGATCAGCCGGCTCGGTCCGACAGCTTCGAGCACGGCGACGGCCGGCACGTTCAAGGACTGTTGCAGCGCGCGCTTAACGGTGACCGTGCCTTGGAAGGTGAGGTCGAAATTCTCCGGCTGATAGCTGCCATACCGGATCGGCCTGTCCTCGATCAGCGTCTCGGGGTGGATCAGGCCATCCTCGAAGCCGAGCCCATAGATGAAAGGCTTGAGCGCCGAGCCCGGTGACCGCACGGCGCGGGTGAGATCGACTTGGCCCGCGCGCCGCTCATCGAAATAGTCGGGCGAGCCAACGCGCGCCAGAACCTGCCCGGTCGCGTTGTCGACCACCACGATCGCCACCGACATTTCCGGGCCGAGATTGCGCGCTCGCTCAAGCGCGAGTGTCTCCAGTGTCCGCTGGATTTCGCGATCGATGGAGAGTCGGTGAATCTTCTCTTTCGGGACCGTGGCCACGGCGTCGTCTGCGGCGTGGGGGGCGAGCAGCGGCATGGGTTTGCGCCCATGCGGTACTGGCTCTTGCTTGGCGCGCGCGATCTCGGCGGCACTAAAATGTCCCGAGCCAGCAACTCGATCGAGCACGCGATCACGCGCCCGCTTGGCGACGTCTGGCGCACGATCCGGCCGGCGATATTCCGGCGATTGCGGCAACGCGACCAGAAGCGCCGCCTCGCCGAGCGTGAGCCGGCGCGGCTCCTTGCCGAAATAGGCAAGCGACGCAGCCCTGATGCCTTCGAGATTGCCGCCATAGGGCGCGAGCGTGAGATAGAGGCCGAGAATCTCATCCTTGCTCAACGCCCATTCGAGCTGCATCGCGCGGACCATCTCGCGCAGCTTGATGTGGAACGAGCGTTTTGGCCGAGGCTCGATCAGCCGCGCCACTTGCATGGTGATGGTCGAGCCGCCGGACACGATGCGGCCGTTCTTAATGAGCTGAAATGCAGCGCGCGTCAGCGCCAGCGGATCGACACCGCGATGGTGCCAGAAGCGCTTATCCTCATAGGCGAGCAGCATGTCGAGATAGCGCGGATCAACATTCTCTCGCGTCGCGGGCAAACGCCAGCGCCCGTCGCTGGTGACATAAGGCCGGAGCAGCTTGCCGCTCCGGTCGAGCACGATGGTGGAGAGCTCGATATTCTTGCCGAGCGGCGAGGGACCGAACACATCGATCAGTCCGGCAATGCCGCCGGCGACGATCGCCATGAACCAGACCAACCCGACACCCGCGAAGACGGCGATGCGTTTCCAAGAGCGCGTAGGCTTCTCCCTCTCCCCATTGGGGAGAGGGTAGGCGTGAGGGGCTTCCGGTGCGCTGCTTACTGCGAGCTCGTTCATTTCGCTTGCTTCACGCTCGCCGTGCCGGTGCCGGTGCGGCCGAAGCGATCAGGACGATACATGTCCTCGATGCTGGCCTGCGGCAGCACATACTCGCCCGGCGACACCGCGCGGACGATATAGGCGACCGTGTAGACCGGCGCGTCACCGCTCGCCCGATTGAACGCCGCGGTGAAGCGGTCGTCGCGGAACTCGGTATGCACCGGCGTGCCGGCATCGGCGATCCAGCTCAACGTGCCCACATCGCCCGAGGAGACGAGGCGCGGATTGTCGATCTCGAAGCCGGCCGGGATGTAGTCGCTGAGCGCAACACGGGCGAATTGCGGCTGCGGTTCCGTCACCTTCAGCACCACGACCAGTCTGTCGTTCTGCTTGGCTTGCGTCGGATCGGCGTCGCTTCCATCGAGATTGTGGTAGCTCCGCTCGAGCTTGAAGCCTTGATCGGCGGAAGGCTCCGGCGTCACAGGTGAACCGCTCACCGTCACTACGGCCTGCACCGGCACATCGCCCGTATTGGTGATGGTGATGTCGCCTTCCTTCAGGTCCGCTTCGCTATAGTCGGCGTAATACGGTCCCTTCAGACCCTCGTCGCCGACGTCGAGACTGACATTCTGCAAGCTCGCATTTTGCTTGGCGAGCGCCCGGGCCGCGAGCACCAGCCACGCATCTTCCTGCGTCGAGGTATGCGTCACGAGATTGCGCGCCGCATCGATGCGGGATGTCGCGCTGATCAGGATCGGCTTGCCTGCGTCGCCTTCCGCCGCCAACGTCAGCACCACGGCGGCGTCGCGGAGCATCGAGCCGTAATCTGTACGCCCGATCTGGATTTCCGGATGCTGGGGCAGGGCCCCGAGCGCGATGCCGAAGGCCTTCTCGGCGCGGACCCGATCGCCGAGCATGGCAAGCGCCGCCGCGATCTCGGCCTTTGCCGTCGCGGTCGAAAGCTCGTCGATCTTGGTGTCGGCGATATAACGGAGGTCGCCGACCGGTGCTGAGCCGTTCCGTGCCAGCACATAGAGCGCGTAGGCCAGTGACAACCCACCATCGGTCGACGGTTCAGGCGCCGTGCTGACATAGTTATGTAAGCGGTTCAGCGCGAGCTTGAACGGCTCGTCCGGAACCGCATAGCCGCGATCGCGCGCACGCGTCAAAAAGTCGGTCACATAAGCGTCGAGCCAGGCATCGTCGCCACCCGGCGACCACAGCCCGAACGATCCTTCCGATCCTTGCCGCGACAGCACCGTCTCGATCGAATCCGAGATGCGCTGGTCGATGCTGGTATCGGCGGCAAGATGCACGCTCGCCGACAGCTCGTTGACATAGAGCAGCGGCATCGCCCGGCTCACGATCTGCTCGGTGCAGCCGAGCGGATAACGGTCGAGTGCCGCGAGCAGGCTCGCGACGTCGAGCGCGGCCGAAGGCGCCAAGGAGAGCGCGAGTTTCGCCGTGCCGGGGACCAGGTCGCTGAACACATCCGATGTTAGCGTCAGCGTTTGGCCGGGATTGAGCGGCTTCACCGTTCTTCGCGCCAGAATCTGCGTCGAAGGCCGCACATTGAGCGCGTAATGCCGCTCGATGGCGAAATTACCGGGGCCGTCGACGGCGACGCTCACGATGGCATCGCCGATTCCGGACGCGGTCACAGGTAGGCTGACCGCGCTCCGCTTCTTGGCGTCGAGCTTCACGGTCTTGTCGGCGTCGGCGACGCTGACCGGACCTTGGGTCTTGACCGCGATGTGATAGTCGCCGGTCTCGCCCTCGACATTGTCGAGTTCGAGGCGAAGCGTGCTCTTGTCGCCGGTGAGCAAGAAGCGCGGCAAGGTCGCCGTAACCACGACCGGATCGCGCACCGTCACGTCCGCCGAGGCATGACCAAGTTTCTCCTTGCTCCAAGCCACCGCCATCACCCGCGCGGTGCCGACAAAGCCCGGAATGTCGAAGCTCACTTGCGCGGTTCCGTCCGGCGCGACCGTGACGATGCCGGAATAGAGCGCGAGAGGCTGCTGCGTTGGAGGGCTGCCGCGAAGCTCATCGCCGCCGCCGTCGCCACCCATGCGGATTTCACCGCGCGTTCCTTGCATGCCGTCGATCAATTGGCCGTAAAGGTCGCGGATCTCGGTCGAGAGCTTGCGCTGGCCGAGATAGTAATCCTCGGGCGCCGGCGGCTGGTAATTGGTGAGATTGAGAATGCCGACATCGACGGCGGAGACGACGATCCGCGCCTCTTCGCCCGGCGTCAGCCCCGCCACTTTGATCGGCACGGTGAGTTTCGTCTCCGGCCGGATCAGGTCAGGCAGATCCATCGCGATGCCGAGCGTATGCGCGGCACGGTCGATCGAGAACCATTGCACGCCGATGGCGCGGCCGGGCATGCGCTTAGCTTCTTGCTCGAGCGGTCGCCGCAACGTCGCGACCACATAGGCGCCGGTGCCCCAGTCCTCGCCCACGGTGAGAGGCAGCTTGGCGAGGCCGGGCTGGACATCGGTCGTGCTGGTGGCGACCAACTTGTCGCTGATCACCGCGAGCGTCACCTTGCCGGCGCTCCGCGCCGTGACCGCGACAGTCATGGTGTCGCCCGGTTTATATTCCGGCTTGTCGAGCGCGATTTCGAGCAGGTCCGGCGTATCGGCGGACGCATCCGCGTACCAGCCGGAGTCGAACGAATAGACCGTCTCCGGTCCTTGCGCATCGTTGGTCGAAACTTCGAGCCGGTAGCGGCCCCAGGTCACCGGCGCCGAGACTTGTCCCGGCTTATCCGGCGCGACATCGATATCGCCGTCGGCGATGCGGCGCGTCACCTTGATCGGCTCGTACTGCCAATAGCCTTGGTCGCGGTACCATTGATATTTGGAATCGACCCTGAGCAGTTGCCAATGCAGCGACTTGGTCATCGCCTTGCCGTCCGGCGCCACCATGGCGACGTCGAACTTCGCGATGTCGTTGTCGCCGAGCGCGCTTCCGGTGAAGAGCGGTTTGACGCCGATCATTGGATCGCTCGGGGTCACGGGCAGCGACAGCCTACGCTCGATGGCGCGGCCGCCGGGCTCCGCCATGCGCACCACGATATTGGCCGCTTGCGGCTGCGAGGAGTGAGGCACCTTATCGAGCGCGACCGTGAAGCTCGCTTTGCCCTGATCGTCGGTCTGCGGCAGGTCGGCAAGCGGTATGCTCTCCGACCCGCCTTCTTCCTCTTCGTTGTCGCTGTCGTCGGTGCCGAACACATAGCCGTCATAACCGGGACGGACACCGGTCTTGGCGATATTGACCTCGCCGTCGAGATCGAGTCCGGAGGCCGGCGCGCCATAGAGGAAATGCCCGTCGACGCTCATTTGCGCGGGCGTTGCGGGCGAAATGCTGGTGGCTGTGGTGCTGAGATCGAATTCCAGCCGATCCGGCACATAGTCTTCGACCAGGAACGAGGCGTCGCCGACCGATGCGCGTTTCGGGTCGGTATAGGCCGCGATGCGCCACGTGCCGGTCATCGCCGAGGAGATGATGTCGACATCGAGCGATCGGCCGCCGAAGCCTTGGTCCGGCACGACGCTGCGCCGGTATTCGACGCCGTCAGGCCGCTCGATCACGAGCGTCAGCGGTGTGTCGGGCGGGGCGTTGCCTTCGGCGTCGCGCAACAGCGCCGTGATATGCACCGTCTCGCCGGTGCGGTAAACGCCGCGCTCGGGAAATACGAAGGCATCGAGGCCATCCGGGATGTCGCGGCCGCTGACCCCGCGATCGGTCAGATCGAACGGCGATTGCTTGAGATTGAGGAACGCATAGTCGCCGCTCGGGGCCTTCGCGACGAGCATGGCGGGCGACAATCCGCCTTCGCCGCGCGCCAGACCCGGCTCGAAAGTCACGGTGCCGTCGGCGCCCGACTTCTTCACCGCCAGCACTTCATTGTTGCGGGCGATCAAGCGCAGTTCGACGCCATCGACCGGGGCCGTGCTCGCAAGCGAATTGATGAAGGCGTGAATGCCGTCGCCGCCGGAATAGGCCGCTAGTCCGAGATCGGAGACGACGAACCATTGCGTCGCGCGCTGGCCGTAATCGTTTGACCCTTGTTGAGCCGGCTCTGCGGCGAGCACATAGACGCCGGGCGCCAATGTGGGCACTGCCTCGGTCACGGGGAAGGCGGTGGTGATCTCGGCGTTCAGCTCCTTCTTGACCGCGAGCTCGCCGGTCCAAATTTTCTCGCCCTTGGTCTCGGCAATGTCTTCGAGGTCGTAGGTGTAGATGTTGCGTTCGAAATTGCCGCCGAGCACCGTGTCGAGCAGATTGCGGTCGCCGATCCGGTAGATCGAAACTTTGACCGTGTCGGTATTCACGGTCACGAGCGGGATGCCCTCCTGCCCGGTCGTCGGCAGCACGTAGGCTTTGCCCGACAGGCGCACGAATGGGCTGCGGTCGCGCACATAGATATTGAAGTCTGCTGGCTTCAGCAGATCCTCGCCCACGGTCGAGGGCAGACCCTGACGCAGCGTGATGGAATAGCTTTCGCCGTGCTTCAGGCCTTCGACGCAAAGCTGCGCGTCATCGATCGAGAGCGCGGGCTTGTCTTGGCCCTGCACCGCCACGAACGGCAAGAAGTCGACCCGCTTCGGCAGTGGCTCGGTGAATTGGAAGCAGGCGCGTGGGCTAGCCGCATCGGAATCGACGCTGAAATCGGAAACGCGGAAGCCGTATTTCTCGCGAAGCTGGTCGTAAGTGGCTTTGAGGTCCGGGGTCTCGTTCAGCACCAGCGCGAGCTTCAGCGCATTCAGCGCCGGGCGCCAGTCGCTCCGCTTGCCATAGGCCGACGCAAGCGTGATCAGCGCGTCGGCTTCGTCCTTCGGTGTCGTCGCCTTCTGATAGGCGATATAGGCCGCCGTGGTCGCGCGCTCATATCGCGTGCTGCCGTCGTCGTTCTCGGTGGGCGGGATGGCGATGAGAATATTGGCGAGACGCCGCCAGGCTTGGGCGTCATCCGGCGCCACCGCGACGACCTGGGTATAGATGTCGACGGCGCCTTCGAGATTGCCCTGCTTCAGATCGGTATCGGCGTCCTTTTTCAGCGCAATGACAGGCTTTTCGACGGTCCCGGCCTCGTCCTTGACGTCCGCCATGAGCGTGATCGTGGCGTTGTCCAGCGAGCTATTTTTGAAGGATTTTTCGGCGGAAAAGGCGGGGGTGAAGACAACGAAACACAGCGCGGCAATAAGGCCGGCGCGTAAAGCTACGAGCATGGAACTCCTCCCGGATCCCGCCCTCGGCAGAGGCGGGCCGTCACAAATCTAGTCTCTCATCGTGACGGAAACCAGGGGCTCGCGGCTCGCTCACTCAATTAAATCTGCAACCTGGCGCCAACCATAGAGTGTAGCGGCGCGCCGGATCAGCGCCTTGCATAAGATTTCGCCATGGTCGGAGTTGGTCATGACCACTAGGCCCTGGCCGGTTGCCGGACAGAAGACGAGGAAGCTCTGATAACCAAGATTGATGCCGGCCTTCATCAGAACCAGCGCCTTACCCTCGCCATCGACGCCGAGCCCGTAAGGACCAACACTGACGCAGGTCAGGATTTGCGCGCGCGGTCTCCTGTCGGAGCAGCGCGGCCTGCTCCGCCCGTCATGCTGAGCAATTGGCGCGCGCCGCCTAACTTTCGCTTTCGATCTCGCGCGCCAGCCTGACAAGCTCCTCGCGCACCCATTGGTGACATTCATCGCGATCATAGCTCGAATGCCACAGCAATCTCGCCGTCATGGTGACCGGCTCGAACGGTTGGCCGACACGGATCAGCTTGAAGTCTTTCTCCAGAATCGCCGCCAGAGACGAGGGGACCGTCAGCAAGAAATCGCCGTTCAAGACGAGCAACAGCCCAACCAGAACTGACGAGACTCGCGACGCGATTCTCGCCGTCTCGCCATGCGTGGCGAGCGCGCCATCGAGAAGCGGGAGGGCCGGAAGCGAATCGACCTCGATATGGGCTGCGTTGGCAAAGGCGCCGGTGTTCGGTTTCCGCGCCGCGAATTTGTGCTCAGGTCTCGCCAGGGTAACGAGCGTATCGTCGAACAGCCGGGTGACGCGGATGTCGGGCGCCGGGATCGGCGTCCCCTCGATATCGATCAGAAAATGACTATGGCCTTGGCGCAGTGCTTCGAAGGCATCGGCCGCAAAGCCTGGGGTCCAATCGACACGGATGCTCGGCGCCACATATTCGATCCTGCGGCGCAAAGGCTGCACCAGAATCAGCTCGCCGGCTTCCCCGGAAGCGATGGCGAAATCGCGCGCCGCCGAGCTCGGATCGAACGGCTTAGCCGGCCGGAGCAGGCTTTCCATGCCGGCGAGGATGACGTGCACGGTGGGCGCAAGCTCCAGCGCCTTGGCCGTCGGCACCAGGCGCTGACCTGCCCGCACGAACAGCTCATCGGCGAAAATCTCACGGAGTTTCGCCAAGGAATGGCTGATTGCCGAGGCGCTCCGCCCAAGCCGCTCGCCGGCGCGGGTGACGCTGGCATCGACCAGCAGCGCGTCCAGAGTCACCAGTAGGTTGGCGTCGATCTCACGAAGATGCATGATGTGCAGCTATTCCGTTGAAAATATTTCATTACATGCATTTTAACGAATGAGCTACCTTTTTGACAAGGCCACTGGCTGCCCAGCCCGGAGGCCTGAAGCGTCCAGGCGTCACGCACGGACGTTTCCTCATCTCAACCTGGCGGTGGTCCGAGGATTACTTGCTCGGGCCACCGCACTTTATTGGGTGAATTGCCGGCGCCGGGGGCGCCAGAAGGACATGTCCATGCTTCGACGGTCGTCGCTTGCCGTTTCTCATTACGATTGCTGCCACGAGCTTCACTTTCGGATCCTCGCCCGCGACGGCCGAGCCTTCCGCCAAGGACGTGATCAAGACTTACGCCGACATGGCCGAGGCGGGTTATACCGACGCAGCCGCGACCGCGAAGACGATGCAGCTCGCGATCGACGCCTTTCTCGCCAAGCCGACCAATGAGAATCTCATCGCCGCCCGCGCCGCCTGGATTGCAGCCCGCGCGCCTTACATGCAGACCGAGGCCTTTCGCTTCGGCAATTCGATTGTCGATGACTGGGAAGGCAAAGTGAATTCCTGGCCGCTCGACGAGGGCCTCATTGATTATGTCGCCGGCGCTTACGGTTCGGATTCACCGGAGAACGAGCTCTACGCTGCCGACGTCATCGCCAACGCCTCGCTCACCATCGGCGGCAAGAAGATCAACACCGCCAAGCTCACCAAGGAGCTATTGTCCGACACGTTGCAGGAAGCAGGCGGCGTCGAGGCCAATGTCGCCACCGGCTATCACGCCGTCGAGTTTCTGCTCTGGGGCCAAGATCTCAACGGCACCGGGCCTGGCGCCGGCAATCGCGCCGCCACCGACTTCGACCCCAAGAATTGCAGCAACAAGAATTGCGATCGCCGCGCGCAATATCTTCGCGTCGTCACCGACCTTCTGGTCGACGACCTCAACTGGATGGCCGCGCAATGGGGACCGGACGGCAAGGCGCGCAAAGACTCTAATCGATGGATCGGACCAGGCGGGACTGACCGCGATCATGACCGGGCTCGGCTCACTGTCTTACGGCGAGCTTGCCGGCGAGCGCATGAAGCTCGGCCTGATGATCCACGATCCCGAGGAGGAGCACGATTGCTTTTCCGACAACACCTTCGCCTCGCATTATTTCGACGAACTCGGCATCCGCAATGTCTATCTCGCCCGCTATCGCCGGGTCGATGGCAGCGTGGTGCAGGGCCCCAGCATCTCCGACCTGGTGAAGGCGAAATCGCCGGAGGTGGATACCGAGATCAAGGCGAAGCTCGAGGCGACGATGGACGCGATGACGGCGCTCTACCGGCGCGGCATCACGGTCGAAGTCTACGACCAGATGATCGGCGAGGGGAACACGGAAGGCAACGCCGTGGTGCAGAAGGCCATCGACGGTCTGCTCGACCAGACCAAATCGTTCGAGCGCGCGGTCGCCACCCTCGATCTCAAGGCGATCCAGTTCGAAGGGTCGGACAGCTTGGATAATCCACAGAAAGTGGAAGGGGAGAAGGCCGCGACACCTTGAGTTGGAGGACCGGAAATCCATTGACCTAGGGGCTGACGTCGAGTCAATGTTATAACATAACAATCAGCAGGGAGCCGTTTGACGCCGAAGAATGTTGGCTCGGGGACGATAACAGTCGGGGGACTGAGGACGATGAGAGGACTGCGCATCATTCTGAGATGGCTGCGGACGAGTATGGCGGCGTTCGCCGTACTTGCTGTGCTGCCCGGCGGCCACAGCTTCCGCTGCCGACTGCGAGCTAACCGAGGCCGATGTCGCCCACGGCGCGACCGGAGGCGGCGTTCCAGAAGAGGTGGCCATGAAGATCGACCCGGGCGGCGTGCGCCGGGGTCTTGCACAGCATGGCATCGAGGTCGGGGGCGCCTATTACGGGGAGACTTTCGGCAATTGGGGCGGCTTCGATCAGGGCGTCGAATATGACGGCGTGCTGGAGCTTTACATGAAAGCCGACATGCACAAGCTCGGATTCTGGAAAGGACTTTGCTTCCACACCGACGCCTACCAGATTCACGGCAACTCAATCACGGCGGCGAATATCGGCAGCCTGATGCCGGTTTCGAACCTCGAAGCCACCGATGCCACGCGTCTGTTCGAGCTTTGGTTCGAGCAGCACCTCTATGATGATAAGCTCGCCGTCAAATTCGGTCAGCTTGCCGCCGATGCCGAATTCGTCATCTCCGAGGGCGGCGGTTACTTCCTCAACGGCACGTGGGGTTGGCCGTCTTACACCGCCGCCGACATGCCAAATGGAGGTCCTGCCTATCCGCTGGCGACTCCGGGCGTGCGCGTTGCGATCAAGCCCGAACGACAAATACTGATCTCATGGTTGCCGTCTATAACGGCGATCCCGCCGGGCCGAACTGCAACGGTGACCCGCAGCGTTGCAACTCGAACGGCCTCGATTTCCGCCTCGACGATCCGCCGCTCCTCATGGCGGAAGGCGCCTACCACTATAACCAGGACCACCTCGCCGGCACGATCAAGTTCGGCGGCTGGAATCACTTTGGTAGTTTCGAGGACCAGCGCTTCGACTCCGGTGGGGCCTTGATCGCCGTCACCGGCAAGGCGGCGCTCGTTCATGGCGACAATTACGGCTTCTACGGCATCATCGACCAGCTGCTCTGGCGTGTGCCGAATAGCGAGGACCCGAAGGGCGTCGGCTGGTTCGGCCGCATCATGGGCGCGCCGTCGGACCGCAACCTGATCGATTTCTATGCCGATACCGGCTTGACCTTTAGCGGCATGATCCCGGGCCGGCCGGACGATGCGATCGCCATCGGCTTTGCCTATACGGGCATTTCCGACGATGCCGGAGCCTTCGACGTCGCTTCGGGAACGGCCATCTCCCGGAACTACGAGGCTCTGATCGAGATCTGCTATACGTACCAGATCAATCCGGGCTGGAGCGTTCAGCCCGATTTCCAATATATCTTCCAGCCGGGGGGCGGGGTGCCGGATGAGAGCGGCACTAAGGCAGTGGACGACGCTATCGTTTTGGGGGCAAGGACCAGCATCAACTTCTGACAAGGACGTGCTCCCACGGTTAATCAAGGTTCTCGGTGTTTATGCGGCTTCGCGCAATTCGAGGCGGGCGCCCCCGCGCCTCGCCTTGATTGCGCTCGCCGGCTTGTTGCCGATGCTCGTCGGTGCGTTGGAAGTCTATGGCGCCGACGCGCCGGCCGCCGATTATTCCAAGCTTGAGCCCGGCGAGGACAAGCCCGGCGGCGATGCCACCTCTCGCGGCAGCAACGACACGGCCGACGCCTTCTCCCGCTCCTCGGGCAATCTCGACATCAAGCGCGAGCTCGATTTCAAGATCGGCAACGCCATCTTCCGCAAAAATTGGGTCTCCGCGCCGTCCTCGACCGATGCGTCCGATGGGTTGGGGCCGCTGTTCAATTCGCGCGCCTGTCAGGCCTGTCACCTCAAGGACGGCCGCGGACATCCGCCGCTGACCGAAGGCGTGCATGACGACAGCCACTCGATGCTGCTTCGCCTCTCCGTGCCGCCATCGACCGACGAGGAGAAGGCCAAGCTCGAGAGCCACCGTGAGAATTCGATCCCCGAGCCGACCTATGGCGGTCAGCTGCAAGACCTCTCCATCCAAGGCGTCAAGTCCGAGGGCGAGATCGAGATTCAATATGACGAGAAGCCGGTCAAGCTTGCCGGCGGCGAGATCGTGAATTTGCGCGCGCCGAAATACAGCATCGGCAATCTCGGCTATGGCCCGCTCGCCGAAGGCACCATGATCTCGCCGCGCGTGGCGCCGCCGATGATTGGGCTTGGGCTGTTGGAAGCGGTGCCCGAGGATCAAATCCTCGCCGGCGCCGATCCGGATGACGCCAACAAAGACGGCATCTCCGGTAAGCCAAACCAGGTCTGGTCGAAAGAGCTCGATAAAGTGACGCTCGGACGTTTCGGCTGGAAGGCCGGGGTTCCGAGCATCGCCGAGCAGACCGCTTCTGCTGCCAATGGCGACATCGGTCTCTCGACCACGATGATTGCTACCGCGTCCGGCGATTGCACCGACAAACAGAAAGACTGTCTCGACGCGCCGAACGGCAACTCATCCGCCTACCAAAATGTCGAGCTCGGCGACGATCTGTTCAAGCTCATCGTCTTCTACTCGCATAACCTTGCCGTGCCCGCGCGGCGAAAACCCGACGATCCGGAAGTCCTGAAAGGTAAGGCATTGTTCCACGCGGCCGGCTGCGCCTCCTGTCACCGTCCCAATTTCACGACCGGCGAGGCCAAGGATCAGCCGCATCTCTCCAAGCAACTGATCTGGCCCTATACCGATCTTCTGCTGCACGATATGGGGGAGGGGCTTGCCGATAATCGTCCCGACGGCGCGGCGACCGGAACCGAATGGCGCACCGCGCCGCTTTGGGGCGTCGGCTTGACCGAGAAGGTCAACGGCCACACGCTGTTCCTGCACGATGGCCGCGCCCGCAACATCAAGGAAGCCATTCTCTGGCATGGCGGCGAGGCTGAAGCCGCGCGCGATGCCTTCGCCAAGTTATCCAAAGAGGACCGGGAGCGGCTGATCGCTTTCGTGAATTCGCTGTGATGCGCGCATCAATCCAACTCGTCGCTCTTGCCCTGTCCCTGGTGACTGTCAGCGCCTCGGCGCACGCCGAAGCCGACCATGCCGCGATCGCCCGCGACGCGCTCGAGAACTACATTCGTCCCGGCTACACGGCGCTCGCCGATCGTGCCACCGCCCTCGCCGGCAGCACCAAGGCGCTCTGCGCGGCGCCGTCCGACGCCGCGCTCAAATCGGCGCGCGAAAGTTTCGCTCAAACGGTCGAGGCCTGGAGCGAGATCGAGCCGGTGCGCTTCGGCCCTGTCGTGCAAGAGCACCGTTACGAGCGGCTGTTTTATTGGCCGGACCCGAAGGGCCTGGGCGCGAAGCAGATCCGCGACGCGCTCGCCAAGCACGATGAAACCGTGAAAGACGAAACCACGCTCGCGGGCAAGAGCGTGGCGCTGCAAGGCCTGCCGGCTCTCGAATATCTGCTCTACGGCGACGGCGCGAACGATCTTGCGAAACCAGGCGGCGAGGGCGCCTTCCGCTGTGCCTTCGCCAACGCCGTCGCCAACAACGTCGCTTCGATCTCGAAGCAGATCGCCGCGGATTGGGGCGACGCTGCGCCCTTCGTCAAATCCTATCTCGCGCCAGCGCCTGACAATCCGATCTATCACGCGCCGAAAGAAGTGACCCTCGATCTGTTCAAGACCTTCGCGGTCGGGATCGAAGCCGTGCGCGATCAGAAGCTCGCGAAGATGCTGGGCGCCAAGGCGGAAGAGGCCAAGCCCGGTCTCGCGCCGTTCGGACGAAGCGGTCTCGCCTTCGTATCGATTGCCGACAATCTCGCCGGCGTCCGCAATCTCTTCCTCAAAGGCGGCTTTGCGCAAGTCGTGCACGACGAATCTGCCGGCGTCGAAGATTCCATCGCCTTCGATCTCAACCACGCCATCGACGTACTGCGCGGGATCGACGCGCCGATCGCCGAGGCGCTGCACAACGACGATGATCGCGCCAAGCTCGAAGCCTTGCGTGTTTCGCTGAAAGGCGCCGCCCAAACCGCCTCCGACATGATCTCCAAAAACGCCGGACTGAGTTTCGGCTTCAATGCCATGGATGGTGACTGATGCAGCTCGACCGCCGCCAATTGATCGCCGGCCTCGCCGGTTCCGCCGCGTTCATCGCGCTTCCCGCCAAGCTCCGCGCCGCCCCGGAAACCGCGCTGTTTGCCGCCGCGCGAAAAGACGACCTCGGCAATTTTTCCGCGGCCCTCTTCAGTCTCGATGGCGATGTGAAATCGGTCGTGCTGCCCGGCCGCGGCCATGACATCGCGCTTAGGCCCGGCACCGGCGAATGGGTCGCGTTCGCGCGCCATCCCGGCAAGTTCGGCGTCGCGGTGCCGCTCGATCATCGCGAGCCCGTCTGGTTTCAGTCGCGTTCCGACCGGCATTTCTCCGGCCACGGCGTCTTCTCCGCCGATGGGAAAATTCTCTACGCGACGGAATACGACTACGACAACGCGCGGGGTGTGATTGGCGTCCGTGACGCGACGGGAGGCTACGTCCAGATCGGCGAGTTCGATGCGCACGGCATGGAGCCGCACGACATCGCGCTGCTCTCCGACGGCCGCACCATGGTCATCGCCAATGGCGGCATCCGCACCCATCCCGATAGCGGGCCGAAAGAGCTCAACATCCCCGACATGAAACCGTCCCTCGTCTATATCGACGTGACCACAGGCGATCTCATCGAGGAGCATCATCTGGCGCCGGAGCTGCATCAGCTCTCGATTCGCCATCTGGCCATCGCCGCCGGCGACGTCGTCGTGTTCGGTTGCCAATATCGCGGTCCCGAGGGTGACGAGCCGGCGCTTCTCGGCTTCCACCGCGTCGGCGAGAATCCGGTGATCGTGCCCGCGCCGGGGCCCACGCAATCCGCGCTCAAGAACTATGTCGGGTCTGTCGCGACCGACGCCAACGGCACCATCGTTGCGGCCTCTGCGCCCAAGGGCAATCTCATCACCTATTGGGATGTCTCGACCCGGAACTATCTCGGCTCTTGCGCGCTCAACGATAGTTGCGGACTCGCGCCCACCCATCGTCAGGCGAGTTTCCTTCTGACGAGCGGCGAGGGCTGGCTCGCGACCGGAGACGCGGATGGCGATCTGGAGCGGGAATCGACCGCCTTCCAGTGGGACAATCACGCAATCCTGGTCCGTTGAGGCACTTCGTCTCGTCGCCTGTCCGAAAATTTGCAGACTTTTCCGGCCATGCGTCAAGGGAAGGGTTGCGCTGGCCTATTCTGACCTTATTTCTGGGGCTAAGCTCCACCAGGATTTTGGCATGGCCGGGGGGCTGTCCTCCGGCCATCTATGTTTTGATATAGGCCGATGAAACTTGCGCTTAATGGCCCGATGAAACTTGCTCTTCGCATTGCGGGCGGAGTTGCGGCGCTCCTCGTCGTCGCGCTGATCGGCATCAATCTGCTGATCTCGGCCGACGCCGTGCGTGATCGCGTTGCCGCCCGCGTCAAGGAGCAGACCGGGCGCGAGCTCTCCGTCAAGGGCAGCACCTCGCTGATGCTCCTGCCCAATCCGCATATCGTCATCACCGACGCGTCGATCAACGATCCGTCCGACCGGAACGGCGCCGCCGATCTTTCCATCGAGCGGCTCGAGCTTGATCTCAGTCTGGCCGAGATGTTGAGCAAGCGGGTCGACGCCGAGCGCGTGGTGATGATCCGCCCGGTGTTGACGGTGAGGCTCACCGGCGGTGACGCTGAGCGTCAGGGCAGTCTCACGCCGCGTGGACGCAAGCTACGCCGCGGCCGACAGCTTCAATTTCATCTCCAGTGCGTTCGCGGAAGAGACAGGCTCGCAGCGCGACATCCGGCTGAACGACGTCCGCATCGAGGACGGCACCGTTCGCATCCTCTACGACAATCAGGGCACCGAGCGCCGCGTCGAGCATATCGACGCGGCTCTAAGCCTGCCCCACATCACCGATCCCCTGACCGCCAAGGGCAAGGTCGACTGGAAGGGCAAGCCCGTCAATTTCGATCTGACCCTGACCTCGCCGGGCGAGCTTCGCAATGCGAAGGCCGCCAAGCTCGAGCTTGCTCTTGGCACTGACGCAGTCGACGCGACATTTGAAGGCACCGTCCTCAGCCGCCCGAGCTTCGTGCTCGAAGGCGAGCTTGGCGCCAAGTCGCATTCGATTCCCGTCATTGCTCGCCTGGATGCGCGAAGCGCCGGATTCGGCCTCGGCGCTCGGCGACGGCGAGTTGCAAAGCCATGTGCTGTGGAAGAATCGTGAGATCAATTTCAGCAAGTCGCGCTTTGCGCTGGCGCATGCCAGCGGACAAGGCCAGGCGATCGTCACGCTGCAAAGTCCGCGGCCTTATGTGCGCGCGGCGCTTGCGATCGACCAACTCGACCTCAACGCCTTCTTGCCGCCATCGTCCGCCGCCAATGCCAAGCCGACGCCCCAGCCTGCGGCCGAGCCGGAACCCGCCGCGACCGAGCAGGACGCTCCGGCAAAAAGTTGGTTTTCGAAACCTCAACCTGAGGCAGAGCCTGGCGCCGGCAAGCTGACCAGCGAGCCTTCGTCTCCAGCCGCCTTCGGCCGCTGCACCGACGCCGAAGATTGTCGAGCCGAAAGCAGCCAACGCCCAAGCCGCAAGCCGGCACTCTCGCGCCGGCCGCGTTCGATGCCGACGTCAATCTCAATATCCAGCAGACCAAATATGCGCGGCTGACGATCGGACCGAGCGCGATCGGCCTTGCCTTGAAGGAGGGCGTGCTTAGAGCGACGCTGGGAAGCATGGAGCTCTATGACGGCAAGGCGAGCGGAACGCTGATCATCGATTCCAGCAAGCCGGTCCCGAGTTTCTCCGGCCAGTTCGCGCTCGAAAACATCGCGGCGCAGCCCTTCCTGGTCGACGCGGCGGACTTCAAGCTGCTGTCCGGTCAAGCCAAAGTCGATCTCGACATCAAGGGAAGCGGCACAAGCGCCAACGAGCTCAAATCCAATATCGCCGGACGCGGCAGCATCGCGGTTGCCAATGGCGCCATCGAAGGCGTCGATCTCACGGCCATGATCAAGAGCATCGGCGAGGGCGACATGCCGAACCTCGAACAGGGCAACGGCGCCAAGACCGACTTCAGCGAGCTTGGCGGCAGCTTCACCATCGCCTCAGGGTTGGCGCGCTCGACCGATTTGCAAATGACGAGCCCGCTCCTGGAAGTGACCGGACGCGGCACCGTCGACGTCGTGATCGGCAATATCGATGTCACCGCCCAGCCACGGATTGTCGCCGGGCCCGAAGGCAAAGGCGGCGCCAATGATTTGGCCGGCCTCACCATCCCGGTGCGCATCGAGGGCCCGCTCGCTCATCCCTCGATCAAGCCCGAGATCAAGGGTCTGTTCTCGAATCCCGAACAGGCCAACAAGACCGTGAAGCAGCTCGGCACTATTCTACAGAAGAAGTTCAAGGGTAAGCCGATGGGCGAAGCGCTCGGCCGCCTGCTTGGCGGCGTGCAGATCGGCCCCCGCGCCGAGTTTGGCGACGCGCCCCCCGCCGAAGATGGCGGAGCCCCGCAATCGGCCAAGAAGCCGAAGCCAGGCGCTGAAGCCGCACCCGCTCAGCCGGAGGAAGAACCCCAGGCCCCACCTGAGGAAGAAGAGAAAGACCCCGATCTCAAGGAAATCTTGCGCTAGAGCGGAAGCCGGTCGACCGCCAGTCCCCCGTTGCCTATAACCCGAACCATGACAGCCCCCAAGACGCGCGCGGCAAAGTCTGCGCCCCCAAAAATTGGTTTCGTCAGTCTCGGCTGCCCCAAGGCGCTGGTCGATTCCGAGCGCATCATCACCAAGCTCAGATCCGAGGGATACGAGCTCTCGGCGACTTACGAGGGCGCCGACGCCGTCGTGGTCAACACTTGCGGATTTCTGAACAGCGCCAAGGAAGAATCGCTCAGGCGATCGGCGAAGCCTTAGCCGAGAACGGCAAGGTCATCGTCACAGGCTGCTTGGGCGTCGAAGCGGGTCGCATTCTCGATCGCTATCCGGATGTGCTCGCCATCACCGGTCCGCAACAATATGAAGCCGTGGTGGCGGAGGTGCATAAAGCGGTGCCGCGGCCGCACGATCCCTATCTCGATTTGGTCCCGCCGCAAGGCTTCAAGCTGACGCCCAGGCACTATGCCTATTTGAAGATCTCCGAAGGCTGCAACAATGCCTGCAGCTTCTGCATCATTCCGCAGCTTCGCGGCCGGCTGCAGAGCCGCGGGCTAAGCGACGTCATGCGCGAGGCCGAGCGCCTCGTCGCGGCGGGCGTGCAGGAGCTTCTCGTCATCTCGCAAGACACCAGCGCTTACGGCCTCGATATTGGCTACGCCAAATCCGAATGGCGCGGAGAACAGCGCGAAGCGCGCTTCATCGATCTGTCGGAAGCGCTGGGCGCGCTCGGTATCTGGGTGCGCTTGCACTATGTCTATCCCTATCCCCATGTCGACAAGGTCATGAAGCTGATGGCGGACGGTCGCGTGCTGCCCTATCTCGATATTCCCTTTCAGCACGCGAGCCCGAGCGTGCTGAAAGTCGATGCGGCGGCCGGCGCATCAGGAGAAGACGTTGCAGCGCATTCGCGCGCTGGCGTGACACCTGCCCGGATCTCGCCATCCGCTCGACCTTCATCGTCGGATTTCCTGGTGAAACCGAGGAGGACTTCGCGTTCCTGTTGGACTGGCTAAGCGAAGCGCGGCTCAATCGCGTCGGCTGCTTCAAATATGAGAATGTCGATGGCGCCGGCGCCAATGCGCTTGGCTCGCATGTCGCCGACGAGGTGAAGGCGGAGCGCTATGCGCGGCTAATGCAGCATCAGCAGCAGATCAGCACCGAGCTGCTTGCGGCGCGCATCGGCCAAACCATCGAGGTGATTGTCGATGAGGTCGACGAGGAGGGTGCGATCGCGCGCTCGAGCTGGGATGCGCCGGAAATTGACGGCAGCGTCTATCTCAACGGTGAAATATCGCTCTCGCCCGGCGACCGGCTCAAGGTCGTGGTCGAGCACGCCGACGAATACGATCTATGGGGACGCCGGGAGCAAGCAACCCACTGACCGCGATTGGCCGCTAGCAGCCGGTGTCGGATCTTGGTGACAGCCAGCGACTTACGCGGACGCGCATAGAAGGTGCGGGTCATATCGTAGGACCCAGGATTGAAGTAGCTCGAGCCAATCACCGGCTTGAAGGCGTAAGTCACCTCGGCGACGATGACGCTGCTATTCGCCTGGGTCAGACCGGTCGGCACCGTGTAGTTTGAATTCTTCGCCCGCGGCGTCGCGCCCGCGCCACTGGCGCAACTCCAATCGACTTTCCCAGCGTTGTTCGCATCGGCAACCACGCTCGACAGCACAATCTTGAGCGGAGCGGTGTCGATGGGGTGTGAGGATGCTCGTCGATGCAGCAAACGCGTCCTTCAATCCGGTCGCCGTCGTCGTCTTCTCTTGCGCGACAAGATCTGCCGCCGTACTGGCGACGATCTCAGTACGTCGGGTGATGGTGAGCGCGTTGCCGAGCTCGACCACGCCGAAATACATCGTCAGCAGGACCGGCAAGATCAGCGCGAATTCAACCGAGGACACGCCGCTTCGGTCTGCGAAGGCAATCGCGAAACCATTGCAGAATTGCGCTCATGATCAAGATCCCGGACTATAAGGCTCGTTGCGGAAAGCGGCCGTAGACATCAGCAACCGGTTTCCATTGTCCATGTTGCTGAGCGCGATATCCTTCGGCATTTTTGCTATCAGATCCCATTCAAAAAAGGCGCGAACGACTACGATTTCGCCGGGCCCTCCTGGATCGTAAGTAAAACTCGTCTTGAGCTTGCCGCTGTCGTCTAACGGCGTGGTCAGATCGGCGGACGAAAAATTGCTGAAATGGCGGACATCGAGCCTCAGGCCGGCGCAGGAAATTGGCGCGGTCAATTGCTTACACACCTCGCCCTTGAACTTCGCCGCATCGAACTTTGTCCGTTTGCGCTTGCCCCGTGCGCACGAGCCGCGCGCCATAATTGACCGCGTTGTCCAGCTCAAAATTGGCGAAGTAGACGAGTCCGACTTCCAAGATCGCGAGGAGCAGCAATAGCAAGGGCGCCGGCCACGATAGCGAACTCGAGCGCCGAAGCTCCGCTGCGATCTCGCAGGAAGCGGCCCGTGCGTGGCTGTGAGAGGGTCGATGGCGTGGAGCGGTACGTTGGCTGAACGGAACTCATGCCGATAGACATACAGTCCTCGTGTTTAACTCAAGGTAAAGATCAAAAGTAGAATTGATAAATACATAAATTCTTATGCGTTCATGCACGAGCCTAAATTGAATAAATATTGAACATAAATTAGAGTAAATCCGAAAACGAAGCGTAAGATATTTGTCGTCCTATCTAGCGTACGAATATTGATGCCATCAGATCGATGTGGCTGGCTTCGATAAACATGCCCGGGAGATTCGTGATGCCAGAGAGCGCCAAACGACATTTGCGCGAGTTCGTCCAGGCGAGCGGTGGCAATGCCGCGATCTTGTTTGGCCTCACGGTCATCCCAATCTCGCTCGGCATCGGCGTCGCCGTCGATTTCGGACGCGCCATGGTCGTGCGCGAGCGCATGTAAAGCGCAGCAGACGCATCCGCGCTCGCCATCGGCTCTTGGGCCGGCCTCACGCAGGATCAAATGAAGGCGAAGGCGCAGCAATTCTTCGACGCCAATTATCCCGCCTCGACCATCGGCACGGTGGGCAAGCTCGACGTCAGCTTTCCCGGCGACGACATCGTGGTGAAGGTGTCGGGAGAGGTGCCGACCACCTTCATGCGAATCGCCAATATCAATGAGATGGACGTCTCGACGAGCAGCACCATCACCAAGAAGGAGCGCAACATCGAGCTCGCGCTCGTGCTCGACACCACCGGCTCGATGGGGGCAGACGGCAAGATCACCGCGCTGAAGACTGCGGCGAAGAGCATGGTCACCACGCTGTTCGACGGCAAAGAGACGTCCGACAAACTGAAGATCGCCGTCGTGCCGTTCGCTGCTGCCGTCAATGTCGGATCCGCCAATGTCAGCTCCGGCTGGATCGACACGAACGCCACCTCGGCGGTCAGCTATGAGGATTTTTCCGCCGGACACGAAGATGCTGGGGAACACTGGCCTTCTCAAAAGATCGGTCGCAGCTGGGGCGGGTGCGTCCGCGAACGACAGTGGCGCATCCGAGCTCACCGACGACACGCCCTCAAGCGGCGCGACGCTTTTTGCGCCCTATTTTGCTCCGGACGAACCGAGCACGGGGACCAACAAACCCGACGTCTATGACAACAGCTATCTAAAAGATGGAACCAGTCCCGCCGTCTGCAACGGATCGACCTGGGGCGGCAGCGGCTGGGGCAGTGGAGGTTCCAGCACCACCACCAATAATCAGCGCCTGCCAGAAGGACACGACCAAATACACCAACCCGCAATGGGAGGTGAACAGCTCGTCCGACAAAGGTCCCGAGCATAATTGTCCGCCGACCGCGATCACGGCGATGACGAGCACCCAGGCCACGGTCAATACAGCCATCGATGCGCTTGACGCCCAACGGCAACACCGTGATCCCCGCGGGACTGCTATGGGGCTGGCGCGTCGTGTCTCCAGGCGCGCCCTTCACCGCAAGGGGCGCCTATAACGACGAGAAATTGGTCAAGGCCATCGTGCTTCTCACCGACGGAGAGAACAATGTCAATCGGCGAGCCAATTTCCACGACAAATCCTCCTACGGTGCGTTTGGCTTTGCCAAGAACGGACATCTCGGTAACGTGAACGGCAGCAATGCCGAATGCGACCCTCAATAGCAAGCTGACGACAGTGTGCAATGCGATCAAAGCGAAAAACATTCGGCTCTACACCATCGGCTTCCAGGTACCGATACGACCACGCAGAACCTTCTGCAAAACTGCGCGACCAAGCCCAACATGTTCTATAATTCGCCGAACAACTCGCAGCTCGCGGCAATCTTCCAGGACATCGCGCAAGGCCTGAGCGAGCTGCGCATCGCCCGATAGAGGATGGGCGGCAAGCAGAGCTCGATCGTCGAACGCGCGCTACTCGGGGCGCTCCCCTTCTGCCTGAGCTCTGACCTATGCCCTGCTTTGTCTTGATCTCTTCGGCAATCTCCTTGAAATAGCGGGATGTCGCCGACCGCGAGTGTGCTCGTGCAATTTGGCGCACAATAATAGGTGAAGCGTGCCTCGGGCCCCGTTGCAGCGTGACAAGCCCGCTGCGCGGCTTCCTGCACGCTCAGCATCTTGTTGATGATTTCCTTGCCGTCGGCATCGATCACGATGAGATTGGTGCGGCCGAAGGATTTGCCGGTCACGACGAGGAATTTTCCCGCTCTGCACCGCCACATCGGCGATCGAGGGGTTGCCCACGATAATTTCTGCCGCCGGGCCGATCGAGTTTGACGATCGCTGACCTCGTCGATTGTAACGTTGACGTCGTCGGATGCCGGCTAACGCTGCCGTGCGCAGCATCCGAGCCAAATCGCACCTAACAAGCGGCCCGCAAGCTCGGCGCGAATGGCGGCGATGGGACGAAGCGACATCATGGCAAGTCCTCTTTCATCGGGTCAATCGCGAACGAGCCCCCATCTGACAGCCAAAAGGTGAAGGATTGGCAAATGCCTGCGCCACTACGGACCGAGGGGCGCCAGTTGCCGAATGGAGGCGCGCCGCTGACTCGGCCTTTGACGTCTCCGTGCTGAGGCCGACTTGAAATATTCATCAAAATAAATTTGAATTGAATTCAAGAATATGATGTTTAGAAATTATGGCTTGGGCAAGGACTCATCATGCTTAACATAAGACGTAGAAATTAACCGTGTTCGCGTTGCTTCGAGACTTATCAAGGTTAATCGCATGGGGGTGATATTTATGATGTTGACTTAACTTGCGTGTAATACGGCTCCGCTAAGGTCCCTCTTGTTCATGCCGCCATGGTTTGGCAGGAAACTAAGGACCTTAGTTGAAAGGGAGAGTCAAAATGAAGAATCTTATTGTGCGCTTTTCGAAGGACGAGTCCGGCGCCACCGCCATCGAGTATGGCCTCATCGCCGCCGGCATTTGCGTCGTCGCGATCGCCGTGTGTACGCTCGGTGGCCAAGCTGCGCCGCCCTGTTTCCAGATCGAAGCGCTGCTTCCGTAAGCCAGCAATCGACGGAAGTGCCTGCCAACAGCAGGCACCGGACGACTACAAAACCGCCCGCCAGATCGGCGGGCGGTTCCTTTTTTGAGGCCGATCGGCCTTTAACGGAGGCTTAACCTGGCTTTCAGAGCTTGGCGCCAGATTTGCGCAACTGAAAATAGGCAAGCATGATCAAGGACCTCCTTTTACTCACGATCTTTCCCGCTGCCATGGCGTTCGCGGCGGCAACCGACTTGATCACGATGACGGTGCCAAACCGTATTGTCCTCGCCCTCGTCGCTGGGTTTTTCCTGGCTGCGCCATTGGCAGGGCTGAACTGGTCCGACATCGGCTGTGCATATCGTCGTTGCGTGTGCGGCGCTTGTTGTTGGCTTCGCTCTGTTCGCGCCGGGCTGGATTGGCGGAGGCGACGCCAAGCTGTTCGCTGCCACCGCCTTATGGCTCGGTCCCAACTTTCTCCTCAATTACAGCCTTACCGCCAGCCTGATCGGTGGCGTCCTCACACTTTTCATCCTCTATATGCGACACCTCCCGCTTCCTTCGGCCCTGAACGATCAAGGTTGGCTCCTCAAGCTGCATGACACCAAGGAAGGCGTTCCCTACGGTATCGCCCTTGCTGGCGCGGGTCTCCTTGTCTACCCCTACACACCCTTCATGGCCGCCCTGGGCGGCTGAACGACGTAAGCCTCCTCTTCCTCTCCCTGCACTGCGCTCCTCTCGTTCGACAATCCTGACTCCGCAGGAGAGCGTTGCATTGCTGCGCGAGCCCAGTCTCGCTCTTCGTGTGGGAAGGACCATCACCGAGGTCTCTCCGGCCAAATTGGCACGGCCATTAACTTGGCGTTGAGATTTGGCGGTCAGAGTATGCTTATTCGCCGGTGAGATGCGGGGCCATGGGAGCAAGTCCGTCATGAAGAGAGCGAGAATCATCGTCCTTGGCATTGCCTTTACGGCCGCGCTCGGCGCTGCCTGGATGGCCAAACGCATGATCTCCGGCACCGAAGTGCGAGAGGTCGAAAAGAACTGTGGGCGCCGTCGACGTGCTTGTCGCGGCCAAGGACATCAATCTCGGCGATTCGGTCGAGTGGTGACGATGTGAAGTGGCAGCAATGGCCCGCAGGACGGCGTAACCCCTGGGCTCATTACCAAAACCGCCGAGCCCGATGCGCCCCAAAAGTTATCCGGGGCGATTGCGCGCGCGACCTTCATTGCCGGCGAGCCGATCAAAGAGCAGAAGCTTATCAAGGTGAGTGAAGGCGGCGTGATGGCGGCAATCCTGCCCGCAGGCATGCGTGCCATATCGACGCCGATTCGCGAGGAAACCTCCGCCGGCGGCTTTATCCTTCCCAACGATCACGTCGACGTCATTCTATCGCGCACTGTCAAGGTCGGCAATAAGGACGACAAAGTCAGCGAGACTATCCTCCGCAATATCCGTGTGCTCGCCATCGGTCAGACGCTGGAGCAACAGGGGGACGAGAAAGTCGCGACCGGCAAGACAGCCACACTTAGAGCTCATGCCGCGGCAGACCGAAATTCTGGCGCTCGCCCAGTCGCTCGGCGAGATCTCTCTCTCCTTGCGCAGCCTTGCCGACGCTACCCCGGGTCAGACGGAGCCGACCGCCAAGATCGGCGACGCCCACAGCGGCTCGGTCACACTCCTAAAATATGGCGTCTCCACCCGCGTCTTCGGCCTCAACTGAGCGGCAGGGAACCGGCAAGTCAAGGAAATGAACCAACGGATGCGTCGCGCCCTCATCAAGCTCTCGGTTTTAATGCTGGCGCCGCTGATCGCGGCGCTCGCGATCGATGCCACGGTTGGACAACGGCTCGCCCTAGCGGACCCTCAATCTCAGTCACTGCTTCGCATCGATGGCAGCCTCTCCCGCAACGCGGAAAGTCAACCTCGGCGTGAACAAGTCGATGATCATTGAGCTTCCTCGCGCCGGTTCGCGACGTCATGGTCTCCAATCCGAAGCTAATCGATGCTGTGATGCAGACCTCGACCCGCGTCTATATCGCCGGCATGGCCAAGGGTGAGGCAAATGTGTTCTTCATCGACAAGGACGGCAAACAGATCCTCACGCTTGAAGTCAACATCGATCGCGATCTCACTGCCTTGGGTGACCTCCTTAATCAACTCATTCCCTCGTCGCATATCAAGATCCGGACCGTCGGCGACCGCGTGGTGCTCACGGGTTCGGTAATCAATCCCATCGATGCAAGTCGCGCCTGCGAAGTCGTCACAAGCTTTTTGGGGCCGCTGGACCAAGACCAGGGTGGCGGCAGTTCCTCCGCAGGCGGCGGCACTGCCGTGAACGTCAATACCGGAAACAATACCCAAAACGGTGGCAGCGGCCTGTCAACGAGCTGCCAGGGGACCAATGTCATCAACATGTTGGCAGTGGAGGGCAGGGAGCAGGTATTGCTCAAGGTCTCCGTCGTCGAGATGGAGCGCAACATCGTCAAGCAATTCGGCATCGATCTCGGCACCTTGATAAATTCCGGGAACTTTGCCTTTGCCGCGCTAAGCAAGCTTCCCTTCCCGATCAATGCGCAGGGCGGAGGGGTAATCGCCCCGTTTATACCCAACCCCGACTGGGGCCCTTCCTGGCGACTTGGGAACCCCCTCCGGCGTCTCTCAGGGCGTCGCCGGCGGCGGTATCCAATGGATGACCGGCTCCAACCGCGTGCAGACAGTCCTCCGTGCTCTGGAAGAGGACGGCCTGCTGCATACCTTGGCTGAGCCGAACCTGACTGCGATCTCGGGCGAGACAGCGAATTTCCTCGCCGGCGGTGAGTTTCCAATTCCGGTTGCCCAACAGCTCGGCACGATTTCTGTCGAGTTCAAGAAATTCGGCATCGGCCTCGCCTTCACGCCCGTCGTGATGTCCGAGGGACGCATCAGCCTGAAAGTTTCAACGGAGGTCAGCGAGCTCTCAAATCAGGGCGCCGTCATCCTTTCGAACATCACCATCCCGGCCTTGAAAGTGCGGCGCGCCGAAACCACGGTCGAGCTTCCAAGTGGTGGCTCGCTGGTCATGGCAGGCTTGCTTTCCGATCAGTCCAAGCAAGCGCTGAGCGGATACCCGGGTCTCAAAAATCTTCCGGTTCTCGGCGCTTTGTTTTCGAGCCGTGATTTCCTGAAGAATGAAACCGAACTCGTGGTGCTCGTCACCCCCTATGTGGTGCAGCCCGCCGCAAGACAGGACCTTGCACAGCCCGATCAGGGATTTGGTTGGGCCTCAGATGTGCAAACCGACTTGCTCGGTCAGATGAATCGAATTTACGGGCGCAACCCCGAGCGGGCGCCAGTCGGCAAGTTCGACGGCGACGTCGGCTATATCGTTGAGCAGTAGAGGATGGAGCGACGTATCATGGTAACGACGAAACTCACGCCGCGATCTGCGGCCGGCCTTCACCCTCCTCGCCTCTCTGCTCATTGGCGCCTCGACCGGAGGCTGCTTCAATGCAGGTCCGCGAATGCCAGGCCCCTCTTATGCTTTCCAATCCGAACGAGCGGCACCCGATCCAGCTTGCCCAGACCGAAGCCACGCTCGATCTCGCTGGTCACCCGCGGTAACGGACTGAGCTCGGCGCAAACGGCGGAGCTCCGTGCTTATTTGCGCGCCTACGAGAAGGAGGGCGAGCGGCTTATGGTTCGCGCGCCCTCCGGTGGCAGCAATGATGCAGCTTCCATGCGCGCTTTCGACGACGTGCGGAAGGCGCTGCGCCAGGCGGGCATCACCGAAGACTCCGTTCTGCTCGAGACCTATTACGTCAACGGGGAACGGTCCGCGCCACTCCGCCTATCTTTCCTACACTATGAAGCCAAGGCTCCCGATTGCCCCGATTGGTCGGAGAACGTCGGCCGAGATCCACAGAATACGCCATGGCCCAATATGGGTTGCGCGACCCAACGGAATCTCGCTGTTGCGGTCGCCGATCCGCGCGACCTTATGGGTCCTCGTGCCGAGACTCCACGCTCGAGCGAGCGCCGCGACACCAGTCTGGGACAGATACGTGAAAGGCGACACGGTCACAGGAGCAGTATGGGGTCCCGACGCAAAAGCCTCTGTCGGAGCACGCCACTGTCGAGCGATGTCGGCCAAATCCGGAGGTCCAGTGATGAGCGACGCGGCATATTCGCTGGACTCGGAACTCGAGGAGGCCGCCCAAGCGCCTGAGCCTCGTGTCGAGCCAAGCCGTGCGCGTCCAATTCCGCGTGTCAACATTCAGGCTTTTTGCGAGGATCAGGCGACCGCCGTTGCAATCCAGAAGGCGGCAGAGGATCGAAGGCTCAACAAGGCGCATGTAACAGTGCAGATGGGCGGCGTGCAGGCGGCGGGCGCCTTTTATCGCAATGCTTCCACACCAAATTTGATCATTATTGAATCTCTGCACGCCCGAGAGGAAATGGTCGGCGATCTCGACCGGCTTTCGGAGGTCTGCGATCCTGGTACCAAAGTGATTGTCATTGGTCACATCAACGACGTGATGCTCTACCGCGAGCTCGTGCGCCGGGGCGTCAGCGAGTATGTTGTGGCGCCGGTCAAGGCAATGCAGGTTATCGAGAGCATCTCGGCGATCTACACCGACCCGGAGACCGGCCCTGTTGGACAAGTCATTGCCTTTGTCGGCGCGAAAGGCGGATCCGGCTCAAGCACTGTTTGTCACAACACGGCCTTCTGCCATCGCCTCGCTCGTCAAGAGCGATGTGGTGATAGCCGATCTCGACCTACCTTTTGGCACGGCCGGTCTCGACTTCAACCAGGACCCCATTCAGGGTATCGCCGAGGCGCTCGCTTCTCCCGAGCGTTTGGACGAGATGCTGCTCGACAGGTTGCTCTCGCGCTGTTCCGATCATTTAAGTCTTTTCGCTGCCCCTAGCACGCTCGATCGTTCCTATGACATAGAGCCACACGCCTGCGATGCCGTCCTCGATGTGATGCGAGAGAACGTCCCCTGGATTGCGGTGGATGTGCCGCATCTTTGGACTGCCTGGGCCAAGCAAGTCGTGCTCCGCGCCGACCATGTCGTCATCACGGCGAATCCGGACCTCGCCAATCTGCGTAACGCCAAAAATCTTATTGATCAGATGAAGGTTACCCGATCAAACGATCGACCGCCAATCCTGGTGATGAATCAAGTCGGCCTCCCGAAACGTCCAGAGATTTCCGTTAAGGACTTCAGCCAAGCTTTGGAGCTTCGACCCAAAGCGGTCATCGAATTCGACGCGCAATTGTTCGGGACCGCCGCCAACAACGGCCAGATGGTTGAAGAGATTTCGGGTAAGTCGAAGGCCGCAGAGCAGTTCCGCCATCTGGCGCATGTGCTGACAGATCGTCGTCGAGCAGAAGAGTGAGCAATCCTCGCTGCTTGCGCCGATCCTCAGCCGTCTCCGCCTCAGCAGGACCAGCGGTTAGAATATGTTCGGTAAGAGGAGTGCGTCTACGGGGGACGCCCACCTCGCCACGCCAGCGGCCCGACGCCGGCCGCGCCGCCGCGCGCCGCGACGCCATCATCGTCGCTCCCCCCAGCGTCGCGACCGGCCGCGCCAGTGCTGGCTGCTCAAATCGAAAAGATTACCAACGACGAACCGCGCCGCAACATCCAGCTTCGCACCCAATGTGGAACGCAAGCCGGTCGAGCAGGGGCGTTCCGAAGAGTACTACGACGTCAAGACAACGGTCTTTAATGCGCTGATCGACACCATCGACCTGACGCAGCTCGCCAAGCTCGACCCTGATGCTGGCGCGCGAAGAGATCCGCGACATCGTCAGAGAAATCGTCGCCATCAAGAATGTCGTGATGTCGATTGCCGAGCAAGAAGAGCTGTTGGAGGACATCTGCAATGACGTTTTGGGCTACGGCCCCCTCGAGCCGCTATTGGCTCGTGACGAAATCGCCGACATCATGGTCAACGGCGCTAACACGACCTATATCGAGGTTGCCGGCAAGGTCGAGGCCACGTCGATCCGATTTGCCGACAATTCGCAACTGATGAATATCTGCCAGCGCATCGTGAGCCAGGTCGGGCGCCGCGTCGACGAATCGAGCCCGATCTGCGATGCGCGCCTGCCCGACGGTAGCCGCGTCAACGTCATCGCTCCACCGCTTTCCATCGACGGACCGACGCTGACCATCCGCAAATTCAAAAGGGACCGCCTGACTCTCGATCAGCTCGTGAAGTATGGCTCGATTACGCCCGAAGGACGCACGCTGCTCGCCATCATCGGACGTGTCCGCTGTAACATTATTGTCTCCGGTGGTACCGGTTCCGGAAAGACGACACTGCTCAACTGCTTGACCGCCTTCATCGACAAAGACGAACGCATCATCACCTGTGAGGACTCGGCCGAGCTTCAATTGCAACAGCCGCATGTGGTCAGGCTCGAAACGCGGCCGCCAAACCTCGAAGGCGAGGGTGAGGTCACCATGCGCGACCTCGTCAAGAACTGCCTGCGTATGCGTCCCGACCGCATCATCGTGGGCGAGGTGCGCGGACCCGAAGCGTTCGATCTGCTGCAGGCGATGAACACAGGCCACGACGGGTCGATGGGTACGCTTCACTCCAATAGCCCTCGCGAATGCATCAGCCGACTTGAAAGCATGATCCTGATGGGTGGCTACAATCTCCCTGCTAAGAGCATTCGCGAAATGATCGTCTCTTCGGTCGACATCATTATTCAAGCTCAACGACTTCGCGACGGTTCGCGCAAGATCATACAGGTGACTGAAGTGATCGGCATGGAGGGTGACGTCGTTACACTCCAGGACCTGTTGGTCTATGAGATGCAAGGCGAAGACGCCAATAAGCGGCTTATCGGGCGGCACCGGTCGACGGGCATTGCCCGGCCGCGATTTCTGGGAAAAAGCCCGATACTTTGGCGAGGAGGAGCGCTTCGGACAGGCCTTGACCGCGAGTGAGGTGCAAGATGAGCACGGACGCCCGCTTGGAGAACGCCTTGCTTAGCCCAGCCATAGTTCAGATCGCGGTGATCACGCTTTCAGCCCTCGCCTTCGGCGGCGTCGTGTATGTCGCGGTAATGCCTTTCCTTAGCGGCGAGCGCAAGGCGAGCAAACGCATCGCGACTGTGGCCCAAGGGCAGGGCAAATCGCGTGTGCGGGTCTCCGCCCAACCGTTGCAAATGCGCCGCAAGCAGGTGCAGGACACGATCAAGGACATTGAAGCCAAGGAAAAGGCGAAGAGACGAATCAACCTGCGTACGCAGACTCCTTCGCGCGGGTGTGTCCATCTCTCCACGAACCTACTATATTGCGAGCTTTCATGGCGGTATGGTCGGTTTCCTTGTTGTGCTGCTAACCGGCTCCTCGCTGATTGTGTCCCTACTTGCCGCGATTGCCTTCGGCTTTGGCCTGCCTCGGTTCGTCCTTTCGCGCATGACGAAAAAGCGTCAGGCCAAGTTTCTTGGCGAGTTTGCCAATTCCATCGATATCATCGTGCGTGGCATCAAATCCGGACTTCCGCTTGCCGACTGCCTGCAAATAATTGCTACCGAAGTCTCCGGAGCCGATAAGAGGTGAATTCAACGACCTCGTGGAGCAGCAGCGGGTCGGCGTACCGCTCTCGCGTGCCTTTGAGCGCATGTACGAGCGCATACCGCTGCAGGAAGTCAATTTCTTCGCCATCGTCATTGCCATCCAGGCGCAGACCGGCGGCAATCTTGCCGAAGCGTTGGGCAATCTCTCTCAGGTATTGCGAGACAGGTTATCGCCTGCAGATGAAAGTCAAGAACTTTGAGTGCCGAGGCAAAAGCCTCCGCCGTGATCCTCGCTGCGCTGCCAATTGGTGTGATGATTGCTGATGTACTTTGCCGCGCCGGATTACATTTCGCTGCTCTGGTCCGAAAGATCGGAAAGATTTTGCTGATAGGTTGCGGCGACGTGGATGCTGATTGGCGTGCTCGTCATGCGCAAAATGATCAACTTCGACTACTAGGTGTCCGCATGTCGCTGTTGATCAAATACCTGCTCGATCCTCAATTCTTGGTCATGGTGTTCTCGGCGATCGCCGCATTTGCGACTGTGGCCTCGCTTGTGCATGCCGCTCCTCACCGGCGACAGGCTCGGGCCACGCATGAAGTATGTCGCGAGCGAGCGTGAACGCTTGCGGGCCGAACGCTTGCTGAAGCTAGCCGACGACCACGCCAAGGTCGCCTGCGAAAAGAACCGAAAAGTTTCATGAAGAACGTGGTCGAGCAGCTCAATTTGCGTCAAGCGCTCGAAACTGAAGGGACGCGAGAGCGGCTCAAAATGGCGGGCTTGCGCGGTCAGGCACCGGTCGTGGGTTTTCTATTCTTTCGCGCCGTGCTTCCCGATTCTTACCTTCCTCGTGGCTTTCGTTTACCTGTTCTTTTTTAATGATCACGTCAACTGGCGCCGCTGATCCGCCTCAGCCATCTCCATTGGCGCGGCCTATGTCGGCTTCTATCTGCCAAATATTTTCATCTCCGAACATGATTCCAACGCGGCAGAAGTCTATCAAGCGCGTGTTTCCCGACTCGCTCGACCTCCTGCTCATTTGCGTTCAGGCGGGCATGTCGATCGAAGCGGCGATGAACAAGGTCTCCAATGAGATTGGTGCCCGGTCGATCGAGCTTGCAGAGGAATTCGGACTGACCACCGCCGAACTCTCTTATCTGCCCGAACGCGGCAAGCCTATGAGAACCTTGGTAAGCGAACCGGCGATTGCCGTCATCAAGGCTGTCGGCACCAGCCTGATTCAGGCCGAGAGCTACGGTACCGCGATTGGTCAAGTCTTGCGCGTGCTGGCCAAGGAGAGCCGTGACATGCGGATGTGCGAAGCCGAAAAAAAGGCCGCGTCCCTGCCGCCGAAGCTCACCGTGCCGATGATCCTATTCTTCTTGCCCGTGCTCTTTGTCGTGATTCTCGGACCTGCTATCCTCACGGTTCTCCATCGCGGTTAGCAGCGCCGCGCGCCCCCTCTGGCATCTTCGTGGGCCTCTCGACGCGCACGGGTCGGGCTTTGCTCGCGGGCGTAAGCCGCTATCATCCGCCAGCGACGGGTGACGCTCAATGCGAACAATTCTCGTGAATGCAATCCTGGCGGCACTGGTTGTGCTCTACATCCTATAGCCTGTACGCGCCGACCTTTTTCCATCATTGGACCGCCTGGGCGCACAGATTTTAGGCCTCGGATCGCGCAACCTGCGCCCATCCGCAGCAGACCGGAAACAGATCTATTCGATATCGGCTTTGAGGAGGGTCGCTGTCTTCGTCGGGGCGTTTGGGACCCCCGCGAGCTTGTCGCCCTTCGGCGCGACCGGGGCAGCGGCAGCAGCGGCGACCGTTGGCGTCTTCGCCACGGTCGTCGAGCCTGAGTCCTCGGGCATGTCAGGCGCCGATGCGATTCTGTCACCCTTTTCCGCGGACGCCGAGCGCCTGGCCAGCGGCGTCTCGACGGTCCGTGCTTGGATCGGCGGAGGTCCAGCCATCGCCGTCCGCACCGGCACGCTCGTCGACTCGTTCTCGGCATAGGGTTCCCCTTGCGCGGTCTCGCCCTGCTCGAGCGTCATCGGGACCAAGCGAGGCCACACTGGTAGGCGCCGACAGCATGCT
The DNA here is from genome assembly GCA_963764005.1 of uncultured Alphaproteobacteria bacterium. Lineage (GTDB taxonomy): Bacteria > Pseudomonadota > Alphaproteobacteria > Rhizobiales > Methyloligellaceae > Methyloceanibacter. The sequence goes on along the minus strand of CAVXQX010000008.1, from coordinate 238,547 downwards.
CTTGAGGTAGGCCATATTGGCCTTGGCGTCGGCTTCGGGCAGGTCCGTAGACGCGATCTTCCGCGCTTCGTCGAATTTGCCCTGGACGCCAAGCACGAGCGCAAGGTTCTGCCGGACGCGCTTGTCGTCAGGACCACTCGCCACCGCATTCCGCAGCAACTGCTCGGCCTTGTCGGCCTTGCCATCGAGCGCATAGGACAGCGCGAGATTGTTGGTAACCGAAATCGCATCCGGTTGGACCTGGAGCGCGGCAAGGTAGTAGCGCTGCGCTTCGCTATGCTTGCCGGCTTTCGCCTGTAGCGTGCCAAGCGCGGATAGCGTCTTCCAGTCATGGATACCTTGAGCTTCCGCGACCTGGAGGGTGTATTTGGCGATGTCGAGCCGGCCCATCGTCGAGCGCAAGCCTGCCGAACTCGGCGGCCAACTCTCCATTGGTTGGGTTGGCCTGGAAGGCCGTCTGCATGACCTGCATCGCCCGATCTTTGCTGCCGACAGCGCGCAACGCCCGCGCATAGCCGAGCGCAAGCTTGGGATCTTGCGGCTTCTTGGCGTAGGCTGCGGCCCATTGCGCCGTCGCGGCGGCATTGGCTTGCGGATCGCCGGCCATTTTGGGGTCGGTGGCCGTCAGCTCCGGCATGTCGCTCATGTCGCCGGTCCTCATGCACCCACCGAGCAGAGTGGCCGCGGCAGTCGTGGCGAGGAGCGCAAGAATGAAAGAGTAGCGCCGATTGGCAGCCGGGCGGAGGACGATAGACATGGCTTGACGATCCCTCGGCCGGCGCGACGATGCGCCCGCCTTTCACATTGCACTGTCGTCATATTGTGGGACACGCGTCAAAAAAGGATTAACCATGCGCTTCGGCCTGGCGACTTCGAGATCCGCAAGTCCTAACGAGGTGTTAACGCCACGCTAAGCGAGTGCGCGCGTTCGCAACTCCGCTTCAGCGCCTCGCGTCCACTCCGCCATGGCCGGCAGCGCAAGAATGGTGTCGGCGTAAGCTTGAGCCGCGCCGTCGTCGCCGAATCTCGAGAGGTCGACGCCATAGGTCCGAAATCGCGTCGCCACCGGCGCGAACATGGCATCGGCATTGGAGAACTGCCCGAACAGGAATGGGCCGCTCGTGCCACGCGCGCGGCAGTCGCGCCAGATGGCAACGATGCGGCGAATATCGGCCTCGAGCGCGTCGCCGACTGGCGGCGAGGGGATACGCGTTAGCAGATCCATCGACATCTCATTCCGCAGCGTGGCGAAGCCCGCATGCATCTCCGCCGACACTGAGCGCGCTTCGCAACGGGCGTCTTCATCCTTCGGCCAGAAGGATTTCTCCGGATGCTTCTCGGCGAGATATTCAAGGATAGCGAGACTGTCCCAAATAACGCGGGTCCCGTCCTTCAGCGCCGGCACCTTGCCCGAGGGGGAATGGCGCAAAATCTCAGCCTTGCTTTCGTGCTGTCTTAACCTCACGCGTTCTTCGTCGAAGGGAATGCCGAAATATTTGAGTGCGATCCAAGGCCGCAAGCTCCAGGACGAGAAGTTCTTATCGCCAATCACCAGCGTATAGTTTGAGGCGGCCATCTGGTCCTCTTCAGCCATTGTCATTACTGCACTCCCCTGCCATTAATGCGCTACCCCAGCAAGCCTGACATGAGATTGCCCCAACCGATGACCAAAAGGCTTCCCGCTTTACGTCGCGCCATCGAGGATCGGCTGCTTGAGCCCGGCGCCGGCGCCAACGCGCGTTCCCGTCTATCTCGTCGCGTCCAAGGACGACGAGATCTTCGCCAAATTGACCGAGGCGCAGCTTAGATGGATCGAGGCGCGCGACTGGACGCCGAATTCTGGCGTCTGTTCTTGCGCTGCCGGGAGCTGACGGCGCCATCGCTCTTGCTCTACTTGGTACCGGCGGCAAGGATTGGGCGGTCAAATCCCCGCTGCTTACCGGAACGCTCCCGGGCTTGCTGCCGCAAGGCGATTACCGCTTCGCTTCGACGCTCCCCGATCCCGAGCTTGCCACTCTGGCGTGGCTCGGAGGCGCCTATCGCTTCAACCGCTATAAGCGCCAAGACGACGCCAAACCGTCGCGTCTGGTGCGGCCCGACGGCGTCGACCGCGCGCGGGTGTTGGCTCTAGCCGAGGCGCTCTATTTCGCGCGCGACATCATCAACACGCCGGCGAACGATTTCGGTCCCGCCGAGCTTGAATCCGCCGCGCGCGAGATCGCGGGCGAGCATGGCGCCACCGTCAAGGTGACCGAAGGATCGAGCCTGCTCTCCGACAATTTCCCCATGATTCATGCCGTGGGCCGCGCCTCGGATCGCGCCCCGAGGCTGATCGATTTCAAATGGGGCTCTGAGCATGCGCCCGAAGCTGACTATCGTCGGCAAGGGCATCTGCTTCGATACTGGCGGGCTCGACATCAAGCCGTCGAGCGGCATGGTGCTGATGAAGAAGGACATGGGCGGTGCGGCGTCCGCCCTCGCCATTGCCCATATGGTGATGTCGCAAAAGCTTCCGGTTCGCTTGCGCGTGCTGATTCCCGCCGCGGACAATTCCATTGCCGGCAACGCCTTCCGGCCTGGTGACGTGCTGCCGAGCCGGAACGGCATGACGGTCGAGATCGGCAACACCGATGCGGAAGGCCGGCTCGTCCTAGCCGATGCGCTCGCCCTTGCCGACGAGGAATCTCCGGATTGGCTGATCACGCTTGCGACTTTGACCGGCGCCGCGCGCGTTGCGCTCGGGCCCGATCTGCCGCCGTTCTACACCGATGACGAGGACTTTGCCGAAGGCGTGCTCGCTGCCGGACTTAAGATCGGCGATCCGCTTTGGCGGATGCCGCTATGGGCGCCATACGATCAATTGCTGAAGAGCAAGATCGCGGACGTGAACCACATCGCCGAAGGATCTTACGCCGGCTCGATCATGGCAGCTTTATTTTTGAAGCGCTTCGTCACCAAGGCGAAGCGTTTTGCCCATTTCGACATTTTCGCCTGGGTACCGCGCGAGCAGCCGGGCCGTCCGCAAGGCGCCGACGCGCAAGCCGCTCGCGCTCTGTTCCACTATTTCGACAAAGAGCTCGGGCGGTGACGGGACCTCGATCCGCGCCGCCATGCGTTTCGCGACGACCTAGCCGCTTCATCTTTAAGGGATCGCGTGCACGCGCCTCGCTATAGCGAGGGCGAGCAGCGCCAAGTCGCGCAAGCTGTGCTGCCGCTCCGCAAGGAGCCGCGTTTCGACGCGCTGCTGGAAAGCGAAGCTTTGCTCGGCGAGCTGGTGACCGTGTACGAGGAGAGCGAAGGCTGGGCCTGGGTGCAGCTCGCGCGCGACGATCATGTCGGATACATGCCAAGCGACGGGCTCTCGCGGATCATCCTTGAGCCCACCCATAAAATCGCGGCACTCCGAACCTATGTGTTCCCCGCGCCCGACCTGAAGTCTCCGCCGGTGGCGCTGTTGAGCTTGAATGCCGCAATCGCCAGCGAGCGCGGCGAGGGCAAGTTCCTGGTCGTCGATGGCGGCTATGTCTATGCCGCGCATACAAGGACCTTAGGCGAATACGCCGCCGACCCCGTCGAAGTCGCTCGGGGCTTTCTCGGTGCGCCCTATCTGTGGGGCGGACGCACCAGCGTCGGCCTCGATTGCTCTGGTCTCGTGCAATTGGCTTGCGAGGCGGCGGGACTTGCCTCTCCGCGCGACGCGGACATGCAGTCTGCGGAACTGGGTCGCCCACTTGATCTGAGCCGCGAGAAATTATCGCGCGGCGATCTGGTCTTCTGGGATGGCCATGTCGGCATGATGACGAGCCCCGACCTTCTGCTCCACGCCAACGCGTACCATATGGCTGTGGTGGAAGAGCCATTCGCCGAGGCGAGGGACCGCATTGCCGCGTCAGGCTTGGAGATTATCGGCGCGCGCCGGCTGCCGGCACGCGGCTAAGCCTCACGTCGCGACCACGTCGCCGCCTACTGCCTCGAGCTCGAAGGCTGCCGCCAACAACGCCTTGGTGTAAGGCGTCTTCGGATCGGCGAACAGCTCCCGCGCCGGCCCTTTCTCCACCACCTTACCGTGACGGAGCACGATCACCTCATTGGCCAGCGCCCGCACCACTTTGAGATCGTGGCTGATGAAGAGATAAGCGAGTTTGTGCCGCTCCTGGAGATCGCGCAACAGATCCACGATCTGCGCCTGCACCGAAACGTCGAGCGCCGAGGTCGGCTCATCCAAAATGAGAAATTTCGGCTCGAGCACCAGCGCGCGCGCAATGGCGATGCGTTGACGTTGGCCGCCTGAGAATTCGTGCGGATAGCGGTCCAGCATGGCGGGATCGAGCCCAACCTCGCGCAATGCCCGCGCCACGCGATTGCGCCGCTCCTCTGCCGAAGGTGTAGGCGTCTGCGTGAGCAGGCCCTCCTCGATGATCTGCCCGATCGAGAGGCGGGGCGACAGCGAGCCGTAAGGATCCTGAAACACGATCTGCATATCGCGCCGGAGCGGCCGCATGCGCTTGGAATCGAGTCCATCGATGCGGCTGCCGAGATAGACGATGGGACCGTCGCTGGAAATCAGCCGCAATAGAGCAAGTCCCAGCGTCGTCTTGCCGGAGCCGGATTCGCCGACCACCCCGAGTGTCTGGCCTTCCCGGACCGCAAGGTCGATACCGTCCACCGCCTTGATGTGCCCGACGGTCTGGCGCAGGAAGCCCCGCTTGATCGGGAACCACACCCGCAAATCCTTGGCTTCGAGCACCACCGGTGCCGTCACGTCCAAGACGGGCGGCGAACCCTTGGGCTCGGCCGCAAGCAAATGCTTGGTGTAAGCGTGCTGCGGCGCCGCGAACAACTCCTTGCGTCGAGGACTGCTCGACAATCTCGCCGTGGTTCATCACGCAGACCCGATCCGCCATCTTGCGCACGATGCCGAGATTATGGGTGATCAACAGCATCGCCATGTTGAACTCGGATTTGAGGTCGAGCAGCAGTTGCAGGATCTGCGCCTGGATGGTCACGTCGAGCGCCGTGGTCGGCTCGTCCGCGATGAGAAGGTCTGGTTCGTTGGCGAGCGCCATGGCGATCATAACGCGCTGCCGCTGACCGCCGGAGAGCTGATGCGGGTAGGATGCGAGCCTCGACTCCGGATCCTCGATGCCGACCTTGTTGAGAAGGTCGATCACGCGCGCTTTTGCGGCGCGGTCGGAAAGCCCGCGATGAATTTTCAGAACCTCGCCGACTTGGTCTTCGATCGTGTGCAACGGATTGAGCGACGTCATCGGCTCCTGAAAGATCATCGAAATCTTGTTGCCGCGGATTCGCCTGAGCGCTTCGGGCGGAAGCTTCATCAGATTCTCGCCTTGAAACTCGATCACGCCCGATGGGTGCGTGGCGGCAGGGTAGGGCAGCAGGCGCAAGATCGAGAGCGCGGTCACCGTCTTGCCCGAGCCGGATTCTCCGACGAGAGCCACCGTCTCGCCTTGGCCGACCTCGAAGGAGGCATTCTTCACCGCATGCATGACCTTGCCGCCGGAATGAAAATCGACCGACAGATTCTCGACCCGAATCAGAGCGCCGCGCTTGCCCGTTGGCGCGTCGGCTTCTTCTTGGTCGCCTTGCTCATGACTTCCGAACCCGCTTTGGCGCCGCGTCGGCGCAGATCCCGCGCTCGATTTCGACCGTAGCATGGTCGAGGCCGAATTTTTCCTTGAGCCTAGTTTTAACCGATTTGACCACAACATCGGAGTTCACGCGCTCGGCGACGCAAGCGTGCAGCGTGACCATGCGCCGCTCCTGCGTGATCGACCACACATGGACGTGGTGCACGCTTTTTACGCCTTTGACATTGGCGACGAGATCGGGGCCGATACGGCGCGTATCGAGCTCATGCGGCGCGCCCTCCAGCAGAATGTGACCGGCTTCACTGACGATCTGCCAGCCGCTCTTGAGGATGATCAGCGAGACGAGGACCGACAAGAGCGGATCGATCGGCGTCCAGCCGGTCCAGACGATCACGATGCCCGCAACCAGCGCCGCCACCGAGCCGAGCAGATCGCCGAGCACATGAACGGACGCGCTGCGGACATTGAGATTCTTCCGGTCGGCGCCGTGAAGCAGCAGAAAGGCCGCGACATTGACCAGAAGCCCGAGCCCCGCCACCACCGCCATCAGGCCGCCTTCAACCTCCGGCGTGCTACGCAGACGCTCGATGGCTTCGTAAATAATCCAGGCGGCGATCGCGAACAGGGCCAAGCCATTGGCGAAAGCGACCAGCACCTGGAAACGATCGAAACCGTAGGTGCGCTTCCAATCGGCGGGTCGCCGCGTCAGGCGAAATCCGAACCAGGCGAGCGTCAGCGCGCCGAAATCGGTCAGCATATGGCCGGCATCGGCGATCAGCGCCAGCGATCCGGAGATGACGCCGCCCGCGACCTCCGCCACCATGAACAAGCCGGTGATCAGGGCTGCGAGCCCGATACGCCGCTCATTGATCGATGCGGTTCCATGACTGTGGCGATGGCCGGGTGCATGGGCGTGACCCGCTCCGTGACTATGTGTGTGGGATCCGTGCATGGCCGGCGTCACCCGAAAGATTTTCGCGGGTCGAGCGCGTCGCGCACGGCCTCGCCGATGAAGATGAGCAGGCTCAGCATGATGGCAATGACGAAGAAGGCGGTCAGGCCGAGCCATGGCGCCTGCAGATTGTCCTTACCTTGCGCCAGCAACTCGCCGAGCGAGGCCGAGCCCGCCGGTAGGCCGACGCCGAGAAAGTCGAGCGACGTCAGCGTGCTGATCGAGCCGTTCAGGATGAAGGGCATGAAGGTCAGCGTCGCCACCATGGCGTTCGGCAGCAGATGCTTGAAGATGATCCGCATATTTGAGACGCCGAGCGCCCGCGCCGCCGTCACATATTCGAAGTTCCGCGCCCGCAAGAATTCAGCGCGCACCACGCCGACCAGCGCCACCCAGGAGAAGGCGAGCAAGATGCCGAGCAGGATCCAGAAATTCGGCTCGATCACGGCGGCGACGATGATCAGCAAATAAAGCTGCGGCACGCTGGTCCAGATCTCGATGAAGCGCTGGAACAAAAGATCGGTCCAGCCTCCGAAATAGCCCTGCACCGCACCGGCGGCGACGCCCACCACCGAGGAGACCAGCGTCAGCACCAGTCCGAACAGCACCGAAATGCGAAATCCGTAAATGACGCGTGCCACGACATCGCGGCCCTGGTCGTCCGTCCCGAGCCAGTTCCATTCGAGCGTGTCTATCGCAAGGATGAAACCCGCCCTCGATCGCTTTGGCGCAATCCTCGGCCGTTAGCATCCAAGTGGGCTTCACCGGAAACGCCATTGGCGGATTCTTGTTCTGCGAGTTGTAGGAGAAGCGGATCGGCGCCCAAAGCATCCAGCCGCCTTTGTCGTCGATCATCTGCTTGACGGCGGGATCGCGATAGACGGCTTCGGTCTCGAAAATCCCGCCAAACGCCGTCTCCGGATAGGATTTGAACACCGGGAAATAATACTGGCCCTCGTAGTTCACGATAAGCGGCCGATCATTGGCGATAAATTCGGCGAACAGGCTGAGCACGAACAGCACCAGGAAAATCCACAACGACCAATAGCCGCGGGCATGCGCCTTGAAAATTTGCCAGCGGCGCTCGTTCAGCGGTGAAATCCGTCGCCGCTGCGGACCTTCGGCCGTGACGACGTCGACGACGCTCTCATCTGTCGGGATATCCATGGCCTAGACCTCGCGCGTTTCGAAATCGATGCGCGGATCGACCCAGGCGTAGGTCAGGTCGGAGATCAGATTGATGAAAAGACCCATCAGGGAAAAGATGTAGACGGTGGCAAACACCACAGGATAGTCGCGCCCGATGATCGAATCGAAGCTGAGCAGCCCTAAGCCCTCCAGGCTGAAGATCGTCTCGATCAGCAGCGAGCCCGCGAAGAAGGCGCCGATAAAAGCGCCGGGAAAGCCCGCGATCACGATCAGCATGGCGTTGCGGAAAACGTGGCCATAGAGCACGCGGTTCTCGGTCAGCCCCTTGGCCCGCGCGGTCATCACATATTGCTTTCTGATTTCCTCCAGGAACGAATTCTTGGTGAGGAAGGTCGTGGTGGCGAAGGCCGAGAGCGACATGGCGATCATCGGCAGCACGAGATGCCAGAGATAGTCGAACACCTTGCCGTACCAGGGTAGCTCGGTCCAATTGTCGGAGGTGAGCCCGCGCAACGGGAACCATTGGAAGAACGAGCCTCCGGCGAACACCACGATGAGGAACACCGCGACGAGAAAGCCAGGCACCGCATAGCCGATGACAATCGCCGTGCTGGTCCAGACGTCGAAATCTGAGCCGTCGCGCACCGCCTTTCGAATCCCGAGCGGGATCGAGATCAGATAGGTGATCAGCGTCATCCACAGCCCGAGTGAGATGGACACCGGCATGCGCTCTTTGATCAGGCTCAGCACGCTCTTGTCCTGGAAATAGCTGTCGCCGAAATCGAAGCGGAGATAGTTCCAAAGCAGCATGCCGAACCGCTCCGGCGCCGGCTTGTCGAAGCCGAACTGCTTTTCCAGGCTCTTGATGAATTCGGGATCGAGACCTTGCGCGCCCCGATATTTGGAGGGCGCCGAGACATCGCCTGGCGCCATTGCGGCCCTACCGCCGCCGACTTCGCTGCCGCCGCCGCTGAATCGCGCCGTCGCCGCAACATCGGTGCCGGTCAGCTGCGCGATCATCCGCTCCACCGGGCCGCCGGGCGCGAATTGCACGATGACGAAGGTGATCAGCATGATGCCGATCATGGTGGGAATGATCAGCAGCAGGCGGCGGAGGATATAGGCGCTCATTTCGCTTCCAGTTTCGCAGCTTTATCCTTGTCGTACCACCATGTGTCGAGCACGCCCCGGTCGTAGCGGGGCTTGGTCTCCGGCCGCGAAAATTTGTCCCAATAAGCGATATTGTTCGAGGGCTTATACCAATGCGGCACCCAATAATGGCCTGCCCGGAGCACCCGGTCGAGGCCGCGTGACGCCGTGGTCAACTCGTCCCGGCTCTTGGCGCCGATCACCCGCTCGATCAGCACATCGACGGCCGGGTCGGAGATGCCGGCAAGGTTCAGCGAACCGTCGATCTTCGCCGCGTCCGACCCGAAATAGCTCCGAAGCTCGACGCCCGGCGTATCGCGCATGGTGTAGCGCTCGGTGGTGATATCGAAATCGAAATTCTTCATCCGCTGCTGATATTGCGCAGGATCCACGATGCGCATTTTCGCATCGATCCCGAGCAATTGCAGGTTCTTCACATAAGGCGCGTTGACGCGCTCGAACGCTGCCTCGAAATTCAGGATTTCGACCTTGAGTGGCTCGCCCTTGTCGTTGACGCGAACGCCGTCCTTGATTTTCCAGCCGGCGTCGTCGAGCAGCTTCGATGCCTCCAGAAGCAATTTGCGGTCTTGCCCTGACCCGTCCGTTACGGGTGGCAGCTCGGCGGGACCGAGCGCCTCTGGCGAAACCGGCACGCCGAGCTCGGTGAGGAGCTTGCGCTCTCCCTCGGACGGCTCGCCGGTCGCTTTCAGCGTCGAGTTCTCGAAATAGCTTTGCGTGCGCGAATAGAGATTGTGGAACAGATAGCGATTGGCCCATTCGAAATCGAAGGCGAGACCGAGGGCCTTCCGCACGCGCGGGTCTTTGAATTGCTCGCGCCTGGTATTGATAAAGAAGCCTTGGGTGCCCGACGGTGTTTCATCCGGCACGACTTCCTTCTTCACCTTGCCGTTTCTTGATGGCCGGGAAGTCGTATTCCGTGGCCCAGACCTTGGATGTGAACTCCTCGCGAAAATCGTAAGCGCCGGCCTTGAAGGCTTCGAGCCCGGCGGTGCGGTCGCGGAAATATTCATAACGGATCGTATCGAAATTCCAGCGCCCGCGATTGACCGGCAGATCCTTCGCCCAATAATCTGGATTGCGCTTGTACTCGATGGTGCGGCCTTGCGAGATTTTGCCGACGCTGTAGGGACCAGAGCCGAGCGGCGGCTCCATCGTCGTCGCGGCAAAATCTCGCGTGGAATAAAACGCTTTGGAAAAAATCGGAAGTCCCGCCACGGTGAGCGGCAAATCGCGCACCAGCGATCCTTTGAATGTATAGCGCACAGTGGCCGGATCGAGCGCTTCAGCCTTCTCCACATCGGCGAGTGTCTGCGCGTAGATCGGATGACCCTTGGTCTTCAGCGCGTCGAAGGAGAACACGACGTCGTCCGCGGTGATCGGGCTGCCGTCGTTGAACTTCGCCTCCGGACGGAGTTTGAACGTCACCGACATGCGGTCGTCGGCGACCTCGGCGCTCTCCGCCACCAGGCCGTAGACGGCGTCGGGCTCGTCGCCAGCGCGCGTCATCAAGGAATCGAACAACAGTTCGAGCCCTTGCGCGGCATCGCCCTTGAGAATGAAACTATTGAGGCTGTTGAAGGTGGCGACGCCGCCCCAACCCACGAGGGAAAATGTCCCGCCCTTCGGCGCGTCTGGATTGACGTAATTGAAATTCTTGAAGTCGGCAGGGTAGGCGAGGTCGCCGAACGCGGACAGCCCGTGCTTCGGCTCTGATGCGAAAACGGGCGAAGCCAAAATGAGCGCAGCGGTCAAAGTGCTAAAGCAGATCTTGCGTAAGGATAGCTCCAGCATTTTGTCCGTTCACTGCTTCGGCAGGCGGTCTGCCTTCGCCTGATCGTACCACCAGACTTGCAAGAAACCCGGCGTCAATCCCGGCAAAGTCGCCGGCTGGCCATAGCGGTCCCAATAGGCGATGCGGACTTTCGGCGCATACCATTGCGGCACCACGTAATCGTTCCACAGCAGCACGCGGTCGAGCGCGCGTGTCGCCGCGACGAGCTCCTCGCGGTCCTTGGCGAAAATCACATGATCGACCAGTTTGTCGACCGTCGGGTCCTTGATGCCGATCATGTTGCGGCTGCCCTCGCGGCCCGCGGCTTCCGAGCCCCAGAAATCCCGCTGCTCGTTGCCGGGCGAGTCGGACTGGGCAAAATTGCCGACCACCACATCGTAATCGAACCCGTTCAGCCTGCGTGAGTATTGCGCCGAATCCACCATGCGGATCGTGCCCTTGATGCCGAGCTGCTCCAGATTGCGCAGATAAGGCTGCACGATGCGCTCGAACAGCGGCGACACCAGCAGGAATTCGACGGTCAGCGGCTTGCCGGTCTTGGTGTTGGTGAGAACGCCATTTTTGATCTCGTAGCCCGCCTCTTTCAGCAACGTGGCGGCTTTGCGCAGATTGTTGCGCGTATCGTCCGGAGTGTTGTTCACCGGATTGCCGTGCAACGTCGTGAACACTTCCGCCGGCACGCCGTCCTTCACCTCATTCAGGATTTCGAGCTCGCGCCCTTCCGGCATCGACTGCGGCGCGGCAAGCTCCGAATTCTGGAAATAGCTGCCGACCCGCGCATATTGCCCGAAGAACAGATTCTTGTTGGCCCACTCGAAATCGAAGGCGAGGTTGAAGGCCTGGCGCACGCGCCGGTCTTGGAATTGCGGGCGGCGCAAATTGAGCACGAAACATTGCATGCTCTGCGCGCCCTTGAGATCCACCTCTTGCTTCTTGACGTAGCCGTCCTTCACCGCTGCGAAATCATAGGCCGTCGCCCAGTTCTTGGCGCTCGTCTCCATGTGATAATCGAGATTGCCGGCCTTGAAGCTCTCGAACGCGACGGTCTCGTCACGGTAATATTCGAAGCGGATCTCGTCGTAATTATATTGGCCCTTCATCACGGGCAGATCCTTGCCCCAATAATCCGGCACGCGCTCATAAGCGATCGAGCGCCCCGCCGACATGGCCTTGATGCGGTACGGACCGGAGCCGAGTGGCATCTCCATCGTCGTCTTCATCGGGTCGCGCTGCTCGCCCTTGTCGCTCTTGCCGGTCCACCAATGCTTGGGGATGACGGTCAGCTGCCCCATGATCATCGGCAGCTCGCGATTGTTCTTCACGTCGAAAGTGAAGGTGACCTCGCGCTCGCCGGTGGCTTCCGCCTTCACCACATTCTTGTAGTAGAGGCCCATGCGTGGATTGGCCTCTTTGTTGACGCCGAGGCTGTAGATCACGTCATCGACGGTGATCGGCGTCCCGTCATGCCAGCGGGCATTGTCGCGCAGCTTGAACGTCACCGAGGAATAGTCGTCCGGATAGGACGCCCATTCCGCGATCAACCCGTAAGATGTCGAGGGCTCGTCGAGACTGTCGAGCATCAGCGTCTCGTAGACGAGGCCAAGCCCGGCCGCCGCTTCGCCGCGATAGAGCACCGGATTCAAACTGTCGAACGAGCCGATATCGGCGATCCGCACCAGCCCGCCCTTCGGCGCGTCGGGGTTCACGTAACCAAAATGAGTGAAGTCGGCCGGGTATTGCGGCTTGCCGATCAGCGACAGCGCGTGGCGATGCTCGGGCTCGGCCCCGGCCACGGATGGAAAGAGTGCAAGCGAAAGCCGCGAGGAGCAGCCAGCGACAAGGACGCATCATCGGCAATAAGATCTCCGCCGGTGTGAAATTGATCTTGTCGCGGAAGGGCTTAGGTCGTCGGCCGCGAAATGAGCCCCCGGGTCTTAGCACAGGCCCTGAGAGCGCTAAATGAATTCTCCTTCATGGTCACCATTAAGCAAAGGCCGGATGGAGCGGGTTATGTTCCACCCGGTCCTTAGCTTTTCTGCTGATCCACTTATTGCGGCGGCGCTGCCGGCGCTGAATTCTCTGCCGGTGCCGACTGGCCTTCGCCTGCCGTCGGCGCGGTGTCCGCGGCGGGAGCCTCGGCCTTCGGGGCCTCGGCGGCCGGAGCCTCAGCCTTCGGCGCCTCAGCGGGCGCAGGTGCCGCTCCAGCGGCGCCGGCCTCAGGCAGCGGCGCTGGCGTGTCGGCGTGCTCGCGCAGGAAAGCAATCACGTCGGCGCGCTTCTTGGCCTCTGGAAAACCAGGGAAAGCCATGGTGGTGCCCGGCGCGAAGGCTTGCGGATTGGTCAGCCAGACATCGAGCGTCGCGTAATCCCAGGTGCCGTCTTTGCCCTTCAGGCCGGTGTAGTTGAAGCCTTCGACGGAGGCGATCTTCCGGCCCACGACGCCATAGAGATTGGGCCCGACGACCGCGTGCTCCGCCTTTATCGAACGTGTGGCAGACCTTGCACAGGCCAGCATCGGCCTCGCCTGCTTTCGGGTCCGCGGTCGCCATCAGCGCCACGACCTCCGATGCTCCACCGCCCGCTGCGGCTGCGGGAGCAGCCGCCTCGCCGGCGGGCTTGGCGGCTTCGGGCGTGCCCGCCACTTCCATCCCGGGCTTTTCCGCTTCGGGCTCTTCATTGGCGATATTGATGATGGTTTTGGTGCCGAAAAAGAGCAGCAACGCGCCCAGCACGGCCATAGCGATTTGGTTCAGGCGATAATGCTTCATGGTCTAGTTTCCCCCCGGAGTCAGAGGCTGTTATTAAGAGCCCTTGTATCGGACCGGAGACTAGCGGGGGCAAACGCCTGTTGCAACTGACCGAATTGGGGGTCAGCCAAGGTGTCGCGGGCGCAGTCTAGGCGTGCTAACCAAGCCTCCCATGGCTGAAACCCTCATTGTCATCCCGGCCCGTTTGAAGGCCACTAGGCTCCCCGATAAGCCGCTTGCCCTAATCGAAGGCGAGCCGATGATCGTCCATGTCTGGCGCCGTGCCGTGGAGGCCGATTGCGGGCCGGTCCTGGTCGCGACCGATGCGCCTGCCGTGCAGGACGCGGTCCGGAAAGCTGGCGGCGAGGCCATGCTGACCAGCGAACTGCATCAAAGCGGTTCCGATCGCATCTATGAGGCGCTCACCCGCGTCGATCCGGAGCGGAAAGTCGCTGCCATCGTCAATTTGCAAGGCGATTTGCCGACGCTCGATCCGAGCCTGGTCCGCGCTTGCCTGGCCACGATCCAAGGCGGCAGGGCCGATATCGGCACGCTTGCCGCGCAGATCAGGCGCGAGGAGGAGCGGACCGATCCGAATGTGGTGAAGGTGGTCGGTTCGCCGCTCGAGGAGCCTAATAGGCTCCGCGCGCTCTATTTCACCCGCGCCACCGCGCCTTATGGCGACGGCCCGCTCTACCACCATATCGGCATCTACGCCTATACGCGCGATGCGCTCGAGCGCTTCGTCAAGCTGCCGCCATCGGCGCTTGAGAAGCGCGAGAAGCTGGAGCAGCTTCGGGCGTTAGAGGCGGGTTTACGCATCGACGTCGCCCTCGTTGACACCGTCCCCCTCGGTGTCGATACTCCGGCCGAACTTGCGCGGGCGCGTGAACTCCTGAAGTCCCGACGCTAATCCTTCGCCCGCGACACCGATGGCCAAATCTCGACCCAACAAAATCGCCTTCCAAGGCGAGCCTGGCGCCAACTCGCATCTCGCCTGTAGCGACGCCTATCCGGACATGCAGGCGCTGCCATGCCCGACCTTCGAGGACGCGCTTGCGGCTGTGAAGAGCGGCAAGGCCAAGCTCGCCATGATCCCGATCGAGAATTCGGTCGCGGGCCGCGTCGCCGACATCCATCATCTCCTGCCGGATTCGAAGCTCTATATCGTCGGCGAGCATTTTGAGCGGATCAGGCAGCAGCTTCTGGCGCTTCCCGGCGCCAAGCTCAGTCAGTTGAAGACGGTGCACAGCCACCCGATGGCGCTCGGCCAGTGCCGCAAAGTCATCAAGGCGCTGAAGCTGAAGACGGTCGCGGAGGCCGATACGGCCGGTGCGGCGCGGCATCTGAGCGAGCTCAAAGATCCCTCGCGTGCGGCGATCGCATCCTCGTTGGCCGCCGAGATTTACGGTCTCCGCATCATCAAGCCGAATATCGAAGACGCGCAGCACAACACCACGCGCTTCGTCGTGCTCGCCGCCAAGCCCGATCACGCCAAGCCCGGCAATGGCCCTGTCGTCACCACCTTCGTCTTCCGCGTCAGGAACGTGCCGGCGGCGCTCTACAAGGCGCTCGGCGGCTTCGCCACCAACGGCGTCAACATGACGAAGCTCGAATCCTATCAGCTTGAAGGCTCGTTCAACGCCACGATGTTCTACGCGGATATCGAGGGCCACCCGAAGCAGCGTTCCGTCGAGCTCGCCATGGAGGAGCTTGCCTTCTTCACCAGCGAGGTGCGGATTCTCGGCACCTATCCGGCGAGCCCGTTCCGCGCCGGCCTGAAGGCCTGAGCGCCCTAGCTCGCCACGACCTGATTGCGGAAATCGATCGGACGGTCGATGTCGCGGAAGGGTTCGAGTGTCGCGCCGGTGCCGCGCACCGTGACCGTGCCATAGTCGAGCATGCGCCCGAGCACGGACTGATCGACGTCGACGCTCTCGACCTTGTCCATGTGAATCTCGACCGAGCGGCGCTGAATGAAGCCTTGGGCATAGATCACCCGAAGATTGGTCACCGCGATCTCCGTGGTCCAGCGGATGAACCAGGCGCGAATCGCGAGGATCGCGGCAACACCGAAGCAGATCGCGGCGATAATCCAACCGATCGGTCCGAAGGCTGCCGCGACCACGCCTACAACCGCGAGGCCAATTGGCAGCAAATACAGCACCCAGCTCACGCTTCCCTGATAGCGGACCGTCTCTCCCGGCTGCAGGACTTGTTGGATGTAGCTCAAAGCGCGCTCCCTAGAAATCGTGGAAATCGTTGGCTTCGGCCGAGGAGCTTGCCACACAAGCACCCATCCCCGATATAGTGCTGAGGGAGGTTGGCGGCAGGCGGATCGCTCGCCAACCGGGTCAGGTCCGGAAGGAAGCAGCCCTAACGAGTTGATGCGGGTTGCTCGTCCAGCCTCCCACCTCCTTCGAGTGAAAGTTCCTCGTCCATGGCCAAAGCCAAAGACCAGCAAGCCGACGCCTCGAAACATGCCGGTGCCGTAGCTCCGTCGCATGCGGCACTTGCCCGGAAATATCGGCCGACGACCTTCGCCGAGCTGATCGGCCAGGAGGCGATGGTGCGGACGTTGCGCAACGCCTTCGCGACCGGGCGCATCGCGCAAGCCTATATGCTGACCGGCGTGCGCGGCGTCGGCAAGACCACGACCGCGCGGCTGATCGCGCGCGCCTTGAACTATGAGCCGATCGTCGGGCGGCGGCGGCCCGACGCTCGACATGACAGAAGAGGGCGTGCATTGCCGCGCCATTCTGGAGAGCCGGCATCTCGACGTGATCGAGATGGACGCCGCCTCCCACACCGGCATCGACGACATGCGCGAGCTGATCGACAGCGCCCACTACAAGCCGAACGCCGCGCGCTACAAGGTCTACATCATCGACGAGGTGCACATGCTCTCGAAGCAGGCCTTCAACGGCCTGCTGAAGACTCTGGAAGAGCCGCCGGAGCATGTGAAGTTCATTTTCGCTACCACCGAGGTGCGGAAGGTCCCGGTCACCGTGTTGTCGCGCTGCCAGCGCTTCGACCTGAAGCGCATCGAAGCCGATGAGCTCGGCAGCCATCTCGCCGGCATTGTCGCCAAGGAAGGCGCCGAGGCCGACGCGGCCGCGCTGATGCTGATCGCGCGCGCCGCCGAAGGCTCGGTCCGCGACGCGCTCTCGATCCTCGACCGGGCCATCGCCTTCGGCTCCGGCAAGGTCGAGGCAGGCTCGTTGCGCGGCCTGCTCGGTCTCGCCGACCGCGACCGCATCTTCGACCTGCTGGAGACGATCTTCGCCGGCAATGCCGGCAAGGCGTTGACCGATCTCGACGCGCTCAATCGCGACGGCGCCGAGCCGGCGCAAGTCATCGCCGATCTCGCGGACGCCGTGCACGCCATCACCCGGATCAAAGCCGCGGGAGAATCGGCTGCCGATGCTCCCGAAAGTGAGGCCGAGCGGACGCGCGCCACTGCGCTCGCCTCGCGGCTCTCCATGCCCGTGCTCGCCCGTGCCTGGCAGATGTTGCTGAAGGGCTATGACGAGGTCCGCGCCGCGCCACGGCCGCTCGCCGCCGCCGATATGGTTCTGGTGAGGATCGCCTATGCCGCCGATCTGCCGACGCCGTCCGATTTGCGGCGCGGCCGCGACGAGGGCCGCACGAGCAGTGAACCGCAGGAGCGTTCGAGACCGGCGCCGGCGCCGCGTGAGCGCGATCCCGTGGCCGCCGCGCCTGCCATGCCCGACATGCCGGAATTTGCACCGATCGAGGCCACAGTCGAGACCGCATCGGAATTGCACAATCCGCAGAGCTTTGAGGATTTGGTCGCGCTGGCCGAGGCCAAGCGCGACTTGAAGCTGAAACATGCGCTTCTGGAGCAACTTCGCCTCGTCCGCTTCCGTCCCGGTCATCTCGAGATCAATCCGCTGCCGACCGCGCCGCGCGAGCTTGGCCAGGAGCTGATGCGGAAGTTGAAAGCGTGGACCGGCCGCGTCTGGATTGTGGCGGTGAGCGCGGAAGAGGGTGCCGAGCCGCTCGGTGCGCAACGCCGCGCCCGCGAAGCGAGCGAGATCGAACGCATCCGCGAACATCCGCAAGTGAAGCAGGTCTTGCAGCATTTCCCCGACGCGCGCATCGCTTCCGTCCGGTCGACGGAAGCCGAGCGCACCGCGCCGGAGCCTGAGCACGAGCCTTTCCAGGAGGACGGGACCAACTGATGAAGAATTTCGCGCAGATGATGAAGCAGGCGCAGGAGCTGCAAGGCCGCATGACGGAAATGCAAGCCGAGATGACGCGCGTCGAATGCGAAGGCCGCTCCGGCGGCGGGCTGGTGACCGTGACGCTGAACGGCAAGGGCGACATGGTGCGGCTGAAGCTCGATCGCTCGTTGTTGAAGCCCGAGGAAGCCGAAATCCTCGAAGATCTGATCGTTGCCGCGCATAACGACGCCAAGGCCAAGACTGAAGTCTTGATGCAAGAGAAGATGAAAGGCCTCACCGGCGGCCTGCCGCTGCCGCCCGGCCTGAAGCTGTTTTAATGCGGCGCGCTTCTGCTAGTCCCGAAATCGAGCGTCTGATCCAGCTTCTGGCACGGTTGCCGGGGCTCGGGCCTCGCTCCGCTCGGCGTGCGGCGCTGGCGCTGGTGAAGAAGAAAGAGCAATTGCTCGGGCCCCTAGCAGCCGCACTCGCCGAGGCACGCGACACCATTGTGACTTGCGAGACTTGCGGCAATCTCGACACCGTGTCGCCTTGCACGCTCTGCCGCGACCAGACCCGTGACCGCTCGCTGATCTGCGTGGTGGAAGAGGTCGGCGATCTCTGGGCGCTCGAGCGCGCCAATGTCTTGAACGGGCTCTATCATGTGCTCGGCGGCACGCTCTCGCCGCTCGACGGCATCGGCCCCGAGGAATTGACCATCGCCAAGCTGATCGAGCGCGCCAGCGCCCCTGAAGTCAAAGAAGTGCTGCTGGCGCTCAACGCCACGGTCGAGGGCCAGTCCACCGCGCATTATCTGATGGACCAGCTCTCAGGCTGCAACGTCACGGTCTCGCGGCTGGCGCATGGCGTGCCGATCGGCGGCGAACTCGATTACCTCGACGACGGCACGCTCGCCGCCGCCGTCAAGGCGCGGAAAGTGATGTAGTCAGGCCATGAGCGACATCCCTTGGCCGGTAAAGACCCGCGAGCTGCATAACCACCATTTCGACTCCACGGTCTGGAACGATTTCCAGTTCCGCGACGACGACGTCATCATCGCCACCTACGGCAAATCCGGCACCACCTGGGTGCAGCAGATCGTGAGCCAGCTGATCTTCAACGGCGCGGAAGGCGTTCCCGTCGCGGAGATTTCCCCTTGGGTCGATCTTCGCCTGCCGCCGAAAGACGTGAAGCTGCCCGCGCTCGAAGCCCAAACCCATCGGCGTTTCCTCAAGACGCATCTTCCCGTGGATGCGCTTCGCTTCTCCCCGCGCGCCAAATATCTCTATATCGGCCGTGACGGCCGCGACGTGATCTGGAGCATGTATAATCACCACGCCAACGCCAACGAGACCTGGTACCGCGCGCTGAACGACTCGCCCGGCCGCGTCGGTCCGCCGATCGAGAAGCCTCCGACAGATGTCGTGCAATATTACCGCGACTGGTTCGAGCGCGACGGTTATCCGTTCTGGCCGTTCTTCGAGAATGTGCGGAGCTGGTGGCAGGTGCGGACCTTGCCCAACGTGATGATGCTGCATTTCGCCGATCTGAAGCGCGATCTTCCGAGCGGCATTCAGCGCATTGCCAAATTTCTCGACATCGAGATCGACGAAGCGCGCTTCCCCGACATCGTCGAGCATTGCGGCTTCGACTACATGAAGCGGAATGCGACCGCGTCGGTCCCGCTCGGCGGCGCCTTCTGGGATGGCGGCGCCGAGACCTTCATCCACAAGGGCACCAATGGCCGCTGGCGGGATCTGCTGAGCGCCGAGGACTGCGCGCGCTACGAGGCGAAGGCTCGCGCCGAGCTTGGCGAGGCCTGCGCGACATGGCTCAAGGGCGAAGCGGCGCATGGCTAGGCGCATCGTCGTCGTCAACGACAAGATGCAGAAGAATTACCGCTACGAGCTGGTGGCGCGCGAGGGCCGCGATTTTGCCCCGGAGTTCACGCCAGACCTCACCCCGAAGCAGATGCTCGCGCTCGGAATCTTCTGCGGCAAATACATGACCGACACGAGAAGGGAATTCCCCGCGAGTTGGTTCAAGACCGCCAAGCTCTCACCCAAAGCTCGCGATTGCTCGCTCAATTATTTTGGCGTCGATGCCAGTCAACCGCTTTCGGTCTGGCGCGCCAAAGGCTGGATCCACGAGGACGACCCGCGCGGCTGGTTCCAATGGTATTGCCGCTATTACAGGGGGCGTCGCAACCCAGAGGAAGATTCCCGCCAGATCAAGCGCTGGAAGGCGATAAACCGTCACGTCCAGCAATTGAAAAAGAACTGCGCCAAGGGCGATCTCACCTGCCGCAAGCGCCAGCGCCAGGCCCTGCTGCATTGGGCCTATGACAGCCGCAAGATTTGATCTAGCCGCTCGCCGCCGCCGGTTCCTTCTTCTCGATCGCCTCGAAAGCGCCGCGCGCAGTCAGCAGCCACAAGAGCGCCAGCCCAGGCAGCGCCGCCGCGGCGCACAGCATGAAGAACCACACCCAGCCGACGCTTGCCGCCACATAGCCCGTGATCGAGGCGAGCGTGGTGCGGCCGAACGAGGACAATGCGGTGAGCAGCGCGAATTGCGTCGCCGTATGCGCCGGGCTGGTGCACAGCGCCGACAGATAGGCGATGAACACCACGGTGCCGATCGCGGATGTGAAATTCTCCGTCGAGATGGCGATTGCGAGCCCGAGATGGCTGGCCCCGATCGAGGCGAGCCAGGAGAAGGTGAAATTCGCCAGCGCCTGCAAGATGCCGGCGACGAGCAGCGCCCGCGACAGCGGCAGCGCGCGCGCGAGCAGTCCCCCGGCGAAGCCGCCGGCCAGCGAGGCGGCGAGGCCCACGCCCTTGACGATCGCGGCGTAGCTCGCTTTGTCGAAACCGATATCGAGCACGAACGGCCCGGTCATGACGCCTGCGAACGTATCGGTGAGCTTGTACAGCACCACGAAAAGCAGGATCAGCAACGCGTCGCGCTTGGAGAGGAAATCGGCGAAGGCATCGTAGGCGGCTCGGAAAAAGCGCAGCAGCGGATTCGCCTGACGTTCGCCGAGGGCGCTGGCCTCAGCCTCACGCTCCTTGGCGCGGGGTTCGTGGGCCAGCAGCGCCGCCACCAGGCCGATGACGACCAGCGCGGCCATGGCGATGTAGGCATAGGCCCAAATCAGGCTGCGATCGACGCCGATATGCTCGAGATAGGCGACGAGCGCCACCGCGCCGGCGGTCGAGACCAGCATGCCGATGCGGTAGGCGGCGACGAAATAGGCCATGCCCGCGGCCTGCGCGTCGGTCGGCAGATATTCGGTGCGAAACGCATCGATGACGATGTCCTGCGTCGCCGAGGCGGTGGCTACGATGACGGCGGCGAGCGCGATCAGCCAGGGTGCGGCGAGCGGATTCTGCACGCCGAGAAAAACGATGGCGACCATGAGCAAGAGTTGCGATAGCACCAGCCAGCCGCGGCGATGCCCGAGCAGGCGGCCGAGTACCGGAACATCGAACGCATCGACGATCGGCGCCCAGAGGAATTTGATGGTGTAGGGCAGGCCGACCAGCGCAAACAGCCCGATCGTCGTGAGATCGACGCCGACATCCTTCATCCAGAACAGCAGCGTCGAGCCGGACAGCGCCAGCGGCAGCCCGGAGGAAAAGCCGAGCAGGAGAATGATCAGGACTTTGGGGTCGAGAAACACCCGGGCCGCGCGCGCGAAGCGCTCGCCAAGGCCGGCCTTCTCGCTAGACTCCCCCGTGGTCATGACCCTTGCATAGCAGGCGAAGGCCCGCCCGTCATGGCTCCCGATTGGCGTCGAACGTGAGGCCGCTTGAAGGCGTTAAAAGCGGTGCAGGACGGCTCAATAGGAGAGCGACATGGTGCAAGTTGCAGGGATCGATCATCTCACCATCAGCGTGGGGAATTTCGCCAAGTCGAAGGCGTTTTACGCGCCTCTGATGGAATTTCTCGGCTTCGACCTGCAATACGATGGCAGCGACATGGTGGGCTGGGCCAACGGCAAGACGCATTTCTGGATCGCCGCCGCCGATGCCAAGGGCAAGAAACACAAATATCGCAAAGGCGATATCGGCTTCCACCACTATGCCTTCCGCTTGCAGGAGTCGCAAAGACGTCGACGCGCTGGAAGCGTTCCTCGAAGAGCGCGGCGCGAAGATCGTGGATCCCGCCGGCGAATATTACGACGACTATTACGCCGTGTTCTTCCTCGATCCCGACGGCATGAAATTCGAAGGCATGAAATATGGGGAGCGCCACGAACAGGCTGCGCGGGCGCGCCGCAAACGGAAACGGAAGCGAACAAGAAGTAAGGCGCGGACTAATGCGTCTCGCGGGCAAGCAGATCCGGTTGCCGCACGATCGTGACCGGCTTGCGCTTCTCTGCTCGCGACTGGCGGGGTGGGTGCCGGGGCTTGAGCGCCATTAGCGGTATGCGCGACCTCGACCGGGGCCGTAGCCCCCTCCGCCTCGAACTCCAGCGCCTCGATCTTCCGCCCGCGCGAATTGATCCGGTCTGACGAGGTCAGGATCTTCTCGATATCGGTATTGGCCTGGCCGAAATGCCGTTGCAGATCGAGCACGCGCTCGCGCAAGCGCTCCGTGTCTTCCATCAGATGAATCACTTCGCGCTGAATGAGATGCGCCTGCTCGCGCATCTTTACGTCTTTCAGGATCGCCTGCATGGTGTGCACCGCGAGCATCAGCATGTTCGGCGCGCAGATCATGATCCGCGCCCGATGCGCCTTCTGCACCACGTCGTCGAAATGCTCGGCGAGATCGGCATAGATCGACTCGGACGGCACGAACAGGATGGCGGTGTCTTGCGTCTCGCCGGGGACAAAATAGCGCTCCGCCATCGCCTCGATATGCCGGATGACGTCGATGCGTACGCGCTTCGCCGCTTCCTTCTTCTCTTCGTCGCGCCGCGCGGTGCGGAACGCCTCGAAACCCTCAAGCGGAAATTTGGCGTCGATGACGACGCCGGCGCTCGTGTTCGGCAGATGCAGCACGCAGTCGGGGCGCTTGCCGTTGGAGAGCGTGGCCTGGAACGTATAGGCGCCCTTCGGCAATCCGTCCTGGATGATGGTCTCCATGCGCATCTGGCCGAACGCGCCGCGAGCCTGCTTGTTGGAGAGGATCTGCTGCAACGAGACCATGTTGGTCGAAAGGTCGGTCAGGTTCTTCTGCGCCGTGTCGATCACCGCCAGCCGCTCGTTCAGCTTGGAGATCGACTCGTTCGTCTTGCGCGCGGTCTCGTTGAGATCGGTGCCGACTTTATGCGTCATGCGGTCGAGCCGCTCATTGACACCGCGGGCAAGCTCGCCATGGCGGCTGACGCTGCTCTCGGCGAGGGTCTGGAGCCGCACCTTCAGCTCGGTGAGCTGCGCGTCCTGCGCTGACGCCTCGCGCCGCCTCTTGCCGATATTGATCAGCGCGACGATGGCGAGCACGAACAGTGCGAGCACGCCCAAGCCTGCCAAGACCAGCAGAACGAGCTCCGGCTCGATCGTGAAGTTTCCAACCTGGATCGGATCCAACGACATCCGCCGAGCTTAGACCGATTCGGTCCTTTGGACCAAAACGAGAACATAAGCCGCTAGGGCCTTGGCAAACCGGGCCTGCTGGCTCTGGACGGCCGATTGACCGTTGGCCCGCGCACCCCTATGTCACGGCCAGAATGGCTATTCTCCCCATCATCGTGCTTCCCGACCCGATCCTGCGGAAAGAGTCGGCGCCAGTGGAGCGCATCGACGCTTCGCTGAAGCGTCTCGCCGACGACATGTTCGCGACCATGTACGACGCGCCGGGGATCGGCCTTGCCGCGCCGCAAGTGGGCGTCTCCCGCCGCCTCATCGTCATGGATCCGGCCCGCGACGAAGAGGCCAAGACGCCGCTCACCATGGTCAATCCGGAAATTCTCTCGCGCGGGTCCGAGATGCGCCTGCATGACGAAGGCTGTCTCTCGATTCCCGATATTACCGCCGAGGTGGAGCGCCCGGCGCTGACCCGCGTCGCCTATCTCGATCTTGAAGGCAAAAACCAGGAGATCGAGCTCGAGGGCATCTGGTCGACTCTCGTGCAGCACGAAATCGATCACCTCAACGGCGTGCTGTTCATCGATTATCTGTCACGGCTGAAGCGTGACATGGTGGTGAAGAAATTCACCAAGCTCAAGCGCACTGACGCGCTTTAGCCGGAGGACTGGACTTAGGAGGCATTGATGGCGAACGCGATGCTGCTGGTTTCGATCGTGCTCGAAGCCGCGGTCGCAATCATCGCCATTCTGGCCGCGCAAAAGCAAAGACCGCATCTTTACGGCCTGGCGCTCACGTTCACGCATCTACGTGGTCTACGATCTTGCGCGCTTCTTGGGCTGGAACGTCGAGCACGGAGTTCTGTCCGGGCTGTTTCTTGCCGCGACCGTCAGCGCGCTGGTCGCCGTGTGGGGCCTCTACAAGGAGCGCTCCTGATCCGCGAGCAGCTGCTCAGTCAGACGATGAAGTCGGCCTTGGTCGAATGGTCGCCATGCACCACGATCTCGAAATCCGCCTTGCCGTCGCCGTTGATGTCGGCCTGCACGATATTGTCTGCGCTTACCCGCAGCACCCCGTACCAATCGGCCTTGGCGTGCGCCCGGTGATAGTGCGAGAAGCGACTGGGAGAGATCGCCCGTCGACGAAGTGGAAGTGCTGAAAGCCGGATTTGCTCGAGGCGTCGATGGCGCTCAAGTCGATGAGATCGCCGTCCGCATGGCTGAAATCCTGAATCGTGTCGCGGCCGCTCGAGCTTCGTCGAATTCGACAGAGTTGCTAGAACACGAAACTGTCCGCGCCAGCTTCGCCGTAGAGCTAGTCGGTGCCTGGCCGCCCTTCAGACTATCCTGCCCGCCTCCGCCTTTCAGCGTGTCATTGCCCGATCCGCCGTCCAGCGTATCGTTGCCGCCGAGGCCGATCAGCGTGTCGTTGTTGCCGAGCCCATAAAGGGTCGATCCCTGCGGCGCCGCAGTGAGCGTATCCTTGCCGCTGGTCCCGGTGATCGTTGTGGGCGCAGGAGGCGTCGGGTCCGGCGTGGGATCGGGAGTGGGCGTTGGGTCTGGCTTAGTATCGGGAGTCGGCGTCGGGTCCGGCGCGCCTTGAGGGTCCCAGATCGAGGTGTAGACATCCCAGTCGCCGCTCGCGAGACGGTCGAAGGCAAACGCGATATGGCCGTCCTTCAACAGTGTCATCGATGGCGCGCCACCGCCGACGCTGTCGAGCACCGTGAACTCACTCCCGACCAGATGCCCGGCGCTATCGAAACGTTGCGCGCGTGTGAGCGAAGCTTGATCGTCTTCCCACGCGACAAGAAATCCGCCGTCGGCGAGGCCGACCACGGAGGCGTCGTTCTGGCTTCCGGCTGTTGTCGTATTCACCTGCAAATCGCTGGTGACAACATTTCCGGCGTTGTCATAGACCGAGACCCGGATTCCCTGGCCCGAAGCATCGCCCGCGGCGTCGGTCCACGCCACCGCGAAGCCCCCGCCGGTCAGCGCCGCGACGTCTGGATCGCGAAGCGTCTTTGCCGTCGGCTGCGCCCAACACACTGCCGCTGGCAATCGTGGCGCCAGTGGCGCTGCTGATCTTGAACAGCACGTCGTGATTACCCGGCTGCGTGGTGCGATTGCTCTCATGCCGGTAGACGGTGACGAAATTGCCGTTGGCTCAGCGTCGCGAGCTCCGACTGATCGGCATTGATCGCAGTCGGTGTTGACCGCCACCAAGCGCGCCCTTGCTGCCGTCGGCATTCATGATCTGCGCGTAGACGTCGAGGTCGTTGGCGTTCGGCACAATTATAGGTGTAGCTCACGACGTATTGGCCGTTGGCGAGCGCGGCGATCTTCTGATCGGTCGAGATCCCAGCCCGTACCGCTCGACCTAATCCCGGCAGAATGTTCGCGCGCCGACGTTGGATCCGGCTAGGTGCTTCAGGTTCGCGATCGAAGCGATCGACCCAAGTGTCGACATGGTCGCCGTAGTCGTCATCGAAAGCGATCACGCACGTAGCCGTTCGACAGGAGCGCGACTCAGCGTCGGCATCATCTGCGAATTCGGCGACGACCTCGACCGACACATCGCCGAGCTTGCTGCCCGCCGCATCATACCGCTGGCCCCACATATCGATATCGCCGGCAAAGGTGTGATCCTCCCAGACCACGAGGTAGCCTCCGTCCGCGAGCGCCACGATATCGCTGTTTGTCTGCGCGGCGCCGCCGTCGCGGCTATTCGCCTGACTGAGATCGCGCCAGAGCGATGGAGTGGATGCCATGCTGAACCCCCAAATTCGAGCCGCAGCCGCAATCCTTAACAAGCTATTAACCCGCCGGCGCGGAAATGAGACGGACAGCGTAAAGAGTTAACCTTACCAGTAGCTGAACTCGCGTTCCAGTCGGACCAGCAGGCTGCGGAACAAAGCCGAGGGTCAGACGAGAAAATCGGGCTTTGGTCAGATGATCGCCGTGCACGACGATCTCGAAGTCGGCGTTTGCCGTCGCCGTTGACGTCGCCCTGTACAACATTGTGCCCCGACACGCGTAGCGCTCCCGCCCATTGTCCCTTGGCATGATGGTTGTGATAGGCGGCGAAACTCTGCGTGAGATTGCCATCGACGAAATGGAAATCCTGGTTGCCCGCTCTTCGCGTATTGGCGTCGATGGCCGACAGGTCGATATGGTCGCCGTCGGCGTCCGTAAAGTCCTCGACATGGTCCCGGCCCTTGCCGTGCCGGGACTCGGCAACGGCCAGAAACACGAAAGCATCGCCGCCGCCGCCGCCGGTCAGATGGTCGGCGCCACGGCCCCCACTAAGCCGATCGAAGCCGGACCCTCCGAACAAGGTGTCCTTACCGCCCCCGCCATCGAGGCGATCATTGCCGTCGAGCCCGGTCAGGACGTCCTTGCCCCCGAGCCCGCTCAACCTCGATCCTTGCGACAAGGCGGTCAGCGCATCGTTACCAGGCGTTCCCTCTGGAGTGCTGTCGCCGGTGCGAGGATCGAAAATCGCGCTCACCACGTCCCAGTCGCCTCCCTGCAGCCTGTCGATGCTGAAGGCGACGCGGCCGTCGTTGAGCAGCGCCATATGCGCGGCGCCACCGCCTACGCCCGCGAAAACGTCGAATTCGCTGCCGAGGGCATCGCCGGCTGCGTCAAAACGCTGCGCGCGTGTGACCCCGGCGTCGTCGTCCTCCCAAGCCACAATGAAGCCGCCATCGGCAAGGCCGATCACGCTCGCCGCATGCTGGTCGCCGGCAATCGTCGCGTTGACTTGGCGTGTCGGCGCTGACGACCGCGCCGGCATTGTCGAACACCGTGGCCCTGATGCCGTGGCCGGAACTCGTCGCCCGCTCCATCGGTCCAGACCACGACGAAACCGCCGCCACTGAGCGCCGCGACGTCCGGCTGCGGACGCATCGGTTGTCGTCAGTCGCTCCGGCGACCGCATTGGTCGTGACGAGATCCCCGGCGGCGGTGTTGATCTGGAACAGCACGTCGTGGTCGCCGGGGAGATTGAGCGCGGTCGCGTTCGTGCCGATAGACCGTGACGAAATCCCCGTTTGCCAAAGTCGCCACCTCGGCGGAGTCGGCATTGACAGCGTCCGTGTTGACGTGCACCAGCGCCCCTTTCGTCCCGTCCGCGTTCATCACTCTGCGCATAGACGTCGGTGTCATCGTTGCCGGGCGGCCGGCCGTCATAAGTGTAGGTCGACCGACGTAAGCGCCGCCGGCGAGCGTAGCTGATGGATGGATCGGTGGAGTTCCAGTCCGTCCGCTCGACCGAATCCCTGAGAATATTGATGCGATGAGGTAGGGTCTGGATCGGGGAGGTGCTTCAGATTGGCATCGAAGCCGATCCACCCAGCTGTCGAGATCGGCGAAATCGTCGGAGAAAGCCACCAGCACGCTTGCCGTCCGCGAAGGCCGCGAGCGCCGGTACCGTTTGCGAATCCGTCACCGTCTCCACCGAGAACTGAGTGCCGACCTTGTCGCCCGCCGCGTCATAACGCTGGCCCCACATGTCGATGTCGCCCGGCGAAGTGCCGGTCTTCCCAAACGATCAGATAGCCGCCGTCCGGGCAGCGCGACGATGTCGCTCTCGGTCTGCGACGAAGCCGCCATCCTTGCGTTGACCTGGCGTGATTCCAGCCAAACCGTTGGCGTGTCCGCCATCTTTGATCTCCCTTTGGGTCGATTGCTGGAGGAGAAGCAAGCCGCGTGCCGCACCTATTCGGGCCCGTTAATGGTTAAGATGCGCCGAGCTATTTGCGTCGCTTTTGCCTGTCCCTTCATCCTCGATCTGGTTAGCCGGCCGAACGCTTGGAAGACAGAGGTGTTCGATTTTGACGCGCATTGTCTTCATGGGAACACCTGATTTCGCGGTGCCGACCCTCGCCGCCCTGTTCGACAGCGGCTATGACATCGCCGCCGTCTATACCCAGCCGCCGCGCGCGGCGGGGCGGGGCATGGGTCTACGTAAATCTCCCGTGCAAATCTTCGCCGAGACTGCGAACCTGGAGGTGCGGACGCCGGAGCGCCTGAAGAGCGCGGAGGAGCAGGATCGCTTCCGCGCCCTTGGCGCCGACGTCGGGGTCGTCGTGGCCTATGGGCTCATTCTGCCGAAGCCGATCCTCGATGCCCCGCGTCATGGCTGCCTCAACCTGCACCCCTCGCTGCTCCCCGATTGGCGGGGTGCTGCCCCGATCAATCGCGCCATCATGGCGGGCGACACTGAGACCGGTGTCTCCATCATGCGCATGGATGAGGGTCTCGATACCGGTCCGGTCTGCCTCGTCGAGCGCGTGCCCATCGAGTCCGACGAGACGGCTGGCGAACTCCATGACCGGCTGGCTTCGCTCGGCGCCAGACTCATGATCGAGGCGCTCGGTGCGCTGGAACAGGGCAAACTCACCTGCCAGCCGCAGCCTGAGCAAGGCAGCTACGCCGAGAAAATCACTTCAGCCGAAGCGCGCCTCAATTTTCGGGCGCCCGCTCACCAACTGCACGACCGCATTCGCGGTCTCTCGCCTCATCCCGGCGCCTGGTGCGAGATCGAATTGAACGGCAAGCCGGAGCGCATCAAGGTCCTACGCGCGACGCTCGTCGAACAAAGCGGCACGCCAGGCACGGTGCTCGATGACGAACTCGCCATTGCCTGCGGCAAAGGCGCCATCCGCTTCATCGAAGTTCAGCGCGCCGGCAAGCGCCCGATGACCGCCGAAGAATTTTTGCGCGGCGTGCCGGTGCCCAAAGGCACGGTGCTCACCTAGATCCGCCATGCCACGCTACAAACTCATCCTCGAATATGACGGCACGCCCTTCGTCGGCTGGCAGATGCAAGGTGCCGCAGCCTCGGTGCAGGGGCGGCTCACCGAGGCCATCAAGGCGTTCTCCGGTGAAGACAACATCCCGCGCGGCGCCGGACGCACCGATGCCGGCGTCCATGCTGTCGCTCAAGTCGCCCATTTCGACCTCGCCAAGGAATGGGACGGCGAGAGAGTCCGCGACGCGCTGAACGCGCAGATCAGGCCCGATCCGATCAGCGTGCTGTCATGCGAACGCGTGGCGGACGATTTCGACGCGCGCTTCTCGGCGAAAGCGCGCCACTATCTCTATCGCATCATCGACCGCAGGTCGCCTCTGGCGCTCGAGCGCGACCGCGCCTGGGGCGTGTTTCGCAACCTTGATGCAGAGGCCATGCACGACGCCGCGCAAAGCCTGCTCGGCCATCACGACTTCACCACCTTCCGCTCGACCGAATGCCAGGCCAAAACGCCGATGAAGACTCTGGATCGCCTCGCCGTCTCGCGCCATGGCGAGGTGCTGAGGGTCGAGGCCTCGGCGCGCTCTTTCCTGCACAATCAGGTCCGTTCCATGGTGGGTTCGCTCAAGCTGGTGGGCGAGGGGAGATGGTCAAAACACGATCTCGAACAAGCCCTTGCCGCCAAATCCCGGGACGCTTGTGGCCCCGTCGCCCCCGCCCACGGGCTCTATCTGGTCAAAGTGGATTATTGAACTTCGACCCGCTTCGCGTTGGCGCGCGGACAGGATAAACTGGCCCCGCCGATGTGAGGGAGGCGTTCCGATGCGAGCTCTTGCCGTAATTTTCCTTGGACTTGTGGCGTTCGCCACCGCCGCGTTCGCCGATCCAAAAAAGGACTGGGAGGACTGCGCCTCCCCCGATACGGATCGGAGCATCAAAGGCTGCAACGCCATCATCTCCCACGGCAAGGAGACCAAGGTTAATCTCGCCATCGCCTATTACGATCGCGGCAACGACTATCAGGCTAAGGACAATCACGACCAGGCCATCGCCGACTATACCCAGTCGATCAAACTCGATCCGCAAGCAAGCGCCTACAACAATCGCGGCTATTCCTATTCGCGTAAGGAGCAGTACGACGCCGCCATTGCCGATTTCGATCAAGCGCTGAAGCTGAAGCCCGATCATCAATTCGCCAATTACAATCGCGGCTGGGCCTATTCCGCCAAGGGCGATCACGTCCACGCCTTGATGGATTACAATCGCGCTATCGCGCTGAACCCCGACGACGCGGTCTCCTATAACGATCGCGGCCATTCCTATGCCGAGATCGGCGACCTCGACAATGCATTCGCCGATTTCGAGAAGGCGATTTCGCTCAAGGCGGACTATGCGCTGGCATATTCCAATCGCGGCTGGGTGTTCGCGCAACGCGACAAGCATGCGGAGGCCGTCGCCTCGTTCAGCGAAGCGTTGAAGATCGAGCCGCAAAGTGCCAGCGATCTCAACAGCCGCGGCTATTCGTTGGTCAAGATTGGCGAGTACGACAAGGCGGTCGCCGATTTTGACGAGGCGCTGAAGATCGATCCAACCCAATCCTTCGCCCAGCAAAATCGCGGCTGGGCCTATTGGCTAAAGGGCGATCTCGATCGCGCCCTTGCCGATCTCGACGCGGCGCTGAAGGCCTCGCCCGACAATGTCGATATCATGGTCGACCGCGGCGGAGTGCTCGACGACAAGGGTGACCATGCGGCCGCCGCGGCCAATTACGACAAGGTTTTGGCGCTGAAGCCGGACAACGCGAATGCGCTGAACGGCAGGGCCTGGGCCTATGCGCAATTGGGCCAGTTGGACAAGGCGCTGGTCGATGCCGAGCGGGCGGTGGCGCTCAATCCGAAAGAGCCGAACACCATTCACACGCGGGCGTGGATCTACACCAGCAAGGGCATGCTCGACCTCGCACTCGCCGATTTCGACAACGCGCTGGCGATCGATCCCGAGCTCGCCGGCGCCTATTCCGATCGCGGCCATGCCTACGAGTTGAAAGGCGAGCGTGACAAGGCGATCGCCGACTACCGCAAATCGCTTTCGCTTAAGAGCAAGCAGCTCTATGACGACAGAGCCAAGGAAGAGGCCCTGAAGCGTCTCACCGCGTTGGCTTCCGCGACGCCTACCGAAGTTGAGAAGCCGATCCCGAAGCCAGAGCCGGTAGCCGATCTGCCCAAGGCGGAGAAGCGCGTGGCGCTGGTGATCGGCAACGGCGCCTATACATCCGTCAACGTGCTGAAAAATGCCGATTTCGACGCGCGCGCGGTGGCGGCGAGTTTCCGCAATCTCGGTTTCGACGTGATCGAGAAACATGATCTCACGCTCACCGCTCTGATCGCGGAGTTGAAGGGCTTCGGCGACAAGACTCCGAGCTACGATTGGGCGGTGGTCTATTATGCCGGTCACGGTATCGAGGTCGCGGGCACGAACTATCTTATTCCGATCGATGCCGAGCTTTCCGCCTCGACCCATGTCGACGACGAGGCCGTTCCGCTCGAGCGCATCCTGTCCAAGGTCGAAGGCGCGAAGAAATTGCGGTTGGTCATTCTCGACGCCTGCCGCGAGAACCCATTCATCGCCAAAATGGCCAGCAACAGCAGCACGCGCTCCGTGGGCAGGGGACTAGCCCGCGTCGAGCCGGAGGGCGGCGTGCTCGTCGCCTATTCGGCCAAGGATGGCCAGGTGGCGCAGGACGGCGACGGCGCCAACAGTCCCTTTGCCCAAGCGCTGCTCGACCATCTGAGCGAGCCGGGGCTTGAGATCAATATGCTGTTCCGCAAGGTCCGCGACGACGTGCGGAGCAAGACTGGCGGCCAGCAAGAACCTTTCACCTATGGCTCGCTTCCGGCTGAATCGCTCTACTTCAAATCCGCGGGCAAATAAGGCAGATCTCGCCGGGCCCTCATGGACTTGAGCAGGTCCCTGGGCTACGAGGGCGCAAAGAAAGCTCGGGGGCCATCCCAACAATGATCAGACGTATTGCGACCGTAGGCGGCTGGACGCTTGTTTCCAGGCTTTCCGGCTTCGCGCGCGACGTCGTCATGGCGGCAGTGTTGGGCGCAGGACCGGTGGCGGACGCCTTCTTCGTCGCCTTCCGCCTGCCCAACCATTTCCGTGCCATCTTCGCCGAGGGTGCCTTCGCCGCCGCCTTTGTCCCGGCCTATGCGCGGACCCTGCAACACTCCGGGATCGATGCGGCGAAAGTCTTCGCCGACCGCATCGCTGCCGCGCTCATTCTGATCAATCTTCTCATGCTCGCGCTCGCGCTTTTGTTCACCCCTGTGGTGGTGAGCATCCTGGCGCCGGGCTTTGTCGACGATCCCGTGCGCTTCGATCTCGCGGTGGCGCTGACCCGCATCACCTTTCCCTATCTCGTCCTGGTCTCGCTGGAGACTCTGCTCGCCGGTACATTGAACGCCAATGAGCGGTTTGCGGCTGCTGCCGGCGCACCGGTGCTGCTCAATCTGTCTCTGATCGCGACGCTGCTGCTCGCGCCCTTCTTCCAAACCGCCGGCTATGCCGCCGCCTGGGGCGTGCTCATCGCCGGCTTCGCTCAAGTTTTTCTCGTCGGCATCGATGCCGAGCGAAATGGGTTTGGCTTGCGCCTCCGCATGCCACGCCTCGATGCGCCGACGCGGAAATTTCTGAAAGCCCTGGGTCCTGCCGTCATCGGCGCCGGCGGCGTGCAGCTCGCTCTGTTCGCCGACACGTTGATCGGCTCAATGCTGGCACCCGGCGCGCTCTCCGCGCTCTATTATGCCGACCGCATCAATCAACTCCCGATCGGCGTGGTCGGTATCGCCGTCGGCACCGTGCTGCTGCCTGAGATGTCGCGTCGCCTCGCCGCCGGCGACGAGAAGGGTGCGGCCTCGGCGCAAGCCCGCGGCATTCAACTCGCGGTACTGCTCACCATTCCTTGTGTTGCCGGGGGCATCGCGATTCCCGATCTGATCATGCGCGCGCTGTTTGCCCGCGGCGCTTTCACCGTGGCCGACGCGGCAGCGGCCGGCGCCACGCTCGCCGCCTATGCCGTCGGACTGTTGCCCTTTGTGCTGATCCGCAGCTTCACCTCGCCCTTCTATGCCCGCGGCGACACCATCACCCCGGTCAAGGCCGCGCTGCTTGCCGCAAGCATCAACATCCTGCTGAAAATCTTGCTGATGGGCCATCTCGCTCAAGTTGGCTTGGCGCTGGCAACCAGCGTCGGTGCTTGGCTCAATTTGAGCCTGCTCGCTTGGTTTGCCCGCCGCCAAGGCTTCATCGTTTCAGGTGCTGCGATCGGCAAGCCCGTGGCGATGCTCGTCATCTCCGGCGTACTGCTGGCGCTCGGACTATTCGGCGGCCAATACGCGTTCGCAAGCGTTGTGGCGAAATTGCCCTTCTTCCGCGAGGAGACCTTGCTCGCCATTCTTCTTGTCTTGGGGACGCTGATTTATGCGGGGCTTGTGCTTATCCTCCTCGGCACCAAATGGCTGAACGGTCTGCTCCGCGAGGTGAGTACCGCCGCCGACGCGACGGCTCCGGCCAAAATGCCGCCCGACCCGACGCAAGTTACGGCGCTGCCCGACGCGGACCCGCCGCCGCCTACCGGCTAGGCATGATCCGGAAAAGTGGGAACCGGTTTTCCGAAAAGATCATGCTCAAACAAATTAGAGCGCTATCGCGCTCAACTCAAAGGCATAGCGCTCGAAGGGCGAAGGTCGATCGGCTCGACGTCTGTGACGTCGATCTTGCGCCCAAGAAAAATCTCGCCGACCCGTGCGAAGCGCTCCGGCGAATCCGTGGCGAGAAAGCGCGCCGTCCCTTTATCCTGTCCCGCATTCGCGAGGCCCGAAGCGGCAAGCGCTTCTGCCACTGTGGCTGCCGTCGTAGCGGCGGAGTCGACGATGGCAATCCTGTCGCCGACAGCCTCGCGGATGGATTTTACCAGCACGGGAAAATGCGTGCAGCCAAGCACCAGCGTGTCCGGTGCGGGCTCCCCCTCGAACAAAGGAGCGAGATAGGCGCGCGCCGCCGCGACCGTGACCGCGGACTCGGTCCAGCCCTCCTCGGCCAGCGCGACAAAGACCTGGGCTGGGCGCTGCACCACCTCAACGCTGCCATCGATGGCATGAATGGCTCTGATATAGGCGCCGCCCTTCACCGTGCTCTCGGTGGCGATGACGGCGATCCGCTTGTTGCGTGTCGCCGCGATGCCGGCGCGCGCGCCGGGCTCGATCACGCCAATCACCGGCACCGGCGCCAATTGGCTTTTGAGCGGCACGAGCGCGACGGCCGACGCCGTATTACAGGCGATGACCACCATTTTCACGCCCGCCTCGATCAGCAGTCTGGTCGCTTGCAAGGCATAGGCCTCGACCGTCTCGGCGCTCTTGGTGCCGTAGGGAAGCCGCGCCGTATCGCCGAGATAGATGAACCGCTCCGACGGCAGAAGCTGCATCAGCGCGCGGAGCACGGTCAATCCGCCCATGCCGGAATCAAACACGCCGATGGGACGGTTGTCCGCCATGCTACGGGGCCGAGAAATTGGCGAAATAGAGCTCGAGGAAATGGTGGTAGATCGCCGTTAGCCGCGTGAGATCGGCGATCGCGACATTCTCGTCGATCTTGTGAATCGAGGCCGTGAGCAATCCGAACTCCACCACCGGGCAGAGATCCTTGATGAAACGCGCATCCGACGTGCCGCCGTCGGTGGAGAGCGATGGCATCAGCCCCGTCACGTCGCGCACCGCCTCGCTGAGCAGCGCGTCGAGCGGCCCAGGCGTGGTGATGAAGGCTTGGCTCGGCGGCTCGAAGACAGAGCGTGAAACCGAGATTGCTTCCCTCCAGCGCCTGCGCCGTCTTCTGCCGCAACAGGGTCTCCAGCGTCTTCGCCTCGTGACGGTCATTGAAGCGAATATTGAAGCGGGCCTCGGCCTTTGCCGGGATCACGTTCACCGCCTCATTGCCGACATCGATGCTGGTCACTTCGAGGTTCGAGGGCGAGAAATGCGCGGTGCCGTGATCGAGCGGCTCATCATAGAACCGGTCGAGCACGCGGATCAGGCCCTTCACCGGATTGGCGGCGAGATGCGGATAGGCGACATGGCCTTGCACGCCAGTGATCGCAAGCCTGCCATTCAGACTGCCGCGCCTCCCGATCTTGATGGTCTCGCCGAGCTTCGTGGCGTTGGTCGGCTCGCCGACGATGCAATGGTCGGGAACCTCGTTCTTGGCGCGCATCCAATCCAAGACTTTCCGCGTGCCGTTGATCGCCGGCCCTTCCTCGTCCCCGGTGATGAGGAAGCTGATCGAGCCTTCAAAATTGTCGCCCTTGGCCGCGACGAAATCGAGCGCTGCCGCGACGAAGGCCGCGATCGCGCCCTTCATGTCCGAGGCGCCGCGTCCGTAGAGAATGCCGTCGGCGATCTCGGCGCCGAAGGGCGGGTGATGCCATAGGCTCTCATCGCCCGGCGGCACCACGTCGGTATGCCCGGCGAAACAGAGATGCGGCTCGCCGTCGCCGATCCGCGCATAGAGATTCTCGATCTTCGGCGTGTCGGTGTCGGCGAAGGTTAGCCTGTGGCAATGCGCCCCGGCCTTGCCCAACACCACGTCGAGCAACTCGATGGCGCCGGCATCTTCCGGCGTGACGCTGCGGCAACGGATCAGCGAGCGCGCCAGGTCGATCGCCCTTTGGTCGATACCGGTCGTCATGACGCTGCCCGCATCTGGGCCGAGTTGATCGCGACTTGCAGGATCGCGATCTTCTGCCAGATCTTGCGGCTGAGATTGGCGGCGAGCATTTCGATGTCGTTGACCGCCTCGATCACAACCGGATCGTCCAAATCTTGCGCATAGAGCGCCGCGACTTTTCCTGTGAGCGAGAGCATCTCGCTACAATAATCGAGATAGCGCCCAAGCTGAAACGGAGTCATTTCCCGCTTCGGCGAGGCAATCGTGTCTTGCTTGCCCTCGAGCACGAGACTTGGATCCTTGGTGAGCTGGTGCATGTCGATCACATGCACCAGCGAGCGGATCTGGTGCAAGGCCTTGAGCGCGCGATGCCGCTTCCAACGGTGCCCGACAGTGGCAAGGAACACAATGGCGATGCCGGTCAGCACCGCCGTGTTGATGGTGGCATCGAGAGTCTGCAACAGATTGGTCGGCTCCGTGTTCAGATTGCGCGACGGCTGCACCGTCCCCGCCACTTGCATGGTCGAGGCCACGTAATAGGCGATACCGGCGCAAACCGTCACGAACAGGAGCGGCAGCAAGGTGCCGAGCAGCCAGTCTGGGCGACCGAGCTCCTTGGCAACCCGTGCGGTATCGCGCGCTACCCCGCCGAGGTCGGCTGCCACGCGCCCGAGACTGGCGCCAGGAAACCGCTCGTCGATCCGGGCCTTCAGGCGATCGATGGTCCCGACGATCTTGCCGGCATCGAGCGCGCGATACATGCCCCTATGCGGCGAGCGGATCGGGTCCATAGCGGTTGGAACCTGTCGTGCCCTTCAGGATGCCAAGCTCGACCAGAAACCACAGCCCGACGCCGAGCGTAACGATGCTGCAAAGCCAGCCGATGGCGTTGGGCGCCTCAGGCGTGCCGACGAGGCCCAAGGCCTGCAATACGCTCGCGATCAGCATGGGGACGAGGCCGTAAAGCGCCATCTTGCCGGGCTTGTCGCGATCCTGAAAGCGCTTCGCCACGATCGCATAGGCCGGATAGAACAAAGCGAGCGTCACCAGCAGAATGAGGATGCGGCCGAACATGTTGTCGCCGAACACTGCGCCGACAATCAGACCGAGGATAATGCTGACAATGGCCAGGATGATGGTTCCCGCCCAATATTTGGCCCGGTTGATGCGCCCGTCGAACGACGTAAAGAGATAATTGAAATCCATCGCTACCCCTCCCTTATGGCCTTCAACCGGCCGACAGGCCTTTTTAGAGCGGAAGCCTGGTTGTGCGAAGCCCGAACTGGGCCTCATTCGGCTTATCCACGGACCTTCCGACGATCCTAGAGGCTTTGGTCGCGCTAGGCGCTCCGAGCGGGTCGGGCCCGAACCGGTTGGGGCCTTGCGTGCCCTTGAGGAATCCGCACTGCACCAAGAGCCAGAGATTGAAACCCATGCTGACCAGGCTCAGCACCTGCACCGGCACGCTCTGATGCTCGAACGTGCCGCCATGCCCGGTATTCTGCAAAGCGATGATGGCGATGGTGATCAGCGTCGGGATGACCACCCAGAAGCCTCTGATGTCGCGATCGTGCAAACGCTTGGCGCCGAGCGCGATGCCGATCCAGCTGACGAAGGCCGAAACCGCGAGAAACACGCGCAAGCTCCGGCTGGAAAGATCGAAAGCGACGATATTCTCGAAATTGTCTTTGCCGACATGGATGAGGACGGCCGCGAACGCTCCCATCATCACCACCGAGAGAACGAGCGTCCAGATCCACCAGGTGCGCCGGGGGATGCGACCGCGAAATCCGAACAGCGTCTGTGCCAGACCCATGTCTTTCCTCCCGCGATGTCTTAAATCTTGGCGTCGCTTTGCGGCTGTCCAAGGGGATCTGGCCCGAAGCGGTTGGGTCCTTGCGTGCCTTTGAGGAACCCGATCTCGATAAACATCCAGATCATGAGACAGGAGGCCGCGAAGACGGCGCTGACAGCGGCAAAATTCAAAGGCTCTCTTTGCCCCTCCGGCTGCATCATCGTCGCCACACCGAGCAAGACAGCGACGATGATGGCAAGGTACACCACTGCAATCCACCAGCCCTTGCGGTCCCGGTCATGCAGCCGCTTCACGCTGAGCGCGAAATTGATCCACAGGTTGAAGAGTGCGATCACGCCGACGCCGATCCCAAACGCCCCCGTCGGCTCGAACATTCCGGTCTCCGTGTCGATCGCGCCGGTTCCCATCTCTTGCGCCCAGAATTCGAGACTCTGGGTGAGCATGCCGGCAACCACGGACACGACGAGGCTCGTCACCCACCAATACAGCCGCGTGATGCGGCCCTTGAAACCGAACAGGAGCTGCGGCCAATTCATCGCGCGCTCCTAATCCCTAAGCAGCTCGTTGATGGAGGTCTTGGAGCGGGTGCGCTCGTCCACGGTCTTGACGATGACGGCGCAATAGAGCGATGGACCGGGCGATCCATCCGGCAGCAGCTTGCCGGGCATGGTGCCGGACACCACCACGGAATAGGGCGGCACGCGGCCATAATGCACCTCGCCCGTGATGCGGTTCACGATCTTGGTCGACTGGCCGAGATAGACGCCCATCGACAACACCGAGCCTTCGCCCACGATGACGCCCTCGGCGACTTCGGCGCGGGCGCCGATGAAGCAATTATCCTCGATGATCACCGGATTGGCCTGTAACGGCTCGAGCACCCCGCCAATGCCGGCGCCGCCGGACAGATGCACGTTCTTGCCGATCTGCGCGCAAGACCCGACCGTGGCCCACGTGTCGACCATGGTTCCGGTGTCGACATAGGCGCCCAAATTAACGAACGAAGGCATCAGCACGACGCCAGGCGCGATGAAAGCCGAATGCCGCACCACCGATCCTGGCACGGCGCGGAAGCCGGCCTCGCGGAAATCCTTCGCCTTCCAATCGACGAACTTGGTCGGGACCTTGTCCCACCACGCCCCGCCGCCCGGCCCGCCGTCGATCCGGGTGGGCTCGTTCAAGC
This sequence comes from uncultured Alphaproteobacteria bacterium, assembly GCA_963764005.1. GTDB lineage: Bacteria > Pseudomonadota > Alphaproteobacteria > Rhizobiales > Methyloligellaceae > Methyloceanibacter. The sequence continues at coordinate 199,931 of CAVXQX010000008.1, read as the reverse complement.
GGAAGGACAGCAGGATCGCCTTCTTCAGCCATTGATGCACGGTCCAGCTGCCGCCGATCTTCTCGGCGACGCGAACTTCGCCCTTGTCGAGCAGGCCAAGCGTTTCGTCGACCGCGTCGCGCACCACGCCCTTGGTCTTTGGCGTGATCTCGCTCGCATGCTCGAAGGCGCTCTCGATGAAACTCTTGAGATGCTCGTGGCTCATGTGAAGAATCCGTTAGGTGAGGCAGAATTGGGCGGCAAGAGGCAGCTCGCGCGGTTCATCGGCGTCGTCTTGCAGCCGCGCGGCGATCTCGGCAAGGAAGGGCGGCAGCGCGCCGGTGGCGTGATGGATGTGCTCGGGCAACTCGCGCCAGCCTTGCAAGGCCTGATGCTCGGGATGTTCCGTCGCGCCCGAAGCGACCAGCACCGTGGTCATGCCGAGGCGATGCGCGGGCTTCAGATTTTGCGGCAGGTCGTCGAACATGGCCGCGGCGCGCGGCGTCACGTCATGTGCGCGGATGAAACTCTCATAGGTCGCAACGTCGGGCTTCGGGATGAAATCCGCCGCGTGAATATCGAAAATCTCCTCGAAGCAGCCAGAGAGCCCCAACCGCTCCGTAATGGATTCGGCATGCTTTCGCGAGCCATTGGTGAAGATGAATTTCCGTCCCGGCAAGGAGGTGAGGGCCTCGCGAAGTTCGGGCGAGGGCGCCACCACGCTCAGATCGATGTCGTGCACGTAGTCAAGAAAGCTGTGGGGACACACATCGTGCAGCCGCATCAGCCCGGCGAGCGTCGTGCCATATTGATAATAATAGGTCTTGCGCAAGCGCTGCGCCGCTTCGATTGACATGTTGAAGCGCTCGGAGATGAACGCGCCCATGCGCGCGTCGATCTCGGCGAACAGATTGCAATCCGCCGGATAGAGCGTGTTGTCGAGATCGAAGATCCAGGCCTCGACATGATTGAAGCCGTTCGGGCGGTTGAGCTTCCTGATCATGTGGGGCCCCGCTTGCTGTCTCTCGGCCTGCGCCGCTCGATCAAGGTGCCGGCGCCATGCTCGGTGAAGAGCTCGAGCAGCACCGCATGCGGGACCTTGCCGTTGATAATCACCACGGCCTCCACGCCTTCCGCGATCACATCGAGACAGCTTTCGATCTTGGGAATCATGCCGCCGGTAATCGTGCCGTCCTCGATCAGGCGCTGCGCCTCCGCCGTGGTCAGCGATTTGAGCAACTGACCGTTCTTATCGAGCACGCCTTCGACGTCGGTCAGCAGCAAGAGCCGCTTCGCCTTCATCGCCGTGGCCAGCGCCGCGGCGAACGTGTCGGCGTTGATGTTGAGCGTCTCCCCGCTCGGCGACACCCCGATCGGCGCCACCACCGGAATCAAATCCGACTGAACGATCACGTCGATGATATGCGGGTCGACGGCGATCGGCTCGCCCACGAAACCGAGATCGAGAATCTCCTCGATATTGGAATCGGGGTCCGTCCACCGCCGCTCGATCTTCCGCGCCCGCATCAGATTGGCGTCCTTGCCCGAGATGCCGACGGCCTTGCCGCCTTGCGCGTTGATCGCGGTCACGATCTCCTTATTGACCGAGCCGGCCAGCACCATCTCGACCACGTCGACCGTCTCACGGTCGGTGACCCGCAAGCCGCCTTTGAACTCGGAGCGGATATTGAGCCGCTCCAGCAATGAGCCGATCTGCGGACCGCCGCCATGCACCACGACAGGGTTCACCCCGGCCTGCTTCAGCAGCACGATATCGCGGGCGAAATTGGCGGCGAGCTCGGCATCGCCCATGGCGTGACCGCCGAATTTCACCACCACGATCTGCCGGTCGTAGCGCTGCATGTAGGGCAGCGCCTCGGAGAGGATCTTGGCGTTGGCGTGCACAGCCGACATGACCTCGCCCGCGCCGGACGAGGGCTTGAGTTTCGGCCCAGCGGCGCTCCGGCTTGGACCGGGCAGGGGTTGCTTTAGGTTTGGTCTTGCTCACCGTAGTGCTTATAGCGGCGCATCGGCTCAAGGCACAATCGGGTTTGCCAGCTCGGCCACCGCAGCGCGGAGCTCCTTGATGCCTTCGCCCATCCGCGAAGAGGTCACAATAACCTGTGGAAAAGCCGCCGGCCGCTTGGCGAGCTCGGCCTTCACATTGGCGATAATCGCTTCCAGTTCCGAGGCTTTTGGCTTGTCCGCCTTGGTCAGAACGGCCTGATAGGAGACCGCCGCCTCGTCGAGCAGCGTCATGGTTTCGCGGTCGTTAGGCTTGATCCCATGTCGCGCGTCGATCAGCAGAAATACACGCTTTAGCTCTCGCCGCCCCTTGAGGTATTCGCGGATCAGCCTGGTCCAGCCTCTGACCGCCGCCTTTGAGGCCTTCGCATAGCCATAGCCCGGCATATCGACGAGATAGAGCGCGTCGTCCTTGCCGAGGGTGAAGAAATTGAGCTCGCGCGTGCGCCCCGGCGTCACCGACACGCGCGCCAGACTGGTGCGGCCCGTCAGCGCGTTGATCAGGCTCGATTTGCCGACATTGGAGCGCCCAGCGAAGCAGATTTCCGGCTTGCCGTCGGTGGGCAGGCCATCGATTTTGACCACGCCTTTGACGAAGCTGCACCCGCCTTTGAACAGCGCCTCGCCGCGTGCGATCTCGGGTTTTGAGAATTCAGGCTGTTCGGTTGCCACCATGCTCGCGCCCCTCGGCGAAGCCCGGCCACGACGCGTCTGGACGAGGGGAGAATCTTACCCCTTGCTTTCGCCCTTGGCGCCCTTCGCGGTCTTCTTCTTGATGCCGAGATTCTCCAGAAGCGGAATCTCCACGCCCTGCCGCGACATGATCACCGATTGCTGGATCACCGACAGCGTGTTGTTCCAAGCCCAATAGATCACAAGCCCAGCCGGGAAGCCGCCGAGCAGGAAGGTGAAGAACACCGGCATCCAGGCGAACATCTTCTGCTGCACCGGATCGGGCGGCGCGGGGTTCAGCTTCATCTGCACCCACATGGTGACACCCATGATCAGGGGCCAAATGCCGATCACAAGGAAATGCCCGATGACCGGAACCTGCGTTGGATCGAAGTTCAGCAACCCAAACAGGTTGAAGACGTTGGTCGGGTCCGGCGCCGACAAATCCTTGATCCAGCCATAGAACGGCGCGTGCCGCATCTCGATGGTAACGAACAGCACCTTGTAGAGCGCGAAGAAGATCGGAATCTGCACCAGGATCGGCAAACAGCCTGACGCCGGGTTCACCTTCTCCTTCTTGTACAGCTCCATCATCGCCTGCTGCTGACGCATCTTGTCGTCGGCATAGCGCTCCTTGATGCGCTGCATCTCCGGCCCCAGCAGTTTCATCTTGCTCATCGACACGTAGGATTTGTTCGCCAACGGGAACAAAATGATCTTGATGCACAGCGTCACGATGAGAATGGCGAGACCGAAATTTCCGACCAGCTTGTAAAAAAAGTCGAGCGTATAAAACATCGGCTTGGTCAGGAAATAGAACCAGCCCCAATCGATCAGGAGATCGAATTTCGGGATGGCGTGTTTCTCACCGTAAAGGTCGACGAGATTGACCTCCTTGGCGCCGGCGAACATCAGGTTCTTGGTCTCGGTCGTCGCCCCTGGCGCAAGATCGCGCGCGGTCATGACGAAGTCGGCGCGGAAATGACCTTCGTCGCCGACTTTCGCGCCGTTGAACTGTGCCTTGAATTCTTGGCCTTGCGGCGGCACCAGCACGGTCGCCCAATATTTGTCGGCGATGCCGAGCCAGCCCATCTTGCTCGTGAAGCTCATCGGCACGCCGTTAAGGTCCATTGCCTTCTTGTAGGTCAGTGGCTCGTAGCCCTGGTCGAACACCCCGATCAGGCCTTCATGCAAAATGTAATAGCTGGTCGTCGCCGGAAGCTCCTCGCGCAACACGAGCCCGTAAGGCGCGATTGCGACGCTATCGCTGCCCTTGTTGGCAACGCTGTCCGCGATCGTGAACATATAGTTCTCGTCGACGGAGATGGTGCGGGTGAAGAGCAGTCCCTTGCCGTTGTCGTAGGATAAAGTCACCGGCGCTTGCGCCGTGAGCGGTCCCTGGCTCTGCGCGGTCCACACGCTGTCGGCACCAGGAAGATTCAAATCCTTGGCCGCGCCCACCCAGCCATAATCGGCATAATAGGGATGCTCGGTGCCTTGGGGCGTCAGGAGCACCACGTTGGCGCTGTTGGGCTCGACCGTCTCGCGATATTTCATCAGCACGAGGTCGTCGATGCGTCCGCCCTTCAGCGCGATGGAGCCTTTGAGGCTTGGCGTATCGATCGGTATCCGCGGGCTGGCGGCAAGCGCCTGGTCGCGCGTCTGGACCTGTTGCTGTTCGGTGCCAGGGAGCGTCGGCGAGGCTGTGCCGCCGGGCTGCGGCGGCGCAGATTGCAACGTCTGCTCGTGTTGCTGCTTTTGCGCTTCCTGCTGTTGCTGATGCTTCGGCAGGCCAAAGAACATCTGCCACACGAACAGCACGCCAATCGACAGCACGATCGCGAGGAGGAAATTGCGGTTATTCTCGTCCATGTCGCTTCTTCGCTTGAATGACGTTTTCGCTTGAGGCGCCGCGAGCTCTAGCGAGCGTAGGGCAATTTCGGAGAGTGACGTCTGTCCGTCAGGACGGTCTTGGCCTTTTCGGTTCGTGCACCTTGATCAGCGCGCGCTCGAGGTCTCTGACGAGCTCGGTGAAGCGCCGTTGTAACGTGCCTTCCCTCGCGATCAAGACATAATCATAGCCTTCGACCGCGCTTGTCTGCCCTGCGAGCCGCACCGCCTCCTTTAATCGCCGCCGCGCCCGGTTGCGTTGGACCGCGCCGCCAATGGTCCGGCTGGCGGTAAAGCCGAACCGGGAGATTGGCTCGATCGTCGCCGGTTCCGGGCGCGCGCGCGCTTGCAGGACGAAACCCGGCGTCACAAAGCGTGCGCCATCCCTGACATAGAGAAATTCTTTGCGGGTCTTCAGGCGTCCGATTGCCGTCACCGGGGCAGGGGAAGATTAGGCCTCAAGCCGAAAGACGCTTGCGCCCTTTGGCCCGACGCCTCGCCAGCACTTTCCGGCCGCCCGGCGTCGACATGCGCTCACGAAATCCGTGGCGCCGCTTGCGGACGAGCCTCGATGGCTGATAGGTGCGTTTCACGCCGCTTCTCCAAAAATTCGCAGAGTTTGGCGCTTATAGGGGGGCTGGACGCCCAAGTCAATCCGCGACCCCTGCGTCTTTCGGCGCCTCCGAAGCGTCAATATAGCGCCGATGCAGCGATCACGAAGGCGCGAGAGACTATTTTCCGGGGCCTGCGGCTTCGCCTATGACTAATAGAGCAACTTTCGAGGCAAGGCGGCGAATGAACCAAATATCGCATCACGCGAGCCAGGCGGCCGCCTGGTTGAAGCGATTTTGGCCGCTCCTTCTTCTTGTGGGCGCTTGTGCCTTCGTTTTCGCCATGGGATGGCAGCGCTATCTCACTTTGGAAGAGCTTGCCGACAGGCGAGGACAGCTCTCCGCCCTGATCGTTGAACACCCCGTCCTGAGCGTCCTCGCCTATATCGGCCTCTATGCCCTGATCGTCGCTCTGTCGCTGCCCGGCGGCGCGGTGATGACCATTGCCGGCGGCTTCCTATTCGGCTGGTTTTGGGGCGGCATCGCCGCGATCATCGCCGCCACCATCGGCGCCATCGTCGTTTTTCTCGTCGCCCGCAGCACCTTGGGCGAGGCGCTTGCCGGGAAGGCGGCGCCGTGGCTCGAACGCCTGCGCAAAGGCTTCCAGGAGGACGCTTTCAACTATCTCCTCTTCCTCAGGCTGGTTCCCGCCTTTCCCTTTTGGCTGGTCAATCTCGCGCCAGGCTTGTTGGGAGTGAGCCTCTCTACCTACGCGCTCGCCACCTTCATCGGCATCATCCCCGGAACTTTTGCCTATTCCATCGCCGGAAGAGGCCTTGATAGTTTGGTGGAAGCTCAGCAGGCGGCGCATCAATCCTGCCTTGCCAAAATAGGATCGAATGGCCAAGAGTCATGTCCGTTCGTGCTTGACCCGAAAGCGTTGCTGACGCCGGAGTTGATCGCGGGACTGGTAGCCTTGGGCCTCGCGGCCCTGGTCCCGCTTCTGATCAAACGGCTCCGCCGCGCCTCTTGAGAGCGCAAGCCGGGCGGAGGAGGGGGAGATCGCAATGGAAGAGGTGCTGAAACCCGATCTCTGCGTCATCGGCGCGGGCTCGGGCGGCCTCTCCGTGGCCGCGGCCGCGGCGCAATTCGGCGTGCCTGTCGTGCTCATCGAGAAGGGCAAGATGGGCGGCGATTGCCTGAACTATGGCTGCGTCCCCTCCAAGGCGCTGCTCGCCGCAGGCAAGCGCGCGGAGGCGGTGCGCAACGCCATCGACTTCGGCATCGACGTCACGGAAGCCCAGATCGACTACCGCCGGGTTCACGATCACGTTCATGGCGTCATCGCCGCCATCGCGCCGAACGACTCCGCGGAGCGCTTTACCGGCCTCGGCGTGCGCGTGATCCACGCCACCGCGAACTTCCTCGACAAGAACACGGTCGAGGCCGGGCGTGTGCTGATCCGCGCCAGGCGCTTCGTCGTGGCGACGGGCTCCTCGCCGATCATCCCGCCGATCCCCGGCGTCAACGAGGTGCCCTATTTCACCAATGAGACGATCTTCGACGTCGCCGACCGCATTCAACATCTGATCGTCGTCGGCGGCGGTCCGATCGGCATTGAGCTGGCGCAAGCCTATCGTATGCTCGGCTCACACGTCACCGTCATCGAGGCGGCCGCCATTCTTGGCCGCGAGGACGAGGAAGCTGCGCGCGTTGTGATCGACCACATGACCAAATCTGGCGTGCTGTTTCATCCGGGCGCGCGCGTCGAGCGGGTCGAGCGCTCCGTGCAAGGCGTCGCCGTCTATCTCGGCAAGGACGGCGAGACCGACATCATCAAGGGAAGTCATCTCCTGATCGCGACCGGGCGGAAGCCGAACGTCAAGACGTTGAGCCTCGAGCGCGCCGGGGTCAAATTCGACGACAAGGGCATCAAGGTGAACTCCCACCTCGTGACCTCGAACGCCAAGATCTACGCTATCGGCGACGTCATTGGCGGCCCGCAATTCACCCACCTCGCCAACTATCACGCCGGCATCGTGATCCGGAATGCTCTGTTTCGCCTCCGCCCCAAGGCGAGCACGGCGAACATTCCGCGCGTGACCTTTACCGACCCGGAGCTTGCTCAGATCGGCCTGACCGAGGCCGAAGCCCGGAAGAAATATCGCAGGATCCGCATCATGCGGTTCCCTTACGCGGACAACGACCGGGCACAAGCCGAGCGCGAGACCGAAGGTTTCATCAAGGCCATCACCAAGAAGGACGGGACCATTCTCGGCTGCACCATTGTCGGCGCGGAAGCCGGCGAGATGGTCCAGCTCTGGGCCATGGCGATGCAGAAAGAGATGAAGATCGGCGACCTCACCACCATCATTTTCCCGTATCCGACCCTGTCGGAGCTCTCTAAACGGGTTGCTTACGCCTATTATCAACCGACTTTGACGAAGGGCTGGCTTCGGAGCATCATTGGCTTCCTCCGCCGGTTCGGCTAGCGCATCGGCGGAATTTGAGCCGGCGATAGCGAGTAAAAGTCGTTGAACGAGGACCTACCGAGCACGACCGAGATAGCCCGCAGGCCGCGGCCGAGATATGAGCCCGGCCTGTCGGCCAAGCTGCTGCTGCTCACCATTCTCTTCGTTATGGTTGCCGAAATCTTTGTCTTCGTGCCCTCGGTCTCCAATTTTCGCCGCCAATGGCTGATGGAGCGACTGGAAGCGGCGAAGATTGCCTCGCTCGCGGCCGATGCCGCTCCCGGCGGCCAGCTTCCCAAAGCGCTTCGCGACGAGCTGCTCGAGAGTGCCAAGGTCAAGGCCATCGCAGTGAAGCGCGCCGACCAGCGCGAGCTCATCATCGAGATGGATATGCCGGCGCAGATCGACGCCCATTTCGATCTGCGCGAAGCGTCATGGCTGACCCTGATCGCCGACGCGCTCATGGTCTATGTGGCGCCTGACGATCGCGCCATTCGTGTGGTTGGCGAGTCCGGTTTGAAGCAGGGCGAGTTCGTCGAGGTGGTGATGGGAGAGGGGCCGCTGAAGACGGCGATGCTCCGCTACGGCCTCGATATTCTCGGCCTCTCGATTCTGATCTCGATCATCACCGCGGCACTGGTCTATCTCTCGCTCGACGCGCTGCTGGTGAAGCCGATGACCAAGCTCACCTGGAACATCGTCCGCTTCAGCGAGCGCCCCGAGGACCCCACGCGCATCATCGCGCCATCGGGCCGTCGCGATGAGATCGGCACCGCGGAGCGCGAGCTATCCGCCATGCAGACCGAGCTTGCCGGCACGCTGTCGCAGAAGAGCCGGCTCGCGGCGCTTGGCCTCGCCGTGAGCAAGATCAGCCATGACTTGCGCAATATCTTGTCGAGCGCGCAGCTGCTCTCCGATCGCCTGGGCACGGTCAACGATCCGCGCGTGCAGGCGCTGGTGCCGAAACTACTCGCCTCGCTCGACCGCGCCATTAGGCTCTGCGCGCGCACGCTCGATTACGGCCAGGCCCAGGAGACGCCGCCGAACCGCCAGCGCTTTCCGCTTCGCCCGCTTGTCGGCGAGGTTGGGGACAGTCTGGGACTGCCCCGTCCGAATCTGATCGCCTGGAACCTCGACATCGATCCCGAGCTCGAGATCGACGCCGACCGCGACCAGCTTTATCGCGTGCTGACCAATTTGGCCCGCAACGCGTTACAGGCGCTGGACAGCGAGGACGGCGGCAGCGGCTGCGGCGCGATCATGGTGCTCGCGCGCCGCGAGGGCTCTGTCATCACTGTCGAAGTCAGCGACACCGGGCCCGGCGTGCCCGAGCAGGCGAGGGCGCATCTCTTTAAGGCGTTTCAAAGCGTGGCGCGCAAAGGCGGAACCGGTCTTGGCCTTGCCATCGCGGCCGAGCTGGTCGAGGCCCATGGCGGCCAGATCGCGCTCGTCCGCAATGACAGCGGCGCGACCTTCCGCGTCACCATTCCCGACGTTGTGGTGAATCTGGACCGCGCCCGTCGCAAGAGCGCCTAAGGCCCAGCGGGGCAGCCTTGCCTTTGCGCGGGCGACAGATTAGGTAGTTTGGGCCTGAAACCCCCAATGAGCCTTGTCTCGCCGCTTTCTTGGGTTTTGGGCTCGCCTTCATCGCAAGGTCAGAGGCGCCCGTAGCTCAGCTGGATAGAGCACCAGACTACGAATCTGGGGGTCGGACGTTCGAAATCGTTCCGGGCGCGCCACTTTCTCTTACTGCCGAAGCCACGTGATAAACTCTCCGCCATGACCACCTACATTGCCTTGCTGCGCGCGGTGAATGTCGGCGGCACCGGCAAGCTGCCGATGGCGGACCTGAAATCCATGTGCGTCGATGCCGGCTTCACCCAAGTCGAGACCTATATCGCCAGCGGCAATGTCGTCTTCGTCAGCAAGGCCGCGCCCGCGAAGGTGAAGTCCGAGCTCGAGAAGCGCCTGCGCGACTACGCAGGGAAGTCGATTGATGTCCTCGTTCGCACGGCGTCCGAAATGCAGGCAGTCCTCAAGGCCAACCCGTTTCCAGAAGCTGCCACCGAATCATACCTACACAATCTTCCTCGACGAGCCGCCGCCGCGCGATGCGCTCGATCGCGCGACGGGAGTGAATGGCGAGGAGATGCGGCTCGGGAGCGCGCGAGATCTATGTCCACTACGCCGCCGGCATGGGCCGGTCGAAATTGAAAATCCCCGCCGCCAAATCCGGCACCGCGCGGAATATGAACACGGTCGCCAAGCTCGCCGAGATGGCCTCGAAGCCGTGAGATCCTGTCAAATTCGCGACGCTTGGCCGCGCTAGAGCATAATCCCGAAAAGTTGCGAACTTTTCGGACAAGATTATGCGTCAAAGACAAAGTCCCAGATCACAACAAAGCCAGAATTGGCGTCAGAATCGCAGGCCATGAACATGTGGATCGGTCAATTGCGTGAGTTGGGGCTGATGCTCGGCCTCGCCGCGGGCGCGCTTATCATCAGCGAACCCGCCGTGAGCCTGCCGAGCGCCGCCGGAATCTGGAAGCAGGTGGATGAGCACGGCAAGGTCGGCGCCCTCGTCACCATCAGCGAACAAGGCGGCGTCTATATCGGCCGGCTGTCGAAGCTGTTCCTGGATCCTGGTGATGATCCCAATCCGGTCTGCATCAAATGTCCCGGCGACAAGCTCAACCAGCCGGTCCTCGGCCTCACCTTCATCGAGGGCATGAAGCAATCGGGACTGGACTACGACGACGGCACCATTCTCGATCCTGAGACCGGCGACATCTACCACGCCAAAATGAGGCTGAGCCCCGACGGCAACGAGCTCAACGTGCGCGGCTATGTCGGCCTTCCAATTCTCGGCCGGACCCAGACCTGGACCAGGGTCGAGTGACGGCGTCGCCCGCTCAGCGCTTCTCGCCCTCGATCTCCAGCGTCACCAGCCTCGCCAGCAGCGTTGCCGGATAGAGCTGGCCGATCATCGCTTCGATATTGGTAAGGCTGCGAGCGATCGGGTGCACCGGCGCGAGATCGCCTGCGCCGGCCGTCGTCAGCGTGCCGAAGCTGAAATAGACCATGGTGTCGGCGAAGGTCGGCGTGTCGGCGATCGTCATGCCGGAAAAGGCGTTGCGGCACGACCAAGCCAACGAAGGTGTACAGCGCGACGAAGGTCATCCCGATGGTGAGATAGAGCAGGATCGCGCCGATGACCCGATGATAGTTGACGGCGCCAGGACCGAACACGATCTTCGCCACGACCCAGCTCAAGCAAAGCCCAATCAGAATCCAGGCGGTCGCATCGAGATAAAGATCGAGGGTTGAATGTTGCTGCAGGCGAAGCACCGCCGCGATCAGGGCAAGCCCGAGCGCCACGAACATCACGCCGACGGCGAGAGACATTCCATTTTGGAACCAGACCGTAGCGATCACCACCAAGGCGATGCCCAATCCGACATCCTCGCTGCGGATAATGCCGCCGGCATGCATCGGCGCGACGACGAACAATAAGAAGCCAAGCAGCAGCGTCAGCACGGTGAGGAGCGGATCGCGCAACCGCTCCCGCATCTCGGCGTAGCTTTCGTTCCGCTTAGGTCTGGCGAGCGCTGTTCTTGCGGGCTCGTCTCGTCGACCGCAGCCGTCCGCTTGCTCACGACTTCGGCCCGCCGCCGAACAGCAAGTCGCGCAACTTAGAGCCTCCGAGCGCGCGGTCGAGTTCCCGATAGGTGAAGAACGGGATCAAGGCGACCGTCATGATCACGGCGATGAAGAACCAGCCTTCGATTGACCCGTTACCGACCTTTGGGAACGCGTCCCGCAAGCTCTCATCATGGAACAGTCCCATGACGCTTTCCTCGATGATATAGGCGACCATCAGCAGGGCGGTGAAGGCGGCGGACTTATAGATGATCGGAATAAACAGCGGCTTGTTCTTGAACTGCTCGGCGAAGTTAAAATGCTCGGCCAGAAGAAAGATCTTGGCCAGGATCAGCGCATTGATGAAGGCAATTCCGTAAAAGCGATAGCCGATATTCTCTTTGCTCAGCACCAGCCACTCATGCAGCACGAACATGCCGAACACGACCGCGAGATAAACGAAGATGCCGAGAAACTGCTTTCCCTCTTCGATGGCGCCGCGTTTCAGTTTGGCTTTTCGCGACTGGTCGCCACCGGTCGAAGCCGATTCAACAATATTATCCATTCTGTTTCCCCCTCAACCCGCGATCTCAGCGCGGACGCACGCCGATCACGGCGATCAGCCCCTTACCCTTGATGTCCAGCTCGCCGAGAGGCTCGCCGTAAAACTCGTCGCCCGAAACCATTTCGAAAATATCCCTGGTGGCGGCGACGCTGCCGGGCGAGCTCATCTCGACCATGCGCGCGGCGACATTCACCGTATCGCCCCAAATATCGAATTGATAGCGCTCCTGCCCGACGACACCGGCGACCACGGGGCCGGAATGCACGCCGACTTTTACCTCCCAGCCGAGATGGGCGTCGATCAGCGTGGTCGCCATTTCCAGGCCGCAGCGCAGTGCCGCTGCGATCGGTTCATCGACTTTGTGCAGCAGGCCCGCGGCCGCCATGAAGCCATCGCCGATGGTCTTGATCTTCTCGAGCCCATGCTTTGCCACGACACGCTCGAAGATGACGAACAGCGCGTCGAGCCTTGAGACAACATCCTCCGGCTCGTGCTTGTCGCAATAGGCGGTGAAATTGGTGACGTCGCAGAACAGCACCGCGACATTTTCGTAGCGCCGTGGGATCACCGTGCCGATGGCCCTGATCTCGTCCGCGGCCTTCTTCGGCAGCAAAGCGTGGAGCAGTTCGTCCGCCTGTTCGCGCGCTTCTTCCGCTTCCCTGAGCGCTGCCTGCAGCGCGAGCTGGGTCTTGACCCGCGCCAGCACGATCGGGCCTGAGAACGGCTTGTGAATATAATCGACGGCGCCGACGTCGAACCCCTTCTCCTCATCGAGCGCGTCGATCTTCGCGGTGAGGAAAATGACCGGAATGTCACGCGTTGACGGATCGGCCTTCAACCGCCGGCAGACTTCGTAGCCGTCCATGCCGGGCATCATCACATCGAGCAAAATGAGATCCGGCTTGTCCGCGGCGCCGGCGATGGCAAGCGCCTTCTCCCCGTTGGTCGCCACCTTAGTGCGATACATGTCCTTCAGCACGCCGGAGACGACGCCGACATTGGTCGGCGTGTCGTCGACGATCAGAACCATCTTGCTGTCGGAGTTCGGCATCACTGATTCTCAAGGTCCAAGGATAGGCGCTCGGCGATTACCGACAGGCATTTCAGCGCGGACTCGAAGTCGAAATTGCCGACGCGCTCGCTCAACGTCTTCATTTCGTCAGGACGCAGCACCCGCGCCAAACGGCCTTGCGTCTCAATCATAAAGTCTGCGGCCTCGCCGTCGTCATTCTCTAGGAGACGCTTCAACCTCGCGAGCGGTTCCACGACCGTAGCGGGGTTCGCAGCCGGCGCCGCGGCATCGCCTTCGCTTGTTTCCGGCAATGCGCGCCGAATACCGTCCACGACCCGCGCCAAGGTGACCGCAAGAGATTTCAAGGCATCGTCGGCGCTCTGTCTGAGCCTGATCGCCGTTTCCGCTTCGCCCGCGATACTCGACAAGGCCGCGGCGCCCAGCGTGCCCGCGGCGCCCTTTAAGGAGTGCGCGGCGCGCTCAGCCGTGGCGGCATCCCCCATGGCGAGTGCTGTTCGCATCGTATCCACCGCGCCCGCCTCTTGCTCGGCGAAGCGGCTCAGCAGCGTCTTGTAGCGCTTGGCGTTGCTGCCGGTCCGCCGCAAGCCCGAGCGCACGTCGACGCCGGGAATGTCGATATCGATTGGGGGCGGCGGCATCGGCGTGCGCGCCAACGCCGTTCCGTCCGCTGCGCCATCGCCGCCATGCGTGATCCAACGCAGCAGCACGCCGAACAATTGATCGGGATCGATCGGCTTGGCGATATGATCGTTCATACCCGCTTCCAAACAGAGCTCCCGGTCCGATGCCATGGCATTGGCCGTCATGGCGATAATTGGCAGATTCGCGAAGCGCGGATCGGCCCTGACGGCGCGCGTGGCCTCGATACCGTCCATAACCGGCATCTGCATGTCCATGAGCACGGCGTCATAGTCGTTGGCCCTGATCAATCTGAGCGCGACCTCGCCATTTTCCGCGATATCGACGAAGGCCTCCGCTTCCTCGAGTTGCCCCAACGCGACCTCGCGATTGATTTCATTGTCCTCGACCAGGAGGATGCGCGTTCCCCGCATGCGGTCGAGCTCGAACGACGGCGCGGCTTGCGTGGCCTCCTTGCCGTTCGCCCTGCCGCCAAGCGCGCCGATCACCGCATCGAACAGGATCGAGGACGTGACCGGCTTGATCAGCACGCTCTCGAAGCCGCTATCCTCCGCCTGCCGCAGCACCTCCTCGCGGCCGTAAGCCGTCACCATAACGAGATGCGGTGTGACCGGAAGGTCCGGGAGCGCCAGAATGCGCTTGCCGGTTTCCACGCCATTGAGGCTCGGCATCTGCCAATCGACAAAGGCAATCTCATAGGGCGCGCCCGCCTTGCCGGCATCGCGAACCATGAGGATCGCCTCTTCGCCGGAAGCGGCCTCGTCGGCCTCGAAGCTCAAATTGATCAGCATGTTTGAGAGCACGGCCCGCGCATGCGAATTGTCGTCGATGATGATGACCTTGCGGCCCCGCAAGTCGGATTGCAGCAGCCGCGAGCGGGGCACCACGGACCCCTTGCCGAGCCGCACCGTGAATCGGAACGTGCTGCCCTTGCCGGGCTCGCTCGTCACCGAGACATCGCCGCCCATCAATTCCGTCAACCGCTTGGAGATGGCAAGCCCAAGCCCGGTCCCGCCATATTTTCGCGTGGTCGACGCATCGGCCTGTTCAAAGGCCTGGAACAGCCGCCCGATCTGCGCCTCGTTGAGGCCGATGCCGGTATCGCTGACCGAGAATGCCACGAGCTGATTGTCGGGATTGTCCGCAAGCGTCTGGACGCGAACCACGATCTCTCCGGTCTCGGTGAACTTGACGGCGTTGTTGCAGAAATTGATCAGGATCTGCCCGAGCCGCAACGGGTCGCCGCGGAAGTGCGGTGAAACATCCGGATCCACCTCGAAGATCAGCTCGAGGCCTTTGGCGGAAGCCTTTTCCGACATCAAGCTCCCGACATTCTCCAGCACCTTGTCGAGATCGAAGTCGATGGTCTCGACCAGACAGCTTGCCGGCCTCGATCTTCGAGAAGTCGAGAATGTCGTTGATGATGCCGAGGAGATGCTGTCCTGAGTTCTTGATCTTCATCAGATAGTCGCGCTGACGCGGCATCAGCTCGGTCTTCAGAGCCAGATGCGACAGGCCGATGATCGCGTTCATCGGCGTTCTGATTTCATGGCTCATATTGGCGAGGAAGATGCTCTTGGCCTCGTTGGCCTCAAGGGCTGCTTGCGTGGCGCGCTCGAGCTCGGCCTGGGCCTCCTGAAAGGCGATCTCCGCCGCCTTCCTCGCATCGATATCGCTCCACGAGCCCACCACCTCGAACGGCATGCCCGTGTCTGGTCCCGAGTGAGATGTTGCTCGTCGCTGACCCAGCAATAAGTGCCGTCCTTCTTGCGGAAGCGATATTCGGCAAGGTGGGTGCCGTGCTCGAACAGCTCGCTCTGTTTGGCTTCGACCTCGTCGAGATCGTCCGGATGCACGCGGGCCCGCCAGAAATCGGCATGGCCCAAATATTCCTCGGGCGAGTAGCCCAGCATCTGCTTGATGTTGGGACTGACGAAGGTTGGCTCATAATCACCCGTCGCGACGAAACTGTAGAGCACCGACGGGGGCGGCGGCGAGCAGATGGTCGAGCTGCGCTCGAGCGCGCGTTCTCGCTTCCTCGGCCTCTTTCAGCGCCGTGATGTCGCTCCAGGACCCCAAGATCTCCAGCGGCTTGCCGTCACTGTCGTGGATCACGTGCTGCCTGTCGTTCACCCAGCAATAGGTGCCATCATTGCGCCGGTAGCGATATTCGATCGAGCGGTCGTCGCTGTTGAACGTCTTTTCGATCCATGCCGCGATCCGCCGCACATCGTCGGGGTGAGCTCGTTCCTTCCACAGATCAGGATTGTCGAAATATTGCTTTGGCGTAATGCCGAACAACCTCGTGATGCTCTCGCTGACGAAAGTCGGCTCGTAATTGCCGAACGCCTGCCGGCTATAGATCACCGCGGGCGAAGCGTTCAGCAGCCGCGACAGGCGGGCATGCGCCGAAGCCTGTAAGTCGGCGACCCGCTGGAGCTCTTTCTTTTCCTGCTCGCGGGCCGCCTCGTTCAGCGCGATCTCGATGACCTGAGAGACGGCGTTGGCATCATTCGGGTCCGCCAAAAGCGCCCGCAGGATTGCCTGCGTGGCGGTCTCCACGTTCTTGTTGTTGCCGTTCGCCATCGCTGTAACCCTCGGGAGCCCTACGGACGGCCGATCCCTGCCTAGTTTGAACAGCCGGCGCCGGTTGCGCAATCGGCATTTCCGGCAAGAATCCGTGGCGCACGCGGTTTTGATCGAATTTCCCGCCATCGCTGGTCGCATCGCAGCGATGCCGCTAATATCCAGCGAAAATTGACCGCGAAGGAGACCACGATGAGGATAGTCTGGCCGTATGCCCTTGCCGTGGCGCTGTGGTTTGGTGGAGCCGCCGCCACTCTCGCCGAGACCGACGGTGAGTTCGACGGCTACTGCACCATGGGCCTGGCCTTGGGCAAGGAGATCAAGACCGATTGCTCGATCAACGCGATGATCGACGGCAAGACCTATTGCTTCGGCAATGAGGACGCCAAGACCGTGTTTCTCAAGAAACCGGAGCAATTCCTCGACCAGGCGGCCGTCTTTTACATGAGCAAGAAGCAGGCGGAATAACTAAGAGCCGCTGGGGCTCGACTGCGCCGTAAACACCGTCCCGTCCGTATCGGTGATGGCAACGTCGAGATTGTTGCTCGCGCCCTTGCCGAAGGTGAAGCGGAAATTCGGATTGGTCGAGATCGAGAACGTGCTCTCCATCTGGAACACCAGCTCGCCGTCGCGTTTTACCACGACCTCCTTGACGAACCGCGCCGGGATGAACTCGGCCGTGTTGATGTTGAGCTGCATCCCATTGCTGTTCGGATGCTTGATCATCACCTGACCCGACCAGATCGGGTTCGCGTCAAGCGCCGGCTGGAAAGTCTTGACCAGCGTCTTGCCGAGATCGACGGTTTCCGCATCCGGATCCTTCGCCTGCATCGCCGCGCAACCGCCTGCCGCCGCCACGAATTTGTTGGCGATATGCAGATTGCCGTCTTCGGTCTCGAGCACCGCGCGCACATAAGAGAAATTGTCGATGCGGACCCGCGTGGAGAAACTGCGCTCGCCGCCCGTGCCGGCAGCGGGACCGAAACTGATCTTCGCCACCAGCGGATTCGGATTCTTGTCGATGAACAGGGTCAGCGATTTCAGCCCTTGCGCCACCGAGGGTGGCACCCGGACCGTAAGCGGGACGATCGCGGCGTCCTCCGCCGATTGTGGCGCGTCGAGGACGACCATGCCGTCCTCGGCGATGGCGCGATCGCCGAAGGCCGACTGACGGAGGCTCGGCCAATTATCTTCCTCGGCCGCCGCCAAATGAACGGAGGCGAGCATCGCCGTGGCCGCGACAGCGGTGGATAGAAGCAACCGTCCGAATGTGCCGACCGACAGGGTCATGGCCCGATCTCCTTGGGTCTCTGAAAGCACTATATCACTCCCATTCGAGTTCGGCGAAGGCCGCAGTGACATTTCTCAAATGGTAGTAGTCGAAAAGTTTCCATTTATCGCGCTGCGACATGCCGGCGACTTTGACCGCATCTTCCAGGGTTTTTCCCTCTTTGATGAGGTTGCGAACGTCCGTGGCGATGGTGGAAAGATAGTCCTGCTCCGGCACCAGCGCCCCGGGCAGCTCCATGGCATGCGGCCCATGACCGGGAACGACCCGCGCGGCCTTTCGGTCTTTCAGGCTGTCGAGCAGCGTGAGCCAGCCTTTGATCGATCCATCGAGTGTCGGCACATGCACCGAGAACAGGAGGTCGGCGAGGAATAGCGTGTCGGTCTGGCTGTCGGTGACGATCAGATCGTTGTCGGTATGCGCTGTCGCTTGTGGCTCCAAGAGTAACGTTCGCCCGCCCAGATCGAGCGACATCGGATCCTTTACGCTGAGTGTCGGCAGGATAATTTCGGTGCCTTCGAGCACCGCATCGCCCATCATCTGCTTGTTGGCGGCGAGATAGCGCTCGGCGCGGCTGCCGAGACCTCTGGCAAGTTTGTAATGGCCGACGAAGGTTGGGTTGTCCGCCTTGAAGGCCGCGTTGCCGAACACATGATCGGGATGCATATGCGAGTTGATCACATATTTGATCGGCCGGTCGGTGACGGCGCGGATCGCCGCGTGGAGCTGCTCGCCGACCTTGGCGCTGCCCAGCGTATCGATCACCGCGACGGCATCATCGCCGACGATGAAGCTCGCATTCGCCATGTCGCCGCGATTTTCCGGCGACTGCACTTCATAGCGGCCCTGATGCACGAAGATGCCCGGCGCGATTTCCGCGACCTCGAGAGCTTCGCCGGCATGACCGGGAAGCACGCGCAACAGCGGCGCCGCGGCAAGCGCCAGCGCGCCATGCAGGAAAGCCTTGCGTGAGACAGGCCGCCCAAAACCGATAGGGGGCGGATCCGAGTCTGGTCGATCCTGGTTGCGCGTCATCACGGCCATGTAAGCCTTCCTCGTCCCGGCCGCCAGGGTTGGCTTCCTCCGGCCAGACACGCTAATACCAAGGCTTTGGCGGAGTTCCGTATCTATGCGGGTCATCTATATAGCCGGCGCGGCGCATAGCGGCTCCACGCTGCTCGATCTGATGCTTAACGCGCATCCCGACATCGTCTCGGTCGGAGAGGTGCTGAAGCTCAATCGTCAGCTCGCCTATCGGGACCCGGAGAGGAAAACTTACGCGCCCTGTTCGTGCGGCGCGCCATCGCTGTTGCAGTGCGAGTTCTGGTCGGCCGTCGATGCGCAGAGCCGAGCCTCGACGGGAAAATCGCTCGCCGAACTCGATGTTCTCGATGGTGAAACGCGTGATGCGCCCCACGCCCCGAATGTGGCGTCTGTTCAAGGCCATCGCCGCGGTCTCCGGCAAGAACTTCATTGTGGATTCCTCCAAGATTCCGCGAAGGCTCAACCACCTCATGCAAACCCCTGAGCTCGATGTCTACCCGGTTCACCTGGTCAGGGACGCCGAAAGGCCAGATCGCCTCGGTGATGCGCAAACATGGCGGCTTCCTCAAGAACATCCTCCGCTACGAGATCGTGCAGGAGCAGATTCGCCGAAAGCTGAAATCCGTCCCCCATAGCGTGGTGCGCTATGAGGATCTGGTGCGCGATCCGGAACGTAGCTTGAACAGTATTTTGCAGCCGCTCGGCCTCAGCTTTGATCGGCGTCAACTCTCTTGGGCCGAGGCTGACAAGCATATCGTTGCCGGCAACCATATGCGCTACGAGACCACGAGCAGCCTCGTGCTGGACGAGAAGTGGAGGGAGCGGCTGACCGCGAGGCAACAGCGCATCGTCGATCTCGGCACCACGCGCTCGCGCCGTCTGTTGCCGCCCACCGGCTATGTCGGGGGCGAAGCGACCTGAGCGAAGCCGACCGCTCCGCGATTGTTGCCTTCCTGCCTGAAAGCGCGCGTCCCCGCCGCAATTGGCTTTGACGCCGATGAGATCTTGCGCGTGATTTCCATCGACGGGTAAGCTCCGGCCGACATGCACGCCGCGCCGCTGATCTCAACCGTCGTCTTTGCCTTTGTGCTCGCCTTCGCCTTTGGGCTAGCCGTGCAGCGCCTTCGCCTGCCGCCGCTGGTCGGCTATCTGCTTGCCGGTATTGCTTTAGGCCCGTTCACGCCGGGCGTCGTTGCCGATCAGGGCATCGCCAACCAGCTGGCGGAAATCGGCGTGATTCTCCTGATGTTCGGCGTCGGTTTGCACTTTTCGCTGGACGATCTCCTGTCGGTCCGCGCCGTCGCCATCCCGGGCGCTCTGGTTCAAGCGCTGGTTGCCATCCCTCTCGGCATGGCCCTCGCTTCGTGGATGGGCTGGAGCCACGGGGCCGGCCTCGTGTTTGGCATCGATCTGGCGATTGCCAGTACCGTCGTCGTGCTTCGCATGCTCCAGGACCGGCGCTTGCTCGAGACCGAGCGCGGCAAGATCACGGTCGGCTGGCTGATTGTCCAAGACCTCGCCATGGTGCTGGTGCTGGTGCTGCTGCCGGTGCTCGCGGGCGTGCTGAGGGGCGAGGGCGAGGCGCCCGAACCCGCCGTGCTGCTCGAGGCCCTCGCCCTGACATTCGGCAAGGTCGCCGCGTTCGTCGTCGTCATGCTGGTGGTCGGCAAGAAGTTGATCCCGGCCCTGCTGCATTACGTTGCGCATACCGGCAGCCGCGAATTGTTTCGCCTGGCCGTGCTCTCCATCGCGCTCGGTTTTGCCTACGGCGCGGCCGAGCTGTTCGGCGTTTCGCTGGCGCTCGGCGCGTTTTTTGCCGGCATGATCTTGAGCGAGTCGCGGTTGAGCCAGCAGGCGGCGACCGAGTCGCTGCCGTTACGCGACGCCTTTGCCGTGCTGTTCTTCGTATCGGTCGGCATGTTGTTCAATCCGCATATTGTGATGGCGCAGCCGGTGGCGCTGATCGCCACCCTGTTCATTGTCGTCGTGGCTAAGACCGTGGCCGCTTACGGCCTGGTGCGCCTCTCCGGCTATGGACCGGGCAGCGCAATCACGATCTCTTCCGCACTCGCTCAGATCGGCGAGTTCTCCTTCATTCTGGCGGGCCTCGGCGTCAGCCTGGCTATTTTGCCGGAGGAGGGTCGCGATCTGGTCATCGCCGCCGCGATCCTTTCCATTCTCATCAGCCCGCTGCTGTTTGCCGGGCTCGACGTGATCGCGACCAAACGGGCCAAGCGGCGCGACGAGGCAGCGCCTGCCCCTGAGCCCGCAGCCGAAGAGGCGCCTCGCGAGCCGATCCGGCCGACGCGATTGCGCGACCACGTCGTGCTGATCGGCCATGGCCGCGTCGGCAGCGCCATCAGCAAGGTGTTGCGAGAGAAAGGCGTGCCGGTCTTCGTGATCGAGAACGACGACGAGGCAGTGGACGAGCTTAAACGCAGCGGGATTGAGGCTCTGAGCGGCAACGCCGCCGACCCCGCCATCCTGGCCGCCGCCAATCTCGGCGCCGCGCGCTGCCTGCTCGTGGCGATCCCCGAAGCCTTCGAGGGCGGTCAGGTGGTGCAGCAGGCCCGCGCCATCAACCCGAAACTTCCCATCATCGCGCGAGCGCATTCCGAAGCGGAGATCGACCATTTGGCCAAGCATGGCGCCAATCTCGTCGTCATGGGCGAGCACGAGATCGCCAAGGCGATGATCGGCCATCTTCCTGCCGGGGCTTAGTGGAACCCGACGCCCCAATCATTCGTTGCTCCAATGCTTGATCGCATGGCGCACCCGCATTATATGCGCGTGCGTTTGATTGAGGAGGAGCGGAGCCAGTGCACAGCGCAGAACAAATCTTCGGCCAGGCGAACCCGTGGTCTGGAAGCCGCGCAGCTTCCGACTTCCTGCGCAACATGACCTCCGGCATGACGCATGAGGAGCGTCTGGCGCAGGTCCGTTGGCTCGCTGGCGTGATGGACGATGCCTTCCATGTGCCGGGCACCAGACTCCGCTTCGGCTGGGATTCGATCCTCGGTCTTTTTCCTGGCCTGGGCGACGTGCTGACCTCCGCGCTGTCGCTGCTGATCGTGCATCATGCTTGGCAGACCGGCGCGTCGAAGCTCACGCTCGCGCGCATGCTCGGCAATGTCGGGGTGGATTTCGTCGTCGGCGCGGTGCCGTTCATCGGCGATCTGTTCGACTTCGTGTGGAAGGCGAACCGCAAGAACGCGCGGCTTCTGGAGCAGCATCTGCATATGCAGGCCGCGAAGCGGAGCGGTCGGCCATTGTCGGAACGGCTGCGCGAACCGGCAGCTAGGGCGCGCCCGCGTTAACGTCTTCGAGCGCATCCACCTCTTCGTCGGTGAACACCCGGCTCCGCGTCAGGAAGCGCAAACCCTCCGGCGCTTCGAGCGAGAAGCCCGCGCCGCGTCCAGGCACCACATCGATGGTGAGCTGCGTGTGCTTCCAATAGTTGAACTGATCGGCGTCCATATAGACCGGCGTGCCGCCGGCGATCTCGCCGAGCTTGACGTCGTTGCCGCCGACCTTGAACTCGCCTGCGGGGTAGCACATCGGCGCCGAGCCGTCGCAGCAGCCACCCGATTGATGGAACATCAAGGGCCCATGCTGCGCGCGCAAGCGCTCGATCAGCTGAAGCGCTTCATCTGTTGCCAGCACGCGTTCGACCATGAGGCTTTTCTCATTCTTCGCGTCATGCCCGGGCTCGACCCGGGCATCCATGCCGTTACGCCTCAGCAAGCCGACGCGCCAGTGGAATGGATCGCCGGGTCAAGCCCGGCGATGACGCCGAATATGACATCCGCCTAAAAGAACCCGAGCGCCTTGGTGCTGTAGCTCACCAAGATATTCTTGGTCTGCTGATAATGGTCGAGCATCATCTTGTGTGTCTCGCGTCCGATGCCAGATTTCTTATAGCCGCCGAACGCCGCGTGCGCCGGATAGAGGTGGTAGCAATTGGTCCACACCCGGCCCGCCTGAATGCCGCGGCCGAAGCTGTAGGCGCGGTTGATGTTCCGGGTCCAGACGCCCGAGCCCAATCCATAGAGCGTATCGTTGGCGATCGACAGCGCCTCTTCCTCATCGTCGAACGGCGTCACCGAAAGCACCGGTCCGAAGATCTCCTCCTGGAAGATGCGCATCTTGTTGTGGCCCTCGAACACGGTGGGCTGCACGTAATAGCCGTCCTTCAGCTCGCCCTCGAGCGTGAGGCGTTCGCCGCCCGTGAGCAGCTTCGCGCCTTCCTTCTTGCCGATATCGATATAGGACAGGATTTTTTCCAGCTGATCGTTCGAGGCTTGCGCGCCGATCATGGTGGAGAGATCGAGCGGATTGCCTTGCTTGATCTTGTTTACGCGCGCGATCGCCTTCTCCATGAACTTGTCATAGATCGACCGCTGCACCAGCGCGCGCGAGGGGCAGGTGCAAACTTCGCCCTGGTTCAACGCGAACATGGCGAAGCCCTCCAACGCCTTGTCGAGATAGTCGTCGTCCTCGGCCATCACGTCGGCGAAGAAGATGTTGGGCGATTTGCCGCCGAGCTCGAGCGTCACCGGGATCAGATTCTCCGAAGCGTATTGCATGATCAGCCGCCCGGTCGTGGTCTCGCCGGTAAAGGCGATCTTGGCGATGCGCTTGTTCTGCGCCAGCGGCTTGCCGGCTTCGATGCCGAAACCGTTGACGACGTTGAGCACGCCCTCAGGCAACAGATCGCCGATCAGATCCATCATCACCATGATGCTCATCGGCGTCTGCTCGGCGGGCTTCAACACCACGCAATTGCCGGCGGCGAGCGCCGGCGCGAGTTTCCAGGTCGCCATCAGGATCGGGAAGTTCCATGGGATGATCTGGCCGACCACGCCGAGCGGCTCGTGGAAATGGTAGGCGATGGTGTCGTGATCGATCTCCGAAAGCGAGCCCTCCTGCGCGCGGATGCACGCGGCGAAATAGCGGAAATGATCGATCGCGAGCGGAATGTCGGCGAAGCTCGTCTCGCGGATCGGCTTGCCGTTGTCGATGGTCTCGACCGAGGCAAGCACCGTGAGGTTCTCCTGCATCCGGTCGGCGATCTTGTTCAAGATCTCAGCCCGCTTGGCTGGCGCCGTCCTGCCCCAGGCGTCTTTAGCCTTGTGCGCGGCGTCGAGCGCAAGCTCGATATCGGCGGCGCTGGAGCGGGCGATTTGACAGACCGGCTTGCCGGTGATCGGGCTGATATTGTCGAAATAGCGCCCCTCGACCGGCGCAACCCACTTGCCGCCGATGAAATTGTCGTAGCGCGGCCGCATGGCTACCCGCGCATTCAAGGTCTCGATGACCTGGTGCAGCATGGATTCCTCCCTTAGAACGCCAGATATTTTTGTTGTTTACGGGCAATCCTGAGCCTTTGTCTTGACCTGCGTCAAGCCTAGGGTTAGGCGGCAAAACAGAAGGTCGCGGCAAAGCTTTTGATTCGAGCGAACTAGCCTGGAGAGATGCGATGGCGAATGAAATGCGGACCAACCCACTGCTTGCCTTTTTGTTGGGTGCAGCGGTCGTGGGCCTACTCGTAGCGGGATATCTCTACTATCAGCACACTCACAGGGATGTGGTGAGGATCGACGTGCCCGGCTTCTCTGGCGAGATCAGCAAGGATAAGGGCGTCGATATCGAAGTCGGCAAGGACCGCTAGGCTGCGCGGCTAGTGCCGCACGAGCGGCCAGCCCTGCAAGGCTGCCCGAAGCGCCGACGGCACGACAGACGCGTCGCTGAGCGTCTCGTAGGAGCCCAAAGGGCGCCCCATCAGGCCGCCCGAAAGCCGAGTGCGCGGAACGGCGATTGAAGCGTTCCAAAGCGCCAGGAAGGCGCGATTGGCGCGCCGCATCGCATCGGGCGAATCTTCGTCGAACAGCGCGAGCGCGTTGCGCTTACCGGCGTCGCGACGCATCGCATCGCCCGACCAGCAAAATGAATGGCCGCAGGTGACCTGCTCATGCGCTTCGGCAAGGCGCGGGTTCTTGGCCCACCGGATCAGCTCATTGGCGGGCTTACCCGGGGAAAGCTCAGACAGAGCAACAAAGAGCTGCCGTAAGCCATCCTCGGCATCCAGCTTGGCCACGATGACTTTGGCGCGGATTCTGGCGGCGAAAAGCTCGTCCTTCATGCCGAGGAGCGCCAGTGCCGGGTCCGAGACCGCCGAACGCACCACAAGCGTCATGGTCCGGAATTCCGGGGATAACAGGGCATTCTTGCCGCTGTTTATGAAGGTCGAGAGCATCAGGGCGTGCCGGTCGATCCCGGCCTGTTGCCAATCGCTCGAAGCGTCCAAAGTGGTAACGACGCGCATTCGTCCCCCTCATTCCATGGAAGCAACCGCCGCGAATCCGCATCAAACGCGTCTCGTCGGCGCCTGCTATGAATAACAAGACCAGGGTTAAGGAAGGCTTGACTGGTGTTTAGTTCTGTTACTCCGGCGCCCAGTCAGGCCCGAGGGACCATCTCATCGAAGCCCGCAAATGTGGTCCCCTCAGGGCGATCCGTGCGGAGGGACGGTATTTCCGGCTAGCGGGGCGCAAGCAAGGCCTCGGCCTCGGCCAGGTCCTTGGCTTCGTTGATATTGAAGAACGGCTCGACCTCGCGGCCTTGAATCCTCGCCGGCGCGAAGCGAGCGGTCACCGCGCCTTGGCCATGCGCCCAGTCAAGCGTCTTGCGCAGTCCTGAAGCGAGATCGCGCCTGAGGGTGGCAGCAAGTGCGACCGGCCAAATGCCGAAAACTGGATGCTCGCCGCTGTCGGAAGCCGCGATCGCCGGCACCTCGCGCCCCTGCTGCGCTCCGACCAGCCGCGCCACGAGATCGTCCGGAAAGAACGGCGTGTCGGTCGGGACGGTGACGATGAAGCGCATATTGGGGGCTTCCGCATCGGCCCACTCCATGCCGGCGAGCACGCCGGCGAGCGGGCCCGGCTGCTCGTCAATGCTGTCGCCGATCACGGGAAGTCCGAAGGACGCAAAACGCTTTGGGTCGCCATTGGCATTCAGCACCAACGCGCTGACTTGCGGCTTGAGGCGCTCGATCGCGTGAGCCAGCAGCGGCCTGCCTCGCAACTGCAACAGACATTTGTCGCCGCCGCCGATGCGACTCGATCGTCCGCCGGCCAGCAGCACGC
Source organism: uncultured Alphaproteobacteria bacterium (assembly GCA_963764005.1). Lineage (GTDB taxonomy): Bacteria > Pseudomonadota > Alphaproteobacteria > Rhizobiales > Methyloligellaceae > Methyloceanibacter. The sequence continues at coordinate 174,404 of CAVXQX010000008.1, read as the reverse complement.
CCACGATCGGTTCTGGGTTATTCTAGACATCGCGACGAGCGTGACGACGCCTGCTCAAGGCTCGACACGAACCGGTTTGACTTTGAAGTCCTCCATGAAGGCGGGTGACAAGGCCGCCCAGATAGCTCGCCGTGTACACGAGAGCGAGCCACACGAATGGTACCAATGGTTCGTTGTAACGCTGGAGCCCGTGCGTGAACATGGCATGGAACAGATAAAGGCCCAGAGCCAGCATGAAGACGGCGCAGGTTTCCACGCGTGCGGAATAGGCTCACAAGCGAGACGGCCAGGAAGTTCAAGATAAGTAATACAGTGAGATGGATGTATATTGCTTTGTCGGTTAGTTCGTTGAACAGGAAAAAACTACCCCTCATGGCGAAAACGGGTAGCCATCCTACCAAGGCCACGGGATCGCTGACATATCGTTTTAAGGCTTCGCGCGCGAGCCACCCTTGCGCCTTGTTCCTTCCCCGAAACTTTACTCCAGCCTTTTCCATCTCGGCTTGGTAAATCTTCCAGCGCTTTTTCCTAATGTCATCCTCCCGATTCCTCGCCAACAGGCCGCAAGACGACCACCGGGTTCAATATCCTTGCGTTCGTAACCAGTTATTTCTCCTATCCATGGCTGATATACCCTTGGTGCATAGGCATAGAGTCCGCCCAGGATCGGCTTCTGCATTGTAAGCACGCGCAGGTACAGCACGTCACCGCCGCGGTCCGCTATTCTGAATCGGTGAAGCTCGACTGCATTGCGGACAACCCAAATTCCAATCACCCCGAGGAAAGACAACAGAACGAATCCCAAGATGGGGAACTCGCGCTGACCCCCAAGAATGCGGGAAAGAAGGAAGGGGCGCCTGGATTTCGAATGCCTTTCGGCGCGTATACATTTGAATCGCCAGCACAATAATTGCCCCCAGCGAGACGTAAAAGAACGCTGCCTTCGTTAAAGCCAGCACGCCAGCGATAGACCCAGTATGATTGCCCGTCCGCCTGCTCGGTCGCTGAACGAAGAGGAGCATGCAAGCAGCCCCCCAAGCTAAGAAAGCAGCCTGCCGGCAGCTCGTTCAGCAGCCTGTCAACATATTCGTTGAGATACGTAAGATTTGTCATTACGACGATGAACGGCAGGACCACTGGTCGCCACATCAAGTTCGACGATATCGAAAAGATGAGGAACTCATGTCCTCAGATGCAGGAAAAACGCCCAAATTAGATTTATCTTTTTCAATGAGACCAGCGGTTCCCCATGTTGCAATTCTGGTAAAGGTCGCACGTTAACTAGTTCCGGATCGATCAAAATCCATGCAGCCAGGCCGAAAACCGGGATCGGCTCGCGCGCCATTGTAGGACGCTTGGGAGGCTCGTCGCGATCCGAGGAAATAAAAACCCGTGATGAGCGAGGTGCGACGCCATTGTCACGTTTTGCGCGGCGTCTTGGTCGATCGGCCGTTCGGTTATTTTAGTTGTTAAAAGCGCTGACCATGACAGACAGAGAAGCAGATAGAACCCAGCCAGTATCAGCGAGACCTTATCCGCGCGCGCCAGCCGATCGCGCAATCGTTGAGTTGACATAGACGATTACCCCCACGCGAGCCCCTTCATTACCTTGTAGCGATGTTCGGCAACTTCAGTTGCGAGATCCCCAACTCCAATACAGTATGGCCTCGCGAGCGGGTTGCGCCACAGAATTTTGCGTGTCGCGGCGGGAGAGCGTGATGCCCAACACGTTCAACAAGCTCATCATTCAGATTCCCTGCTTGAATGAAGCCGACACGCTCGCCCAGACCCTGAGAGCCTTGCCCCGCCACGTGCGGGGTTTCCAGTCGGTGGAATGGCTGGTCATCGACGATGGCAGCAACGACGACACAGCCAAGATCGCCGTCGACGCAGGCGCGGATCATGTCATCTCGCTCGGCTACAATCAGGGGCTCGCGCGCGCCTTCATGGCGGGTCTCGAATTCGCGCTCAAGCAAGGCGCTGACGTGATCGTCAACACCGACGCGGACAATCAATATTCGGCGGACTGCATCCCCGACCTCGTGCAACCGATCATCGAGGGCCGCGCGCTGATCGTGGTTGGCGCGCGGCCGATTCAGAATATCGAGCATTTCTCGCCGGTGAAGAAAATGCTGCAGCGGCTGGGAAGCTGGGTGGTTAAGCGGGTGAGTCGCACCAACATCGAAGACGCGCCGAGCGGCTTCCGTGCAATTCATCGCGACGCCGCGATACGGCTCAACGTGTTCAGCGCCTATACGTACACGCTCGAGACCATCATCCAAGCGGGCCGCAAGAACATTCCGATCGTGTCAGTGCCCGTGAAGACCAATCCGGATCTCCGCCCCTCGCGCCTCGTCACGAGCATTCCAGCTTATGTGGTGCGTTCGATCATCACCATCTTCCGCATCTTCATCGTCTACAAGCCCCTGCGGTTCTTCCTCTTGATCGCGTGCCTGATCGCCCTGCCGGCCGTCTACTTCGTCTGCCGCTTTCTCATTTTCTACGCCTTGGGCGGAGGCGGCGGTCACGTGCAATCGCTGGTCCTATCCGCAGCGCTGTTCGCGCTCGCCGGCATGGCCGGCGTTGGCGGCATCCTCGCCGATCTGATCGCCACCAACCGGCTGTTGCTCGAAGACCTCCGTACGCGCGCGTTGCGCGCCGAGGTCGAGGCCGTCGCCAATCAACTTCGAGCCAGCCGAACGAGGGAAGACGCTGCAGCCATTCCGATATCTGCTGCGCGGTGAGCGGAAGGAGCAGTAGCGGACATGGGCAACCAGGTTGAGCAGGGATTTTTCTCGCCGTTGCTGCAACGAGCGCGCATCGCTGCTGCAAGACCCTATCTCGCTGGCCGCGTGCTCGATATCGGTTGCGGCAACGGCCGGCTCGCGGCATGGGTCGAACCCGATCTCTATCTCGGTGTTGATCGCGACGAACAGGCGCTCTCCGCCGCGCGTGAAGCTTTTCCCCATCACCTATTTACGCAGACAATGCCGGAACAAGGTTCGCTTCGACACCATCGTGGCGCTCGCGTTGATCGAGCATTTGAAGCGCCCGCAGGCCCAGCTTGAAGCGTGGTCGAGCCTGCTCGCGGACGGCGGCAAAATCCTTTTGACGACGCCGCATAAGTCCTTTCGGTTGATGCATGAACTCGGTAGTAGCGTGGGCCTGTTCAGCCGGGACGCGGCGGAGGAGCATGAGGCCATGTTCGATCGCCGCTCGCTGGCCGGACTGGCAGAGCGAGCGGGACTGCGCGTGGTTCATTACGCGCGCTTTCTTGGCGGGGCCGATCAACTGGCGATCTTGGGCTAGGCGCTGCTGATGGAGTTTGCGACGCAGTACGTCAACGTGCCCGGCAACCTGTACGACAAGTACGACAGCGCCAACCCGATCGCCCGGATCCTGATGCGGGAATTCTTGGGAACGTTCGACAGCTTGGTTGCGTTCACAGGCGCAAATCGAGTTTACGAGGTAGGGTGTGGCGAAGGACATCTGTCATGCCGATTATTGCGTCGCGGGTTGGATGTGCGTGGGAGTGATCTCGAGAGCGTCGCCGTTGAGCAAGCCAACCAGCATGCCCGCGCGCTTGGCTACGGTCCTCGCTTTGCTACCAAGAGCGTTTACGACCTCACCCCTTCTGAAGCGTCCGCCGAGCTGGTGATTTGCTGCGAAGTCTTGGAGCATCTGCCTGATCCGGACCACGCGCTACGCGTGCTCGCGACGCTGGCCAATCCTTATCTGCTCGTCAGCGTCCCGCGCGAGCCCTTGTGGAGGATCCTCAATATCGCACGAGGCGCTTATCTCGGCGCGCTTGGCAACACGCCTGGGCATATCCAACATTGGACGTCGCCAGGGTTTAGACGGCTCTTGCAGCACCACGTCCATATCGTCGAAGTTCGCCAGCCGATGCCCTGGACCATGGTCCTATGCCGAGTGTGAACACCGCTGTCGCGAGTGCCGCAAGAGTGATTGGCATTTCGCTTTCGCTCGCTGCGCTCGCCGTATTGGCGTGGAGGTCCGCCAGCCTGGCCAGCCAGCTCGACCGCGATTTCCTCACGCCAGGGTTCGTCGCCGCCATCGCGGCCGCGGCATTTATCTATGCTTGGCTCGGTCTTCTGATCGGACTTGCGTGGTACAGCTTGCTCGCGAGCACACGCAGCGCCGAGCTGCCGCTGGGCGAGGCCTTGACCATTTTCACCCGCTCGCAGCTGCTCAAATATCTGCCCAGCAATTTGCTGCATTATGTGGGGCGCCATGCCGCCGCTTACCGCAGCGGCGCTCCGCATGGCGCGCTGATCTGGTCGTCGATCGCCGAGGCCGTGCTGGTGACCGCGACGGCAGTCGTTGTCGCTGCGCTGTTCGCGCAATCGCTCATCACCAAATCGCTCGCTCAGCTCGACTCGCCTTATTGGTTGACGCTGTTGTTGCCTGCGGTGGCTGTAGTATGCTTCGTCGGAGCGAGCGCCTATCTGGTGCTGCGCGGCGCCAAGACGAAAGCGGCAAGCGCTGCCGCGCTCGCCAAGGGTGGCCTGTCCGCGTGCGGCCTCTATGTGTTGTTCTTCCTCGCCAATGGAGCTTTGCTCGCGGGTCTGGTGGCAATCCTTCCAGAGCGCGTGAGCCCTGCGCCCTTGATGCTTGCAGGAGTCGTCTCGCTCGCCTGGTTTGCGGGCTTCATCGTTCCCGGTGCTCCGGCGGGCGTCGGCATCCGAGAGCTGATCCTCACCATCGGTCTGGAAGAGGCGGGGCTAGGCTCGTCGGCGCTTTCCATCGTCATTGGCTACCGAGTAGTAACTCTGCTCGGCGACCTTTTACTGGCGCTTGCTGGATTTGCCTTAGCCAGACCTTGTCGCCGCCGTCGACGCTCAATCGTCCACCCGCCAGCAGCACGCCCACGATCGGTTCTATGATTGCGTCGGCCATCGCGCGGCTCTATTGCGGCGAGGCGGCCCGCGCCGCCTCGCCCTCGGCATGTTTCGGCGCGTTGCTCGTGGCGGCGCTCAAAGCTTCGCTGAGGCCGAGCATCGTCGCAATCTCCTGCCGCGTTGCCGGTTTTAGATCGTGCCTCAAATGATTGGTGTCGCGATAGATGATCTCGTCGCCGATCCGGATGGTGCAGCCTTTCGGCCCGGCGCACATCTTCTTCAGCGTGTCGAGGAAATGGACCTGGTCGGTGCCATCGGCGAGACTGGCAAGAATGCTCTCTATCGGACGCGGGTTTTCAGTAAAAAAATCCCGGAACTTTCTGCATGGCTTCCGCCACAGTCCCGCCGCGCTTTGCAGCGCGCAGTCGGGCACATTGAATCCAGGTCGGGGCATATCGCCGACGATGAGCACATTGTGCCGCTCCGGATTGATCTCGGCCAGGGTCGAGCGCAGGTTCTCGTCGATGCGACGCATCGCTTCCTCGGGATGAGACCTGTCCATCACGCCGCCTTCAAAAAGACTCTCGGGATAAATGGCCCAGGCATCAGACAGAATGACCAAGTCGATACCTTGCGCCTTCGCCAGCCAGTCCAGCAGGTCGCGCCGGGACCGGGCGCAATTCTCGGAGTACTCGGGGGCATTTCAGCTTCTCCCGCTGAATTCGACTCGTTATCGATAAATGGCGGACAGCCGGACCAAAAGGCAATCGACAGGTTCTGCTCGCGCGCCGGCGCGTCGAGGATCGACAGCATATGCTTGGCATGACTGTCGCCCCAGATCACCGCTCGCTTGGACGCGGTCGCCCAAGGCGCCCCGACGATGCACCGCTTCCGCTTGCCGGCTCCCGGGAGAGGGATCTCCTCGGTACAGGCAAACGCCATCATGTCGTCTTGATTTCCCAGAGCCCGGACCTGTTCCGGGATGCGGCTTGGGAAGCCGGTATTGGCGACGACGATGAAGGCGAGACATGCGGTCGCGGTCGCCGTGGCCAAGCCGTACATGACGTGGCGGCGCGGATGATCTCTGCGATGCCGCGTGGGGGTCTCGACGAAGCGCCAGGAGAGATAAGCGATCCCGATCGCGACCGGCACCAATGCGAGCTTTGCGTTCGTGGCGTCGCCGCGTTCCCGGCGTAGAACGCGTAGTACACGAAGATCGGCCAATGCCAGAGATAGAGTGAGTAGGAGATCTTGCCGATGAATACATTTGGCGAAAGCGAGAAAACTCTGCCGATCAGACTCTTCTCGCCCGCGGCGATCGAGGCGGTGGCGCCGAGGCAAGGCAGCAACGCGTAATAACCCGGATAAGCGAGACCGTCATTGAAGGTGAGGGCCGCGATGAGCATGGCGGCGAGGCCCGCGACCGAGAGTCCGTCGGCCACGCGCGGCCGCTTGATGTCGGGGAGCGCGAGCACGAGAGCGCCAAGCGTGAACTCCCAGAGCCGGGTGAAGGGAAGATAGAAGGCGGCCTTGGCGTCGTAGTGGGTCCACACGATGCAAACAGCGACAAGGACGACGGTCACCGCGATCAGCGCGATCAGCGTCGCCTGCCGGCTGAGCGGCGCGAAGCGCCAGACGAGCACCAGCATCGCCGGCCACATCAGATAGAATTGCTCCTCGACCCCGATCGACCAGAGATGCAGCAGCGGCATCGTCACCGCGGCCAGATCGAAATAGCCGGTGTTCAGCCAGAAATAGATATTGGCCAGAAAAGCGGAGCTATAGATCGCGCTCCAGGCGAGGTCTTCGTACTCGCCAGGAGTGAGCACGAAATATCCGGCGATCAGCACGACCGGAATCAAGACAAACAGCGCGGGATAGATGCGCCGCGTGCGCCGCGCATAGAAGTCCCAGAACGAGAACGTTCCTGCGCGAAGCTTTTCGACGATCAGTCGCGTGATCAGATAGCCGGAGATGACGAAGAAAATATCGACGCCGACAAATCCGCCGGGGACCGCGTCAAGGCCGGTATGGAACAGCACCACGGCCATCACGGCAAACGCCCGTAAGCCGTCAATGTCAGGCCGGTAACGCATACTTCCCCGCGAAAAGCCCTAGTCTCAGTGCCCTAGTTCGCGCGGACGATAGCCGATTGGTCGCAGGGAGGAAACCGCGACCGGTTGGTATAAGCGTCGCGGATTTGCTTGAGTGCCGCCAGCGGACGAATACGCCGCGGCGGTGCCCGGACGGGTACCTCATGCGAAACATCACAGCTTTGTTCTTGCTCCTGACTTTCGCCACGCCGGCGTGGTCCAAACCGAATTTCGTGGTCATCATGACCGATGATCAGGACGGCACCGGCTCGATGGCCTATATGCCGAAGGTGCATGCGCTCCTCGCTGAGCGGGGTATCACCTTCACCAATAGCTTCGTGAATCTCTCCCTATGCTGCCCGAGCCGCGTCTCCTTTCTCACCGGGCAGGCTGCGCACAATCACGGCATCAAATCTAATGCTGTCGCGAAAGGAGGCGGATGGCAGTCGTTCAAGGACAAGGAGGGGAATACGCTGCCGGTCTGGCTCAAGGCCGCCGGCTACAACACGGCGCTGATCGGCAAATATTTGAACGGCTACGGCAAGGTCAAGCCGGGCGGCGAGCAGCAGAACCGCTATGCGGCCAGTGCTGGCGGAGCCAAGCATGAGGGTGAGCCCACCACTCAGAGCACGCTCGACTATTGCATCGCCCTGCTAGGCAAATTTGCGAGCATCTTCAGCAAGAGTACCAATGCCGAAGCGGCTGGGTTCCGGTCGGATGGGATCGCTGGTTCGCTTTCGACCAAATCTCTTATTACAACTATAGGATCAACGATAACGGCACGATCCGGAAGTTTGGCAAGGAAGCGAGCGATTACTCGACGGACGTTCTCAAAGATCGGGCCCTGCAATACATCAAGGATCAATCCGCGACGACTAAGCCCTTCTTCCTACTTGTCGCGACTAAGGCTCCCCATGGCATCGGAGAGGCGATCGGCGGCGAAGAAGTGGAAGGACCTGCCACTCCTTCACCGAACTATGCGCAAAAATTCTTGGACGTTGGCCTCCCTGCCGGTCCCGCCTTCAATGAGCAGGACGTGAGCGATAAGCCGAGATGGGTCCGCAACGCCCCGAGTCTGGACGCGACCGCCAAACAACGCCTTGAGAAAATCTATCGCGCTGAACTTCAATCCCTTCAATCCGTCGATGACCTTGTCGAGGCGATTGTCGATGCACTCCAAAGCGCCAACAAGTTGGACGATACGATCATCGTCTTTACCTCCGACAACGGATTTATGTATGGGGATCACCGGCTGGAATCGAAGATCGTCCCCTATGAGGGCTCGATCAGAGTTCCTCTTGTTATCAGAGGTCCGGGCATTCCAGAGAACCAGACACGAAGCCAGCTCGTCAATAATCTCGACCTCGTGACCACAATTGAGGATCTTGCAGGCGCGACGCCTGGCCTCGTCCCTGACGGCCGCTCGCTAACGTCGCTTTTTGCCGGCGATAACGTTTCTTGGCGAGTGGCGCTGCTTGCGGAGGGAGGCGATGATATGGCCAGTCCCACGAGGCGATTTGCGGCCGTGCGAACGGCGACCCGGAAATACGTGAAGTACGACGATGGCTTCGAGGAGCTTTATGACCTCACCGCCGATCCCTATGAGCTCGAAAACAAGGCCGGTGATGCTGCCTTTGTGGGGGACTTGGCGACACTGCGCGGCCAATATGACAGGCTCAAATCTTGCGCCGGGGTGAGCTGCTGGATTGGTCCTTGATGCTGGCCATCGCCGTGGATGGTTAGGGAACTATGTCCGATCAGCCTCCTAACACGTTTGCGTCTCCGCTCTGCGTAGCGCCTTGAGGCAAACCGGTTGGCGAAAGCCCGCAGCAGGACTACATATCGTCCCCCCATGACCACACCCATCACCAAACAACGCGTGCTCGAAGAGCTGAAGCGCATCAAAGGCCCGGACCTCGAGCAGGACATCGTCTCGCTCGGCCTCGTCTCCGAAGTCGTGATCCATAGCGGCAAGGTCTATTTTGCCATCTCGGTCGATCCGGCGCGCGCCGGCGAGCTCGAGACCTTGCGGCAAGCCGCGGAGCAAGTGGTTCGCGCTTTGCCTGGCGTCGAAGGCGTCGTGGCGACGCTCACCGCCGACCGCAAGCTTGCGGCGCGACCTGCCGGCGGCAACGGCGGAGCGGCGAGTTCGCCGCCGCCGCCAGTTGGCGTGACGCGGCCGGGCGCCGCGCGCGATGCACGGCATCGGCAGGGCGGCGTTCCCGGCGTTGCCAATATCGTCGCGGTTGCTTCCGGCAAAGGCGGCGTCGGCAAGTCGACCACAGCCGTCAATCTTGCCGCCGGTCTCAGCGCCAAGGGGCTTAAGGTCGGCATTCTCGACGCCGATATTTACGGACCGTCGCTGCCGCGTCTCCTCGGGCTGAAGGGTCAGCCGAAGCAGATCGGCGACAAGCTCGAGCCGATGAGCGCGTATGGTCTCAAAGTCATGTCCATGGGTTTTCTCGTCGACGAGGAGACGCCGATGATCTGGCGCGGGCCGATGGTGATGTCGGCGCTGACGCAAATGCTGAAGGACGTGGCCTGGGGCGAGCTCGATATTCTCGTCGTCGACATGCCGCCCGGCACCGGCGATGCGCAGCTCACCATGGCGCAGCAAGTTCCGCTCGCCGGCGCTGTCATCGTCTCCACGCCGCAAGATCTCGCGCTGATCGACGCGCGCAAAGGCCTCAACATGTTCCGCAAGGTGAACGTGCCTGTGCTCGGCATTGTCGAGAATATGAGCACGTTCGTCTGCCCGCATTGCGGCACCCGCACCGACATTTTCGGTCATGGCGGCGCAAAGCAGGAGGCGGAACGGCTGGGCGTTCCCTTCCTCGGCGAGGTGCCGCTCACCATGAGTGTGCGCGAATTGTCCGACCAGGGTCGGCCCATTGTCGTCAGCGATCCGGCTTCGCCCGCGGCGGAGGCGTATCGTCAGATCGCGGAGCGAACTTGGACCGAGCTCCAGGGCGCGAAGGGCGACTCTCGTCCGGCACCTCGAATTGTGATTGAAAATTAGGGGGTTGCCGCAGAGGGGCCGACTCAGCTAATTCGGGCGATGGCGTAGCGAGCGTAACGGCGTTCCCATCAACCTCGAGCCAAGCCCGCTGCCGTGCCTGAACAAGACCGATCTCGACTCTTTCTTTTCGTCCTCGGCGTCGCCGCCGTTCATGCGCTCTGCCTTGCGGCGGTGCTGCCCGTCCTCTTCACGCTTCCAGGTCAAGACGCCGGCATCGCCCAAAACGCCGTCAAACAGGACGCCATCGTCCGCGACACCATCGTCAATGTCGAGGTGCTGCCGTCGTCGGAGCCGGCCGGAGATTCTGAGGCGCCGGGTCTCGATCAGATCAAGACGGGCCGGGGGTCAAGCCCGGCGGCCGGCCTTTCCTTGACGCCCGATCCATCCGAATTGACCTCGGCGCTTCCCGACATTCCGCAGAACGCCGACACGGCTCCCGGCGAGCCGGCGGCACCGGAATCCACCGCGCCCGTCGCGGCAGCGACGTCCGCTCCCGATTTGATTGGCAATGCGAGCCCGGCGCCAGACTCCTCGCCACCGCCGGCCGACGAGACTGCAACGGTCTCGGCCGCCGATCCGGCGCCCACCAATGCGATCCCCCAAGAAGAAGAGGCCAAGCCCGCCACGACTGTGTCGCTTCCCGTTGAAAAGCCGGCGCCGGTGGTGAAGCCACACCCGACTGCCGCGAAGGCTGTGAAGCCTCAAATGCGGCGCCAGGCGAGCGTTACGACGAAAACACAATCGCGCGGGATGTTTGGCGGGTTCTTCCAGTCCAAACCGCGGCCGAAGACCCAGCGCGCCGCGACGACGACGCGCTGATAACCTTACGCGGCGGAACTCTCGTTTTTGACGGCCTTGAGGTGGGTTGGCGCGATGTCGGCGAAAGCCATTGGCGCCGGATAGCCGTAGAGGAATCCTTGCGCCTGCGGGCAGCCAAAATCGCGCAAGAGCTTGGCTTGTTCCTCGGTTTCCACGCCCTCGGCGGTGATGGTCACCCCGAGCGAGCGCCCAAGCGCGATGATGGTCTTCACGATCGCATTGACCACCGGATCCTGGGCCATGTTGCGAATGAAGGATCGATCGATCTTGATCTTGTTGAAGGGGAACCGGGCGAGATAGCTCAAGCTCGAATATCCCGTGCCGAAATCGTCCATGGCGATGGAGACGCCGAGCTTGCGCAGACGGTTCAGTTTGTCGAGCACCTCTTCGGTATCGTTGATGAGGAGGCTTTCGGTGATCTCGAGCTCAAGACGATGGGCCGGCAAGCCGGTCTCGTGGAGAATGTCGGCGACCGTTTCGGCGATGTCGCCATCGCGGAACTGCGCCGGCGAGAGGTTGACCGCGACCGTGAGTGGTGCCGGCCAAGTCACGGCATCGCCACAGGCGCGCCTCAGCACCCATTCGCCGAGCGGCACGATCAGACCGGTATCTTCCGCGACCGAAATGAAATGGGTGGGCGCGATCTTGCCATGCACCGGATGGTGCCAGCGGATCAGCGCCTCGGCGGCGCATTGCACCCCTGTGGCTAGGTCGAATTCGGGCTGATAGACCACGTCGAACTCGTCGCGGCTCAGCGCCAAGCGCAGCTCATGCTCGACCAAGCGCCGGCGCTGCAACGCCTTGTCCATGCTCTGCTCGAAAAAGCACATGCGCTGGCCGCCGTCGCTCTTGGCGCGGGCAAGCGCGATCGCGGCATGCCTGAGCACGATGGGAGCGGTGTCTCCGTCGCCGGGAGCCAACGCAATGCCGACGCTCGTGGTGCAGACCAGCTCTTTGTCGCCGACATGGAAAGGACACCGCAGCGCCTCGATCAGCCGGTTCATGAAGGCCATCACGTCACCGAGATTGGTGATGTCGACGAGCGCCATCGCGAATTCATCTCCGGCGAGGCGCCCCAGCAAATCGCCTTCGCGAAGCGCGTCCTGGATGCGGGTTGCGATTTCGCGCAACACCGTGTCGCCGCCGGCGATGTCGACCGCGTCGTTGATCTCCTTGAAGCGATCAACGTCGAGGCAGAGCACCGCGATATGCGTGCCGTCGCGCTCCATGCGGCTCATCGCGTCCGCGAGGCGGTCGTTAAAGGCTTTGCGATTTGGCAGCCCGGTGAGGACGTCGTGACTTTCGAGAAAGCGCAATTGTGTTTCGGCCTTGCGGCGCTCATTGCTGCGCATCCAGGAGAAGACGGCGGGTGCTGCGATCACGATGCCGATCAGCATCATGCAGATGGCGGCGATCAGGCCGAAATAGTCGGACAGGACGTTGGCCTGCTCGGTCTGGTCGAGATAGGTGACGAGCGTGCCGCGTGGTTCCCCGTTGAGTGAGATCGGGAGCGTCAATACGGCAAAATGGGTTGGCAGAGAGCCGCCCCCGGAGCTGCTGCGCACCGCTACCCCTGCATGGGTGGGAGCCTTGGATCCCATCGCCTCGGCGATGCGCTCTCCAAGATCGAGTCCGGATTTGCCGCTGGTAAAAGCCAATTTGCCTTGCGCGTCATAAAGTTCGTAGCGGAGCACGCGATGCCCATAGCCCGATTTCTCGAAGACCTCGCTGAGTTCCGGTGCAAGCGAGGGACGGTTCAGCACATCGAGCAGAATGCCCGGCTCTTGCGCGAGCTGCGCCTGCAAGCGCGCATTCGCAACTTCCGCCTCATTCTTCAACTCATGCCCGCTGATCTTGCTCGGCATGAGGTAGGCAACGGCGCCAATCAAAGCGATGAGGAGAAATAGCCCTCCCCAATACCAGTTCCGTTTCAAGGCCGCCGAGGCCGAAGTAGACATGACAGGACCGCTGAGTTCATCAGTGTACGTTGATGAAACAAACTAGGGTTTCAACGGTTAAGATGGCCGTAAGGTAGTTGCTTAACAAAGCAATGCCGGAGTGTCCGACGGCGCCCCAAAGCTAAAAGCGCCAAGGAAAGAAAGGCTCAAAGGCGATATATCTTGTTAAGCCTTAGAGTGAACTTCATCCGCCTGTCATCGACATGTGTCGGGACAGGGTCGGCTTCTGGCCTCTTTCGATCACGAAGTCATGGCCCCGCGGTTTTCGCGCAATCGCGGCGTCGATCGCGGCACAGAGCAAGTCATCCGCCTCGCTTGCCCGCAACGGGGCGCGAAGATCGGCGGCATCTTCTTGACCGAGGCACATATAAAGGGTGCCGGTACAGGTCACCCGCACGCGGTTGCAGGCTTCGCAGAAATTATGAGTAAGCGGCGTGATGAAGCCAAGTCTGCCGCCGGTTTCGCGAACGCGGGCATATCGCGCCGGGCCGCCGGTACGATAGGGGATATCTTCCAGCGTGAAGTGTTCGCCGAGCCGCGCGCGCACCAGAGATAGCGGCAGATATTGATCGCTCCTGTCGCTCCCGGTGTCGCCGAGCGGCATGGCCTCGATCAAGGTCAGGTCGAAGCCGGATCCGTGGCTGTAACGAATGAGGTCCTCGAACTCGTCCTCGTTAACGTCACGCAGCGCAACAGTGTTAATCTTGACCTTGAGGCCGGCATTGTCGGCGGCCTCGATGCCGCGCATCACTTGAGCGAAGTCGCCGCCGCGCGTGATCGCCTTGAATTTTACCGGATCGAGCGTGTCGAGCGACACGTTGATGCGTTTGACGCCGCAAGCGGCTAACGCTTGCGCGCAATGTTGCAGCTGACTGCCATTGGTCGTGAGCGTGAGCTCGTCGAGCGTGCCGGCATCGAGATGCCGCGCCATCGATTGGACCAGCCAGAGAATATTCCGCCGCACCAGCGGCTCTCCGCCCGGTGAGCCGCACCTTGCGCACGCCCTTGGCGATAAAGGCGCTTGTCAGCCGGTCGATTTCCTCGAGCGTCAACAATTCGCGCTTCTGCAGAAACTTCATCTGTTCCGGCATGCAATAGACGCAGCGGAAATCGCAGCGGTCGGTCACGGAGACCCGCAAATAGGTGATCCGCCGGCCGAACCCGTCGATCAAGGGTGCTTGTCCATTCGAGCCAGTCACTCGGTCTCGTCCTCTGCAATACGGAGCTTACGCTTTCGGCTATACACTTTCGCCGTCTTGACGACACGTTTCCGGTAGCGTGGGTCGCGAAGCGAGGCTGCGGCCGGGCTCCGGCGCTTGACCCCGGTTCGAGGCTTTGCCGTTCGGCGCTTGGGCTTGGATTTCGCTCCGGACATCGCTTCCAACGGGGCTGCTTTCACCCCTAATATAGGGCCTGATTTGCTCGATATCACAGTTGGCAAGACGAGGAGACTGAAAGATGGACGAGCAGCGCTTCAATATGTCCATGCGCAAATTCCTGAAAGAGGTCGGTGTCACCTCGCAGCAGGCAATTGAGCGCGTGGTTCGCGACGAGAGCCTGGGCGGCAAGGGTAAACTCAAGGTCAAAATGGTGCTGACCGGGGAAGGCACGGGCCTGAAACACGTCGTCGACGGCGAAATCGAACTCGGCTGAGGCAGCTTCATGACCGACGAGGCTTCCGATTCATGGCCAACCGAGCTCAAGCTCGCCAAGGACAAAACTTGGCTGACCGTAACTTATGACGACGGCAGAAGTTTCGATTTTCCGGCGGAATATTTACGGGTGATGAGCCCCAGCGCCGAGGTTAAGGGCCATGGCGCCGACACCCGCGTGACGGTCCCCGGCAAGAAGAACGTGCGCATCGCCAGGCTCGACCCCGTCGGTAACTATGCCGTCCGCATCGTATTCGACGACGGCCACGATACGGGCCTCTATGCCTGGCCATATCTAAGGGAGCTCGGCGAAGGCAAGGAGACGCTGTTTCAGGATTACTTGGCGGAACTTGCCCGCAAGGGCCTTTCGCGCTGAGCTTGTGCCAAATGACAACGGGCGAACCCCTGACACAGCAATGTCACCCTGCTGTTACGCGCAGCCTGTCATTGTCGTAAAATCGTGATAAAACAGGCGCTTGATATCGACTACGAAACTCCCGACGATTCGCCGGAATCAAGGAACTCTGGATTTTGAACGATCGAGCCGAACGTGACATCGACGGACCCGTCACGCCCGAGATTGGGCGAAGGTGGCAGTGCCATCGCGCGCGTTCTCGAAATTGTGACGTCTCGGATTCGGGCTTCGCTCTGGCTCATCCTGATCGCCGGAGTCATCGCGCTGCTGCTGGTGCTGTTTGGCGTGCCGGTTTGGTATGCCGCCACCGGCCTGCTCGGTCTTGTTGGGCTCGTTGCGCTCGTGCCGCGAAACCATGGTTCGGAGATTTTGCAGTCCGCCCTCGATCGTCAATCCGCTGCCACGCAGCGATCTTCGGCGATGGAGTTGATGGCTGAAGCCTTGCCGGACCCCACCATCCTGCTCAACGCGTCTGGTCAAGTCCTCTTCTGCAATGCTCCGGCGAAGCGCCTGTTCGAGACGCTCCGCGAAGGCAGCCATATCTCTTCCGTCATCCGCACCCCGGAGTTTCTCGATGCGGTGAGTGCTGCTCCGAAGCAGGGGACTGCCGTCACCGTCATTTATGCGGAGCGCGTCCCCGTCGGGCGGCGCATGGCCGTGACCGTGGCGCCGCTCGCAAGCCAGTCCGAGACTGGCGGCAATATCCTCATTCTCTTGCGCGATCTGACCGAGCTCGAGCGCATCAATCAGATGCGCGCCGATTTCATCGCCAACGCAAGTCACGAGCTGAGGACGCCGCTCGCATCCCTGCGTGGCTTCATCGAGACGCTGCAAGGCACCGCCAAGGACGACCCGAAAGCGCGTGATCGTTTTCTGTCTATCATGGGCGAGCAGGCCTCGCGCATGACTCGCCTCATCGATGCGCTGCTGTCCTTGAGTCGCGTCGAGATGAACGCGCATGTGCCGCCGAGCGGGCTCATCGATTTGAACGAAGTGCTCGAGCATGCGCGCGACACGTTGGAGCCGCTTGCAAAGTCGAACGAGCTTCGCATCGAGGTAGAGGGCTTCGGCCGCCCGGCAATTGTTCGCGGTGATCGCGACGAGCTGGTCCAGGTGCTGCAAAACCTGGTGCACAACGCGCTGAAATACGGCGCCAATGGTGGCAAGGTCCGGCTCGAAGCGAAGCGCCTGGCCCCGCATGGAAGGCAGCGCACCCGTTACGCCATCGCCGTCATCGACCAGGGTCCTGGCATCGCGCCCGAACATCTGCCCCGCCTGACCGAGCGCTTCTACCGCATCGAGGCTGAAAGCAAGGACAAAGGCGGCACCGGAAAAGGCGCACCTTGGGCTCGCCATCGTCAAACACATTCTGAACCGCCACCGTGGCGAGCTTCTTATTGCCTCAAAGCCCGGCAAAGGCTCGACTTTTACCATCGTGCTCAATGCCGCCGGCGAGGGCCGGTCCGAGCGCGCGGCGGCTGCCGAATAGCTCTGTCCACAGGCTGTTTTTGGCCCTTTTGAACACTGTTATAGAACTGTCACATAAGTGACATAGTAGCTTTATTCCCCGGCCTTAACGCTTGGCCGGCGGCGGCGGAGGGTCCCCGCTGCGGGGCCTGTTCGAGGCCGATATCTCCAAGGGAGAGCTACTATGAGGTTCATGTCTTATGCGGCAGCTGTGGGTATCGCCGCAGCGTTTGCCACCACCCCCGTCCAAGCCGCCGATATTTCGGGGGCCGGCGCTACCTTCCCCTATCCGATCTATGCGAAATGGGCCGATGCCTACAAGAAAGATACGGGTAATGGTCTCAATTATCAGTCGATCGGTTCCGGCGGCGGCATCAAGCAGATCGAAGCCAGCACGGTGACCTTCGGCGCGACCGACAAACCGCTCGGGCAGGAAGAGCTCGATAAGAACGGTCTGATCCAGTTCCCGATGATCATCGGCGGCATTGTGCCCGTCGTGAATCTAGAAGGCGTGAAGCCCGGCGAGCTCGTTCTCGACGGCTCGACGCTGGCCGACATCTTCATTGGCAAGATCACCAAATGGGATGATCCCGCCATCGCCAAGCTGAACCCCAATGCCAAGCTTCCGTCGACAGCCATCGCCGTGGTGCATCGTTCCGACGGATCGGGCACCAGCTTCATTTTCACCACCTATCTGTCGCAGTCGAACGCGGACTGGAAGTCAAAGGTGGGTGCTGACGCCGCCGTTGAATGGCCTGTCGGCATTGGCGCCAAGGGCAACGAGGGCGTCGCCAACAACGTCGCTCAGACCAAGGGCGCGGTCGGTTATGTCGAATATGCCTATGCCAAACAGAACAAGCTCACCCATGCCAACATGGTCAACAAAGATGGCAAGAGCGTCGCACCGGAGACAAAGTCGTTCCAGGCCGCTGCCGCGAATGCCGATTGGAAGTCGGTTCCCGGCTATGGCGTCATCCTGACCTCTCAGCCCGGTGCCGACTCCTGGCCGATCACCGCGGCGAGCTTCATCCTGATGCACACCACCGCGCAGGACATGGCCGCCTCCGCTGAAGCGCTCAAATTCTTCGATTGGGCGTACAAGAACGGCACCAAGATGGCCGAGGAACTTGATTACATCCCGATGCCCGCGAACGTGGTCGAGCTTTCGCGCGCCGAGTGGGCCCGGATCAAGGACTCTGCCGGCAAGCCGCTGTTCGCCACGAACTAACGCATGCGTTTCGAGGCAGGGGCAAAACCCCTGCCTCGATCCAATTCAATTTTCAGTCGAGGTTTTGTGCAGAGGGGTTTGGGCAAGATGGACATGGCGCTTCAACCCGCGCCTATCTCGGGCATCGCCGCTAGCGATGAAATGCGCGCCCGAACCTTGCGCCGGTTCCATATCGGCGACCGCGTTTTCGGGACGCTGACCCTGTTATCGGCGATCACAGTGCTGGTGATCCTGGCAGGCGTGATGATTTCGCTGGTGCATGGATCGCTGCCCGCGTGGCAAGCCTTCGGCTTCGACTTTTTCACGACGCAGAGCTGGAACCCGGTTACCGAGAAATTCGGCGCGCTTCCCGCCATTTACGGCACGCTTCTGACATCCACCATCGCCATGCTCATCGGCGTTCCGGTGAGCCTTGGCATCGCAGTCTTTCTGACCGAGATCTGCCCGGAGCGGTTGCGCCGTACGATCGGTGTCGCCATCGAGCTCTTGGCCGGCATCCCGAGCATCATTTACGGCATCTGGGGCCTTTTCATCTTCGCCCCGTTCTTTCAGACGCATTTTCAGCCGGCCCTGATCGATCTGTTCGCCAATGTGCCGGTGCTCAACCAGCTTTTCGCCGGGCCGCCTTACGGCATCGGCCTGCTGACCGCCGGTCTCATCCTGGCTATCATGGTTCTGCCCTTCATCACCTCGATCACGCGCGAGGTGTTCGAGACGGTGCCGCCCGTGCTGAAAGAGGCGGCCTACGGCATCGGCTGCACCCGCTGGGAGGTCGTCCGCCGCGTCGTCATTCCATATACGCGGGTCGGCATCATCGGCGGTGTCATGCTCGGCCTCGGCCGTGCGCTCGGCGAAACCATGGCCGTGACCTTCGTCATCGGCAATGCGCATAGGATCATGCCCTCGATCATGGCTCCGGGCACGACCATCTCGGCGACGATCGCCAACGAATTCACCGAAGCCACAGGCGATCTCTACACGTCTTCGCTGGTGGCGCTCGGTCTCATCCTCTTCTTCATCACCTTCATCGTGCTCGCCGCGGCCAGGCTGATGCTGATGCGGATCGAAAGGAAGGCAGGGAAATGACCGAGCCTGTCTCCAAGTCTAACGCGCGCTATGCGAGAAGGCGGCACACCAATCTCTTGGCAACGATCCTGTCTGTCGGCGCTGCTGGCTTCGGTCTCACCTGGCTCCTGCTGATCCTGACGGTGCTGGTGGTCAAAGGTGTCGGCGGCCTGTCGCCCGCCGTGTTCACCGAGATGACGCCGCCGCCCGGCGGTGCAGGCGGCTTGTTGAATCCGATCATGGGCAGCCTGATCATGACCATCATGGCCGTCGCGATTGGAACCCCGCTCGGCATCATGGCCGGCACCTACATGGCCGAATACGGACGCTACGCGAAGCTCTCCATGATCGTCCGCTTCATCAACGACATTCTCTTGAGCGCGCCCTCGATCGTGGTTGGCCTCTTCGTCTATGAGATCATGGTCGCGGCAGATGGGACATTTCTCGGCCTTTGCCGGCGCCGTTGCGCTCGCCATCCTCGTGATCCCTGTCGTGGTGCGCACCACCGAAGATATGCTGCTTCTGGTACCGAACACTTTGCGCGAGGCGTCCGCAGCGATGGGCCTGCCGCAATGGCTGGTGATCCGGCACGTGGCCTACCGCGCCGCACGCGCCGGCATCATCACAGGCGTTCTGCTTGCCGTCGCCCGCATCACTGGCGAGACGGCGCCGCTGCTCTTCACCGCGTTGAACAACCAGTTCTTCAGCTGGGATCTGAATGCGCCAATGGCGAGCCTTCCCGTCGTGATCTTCCAATTCGCCTTGAGCCCCTATGAGGACTGGCAACAGCTTGCCTGGACCGGGGCCCTCCTTGTCACTGCCGCCGTGCTGGGTCTCAGCATCCTGGCGCGTATGCTTGTCTCAAAAAAGGTGCCGTCATGAACCTAGCCATCCACACCGATGTTAAAGAGCGCGCTGCGACTGCGACCGCGCCCGCGGCTCTCAACGAAAAGGTTTCTGTGCGCAGACTCAATTTCTATTACGGCGCATTCCGGGCCTTGGCCGACAACAACGTCAATCTCTACGCCAACACGGTGACCGCCTTCATCGGACCGTCAGGCTGCGGCAAGTCCACGCTGCTCCGGGTCATAAACCGCATCTACGACCTCTATCCGAACCAGCGGGCGGAAGGCGAGGTGATGCTTGACGGCGAGAACATTCTTCGGCCGGGCCAGGATCTCAATCTGCTCCGCGCCAAGATCGGCATGGTGTTCCAGAAGCCGACCCCGTTCCCGATGACGATCTATGAGAACATCGCCTTCGGCGTCAGGCTTTACGAAAATCTCCCCAAGGCCGATCTCGACCAGCGCGTCGAGGAGGCGTTGCAGCGCGGTGCCTTGTGGGATGAGGTCAAGGACAAGCTCGACGCCAGCGGCCTCAGCCTTTCCGGCGGTCAGCAGCAGCGGCTCTGCATCGCCCGCACCGTCGCCATCAAGCCGGAAGTCATCCTGCTCGATGAGCCCTGCTCCGCGCTCGATCCGATCTCGACCGCCAAGATCGAGGAACTGATCGACGTATTGAAGCGCGACTACACCATCGCCATTGTTACGCACAACATGCAGCAAGCCGCGCGCACCTCCGACTTCACCGCCTTCATGTATTTGGGCGAGCTGATCGAATACGGCGACACCACCCAGATCTTCACCAATCCGAAGCTGGAGCGCACGCAAGACTACATCACAGGCCGGTTCGGTTAAGCCGCGCCGCCTTCGAGGAGACCGAGATGGACAAGCACGAGCACATCGTCAGATCGTATGAAGAAGAGCTTGCGGCGCTCAATACCAAGATCGCCAAAATGGGCGGCCTTGCCGAGCAGGTCGTGGGCCAGTCGATTGACGCCCTGGAGCGCCGCGACCCCGATCTCGCCGAGGCCACGATCAAAGAAGACGAGGTCATCGACGCCCTTGAGCACGAGATCGAGGAGCAGGCGATTGTCATGATCGCGCGGCGGCAGCCGATGGCCTACGACCTCCGCCAGATCATGGCGGCGCTCCGCATCTCCGCCGATCTCGAGCGGATCGGCGATCTCGGCAAGAATATCGGCAAGCGCGCGCTCGCCGTGGTCGGTGAGCAGCAGCCGAAAAAGCTGATGCTCGGCCTCAAGCATATGGGCGAGCTGGCGCTGGAGCAGCTGAAAGAGGTGCTCGACGCCTTCATCGAGCGCGACGCCGATCGCGCCTTGAAGGTCTGGTACAAGGACGAGGAAATCGACGCGATGTACAACTCGCTATTCCGCGAGCTCCTCACCTACATGATGGAGGACCCGCGCAATATCGGGCTTTGCACCCATCTGCTGTTCGGTGCCAAGAACATCGAGCGCATCGGCGACCATGCCACCAACATCGCCGAGACCGTGTATTTCCTAGTTCATGGCAACGCCATCACCGATCAACGGCCGAAAGGCGACAACACAAGCTCGACGCCGGTCGCGCTGAAGCGTTCGGCGGGCTAGGGCCACATGCTGCAAATGAACACGATGGTCACGAACGCAAAGGTCTTGGTGGTGGAGGACGAGGAGCCGCTAGCGCTGCTGCTTCGCTACAATCTCGAGGCCGAAGGCTACGCCGTCGACGTGGTTCACCGCGGCGATGAGGCGGAAGTCGCCATCGCCGAAGGCTCGCCCGATCTGATCGTCCTCGACTGGATGTTGCCGGGCATCTCGGGTCTTGAGCTCTGCCGGCGCCTTCGCACCGGCAAGGACTCCCGCCACATCCCGATCATCCTTCTGACCGCGCGGAGCGAGGAGAGCGACCGCATCAGGGGGCTCACCACCGGCGCCGACGATTACGTGGTGAAGCCGTTCTCGTTGCCTGAGCTGATGGCGCGGGTCCGCGCCATCCTCCGCCGCACCCATCCCGAGCGCATCGCCTCGGTCCTCACCGTCGGCGACATCGAGCTCGATCGCGACTCGCATCGGGTCACCCGGGGCGGCAAGGCCATCCATCTCGGCCCGACCGAGTTCCGCCTGCTCGAATTCCTCATGCAGAGCCCAGGCCGCGTGTTTAGCCGCGCGCAATTGCTCGATGGCGTCTGGGGCCGCAATGTCTATGTCGATGAGCGCACCGTCGATGTGCATATCGGCCGCTTGCGCAAGGCGATGATGCGCGGCACCGAGCCGGACCCCGTGCGGACCGTGCGCGGCGCCGGCTACGCCTTCACCGACCGGATGGAAGAAACCGCCTAGCCGAAAAAAGAGGCGCCGCGAATGGCGCCTCCCTGAATTTTTGACCGGCGTCTTGTGTGACGCCTTTTTCTTATCCGAAAGCGACGCGTTTCTCCCGCCGCCGCGCCTGCGCCGGCTGATAGGCCATGCGCGCGTGGTAGTCGCAATACGGGATCCCGCCGCCCTTCTTGCGTCCGCAAAAATGAAATTCGGGATCGCCTGGGTCGCCGATTGGCCAATGGCACATCGACTCCTTCAGCGTGAGGATGCTCGCCCGCTCGTGGAGCGGGATCACCAGTTCCTCGACCGGCGCCGGCAGCATCTCGGGCTCGGCGTCATAAGCCGCCTTCAACGCGGTATTGCCGCGTGTCCCGAACATCAAAGATGGCGAC
This sequence comes from uncultured Alphaproteobacteria bacterium, assembly GCA_963764005.1. GTDB lineage: Bacteria > Pseudomonadota > Alphaproteobacteria > Rhizobiales > Methyloligellaceae > Methyloceanibacter. The sequence goes on along the minus strand of CAVXQX010000008.1, from coordinate 152,274 downwards.
CGGTTTTGCCGCGGCACATGATTTCGCCGCGGTCTGGGGCTCGCCGAGCGCGGGCTCGTTGCCCGGCCGGAAAGTCCGAGCCGATGCACCTTGCCGATCACCGCATTGCGCGTCACTCCGCCTAAGCGACCCGCGATTTGGCTTGCACTCAGTCCCTCCGCCCAAAGCTTCGTCAGCAGTTCTACCCTTTCATCATTCCAAGACATTTTGGCCTCCTCAAATTAGACTCAAAATCCCCCCGTCTGCCAGGAGACGGCACTAAAAAACGCGACGATTACTGCTGAGAATGATCGCCCGGGTGCGACGCTGCACCCACGACATATTGTGGCCGAGCGATTATTACCCTACTAGGCCGGGGAAAACACGGCAAGCGTCCGCCACGCTTGTGGTCCCCGTTTTCCACCGGAACGAATCGATTCTGCCACTTCTTTGCGGAGAACACAAACGCTGCCGTGGACGAAAGGGTGGACGAGCATGGGATAAGCCTGGGGCGGGGCCGATTGACACGCTTCTACACGCGACCTAAAGCTCTGACATCGCTTGCTGCCGCCAGACCGGCGGCAATTTTGTTTCAGGAACACACAAAACGATGTCGGCCCTCCTTCCGACCTACTCCCGCAGCGAACTTGTGTTCGACCGCGGGCAAGGCGCCTATCTCTTCACCGCGTCCGGCGAGCGTTATCTTGACTTCAGCTCGGGCGTCGCGGTGACGGCGCTTGGTCACGCCCATCCGCACCTGATCAAGGCGCTGAGCGAGCAGGCGAATAAGCTCTGGCACGTCTCCAATTTGCACCGCATCCCGCAGCAGGAACGGCTTGCCGAGCGGCTCGCGGACGCGACCTTCGCCTCGCGGGTGTTCTTCTGCAATTCCGGCGCGGAGGCCGTCGAAGGCTCGATCAAGGTTGCGCGGCGCTATCACTTCGCCAATGGCGCGCCGGAACGTTATCGCCTTGTCACGTTCGAAGGCGCATTTCACGGCCGCACGCTCGCAACCATCGCCGCCGGCGGACAGTCCAAGCACCTCGAGGGCTTCGGTCCGCCCGTCGAAGGCTTCGACCAGGTGAAGACCGGCGACATCGACCTGGTTAAGGCCGCGATCGGGCCTGAGACGGCTGGAGTCCTGATCGAGCCGATCATGGGCGAGGGCGGCATGCGGGAAGTGTCCTGGAGCTTCTTGCGCGATCTCCGCGCGCTTTGCGACGAGGAGGGCATTCTCTTGCTGCTCGACGAAGTCCAATCCGGCATGGGCCGCACTGGGCGCCTGTTCGCCCATGAATGGGCCGGCATCACCCCCGACATCATGGCAACGGCGAAAGGGCTCGGCGGCGGCTTTCCTGTCGGCGCCTGCCTCACCACCGAGGAAGTCGGCGCCTGCATGACACCCGGCAGCCACGGCTCGACCTTTGGCGGCAATCCGCTTGCCATGGCGGTGGGCAATGCCGTGCTCGACGTTGTGCTTGAGCCTGGCTTTCTCGATCACGTCTCGGCCATGAGCCTCAGACTGAAGCAACGGCTCGCCGCGCTGAAGGACGAGCATGCCGATATCATCGAGGAGGTGCGCGGCCAGGGGCTGATGCTCGGGCTGAAATGCAAGATCCCGAACCAGGACCTGATCAAGGCGCTCGTCGCCCAACATATGCTGACCGTTCAAGCCGGCGACAATGTCGTCCGCCTGCTGCCGCCGCTCATCGTCGATGAGCCAGAGATCGATTTGGCGTGCGCCAATATCGATGCGGCTTGTACCGCGCTCAAGAACGGCGCCGCCAAAGCCTGACCCCTCAACTCCGGCCAACCCCATGACCCCAAATCATTTCCTCGATATCGATTCTTTAGACCGCAAGACCTTGCGGTCGATCCTCGATCACGCGGCGAAGCTGAAAAAGCGCGGCAAGAAGAAGCCGGCGGGGCTTAAGCCAGGTCTGGTGCTGGCGATGATCTTCGAGAAGCCTTCCACGCGTACCCGCGTCTCCTTCGAGGTCGCCATGATCGAGCTCGGCGGCCAGTCGCTGGTGCTCAACGCCGGCGACATGCAACTGGGGCGAGGGGAGTCGGTTGCGGATACCGCGCGTGTCCTGTCGCGCTATGTCGATGCCATCATGCTCCGCACCGGCTCGCATGAGACGCTTGCCGAGCTCGCCGCGAACGCGACCGTGCCGGTGATCAACGGCCTCACGCCGAAATCCCATCCCTGCCAGGTGATGGCCGATGTCATGACCTTCGAGGAGAACGAAGGTCCGATCAAGGGCAAGACCATCGCCTGGATCGGCGACGCCAACAACGTCTCCAATTCTTGGATCCATGCCGCGGCGAAGCTCGGTTGCAAATTGAACTTCGCCTGTCCGAAGGAGTTTTCGCCCGCGCCCGAATTGCTCGACTGGGCGCGGCAAGAGGGTGCCGAGATCACGATCTTTGCCGATCCCGTCGAGGCCGCGCGCGGCGCCGACTGTGTCCTGACCGATGTCTGGGTCTCGATGGGCGACAACGACAAGAGACGGCGCGAGACGCTGCTGAAGCCCTACCGGGTCGATCAGAAAGTGATGGCGGCGGCGAAGCGGAACGCCATTTTCATGCATTGTCTGCCCGCCCATCGCGGCGATGAGGTGACGGCGGAAGTGATCGACGGACCGCAATCCGTGGTCTGGGATGAGGCGGAGAACCGGCTGCACGTGCAGAAGGCGATCCTTGCTTGGTGCCTCGGAGGCAAGCCGAGGCGGATCGCGCGCCGCAAATGACCGAACCACTCTCAGAGCAAAGGATCGAGCTCGTCGTTCCCGACGATAATCTGATCCTGCCCTTCCAGGCGGACAATGCGGGCGTCGCAGGGCGGCTGGTCAAGCTCGGCTCGACCGTCGACACCATCCTATCCCGCCACGATTACCCTGAGCCGGTGTCGAAGCTCCTCGGCGAGGCCGTCGCCCTGACCGCGCTCCTCGGCGCGGCGCTAAAGTCTGAGGGCAAGTTCATCCTCCAGGCCGCAACCGACGGCGCCGTCGATCTTCTGGTCGCCGACTACGAGGTTCCGGGCCGCTTGCGAGGCTATGCCCGCTTCTCGCCTGAGCGCATCGCCGAGCTCGCCGACGAGGCTGATCCTCAGCTTCTTGGTCAAGGTCATTTCGCCATGACCATCGACCGTGGCCCGGAAACCGAACGCTACCAGGGCATCGTGCCGCTCGAAGGCGAGAGCCTGGCCGATGCCGCGCATACCTATTTCCGGCAGTCCGAGCAGCTTCCGACCTTCATCAGGCTCGCCGTCGCGCGGCATTATCGCGCCGACCAACCCGGTTCCCGCTCCTGGACCTGGCGCGCCGGTGGATTGCTCTTGCAGAAGCTGACCCGCGAGGGCGGCCACCGCACCGAGAGCGAGACCGCGGCCGACGAGGAAGATTGGACGCGCGCGCTGGCGCTTGCCGATACGGTCGAGGATCACGAGCTGCTCGATCCGATGCTGCCGGCGGACCGGCTGCTCTATCGCCTGTTCCACGAAGAGAATGTGCGGGCCTACCGCGCCATCGATCTCGAGACTTATTGCAGCTGCTCGCGTGACGGCGTCGAGGCCATGTTGAAAGGCTTCTCGCCAGAGGACATGACGGACATGACCGTCGACGGCGAAGTCTGCGTGACCTGCGAATTCTGCAACAGCCGTTATTGCTTCAATCCCGACGAGCTCGTTCCGGCCGAAGAGTAGGCTAGCTCAGCCTGTCGGCGAGCCGCGCCAAAAACGCCATGCAGAGATCGAGCTGCGCCAGCGTGACGAACTCGTCCGCGGCATGGGCTTGGGCGATATTGCCCGGCCCGCAAATCGCCGTCGGACATCCCGCCTGTTCGAACAGCCCAGCCTCGGTTCCGTAGGAGACCGCATGCGTGGAATTGGCGCCGGAAAGCGAAAGCGCGAGCGCGATCGCCTCGGAATTGCTCTTGGCCTGGAACGCCGGCACTGAATTTAGGAGCTTCGTGGTGATGCCGGCATCCGGCGCCACTTGGCGCATGGCCGGCAGCAGCCCATCGTCATAGCTCCTGAAGGCTTGTTCCACCTTGTCGGGGCCGGTCCCGGGCAAGCTCCTGATCTGCCAATGGAATTCGCAATGTTTCGGCACGATGTTCCCCGCCGTGCCGCCTTTGATGGTGCCGACCTGCATCGTTCCGAATGGCGGATCGAAGCGGTCGTCTTTAACCTGCGAGAGTTCGGCGGCGAGGCGCTCGAGCTCCAGGATCAGCTTCGCCGCGATGGCGATGGCGTTGACGCCGAGCTGCGGCATGCTGGAATGCGCCTCGCGGCCCGTCACGACGGTGAGATAGGAATCGATGCGCTTATGCGCGTCGATGGTGGTCATATCGGTCGGCTCGCCGACGATAATGGCTGTCGGCTTCGGCAGCTCCTTGCCGAGCATCTTGATCAGTGGGCGCACCCCTGTGCAGCCGATCTCCTCGTCATAGGAGACGATGATATGGATCGGCTCCTTTAGCTTCCGTGACTTGAACAGTGGCACGGAGGCGAGCGCACAGGCGAGAAAGCCCTTCATGTCGCATGAGCCGCGGGCGTAGAGCTTGCTGTCGCGCAATGTCAGCGTGAAGGGATCGCTCGCCCAATTCTGTCCCTCGACCGGGACGCAATCGCTATGGCCGGAAAGCCCGATGCCGTTCTTGCCGTCCGGTCCGATGGTTGCGAACAACGCCGCCTTATTGCCGTCAGGCGAGGGGATCCGGGTCGACGCGATGCCGTGACCCTTGAGATAGGCTTCCACGAAGTCGATCAGCGTCAAATTCGATTTTGAACTCGTCGTGTCGAACGCGACGAGCTTCGCCAGCAACTCTTGCGGATTTGCCGGCGTCGCCATCTAGCGGCCTGAGGCGCCAAGCGCCTGATCGAGGTCTTCCATCAGATCCTGCACATCCTCGAGCCCGATCGAGAGCCTGATCGTATTGTCGAAAATTCCAAGCTCCGCGCGAGCGTCAGTCGCGAGCCGCTGATGCGTCGTGGTCGCCGGATGCGTGACCAGGCTCTTGGCATCGCCGAGATTGTTGCTGATCTTGAAGATCGAAAGCGCGTTCATGAAGCGGAACGCCGTCTTCTTGTCGCCTTTGATCTCGAAGGCGACCATCGGGCCGCCGCCGCCCATCTGCTTGATCGCAAGCTTGTGCTGCGGATGATCGCTGCGGCCCGGATAGAACACGCGGGCAACCTCGGGGCGCTCGCTGAGGAAATCGGCGATGGTCGCGGCCGAAGCGCAATGCCGATCGACCCGTAGCGGTAATGTCTCCAGGCCCTTCAGCAGCACCCAAGCATTAAACGGACTGAGGCATGGCCCGGTTTGCTTGTAGTAGTTGTGAAATTTCTCGTCGATGAAAGCCTTGCTGCTGAGCACCACGCCGCCGAGACAGCGTCCCTGTCCGTCGATGTGCTTGGTCGCGGAGTAGACCACGATGTCGGCGCCGAGCGCGAGCGGCCGCTGCAGCATGGGTGTCGCGAACACGTTATCGACAACGACCAGCGCGTTCGCCTTATGCGCGATCTTGGACACGGCTTCGATGTCGACCAGCTCGAGCACGGGATTGGTCGGCGTCTCGAAGAAGAACGCGCGCGTGTTCGGCTTGACGGCCTTCTGCCAGGCGTCGAGATCGCGGCCATCGACCAGCGTGCTCTCGATGCCGTAGCGCGGCAACAGATCCTCGACGATGTAGCGGCAGGCCCCGAACAGCGCCCGCGCCGACACCACATGGTCGCCGGTCTTGAGATGACAGAGCAGAGACGACGCCACCGCCGCCATGCCGCTTGAAGTGGCGCGCGCGGCCTCCGCACCTTCGAGCGCGCACATCCGCGCCTCGAACATGGCGACGGTCGGGTTGGCGTAGCGGCTATAGACGAAGCCTTCCTCGTCGCCCTTGAAGCGGGCCTCGGCCTGCTCGGCGCTGTCATAGACATAGCCGGAGTTGAGGAAGATGGCCTCGGAGGTCTCGCCGAACTGGCTGCGCAGCGTACCCTCGTGCACCAGCCTCGTTGCCGGGCGCCAGGCGCCGCCTTTAGCTTTGGTCTCTTTCTTCGACGCCATGACCTACCCTTCGCTTCACGGGCCGGGCATAAAAAAACCCGGGACCTTGGCTCACGCCAAAAGAACCGGGATCATTGCCACGGCCCTTTTAGCGACTTGTTTAACGTGGCTGCAAGCCGGCCGGCCAAATCACCACGAAAGCGATTATTCGCGCTCTTAGGGGCTCCTCGTCAAGTCTCCTCGCGCTGCCAAGCGGCCCAGCCCCCTTGTGAATCCGGGGGAGAAGACCGAGCTTCCAGAGACCGGAGCCATGCGATAATGCCAAGACAAGAACCATGGAAGGAGCCGCTGAGCTGTTCGATCCCTTGCCCGAGAAGCCGTCCGTGACGGCCGCCGAGCCCGTTCGCTCGGCCCTGACCAGGACCGGCATCCTGCCGAGCCAGGCCATCCGCGCGTTGATCGAAGCGGGCGAGATCAGGGCTGCGCCCGAGATCGGCGAGGGCCAGATCCAGCCCGCGAGCCTCGACCTCCGCCTAGGCAAGGTCGCCTATCGCATCCGCGCGAGCTTCCTGCCCGGAACCAACGCAACCGTCCGCGACAAGCTGGCCGAGCTCAAATTCCATGAGATCGACCTGACGCGCGGCGCGGTGCTGGAGGCCGGCTGCGTCTATCTGGTGCCGCTGATCGAGCAGCTCAAACTGCGCTCGACCATCGCCGCCTTCGCCAATCCGAAAAGCTCGACCGGACGTCTCGATGTCTTCACCCGGATGATCGCCGACCGGCAGGAGCGCTTCGACGCGGTCGAGGAAGGTTATGAGGGTCCGCTCTTCGCCGAGATCTGCCCGCGCAGTTTCTCGATCAAGGTGCATTACGGCTCGCGGCTGAACCAGATCAGATTCTTGCGCCGCGTTCAGCAACAGCACGACGCGGAAGAGCACCCCGGCCGCGTCACCGATCGCCGCTTGAAACAAATTCACTCCGATGTCGGTCTCGTCGAAGGCGATGCCGCCATCCGCGAAGGCCTCAAGCTGAGCGTCAATCTCACGCCGGCGCCGCCGTCTGGCATCATCGGCTATCGCGCCCGCCGCTATGCTGGTGTTGTCGATCTCGACGAGGTCGGCGTCTACGATGTCGATCAATACTGGGAGCGCGTGCATGTCGGCGAGGATCGGCGCCTCGTGCTCGACCCGAACGAGTTCTACATTCTCGCCTCGAAGGAGAGCGTGTCGGTGCCGCCGGCCTATGTCGCCGAGATGGCGCCGTTCGATCCGCTGATTGGCGAGTATCGCGTGCATTATGCGGGCTTCTTCGATCCGGGCTTCGGCTATGCGGCAGGCAGCGTGCCCGGCGCCAAAGCCGTGCTCGAAGTGCGCAGCCTCGACATTCCCTTCATCATGGAAGACGGGCAGATCGTCGGGCGCCTGGTCTACGACAAGCTCACCGACATTCCCGATACGCTCTACGGCCAGGGCATCGGCTCGCACTATCAGGCCCAAGGCCTGAAACTGTCGAAGCACTTCAAGCAGGGCTGAGCTTCAAGCCGAGCAGCTGCCGCCGCCGAGCACGCAAAACTCCGCGCAATAAGGATGGCAGAGCTTCACCGCGCCGTTCTCGAACATGCCGCCGTCGGCGCGCGCGGCTTCACTCAACGTCCCGCCCATCTCGAACGCGGGATCGTAAGGCAGCAGCGTGCAGGGCAGCACCACGGGCCGGTCGGCGCCCTTCCGCTTCACCACCATACGGCTCGACGCGCACATCATCTGTGAGGGCTGCTTGCCGAGAATGCCCCAGCAAGACTCCGTGATCTCGGGCAGCTCGGTGCGCGCATCCATCTCCGGAAACAGCACCAGCGACGAAGCATCGTCGGCATCGACCGGCCAATTGCGCGCCTTGATCAGCGCCGCATAGCCTTTGCGTGCATCTGCCTCGCTCTCGCCCCAGCAGGTGCGGCCCGCGAGCGCGACCTTGAGTCCCGCCCAGGCCAGCCAATCGATGCCTTCGAGGTCTTGTCGAAGCTGTCCGGTCCACGCTCTTCCTCGTGCCGCTCCTTCGTATAGTGATCGAGGCTGACGCGAAGCGTCAGCTGATCGCGATGGCTGTCGCGCAAAGCGAGCAACCCGGCGACGCACGCGCGGCCGCAACATCGGCTGCATGGCGTTGGTCAGGATCAAGACCGAGAACCCGCGAGCCAGCGCGTCCTCCACCATGGCGATGATGTCGGGATTCATGAACGGCTCGCCGCCGGTGAAACCGATCTCGCGCACGCCGAGTTTCGCGCCGGCGATCTCCTCGTAGAACCGCGAGACCTCGCGCGCGGTGATATAGACAAGCCGGTCATTGGCCGGGCTGGAATCGATATAGCAATTCCGGCATTCGATATTGCAGAGGCTGCCCGTGTTGATCCAGAGCGTGCGAAGCTCATCGAGCGCCACGCGGGCGCGCTTCTCCCCGGTCGCGGTCCAATCGGGGTCGCGAAACTTTGCCGGTGTCTCGATCGCTGCCTCGGTCATGGCCGCTTCTAGCCGTTTCGGTTGCCCCCGCGGGATCACGATAGCGGGAGCGAGCCTCCCTTGCATCCCGCTTCTGGCGGCTTTTCTCTATGCTATGGAGAGGGCCGGCGCGGGTGTAGCTCAGTGGTAGAGCAGTAGCTTCCCAAGCTACGTGTCGAGGGTCCGATTCCCTTCACCCGCTCCAATCATCCCGCACCTTGGGGGGACTTACCGGTGCGGCAGCATGCCCATACCGCGCAGGTTCGGTTAGGGCAGAGTGGTTCCCTGCCTGCCAGCAACTGCACCCCAAATTAAAAGGACAATGATAGCCCCCACGGTCGCACCAATCAGGCCTGCCCCTTCGCCCGCGTTATACCAGCCAAGAGCCTGGCCTAGATAGGTGGCGACGAACGCTCCTACGATGCCCAGGATGGTGGTCAAAATGAAACCGCTCGGCTCGTTATTGCCAGGCGTGATCAACTTCGCGAGCACACCGGCGATGAAGCCGATCACGATTGTCCATAGAATGCCCATTCCCAGCCTCCCTTGTTAAACCAGCAACGCGTCTCAGTTTTGTTCCGAACCTAGAGACGAGGGCGTTCAGGCGCGCGCTTCTGTCGGTATACGGCCTTCCGGCGTGTACTTGTCGACCGCGCCGGGTAGCTCCCGGCAAAGCCGCGCGACGAGCTCCTCTCGCGATAGTCCAGTTTGCTTGGATATGCTGTCTAACACCTCCGGGCCAATGGCGCTTTCGAGTTGGGCCGGGGTGCACGGTTTGTTGGCGCCAGTGTTCACCCATGAATCCGCCGTTTCGCTCTGACCGCTCTGCTTGAAACGCTCGACAAGCTCACCAAGACCACCCCCGAGAATCCCGCCCGCACTCGCACCGCCGAGACCAAGCTGGCTAAGAATATTGCCCAAACCGCCTTGCCCGTCGCCTCCGGCTTTGTCGTCGCCTAATTTGCCGAGCATCTCGGCGATCTTGTCCCTGTTCTGGTAGCCCGCGATCGCGAGCAATGCCAGAAGGCAGTCATAGATGGGGTTCCGCGGCTCATGGCTTACTCCTCTTGTGGATCAGTGCAACAGCAGGGCCAGATATAAGTTCCATTATCAGCGTGACCCAGCGATCGGATACGACGCGGTCGTGAAAATGCGCTGGCCTTGGCCGGCAAGCCTCACCGTCTTTTGATGGTGCATTTCACGGCAGGCAGATTAGGATCGAATCTGCCGGGGGAGGTTTCGGCAAAGGAGACCACCATGCCTAACCTCCTCGTTAAGACGACAATTGCTGCAATGACCCTTGGCCTGTTCGGCGCTTTCGCCGAGGCCAATGCAATGCCCCGCCTATCCCAAGATGGCTTGACCACGCCGGTCCAGTCGATCGGCTATTATGGTCATCACTATGGCGGCTACCGCCATTATGGCCATAGCAACTACGGCTATCGCAACTATGGCTATAGAAACTATGGCTACGGCGGCTATGGCCGTGGCTATGGCTCCGGTTATGGCGGATATGGCCGCGGCTGTGGCGGCGGTTATTACTGACAATCCTTAGGTCGGGCGGCTCTGTTGGGCCGCCCGCCCCTTTCACGGCTGCATGGGGTTGCCGGTTTGTCGCGCCAGCCCGTGCTCCGTCTTCTCCCATTCAAATCGCGCGGTGACGAACTGCCAGATCGCGCGATAGGCCGCCGCCGACACCAGCAGCCAATAGAGCGGCATCAGCGCCACCTGGCGGAGTAAGGATTTGAGCCCGCGCTGCCGAACCGTCAGATAGCCGACGCACATGGCGGCGGCATAGCCCACCACAAGATTGCCGGCCGCGAGCACCCATAGGGGGACGGCGAGCATGGACTCGGGGCGCGCTAAGAACGTGCCGCGCGCCAAGTCGAAGGCAAGCAGTCCGTAGAACCACGGATGGATCAGCGCCGACAGCACGGTGCCGCCGATCGTCACTTGAAACGCCAGGAAGCCCCACGGCCCAAGCTCGCGCCATAGCTTCGCAGGGGAGCGAAGATGCACCAGATAAGTCTGCACGAAGCCTTTCAGCCACCGCGTCCGCTGCCGAAGCCAAGGCATAAATGTAAGCGGCGCCTCCTCGTAGGTCGTGGAGTTGAGCACGCCGCAGCGATAGCCGGACCGCGCCAGCCTTATGCCGAGATCGGCATCCTCGGTCACATTATAAGGATCCCAGGCCATCAGCCATTTCAGCGCCGAGACGCGGAAATGATTTGACGTTCCGCCGAGCGGGATCGGCAGGTCGTGCCGCGCCAGCATCGGCAACATCCCGTCGAACAAAGCGCAATATTCGATGGTGAATTGCTTGGTGAACCAGGTCTCAGACGCATTGTAGAGATTGAGCCTGGCTTGCACGCAAGCGAGGTTCGGCGGTCCCTCTCGAAAGGCGGCAAGCGCTTTGCGGAGCTGATCGCGCTCGGGCCTGTCTTCCGCGTCGAAGATAACGAGATACTCGCCGCGCGCGAGCGGCATGGCAAAATTGAGCGCCTTCGGCTTGGTGCGGGGTTGAAGTTCCGGCACCACCACGATCTCGAAATTACCGGGAGGTCGTAGGCCTCGGCCGCTTCAATCGTCTCGCGGTCCACCTCTTCGAGGATGAATTTGATGTCGAGCTTCACCGCCGGATAGTCGAGACGGCGTAAGCTTTCGACGAGAGCGCCGAGCACCTTTGCCTCGCGAAACAGCGGCACCAGGATGGTGTAGATCGGGAGTTCGGCGTCGCCGATGCGTGGCGTCGGAGGAGGGTCACTTCGTTTCCTTGACAGTAGGTCGCGCAAGGCGGCAACACGAAATCCGATGATTGGAATGAACAGTACCGCGAGTCCGAGCGAGATCGTCCTGATCGTGAGCAGCGGCGCCAACGCCATGCCTGTCGCGAGACATAAGATAGCGACGGCGATCGAAATGAGTTCCCATCGCGGCACCTTCAGGCGCGCGCTCTGCTCGGGCCGTCGCCGGAGCAAACCCTCGATCGCCGCCACCGCAAAATTCGCGCGATAGTAATGATAGATCGCGCGGCGAATGCGCTGCGGCGGCACGATAGCGATATTGTCCGCCGCGTCGGATTGCTTGCGCAGCTGGTTCGGCCGAAGTCGATCGGGCGAGAACAGCAGCGGCCCGTCGCGATGCCGCAACACTCCATTGGCCAAACATTGGCGTGGCGTGGCGTCGCGCGCCGGCGAGCGCATGTCGTAAGCGCGAAGCTCGCGCGTGAACGGCAGCCCGCAGGATTCGGCTAGCGCCTCGTAATAGTCATCGGCCTTGATCCAGCCATTGGCGATCAGCACGTCGTGCGGATGGACGTCGATGCGCGTTGCAATCTCTGTCGCGCGCGCCAGCGTTGACGCATCGATCAGGCGGCCGACCAGAAATTCATACTCGGATTGGGGACGTTCAAAGGCGCGCGCGAAAGGCTGCGCCACGTTAATCCTGGCAAGGCCACTACCCGCCCCGCGTGACACCGAGCCCCCCTACAATCCCCAATCCAGTATTCGGCGAATGTGGCTCGGGTGCAATATTCGAGACCACGCGCAATACGAATATTTCTCAACTACTTAGAGATGCATAAGTATTGATATACCACTCATAGAGAGCATGATCCCATCTAGCACGGGGCGCGGCGTCAAAGTAGAACAGGCCGGTGGAAGGGTGCGGCATCATCGATTCGTGGGGCATGTTTAAGCTGGGCTCGACGCTCGTCGTCGCGCTCGGCGTTTTGTTGTCGCCGCTCGTCGCTGAAGCACAAGTCCGCAACGAGATCGTCCCCGATGTCTGGCAAGGCGCGGCCTTGAGGCCGAAGCCCGACCTCAAGGGTTTGCAGAAGCTCCGCTTCGTCACCGACAGCGACTATCCGCCATTCCATTATTTCGACGAGGAAGGCGCGCTCACCGGCTTCAATGTCGATCTCGCCAAATCGATTTGCGAAGCTCTCAATGTCGAATGCGAGGTCAAAGCCGTCGAGTGGGACGAGCTGTTCACCAGTCTCGACAATGGCGAGGCCGACGCGGCGATCGCCTCGATCCGCATCAGCGAGGAGTCGCTCGGCAAGGCTGACTTCACCGAGCGCTACTACGCGACGCCCGCGCGCTTCATCGCCAAGAAGGACAACGCGCTCAAGGACATCATCCCCGAGACTCTGGTCGACAAAAAAATCGGCGTGGTGAAAGACACCGGTCACGACGCCTATCTGAAGCAATTTTTCCCCGGCGCGACACTCGTCGAATTCGACACCGCCGACGAGGCGCAAGCCGCGCTGAAGAAGGGCGATGTCGAGTTCGTGTTCGGCGACGGCATCGGTCTCACCTTTTGGCTGAACGGCGTCCCTAGCGACGGCTGTTGCGAGTTTCGCGGCGGGCCCTATCTCGATGCAAAATTTTTCGGCGAGGGTGTCGGCATTGCGGTGAGGAAGGGCAACCGCCAGCTCACCGAGATTTTGGACTACGCCCTCGAGCAGGTGCACGCCTCCGGACGCTACGAGGAGCTTTTCCTCCGCTACTTCCCGATGAGCTTCTTTTAAGCGGCCGGAACGGCAGTAGCAGACTCCAATCGAAACGCGACGGGTTCAAATTCTGGTAGGGGTTGAGCCCGATGGTCATGCCCTGATGCCCGGCTTCAGGTTGTGCCGTATAGGTTCTGAACAAGCGGTCCCAAACCGACAGATTGAATCCGTAATTGGAATCATGCTCGCGCCTGAGCACGGAGTGATGCACCCGGTGCATGTCCGGCGTGACGATGAAAATGCGCAAGAACGCGTCCAGCCAACGCGGCAGCGCCAGATTGGCGTGATTGAACATGGCGCAACCGTTGAGAATAACCTCGAACAGAAACACGGCGAGGGGTGAGGCGCCGAGCGCCAGCACCACCACGATCTTCCACAGCATCGAGAGCCCGATCTCGATCGGATGAAAGCGAATGGCCGTGGTGACGTCGATATCGCGGTCGGCGTGGTGAACTTGGTGCAAGCGCCAGAAGATCGGCACTTTGTGCGAGACGAGATGCTGCGCCCAGATGGCGAGGTCGAGCGCCAGCAGCGCGATCACGAGCTTGAGCCAGCCGGGCAACGCGACCTGATTGAGGAGCCCAATCCCGTTTCTTTCGGCATAGAACCCGGCCGCGACCGCGGCGATTGGCACCGCGACCATCGCCATCAGGCGGAGCAGGAGCCCATCCAACATGCCGATGCCGAGATTGGTGACCCAACGTCCTGACTTCCCCACCTCGAGCTTTCGCTTCGGCCACAGCACCTCCGCCAGCGCCATGAGCAGCAGGATGCCGATAAAGGCGGCAAGGCGGATCGCCCCGTCGCTATAGCCGAGGAAGTTGTTCATGAGCCTAATGTCGGGTGCTTGCGTCGCCCCGTCAATTGGCCTGTCTTCCCGCGAACGACAATCCCACCACGCCGAGGATCACCAGCGCCAGGCTGCCGATTTTGAGCAGCGTCATCGGCTCGCGGAAATAAGCCACCCCAATTGCGGCCGCGAGTGCGGTGCCGACGCCGGACCAGATGGCGTAAGCGGTCGATAGCTCCAGTCGTTTCAGCGCAAGGATGACGGCGGCTGCGGAGCAGACATAGAACACGATAACGGCAATCGACGGGACAAGCTCTGTAAATCCCCGCGACAGCTTCATCGAGGTGATGCCGGCGACTTCAAACAAAATGGCGACGGTGAGAAAGATCCAGGGCACGGTGGCTTCCCTTCGAGTCAGCTAGAGGGTCGGGATTGTTCAGTCGAAATTGCGTGAAGGCTTGATGACAATTCCGACAGAAAGATAGCAGACTAGAGCATCTCCAGCGGCCGCTTCTGCTTGGGACGCGGGAAGGCGCGTTCGAGCAGCTCGAGGTCTTGCTGCGACAGCACCAGATCGAGCGCCACCTCGTTCTCCCGCATATGCGCCTCGTTCGAGCTTTTCGGAATCGTAATCACGTCGTCCTGGAGCAGCATCCAGGCAAGAGCGACGCAAGCTGGCGAGACGCGATGCCCGGCGGCGACGGAGTTAAGCGCAGGATCGCGCAAGATCCGGCCCTGTTCGAACGGCGAATAAGCCATGATCGGAATCTTTCGCTCGCGGCACCAGGGCAACAGATCGTGTTCGATGCCGCGGCGATGCAGATTATACAGCACCTGATCGGTCTGCACCTGATCGCCACCTGTCAGCGCGGCGAGTTCCTCCATGTCGGCGGTGTCGAAATTGCTGACGCCCCAGGATTCGATCAATCCCTCGCGCATCAGCGCGTGAAATCCTTCGAGCGTGGCTTCGAGTTTATGCCGGCCCCGCCAATGCAACAGATAGAGATCGAGTTTTTCGATGCCGAGCCGCGCCAGGCTCCACTCGCAAGACGCGATCATGCCGACCTTGTTGGCATTGTCGGGAAGCACCTTGCTGACGATGAAGACTTCGTCGCGCCGCCCCTCGATGGCTTCGCCGACGATCTCCTCGGCGCCGCCATTGCCATACATCTCGGCGGTATCGATCAGCGTCATGCCGATCTCGAGACCAAGCTCGATCGCGGCCACTTCTTGCCGGCGTTTGCGCGGATCCTCGCCCATGCCCCAGGTGCCCTGGCCGAGCTTGGGCACGGCCTTGCCTGAGGGCAGCTTTACGGTGGGAATGCCGGCAGCTTCATCCATTCGCGGGACACCTCTATCGAGACGCCACGATAGCACGGACCGCAGCTCTCGCGGAGGGAAGTCAGCACACGGATAAAAAGGGAGGCATCGCTAGGCGACGCCTCCCTTGGCCAATCCGTCAAGCTCGCTTGGCTTTAGGAGCCGAGCGCGCTTCGTATTTGGAATGGAGCTGGAAGGCCAGCACCAGCAGCACCACGCCGAAGATCAGCGCATAGGCGCCGAGCCACCAGATCAGCACGAAGGCGCCGACCAGCGGGGCAATGACCAGCAGGACGCCGAAGATCAGCGAGGCAGATGCCGCCGAGCGCGAGCCACCAGCGTCCATGATCCTGTTTCAGCGTGAAGGCCGCGGAGAGCATCAGCGCGCCGGAGATGATGGCCCAGATCGCGATGATCCAGATCAGCACGACGAGGGTAAGTCCCGGCCAGAGGAAGGCGACCGCCGCGGCGGCGATATCGACAAAGCCCTCGAGCAGCAGCAGGCCCCAACGCTCGCCATTCCGCGCATTGCGGATGCCGGCCGCGATGGCGAACAGGCCGTCGACCAGCAGATAGGCGGAAAACAGCAGGATCAGCGACATCAGCGCGATGTCAGTTTCAAACAGACAGATCAGGCCGAAGACGATGCCCAAAATGCCGCGCAAACCTACCATCCACCAACTCTCCGCCAAGACTTCACTCAACGCATCGCACCGCGCCGCCTCAGCGGCAGGCGTGCGTGGTTTCTTTGCCGTGGTCGCCATGTGAGATTTCCTCCGGTCTATCAGGATGATCAGCCAAACTCTTGCCTCGCCGAGGCTTACGCGCGAATCGGTATGCGGCGCATGATGAAGCCAATCTGAAGGCGCAAAATCCCAATTCTTGCAGTTGTCCACAGGCGCCAACCGCGATTTTTCGGCCTTTCTCGGCCTGTTTGGGCGCTCCACTTGGCCGTTCGACGCCGCGCAGCCCGGAAAAATAAAACTCTCCGCGCTTTGGATGCGGCCGATTGCAGTGCCTCGACCTCCCGCTCTCTCAAGCGAGAGAGAATTTCATTCCACGCATCGCGCCTGCGCCGCGTAGCTCATGTCGTCGCCAAGGGCAAAACCGGGCCGTCATCCACTCCCCCACGACCGGCTTTGGTCGTATTTGTCCGGCACGATCCGCTCGGGCGAGAAACGCGGAGGCTTGAAACGAGATGCGGGGGGCGCCGCTACATGTGTGCGTCGTCGGTGGTGGCTTTACCGGAGCCGCGGCCGCGATCGCGTGCGCCACGCGGATCGAGCATCCCTTCCGCCTAACCATCGTGGAACGCGGCAAAAGTCTTGGTCGCGGCGTCGCCTATGGTGGCGATCATCCGCTGCATCTCCTCAACGTCCGTACCCGCGACCTTTCCATTCGCGCCGGCCAGCCCGGAGACTTTCTCAACTGGGCCTTCCGTCAGATCGACCAAGGCGAGAACCATTCGAGCCTGCATGAAGGTCTCGCGCATACATTCCTGCCCCGGCAATTATTCGGGGAATATGTCCGGCAGCGGCTCTATGAGACGATCGAGAAGCGGCCCGATCTTGCCTTTGCCGTCATCAATGCAGCCGCGACCGGATTGTCGGCGCAACGCTGGACGCTATCGCGTCGAACTCGATGGCGCGGAGCCACTGTCAGCCGATATCGTCATTCTGGCCACAGCCTATGGTCCGCAAGTCAAATCGATGCGCGGTGCGCTCGCGCCGTATGAGCGCTTGAGCAGCGAGCGTTTCGCCTCCGCGTCCTCGATCGTGCTGATCGGGTCGGGCCTGACCATGGTCGACGTCCTGCTGACCGCGCGGCGCGAAGGCTTCACCAAAACGGCCTTCGTGATTTCGCGGCGCGGACAGCTTCCGAGAATTCACGCGCCGAAGGCCGTGGTCCCGCAACAAGTCGGCCTGCCACGCTCGAAGCGCGTCGCTTCGCTCGCCACTGCCGTCCGCATTGCCTGCGAAGCCGCTGAAGCGCACGGCACGCCGTGGCAGGCTGTGATCAATGGCTTGCGTCCTTCGCTCCAAACCATTTGGCAAGACTTGCCGGTCGAGGAGCAAGCGCGGTTCTTGCGTCACCTCAGATCTTTCTGGGACGCGCATCGTCATCGCCTTCCGATCGAAGTGCATGGCCGCATCCAGTCGGAGTTCGCCGGCGGCCGTGCGCAGCTACTGCAAGGACGCGTGACAGACGTTGCGAGAACCGCCAGCGGATTTGCCGTCGCCATCAGCCGCCCGAATGGAGACCATGAGAGGATCGAGACGGATCTAGCCTTCGACTGCACAGGACATCGCCCCGATCTCGCCCAGCCCCTGATCGCCAAGATGCTCGCGCAAGGGCTGGCGAAAGCCGATGCGCATGGCCTAGGTCTCGCGGTTGAGACCGATGGCCGGATCAAGGGAGATGCTCGTTCCCGCGGCCTGTTCGCACTCGGTCCGTTGTGCCAGGGCTCGCTGTGGGAGATCACCTCCGTGCCCGAGATCGTGCGCCAGGCGGACCAAGCCGCGCGCGTCATCGCCGAGAACTCTGCGGACCGCGATGCGTTGCTGGCCGGCTAGCAGCCGGGGAAGCGCCTTAATCTTTCATTATGGTTAATGCTTCGGGCCGTAAAAACGCCATGAAGCCACTGAATCTTATCGACTTTCCCGCTAGCCGCGCGCCTGCGGGGCGTTAACTATGTTTCTTAGTAAGAGTCATCAAGCTGGGGCCGGGGAAGGAAGCTGATGACATGCGTATCGTTACTGCCATCGCGCTTGCGTTAAGCATCGCCGCACCCACGATTCTGACCGTCTCCGCGCCAGCCAAGGCCGTCGAGGCCGCCGCCAGCTTTGGCAGCACCGAGCGCCTGATGGACTGGGTCCGTCAATACCGCACCCATCCGCAGCCATCCAAAGTCCCTCTCGCCGTCCATGCCATGCGCGAGTTCGGCCTGTTCGCCGACGAGGATAAAGAGTGGTTCTGCATCGGCTTCATCGCCGGCGTGCTCGGCACCAACCCGAAATCCGGCCCCACGCTCATCGCCCAGATGTTCCCCATGCCCGACAAGGAGCAAGAGGTCATCATCAGGGCCATCGTTTATTCGGGTCGTCCCGATTGGCGCGATCTGCTCGAGAAATTTTCACCGAAGATGCCGCTTCGGCGTCCACTCATCGACGATTTCCTCTCCGAGAAGCGCAAGACATTGATGCAGCTTCCGCTGGAGGATGGCGGGTCTTCGGCGATCTACGCGCTTTGGGGCTATTACGTCGCCACCGGCCAGCATGAGCCGGTCGTGCGCATCATGGCTGCGCTACGCTGGTCGAAAAACAAAGACGACCACAGTTTCTCTTGGGGCAAGATGTTCTCCGGTTGGGGAAGCGGAGCAGGCGACCTCGACAAGATCACCACGGGCGGCACGGCCAAATGGACGCTCGCCTCCTATGCCGAACGCGACCGCGAACTCTTGCAGCTTTATCGTGCCGAGTACGACCAACAGCCCGAAGAAGTCGCCAAGCCGCTCAAGGACGTGATCGAGGCCGCCGAGGTTTTCGAGTCGGACCGCGTGCGGAAAGATCAGTTTGGCGCCATCGAGGACGCGCAGAAATTGCAAATGTCGAACGAGGCGGGCATGTCGAAAGGCGCGACCGCCGGATCGATCGCCATCGCCACGGGCTGCGTCGCGGCAACGGCTCTCGCCCAGCCTGAGATCGCCGTGCCTTGCGTCATCGGCGGCGCGCTCTATACCGGCGCCGTCAAGCTGATGCACTGAGCGATCTACTCGGACCCGCGCCGAATAAGATAGCCGACCACGACGCCCACGCCCAACGCGAGGACAAGCGATGCCGCGAGATTGTCTTTCATCGCGTCTTCGATCTCGTCCACGGTGTCGGAAGCCGCATGACGCGCCCAGCCGACCTGGCGGCCGGCGCTCCGGCGAAACGCGGTGGTGAGGCTGCCGATCTGCTCCCGCATTTGATCGAGGCGATCCTGAAGCTCGTCGGTATTGATGTCCTTGATGAACCGGCTGGCCGCCGGCTCGATATTGCCCCACAAAGCCATGGAGTTCACTCCTGTGCAAACGATGCCCGGAAGCTAACTCAGGATCGGGACAAGAGTTCCGAACACGCGAAATGGTTTAAAGCACCGTGTTCCGCGCCCGGATGCCGCGCTCGATCGCCGACGTCGTCAGCCGGTCGAGAGCGAGGCTATCGCTCAGGAGTTCAAGGAATCGGATCTCTTCAGGTTTCACGGCGCGGTCGGCTGCCGCGACTTCGAGCGCCACCGCGTAGGCTGTCTCGTGCAGCTTTTTCGGCAGCGACTCGCGAACCAGAAGCAGGATCTGATCCAAGCCGTCATCCATGCTCAGGATCTCTCCGCAAGCTTCCGCCGACTTGACCAGGCGATTCTGATCGAAATCGCTAAACACCGGCAAGTTGGAGACGATCTCACCGATGCGGGCAAGCTCCGGATCGGTCATGGTGCGATCCACCGCCGACATGGTGACCATCACATAGATCAGCGCGTCGTGATGGTTCATCTTCTCGGTCATGGCGGCATCCCTCTGATGAATAGCGAAAGCCGCGGGACGGTAGGAAATTGCGCCAATCGGGGCAAGGGGAAGCTGCCGGAAAGGCTGGCGTCTGGGTGAAAACTATGAAATCAGTCCCCCAAATTCCGATTAAGCCAATGACCACAGCCACCAAATCCAAGAAGCGATCCGACCGGCTCGACATTCCCTCCGAACTGCTGGCCTTTGCCCATGTGAGCAAGGCTTGGCCGTTCGAGGAGGCCCAAAAGGTGGTGAGCCGCCTGAAGCGGCTGGCCGAACCGCGCGGCGCCATCATCTTCGAGACCGGCTATGGGCCGTCTGGCCTGCCCCATATCGGCACCTTCGGCGAGGTGGCGCGCACCACCATGGTGCGCCATGCCTTCCGCGTGCTGACCGAGGACAAGGTGCCGACGCGGCTGATCTGTTTCTCCGACGACATGGATGGCTTGCGTAAAGTTCCCGACAACATTCCCAACAAGGACATGTTGGCGGAGCATCTCGGCAAGCCGCTCACCCAAGTGCCGGACCCGTTCGGCGAGCATCCGAGCTTCGGCCAGCATAACAACGCGCGGCTGAAGGCCTTTCTCGATACTTTCGGCTTCGACTACGAATTTCTCTCGGCAACCGAGTGCTACACCTCCGGGCGTTTCGACACGACGCTGCTGAAGGTGCTCGAGCATTACGATGCCGTGCGCGACGTGATCTTGCCGACGCTGGGTCCGGAGCGTCGCGCCACGTACAGTCCGTTCCTGCCGATCTCGCCCGTCTCGGGCCGTGTCCTGCAAGTTTCCATCGTCGACCGCGATCTGAAGCAGGGAGCGATCCGCTACATCGATCCCGACTCCGGCAAGCTCACGCAGACGCCCGTCACCCGGGGTCATTGCAAACTGCAATGGAAGGCGGATTGGGCGATGCGCTGGACCGCGCTCGGCGTGGACTACGAAATGGCGGGCAAGGATCTGATCGACTCGGTTCGGCTCTCTGGTCAGATCTGTCGCGTCATCGGCGGCCGCCAGCCCGAAGGCTTCAACTACGAACTCTTCCTCGACGAGAACGGCGAGAAAATTTCCAAGTCGCGCGGCAATGGGCTGACCATCGAGGAATGGCTCACTTATGCCAGTCCCGAAAGTCTTGCTCTCTATATGTACCAGAGCCCGAAGAAGGCGAAGCGGCTCTATTTCGATGTGATCCCCAAGGCCGTCGATGAATATGTCGGGCACCTCGCGGCCTATCCCAAGGAAGAGCCCTCGGCCAAACTGATGAACCCGGTCTGGCACGTCCATGAGGGCTGGCCGCCGCAGGCCGAGCTGCCGATCAGTTTCGCTCTGTTGCTGAACCTCGCCAGCGCCTCGAACTCAGAGGACAGCGACGTGCTCTGGGGATTCATCCGCCGCTACGCCCCGGATGCCACGCCGGAAGATCACCCGTTGCTCGACCAACTGGTGTCCTACGCCATTCGCTATTTCCATGACTTCGTGAAGCCGGCAAAACGCTATCGGCTGCCGAGCGACAAAGAGCGCGCCGCGCTGCTCGACCTCGACTCGAGACTCCAATCTCTTGGCCAGGGAACAGCCGAAGAGATTCAGACGGAGGTCTACGCGGTCGGCAAGGAGCACGGCTTCGAGCCCCTACGTGCATGGTTCAGCACGCTTTACGAGGTTCTGCTCGGCCAGACCCAAGGCCCGCGCTTCGGCTCCTTCGTCGAGCTTTATGGCCTTGCCGAGACCCGTGCCCTGATCGCCACGGCGTTGGCCGGCGAACTCGTTACCTAAGCCGAATCTCGAATTTTCATGGCGCCGCGCCCCGGGGCTAACACTCCGACGGTCGCGCTTGTTTTTTCGTAGGCAGCATTCCCGCCAATTGTCGGCATTTTGCGAATATCGGATTCAGCGCGCCTTAGAGGGTTTGGGGCTATGTGCGCGGTCCCAACCTGGAGGAACCCCCATGAAACTGAAATATGCTCTTACTGCCGCTCTCGTCCTCGGCTTCGCCATGCCTGCCATGGCCGCTGACAGCTTCCTCATCATCAAGGACCAGAACAAGCACTGCCGCGTCATCGAGAACAAGGTCGTGAGCGACGACCAGATGAAGATGCAGGTCGGCAAACAAAGCTATCCGACTCGCCAAGAGGCCGATATCGACGTCAAGGTCATCTGCGACGGTTCCTAATCTTCGCCGCGACGCTTACCCTGATTGCTTGGGTGCGTCGTGACGCTAATCCAAAAGGCGCGAACCGGGCTCCGGCCTGGCTCGCGCTTTTTCATTCACGCGCCCGCCAAATCCCAAGACGCGCGACCTTCGCCGCGTCGGCGGCGTCGGCGAGCGCCGTATCGGCGTCTGGTTTCGGCTTGGCCCAGCCTTGGCGCACCATCCACACGCTCAAATCCACGCCGCCGACGGTGCAGCGCGTGACGTACTCGGTCTGCTTCTCATCGTCCGGCAGCCCACACGAGACCGCGCGATAGCGGATGAACTTTGTCAGCGCCACCCGCCCGGCCGCGCCGCAGGCCCAGTCTTTGCCGTTCTTGTCGGTGCAGCGCCCATCGGCTTCACGCGCCTCGATCTCGGCGAGCCGGATCACGACACCGCTGTCTTCCAGCGTGCCGCCGTCGCGCACCTTGACCCGGTAATGCAGCTTCACCGCAGATGCCGGCTTGATCGCGTGTTGCTTCGCCAATTTTGCGTTTCTCTCAGCCTCAGCCTCCTCGCGCGCGAGCCTGAGAGGCTTCTCGTCGCCGATGGTCATGGGAGCCGTGGACTGCGGCGCCGCGGCAGCCGGCGCTGAACTCTGCGGGGTGGCAAGCGAAGCGGTTGGTGGGTTTTGCGCAGCTTCAGGGGGCGCCTTGCCGGGCTCTGGTCCGGTCTTGGTGTTGCCGAAGGACCCGGTCCCAACCCAGGCAAAGAACAACAGCACCGCGACGCCAAAGATAACAGCGACGAGCTTGGCGGCGGTCTGCATGGTGGCCCGGTCTCCGCTACTGGCTCGCCCAGACGATGCGCGCGATCCAGTCAATACGAGCGACTGGAAACACAAGATTGGCATGGTTCGGATTGAACGAGGCCAGCTCGACCGTCTTCGCTGATCGCTTCACCAGAATCTTCGCCAGCACTTCGCCGTCAACGGTGCGAACCACGACGCGGTCGCCTTTGCGAGCCTGCGCGTTGGGCGAGACCACCAAGATGTCTCCCTTGCGATAGAGCGGCTGCATGGAGTCGCCTGTCACTTCCAGTGCATACGCATTGTCGTCATCGACCTTGGGAAACCGAATCTGGTCCCAGCCGTGTCCGACCGGGAAACCGCCATCGTCGAAGAACCCGCCGGCGCCGGCCTGCGTCAGTCCGATCAGCGGGATCGGCTGCGCCACCTTGCGGCGTCCGCTGCGCTGCGCTTCCACCAGCGCCACGAAATCGTCGAGGCTAGCCCCCGTGGCGTCGAGCACCTTGGCGACGCTCTCCGTGGTCGGCCAACGCGGCCGGCCTTCGTTCGTCACGCGCTTTGAAGGATTGAAGGAGGTGGGATCGAGCCCGGCCTTCTTGGCGAGCCCGGACGGCGACAGACCATAGCGCCGCGCCAGCGCGTCGATCGCAGTCCAGACTTTGCCGTGCGTTAGCATGAGGCCGGAGCGCCTCCCGAGCCGCCGTCCGAATCTAATAGGAATATAGTCCAGCAGGGCCGCCCGGATCAACCGTCGTGACTTGGCCCGCGAGCCGGATTAGTGTGCTCCCGCGATGAGCGGTCCCCTCTACAAAGTCTGCACCGAAGCCGCTCTTGCGGAAGCCGTGAGCAAGGGCCGCTTCGAGGGCTCGCCCGACGATCGCCGCGACGGCTTCATTCATCTATCCGCACGCGATCAGCTTCGCGGCACGCTCGACAAGCATTTCGCGGGGCAGTCCGGTCTGGTGCTGCTTGAGGTCGACGCCAATCGTCTCGGCGATGGGCTGAAATGGGAGAAATCGCGCGGCGGCGCTCTGTTTCCGCATCTCTACGCGCCGCTCGACATCGCCGCGGTCCTATCTGTCATGAAATTGGAGCTGGCCGAAGATGGCTCGCATCTCTTGCCCGTCGAGGTGGACGCGTGAGCGGGCTGTTCGACATGGCGCAAGCCTTCTTGCAGGCGCTCGATCCCGAGCGCGCGCACGAGCTCGCTGTTCGGAGCCTTGAGCTCGGCATCTATCCGCGTTCGGGGCGTGACGATCCGCGTCTGGCGCAGGATCTTTGGGGTCTGCATTTCCCCAATCCGATCGGCATGGCGGCAGGCTTCGACAAGGATGCGCGCGTGCCGGGCGCACTGCTCGCCGCGGGGTTCGGCTTCGTTGAAGTGGGCACGCTGACGCCGCAGCCGCAATCGGGCAACCCGCGCCCGCGCATTTTCCGCTCCCCGTCCGACCGCGCCATCATCAATCGGCTCGGCTTTAACAGCGAGGGACATAACGGAGCGCTCGCCAAACTCTGGAACAGGCCGCAGGGAATCATCGGCATCAATCTCGGCGCCAACCGCGACAGCAAGGACCGCGCCGGAGATTATGTTCGCGGCATCGAGTGCCTCACCAGCGTCGCCTCGTATTTCACCATCAATGTTTCCTCGCCCAACACGCCGGGCTTGCGCGATCTGCAGGCGCCTGACGCTCTCGACGCTTTGCTGCAACGCGCCCGCGCCGCGCTGAAATCCGTTGCGGTGGAAGGGAAGTCGCCGCCGCTCCTCGTCAAGCTGGCGCCCGACCTCGCCGACGAGGACCTTCCCGAGATCGTGCGTGTGATCGTCGCCAACGAGATCGACGGCATCATCGTGTCGAATACCACGCTTGCCCGCGACGGCCTGAAAGACGCCCCGTTCGCGCGCGAGACCGGCGGCCTCTCGGGCCGGCCGCTCTTTGCCAGTTCGACCCGCATGCTGGCGCGAATCTACCACCTCACGGAAGGCAAGCTGCCTCTGATCGGTGTCGGCGGCATCTCATCTGGCGAGGACGCGCTCGCCAAGATCGAGGCCGGCGCTTCCCTCGTGCAGCTCTACACCGGACTCGTCTTCGAGGGTCTGGGTCTGGTCGGCCGCATCAAACGGAGCTTGCTCGATGCCATCGAGCGCGCCAACATCGACACTCTCTCGCCGTTGATCGGGCGACGCGCCGGCGAATGGGCGGAGCGGCCATGACCGTCACCATCTACCACAATCCGCGTTGCACCAAATCGCGCGAGACCCTCGCGCTGCTCAAGGCGCGCGGCATCGAGCCTCGGGTGATCGAATATTTGAAGGCGACGCCGAGCGCCCTCGAGCTCAAAGGCATTGTGAAGAAGCTTGGGCTCAAGCCGCAAGATATCGTCCGCGACAATGAAACCCGTTACGCCGAGCTTGGACTGAAACACCGCAAAGTCAGCGACGACGAATTGCTGGCGCTGATCGCCGCCAATCCGATCCTGCTGCAGCGCCCGATCGTCGTGAACGGCAACAAGGCCGCGATCGGCCGCCCGCCGGAAAAGGTGCTGAAGATCCTCTAGGCGCCGCGATTGCGGGAATTGGCGTCGGCCACGTCGTTGCTTGACCCGCGGCCCATCAGCTTGAACAATCGCGCGATCAGCCAAATCGGGAAGACAATGACCGCGCCGAGCAGGAAATAGCGCAACGCCTTCTCGACCGCGGCAAAGCCCATGTCGTAGATTCGCTCGAAAAGCTGGCGGATGCTGTCGATAATGTCGAACGGGCTGAAGCCGAGCGCGGCCAACAGAACGCCCACAATAAGGGAAAGGACCACGAGGCGGATCAGGACCAGCGCCGGATTCCCGCCAAATATGCGTTCCATGTCTAGGTCTCCCTTTTTTGCCGGGCGCGAATCCCGGATCGACCCTCAGGAGCAGAATTGGTGAAGCAGGCGGCGAAGGTCAAGCGGCACTTGGAGGCGGAAGGCGAAAGCCGCCCCGAGCCGGCGCTTGTCCAACGCCTGCCTGAGCCCTTTGCCGCCTGGTTTGCGCATCGAGGCTGGCGCCCGCATGCGCACCAATTGCAGTTGCTGAAGCTCGCGGAAGAGCGCCGCGACACGCTGCTGATCGCCCCGACCGGCGCCGGCAAGACGCTTGGCGGGCTTTCTGCCGAGCCTCGTCGATCTCGCCGCCCGCCATGCCACCAAACCGGCGCGGTCCATCCACACACTTTATGTGTCGCCGCTGAAGGCGCTCGCCGTCGATATCGCCCGGAACCTCGCCGATCCCGTTGCCGAGATGAAGCTTCCCATCACGCTGGAAACGCGCACCGGCGATACGCCGCCCTCGCGCCGCGCGCGTCAGCGCCAATTGCCGCCGGATATCTTGCTGACCACGCCCGAACAGATCGCGCTGATGCTGTCGCATCCCGACGCCGCGCATTTGTTCGGGTCGCTGCGCATGGTGGTGCTGGACGAATTGCATGCGCTCGCCTCCAGCAAGCGCGGCGATCTGCTGAGCCTCGATCTGGCGCGGCTACGCACGCTGTCGCCCGATCTGACCGCGATCGGACTCTCGGCGACGGTGGCACGGCCGTCCGAGCTTGCGGCCTATCTCGTGCCTCAACAAGGCATCGAGACGACCCGCTTCGCCGAAGTGGTGGTCGCTGCCGCCGGCGCCAAGCCGGATATCACCATCCTCGACTCCGAAGCCGAGCTGCCCTGGGCCGGTCACTCGGCCCGTTACGCGCTTCCTGAAATCTACCAGGCGATCAAGTCGCATCGGCTGTCGCTGATGTTCGTCAACACCCGCTCGCAAGCCGAGATGCTGTTCCACGCGCTATGGCGCATCAACGACGACAATCTCCCCATCGCGCTGCATCACGGCTCGCTCGATGTCGGCCAGCGGCGCAAAGTCGAAGCCGCCATGGTCGCGGGCAAGCTCCGCGCCGTGGTCTGCACCTCGACGCTCGATCTCGGTATCGACTGGGGCGATGTCGATCTCGTCATCAATGTCGGCGCGCCGAAGGGCGCGAGTCGCTTGGCCCAACGCATCGGCCGCGCCAACCATCGTCTCGATGAGCCCTCGAAGGCACTGTTGGTTCCCGCCAATCGCTTCGAGGTGATCGAATGTCAGGCTGCGCTCGAAGCGGCGGAAGCCGGCGCGCAAGACACGCCGCCCTCGCGGCCAGGCGCGCTCGATGTGCTGGCCCAGCACGTGCTCGGCATGGCCTGTAGCGGACCCTTCTCAGCCGATGAGCTGTTCCGGGAGGTGACGAGTGCCTCACCCTATCAGGGGCTAACCCGTCAAGGCTTTGATAAGGTTGTGCAATTCGTCGCAACCGGCGGCTATGCGCTGCAGAGCTACGATCGCTACGCCAAGCTGAAGCTCAACCCGGACGGCAAGCTTCGTCTCAGTCATCCGAGGCTCGCGCAACAATACCGTCTGAATGTCGGCACCATCGTCGAAGCGCCGATGTTGAAAGTGCGGCTCGCGAGAGGCCGTGGCGGCGCGCTCAAACCAAAATCCGTGCTCGTCGCGGGCCGCGTCCTCGGCGAGGTCGAGGAATATTTCATCGAGCAGCTGGTGCCTGGCGATAGCTTCATCTTCGCGGGCGAGGTGCTCCGCTTCGAGGGCTTGCGCGAAATGGACGCCATTGTCACCCGCGCCAATTCCACCGAGCCCAAGATTCCAACCTATGATGGCGGCAAGTTTCCGCTCTCCACCTATCTTGCGTCCCGTGTGCGCGATCTGTTGGCCGTCGAGGGCGCATGGGCGCGACTCCCGGTGCAAGTTTCGGATTGGCTCCGCCTCCAGGCGGAAATCTCCGTCGTGCCGCAAGCCGATGAGATGCTGGTCGAGACCTTCCCGCGCGGACAGCGCTTCTATCTCGTCTGCTATCCCTTCGAGGGACGCCTCGCGCATCAGAGTCTCGGCATGTTGCTGACGCGGAGATTGGAACGCAGCCTTGCGCGGCCACTCGGCTTCGTCGCCAATGAATATGCGCTCGCCGTGTGGGGGCTCGGCGACATGGGCGCCATGATCGAAAGCGGCAAGCTCGATCTCGCCGCATTATTCGACAAGGACATGCTCGGCGACGATCTCGACGCCTGGCTCGCAGAGTCGAGCCTGATGAAGCGCTCGTTCAGAGTCTGCGCCACCATTTCCGGCCTGATCGAGCGCCGCCATCCGGGACAAGAGAAGACGGGACGCCAGATGACCGTCTCCTCCGACCTCATCTACGACGTGCTTCGCCAGCACGAGCCGGACCATATTCTCCTCCAGGCTGCATGGGCCGACGCCGCGACCGGCCTCTTGGACGTCGGCAGGCTGGGGGGTTTCTTGCAGCGCATCGTCAGGTCGAATCAGGCATAGTCGGCTGACCCACGTTTCGCCGCTGGCGGTCCCGGTCATGCTTGAGATCGGCCGTGAAAGCGTCCCCGGCGAAGCCAAGGAAAGCCTGCTCCGCGAGACGGTGGAGGAGTTGCTAGCGGAGGCCATGCAGCATGCTGCGCGCTCAAATTGATGCCGCCATCGAGGGTGTGCCCGAGCTGCCGTCGGTCATTTTGCTTGCCCATCACGCGCTGAAGCCGCTCGCGGCCGGCGCCATCTACTGGGAAGCAACAGCAAACGTCTGATCGTGGCCGATTTGCATCTCGAAAAAGGCGCGGCCTATGCCGCAAAAGGCAGGATGCTGCCGCCTTACGACAGCCGCACCACGCTTCGTGGCCTAGCCGCCTTGATCATGAACCTCGCGCCGCGCCGCGTCGTTGCCCTTGGCGACAGTTTCCATACCAGCGAGGTGGCGACACGTCTCGGACTTGCGGAGCGCGAGGAGATCGCGCAGCTACAAGCGGGCCGGGAATGGTTCTGGATCACCGGCAACCACGACCCGGAATTGCCGCCGAGCATTGGCGGCATTGTCTGCGCCGCGCTCACCATCGCCGGCGTGACGCTGCGGCACGAGCCTGTCGCCCGACGCGAGCCACGCCTGAGATCGCCGGCCATCTCCATCCCGCCGCCCGCATCGCGCGACGCGGTGAGGTGGTGAGGCGGAAATGCTTTGCCACCGACGGCAGCCGCATCGTGATGCCGGCCTTCGGCGCCTATACTGGCGGCCTCAACGTGCTCGACGAGGCTTTCGCTGGGCTTTTTGCCCGGCCGAGGCTTGAAGCCTGGATGATGGGCCGCTCCATTGTCTATCCGGTGCTGGCGCGGGCGTTGCTGCCGGACTGATCTCGCTCTAATCCCGTCGTCCGAAGATTGCCCAGGCGATCAACCCGGCGACGACCGCGATCACCACGGCGATCAGCCCGTAGATAAAGGGATAGCGGAAGGCGAGCAGATAGACGAGGCGCTCGAAGCCGACTTTGTGCACTTGCAGCGTGCTGTCGTCTTGGCTGAGCAGCTTGCCGTCACGGAACAGATAGACTTGTGTTGTGTAAGTTCCGATCGGGACGCTGACCGGCAAATCCACGCTTCCCCTGAACAAGCTTCGCCCGATGAAGCTGATCGCATCGTCCGACTCTAAAAAGAGGCCGCGATCCTCCTTCAGCCGGATCAGGCTTGAGCGAAACCGCGCTTTGTTCACTTCGTCAGTCGGCTCGGCGCCAAAATCGAGCTCGGCAAAACCGACTCCCAACTTTTTCAAAGTCGCCTCGGGTGCGATGGCCCGAAGCGGCCGCGATGCCAGCACGGCATAGAAACTGGGCACGGAGGCGAACACTTCCGACGGACCATTAACCCACAGTCCCATCTTGCGCTCTTTCCGCCGCATCACCATCGGCTCGCTCGGACCGCGCACCACCATGATCACATCGTATTGCGTTTCGTCGGTGGCGGGCACGCTGGTGAAATCGATGGCGCCGAACAGCACGATCTCGATCCCGGTGAAATTGGATTGGATCGAGATCTCGCGGGTGGAGATATCCGACTGCACCTGCTCTTGCGCCGGGGGATCGTCGGCAGAAGCGACGCCGGCCATCGCCAGCCACAACGCCACGATCGCCGCTACGCGCTTCATAACTTGGTCCCCAGTGGCGCCAGGCTGTAGAGATCATCCGGCGTGAGCGCGAGGTCGAACAGGATCCGGATCGCGACCGCGAGCACGATGACCGCAAGCATCAGTCTGAGCTGCTCGCCCCGCAATTTTTGTCCCGCCTGCGCGCCGAAATGGCCTCCGACAACGCCGCCGGCAATCAGCAGCACCGCGAGCACGAGGTCGAGTGTGTGGTTCAGTGTGGCATGGAGCAGCGTGACGATTGCCGTGATGAAGATGATCTGAAACAGCGAGGTGCCGATCACCACGTTGGTCGGCATCCGCAATAGATAGATCAGCGCCGGCACCATGACGAAGCCGCCGCCCACGCCGAGAAACGACGCAAGAAATCCGACCAGGGCGCCGATCAGGAGCGGCGGAATGGCGCTGATATAGAGACGCGAGCGCGGGAAGCGCGTCTTGAACGGGAGTCCGTGAATCCAATTGTGCTGGCCGGGCTTGCGCGGGCGGGCAGGGACACCGGCGCGTGCTCTGCGCATGGCGCGAATGCTCTCCGCCAGCATCAAGCCGCCGATTGCGCCGAGAAAGGCGACATAAGCGAGCGAGATCATGAGGTCGGCTTGTCCGGCCTCTCGGAGCGCCCCGACCAACAGCACGCCGCCGAACGCGCCCGCCAAGCCGCCCACGATCAGCACCGCGCCCATCTTCAGGTCGATATTGTCGCGGCGCCATTGCACCAGCGCGCCGGCGACCGAGGACGCGACAATTTGGTTGGCGCAAGTTGCAACCGCGATGGCAGGTGGGATGCCGGAGAACATCAGGAGTGGCGTCAGCAGAAAGCCGCCACCGACACCGAACATGCCCGAGAGAAAGCCGACCGCGGCTCCAAGAGCCAGCATCACCAGCAGGTTTACGGAGATTTCGGCGATGGGCAGGTAGACTTGCAGCATTGGCTGGGATGAGGCCTTTGCGAATTTTTGCTTCCACCCAAACTGTTCGCGCGCGAGCGGCCTGTCAACCCGAAGCCAGGTCTTGGAACTGGATGCCGCACACCAGAAGCGACAGAAGCCAGAATCTAAATTCTGGCTTCCAGGTTAAGTGGCTTCGAGCTTGTGTTGACTTGCGTCAGCTGGTGAGGCGTTCGAGCTTGGTCGCGAGAGGCACGCTGACATCGCCGGTCTCGTCCAAGCCGTTGCGCTGTTGAAATTTCTTGATGGCGTCGCGGGTGCGGTCGCCAAGCTCGCCGTTGGGGGCCCCGACATCATAGCCGAGCTTGTTCAACAGGCCTTGCGTGCGGCTGACCAACTCTCTGTTGGGGCTGGCGGCTTCGGCATGCCAGCTCGGCTGCTCGGTCACATCGTTGGCCTCCGCATTGACGGCAGCGGGCCTCCATGACGCGACCGTCTTGTCCGCTACGGCCACAGCCTCCGCCGGCATCTGCAATTTGATGAGGTCGCGCCGCTTCACGGCTTCGGCATCGCCGCTTATGGCCGCCAGCGCGAACCATTTATAGGCCTCCATCAGATTCTTGCGGGTGCCGAGCCCGTGCTCGGTGAGAATGCCGAGATTGAACTGACTGTCGGCAAGACCACGCTTGGCGGCTTCCGCAAACCACCGCGCGGCCATCGCATAATTCGGCCTCTCGTCCTTGCTTCCGCTCACCGCGACGGCGAGGTTGTGCATGGCCTTGACGTTGCCCTTTTCGGCCGCGCGGGCATACCAGTCGCGCGCCTTGGCGTGATCCTCGGCCACGCCTTCGCCGCGCTCATAGAGCACGCCGAGCCGGTATTGCGCCGGCGCGAGCCCGGCCTTTGCGGCAAGCCCAAACCAATTCGCGGCCTGGACGGCATCGCGAGCAACGCCTTCGCCTTGCGCATAGCGATAACCGATAGCGTATTGCGCTTTCGCATCGCCGTTCGCCGCTGCCTGGCGAAGCGACGCCGCACCGGCGCCTTCGGGCGGCATCGGATTGTTGGTCCGGACCGCTTGGCCGCCGTCCTTCGGTAATGCCGGGACATCCTGCGGCTCTACGATCGTGACGCTGACGCCAGGGGGGAAGGTCGTGCTCTCATGCGCCTTCAGCGAAACCGGCTGCACCACCGGCGCGATTTCCGGATCGGCACTGCCGGTGCGCACCGGCGCGGTCTTGGCGATCTCAGTCGTGGCAGGCTCAATGATTGGCGCAAGCACTCGTTCGGGCGCCGCGACCGCCGCATCGGCGGCAGTTGCTGCGTCTTCGGGCATGTCCACCTCGACGTCACCGACGGTGACGGGCGGTGCAATGTCCAATTCGCCTGACCGCGTCGGCGGCTGCGTGCCGTGTGATTTCCCTGGTGCTGGCGGCGCATCGGACTGGCCGGAACGCCCCGGCGTTACCGTGCCCCCCGCCGGCGCTCCCGGTGGAACTGTGGCGGCGGGAGCCGGCGCGCTTTGCTCGGCGGCTGGCGGCGTCGCCTGAGCGTCCGGCTTCGATTTGAGGCGCCCATAGAATAAGGCGGCGCTGGTCATCAGCAGAACCGCGGCAAGAATGATCAGGAGCGGCCGCTTGTGGCGACCTTGCGGCTCGAGCGGCGCGACGATGTTGGCGGCGCTGGCGCGTGCCGACTTCCGCGACTTGCCGTTATTGCGTTCATCGGCCTTGGTCGCCGCTGCCTGCGCGGCGCGCCGGGCTGCGGCAACGAAGTCGTCACCGTCATCGAACTCCGCGTCCTGCTTTTCGGCGCGCGCCGTCGTTTCAATCTCTTTGGCGATGGCTTGCCCTTTGGCGGCGTCCTTCGAGGACGGCTTCGCGTCCCGCTTCTGGAAATCCGGTAACGCGGCGCCAAGCCGACTCCGCAGCGATGATTCTTTGCGCAAGGCAGGCGGTTCGGCGGTCTCGGCCGCCGGTTCGGCCTTTTCGATCTTGGCCTCGGTAGGGGCTGCTTCGGCGGCATTCCGTTCCACGCGCGGCGGAAGGGCAGGCATCTTCTGGGGCGCCGCCGCCGGCGCGGGCCGCGTGCTCTTCTCGACCTGTTGCACCAATTGCTGCAGCGATTTGTGCACCGCTTCCATCGTGTCAACCAGCCGGTCGTCGGTGGCCTGTCCCCGCTCGTTCATCGCCACGATATCGCGGTGAATTGCCTCCAGCCGCTCGGCGGCGCTGGGTTTCGTCTCGGCGCCGGCGAGGCGGAAGGCCTCTGCCGCCGCTTTTGCTGCAATGTGCTCGATCTGTGCGGGAGTTTCGTCGAAGCGGGCAATGATGCGGTTCAATTGCGCTTCGATGCCGTTGATCCGGGCGAGGTCTTGCTCGGCTCGATTAAGTTGTTGTCCCATATCGCCAATCTGCCGCTCTAGGGTTTCCAGATTCTCGCGCTTCACGGTCTGGTTCAGCGCCGCCTCGAACCGGCTCGCGATCTCGTCCATCTTCGCGTTGAGCGCTTCGAGCGCGGTGGCGGGCATCGCCGTCTCGATCGAATGTTCGAGCCGGTGCGCCATGGCGATCAGGCGTTTGTCGAGTTCGGCCTCGTCCTGCTCCAGCATCGGCATCAGCGGCAATTGGCTGACCGGTGCCGCGTAGTTGAAGTCGGGGAAGGCTTTCTCCGGAGCGCTTTCAAAGGCCAACGGTCTTGCCGTGGCGCCGAATCCCGCGGCTGAAAGCGTTTTGCCGAGCTCGGCGAATTCATCGACTTCAGGGGAGGTCCGGGTTGAACTGTCGAACGTCTTGGCGAGGTCGCTCACTTGCGAATGCAGCCGCGCCAGTGTCTCGGCCTGCTCAGGTGTGGCGGAGGATGAGGATTGCCCTGATGCGTGCGACAGCTGATCGAGCCGCGCATGGAGATCGTCCAGCGCCTGGCTATAACGCTGCTCGCCCTCCTCGACGCGTCGCAACAGCCGCCGAAGCAGGCTCTCGACCGTCGCCTGGTCCATCGTGTGCCCGAGCCGAGAGCGAAATCGCCGCCCATGAAGCTGGATTGTCTATTGGGTTCTGAAGCCATACCGTTGCTCTCGGGGGTGACGCTCTCGTCAAACGGCGCCAAATGCTCGCGGAATTGGCCGGACGAGACACGACCGAACGGTCGAGACCACGGTGGCAAGTCAGGGTAAATTTTGGGTTAAGCCGCGCCCTGCGCTGAAACAAAAAGGGCGCTAGCGTCCCTGTTTGCGGTCTTGCAGGGCCTGAGCCCGGGTCACCGGGCCGGCAGGCTCCAGTTGAGGGAGGTACAAATGTGGAAGACGATTCTCGCTCAAACCTTCGTTGCGGCCTTATTTATGATGCTGACCACGCCCCCAAGCC
Organism: uncultured Alphaproteobacteria bacterium; assembly: GCA_963764005.1. GTDB lineage: Bacteria > Pseudomonadota > Alphaproteobacteria > Rhizobiales > Methyloligellaceae > Methyloceanibacter. The sequence goes on along the minus strand of CAVXQX010000008.1, from coordinate 118,448 downwards.
AAGCAGGCGATGCGCCGGGCCGCTTCTCACTAACGCCTGTCGGCGGGTCGTTGGTGCGCCTCGATAGCGCTACCGGCGCCATGTCGGTCTGCGGAGAAAAGGAGGGGAGCTTTGTCTGCGAAGCCGTTGCCGACGACGCTCTGGCGCTGAAGCACGAGATCGACCGCCTCTCTGAGGAAAACGAAGCCATGCGCCTCAAACTCCTCAACTTGGAGGCGGCGCTCGGCGCGGCGAAGACCGAAAAGAGCGAGAAACCCGCCCCCGCGCCTCGACACGGCGATCAAGGTGCCCGAGCTTGATTTCGACAAGGTCGCGGACTTGGCGTCGAGAATTCTGAAACGCTTCGAGGATATGGTTCGCTCGCTAAAGCAAGAGGAAGCGGCGAAAGAGCTTTAGCCTTTGAAATTGGGCCGCGAGCGGACAAGGCATGACCGAATTCGTGCAGGCCAATCACATGCTGACGGTCGAGACCGGCGGCAAGGGCTTCTATGAGTTCACCGCGGAGGTCGCGCAGCTGGCTCGACACGCTCGGCGCCGATGCCGGCCTTGTGACTGTCTTTGTCTGTCACACCTCGGCATCGCTCACCATCCAAGAGAACGCCGATCCAAATGTCCGGCTCGATCTGCTGGTCGCGCTCGATACTCTCGCGCCCGAGGACCGGCCTTACGCGCACCAGGAGGAGGGCCCGGACGACATGCCGAGCCACATCAAATCGATGCTCACCTCGGTCTCGATCGGGATTCCTGTCACCAACGGCAGGATGGTGCTCGGCGCCTGGCAAGGCCTTTATCTGATCGAGCATCGTGCGCTCGGCCATCGCAGGAGCGTCGCGCTTTCCTTCATCGGCCACTCGGACTAGAGCATGATCCCGAAAAGTTGCCGACGTTTCGGACGAGATCACGCGTCAGACTTAGTCTTCGGCAAAACCGTCCGTCGCTGCGATCAACTCATGCACGATGCCGGCTTCGGTCATGGCGTGCCCGGCATCGGCGACGATGCGCAATTTCGCTTCGGGCCAAGCGCGGGAAAGATCGTAAGCGATCTTAGCCGGCGTCACCACGTCGTAGCGCCCATGCACGATAACGCCGGGAATGCTGCGCAAACGATGCGCGTTGGCGATCAGCTGATCGTCGCTGTCAAAAAATCCGCGATTGACGAAATAGTGGCACTCGATGCGCGCAAACGCGAGCGCGTAATGATCTTCGGAGAACCGCATCACGCGCTCGGCATCGGGAAGCAACGACAAGGTCTTGCCTTCCCATGCGCTCCAGGCCCGCGCGGCTTCGAGCTGGACTTCCGCGTCGGCTGAGGTCAGCCGCCGGTAATAGGCTGCGATCATGTCGCCGCGCTCGGAAAGCGGAATGGGCCGCGCATAATCCTCGAAGGCTTCGGGATAAATCCAGCTGCAGCCGTCTTGATAGAACCATTCGAGCTCGGAGCGTCTCAAGGTGAAGATGCCGCGCAGCACCAGCTCGCTGACGCGATCTGGATGAGTCTCGGCGTAAGCCAGCGCCAGTGTCGATCCCCACGAGCCGCCGAACACTTGCCAGCGATCGATGTGAAGATGCATCCGCAAACGCTCGATGATCGGCGACCAAATCCCAGGTCGTGTTCTCCTCGAGCGAGGCATAGGGTGTCGACCGGCCGCAACCTCTCTGGTCGAGCAGCACAATTCGGTAGCGCTCCGGATCGTGAAACCGGCGCATCATCGGCGTCGAGCCTCCGCCCGGCCCGCCATGCAGCAGCACCGCCGGCTTGCCGTCCGGATTGCCGCATTCCTCGAAATAGATCTCGTGCAGCGCCGACACTTTGAGCCGCCCGGTCTTATAGGGAACGATCTCCGGATAGAGTCCGTGTCGCGGTGATTGGGTCTGGTCGTTCATGGATGGCGATGCCTGTCCCGTTCGGGCTGGAAGGTCAGTTGCTCGGCGCCGCAATGCGCCGCCGTGCGCGGTCATAGATGGCTTCGCCGGCAGGATCGCGCAAATCTTCGAAATAGGATTCCTCGGCCGATTGCAATCCGGGTCCGAACAGGCTGCCGGCGACCCCGGCTGCTGCGCTCAAGCTCGCCCCGATCAGGGCCGCGAGCGGCGCTTGCAGCGGGCCGGTTCCCGACAAGCCGCCGATAAAGGCATCGAGCACCATCGACCGCAAAGCCGGTGCCCATCGCTACCATGGCGCCGAGCTTGGTAAACCGTCGCCACCAAATCGCCAGCACCAGCACGGGGAAGAACGTCGCGCCAGAAAAGGCGAAAGCGGCAATCGCGGCACGAAGCAAATCGATGTCCGCGAACATCAGAAACACGCAAGCCGCGATGCCGACGGCGCCGATGGCGACCCAGGCCATGGTCAGCCGCGGCAGCGCGCCGCTGCGGTCGACGATGCGGATGATATCTTCGGCAATGCTCCCCCCGATCGTGAACAGATGGTTGGAGGCTGCCGCGATCGCTACACCCATTCCGCCTGCCGCCATCAACAGCGTGCAGACGAAGGGAAGATTGGCCGCCATGGGGAGCAGGAGCGCGATCGCGTCGCGCGCGATGAATAGCTCAGAGCCGGTGACCGTTCCGTCGCCATTCGCGTCGCGGACGAAGCCAAGCCCCGTTGCATTCAATTGCGTGAGCCAGCCCGGCGCACTGGGCCCAGGTTGAGCGAGGTCCTGGAACACCAGGATTTTGGCGAAGGCGGCGAGGCACGGGGCGGTCATGGCGAAGATCGAGACGAACAGCACCGCCCAGCCGCCGGATCGGCGCTGATCGGCGGTCGTCGGCGTCACGCCGCTTCGCGTGAGCAGTGAAGGCAGCGAGGCGGTGCCGATCACGAGGCAGAGAAAAAGCGCGATTATGTCGAGAGGACGGATCATGCCAAAGGCTTGAAGAAATGGCTTCGCGCTCGGACTCGGCTGCGCTATCGGCAGCGCCTGGCCGAACGGCAGGGTTTGTGCCGACGTGAGTCCGAGAATGGACTCGAGATTCTGCAAGGATGGAAATGTCTCGCCATAAGTCAGTTGCGGCGCCGGCAGATTGGTGACCAGCACGGCAACGATGGTGAGCGGCACCCCAATTCCGATCGCGCCCACGATAAAGCCGACGCTGCCGCTCCAAGTGACCGACCGCATGCCGCCAAACAGCGCAATGGCCGCGATCACGACCGCAATCGTGATCAGCGCGATGCCTTCGGAAAAGGGAAGGAACAGGGCGGCGACTACGCTTGCCGCTTTCAGCTCCGCCACCAGCAGCATCGCTGTTGGTGGAATGAGCAGCACCGATGCCATGATCCGCACTGACCGTGAGCGAAAGCGGTGGCCGAGAAAGCTCGGCAAAGTATAGGCGCCGGATTTGCGCAAGAACGGCGTGAACAGCACGGTGGCGGCGAACAGCCCCACCGCCCAGGCAAGCCCGATGGCGAGCGCGTCGAAACCAAGCAGAAAGGTGGTCCCCGTGTAGGCGAAATAGCCGGTGCCGCCGGCGGCGACCGTCGCCAGCACGAACCCGTTGAACACCGGCGGCACGCGCCGGCCCGATACGAAATAGTCCTCGATATCGAGCGTGTGCGCGGCCGCCGCGATCGCGACGTAAAGCGCAAGCGGCAGCAGCAACATGCCGTATGCCAGCCACACCCTTGCCGCGCCAAGTTGTTCGGTCAACGCCAGCATGATTGTCAGCGAAACGAAGGCGCTGGTGATGATGCCGTAATACGCCCCGAGATGCGGGTTCGGGATCCGGAGGTGGCTCGGGCGCGTCATGCGATGTCCTCTCCCTCGCCCTCTTCGCGCCTAAGATCGAGACGGTCCTGGTGCTTCACGAACAGGAACGCGGCGACGATGATGGCGATGAAAAGACCTTGCGCCGCGAGATAGAAGCCGAGCGGGAAGTGGAGGAAGTCGAAGCGATTGAGAAACGGCGCGACCAGCATCGTCCCGATCACCACCAGGACGACGCCCACAAGACTTGCCACGCCCAGGATGAGCGTTTGCCGTTGATGCCGATCTGTCTGCTCAGGTTCTGTCACCGTTGCTCCTCCTTGCGCGGGCAGCATGCTAGTGCAGGACCGCGAAAAGTGGGAACGTGTTTTCCCGGCAGATCATGCGGCAATGAAGGCTTGAAAGATGGGGAGGAGCCGATGCTGAAGGAGTTCAAGGAATTCGCCCTGCGCGGCAACGTGGTCGACATGGCGATCGGCATTGTCATTGGCGCGGCCTTCTCCACCATCGTCAAATCGCTGGTGGATGACATCATCATGCCGCCTATCGGTGTGGTGACCGGCGGTGTCGACTTCTCCAATATCTTTATCCCCCTGAATGGCGCCGACTACGCCAGCTTGGCGCAAGCGCGGCAGGCCGGAGCGCCGACCCTCAACATCGGGCTCTTCATCAATAATCTGATCGCCTTTTTAATTGTCGCCTTCGTCCTCTTCATGGCGGTCAAGGCCATGAACCGGCTTCGCCGCAAGCAAGAGGAGGCGCCGGCCACCGAGCCGCCGCCGTCGCGCGAGGTGCAGCTGCTGGAGGAAATCCGCGACGTCTTGGTGGCTCGGAAATAGCGGCGAGAGCCGTCGGGCCGGAGCCGAATCGGCACTCGAAGCGGCGGTTCGACGTGGAATGATTTTTCGCTGGTCGCTCGCCCAGACGCGACGCTAGTTGCGCTGAAAGGCCGATATAGAAAATAAATTCTCAAATACGGCTATTATAGGAACCATATTGCTCCTATTTCATTCCTGTAGCTTTAAGGGGGAATGATTTTTCGCTATATTCCATGGGTTTCAGCGCCTTCTCGAACAACGGATAAAGACGACCGATGCGGGCCGACCCTGGCTTTCACCCTATTAATGGTCTTGGCCTAAACCGCCAGAGTGACCATGCACGCCCTATGGCCCGCTTCGTGCCGAGGTTCTGGACAAGGAGCGGCTTTCCAGTGCACCTCTCTCCGCTCGATTTTCGCATTTCCACGAGAGCCGCCTGACATGTTTATCAAGGTCAAAATGCCGGACGGCACCGTGCACCGTCTTGAAGCCCTCGAAGGTTGGAGGGTGATGGAGGTGATTCGCGACTGGGGCTTGCCCATCAAAGCCGAATGCGGCGGCGCTTGCGCCTGCGCCACCTGCCATGTGTGGGTCGGCAAGGATTGGGCGCCGAAGCTGCCGACTGCGAGCGGCGAGGAGATGGAGATGCTCGACGGCGCCTTCAATGTCGACGAACGCTCGAGGCTCTGCTGCCAGATCATCATGACCGAGGCGCTGGATGGGCTCGAGGTCGAGCTTGCGCCTGAGAGCCTCGCCGATGCGCCGGTCGAGCGCGTCGCGGTTGGAGGCTAAGTCATGCGCGCCTTCCCAATCTTTCTCAATTTCGATCGCAAGCCTCCGCTCGTCGTTGGCGGCGGCGAGCTTGCCGCGGCCAAGGTGCGGCTGCTGCTGAAGCGCGCCCAGACCGTCGACATCGCCGCGGATCGTAATGCGCTCGTGCCTGAGCTTGCGAAACTTGCCAAAGACGGTTGGGTTGAAGTGCGCGAACCTGCGCCCGGCATCGAACAGCTTCGCGGGCGCCCGCTCGTCATTTCCGCGACTGGCGACCTGCAAGAAGATGCGCGCATCTCCGCAATCGCCCGCGCGCTCGGCGTTCCCGTCAACGTGCCCGACCGGCCCGAGCTTTGCAGCTTTGCCTTGCCCGCCATCGTCGATCGCGGCGACGTGACTGTCGCGATTGGCACCTCCGGCGTGGCGCCGGTTCTGGCGCAACGCTTGCGCGCGTTTCTCGAGCGCGAGCTGCATCCGCGCCTCGATCTGTTGGCGCGGCTTGCATCCGAATTCCGTCAGCGCGTCGCTGAAAAATTGCCGGCAGGTGCCGCGCGCCGCCGCTTCTGGGAAGGCGTGTTCGACGGCGCCGCGGCCAAGGCCGCGCTCGACGGCGATGCCGACGAGGCGCGCCGGCTGATTGGCGAAGCCATCGATCAGGCCGCTGACGCCGCCCCCTTCAAAGGCCGTGTCATCCTTGTCGGTGCCGGCCCCGGCGACCCTGACCTTTTGACCTTGAAGGCAATCCGCGCGCTGAAATCGGCTGACGTCATTCTCTACGACCGGTTGATCGGACTTGGCGTGCTCGATCACGCCCGCCGCGAGGCCGAGATGATCTGTGTCGGCAAGGAGAAGGGCAATCACTCCATCCCGCAAGACGAGATCAATCGGCTCCTGGTCGAGCGCGCTAGCGCCGGCCAAACCGTGGTGCGGCTGAAAGGCGGCGATCCGCTCATTTTCGGCCGTGGCGGCGAGGAATTGTCGGCGCTCCGCGACGCCGGCATCGATGTCGAGGTCGTGCCCGGCATCACCGCCGGCATTGCCGCGGCGTCGAGCCTGCAGATCCCGCTCACCCATCGCGACATCTCGCATAGCGTGACCTTCATCTCGGGCCACGAGGCCGCCGGCGACGAGCCGAGTTTCGCCCATCTCGATCTTGCCGCGCTCGCCGCCGGCCAGAACACCATCCTGCTCTATATGGGCGTTTCCACCGCGTCCTTCTTTGCCAACAAGCTGCTCGAAGCTGGTTGGAAGCCGAGCCTGCCGGTGATCGCGGTCGAGAACGCCAGCCGCGACAATGAGCGGCGCGTGGGAACGACGCTTGCCGAGCTTGCCGCTCATCCGGAGCGCCTCGATCTGAAGAGCCCCGCCGTGCTGCTATTTGGCGAGGTTGCGGGACTGCCCGCCGCCGGTGTCGTTGACGATATTCTCTCACTCGAAGAAGTGAGGCGCGATCTATGCCTGATGTCGTCACCGCCAACCGCCTCGTCGATGGCATCGTCGTCTATCTCGCCAAGAATGGCGGCTGGACCGAGCATCTCGATGACGCGCGCCTGGCTGAGACCGAGGACGAGACCAAGGCGCTGGAGGCGGAAGCCGCCAAAGCGGTCGCGGCGCGGATCGTCGTCGCGGTCTACCCCATGCCGGTCGAGGTCGAAAACGGCCGCGCCCATGCTCTTTCCGTGCGTGAACGCATCCGCGCCGCGCACAAGACTACGCTGACCAAGGATTGGTACGATGTACCGCTATGATGAGTTCGATTCCGCGTTTGTGCGTGAGCGCGTTGCGGAGTTCCGGGGTCAAGTCGAGCGTCGCCTAGCCGGCGCGCTCACCGAGGACGAGTTCAGGCCGCTTCGCTTGCGGAACGGACTCTATCTTCAGCTTCACGCCTATATGCTGCGCATCGCCATTCCCTATGGCGTGCTCTCGCCCAAGCAGCTTCGACAGCTCGCCATGATCGGCAGGCGCTGGGATCGCGGCTACGGCCATTTCACCACGCGGCAGAACCTTCAATATAATTGGGTGAAGCTGGTCGACATCCCCGACGTGCTCGCGGCCCTTGCCGATGTCGAGATGCACTGCATCCAGACCAGCGGCAATTGCGTGCGCAACGTCACCGCCGATCCGTTCGCCGGTGCCGCCCATGACGAGCTCGAGGACCCGCGTCCCTGGTGCGAGATCTTGCGCCAATGGTCGACGCTGCATCCCGAGTTCAACTGGCTGCCGCGGAAATTCAAGATCGCAATCTCCGGCGCCGCCGAGGATCGCGCGGCAATCGCCTTCCACGATATCGGCCTCAAGATCGTGCGCGGTCCCGATGGCGAGAACGGATTCCGCGTTCTGGTCGGCGGCGGCATGGGCCGCACGCCTTATGTCGGGCTGGAGATCAGATCCTTCCTGCCGAAGCAGCACCTGCTCTCCTACATCGAGTCGATTTTGCGCGTGTACAATCTCCACGGCCGCCGCGACAACATCAACAAGGCGCGCATCAAGATTCTCGTCAACCAACTCGGCATCGAGAAATTCCGCGAGGACGTCGAGGCCGATTGGGCGCGTAGCCGCAAAGACTTCTGTCGACCTGCCGGAGGACGAAATTCGGCGCATCATGTCCTATTTCGCGCCGCCGGAGCTTCCCGCGCGGCCCGCGATGGACGAGGGCGTCGAACGTCGCCGTCTGGTCGATGCTGCCTTCGCCACCTGGCTCAAGCATAATGTCCGTCCGCATCGCGTGCCGGGCTATGTCAGTGCGGTGATCTCGCTGAAAGAGCCGGGCCGCACGCCGGGAGACGCCAGCTCTGACGAGATGGATTTCGTCGCCGATCTCGCCGAGCGCTTCAGCGCCGACGAGGTGCGGGTCAACTACACCCAGAATCTGATCCTGCCGCATGTCGCGCGCGCCGATCTGCCTGCGCTCTACGACGAACTCGTCAAGGGTGGCCTCGCCACCGGCAATTTCGATCTGTTGGGCGACATGATTTGCTGCCCGGGCCTCGACTATTGCAATCTCGCCAATGCCCGCTCGATCCCGATCGCCAAGGAGATCGCCAAGCGCTTCGCCGATCCGGAGCGCCAGGAATTGATCGGCCCGCTCAGGCTTAATATGTCGGGCTGCATCAATGCCTGCGGCCATCACCATTCCGGCAATATCGGCATTTTGGGCGTCGATAAGAAAGGTACCGAGCTCTACCAGATTTCGCTCGGCGGCAATCCGAAAGATGCCGCTGCGGTCGGCACCATCATCGGCCCCGGCTTCCGCGCCGAAGCCGTGCCCGAGGCTATCGACACCATCGTTGAGACCTATCTCGCCAATCGCGATGAGGGCGAGACCTTCCTCGACACCTGGAACAGGATCGGGGCGGCGCCCTTCAAGGAGGCTTTGTATGGCGCTGCTTGACCTCGCCACCGGAACCCTGGTCACCGATCGGCCGGAGCCCGCAATCGTGCTGGAGCCGACCTCGGACGCGGCTACTCTCGCTGCCGCTGCGGCGAGTGGCGGCCCCGTCGGCATTCGCTTCAATGCGTTCGGCGACGGCCGCGGCATCAGCCTCGCCGTGCTGCTGCGCGAGCGTCATGGCTATGACGGCGAGATAAGGGCGGTCGGCTATCTCATTCCCGATCTCGCGTTGTTCCTGTTGCGCTCGGGCTTCGACACGGCCGAAATCTCAGATCCGGGCCAGGCCGAGCCGTGGATCGTCGCGCTGTCGCGTTACGCGCGTTCTTATCAGCCGGGCTACCGCAACCCGCTGCCGCTTCGCCGCAATGCGACGCGGATGGCCGCGGCCGAGCTCGATGCCGCGCTCGCATCCATCGAGTTCTCTGTCGGGCCGCATCGCCGAGATGCGGCGCCAGGTCGAAGGCCGCATCGTGTTCTCGACCAGCATGGGTCTCGAAGATCAGGCCATCCTGCATGCCATCGCCGAGTCTGGTGCCGATATCGACATTTTCACCCTCGATACCGGGCGGCTCTTCCCGGAAGTGCTGGAAACCGTCGAGCTCTCTGAGATCAGATATGGCCGCCGCATCCGGCTTATCAGTCCCGATGCCGCCGAGATCGAAGAACTTGTTGCTCGCGATGGCGTGTTCGGCTTCCGCCAAGCGGTCGAGAACCGGCAGCGCTGCTGCGAGATCCGCAAAGTCCGGCCGCTGAACCGCGAGCTCAAAGGCGCGCAAGGCTGGATCACAGGCATCAGGCGCGAGCAATCGAGCGACAGGGCGACGGTGTCCCTTGCCGCTTGGGACGAGGCGCATGGGCTGACCAAAGTGAACCCGATCGCCGACTGGTCGAGTGCGACGCTCAGCGCCTACATCGCCGACAACAATATTCCGGTGAACCCGCTGCATGCGCGCGGTTTCGTCTCGATCGGCTGCGCGCCGTGCACGCGCGCCATCCATGCCGGCGAAGACCCGCGCGCGGGCCGTTGGTGGTGGGAGAACGAGGAGAAGAAGGAGTGCGGATTGCACATGAATCCACTCCGTGAGGGGAGGGCCGCATGAACGCGCTGACCTCGCACCTGAAACTACTGGAAGACGAGAGCATCCACATTTTCCGTGAGGCGGCGGCGCAGTTTCGTACGCCCGTGCTGCTCTATTCCATCGGCAAGGATTCGACCGTGCTGTTGCATCTGGCGCGCAAAGCCTTCTATCCGGCGAAGCTGCCCTTCCCGTTGCTCCATGTCGACACCACCTGGAAATTCCGCGACATGATCGCTTTCCGCGACCGCACGGTTAAGGAGCTCGGGCTCGATCTCATCGTCCACACCAATCACGAAGGGCTCGCCCGCAACATCAATCCGTTCGACAACCCGCCTTCGGTCTACACCGACGTAATGAAGACGGTGGCGTTGCGCCAAGCGCTCGATGCCGGCGGTTTCGATGCAGCCTTTGGCGGCGCACGCCGCGACGAGGAGGCAAGCCGCGCCAAGGAGCGCGTGTTCTCCTTCCGCGCCGCAGGTCATCGCTGGGAGCCGCGCCGCCAGCGCCCGGAATTGTGGACGCTACTCAATGGCCGCCTCGGCAAGGGCGAGACCGTCCGTGTGTTTCCGCTCTCGAATTGGACCGAAGGCGATGTGTGGCGCTACATCGCGCTGGAGAAGCTCGACGTCGTGCCGCTCTACTTCGCCGAGGAGCGCCCCGTCGTCACCCGCGACGGCCAGCTCATCGTCGTCGACGACGAGCGCATGCGGCTTGAGCCCGGCGAGAAGCCGGAAATGAAGAAAGTCCGTTTCCGCACGCTGGGCTGCTGGCCGCTCACCGCAGCCGTTGAGTCCGAGGCGACCACGCTCGATGAGATCGTCACCGAGACCTTGGCGTCGAAGAATTCCGAGCGGGCAGGGCGGCTGATCGATCACGACCAGGCCGGCGCCATGGAGATGAAGAAGCGTGAGGGGTACTTTTAATGACGATGGCTGCGCTTCAGGAACAGGTCGCGGTCGAAGGCAGGACCGCTCCAGCATCGCAAGGCAGAGGCATGGTTCGCCTGCTCACTTGCGGCTCGGTGGATGACGGCAAATCCACGCTGATCGGCCGGCTATTGTGGGATTCCGCCGCGGTTCTCGACGATCAGCGCGCCGCCATCGAGCACGCTTCGCTGAACCGCGCCGTCAACGGCGAGAAAGTCGATTTCAGTCTGTTGCTCGACGGGCTTCAAGCCGAGCGCGAGCAGGGCATCACCATCGACATTGCTTGGCGCTATTTCGAGACAGCCGACCGCCGCTTCATCATCATCGACTCGCCCGGCCACGAGCAATACACGCGCAACATGGCGACCGGCGCGAGCCATGCCGAAGTCGCCATTCTGCTGATCGATGCCCGCCACGGCGTCAAGCGCCAGACCAGGCGCCATGCCGCGATCTGCGATCTCGTCGGCATCAAGAAGGTCGTGCTTGCCGTCAACAAGATGGATCAGATCGACTGGTCCGAGAGTGCGTTCCGCGCCATCGAGCAGGATTTCCGCGCGCTCGCCGCGTCCTTCGGCTTCGAGGAGATCAAGACCATTCCCGGTTGCGGCGCTCACCGGCGACAATGTCGTGCGCCGGTCCTCGTATATGTCGTGGTATGGCGGCCCGACTCTGCTCGACTATCTCGAAAACGTGGAGCCTGAGGCGCTTTCTCCCGACGCGCCCTTCCGCATGCCGATCCAGCTTGTGCTTCGGGCGGCCGATGACTTTCGCGGCTATGCCGGGACCGTCACCTCGGGTCGGATCGGGCGCGGCGACCGCATCGTCGATGCGAGAAGCGGCCAGAGCGCGACCATCGAGCGGATCGTCACCATGGACGGCGACCTTGCCGCCGCCGTTAAGGGCGATGCCGTGGTGCTCTCGCTCGACACCGACATTGATATCTCGCGTGGCGCGGTGCTGTCGGAAACCTCGCGCCGTCCGACCAATGCCGACGTGATCGAGACGCGTCTCGTCTGGCTGTCCGAAGCGCCCTTCGATCCCGAGCTCGGTTATCTGTTGCGCACCGCGACCGATCTTGTGCCGGTGACCAGCATGAGCGTCTCGGCGCTGATCGATTTCGAGACACTGGAATCGAAGCCCGCGCACAATTGCGCGGTCAACGACATCGCCGATTGCCGTATCCTGCTCGGGCGCCCCGCTTCGCTCGATCTGTTCCGCGACCTGCCGCCGACCGGGAGCTTCGTGCTCATCAGCGCCATCGACGGCGCCACCGTAGCCGGCGGCGTCATCACCTGGGCGCAATCCGGCGCGCCGGCCACGAGCGACAATGTGCTCGTGCTCAACCGCGAGCTTCTCGCCCGCGGCGTCTGCGCCGATCTTGGCAATTCCCCGGAAGATCAAGCCGAATTTCAACGGCGTGCCCAAGAGGTCGCAATTCTGCTACGCTCCGCCGGAGTGCCGGTGTCGATCGAAATCTAACGGCCGGGATAGGGCCGACTTACACAAAATTGCGGCAAGGCAGGGTGCCGGAGGGGGACTGAGACCATGATCGATACCAGTTGGCTGGCAGCTTTGCTGCCGCTGATCGGGGCTGGCTTCGTGGTCGGCTTTCTCGTCGGCCTCACCGGTGTCGGTGGCGGCGCGCTGATGACCCCGCTCCTCATCTCGACCTTCGGCGTGAGCCCGGCGACCGCGGTCGGCACCGATCTGCTCTATGCCTCCATCACCAAGACTGCCGGCAGTTGGCGGCATCATGCTTCCGAGAACGTCGAATGGCCGATCGTGTTCCGGCTCGCCTCCGGCAGCATTCCTGGCGCGCTTCTCGTCTTGGCGGCGATCAAATTCTCCACCATCGATACCGCCGCGCTCGCTTATTGGATTCGCGTCGGCCTGGTCTTCGCGCTACCCGTGAGCGGGCTCGCCATCGTGCTCTATCCGATGCTGGCAAAAACGCCGGAGCGGACTGCCGACGGCAAGATCCCGTCGCGCACGCTTGCGACCGTGGCGTTCGGCTTCGCGCTCGGCGTTCTTGTCACCCTCACCTCTGTCGGCTCTGGCGCGATCGGCGTCTCGGTGCTCGCGGCACTCTATCCGCTGCTGCCCGCCAAGCGGATCGTCGGCAGCGACGTGGCCCATGCCGTACCGCTCACCCTGGTCGGCGGCCTCGGTCATTTGAGCTTGGGCAATGTCGATCCGATGCTCTTGATCGGCCTGCTGTGCGGCTCGATCCCCGGCATTTTGATCGGCGCGCGCCTCGCGGGCCTCGCGCCGGAATGGCTGCTCCGGCCGATCCTTGCGATCATGCTGTGCTACGCCGCCTACCTGCTCTACGGTAAGATTTAGCGGCAAGGCGGAGGGAAAATGGTGCCGTCGGGTAGGATTGAACTACCGACCCCGTCATTACCAATGACGTGCTCTACCACTGAGCTACGACGGCGAACCAAGCCAATTGCCGGATGCGGGCGGAACCTGCCATAGCGGCAGGGCCCTTGCAAGCGAGGCACGCGATGCAAAATGGCAAAGAGCGAGGCGCGGGAAAGGGGCGCGACGGGGCATCCTCGGAAGCCCGCCGCGACAGGCTGGCGGCGGGGCTTCGCGCCAATCTTTTGAAGCGAAAAGCCCAATCCCGTGCCCGGAAACAGGGCAGTGGCGCTCAGACTGAAAAAAGCCGGAAAGTACCCACACCTTGAGGGGGCCTGGCCGCCGCGCTTGCGGGGGAAAGGCGAGGGGGTTAAACGGGTTAGCTTGATCTCGAAAAACTTGAGACATTTCGGGCAAGAACACGCGCCGTAATCGGCCGTAAACGGCTTCAGGGGGAATAATCGTCATGGACCGTATCCGCATCGTTGGCGGCCAACGCCTCAACGGCACCATTCCGATCAGCGGCGCCAAAAACGCGGCGCTGCCTCTGATGATCGCGAGCCTGCTGACGCGCGAGACGCTTGATCTTGAACAACGTGCCGCGGCTCGCCGACGTGATGTTGCTGTCGCGCATTCTCGGCAATCACGGCGTCGATGTCACGGTGGCGGGCAAGCGCCCCGGCCAGCGCATGGGCGACGGCCAGACCTTCAAGATAAGCGCCGCCGAGATCGTCGACACCACCGCGCCCTACGAGATGGTCGCGCGCATGCGCGCGAGCTTCTGGGTGCTGGCGCCGCTGCTCGCGCGATGCGGCGAAGCGAAAGTGTCGCTGCCCGGCGGCTGCGCCATCGGTACGCGGCCGGTGGATCTGCATCTGAGCGCGCTCGAAGCTCTGGGCGCCGACATCGAGCTCGAAGCCGGCTATGTCCTTGCCAAGGCGCCGAAGGGTCTCATCGGCGCGCACATTCCGCTGGCCAAAGTCTCGGTCGGCGCGACCCATAATGCGTTGATGGCCGCCGTGCTCGCCCGTGGCGAGACGCTGATCGAGAACGCGGCGCGCGAGCCGGAAGTCGTCGACGTCGCGGAATGCCTGGTCAAGATGGGCGCGAAAATCGAGGGCCTCGGCACCTCGACCTTGCGCATCCAGGGCGTGACACGAGCTGCACGGCGCCGAGCATGACGTGCTGCCCGACCGCATCGAGACCGGAACCTACGCCATGGCCGCCGCGATCACCGGCGGCGATGTGTTTCTCGACGGCGCCAGAGGCGATCTCTTGCGTAACGCGCTCGACCTGCTCGCGGGAAGTGGCGTCGAGATCGAGGAGCTTCCTTCCGGCATTCGAGTGGCGCGGAATGGCTCAGGCCTCGGGCCGATCAGCGTCGATACCGCGCCCTTCCCAGGATTTCCGACCGATCTCCAGGCGCAATTGATGGCGTTGCTTTGCATGGCGGAGGGCACCTCGACCGTGCGCGAGACCATCTTCGAAAATCGCTTCATGCATGTGCAGGAACTGGCCCGGCTCGGCGCCAAGATCGACCTGAAGGGCGATACCGCCATCGTTACCGGCGTCAGCGGGCTGACCGGCGCCCCCGTCATGGCCACCGATTTGCGGGCTTCGGTTTCGTTGATCATCGCCGGCTTGGCTGCGCAGGGCGAGACCCTGATCAGCCGCGTCTATCATTTGGACCGCGGCTTCGAGCGCATCGAGGAGAAACTCGGGCGCTGTGGCGCTCAAATCGAGCGGCTTTCCAGCTAAATCCAGCACAAAGCGGGGTGTCTTTTTTGCGTCTGCTGGGCTAAATCATCGATATGACCCAATTGAAGCTCCTCGCCCTCGACGAAGAAGACCTCATCGTCGTCTCCTCTCACCTGCAAGATGCCGTGATGCGGGTCGGCGACATGGCCTATCTGCCCTCGCAGCAGCGCTTTGCCGCGATCGTTAACCGCTTCGATTGGGAGCAAGCCACCAAAGGCACCAATGCGCGTCACCGCGCCGCCCTTCGCTTCGATCGCGTGCGCGGCGCCAAGATGAAGGGGCTCAAACACTCGCACGAAGACGCGGTGCTGTCGCTTCTGGCCGTCCAGTTCGAGCAGGGCGCCGCTCCCGGCGGATATATCAATCTGATCTTCTCCGGCGATGCCGCGGTCCGGCTCGAAGTTGAATGCATCGAGGCCGAACTGAAGGATCTCGGTCCTGCCTGGCGCGCGCGCTCGAAGCCGCGCCATCCCGACGACCAGCCATGACGTCCTGGCTTAAGACTGGCGCCGCCGATTTCGAGTCTGGTTTCCGCGATTTGCTGGCGGCAAAGCGCGAGAGCGCCGACGACGTCAACGATGTCGTGTCAGCGATCATTGCGGCCGTGCGCGCGAAAGGCGATGAGGCTCTGATCGAGCTTACGCTTCGCTATGACCGCGTCGATTTGCGCGAGGCCGGCATCAGGGTCTCGCCGGACGAGATCGCGCGCGCCGCAAGCAAAGTCGATGTCGAGACGCGCGGCGCGCTCGAAATTCGCTCACGACCGCATTCTCGATCATCACCGCCGTCACTTGCCCAAGGACGATCGTTATCGCGATGCCGAGGGCGTCGAGCTTGGCCATCGCTGGACCAGCGTCGAGTCGGTCGGCCTGTATGTGCCGGGCGGAACCGCGAGCTATCCAAGCTCCGTGTTGATGAATGCGGTGCCGGCGAAGGTCGCCGGCGTGCCGCGCATCGTCATGGTGGTGCCTGCGCCTGACGGCAAGCTGAACCCGCTGGTGCTGGCCGCTGCCGAACTCGCCGGCGTGCACGAAGTGTATCGGGTCGGCGGGGCGCAGGCGATTGCGGCACTCGCCTACGGCACCGCGACCATTGCGCCGGTCGTCAAGATCGTCGGCCCCGGCAATGCCTATGTCGCCGCGGCCAAGCGCCAGGTGTTCGGCCAGGTCGGCATCGACATGGTGGCTGGTCCATCCGAAGTCGTCGTCATCGCCGACAAGGACAACGACCCTTCGTGGATCGCCTCCGATCTTCTTGCCCAGGCCGAGCATGACGCCGCCGCGCAGTCGATCCTCATCACCGACGACGAGGCCTTCGCCCGTGAGGTTGCGGCTTCGGTCGAAGCGCAGCTCACGACCTTGCCGCGCGCCGATATCGCGCGCGCGAGCTGGGCCGGTTTCGGCGCGGTGATCCTCGTGGATCGTCTCGACCAAGCCGTTTCGCTCACCGACCGGCTCGCCCCCGAACATCTCGAGATCGCGACCGCCGATCCCGAGCGGCTCGCCAGTCAGATCCGCAATGCCGGCGCCATCTTCCTCGGCCGGTATACGCCGGAGGTCATCGGCGACTATGTCGCGGGTCCGAACCACGTGCTGCCCACCGCGCGGAGCGCCCGTTTTGCCTCGGGCCTCGGCGTGCTCGACTTTATGAAGCGCACCTCGATCCTGAAACTCGATGCGGAAAGCCTGAATGCGCTTTCCTCCGAAGCGATGACGCTCGCTCAACGCCGAAGGCCTCGAAGCGCATCGCCGCTCCGTCGCCATCAGGCTGAACGCGAAAGTCTGAGCATGGTGGAGGAGCAGGAGGTTCACCCAGATCGGCAGCGCCTCGTCGGCGTGACGCTCGATTCAAACTCGATCGGCCGCAACAACGCCGAAGTCGACCACGAGCGCGAGATCGCCATTTTCGATCTGCTCGAGGCCAACAGCTTCGCGCTGGAAGAGAGCGGGACAGACGGGCCCTATACGCTGCATCTGTCGCTCGTCGACAATCGCTTGATGCTGACGGTCGGCGATCAGAACCGTGAGCCCATTACCAATGTCTCGCTCTCGCTGTCGCCGTTCCGCCGCATCGTGAAGGACTATTTTATGATGTGCGAAAGCTACTATCAGGCGATCAAGACGCAGCCGCCGTCTCGCATCGAGGCGATCGATGTCGGCCGCCGCGGTTTGCACGACGAAGGCAGCCGGCTGCTGATGGAGCGGCTGAAAGGCAAGATCAACGTCGATATCGCCACGGCGCGCCGCCTGTTCACGCTGCTCTGCGCGCTGCATTGGAAGGGCTGAGACCTCGACTAAGCCTCGATATGGTTGGCGCGCGGCCAGCGATAAGGGCACGTTACGCAACCTTCATGGTTGCGGGATGCGACTCTTTCTCCATTTTAGAGCTGAAATCCCACGCAATCCGCCACAACTCGAACTGAGGATTCGATGACAGTCACCGTGAATGCCGTCACCAAGACTGGTGTGACCGCCGCCAATTCCAATCTCTATCGCTTCCTCGCCAATATCGCATCGACCAGCGCAGACCTGCCGGGAAGCTTCACCGGCATCGACACCATCGACAACGTCAAGATCAAGTTCACCTCCGCCACCAACGACCTCGTCTATTCCAACGGCAGCCCTTCGAGCGGGACGATCACCGGCCTCACCATCGTCTTTCACGGCAAGACCATTCTGACCGAGGCCTTCAGCCCCGGCCTCGATATCGCCGCTGATCCATGCCGCCGCCGATGCCTTCTTCAATAGCAACTACACCGATCACTCCGCGCTCGACGCCATCTTCGACACCATCCCTTACGACTTCACCGGCAACAAGGGCGCCGATCGTTTCGGCGGCGGGTCGGTGGCCGACACCGTTCACGGCGGCGCCGGCAACGATACGATCCTCGGCACGCTTGGCGCCGATATCCTCGACGGTGGCGCCGGCATCAACACCTTGAGCTACGCCAACGAGTACCGTCGGTATTGCGCTCGCGCTGACAGGACAGAATGTGCATGCGAGTGAGCCTCCCCATGCCCGGTCTCGTCCGCGGAGGGCAGGTTGACGAACCGAGAAACCATCGAGCTCTTTGATGCCGAGGTCGCGGCGAGCGAAGCCACGCTCAGCCGATCGAAGAATGTCGGAAAATCGGCAAAGGAAGATCTCAAGCAGCACGAACGCTGGCTCCAGCGCCACGCCGCGGCCGAGGCGAGAAACCGAGAAAAGCACGAACGCCGCCTAAAGCAACTGAAGATCAATCAGCGTCGCTGGGTCAAGCGCCAGCGTTTGCTGCGGTCTGCCAGGCAGCGTGCCACGATCGTTGGTGCGGCCGCGCGATCGGCTGCCCTCGTGCTCGGCGACAAGACTCTCTCCGCCGCGAATTATTCGCGAAATCAGATCTCCTCCGCGGCCGCGTGGAGCCGCCCCAGGCTTCATGCCGCAGCAGATGCGTCGTACCGGACCGGCAATGCAGGCTACGCTTGGCTCAAGGTCAAAGCGGGGGACGCTTCCGTACAACTTTCCAAGGCCGGCAAAGTCGTTGCCATACGCGTCCAGGCGCTGACCCGCGAACTTTCCAGAAAAGGCGCGATCGGCTTCGAGGCGCTCAGTATCAAATCGCGCCACCTGGCGTCGCAACTCTCCGAGCAAGGCCGCACGGCGGTCGCCTGGAGCGGCACCAAGGTTTCCGCACTGTCACGTTCGGCAAGTCATGCGGCTTCAATCAGCTTCGAGCAGGCGAAGCGAACGGGCGGCGATCTCGCTCACTCGGCTTCAGGGCTGACAGCCGCAACCGCCATTCGAGCCCGCGCCTATGGAAGCCAAGCGCTCACCTCAGCCAAGTCTTGGTCCCAAAAGGCGGGTGAGGGCGCGCAACAAATCCGAGCGTCCTTGGCCGCAAAGACCACGGCCTCCCCGCCTCAGACTCCTCCGGAGCCCAGCTCAGCACCGGACGAACCGTCCGTCGCTGCTCAAGAGCCGGACAACGAAGCGTCATCGATCTCCTCGAATATTGCTCCGCGGCGCGACACGCCGACGCAGAGCCGAACCCGTCTCAGCGCCCGTCGATGCTCAACCTAAAGCGCTGGCCGCCAGCGCCTTGACCAAGCCGCCAAGCCGCAAGCTCAAGGGCGACAAGGCAGAGGCCAAGGACAAAACGCACAGGGGCAATCGCGGCGGCAAGAAGAAGCACAAGCAAAAGAGCACAAAATCCAAGTCCAAATGATCTCGGAACTAGGACAATCCGTCCTTGATTTTGTGCCGCCACCCGACCATTCTCCGCCGCTAACGTGAAATAGCCGGACGGGGCCTTATGGCTAAAGAAGAAATGCTCGAATTTCCGGGGGTAGTGACCGAGCTGCTCCCCAATGCCACCTTCAGGGTGAAGCTCGAGAACGACCACGAGATCATCGCCCACACGGCGGGCCGCATGCGGAAAAACCGGATCAGAGTCCTTGCTGGCGACAAGGTTCTGGTCGAGATGACACCTTATGATCTCACCAAGGGACGTATCACTTACCGCTTTAAGTAAGCTTGGGCTGAAACTGCCCTCGCTTTCACAAAGCAATTTCGCAGGCGCTGCGGCGAAGCCGAAGACGAGCGTCGGCCATCGGCCGAAGCTCGTGCTGGCGTCCGCCTCGCCGCGGCGGCTGGGTCTGCTCGAGCAGATCGGCATCGCGCCGGACGCGCTTCGCCCTGCCACTGTCGATGAGACGCCGAAAAAGGGCGAGGTCCCGCATCATCTCGTGCGGCGGCTGGCTCGTGCCAAAGCGGAAGCCGCCAAGAAGCTTGTCCGCGCGGAGCCCGAACTCGGCAACTCCTTCATTCTCGCCGCAGACACCGCCGTCGCAGTGGGAAAACGTATTCTTGGCAAGGCCGAGATGGAGCACGAAGCCTCCCGTGCGCTTGAGTTTCTTTCCGGCCGCGCCCATCGCGTGTACACCGGTGTCTGCCTCCTCACGCCCGACGACCGCTGGAAGGATATCGTGGTGGAGACGCGGCTTCGCTTCAAGCGACTGAGCCGGAAAGAGATCGAGGCCTATCTGGCCAGCGGTGAATGGCAGGGCAAGGCCGGCGGCTACGCCATTCAGGGCATTGCCGGCGGTTTCGTGGTGAAGCTGATCGGGTCCTATACCAACGTGGTCGGTCTGCCGCTGACCGAAGTCATGGGGATGCTGCAGAGCGAGGGCTTCCCCGTGACGTTCTTCTGGCCGAACCTCGCCGAGATCGAGACCGCGTGACGGCGGCGTCTCGCCGCTCCCGACCTGCGCGCAAAGCGGCGCCGAAGCAGCCGCGCTGCCCGATCTGCGGCAAGCCCGCATCGCAAGACTTCCGCCCATTCTGCTCGGCTAATTGCGCCGATATCGATCTCGGCCGTTGGCTCGGCGGCCGCTACGCGTTCCTGGCGAGCCTGTCCCTGGCGAGCCGCTTGGGGCCCAATCCGAAGACGACGATCCGGATGTAGAGCATTAGCCAATTCCCAAGGCTCACGATCCCGTAACTTGACCGTTAAGGACTTGCGGGCATAAAGCTAAGGCTATGAAGACTCTGCGGACCATTCTCATCGCGCTGATCGCGCTTTCGGTCGGCATCCTGCCGATTCAGGCCGGTCCCGCCATGGCCGGGCACGCTGCGGCTTCAACCATCGCGATGCAACCTGACTGCTGCGACCATGGTCAGCCTTGCAACAGCAAAAGCGGCGGTTGCCAGTCGCTTCCCAGTTGCGCGCTGAAATGCGCGAGCAGCGCTGCGGCCATCGTGGGTGTGGCGCCGCGAATGTCGTCATTGCGCTCGACAATAAGGCTTCCGCTTCTTGTGGCCGGCATTCTTGCCGCCACGGACAATCCTCCTCTACCGCCTCCTCGCGTCTGAATTCTGAAGTCGTGACCTTCGCGCTCGTTTGAGCTCGGGCTTTCGCTCGGCTCAAGGGCTCGGTCGTTCGTCCACCAGAATTCATGGAGACGCGCTATGAGGCGTCTGAACAGCCTACTCATTCTGCTGCTTGGCATCGGCGCCGGCGTCGCGGGCTATTGGTATGCTCAAGCCGGCACGGTTCTCACGCCGGCTGCCGCCGAGCAATCGGCGCCGGCGACGTCCGAGCGCAAGGTGCTCTACTACCGCAACCCGATGGGCCTCCCCGATACCTCGCCGGTCCCGAAGAAGGATCCGATGGGGATGGACTACATCGCGGTCTTCGCGGATGAGCAGGAGGAGTCCGGCACCGTCAAGGTCAGCCTCGACAAGATCCAGCGCACCGGCGTGAAGACCGAGAAGGTCGAGGCGCGGCCGATTCTGCAGCCGGTGCGCGCGGTGGGACGCGTCGAGCACGACGAATCGCTGCTCACCATCGTGTCGATGCGCTCCGACGGTTACATCGAGGACCTGTTCGTCAACAAGACCGGCCAGCACGTGAACAAGGGCGACCCGCTGTTCCGCGTCTATAGTCCGCAAATTCAGCAAGCGCAGACCGATCTCATCAGCGCCACGCGCGCCCAAGGCAAAATGGTTGGGCTGGGCTCGGACCAGGCGCTCGCAGGCGCCATGCAACGCCTGCGCAATCTGGGCGTGCCGCAGAGCCGCATCGATGAGGTCCGCACGACCGGAACCAATCCGCGAACCATCGATTGGCCGGCCCCCGCCGACGGCGACGTGATCGAAAAGAAAATCATCAACGGTCAGCGCGTCCTCGCCGGCGATGAGCTCTATCGCATTGCCGATCATTCGCGGGTGTGGATCATCGCCGACGTGGCGGAGGCCGATATCGCCCCGATCCGCGTGGGCCTCCCGGCCAAGGTGACGCTAAGGGCCGATCAAAGCACCGCGCTCGAAGGCAAGGTCACCCTCATCTATCCGGAGCTGAAGGTCGAAACCCGCACCGTGCCGGTCCGCATCGAACTCCCCAATCCCGAACCAGCTTCTCCGCACCTCGATGTACGCGGACGTCGTCTTTGGCGCCGGCGACGCGGCGGCGGTTACCGCCGTTCCGGACAGCGCGGTGATCGATAGCGGCAGCAAACAAGTCGTGCTCGTCGCCAAGGGCGAAGGCCGCTTCGAGCCGCGGGCGGTGAAGCTCGGGCGCCGGGGCGACGGTTATGCCGAGGTTACAGAGGGACTGAAGCAAGGCGAGGAGGTGGTCATTTCAGCCAACTTCCTCATCGATGCGGAAAGCAATCTACGCGCCGCGCTGCAAAGCTTCGGCCAGCAGGAGACCAAAGAATGATAGCCTCTGTCATCCGCTGGTCGGCCCGCAACGTCTTCCTCGTTGGGCTGGCGACAATCTTCGTCACCTTGGCTGGGGTCTATGCGGTTTCGCGCGTGCCGCTCGATGCCATCCCCGATCTCTCCGACGTGCAGGTGATCGTCTACACGGAATATCCGGGCCAGGCGCCGCAGGTCGTGGAGGATCAGGTCACCTATCCGCTGACCACCGCGATGCTGACCGTGCCGAAATCCCGCGTCGTGCGCGGCTTCTCCTTTTTCGGCGTTTCCTTCGTCTATGTGATCTTCGAGGACGGCACCGATCTGTATTGGGCGCGCTCGCGCGTGCTCGAATATCTGAGTTCGGCGGCGCGGCGGTTGCCCGCTGGAGTGACCCCGAGCCTCGGGCCCGACGCCACCGGCGTCGGCTGGGTCTACCAATATGTCGTGCGCGGCACCGAGAAGTCGCTCGCCGAGCTTCGAACCTTGCAGGATTGGCAGATCCGCTTCGGATTGGCCAAGGCGGAAGGGCGTCTCCGAAGTCGCCAGCGTCGGCGGCTTCGTCAAGCAATACAGCATCGTGGTTGATCCGCGCCGCTTGCAGGCGCTCGGCATTCCTCTCTCCAAGATCAGAGACGCGGTTCGCGACAGCAACATGGATGTCGGCGGCCGCACCGTCGAGGTCTCGGAGCGGGAATTTGCCGTGCGCGGACGCGGCTATATCAAGAGCCCCGCCGATCTCGAGCAGATCGTGGTCAAGAATGACAAAGGCGTGCCCGTGCTGCTGAAGGACGTGGCGCGAGTCGAGATCACCGCCAGACGAGCGGCGTGGCATCACCGAGATGAATGGGGAAGGGGAAGTCGTCTCCGGAATAGCGCTGCAACGCTTCGGCGAGAACGCGCTCTCCGTCATCCAGAACGTCAAGGATCGACTTGCGGAGATCGCGCCAAGTCTGCCAGAGGGCGTGAGCGTAGAGGCTGTCTACGACCGCTCCGACCTGATCAACCGCGCCATCGACAACCTCAAGCGGACGCTGTTGGAGGAAAGCTTCATCGTCGCGCTCGTCTGCGTGATTTTTCTGCTGCATGCCCGCAGCGCTCTGATCGCCATCATCACCCTGCCGCTCGGCGTGCTGATCGCCTATATCTGCATGTGGCTCCTGGGTCTCAGCTCCAACATCATGAGTCTCGGCGGCATCGCGATTGCCATCGGCGCCATGGTGGATGCCGCCATCGTCATGATCGAGAACGCGCACAAGCACCTGGAGCGTGCTCCACCCGGCAAGCCGCGAACTGAGGTGCTGATCGAAGCGGCGGTCGAAGTCGGACCGGCGCTGTTCTTCAGTCTGCTCATCATTACCGTCTCGTTCTTGCCGATCTTTGCGCTGGAGGCGCAGGAGGGGCGGTTGTTCAAGCCGCTCGCCTATACCAAGACCTTCGCCATGGGTGCGGCGGCGCTGCTGTCCATTTTCCTGGTGCCGGCGCTGATGATGATTTTCGTGCGCGGCCGCATCATCCCCGAGCACAAGAACCCGATAAACCGGTTCCTGATCTGGATCTATCGCCCGGTCATAGAATTGGCATTGCGTTTCAAGCTGTTGACGATCCTGTTGGCGATCGCCGTGCTTGCGGCGAGCGTCTGGCCTGCGTCGAAACTCGGCAGTGAATTCATGCCGACGCTGAACGAGGGCACGCTGTTCTACATGCCGGTGACGCTGCCCGGCATCTCCGTGACCAAGGCTGCCGAACTGCTGCAGACGCAAGACAAGATCATCAAGTCCTTCCCCGAGGTGGTATCGGTTTGGGGCAAGGCCGGTCGCGCCTCGACCGCGACCGACCCCGCGCCGACCGAGATGGTCGAGACCGTGATCAACTTGAAGCCCGAGAGCGAATGGCGGCCGGGGCTGACGGTGGACAAACTGATCGCCGAGATGGACAAATCGCTGCAATTCCCCGGCGTCTCCAATGCCTGGACCATGCCGATCAAGGCCCGCATCGACATGCTGTCCACCGGCATCCGCACCCCGGTCGGCGTGAAAGTGATGGGCAAGGATCTGGCCGAGATCGACAAGGTCGCCCGCCAGATCGAGGCTGTGATCCGCAAAGTGCCCGGCACCGCAAGCGTCTACGCCGAACGGACCATCGCGGGCTACTATCTCAATGTCGATCCCGACCGCGAGCAACTCGCCCGCTATGGCCTCATGGTCGGCGATGTTCAGAACGTCATCGCCATGGCGCTCGGCGCCGAGCCCGTGACCACGACGGTGGAGGGACGCGAGCGCTACACGGTGAGCCTTCGTTACCCCCGCGACTACCGCAGCGACCCTGAATCCATCGCCAGCCAGGTCCTGATCCCGATGCCTGACGGCGGCACCGTGCCCTTAGGTCAGATCGCCAAGGTCAGCCTCGCCCAAGGTCCGTCCAGCATCCGCACCGAAAACGCGCAGCTCGCGACGTACGTTTATGTCGATCTCCGCGACCGCGACCTCGGCAGCTACGTCGCCGATGCGCAGAAGGCCGTGGCAGAGGGCGTGCAATTCCCACCCGGCTATTACGCGGTCTGGAGCGGACAATTCGAATATCTCGAGCGCGCCGAAGCGCGGCTCAAGGTCGTCGTGCCGGTGACGCTCCTGATCATCTTCCTGCTGCTCTACCTCAATTTCCGCCGCATCACCGAGACGCTGATCGTGATGCTCTCGGTGCCGTTTGCGCTGGTCGGCGGGCTTTGGCTGATGTGGTGGCTTGGCTTCAACCTCTCGGTCGCCGTCGCCGTCGGCTTCATCGCCCTTGCCGGTGTCGCGGCCGAGACCGGCGTCGTCATGCTGATCTATCTCGACACGGCGCTGACGGAGCGGAAAGAGCGTTGCAGGACGGGAGGGCCGTCCCTTCGCTCGCGAAGACCTCCACGCCGCCATCATGTCGGGTGCCGTGGAGCGCGTGCGTCCGAAGATGATGACGGTGGCCGCCATCATGGCCGGGCTACTGCCCATCATGTGGAGCCACGGCACCGGCGCCGAAGTCATGCAACGCATCGCTGTCCCGATGATCGGCGGCATGGTGTCGTCGACCTTGCTGACGCTGATCGTCATTCCGGCGATCTATGCCGTGGTCAAGGGCATGCCGGCGCGAAGCCTGGCTAAACGGGAACGCCAGTTGCGTCATGCCGCCAGCGGCGATCTCGCCAATTAGAGATAAATCCATGCGAGCGCGTTAAGCCCAACGCGACTTGCCTCTTTTATGGTCTCGTCCGTCCGCCGAGGACAACGAGTGAGAATTTTCCATGCATCTCGATCTGGTTACGATGTCCGCCGCGAGCATCGTGGTGACGGCCATTCTGGGCGTTGTCCTAATAGTCACCTGGGCGCGGGAGCGTTCGAGTATCTTCATTGGCTGGTGGGGACGTGGCGCAGCTCGTTCAGAGCCTTGGCATTCTCATCGCCGCAATCACCTCCGCGTCGAATGCCGCCGACCTCGTTAGCATCGGTCCTGCCACGATGCTGCTCGCCGAGTCGCTGAAATGGAAGGCGGCGCGTGAATTCGAAAATCGCCGGTTCCCTTGGCCTTTGTTGTTCGTCGGCTCACTCGCATTTCTGGGCGTCGTGCATTCCGGCGTGATCCAGAGCTTCGATGCGCGGCTCTTTATGATGTCGACCATCATCGGTCTCTACAATCTCGCTGTCGCGTGTGAACTCGAGCGTGGAGCCGATGAGCGGCTTGTCTCACGCAAGCCGGCAATCGCTCTTCTCGTTTTCACCGCGGTCAGCCAACTGTCTTGGCTGCCGCTGCTTCTCAGTCAGCCGATCGGCGAGGTTGGGCATGTCTATTCCAGCAACTGGTTCCCGTTCGTCCTCATCGTTACGCTCTCGCTTCGCGTCGCCCTTGCCTTCCTCGTGCTGGCCATGGCGAAGGAGCGGCAGGAATCCAAACAGCGGGTCGGCGCGCTGACCGATCCGCTCACCGGATTGCCGAACCGCCGCGCTTTGTTCGAGGCGGCGGATGTGCTGGCCCATCGCGGTCTCACCTCGAATACGATTCCGGTCTCTGTCTTGCTGTTCGATCTCGATCACTTCAAGGAGACCAATGACGGTTACGGACATCTGGTCGGCGACCGCGTGCTCGGAATTTTCGCGGCCACCTTGAAACTGCATTTCGGCAAAGGCTCGACCATCGCCCGCGTCGGCGGCGAAGAGTTCGCCGCCATCCTGCCCGGCGCCGACGCCAAGACGGCGGTCGAAGTCGGCGAAGCGGTGCGTTCCGCCTTCGCGTCCTCCGCATCCTTCGTCGACGGCATGGCCGTCGGCGGCACGGTCAGCGTTGGCGTCGCCTCCAATCTCGGCTGCGATTGCGACTTGAGCGCGCTATTCCGCCAGGCCGATGTCGCGCTTTATGCCGCGAAACGGGCGGGGCGCAATCGGGTCGAGCTGGTTGGTCCGGACCAGGGCGCGCTCTCCGAGGCCTTGCACGCCACGATCCGCACCAGGCCGGAGCGCGCCGGGGCGACATGCCCGTCAAGCACGACGCGGCCTAAGGTGTGAGCGACTTTCGATCGAACATCCGGCACTCGACAGGTGGCGGCCGATTTCCTATAAGCCAGGGCCTTGCCCGGAGGCCTTCCTTGAGGGACCTTCCGTCTGGCGGCTCTGGCCGCCAACGATCTCAAAGGCCCAGGTAGCTCAGTTGGTAGAGCAGCGGACTGAAAATCCGCGTGTCGGTGGTTCAAATCCGCCCCTGGGCACCACTTCTCCCCAGTGAATACCAATCCGAGCTGGATTGGCACAGGCAGCGAAGCTTATTTCTTGCCCGACTCGCACTTGTTGTCGGCTTCGGACCATTTGCAGCCGAGCGTGGTGTCGGAATTGCAGATCTCCTTGGCTTCGTGCGAGACGCAGCCATCTTGGTAGGGCGGGGGTCCCGCCTCGCAGGAGCGTTTCGAATATTCCCAGTGGCAGTTCGGATTCGAGACGCAGAGCGACGAGTCTCGGATCGAGCATTCCTCCGCGGCCCGGCTGGGGACGCTGGCGATCACAAACGGCAGGGCGATGAGAATAACGACCAGACTTCGCATGGGTCCTCCCGGGAACATTAAGCAATGCGTAAGGGGTTATGCGTCCACCGAGGGGTTGTTGTCGACCTCCAAGACGGTTTGGGCGCCGACGGAATCACCCGGTTTTCAGCCCAAAACCCTGAGAGAAACCAAATCTTTAGCGCTGCCAGGCATTTAGGGACTGGTTTGTGCCGCTGGCACAGAGTCTGGAGCCCGCGCCGCTGGTGCGGTATCAAGCGCGGAGCCGCGAGAGAGAAGACGACATGCCGAAACCAACACGGCGGACGGTCATCCTTGGCGCGACTGCATTAGGAGGGCTGATGACGATGCCAGCAACGGCAGATCCATTTCAAGAAACCTCGGAGCCGCAATTCGGGCCTGCGCCTTCGCCGCTCGCCGGCAAGGAGCTTCCATCGTTCCGCTATCCGCTTGGCAAGATGGCGACCAAGACGTTCGACGGCGGCACTGCCAAAGAAGCCAACGTCGAAGGCTTCCCCGTCTCCGAAAAACTTGCCGGCGTTTACATGACGCTTGAGGCTGGCGCGCTGCGCGAACTGCATTGGCACGCCAACGCCGCCGAATGGGCCTATATGCTCGACGGTAATGCCCGCGTCACCACCATCGATCCGCAAGGCAAGTCGGAAGTCGTCGATTTCGGTCCGGGCGACGTCTGGTATTTTCCGCGAGGACATGGCCATTCGATCCAGGGTCTCGGACCCAACGGCTGCACCTTCATCCTCGTTTTCGACAACGGCTATTTCTCCGAGTTCGGCACTTTCTCCATCAGCGACTGGCTCGGCCATACGCCGGACGAGGTGCTCGCCAAGAATTTCGGTCTCAAGGCCGCGACCTTCAAGAATTTTCCCAAGAGCGAAGTCTATATCGCCAAGGGACCGGTGCCTGCGCCGCTACCGGAGAATCCCAAGCCCGGCTCGCTGAACGAAGGCGCCTTCACCCATCGCTATCGCTTGCTCGCGCAAGAGCCCACGGACTTTCCGGGCGGCAATATGCGCATCGTCGCGCAGGATCAGTTTCCCATCTCCTCGACCATGACGGGAGCAATCCTCCTGATCAATCCAGGCGGCCTACGCGAGTTGCATTGGCATCCGAACGCCGCCGAATGGCAGTATTATGTGAGGGGCAAAGCGCGGATGACCGTGTTCGGCTCTCACGGCAGGGCTCGAACCGATGAATTCGGCGCCGGCGATGTGGGCTATGTGCCGCAGGGCTTCGGACACTACATCGAGAATATCGGCGACGAAGAGCTCAAGATCGTCATTGTTTTCAACAATGCCACCTATGAATCGATCTCGATTACGGCTTGGCTGGCCTCCAATCCCGACCGCCTGCTCTCCACCAATTTCGGCGTGCCTGAGAAAATTTTCGCGGAAATGCCGCCCGGCCCGGTGATCATCCCCGAGCAGGGCAAAGTTTAGGCAGCTTGGCGGGTCTATCGCTCACGAAGGAGCGATTTGCTCTGGCGCTTTGACAGGCTAAGCTGCAATCGAACGCGCCGTCCGGCGCCAAGACCACAACGCCTGTCATAGATTGCGGCCATGAACGACACCACGAATCGGAACGGGAACGCCCGCCGGGCGAAGCGCGATAACGCCACGCCCAAAGGAAAACGGCGACGTAGAAGTCGTGTCCGACGAACCCACCCCAAAAAAGGGCCGTGGCCTCTCTCGGCTGTTGCTGCTTCTGCTCGTGGTCGGCGCTGCTGCGCTCCTCTATCATTATTGGGGCTTCTGGAAGGGCGCGGAGACTGCCGCCGCGCCGCCCCCGCCGCCTGCCGTGACCGTCGCCAAGCCACTCGTCAAGGAGATGATGGAGTGGAACGACTTCACCGGACAATTCGAGGCTCGCGAGTCCGTCGAGGTGCGGCCGAGGGTCAGCGGCTATCTCGAATCGATCAATTTCGTCGACGGCCAATTGGTCAAGAAGGGCGACCTGCTTTTCGTCATTGAGCCGAAGCCGTTCGAGCTCGCCCTGCAAACCGCCAAGGCGCAGCAAGCTCAAACCGAAGCGCAACTCCAATTAGCCAAGGCTCAATTGGACCGCACCGCGCAACTGCGTAAGAACGACTATGCCACGCAGGAGACTTACGATGAGCGCGTCGCGCAGGTGAACATCGCGACCGCCTCGCGAGATGCCGCAATCGCGGCCGTCAATCAGGCGCAACTCAATCTCGACTATACCCATATCACCGCGCCGGTCTCAGGGCGCATGGGCCGGCACGAAGTGAGTATCGGCAATCTGATCACGGGCGGCATCACCGGTTCCACCACGCTGCTCACCACCATCGTCTCGCTCGATCCGATCTGGCTCAGCTTCAACATAAGCGAAGGCGACGGCATGACTTACAAGCGCCTGGTGCAGAAGGGCGAGATCAAGTCGGCCCGCGACAATTCCATCCAGGTGCAAGGCCAGTTGATGGACGAGAAGCAATGGACCTTGAAGGGCACCATCGACTTCGTCGACAATCAATATGATCGCTCTTCCGGCACGATCCGCGTTCGCGCCGCCTTCGACAACAAGGATCTGTTTATTACGCCGGGACAATTCGGCCGTGTTCGTGTGCCGATGTCGCAATTCAAGCCGACCATGCTCGTACCCGATGCGGCTGTCGTGACCGATCAATCCGTCAAGCTTCTGTTCACCGTGTCGCCAGACGGAACCGTTGTGCCGAAGCAAGTGGAGCTCGGTCCTGTCAGCGACGGTAATCTCCGCGTCATTCGCACCGGCATCACGCCCGACGATTCCGTGATCATCAGCGGCCTCTTGCGCGCCCGGCCCGGCCAGAAAGTCACGCCGGAGCAGGGCAAGATCGAAGAAGCACCGCTCCAGCCGGTGCCCGGCGCCAAATGAACATCTCGCATTTCTTTATCGACCGCCCGATCTTTGCCGCGGTCATCTCCATTCTGATCACGCTTGTCGGCGGGGTGGCCTATTTTAGCCTGCCGGTTGCGCAATATCCCGAAATCGCTCCGCCTTCGATCTCCGTTACCGCCAGCTATCCGGGCGCCTCGGCGGAAATCGTTGCCAAGACCGTGGCCACGCCGCTCGAGCAAGAAGTCAACGGCGTCGACAACATGCTCTATATGACGTCGCAGTCGACCAGCGACGGCGCCATGTCGTTGGTCGTCACCTTCAAGCTCGGCACCGATCTCGACACCGCGCAGGTGCTGGTGCAGAACCGCGTCGCGACCGCCCTGCCGCGTCTGCCCGAAGAGGTTCGCGCGATCGGCGTGACCGTGACCAAGCAATCGCCCGATCTGATGATGGTGATCCATCTCAGCTCGCCGGATGGCTCGCGCGACCTGCTCTACATTTCCAATTACGCCACGCTGCACGTCAAGGACGTGCTCGCCCGCATCGACGGCGTCGGCAACGTCACCATCTTCGGCGCCCGCGATTACTCCATGCGGATCTGGCTCGATCCCGAAAAATTGGCGCTGCGCAATTTGACGGCGACCGACGTCGTCACCGCGCTCCGCGGCCAAAACGTCCAAGTCGCCGCCGGCGTCATCAACCAGCCTCCGGTCCCGCAGCCGGGCGCGTTCCAGCTCAACGTCGAGACCCAAGGTCGTCTCGCCGACCCGGAAGCGTTCGGCAACATCATTGTCAAATCCGACGGCGAGGGACGCGTGACCCGCGTGCGCGATATCGCGCGGGTCGAGCTCGGAGCCGCCGACTATAACCGTAGCGGCTATCTCGATGAGCGTGTCGCTATCCCGCTGGGTATTTTCCAGCGGCCGGGCTCGAACGCGCTTGCCACCGCCGCGCTGGTGCAAAAAGCCATGGCGGATCTGTCGCAATCCTTCCCGGCGGGCTTGCGTTACGACATTGTCTACAATCCGACCGTCTTCATCTCGCAATCGGTCGAAGCCGTGATTCACACCATGCTCGAGGCCGTGGTCCTCGTCGTCGTGGTGATCATCTTGTTCCTGCAGACCTGGCGCGCTTCCGTCATTCCCATTGTCGCCATCCCGGTGTCGCTGATCGGCACGTTCGCCATGCTGGCCGCGCTCGGCTTCTCGCTGAACAATCTCTCTCTGTTTGGACTGGTGTTGGCGATCGGTATCGTCGTGGACGACGCCATCGTCGTGGTGGAAAACGTCGAGCGCAATATTCGCGAAGGCTTGAGTCCGCGCGATGCCGCCTACAAGACCATGGAGGAGGTGGGCGGCGCGCTGATCGCCATCGCGCTCGTGCTCTCGGCCGTGTTCATCCCATCGACCTTCTTGAGCGGCATTCTCGGGCAGTTTTTCCGTCAGTTTGCCGTGACCATCGCGACGGCGACGGTGATTTCCCTGATCGTTTCGCTCACCTTGAGCCCGGCACTTTGCGCGCTGCTGTTCAAGCCGCACAATCCTGATGCTCACAGCAAAAACATCTTAACCCGTGCGGTCACGGCCTTCTTCAACGGCTTCAACCGAGGCTTCGAATGGGTTTCGTCGAGCTATGGCGCGCTGACGGGGCGGCTGGTTCGCGTCTCGCTCTTCATGGTGATCCTCTATGTCGGGCTGATCGGTCTCACAATATTCCAGTTCATCCAGGCGCCGACCGGTTTCATCCCGCAGCAGGATCAGGGCTACCTCATCAACATCATTCAGCTGCCGCCCGGCGCCTCGCTCGCCCGCACCGACGAGGTGGCGCGCAAAGTGACCAAGATGGTTCTTTCCACGCCCGGCATCGCTCACGCCGTGCCGATCGTAGGCCTCGATGGCGCCACCTTCACCACCGCGCCCAATGCCGCGGTGGTGTTCACGCCGCTCGATGATTTCGCCGAACGCGCCAAGAAGGGCCAAGGCGCGCAAGCCCTGATCGGCGCACTGAACAAGCAATTCGCCAGCATCCAGGAAGCCTTCGTCATCAGCGTGTCGCCGCCGCCGGTCCGAGGCATCGGCACCACCGGCGGCTTCAAGATGGAAGTGCAGGACGTGCATGGCGGTGAGCCGGCGCAGCTCGAAGCGGTCGCGACCAGCGTCATGGCCCAGGCCAACCAGACGCCCGGACTCGCCGGCGTGTTCACCACCTTCAGCACCAAGACGCCGAAGGTCTATGCCGATATCGATCGCGTCCGCGCCGAGATGCTCGGCGTCAACACCGACGACGTCTTCAGGACGCTCGAGGTCTATCTCGGCTCGCAATATGTCAACGACTTCAACTTTCTCGGCCGCACCTATCGCGTCACGGCGCAGGCCGACGGCAATTTCCGCCAGGACTTGCATGCCATCGGCCAGTTGAAGACCCGCAACGCCAAGGGTGAGATGGTGCCGCTCAGCTCAGTCGCGTCCTTCCGCGACATCACCGGCCCCTATCGCGTCGAGCATTTCAATCTTTACCCATCCGCGGCCGTTCAAGGTGGCACGTTGCCCGGCTACTCGACCGGGTACGGACTCGCGGCGATGGAGAAAATTGCCAAAGCGGTCCTGCCCGAAGGCTATTCCTTCTCTTGGACCGAATTGGCCTACCAGGAACAACTTGCCGGCAATACCGCGATCTACGTGTTCATGGCCTCGGTCGTGTTCGTGTTCCTGCTGCTCGCCGCGCAATATGAGAGCTGGACCTTGCCGCTCGCCGTGATCCTGATCGTGCCGATGTGCCTGCTTGCCGCGGTGAGCGGCCTGCTCGCGCGCGGCATGGATGTGAACATCTTGGCGCAGATCGGTTTCGTCGTGCTGATCGGCCTCGCCGCCAAAAATGCCATTCTGATCGTCGAGTTCGCCAAACAATACGAGGAGCTCGGCGAGGACCGCTTCCAGGCCGCGACCGAAGCCGCGCGCACAAGGTTGCGCCCGATCCTGATGACGTCTTTCGCCTTCGTCTTGGGCGTGCTGCCGCTGATGATCGCGACCGGCGCCGGCGCCGAGATGCGTCAGTCGCTCGGCACCGCCGTGTTCTGGGGCATGCTGGGCGTGACCTTGTTCGGCCTGATCTTCACCCCGGTGTTCTACGTCGTGGTGCGAAAATTCGCCAAGGACAAGAAACCGCGAAGCGCCGCGCGGCCTCAGCCTGCCGAGTGACGGGCCACTAAGGCCATTGCCTAAAACGGCGGCATCGGATTAGGATGCCTGAAAATATAACATCTGGGGAAGCGCCGAGGTCGGGGGTAAGGCTGCTTGAGCAACCAGGGCGAAATGTTTGTCGCAGATTCTTGAAATTGCCGGCTCCCGATTGAACCCAGACGCTCCCGCGCCTCCTCGCCGATTCTTCGATGAGATGAACGCGCCCGACGGCTCCATCCGCCGGGCCTATGAGAGTTTCGCGAGCCTCCTCGACGGCCTCTCGATGGAATCTCTCGCCACCAAGCAGAATGCCGCCGAAGAGATTTTTCGCCGCCTTGGCATCACTTTCGCGGTCTATGGCGAGGCCGGCTCGACCGAGCGCCTGATCCCCTTCGATCTCATTCCCCGCATTCTCGACCGGGCCGAATGGGAGCTGGTGGAGCGCGGCTGCGTCCAGCGCGTCAAGGCCATCAACATGTTTCTCTACGACGTCTATCACGACCAGGAGATCGTGAAGGCGGGCCTCGTGCCGAAAGAGCTGGTGCAGCTCAACTCCGCCTTCCGGCCTGAGATGATGGGCGTCGATCCGCCGAACAAGGTTTACGCGCACATCGCCGGCATCGATCTGGTCCGCACCGGCGAGCGCGATTTCTTCGTCCTCGAAGATAATGTGCGCACGCCCTCGGGCGTGTCTTATGTGCTCGAGAACCGCGAGATCATGATGCGGCTGTTCCCGGATGCCTTTGCCGGGCAGAGCATCTCGCCCGGTCGGCAACTACGCCGAGCGGCTGCTGGAGAATTTGCGCGCCGTGGCGCCGGGCGACGATGACAATCCGGTCGTCGTTCTCCTCACCCCGGGTCGCTTCAACAGCGCCTATTTCGAGCACGTGTTTCTCGCCGAGCAGATGGGCATCGAACTCGTCGAAGGCGGCGATCTTTTCGTTCGCGACAATCATATTTGGATGCGCACGACCGAAGGTCCGGTCAGGGTCGATGTCATCTACCGCCGTGTCGATGATGCCTACATGGATCCGCTTGCCTTCGAGCCGAACTCCGCGCTCGGCGTTCCCGGACTGTTGTCGGTGGTCCGCTCGGGCCGCGTGACGCTGGCCAATGCGTTCGGCACCGGCGTCGCCGACGACAAGGCGATGTATGTCTATGTGCCGCGCATGATCGAGTTCTATCTCGGCGAGCACGCCATTCTGAACAATGTGCAGACCTACATGCTGCGCGATCCGAAGCAGCGCCAGCACGTGCTCAACAATTTGCAAAATCTCGTCGTCAAGGAAGTGCAGGGCTCCGGCGGCTACGGCATGCTGATCGGTCCCGCCTCCACCGCCGAGGAGCGCGAGGCCTACAAGCTTCGTATTCTGAAGAACCCGGACAATTTCATCGCGCAGCCGACGCTCGCGCTCTCCACCGCGCCGACCCTGATCGACGGCGAGATCGTGCCTCGCCACGTCGATCTCCGCCCCTTCGTGCTCTCCGGCAAGGACACCAGCGTCATTCCCGGCGGACTCACCAGGGTGGCTCTCCGTAAAGGCTCGCTCGTCGTCAATTCCAGCCAAGGTGGCGGCACCAAGGACACCTGGGTCTTGGAGCGCAAAGCATGATCCGGAAAAGTGGCAACCGGTTTTCCGAAGATCATGCGAGACGCCATGCTGAGCCGCACCGCCGAAAATCTGTTCTGGATGGCGCGCAACATGGAGCGTGCCGAGAATACCGCGCGCATGATCGATGTCTCGTTCCGCATGTCGCTGTTGCCCTCGACCATCGACAAGCAGGTGCTGCATTTCGAACCGATTCTCGACATCGCCCCGGGCTCGGGCTGCCGCTTCGACGATCTATTTAGCGAACTGAGCCACGAGACCATTATTCGTTACGTTGCGCTCGAGCGAGCCAATTCGGGCAGCATCTGCTCGCTGATCCGCGACGCGCGCGAGAATGCTCGTGCGCAGCGCTCGGCAATCTCCAGCGAGGCATGGGAGAGCCTGAACTCCACCTGGCTGCAAGTGCAGAACCTCGATTTCGAGGGCCTGAAGCGTTGGGGCTATCGCGATTTCTTCGATTGGGTGAAGGAGCGCTCGCATCTCTTCCGCGGCGTGGTGTTCGGCACCATGCTGCATGACGACGCCTTCCGCTTCATTCGGCTGGGCACCTTCATCGAGCGCGCCGACAACACCGCGCGCGATTCTCGACGTCAAATATCACGTGCTGTTGCCCGAAACCGAGCAGGTCGGAGGCTATGTCGATTATTACCAATGGGGCGCGTTGTTGCGCTCGGTCGGGGCCTTCCGCGCCTATCGCAAGGTCTATCACGACACGGTCTATCCGTGGCGCATCGCCGAGCTCCTCATCTTGCGCGAGGACATGCCGCGCTCGTTGCATCATTGCTATGAGAACCTCCTCAACACGCTCGACGAGCTTGCCGGCAGTAAGGCGCTCGAATGTCGGAGCCTCGCCGGACAGACCCATGCGAGTCTGAAATATGGACGCATCGACAGGATCTTTCGTGGCGGCTTGCATGAATTCCTCACCGGCTTCATCGAGCAGAACAACGCGCTCGGCATGCAGATCCAAGAGGATTTCTTGATGGTGCGTCCGGCCATGGCGGGGGCCGCATGACCAAGTTGATCCGTGTCGAACACACCACCGCTTACAGCTATTCCGAGCCGTTAATGGCGAGCACGCAATATCTGCGGAAGACTCCGGTCTCCAGCCGCACCCAAGCTGTCGAAGCCTGGAAGCTCACCTGTCCCGGCGCCGTTCTTACCGAATGGCACGACCAATATGGCAATTGCTGCCACACCCTGACTGTCGCCGAGCCCGTGACCGAACTCGAAATCCGGGTCAGCGGCCTGGTCCGCACCCGTGACACCGGCGGCGTGGTCGGAGTTGGCCAAAGAGAGCTTCCCCTCGGCCTCTACTTGCGTGAAACGCCATACACCGTCTGCAACCAATCGATCCGGGACTATGCCGAGCGCTTCAGGTCGAACCTGGCGCAGGACACCATCGAGACGTTGCACGCCATTATGATGGCCATCGCCGACGACGTCCCGTACAGCAAGGGTGAAACCCACGTGCACACCACCGGCGCCGAGGCGCTTGGAGCAGGGGAGTGGGGTCTGCCAGGACCATGCCCATATCTTCTGCGCGATCTGTCGCACGCTCTCTATTCCCGCCCGCTACGCAAGCGGCTATCTTGCTCAAGGTGGGGGCCATGACGCTCAAGCCGCGAGCCATGCCTGGGCCGAGGCTTTCGTCGAAGACCTTGGCTGGGTGAGTTTCGATCCTTCCAATCGCTCCAGCGCGACCGAATCGTATATTCGTACCGCCGTCGGGCTCGATTACGCGGAAGCCAGCCCGGTGCGTGGCGTGCGGAGTGGCGGCGGGCTGGAGACCATGACAGTCTCGGTCAGTTTCCCGAGCCAACAACAATAAGACCACACTCCGTCATGCCCGGGCTTGACCCGGGCATCCAGGGCCCTCTGTGCAGCGTCGACAATTGAAGTTAGAACACTGGCAATCTAAGGGAAGGAACTTGGCGTGACCTATTGCACGGGCATCTTGCTTGACGACGGTGTCGTACTTGCATCCGACAGCCGCACCAATGCCGGCATCGACCGCGTGTCCACCTTTCGCAAGATGCATGTCTTCGAGCGGCCGGGCGACCGCTTCTTCGCGCTGCTTACGGCGGGCAATCTCTCGCTCACTCAAGGCGTGATCAGTCTTCTCACCGAATGGCTCGACAACAGCGATCCTGATCGCGATCTGTGGGCCTCGCCGACCATGTTCACAGCGGCCCACGCCGTCGGCAACGCCATCCGCGAGATGCACAAAGTCGACGGCGGTTACCTCCAGGACCACGAGGTGGACTTCACCGCCTCGTTCATCTTGGCGGGCCAGATCAGGGGCGGGCCGTTGCGGCTGTTCATGATCTATGACGCCGGCAATTTCATCGAGGCGCTCGGCGACAGCAATTATTTCCAGATCGGCGAGGTGAAATACGGCAAACCCATTCTCGATCGTATCATCAAGCCGAAGACGAGCCTCAGCGACGCGGTGAAATGCGCGCTGATCTCCTTCGACTCGACCATGCGCTCGAATGTTTCAGTCGGGGCGCCGATCGATCTCCTGGTGTACCGGCGCGACTCTCTCGCACCCGGATTCTCCATCAGGCTGGAAGGCAGCGACCCCTATCTCGTCTCGATTCGCGACGCCTGGGGCTCCGCGATCCACAAAGCCTTCCAGGAGAACATCCCGGACCCCGGCTGGAAGTTTTGACCTGAGACAGAACGCAATCTTACGCATAAGATGTGTGCAGCGGGGGTCCACAGCTGCGTTCTTCTCCAATGCCTTTCTTCAGCCATTTGCGTTCAATTGTTGTGGCCGGACGTATCGTCCTAGGGCTCGCCGCTGCTTGTTTGGCTGCAACCCATGGACTGGGTATTGCCGCCGAGCAATCGCCGCACGCGGTCAAGGACTCCACCAGCTTCTACGTGGCCAATTGCGAAAGGCCCGAAAATCGCGAAGAGGCCGATCTCTGCGCCCAAATGCGCTTGGCCAAGGCGGCGGAAAATAGCGCTGCTCTTGCCGACAGGCAGATCAAACTCAGCTACCTGGAACTTGGCACGCTGCTGCTTATTCTCTTGGCGCTCAGCGTCGCTGCGTTTGTCGCCGTGCGCGCTTTACGCATGGCTCGCGACACGGCCAGGCGAGAGCTGCGTGCCTATGTCTTTCCCATCTACGCTCATATCCGCGATGTCCGCGCGTCCCGCCCCACGTTCGTCATCGACGTCAAGAATTTCGGCCAGACGCCCGCTTATGGCCTGCGTATGAAAGCCGCGCTCCAGAGCGGGAACCATCCCCTCGATACAAAGCTCGTCCCGGAAGTTCAGAGTTCCATCGCGACCGCGCAGTTGGCGCCGCAAGCAGCCCTTTTCGATGAGATTGCATTGAACCATTCGTTGTCGGCGAGCGAGATCAGCGCCTTGGCGGAGGGCAGCGCCGCGATCTACCTGTTCGGCGAGATCGAGTATTTCGACATCTACAAAAAGAAGCGTTGGACCACCTTCCGCATGCGACTGGGCGGTCCCGAGGGTATCCCGACGCATGGCCGCCTCGGCTACCACGAGGAAGGCAACGACGCGGACCGCGATTAGCGGCGCTCAAGCGTCCCGCCTGAGACATAAAGGCGGATTTGTTTCTCCTCGCCTCGCAAGCTACAAGGTCGGACCCGTGCATAAGGACGCGACGATGGCGAAGGCCGTTAAGGCGAAGAAATCGCGAGCGAAATGGGTCTACACCTTCGGCGGCAAGCACGCCGATGGTTCGGCCGAGGATCGCAATTTGCTCGGCGGCAAGGGCGCCTTCCTCGCCGAGATGTCGCTTCTTGGCCTGCCTGTGCCTCCCGGCTTCACCATCTCGACTGAAGTCTGCCACGCTTATTACGAGGCTGGCCGCGAGCTGCCCGCCAAGTTGAAGGAGATGGTCTCCGAGGCGCTCGACTTTGTCGGCAAGGTCGCGGGCGCGCGCTTCGGCGATGTGAAGAATCCGCTGCTCGTCTCGGTGCGTTCGGGGTCGCGCGCCTCGATGCCCGGCATGATGGATACCGTGCTCAATCTCGGTCTCAACGACAAGACCGTCGAGGGTCTCGCCGAACGTTTCAAGGATCGCAGATTCGCCTACGACACCTATCGCCGTTTCATCCAGATGTATGCCGATGTCGTGCTCGGGCTCGGTCACGACATGTTCGAGGAAGCGCTGGAGAATTACAAAGGCCTCAAAGGCTTCGAACTCGATACCGATCTCGGCGCCGAGGACTGGCTCGAGATCATCGGCAAGTACAAGACCCTTGTCGCCGAAGAGCTCGGCCAACCCTTCCCGCAAGATCTGCACGAGCAGCTTTGGGGCGCGATCGCGGCCGTGTTCGGCTCCTGGGAGAATGCGCGCGCCCGCGCCTATCGGCGCCTGCACGACATCCCGGACGATTGGGGCACCGCGGTCACGGTGCAAGCCATGGTGTTCGGCAATCGCGGCGATAAAAGCGCGACCGGCGTCGTGTTCACCCGCAATCCCTCGACCGGCGCCAATTCGCTCTATGGCGAATACCTGGTCAATGCCCAAGGCGAGGACGTGGTGTCGGGCATGCGCACGCCGCAAGCCTTGAGCGAGGCGGCGCGCGAGACCTCCGGCGACCAGCGTCCGTCGCTCGAAGCTTTGATGCCCAAGGTCTTCGCCGAGCTGAAAAAAAATTGCGCCAAGCTTGAAGCCCATTTCCACGATCTGCAGGACATCGAGTTCACCGTGGAAGAGGGCAAGCTCTGGATCCTGCAGACGAGGTCGGGCAAGCGCACCACCCAGGCCGCGCTGAAAATCGCCGTCGACATGGCCAATGACGGCGTCATCAGCCGCAAAGAAGCGGTGATGAGCATCAACGCCGACCAACTCGATCAATTGCTGCATCCGACGTTGGATCCCACCGCCGCGAAGCACGTGATCGCCTCAGGCCTTCCGGCCTCGCCTGGCGCCGCTTCCGGCGAACTCGTGTTCGATGCCGACGAAGCCGTGCACATGAAGGCGCATGGTCATACCGTGGTGCTGGCGAGGATCGAAACCTCGCCCGAAGATGTGCAAGGCATGCACGCCGCCGCGGGCATCATCACCACGCGGGGCGGCATGACGAGCCACGCGGCGGTCGTCGCGCGCGGCATGGGTCGGCCTTGCGTTTCGGGTGCTGCCTCCGTGCAGATTGATCTTGAGCGCGAGACGCTGCAAGCGGGCGGCGTGACGCTGCATAAAGGCGACCTCGTCACCATCGACGGCTCGACCGGCCAGATCATCAAAGGCCGCGTCAAGACCCGCGAGCCGAAGCTGTCCGACGACTTCAACACTCTGATGTCCTGGGCCGATAAATTTCGCCGCTTGAAAGTCCGCGCCAATGCCGACACCCCGGCCGACGCCGAGCAGGCCCGGGCCTTTGGCGCCGAGGGCATCGGGCTCGCCCGCACCGAGCATATGTTCTTCGAGGAGGCTCGCATCCTGCCGATGCGCGAGATGATCCTGGCCGATGACGAAGACGGCAGACGCCGCGCGCTCACCAAGCTGCTGCCGATGCAGCGTCGCGATTTTGTCGAGCTGTTCGAGATCATGGCCGGGTTGCCGGTCACCATCCGCCTGCTCGACCCGCCGCTCCATGAGTTCCTGCCTCACAGCGACGACTCCATCCGCGACGTTGCCGCCGCCATGGGTGTCAGCGAGGCTAAGCTCAGAAGGCGCGTCGCCAATCTAAGCGAGTTCAACCCCATGCTCGGCCATCGCGGCTGCCGGCTGCTCATCACCTATCCGGAGATCGCCGAGATGCAGGCGCGCGCCATCTTCGAGGCCTCTCTCGAGGCGTCCGAGGCCTTGGAGTCACGGGTGACGCCGGAGATCATGATTCCGCTCGTCACCGCCAAGGAGGAGCTGGATCTATTGGCGCCGCGCATCGCCCAAGTCGCCCTCGATGTGGAAGGCGAGACCGGCCACAAGGTGCATTACTCGATCGGCACCATGGTGGAGCTGCCCCGCACCTGCCTCAAGGCGGGCGAGATCGGCACCACGGCCGATTTCTTCTCCTTCGGCACCAACGATTTGACCCAGACCACCTTCGGCTTGAGCCGAGACGATGCCGGTCGTTTCCTCGGCGAATATGTCGATAAGGGCATCGTGGCGCACGACCCGTTCATCACCCTCGACTCAAGCGTCGGCGAGTTGATGGAGATTGCCGTCGAGCGCGGCCGCAAATCGAAGCCCAAGCTCAAGATCGGGATCTGCGGCGAGCATGGCGGCGACCCCGAGACCATCCGCTTCTGCGAGCGGATTGGGATCGACTATGTCTCCTGCTCGCCCTATCGGGTGCCGGTGGCGCGTTTGGCCGCCGCCCAGGCCGTTTTGGCGAAGTCGGTAAAGTCTCGTTAGCCATGTGCGAAGAAAGCGGTTAATTTCGATTAATTAAGCGTCGATACGTGGCTCGTTTGCGGGGAGTTTACCACAATTTGCCCCTATTTTTCGGGCAGCTTTTGTTAAGTTTGAGGGGATTATCCGGGCGGTGGCCTGGTGGGGGACGATTAAGACTTAAGCTACTGTTTTCCCACTTAACTCTGCTCGACAATACGGGGACAAGCCGATGCCCGCGACGTGCAACGCGTTGCGGAGCTAGGCACGCGAAAGTCTAACTGCCTGGGGAGGCAGCGTCTTTCGTGAGGGATTACGGGGACTTACCCGGGAGGGACGATGGGCCGGCGTTTATCTCGTCGGATGTGGTGGGGTCTAGCTGCGTTCGCACCGCTTCCTGTGCTTGGCTTAAGTTTCTTGGCTCTCGGTCACGCCGGGATCGAGCCGGCTAGCAGCTTGATTTTCAAGGCGGAACTCTGGCTTTCGGGCAATGGCGCGGACTATTCCAACCGCATTGCCGCACAAGCCGCCACGAAAGCGCTTTCGACCGACGCCGCGATTCTCTTTACCGCCTCAGGCAAGGGCCCCCGGGCCGACCAATATCAGACCGTCAAAACAACCACTTACGCCGGAAAGCAGGCCATTACCGCCTCGCTGGGCGGCATGCCCGACATCACCGGCAGCCTGCAAGCCGTCAGCCAGGGCTCGGCGCGGGACAAGAAGGGCGATCGCCTCAATCCGCCCGTCACTGAAGTCGCGCTCAAGGGCTCAGTCGATGCCGGCTACTCTGCCGCGCTCTTCATGTCGACCCCGGGCGATATGAGCGAGTTGGAAGCGGCCTTCAATACCGGGCGCCCGACACCTTCGCCCCAATCCGTTGCCTATCATCCCTCGCAGGAAGGACTCGCCTTTAAGTCCGCCGGCGAAAGCCAGGCCGAATTCGAGGAGCGGGAGCGCCGCTGCCTCTCCACCGCCATCTATTTCGAAGCGCGCGGCGAGCCCGTCCGCGGCCAGATCGCCGTTGCCCAGGTCATCCTCAACCGCGTCCGCAGCCCGCAATTCCCGGAAACGATTTGCGGCGTGGTCTATCAAGGCCAGATGCAGAAGGGTTGCCAGTTCTCGTTTGCCTGTGACGGGCATACCGACATGCCCAGGAACAACGATCAATGGGCGCTCGCCCAAGACATCGCCAAGCAGGTCACTTCCGGCCAAGTCTGGCTGCCTGAGGTCGGTTATTCGACCTATTACCACGCCAATTATGTCAGGCCGGGTTGGGTCAACAGCATGAGTAAGATCGACTCGATCGGTAATCACATCTTCTACAAGAAGCGCAATGAGCAGCCTTACGTCGTGGAGGCCTCGGCGCAATCCTCGACCGGCACCGCGACCGACGCACTGCCGGCTGCTACCCCCGCCGTTTCGCTCGTGTCTTCGAGCGCTTCGCCCACTCCAGCGACAAGTCTAACCTTCTCGCCGAATGAGTAAGCGCGCCGACTGAGATCAGGTCGATTCCTGTCTCCGCGATTTTGCGCACGGTCTCCAGCCGCACTCCCCCCGACGCCTCGGTGGTTACGCGGCCTGCGACCATGGCGACAGCCTTCTTCAGTGTCGGCACATCCATATTGTCCAGCAACACCGCGTCGATCGGGAAGCGGAGCGCCTCCTTCAGCTGATCGAGATTGTCGACCTCGACCTCGATCCTCACCATGTGACCGGCGCGAGCCCCGAGCGCGCGAAGCGCGTTGCCGATGCCACCTGCTGCTGCGATGTGGTTGTCCTTGATCAGCACGCCGTCATAGAGGCCGAAGCGGTGATTGACGCCGCCCCCCATTCTGACCGCGTATTTCTCCAGCGCCCGCAAACCCGGCGTCGTCTTGCGCGTGCAGGCGATCCGCGCGCCAGTCCCTGCTACGGCTTCGACATAGCTTGAGGTGAGCGTCGCAACCCCGCTCAAATGTCCGAGAAAATTGAGGGCAGTGCGTTCGGCGGTCAGGATGGCGCGCGTCTTGCCCGCAATCCTAGCGATCTTCGCGCCCTGCTTTACCGCGTCGCCGTCGCTGACGAGCGGCGAAAACTTCGCCCCCGGATCCAGCGAAAGAAATGCCTCGGCTGCTAGATCGAGCCCCGCGATGACTCCAACCTCGCGGGCGACGATCGCGGCCTCACCTGTGGCGTCGATGGGAATCGTGGCGTCGGTGGTGATGTCGCCCGCCCCGCCGAGATCCTCCTCAAGCGCGGCTTCGACGGCGCGCTTGACCAAAGCTCTCGGCAGTTCGCCTTTGGCTGTCCTCTTCATGCATGGAGCGCCGCAAGACGCGGAGCGCGTTTGCGTGTGTTGCCCAAGGCAGCATTCAGGATCGCATCGGCCTCCTCGAGCGTGATGTGACTACGCTCGGCGAGACGGGGATCGGAGGTGGGATAATCGCTGCGGAAATGTGCGCCCCGGCTTTCTTCGCGTTTCAGCGCCGCGGCCGCGATCAGTTTCGCCGCGATCAGCATATTGGCGAAGCGCCGGTCCTCACCCGCCTCAGCCTCGAGCGAAGCGATGGTGCGGAGCGCGGTGCGCAGGGACTCCGCATCGCGGATCACCCCGACATCGTCGGTCATGGTGCGGCGAAGCAATGTGACCGCTGCGTCGTCGCCTCGCGGCGTCGCGCGAAGCGACGCGGAGGGCAACGGCTCGAAGTCCTGCGGCATCCGTGCCGCGGCCGGGAGAACGCGTGCGATGTCGGCTGCCACCCGCGTGCCGAACACGACCGCTTCGAGCAGCGAATTCGACGCGAGCCGGTTCGCGCCATGGGCGCCGGTCGAAGCCACCTCGCCGCAAGCCCAAAGACCGGGAAGCGTCGTGCGCCCGGAAGCATCGGTCAGCACGCCGCCCATGTGGTAGTGCGCTGCCGGCGCGATCGGGATCGGCTCCTTGGTTGGATCGATACCAGCGGCGCGGCAAGCCGCGTTGACCGTCGGGAAGGACTCCACAAAATGCGGTCCGAGTTTCCGGCAATCGAGATAGGCGCCGCGTCCGCTTGCGATCTCTCGCTGCACCGCCCGGGTGACGATGTCGCGGGGTCCGAGCTCCGCATCCGCGTGCACCTGACGCATGAACCGCTCGCCGCGCCCGTTGATCAGCGTCGCGCCTTCGCCGCGCAACGCTTCGGTGGCGAGCGGGGCAGGGTCGCGGCCAATATCGATCGCGGTCGGATGGAACTGCACGAATTCCGCGTCGGCGATCACCGCGCCGGCTTTTGCCGCAATGGCCATGCCTTCGCCGCGAGATTCGCGCGGATTGGTGGTGATGGCATAGAGCTGACCGGCGCCGCCGGTCGCCAGCACGACCGCCGAGGCCTCCAGGATCAAGGTCGGCACCAGCGGAGTCGCCTCCACAGGCGCGAGCTCGACACCGGTCACGCGGCCATGGTCGGTCGCGAGCCCGCAAGCGGCGTAACCTTCCAAAATCTCGATCGACGGCATGCTGCGCGCGGCCTCGATCAGCGCCGCCATAATGGCGCGGCCGGCCGTATCGCCTTTAACGTGAAGGATGCGGCGCGTGCCGTGTGCAGCCTCCTGCGCCAAGTCGAGCCGGCCTTCCAAGTCCTTGTCGAACGGTACGCCGTAGCGCAGCAGATCCTCGATCCGCTCGCGCGCCTCGCGCGCCATGGTGAGCGCAACCGTCTCATCGACGATGCCGGCGCCGGCGCTAACCGTGTCGGCGGCGTGCGCCTCCGGGCTGTCGCCTTCGGCGAGCGCCGCTGCGATGCCGGCTTGCGCCCAGACGCTGGACGCGCCTTCGCCGAGCTTTGCGCCCGAGACCAGCGTGACCGGGATCGGCGCGAGCTTCAGCGCGGTGAACAGGCCGGCA
This sequence comes from uncultured Alphaproteobacteria bacterium, assembly GCA_963764005.1. GTDB lineage: Bacteria > Pseudomonadota > Alphaproteobacteria > Rhizobiales > Methyloligellaceae > Methyloceanibacter. The sequence continues at coordinate 73,615 of CAVXQX010000008.1, read as the reverse complement.
AGGCCCGCACCGACAATGACCACGCCGCGCCGCTCGATGGTCGGCGCCGGCTTCTGTTTGCTCCTGTTGGTCACCGCTTTGCCTCTATCTCCGCGCGATTACGCTAGTGATTGAGATTGATCATGCGCTCGACTGCGGCGCGTGCCCGCTCCGCGATCTCCGGAGCCACCGTGACTTCCTCCTTCAGATAAAGGAGGCTGTCGAGGATCTTCGGCAGCGTGATCCGCTTCATATGCGGGCAGAGATTGCACGGCCGCACGAACTCGGTGTTCGGCGCCTCGACCGCGACGTTGTCGCTCATCGAGCACTCGGTCACGAGCAGCACCTTGCGCGGCTCGTGCTCCTTCACCCATTTGATCATGCCGCTGGTCGAGCCGGCGAAATCGGCCTCCGCGATCACCTCGGGTGGACACTCGGGATGCGCGATGATCCTCACCCCCGGATCGGCCTCGCGATAGGCGCGAAGCTCCTCGGGCGTGAAGCGCTCATGCACCTCGCAATGACCTTTCCAGGTGATGATCTCGACGTCGGTCTGGGTCTGCACCCATTTCGCCAGAAACTCGTCGGGAATGAGTATGACGCGCTTGGCACCGAGCGACTTCGACCACTTTCACGGCGTTCGATGAGGTGCAGCAAATATCGGACTCCGCCTTCACCTCGGCCGACGTGTTGACGTAGGTGACGACCGGCGCGCCGGGATAGGCGGCGCGAAGGCGACGCACGTCGGCGCCGGTGATCGAGGCCGCGAGCGAGCAGCCCGCGCGGCTGTCGGGGATCAGCACCAGCTTGTCGGGGTTGAGCAGCTTCGAGGTCTCGGCCATGAAATGCACGCCGCCTTGCACGATGATGTCGGCGTCGGTCTTCGACGCCTCGCGCGCAAGCTGCAGCGAGTTGCCGACCACGTCGGCGACGCAATGGAAGATCTCCGGCGTCATGTAGTTATGCGCGAGCACGACGGCATTGCGCTCGCGCTTCAGGTCGTTGATCGCCTTGATATAGGGCGCGAAGGCGGGCCACTCGACCGGCGGGATGACCCGCGACACCTTCTCGTAAAGCTTCGCCGTCTCCCGCCGAACCTCAGTTGTATAGGCGAGATCGGGCAGCACGAGTGCCGGCCGCGCGTCTGGCAATTTCACCGATTGTCCGCGTTGAATCGCTGCGGTCATTCGGACTTCCTCCCTTTCACAACCAATAATGCTCACAGTGAGCATATATAGGTCGTTAAAACATCCGGCACAAGGCCGGGCCCAGCAAGCCCTTAGTTCTCCAAATGAGTATAGGAGATCGGGGAGTGGAATCCTAGAGGGAGGCGGCCTGCTCGGATGCCACCTTCGGCCGCACCAGCGCGTAGATCGCAAGGCATCCAAGCAGGAGGCCGCCCGCAATTGCCGAGGCCCGCCAATCCCCAGTCGTGACGCGCACCACAATGAGCGCCAGACAGATCAAGACACCGAGCGCCGGCACCAGGCGGGGCACCTCGAAATAGCCGCGTGCCTCGCCCTTCCTTCCCTTCAGCAGGAACAGCGCGCTGTTCATCACCGCGAACACGGCAAGCAGGAGCAGCACCGTCGCCGCGGCAAGCTCCGAGATCGATCCCAACAGCGCAAGCGGAGCGACAATGATGAACAACGTGGCCACCGCGATATGGGGCGTTCGCCGTTTCGCGTGCACGTCGCCCAAACGCGCCGGCAACAATCCCTGCCGCGCCATGCCGTAGATCAGGCGCGAGGCGGTGACGTAATTGACGAGAGCCGTGTTTGCGACGGCGAACAGCGTGATGAAGGTGAACACGATGGGCGGGATCGAAGGTGCCGCGCGATGCACGATTTCGGTGATCGGGCCTGGCGCCGCGGCAAGGTCCTGATAAGGCACGACTGAGACGGCCGTGATCGCGACCGCCATGTAGAGAGTCGCGGCAAGCGCCATGGCGAGGATCAGCCCGATCGGCAAGGTGCGCTCAGGATTGCGGCACTCCTCAGCGACATTGAACGTGTCCTCGAAACCGATAAAGGCAAAGAAGGTGAGGACGGCACCTTGGATGACCAGAAGCGCTGCGTCGCTGCTGCTGGCTGTTGCGGGCGTTGCGAGATAGTCGACGCTTCCCCAATAGGAGAATCCGACAACGATGACGATAACGAGACCGGACGCCTCAATGATCGTGCACAGCACATTGACCCACATCGCTTCGCGAATGCCGCGAAACACGATGCCGCCGAGCACGAGAAGAAAGCCGAGAGCGAGAAACCACACCGGCAAGGACTTCAAGTCCGAGCAGGCTCGCGAGATTGGCGGCGAAGACTCGCGACTGCGTGGCAACGGAGGTGAGCCCGGAACAGACCAACGCAAGCCCGACGATGAAGCTCAAAAGGCTCGAACCATAGGCGCGCTGCGTGACATAGGCGGCACCTGCCGCGCGCGGATAACGTGACGCGAGCGAGGCGTAGGACAACGCGGTCAGCAACGCCGCGACCAGCGCGACGGCAAAGGCGAGCCATACCGCATTGCCGACCTGGCCCGCTGCTTGCCCGATCAGCCCGTAAATTCCGGCGCCGAGCATGCTGCCGAGCCCGTAAAGCGCGAGCTGCACCGGCCCGATGCTTCGGTGTAGCGTCGGCTTGTCCTCATGGCTCACGGCGTGTTCCCGGAGAGAAAACGATCAGCTCTTCAGACGATAGCCGGTCTTGAAGATCCACCAAACGATCCCGAGGCAGATGACGAGGAAAAGCAGCGTCATGCTGAGGCTCAAAGCCACGCTCACATCGGCCGTGCCGAAGAAGCTCCAGCGGAAGGCGCTGACCAGATAGACCACGGGGTTGAACAGCGTCACCTTCTGCCAGAAGGGCGGCAGCACATGGATCGAATAGAAGGTGCCGCCGAGGAAGGTGAGGGGGGTGATGATCAGCAACGGCACGAGCTGCAGCTTCTCGAAGCCGTCGGCCCAAAGCCCCAAAATGAAGCCGAACAGGCTGAACGTGGTGGCGGTCAACACCAAGAAAAACAACATGAAAAATGGATGCTTGATCTCGATGGGTACGAACAGCCAAGCCGTCGCCAGCACGATCAGGCCGAGAATGATCGACTTGGTCGCCGCCGCGCCGACATAGCCGATCACGATCTCGAACGCCGAGATCGGGGCCGACAAAATCTCGAAAATCGTGCCCGCGAAGCGCGGGAAATAGATGCCGAACGAGGCGTTGGCGACGCTCTGCGTGAGCAGCATCAGCATGATCAGGCCCGGGAACGATGAAGGCGCCGTAAGACACGCCCTGGATCTCGCTGATGCGCGAACCGATCGCGGCCCCAAACACCACGAAATAGAGCGAGGTGGACACCACCGGCGACACGATGCTCTGCATCAGCGTGCGCCGCGCGCGCGCCATCTCGAAGGTGTAGATGGCTTTGACGGCGGGAAGGTTCATCGCTTCTGCCTCACCAGGTCGACGAAAATGTCTTCGAGCGAGCTTTGCGTCGTGTGCAAATCTTTGAACCTCACGCCGGCATCGGCCAGGTCCTTCAGCAACGCCGTGATCCCGGTGCGCTCTTTCTGGCTGTCATAGGTGTAGATCAGCTCGTTGCCGTCTGCCGCCAATGTCAGGCGATGGCCATTGAGACTTTTTGGAAGAGTCTCGAGCTTTTCGTGAAGCTGCAGCGTCAGCTCTTTCTTGCCGAGCTTTTGCATCAGCGCGCTCTTCTCCTCAACCAGGATGATCTCTCCCTTGTTGATGACGCCGATGCGGTCGGCCATTTCCTCGGCCTCTTCGATGTAGTGCGTGGTGAGGATGATGGTGACGCCGGACGCGCGCAAACCACGGACCAATTCCCACATATCTTGCCGGAGCTCGACATCGACGCCGGCGCTCGGCTCGTCGAGAAACAAGACCGTGGGCTCGTGCGCCAGTGCCTTGGCGATCAGCACGCGCCGCTTCATGCCGCCTGACAGCGTCATGATCTTGTTGTTGCGCTTGTCGAACAGCGAGAGATCGTTCAGCAGCTTTTCGACCAAGGCGGGATTCGGCGTCTTGCCCCACAGACCCGCGGCTGAACGAGACGGTATTGAACACGGTCTCGAACATGTCGCCGGTCAATTCCTGCGGCACGAGCCCGATCATGGCACGCGCGGGACGCCACTCGACTGACGATGTTATGTCCGCCGACCAGCACCTGTCCCCCGGACGCATTCACAATCCCACAGATAATGTTGATCAGCGTGGTCTTGCCGGCGCCGTTCGGGCCCGAGCAGTGCAAAGATCTCGCCCGGCCGAATCTCGAGATCGACGTGCTTCAACGCCTCGAAACCGGACGCGTAAGTCTTAGACAGGTTTTGGACGGAGATAATCGGCTGCATGACGCTGGCGAGGGTAAAGCGGAAGGGTCCGAAGCGCTATTGCCTGATTGTGGCGGGGCCGGGGCCTTATGCCCAATTTGCAGGCGCTCGCGGCAAGTTGAAGCGGCAAGGTTCGCGAGACTCGTCTATTTCGCCGCACTCAGCCGCAAGATCTCACCATCACTCTCGTCCGTCAGCGCGTAGACCGCGCCGTCGGGCCCGACCGCCACGTCGCGGATGCGCGCACCCATTGGCAGCCGCTCTTCGGACATCACCGTCTCGCCGTCGAGCGTGAGGCGGATGATGGCCTGCGACGATAATCCGCCGATCAGTAGGTTTCCGCGCCAATTCGGGATTGCATCGCTCGTATAGAAGGCAATTCCGGAGGGCGAGATCACTGGCGTCCAGTGATAGATGGCGTCGGCGAAGTCGGGCCGAGTCGGCGGCTTCGGGATCGCCGTCCCGTCATAGTGGCTGCCCCAGCTCACGACCGGCCATCCATAGTTCGAACCTGGCTTGGGAATATTGAGCTCATCGCCGCCGAACGGACCGAATTCGGTCTCCCAGAGCTTTCCCGTCTCCGGGTGTATGGCGGCGCCTTGCGGGTTCCGATGACCGTAGGACCAGATCTCCGGCCGCGCATTGTCCTTGCCGACGAAAGGGTTGTCCTCGGGGATCGATCCGTCCGGATTGATGCGCACGATCTTGCCGAGATCGTTGGACAAATCCTGTGCCGGTCCGAATTGGAAGCGCTCGCCGAGGGTGACGAACAATTTGCCGTCCGGGGCGAAAGCGAGCCGCGAGCCGAAATGATTGCCGCCATCGATGGTGGGGACTTGCCGGAATATGACCTCGACCTTGTCCAGGCCCGTATCGGTCAGCACCCCGCGCGCAACGGCAGTCCCCGCTCCCCCCTCGCGGGGCTCGGCATAGGTGAGATAGACGAGATGGTTAGCGTCGAATTTCGGGTCGAGCGCGACATCAAGCAGTCCGCCTTGGCCTGAGGCATAGACCTCCGGTACGCCTTGCAATGGCTCAGACAGCGTCCCGTCTGTGCCAACGAGGCGAAGCCTGCCAGGCCGCTCGGTCACCAGCATGCGCCCGTCGGGCAGGAAGCTCATGCCCCAAGGATGCTTGAGCCCCTTGGCGAAAGTCGTGACGTTCAGCTTCGCCGCCTTCGTGTCCATTGTGGCATCCCTGGCGGACCCGTGAGCGATCGCAAATGCCAGCAGCGCCAAAGCCGCCGACAAGGGCGCCAAGCGCCAGCAGCCGAGAGGATTTGTTGGGGTTGCTCGCAGTCCGCATGGAAACCTCCGCGCCGCCTATCGTTGGCCGGAAACAGAACGTAGAACTAGAGCGAAAGTTCGGCGGCGAGGCAGAATTGCCCGCGCTTAACCCGCGAGGCGCGCGCTCACATCGCCGTTGGTGATGTCCGCATAGCTTGCGATTGGCGCCGGGCGGCCGACCAGGTAACCTTGAATCTCCTGGCAACCTTCCTTGAGCAGGAACAACCGTTCGCCCTCGGTCTCGACACCTTCGGCGATCGTCGGGATGTTAAACGCCTTGCCGAGCCCTATCACCGCGCGCACGATCGCCGCGGCATGCACATTGGTATCGACGCCTGCAATGAAGGACCGATCGATCTTGACTTTGTCGAACGGGAAAGACTGCAGCGACGCCAGTGATGCGTAACCGGTCCCGAAATCGTCCATCGCGATTCTCACGCCAAGCAATTTCAAGCGCCGTAGAATCGAAAGCGCGCGAGAGGGATCACCGATCAGGACGCCCTCGGTAATCTCGAGCTCCAAGCGGTTGGGGGCAAGACCGGTTTCGAGCAACACCATATGCACGAGACCGGCGAGATCGCCGTGCCGAAACTGCACCGGTGAGAGATTGACGCCAACCTGTAACGGAGCCTGCCAGCTCGCCGCCTCGCGGCACGCCTGCCGGAGCACCCAAGCACCGATCTCGTTGATCGAACCATTTTGCTCGGCGAGCCCAATGAACTCGTTTGGCGGGACGTAACCGAGCTTCGGGTGGAACCAGCGTAGCAATGCCTCGAAGCCGAACACCTGACCGTCGATCGTGGCTTGCGGCTGGTAGTTCAACACCAGTTCGTCATGCGTAAGCGCCGAACGCAGATCGTGCTGTAGCGAGTAGCGCTCGCGCAGCCGGCGGTCCATCTCGGGATCGAAGAAGCGCACCATCTGGCGGCCGTCTGCCTTGGCGCGGTAGAGCGCCGCATCGGCGTTGGCGAGCAAGGTCCGCACCTCGCTGGCATCGGTCGGATAGATCGCTCCGCCAATGCTGAGCCCAATCTGGATCTGCTGACCGCGAATTTCGAACGCCTCGGTAATGCAATCGAGCAGGCGATCGGCAAGCTTTCCCGCGCTGCCAGGGAGCCGCTCGCCCACATTGAGTTGCTGCAAGGCCTTCTCGACCTGGCCGGGCAACGGCTCGACCGGCGTTACCACCATAAATTCATCGCCGCCCACCCTGGCGATAAACGCGTCGCCTGCGGCGCCGTCCAGTCTGCGGGCGATGGCGCAAAGCAATTCGTCGCCGACCACGTGACCGAAAATGTCGTTGGCTTCCTTGAAATAATCCAGGTCGACGCTGAGCACGGCAAATCCGGTTCCCGTGGCCTTGGCGCGCGCCAGCGTCTCGGCAAGCCGAGCGGTAAGGGCCGTCCGGTTCGGCAGGTCGGTCAACGCGTCGTGATGCGCAAGATGGGCAATTTGCTGATGTCTCGCGATCAGCTCCTGCCGCGCCGCGCGCAAATTCTCGCGGGCCTCATCGAGGCCTACGGCCGCCTCTCGCACCTCCTCCTGCAGAAGGTTGAAGCTGTCCGCCATCTCGCCAAGCTCGTCCCTGGTGTTTACCTTCACCGCCTCGAAATTGACCGCAGGCATGCGCCGCCTCAAGATCGCCGCGGCCGAGAGCCCCCATGGCGAGCGAGAACTGCCGGAGCGTTCCGGAAGTGAGCCGCTGCGCCGCCTTGGTGACCTCGAGAGCCGAATAGGTGATCATGCCGGGAAGCACGAGGCCAACGCTGATCGTGAGCAGCGCGACAACCACGAAAATATCCTCAAGCACTGCCACGAGCTGATGATGCCCTTCGCCGATACTGTTGACGGCGAGGAGGTAGGCGACACCGTCGAGCACGAGCACCAGCACCATGGCGCCGGTCAGTTTGGTGTGAAGCGTGTGCGCGAAGGCGGAGAGGCCGGCGCGGCGTCGATCCTCGATGACGCGCCAAGCGTAGAGGCCTGCCCCCGAATAGGCGAGCGCGAGGCCGAACACCACGGTCGGCAGCCCGAATTGCTGGAAGCCCAGCATGGCGGAGATCAGCCAAACCATTGCCGCTCCCACGCCGAGCGTGATGGTGCCGCGCGGCGCGCGATAAGGGCGCTCGGCGTCTGGCATGTCGCGCCGCAGCAGCCAGGCTGCGACGTTCGGCATGCAGATGCCGATGAGATAGGTGAAGTTCGCCGCCGCGATCATCCAAATCGGATCGCCCATCAGCAGGAAGCCGATCGCGCAAGCTGCGGTGAGCGCCGTCGCCGCCCAGGGACAATCGGTGGGCTTGAAGCGGAGCGACAAGAAACGCGGCAGCAGTCCGTCATCGGCGAGTTGCGACATGGTGCGTGCGGCGCCCGCCAAAGGCTGCAAGGTGCCGTGGAACATGTTCAGCATGACGAACCAGATCGCGGCGGCCTTGCCGAAGCTGCCGAGCCACGGCGAGAAGGTCGGCCCGAGAACGGTGGCGAGGTCGCTGCCCAGGGTCTCCGAGCCAAGCACGCCGAGCCAGACCAGCGGCAGCGCGATGAAATAGATGCCGGCCATGAACGCCGACGCCAACATGGCGCGCGGCACGTTCTTGTTGGGGTCTTTGGTCTCGCCCACGTGGCACGCCGCGGCCTCGAAGGCAGGCGCGGCGAAGCCGATGAGATAGAGACCCGCCATCACCGCCGTCAGGTCGCCGAACCAGCCCTCGAAGGGCGTGATGAGATGGTAGTCGAACGCTTGCTGCCAATTGACCTCGCCGGACAGCATCGGCGCGAGCGTCGAGATGAAAGCGAGACAACGCGGAGGCGGTGGCGATCGGCATGGCGAGTCGTGCCACCCATTTCACACCGCAAATGTTCACCAGGGTGAAGAGGCAGATGATGGTGATCGCCACCGCCTCGACCGGAAGCCCTGGCAAGTACCATTGTTGAATCGCCGAAGCCGAAAGCAGAGCCGTGAGCCCGCAAGTCGGGATCCAGCCCCACCAATAGCAGGTACCGGTGAGCGCCGAGAGGACGGGATTGTAAGGCCGGAAGGCTTCCGCGCAGGCCGCCGAGATGCCGCCGACCCGGTTGGGCCACATCAGCACCAGTTCGGTCCAGGCGGGCGCGGCCGCCCAGCCCAGCAACACGCCAAGAATGAGCAGGGGAACGGCGGCGCTGCCCAGACCGAGAATGTCACCCTGACCGACGAATAACGCCGTGATCAGGAAGATCATCTGGTTGCTGCCGCCCATCGCCAGGGCGGTGGTGCCGAACCAGCCAAGCACACGCGGATGCGGCGGTGTGGGCTTGATATCGTAGACAGTATCGACGACGGTATCGACCATGCAGCCAGTCCCTACTGCGGACCGGCGTGGTCACCGTCTCGCCCAATTGTCATAAATGCTGAGGCTGCAACGCTGAGTTAGGCCGATCCCTCAAATTTGAGGCGATTCTCGAGCGCTACTCGCGAATAAGTTGCAACTGGCTCTATTGGTCGGCTTTAGCCAGGGCCGCCAAAATGTTGCGAGCGAATTGGCTTAACGAGGGGTCGCGGGCCCCCATCACAAGAACGAGGTCGCCCTGCTTTGGCCTCCGCTACGATGCGCGAGGCGAGCCAGTCGCGCGACGGCGCAAATTCAGCCTTGGTGCCTCGATCCGCAATCTCGGCCACGATATCGGCGGCGGAGAAATCGCGCGTAGCCGTGCCGCCGGCATAGAAGATCTCGAGCAGCCAGAGCCGGTCTTGGCTGGCGAGCTCTCGGGCGAAAGTGTTGACGAAATCCTGACGCAAGAACCGGGTCGGGCCGTAGCCATGCGGTTGGTAGATCGCGAGCACGCGGGCCCCGCGAAGTTTCGCCGTCTTGATCGCGGCGGCGATCTTGTCCGCGTTATGCGCAAAATCGTCGACCACTTCGACGCCGCGCGCTACCCCGATGGTCTGGAAGCGCCGGCCTACGCCTTCGAAGCGGGACAGCGGTCCAGTCATCTCCGCGAGCGGGACATCGATGGCATGACAGGCGGCAATTGCGGCAAGTGCATTGGCAACGTTGTGCTTGCCCGGCACCGGCAGCGAGAATCGAACATCGCGCACGCGAAATTCGCTTCCAGCGCCTTTGAGCACCACATCCTCGCCCCTGATATCGGCTTTCGGCCCAAATCCGAACCGCAATGCTCCGCCCGCGAGCACATCGAGATTGTCGTCGTCGCCGACCACCAGCGCCTCGCGCGACCGGGCGCGAAGCACGGCGAACATCGCCGCCACCTCGCTCATCTCTTTATGATCGCGTTGCAGATTGAGGATCACGCCGACTGCCGGCGCATAGCGCACGAGCGACCCATCACTTTCGTCGGCCTCGACGACCAGCAGGTCGGAGGCGCCGGCATAAGCATTGCCGACCAAGCCTTGTGACTGCAATAGGCGAACATCGCCTCCCGTAATCACGGAAGGATCGCGGCCGCAGCCGCGCAAGATTTCGAAGATCATCGCCGTCACCGTCGATTTACCGCTGGTGCCGCTCACCGCGATGGTGCGGTTGGTCTCGACGAAATAAGCCAGCATCTCTGAGCGGTGAATGACCGGGACATTGTTGGCGCGCGCCACGGCAAAATCGGGAACTTGCTCCTCCACCGCGGTCGACACCACAAGCGCCGCGCAATCGGGTCCAATGAAGCTGCCGTCTTGCGGCACCACTTCGATGCCGAGCGCCTCAAGTTGATGCCGAACCTCGATCCGCTCGCCATGGTCGAAGGCGCGATCGCTGCCGCTGACCTTGCCGCCTTTCATCGCTTGGAATTGCGCGAGCGCGCTCATGCCAGATCCCCCGAGACCGGCATAATGAAAGCGCCCCTCGGCGAATGGGTTGGGAATGGCGGATGGGATCGGCGGCGCGATGAAGACGTGATCGCCTTCCTCGATGCGATCGAACAGCGCGCAGACATCGAGATTGGACATGCGCACGCAGCCATGGCTCGTAGGCCGGCCGAGCAGCGATTCCTGATTGGTGCCGTGAACATAGATGTAGCGTTCAAGCGAGTCGTAGCCGGGGCCGCGATTAGTGCCGTCTTCCAAGCCGTCGAGGGTCAGGATGCGGGTGAGGATCAGGTCGGCGTCACTTGCTTCGCCCGCCCAGATCTCGCCATTGGGCTCGCGCGCGACGAAACGTGTGCCGCTCGGCGCGTTCGCCCCAATCTTGCGCGCGACACGATGCCAGCCCGGCGGCGTTTGATAGGAATTCTCCCTGCCGCCAATGCCGAGCCGCGCCGTGGAGACAGGCCAACGCGCCATTGGCTTCCCGTCCTCGAACCAGATCCCCGATTGACGCTCGGCATCGACCACGAAGAGGCGCGGCGGCAGCTCGGCCGGCGCGCCGGGACGCATTAACCCGGCGCGGGCAAGCTCCGCCGCACGTGCGGCTGCATTTGGATCGAGGGGTGAGGTCACGGCGCCGCACTCTGCCATAGCGGAGGCTTTCGCGCACGCCGCGCCGTGCTATCAAGCGGCCATGTTTTCGATCCGGAAGATTTGCCTGATCCTGCTCGGTTTATTCGCGGCCATCCTCGCCGCGATGGCGTTGCATTGGCTTTATTTCACCGCGCTTCTGGGCTCCGGGTTCATGGCACAAACCCTTTGTTCGGGGATGTTTGTTGCCGGAGGGCGAGCGGGTCGATCTCGAAACGGCGAAGCACCCTAACTCAGCCTCGCATCAATGCCGCGAGCGCGGTCTTGGTGTCGATGGCGGGCTTGAAGCCGAGCCTGGACAGCTTGGTGCAATCCGCGACCAGCGATCCCGACAGCAAGCGATGCGTCTCGCTTTGTCCCATCGCGAGCGAGGCCGCGCGCAGCAAGGGTGATGGCAGTGGGAAAATGCCGGGCCGGCGCTGCAATCCTTGGCGCATGGCGGCAATCATTTCGGCGATGGTGAGCGGATCGGGATCTGCCACGAGCAATGGTCGGCGGAGCGGTGCTGGGGCCCGGAGCACAATGTCGACCGCCTCCACCAGATTGTCGAGCGCGAGCAGCGAACGCCGCCCTTTCATCATTCCGAAGGGCAGCAGATAGGGAGAGCGCGCCAGGCGGATCAGCTTCGCCATATTACGCTGCACGCCCGGCCCATAGGTCAACGTTAGTCTGAGCGCGACCCAATCGATATTGGCTTCGGCCAGGCCTTGTTCCGCGGCGAGCTTGGAGCGTCCATAAGCATCGGTCGGTCTCGGCTCCGCGTCTTCGGTCAGCGTCTCCGACGCGATCGGACCGCTTTGCGCCCTGATCGAGGACAGAAATACGAAACGCTTGACGCGCGCGCGGCTGGCGGCACGCGCCAGCGCGATGGTGGCCTCGGTGTTGATCACGCGATAATCGTCTTCCGGCTGTCCAGACATGGTGTCCGCCAAGCCGGCGGAATGGATCACCGCATCGACCCCGGTCAGTGCCTCGGCCATGTTATGCGGGCGGGAGATATCGCCAATCAGCACGCTGGCGCAAGGAAGCGGCAAGGCGCTCGGCCGGCGCAGCAAGACGCGAAGCCGGTAGCCGCGCTTGGGCAATTCACGCAACAGATGCTGCCCGACAAAACCGGTGGCGCCGGTCAAAGCGACGAGGGGCATTGCATTGGCAGGAGTGATGGGCGTTGCTCGCTCCTCGCTGAGTTAGAGGCGCCCCGCCTTGACGCGAAGCCCCGGCGCCGGGCGCTCCAGCACCACTTCGCGGCGGAACCGGTAAAGCCGGGCAGGGCGTCCGCCGGTCGCGGTCGAGACATTGCCTGTCGGCTCGACGAGACCGCCTTGCTCGACCAGCCTGCGGAAATTCTGTTTGTGCAGAAGCGTGCCCGAGATCGCCTCCACGGTCTGTTGCAAATCGTAGAGCGTGAATTCGGGCGGCAACAGTTCAAACACCACCGGCCGATATTTCAACTTGCCGCGTAAGCGGCCCATCGCGGTCGCAAGGATACGGCGATGGTCGAATTCCATCGGCCGCCCAAACTCAGGGATCTTGTCCCATTGCTTTGCCGCGGAGCGCTCATCGCGCGCGGCCTCCGCGACGAGGCCGGCCTCATAGAGCAGCTCATAGCGCTCAAGCACTTTTTCTTCGTCGAAACTCGAGCCATCGCCGAAACAGACTTTCAGCCGTTCGGCGCGACGCAACGGCCGCGCCGGCGCATCATCGGGAGGTTTGCGCTCGGCCCACTCCTTCAACCTCGGCTCGATCTCGTTGGTGAGAATCTCGGGCTTGCCGAGCCGCCAATCCTCCCAGGGGAAATAGGCGTACCAAGGCGACCAATGCGAGCCCATCAACTCTTCGCCGGCGCCCCGCGTCAGCGCGAGATACCCGACAGAGAGAATATGCGAGGGCGCGCCCGGCTCCGCATGCCGGCCCCGGTCGCCGAACGTGTAGAGCTGCTCGACATAACCGAGATCGAGCCCGGTCTGCCGCTTGGTCCATTCGCGCAAGCCGATCTCGAGCGTGCGATGGCTGAGCGGCGAGAACGGACCGAACGGCAGCGCGTCCCAGTCCCCCGATCCGGCGGTGCCGGGGCGCACGATAAGAATTTGCGGTTGCTGATCGCGGACGCTGACGATCGCCGCATTCAGACCGAGTTCGATCTGGGTCTCGCCCGCTTCGATCGCAGCGCGGCGGGGCTCGGACATGATGTTAGGCCGCGTGGAGCGCGGGCAGAGCGAATACCAGCGCTTCCTCGGCGAACTCGCCCGGCCCGATCGAACTCGACCGCCTCGATCATCCGCCCCGAACGCTGCAGCGCTTGATCGCCGAGCCGGACCAGCCTGCGATTGGGATGGGCGGTTGGCGAGGCGTCGCGCAAGGCCTGCGCCAGGCGAAGTTCGTCCGCCTCAGGGTTGAGCGCGCAGAGCGAAATGAAGGCGGCGGCCGTCGAGCGGCTGATGCCGGCCCAGCAATGGATCAGCAGCGGCGCCTTGCGGTCCCAGGCAAGCGCGAACTCGACGAGATCGGTGACGTGAGTCTCGCAAGGCAGCACCAGACCGTCTTGCGGCTCGGTGATGTCGTTCATGGCGAGGCGCAAATGCCGATCCGGCTCGATGGTCGGCGGCGTCGCCACCAACGTGTCGTGATTGATCAGGGTGACAAGGTGGCCGACAGAGGCGTCTGCCACCGTGGCCTGGACCAGGCTGAGCGGCGACACATAGATGGTTTCAGGCTTCATGATGGGCGTCAATCTAGCCCCATCTCTTGGCGAAATCAGGGACGGCGGCGGGCCATCGAGCACGGAACGTTGGGGACGTTGAACGGTCATGCACGAAGCTCATTGAAGCGCTTAATGAAGTTGGCCTCGGCGTCGCCCGTTGCAAGCGGCTTGAGGTGCGACAGTTTGGTTACCAGCGCGGCGTTTAAGCCCCGCGGCTGGCCAAAAAAGCGCTTTGCCTCCTCGATCGAGAAGCCCGCAAGCGCGGTCGCCTCGTAATAGGCCGCGATCTTGTCGGCGCGCTTGATCAGTTTGGTAACCTCCTCCGGGAGCACCGCAGGGACCCCGAAACGCAAATGAATGGCCGCGAGCAATTTCGCCTCGAAGGCCTTGTAGTCGAGGGCAAGCGCGGCTTTGAACGGACTGATCAGGTCGCCGATCACATATTCCGGCGCATCGTGAATCAGCGCCGCCAGCCTGTAGCGCCGCTCGAGTGATGGGTTAAGCGCGCTCGCGATGGTCTCGACCAGCAGACTATGCTCGGCCACCGAGAAGGCATGCTCGCCTTCGGTCTGTCCGTTCCAGCGTGCCACGCGCGCCAACCCATGCGCGATATCCTCGATCTCGATGTCGAGCGGCGAGGGATCGAGCAGATCCAGCCTCCGCCCGCTCAGCATGCGCTGCCAAGCGCGTATGCCGGTGCTTGGCTGAAGACTATGCATGGCAATATCCAAGTCTGATTCGCGGTCCAAGGGTGTCGTTTACCAAGAGCATGCCCTCAGTATTTATGCATACAACATGAAAAAGAAAATGGACTAAGCCGAATCATAGTGTCATTCATGCGTCTATTGTTAGCGTGCAAACCCCCCGCCGTCCGTCACTTGGGAGATGCATATGGCAAAGCTGCCGAGATATTCACTGTTCCACAACGAGAAGAGCAAGAAGTGGGAGCTCAAAGCCGAGCCCTCCGGAAAAGTCGTGCAACGCTGGACGACGAAGGCCAGAGCGACCAAAGGCGGCGTGCTGAAGCGAGCCGTCAAGAATCTATGGCTCGGTCCGTATCCGCAACCGCAATGGGCGCATCCAGGAAGAGCGGACTTATCCGCGTAGCGCCGATCCCCGCGGTTCTAAGGGCTAGACCCGACCAAGCTTCATGCAGGCGGCGTGGCGGTGGCACTCGACCAGATGGTCGTTGACCATGCCCGTCGCCTGCATGAACGCATAGACGATGGTCGGTCCGCAAAATTTGAAGCCTCGCGCCTTTAGGTCTTTTGAGATTTTGCGCGACAGCTCCGTCTCGGGCGGCACCTCGCGTATCGTCTTAAATCTGTTGACGATCGGCTTGCCGTCGACGAATCCCCAAAGCAGCGTCGAGAAGCCGTCGCCCTTTTCCATGGTCTCAATCCATGCGCGCGCCGAGAGCACCGCGCCGTCGACCTTCATGCGATTGCGCACGATGCCTTCGTCTTGCATCAGGGATGCGATTTTCTTGTCCGAATAGCGCGCGATCTTCTCCGGCTTGAAGCCGTCGAAGGCGCGGCGGAAATTTTCGCGCTTGCGCAAAATCGTGATCCAGGAAAGCCCGGCCTGGAATCCGTCGAGCACGAGCTTCTCGTAGAGCGCGCGGTCGTCGCGTTCCGGCACGCCCCATTCCTCGTCATGATAAGACACATAGAGCGGGTCGCGTGCCCGGCCAAGGACAGCGCTTCACCTCGACAATTTTCTTGCTCATGCCGTCACTCTGGGCGACGGCAAGGCAAGATTGAGCCAGCGTGGTTTGCGCAATGCTCAAAGTCGCTTCGCCCGCGCGCAAAGTTTCGCCCGCCTCATAGGCTTGCTCGACGCGATCGAGCCGCAAGGACGCAAGCCCGAGCCGGCCATCGATCGAGGTCAGGCTTCCGATCGCGGCGTCGCCGGCAATCACCTCGCTGCCGATGACCGGCAATGGTCGATCGCCCTCGACGGGGAGGATTCGCTTCCGCGCCGTGCCTCTGTGCTCCATGCGCGCGACAACTTCCTGTCCCACGAAGCAACCCTTCTTGAAATCGACGCCGTGCAATTGATCGAACATCGCCTCGTGCGGAAACGCGTCGCCATAGGCATAGTCGCGTCCGCCCTCCGGCACGCCTTGGGCGATTCGCATGGCGTGATAGTCGTTTTCGCTGGCCGAGCCGCAGCCAATTTTGTCGAGCACTCATGCCCTGAGGTAGCAGCGCGCGTGTCCCAAGCTCTGGAGCGCGCGGATCGGCGAAGGCAAGCGCGCCTTCCGCCGGTCTTCGGCGCGCCACCCCAGCAAGCCACCACTTTGAAGGGCGCCTCCTTGATCTCGACCGCGGCCCTCAGGCGGTAGAAATTGAGGCGTTTCACGAGTTCGCCCAAGGTGGCTTTGGGCGCCTCGATCAGGAAACCGTCCCCCTTCGGCACCATGAAAAAATCGAACAGAATCTTGCCCTGCGGCGTCAGCAAGCCGGCAAATATGGCTCTGCCGTCGCGCGCCGTCTCGATATCGTTGGTGACCAGCCCTTGCAGCAATTTGCGCGTGTCAGCGCCCGCGACCTCGATCACGCCGCGATCCACAAGCTCCGCCGCCAAACAATGGCCCATGGCTTTGTCTTCTGCTACCTAGAGCATGGTCCCGAAAAGTTGACAGACTTTTCGGACTAGATCATGCGTTAGAACAAATAGCCTAGAGTGAGATCGCGTTTCAATCCGACGTGATGGCACACTTGGGTGCAGACTGAGATGTATGGGAGCGGGCCCGACCCTGCAAGCGGACTGAAACTTGGCCGACACCTTCGATCTTGTGCTTAAGGGCGCGACCATCGTCAGCCATGCTGGCGAAAGCGTGGCCGATCTCGCCATAGCCGATGGCCGCATCGCCGCTCTCGGCGACGTCGCCGCCTCGCGTGCCGGCCGCGTGATCGAGGCCAAGGGCTTGCATATCCTGCCTGGCGTCATCGACAGCCAGGTCCATTTCCGCGAGCCTGGGCTTGAGCACAAAGAGGACTTGGCAAGCGGCAGCAGGGCGGCTGTGCTCGGCGGCGTCACTGCCGTGTTCGAGATGCCGAATACCAAGCCCGCCACGACGACGGCGGAAGCCTTGGCCGACAAGGTCGCCCGCGCGCGGAACCGCATGCATTGCGATTTCGCCTTCTTCGTCGGCGCCACCAAACACAATATCGACGAGCTGCCAGCGCTCGAGCGGCTCGAAGGCTCTGCCGGAATCAAGATCTTCGCGGGGTCTTCCACCGGCGATCTTCTGGTCGACGACGAGGCCTCGCTGTCGCGCATTTTCGCCAAGATCAGGCGTCGCGCCGCCTTCCATTCCGAGAGCGAGACGAGGTTACAGGAGCGAGCGGGCGTGAGACGTGCGGGCGACGTCTCCAGCCACAGCGAGTGGCGCGATGCCGAAGCAGCGCTCGCCTCGACCGAAATGCTGATCAGACTCGCGCGGCAAGCCGGCAAGCGCATTCACATTTTGCATGTCTCGACGGCGGCCGAGATGCAATTGCTGGCGCTGCACAAGGACATCGCCACCGTCGAGGTGACACCGCAACATCTCACGCTGATCGCAAGCGAGGCCTATGCGGCCATCGGCTCGCGCGCGCAGATGAACCCGCCGCTCCGCGACAAGTCTCACCAAGACGTTCTTTGGTGGGGGCTCGATCAAGGCGTGGTCGATGTTCTGGGCTCCGATCACGCCCCGCACACGCTTGAAGAGAAGGCGGCTGAGTACCCGGCCTCGCCCTCCGGCATGCCCGGCGTGCAGACCCTGGTTCCGGTGATGCTCGACCACGTCAACAACGGGCGTCTCAGTCTTGCCCGTTTCGTCGATCTGACCAGCGCCGGGCCGCAACGCATCTTCGGCATTGCCGGTAAAGGCCGCATCGCCGTGGGCTATGACGCCGATCTGACCATCGTCGATCTGAAACTGCAGAAGACCATCACGGACGACTGGATCGCATCCAAATGTGGTTGGACACCCTTTGCTGGGCGCACCGTCGAAGGTTGGCCGGTCGGCACTCTTGTCCGAGGCAAGGTTGCCATGTGGGAAGGTGAACTCGGCGAAGCCTCCGGAGCGCCGGTCCGTTTCGGCGAGGCCTTGCCCGAATCTTATTGAAGGAAATACTGCCAGACGCCGGTGGGCGAAACCCCGAGCCGATAATAGCTGTATTTCCCGCTCTTCTTCATCGCCAGCGCCTTGTCCGCCGGCACGATCCGGTAAAATTCGACCTCTTGCGCCGGCGTGAGCTTGGTCAAATCCAACTCGGCGAGATAGGGCCAGACATAGATCGCGTCCTTGCCCTGGCCGGATTTGACGAAGCCTGTGGAAAGAATATTCACAAAAGCTGCGAGGACATCGCGGCCCTCTCCGTCCACCGAATTCTTCTTCCAGAAGGCGACGGGATCGTCGACATGGGTGGAGGCCACCATCGGCTTGAGTTCATTCTGCTCGAGCACCGGCCGCATCGCGTCGATATCGCCACTTTGCGCCGTCTCGAAAATCTCTTGCAACGTCTGTTTCACCGGCGCCGGCAGTGTTTGAGGATCGTACTGGATCTGCGGCTGCGCGGCCCCGTTTGGCTTCGGCACCTCAGGCGTTTTTTTAGCTTCGGGAGCTGGCTCTGGGGTGGAGCTTTTCGGCGTCTCGGGCGTTTTTGCAATCTCGCTCTGCTGCGCGTGAGCGTGCCTCGGCTCAGCCTGCCAGGCGTAGACAATGGCTATCGCGGCGGTTACCAATGCGCCGAGGGCCACCGTGAAGGTCGAGCGACGATTCATGCATCATTCCCGAGACAGCAATCCAAATTCGCATAACGTGGCATTTTCGTCGCCTCTCTTCTGTGTAAATCCCGTGCCGAAGTTTGACGGCAACGGGGCAAAATCCATCCCTCTATCAGCCAACAACAAATAGGCGCGCGTCGATGCCGGGAGCCCATATCGTGCTGTCGGGCATCGAGCTTGTGCTCGCCGGCACCTTCATCGGACTTCTGTTGGCGGCGCCGATCGGGCCTGTCAACGTCCTCGTGATTCAACGCGCCGCCACTGGCGGCTTCTGGGCGGGCCTCGCGGCCGGGATCGGTGCCGTGCTCGGCGACGGCACGCTCGCGGCCATCGCGGCCTTTTCCATGCGCGCCGTCTCGGAGCTGATGGCTGAATATCGCGCGCCAATTCAGCTGGTTGGGGGCGCGGTCCTCGTCATCTTCGGATTGGGACTTCTCTTCGCCAGGCCGGCGCCATCACTGGAGCCTGGCAAGGGCTCGCCAAGATGGGAACATACCGGTGTCATCCCGCAGACCTATTTTCTGACAATCACCAATCCAGGCGCCATCCTTGGCACTGCGGCCATCTTCGGGGGACTAGGTTCGCTGATCGGCGGCCTCGACAATAATTTTGAAGCTCTGTTGCTCGTCGCCGCGGTGATGTGTGGAAGTCTGCTGTGGTGGCTCGGCCTTTCCGAGCTGATCGCCACCATCCGTCACAAGCTGACCGAAGAGCGCCTAAAGCTGATCAACCGCATCGCGGGAATGGTGCTGACCGCTTTCGGTCTGCTCGTCCTCATCGGAGGACTGCTCCGCGAAGCCGGCGCTCTGTGATTATTGCGGCGTGCGCTTCAGCGTGAACTCGCCGTGCTGGATCCGGCGCGACAGCCCTGTGGTCATTTTCGACACGGCATCTTCGCCATAGACGCCGATCAGGTCGGCCAGCGCGGCAAACAGCGCGGCATTGGCCAAGCATTCCGGCTCGATGCCGTCATGCAGCGCTTCTTCCCACGCATCCAAGATGTAGCGCAACGCGGCCTGCTTCTGACCGTCGTCTTTCGTCGTTTGAGATGTTCGGCGCGATGCACGCAAGGTGGCGTTTCCGCTATTGGGGCCAACAAGGACCAAGGAGCGTCACAATTACACCCCAGATGCGCCACGCGGAGAATAAGGTGAACTAACGGTTAATTTACCAACCGCCGGACTCCGGTGCCTGGCTTGGCTGCGGTTGTTGCTGGCCCCCGCGCTTGCGTTTTCCGGGCTTCGCCGGCTCCGCGGCTTGTTGCTGGGCTTCTTGCTTGCCGGCCTGATCCGGTTTCGCCGCATCCGGTTTTGCCGCATCCGGCTTCGCCGCCCCGTCTTGACCGGGCTGGCGGTTTACCGTCTTCGGCTTGAGGCGGCGATTGCTCGATCGGCAGTGGCGTCCGATTGACGTATTGCTGTGGCTTCGCCAGCGCGGCCGCGATCTCCGCGCCTTCTTCCGTGAAGCGGGCAATGGCGAGGCTCGCCAACTCCGTGCAGCTGCGATAGGTGCGGCGATAGCCGCGATATCCGTCATTGAAGCTGTTCACCAGCTTGGCGCGGCGCACGGCGGTCGTGCCTTCGTATTTGACGATCTCCTCCATCTGCACGCGCCAGAGTTGACCTTCACCCGCGCCGCAAAGCTCTCGGAGGTAATGCACCGCGCCGAGGATCTCGGCGAGACGGAGCAGTTTTGTATCGTAAGGACGATCGTCGGGCGGCGGCGGTGCCATGCTCTCCTTCGGCACGATGGCTGGCAGGTCGTCGCCGGGTGGCGGAGCGGGCCTCGCCGCGCGCGGCTTCGGCCGCGCCGGCTCGTTGTTGAACCAATTCATGAAGAATTGCGCATGCGCCACCGGCTCGTAAGCCAGCATGAAAACGGCCAAAGCGACGGCCAAAAAGCCGAGCCTGGCGAGGCGCTTTGCGGGGGTTCCCATGGCGCCTTAAGTAGCGCCTATTGGTGGCAAAATCCAGGTCGAAGGGATGTGGACCTAAGCGCCTTTTTGCGCGTCGAACAGCGCATCGATCGCGGCTTGGCTGTTTGCCTCGCCATTCGCATCGTCTTCCGCGGCCCCGGGAATCTCTTCGCCGTTGGCGATGGCGTTGGCCTCTTCGATCAACACGCTGAGACGCGCCACGGCCTCGAGAGCAAAGCGCGTCGACGCCAGGCTGCTTGCCGTAGATGGTCGCTCGAATATCGCCGACGAGCTTGATGGCCTCCCCGTGCAGCCGCGCCACCGCATCGTCGAAGTTCGCGCGGATGCGCGGCGGCGCGCGATGATAGGCGGCGATCGCGAGATTCTTGTCGCGGAAACCTGACTCGGCAAAATGCTCTTCGTAAGTGAGCGGCTTCCACGCGAACAAATCCTCGGCGAAATCGTCCGGCTCGGACGAGACCGCTTCGAGCAACATCACCAGTTCGTGGAAATGATTGAGGTAGTCGCTCGCCAGCAGCGTCGCCTCGTTGATGTTGGTGCCGGGAATGTGCGAACGGAAATGCCCGATCATGGCGGCACGGAAGGCTGCCACGATATCTTCGCGGCTCACGTCCTCGTGGAGCTCTGATTGGGATCGTTCGTCGCGCTTACGATTCTCGGCGAACATCGATTGGGTCATGATTATGTACTTAACTGACAGCTAAGCCAGTGTTGCCCTACTATGATTACCGAAATGTTACCGCGGGTCTCTAATGTGCTCACGCTATAGCCTGACGTCGCCGCCCGAAGCGGTCCGCGCCTATTTTGCCTATCGCGAGACGCCAAATTTCCCGGCGAGGTATAACGTTGCACCCACGCAACCTGTTCCGGTGATTTGCCTCGACCAAACCGGCGAGCGCAGCTTCCGCATGATGCGGTGGGGTCTCCTGCCACAATTCGTCAAGGATCCGAAGACGTCACCCACCTTAATCAACGCAAGGTCGGAAGGTGTCACGGAGAAGCCAGCGTTCCGCAACGCCTTCGCTCACCGCCGCTGCCTCATTCCCGCCGATGGCTTCTATGAGTGGACAGGTCCGAAGGGAAAACGGCGCCCCTTCTTGCTGCGCCCGCGAGACGGTCGGTTGATTGCTTTTGCCGGACTTTGGGAGCGGTGGCGCGACAAAGCCGGTCAGGAGACGGACACGGTCGCGATTTTGACCTGCGCCGCGAATGCTCTTGTCGCCGCCCTGCATGACCGCATGCCGGTCATCCTTCCGCCCGAGCAATTTGAGGCGTGGCTCGATTGCGAAAAGACGACGCCCGAAACCGCGCAAGCCATGTTGCTGCCGGCAGCCGACGATTTGCTGGAATCGATCGAGATGCACCCCAAGATCAACGACAGCCGCCGCGACGAGCCCGGTCTGCAAGAACCCCTGGAAGGTCGATTGTTCTGACTTTCCTCTCACGGCCTCTTCCGCTGAAGCCTCCGCGCGACTAGATTCCCGGGCGCCGAGGGCTTGGAAGGACCTCTTATGGACGAATGGCAATTGCTGATTCTTCTGGTTCTCGCCATCCCCGTTGTCGCCATTGTTGCTCTCGTTCTCGCCATTAAGTCGCGGGACCGCTTGCGGGTGCTGGAATGGCGGATTTCCGGCCTTGAAGACCAAGATCGCCTCGCTTGGCGGCGCGCCTGTGGAACTCCCTGCTGCGCCGGCAGTGGCGGCTGGACCCGAGCCCGAAACCGTAGCGGAAGAGCCCGAGACCGGGTCTGCGGCCAAGATCCCAGAGGAGGTGGTCGAAGTCCCGCTGCCGCCGCTAGCGCCTTCGAAACCCAAGATCGGATGGGAAGAGCGCTTCGGCACCCAATGGTCGGTCTGGCTCGGCGGCGTCGCACTCGCGCTGGGCGGATTCTTCCTCGTCCGCTATTCCATCGAGCAGGGCTGGTTTGGTCCATCGGCGCGAATTCTGCTCGGCGCGATTCTCGCCATTGCGCTGATCGCCGCCGGCGAGTGGACGCGGCGTCATGAAATCAAGACGGGCCTCACCGGGCTTCCCGCCGCGCATATTCCGAGCATCTTGACCGCGGCCGGCACCACCATCGCCTATGCCACGGTCTACGCGTCTTACGCGCTCTATGGCTTCATCGACGCGGGCGCGGCCTTTCTGCTTCTCGGAATCGTGGCGCTCGCCACGCTCGGCGCGGCGCTACTTCACGGGCCGGCTGTCGCGGGCCTTGGTATCGTCGGCGCCTATCTCACCCCGCTGATCGTCACCACCGAGACGCCGAATTATTGGGCGCTCTATCTTTATCTCGCTGTGGTCACGGCTGCCGCGTTCGGGCTTGCGCGCGCGCGGCTATGGCGTTGGCTCGCGCTTGTCGCTGTTGGCTTCAGTCTGTTGTGGATGTTGCCAGGGATCGGCAATGTCGCGGGCGATGTGCTCACGCCGCATATTGCCTACGTCATCGCCTGCTTCGTGCTCGCGGCCCTTCTGATCGTCTCGGGCTTTCTGTTCGGACCTGAAGCGGCGAAAGGCCGAGGCGATCTCGTCTCATCGGCGGCGCTCGGCGCCTATCTCCTCGGCGCAGGCCTGCTCGTGCTCGCCACGCAGCACGATTTGATGACGCTGCTCACGTTCCTTATTCTCGTCGCCGGCACAATTGCCATTGCCTGGCGGACCGATGCGGCGATTGCGGCTGTGCCGTGGGCCGCAATCCTGACCTCGCTCATCTTCCTGCAATGGTCGATCAATATCGACATTCGCGACTACGGCGTTCCGCTCGATGCCAATGCCGCGCCGACCTGGGAGCCTGACCGCTTCATCTACGGCACGCATCTTTGGCTTGGCGCGGGGCTGGCTTTCATCTTTGGCGTCACCGGCTTCCTCGCCCAAGCGCGCTCTGAATCCGTTTTGACGTCGAGGTTCTGGGCCGCGTCCGCCGTGTTCGCGCCAACCGCGATCCTGGCGCTGCTCTATTACCGCATCGCCCAGTTCGACCGCTCGATACCCTTCGCCGCCGCCGCTCTCGGTCTCGCCATCGCCTACGCTTTTGCCGCCGACTACATCAGCCGGCGCGAGCCGCGTCCGGGCTCTGCGTCCGCGATCGCCATCTTCATCACCGGCGCCGTGGCCGCGCTCGCGCTCGGCCTCACCATGGTGCTGGAAAGAGGTTGGCTCACCACGTCCTTTGCCTTGATGGTGGTGGGCATCGCCTGGGTCGCCTCGGCGCGACCGATGCCGGGCTTGCGCTGGCTTGCCGGCGCCATCACCGGGCTCGTGCTTTCCCGCTTCCTCTGGGACCCAATGATCATGGGGCCGGATGTCGGCACCACGCCGATCTTCAATTGGTTGCTTTATGGCTATGGCGTCCCCGCAGCGTCGTTCTGGGTCGCTGGCTATCTGATGCGCCGAGAAACGGACGACGGTCCTTTGCGCCTCGTCGAGGCCGCTTCGCTGTTCTTCACTGGCCTGCTCTTCTTCCTCGAGATTCGCCACTACATGACCGGCGGCAATGCCTATGTGAGCTCGGACACGCTCGGCGAGATCGCGCTCGATGTCTGCTTCGGGCTCGGCTTCGCCATTGTTCTTGAGAAGATCAGGGAGCGCACCTTGAGCGTGGTGCACAATATCGGCGCGCTCATCGTCACCGGCCTGACCCTGCTCGCCATCGCGATCGGTCTCGGCGTCGCCTACAATCCCGCGTTCTCGGGCGAAGCGATCGAGGGGCTGTTCCTCAATCAAATCCTGCTCGGCTACGGCATCACCGCGGGGCTTGCCGCCTACCTCGCGCTCATCACGCGAAATACGAGGCCCCGCTGGCACAGCGCGCTCCTCGCCGTCGTCGCCGTGGCGCTGGCCCTCGGCTACCTCTCGCTGCAAGTGATGCGCATCTATCACGGTCCGATCCTGACCGAAGGCCCGACCACGGACGCCGAGCAATACACCTACTCCGCGGTCTGGCTCGCTTTCGGCGTGGTGCTGCTGGCCGCCGGCATTTATTTGCGCTCGCTTCCGGTCCGCGTCGCCTCTGCCGCCGTGGTGCTGCTCACCGTGTTCAAGGTGTTCTTCGTCGACATGTCCGACCTGACCGGGATTTACCGGGCGCTCTCTTTCATCGGGCTCGGCGCGGTTCTGATGGGCATTGGCTGGTTCTATCAGCGGCTGCTGTTTCCGAGAAAGCCGCCGGCAGAACCTGAGACTGCGTCCTAGAGGTCAGAGCAGTTTGCCGGGATTGAGAATCCCGTTGGGGTCGAACGCCGATCTTGATCTTGCGCATCAATTCGAGCTCGAGTGGCTGCTTGGCGTGAGGCAGCAGATCGCGCTTCAAGCGCCCGATGCCGTGCTCGGCGCTGATCGAGCCATTGAGATCGAGCACGATCTCGTGCACGGCCGCATTCAGCGCCTCCCAATTGGCGAGAAACACGTCGCGATCCATCGCCACCGGCTGGCTCACATTGTAATGGATGTTGCCGTCGCCGAGATGACCGAACGGCACCGGCCTCGCGCCCGGGATCATCAGCTCCACAAGCTGGTTCGCGCGCGCGATGAATTCCGGCACCTTGGCGACCGGGACGGCGATGTCGTGCTTGATGCTGCCGCCTTCGTGCTTCTGCACTTCGCTCAGCATCTCGCGCAAACGCCACAGTCCTTGCGCTTGCGTGAGCGAGCCGGCGACCACTGCGTCGGCAATCTCTCCGGCGTCAACGGCCTCGCCAAGCAAAGTCTCGGCGAGCGGCGCCAGACCAGCGCCTTCGCGCGGGCTCGACAGCTCGAACAGCACGTACCAATCGTGCGCGCTCGATAGTGGATCGCGCGTATTCGGCACATGCCGCAACACAAAGTCGAGCCCGATGCGTGGCACGATCTCGACCCCGGTCAGCATTGGTCCGGCGCCCGCATAAAGCCGCGCGAACAAGGCGGGCGCGGTCTCGAGCCGGCTCAGGCCTGCGAATGCGGTCACGGTCTCGGCAGGCTTCGGGAAAAGCCGCAACACAGCCGCGGTGATAATGCCGAGCGTGCCCTCAGAGCCGACGAAGAGATCCTTGAGGTCGTAGCCGCTATTGTCCTTGCGCAAGGTCTTGAGGCCGTTCCACACGCGTCCGTCGGCGAGCACGACTTCGAGCCCGAGCGCGAGCTCCCGCGCGCTGCCATAAGCGAGCACGCCCATGCCGCCGGCATTGGTCGCGAGCACGCCGCCGATCTGGCAGCTTCCCTCCGAGGCGAGGCTCAACGGGAATATCCGGTCCGCGGCCGCCGCGACTTGTTGCGCTTTGGCGAGCACGAGGCCTGCCTCGACAATCATCGTGTTGGAGGCGAGATCGATGTCGCGAACATGCGTCATCCGCTCCAGCGAGACCACGACCTCATTGCCGCTCTCGAACGGAATTTGACCGCCGACCAGTCCGGTATTGCCGCCTTGCGGCACGATGGACGTGCCGCTCCGATTGGCGTGCTCCAAAATTGCCGAGACCTCTTGCGTCGAGCCGGGCTTCAGCACCAGCGCCGCCTTGCCGCGATAGCGGTCGCGCCATTCCACGAGATAGCGCTCCATCGCTTGCGGGTCGCGGATGGCGTGCTCCTCGCCGACGATGCGCACCAGCGCATCGAGCGTCTCGGGCGAGGGAGCATGAGGGGCTTTGCGGTCGCTTGCCATGGAGAAGCCTTAGCAGGAATGAGCGGCGGCAGCGCGCCGCAAGCGGTCGTTGATGGCCTCGCCGAGGCCATGTCCCGGGATCGGCATCACCGCGATGGCCTTCGCGCCGGACGCATCCAAGGTTCTGAAGCGCCGCGAAGAATTTCACCGCGGCCTCGGCAAGATCGCCCTTGCTGCTGAGATTGATGGTGGGACCGGCGAATTCCGGCGCGTCGGGCCCGAAGGCGAGCAGCGCCTCGCCGTTCCGCGGTGCCACGACATCGAGCCGGAGCGGCATTTGCGGCGCGTAATGGCTTTCCAGCTGGCCCGGCGAAGTGATCTTGGCTTTCGGCCCCGGCATGGCGAGAGAATGACCGAGGACCGCCTCGATCTCCTCTCGCGGCAGAGCGCCAACCCGAAGCAGCGTGGTCTGGTCGCCGACCACGCCGACCACTGTCGATTCGAGCCCGCGCGCGCAAGGACCTCCATCGAGGATCATCGCGGGGATATCGCCAAGCTCGAGCTCGACATGTTCGGCCAAGGTCGGGCTGATCCGCCCCGATCGGTTGGCGCTGGGTGCGGCGATGGGAAGACCGGACTCGGCGAGCAGCGCGCGCGCCACCGGATGCGCCGGCGCCCGGAGCGCGATCGTGTCGAGGCCTGCGCTGACGAGTTCGGCGATCTCGCAATCTTGCGCCCGCGGCAGCACCAGCGACAGCGGCCCAGGCCAGAAGGCTTCCGCGAGCTTTCGCGCAATGACATTGACCACGGCATGCGCTTCCGCCTCCTTCAGCCCCAGCACATGCACGATCAGCGGATTGAAGCGCGGCCGCTCTTTCGCCGCGAAGATCTTGGCGACAGCGGCTGCGTTCAGCGCATTGGCGCCGAGCCCATAGACAGTCTCGGTCGGAAACGCGACGATATCGCCGCGCGCAAGCGCCTGCGCGGCCTTCTTGATGGCGTCCTCTGTCGCTTTGGTTACGGCCATGCTACTGCAAACACTTGAACTATTGACCCTCGCGCTTATAGTCTTTTGTGTCGCTGCTCACCACCATCGGATGCGAATGCCAACGCTGCTTCTCACCCACCCGGACTGCCTCGAACACGATACCGGCTCCGGCCACCCCGAGCGTGCCGATCGCTTGCGTGCCATTCAGCACGCGCTTGAAGCAGAGCGCTTCCACTATCTGATCCGCGAAGAGGCGCCGCTTGCCGACCTCGCCGACATCGAGCGTCTGCATCCGCAATCCTATGTCGAGCTGATCAAATCCGAGATCCCGCAACGTGAGCACAATTGGCTCGACCCCGACACCGTAGTGTCACCGGGAAGTTGGGATGCCGCGCTCCGCGCCGCCGGCGCCGCGCTCTACGCCGTGGATCAGGTCATGGCGGGAAAAGTGGACAACGCCTTCTGCGCGGTGCGTCCCCCCGGCCATCATGCCGAGCCTGCCAAGGCCATGGGTTTCTGCCTCTTCAACAATGTCGCCATCGCCGCGTTGCATGCGCGCGCCAAGCATGGCGCCAAGCGCGTGGCCGTGGTCGATTTCGATGTGCATCACGGCAACGGCACCCAAGCCGCGTTCTGGACCGACAAGGATCTGTTCTACGGCTCGACGCATCAGATGCCGCTCTTCCCAGGGACGGGCGCGCTAAACGAGACCGGCGTCGGCAATATCTGCAATGCGCCGCTGAAACCGGGTGACGGCAGCGAAGTGTTCCGCTCTGCCTTCGAGGACCGCATTCTGCCCGCGCTCGATGCTTTCGCGCCGGACTTTCTCCTCGTCTCCGCCGGCTTCGATGCCCATATCCGCGACCCGTTGGCGCAGATCCGCCTCACCGAGCCTGACTTCGCCTGGGTCACCGAGCAATTGCTCGAGGTTGCGGACAAGCATTGCGGCGGCAAGCTCGTCTCGACGCTGGAAGGCGGCTACGATCTCGACGCGCTCGCCAACTCGACCGCCGTCCACGTGCAAACCTTGATGTCATCCTCCTCTTGATCCTGAGGGGCGGTCAGACTAAGCCAAGCAACCATGGCCAAAGACACCGACCAATCCGATATCAAAGCGATGAGCTTCGAGCAGGCGCTGAAGGAGCTCGAATCCATCGTCGACCGCCTCGAGAAGGGCGACGTCGAGCTCGAAGCCTCGATTCTCATTTATGAGCGTGGCGAGGCGCTGAAGACCCATTGCGAAGGCCTGCTGCGCAAGGCCGAGGCTAAGGTCGAGAAGATCGCGCTAAGTGCAAGCGGCCAGCCGACCGGCACCGAGCCACTCGACGTCGAGGATTAGCCCGGTCATGCCCAAATGACAGGCGCTTCCTAAGCTGCTAGGTTTGTCGCCAGGGGGTTCCTGGGGCCGATCCAAATAAGGCACTGAAGCCATTTTTGCTTTTCCCAGCAAGGGTTTGAGATGAGCGAAGACAGCCCAACGCCGTTGCTCGACCGCGTGCAGGTTCCGGCCGATTTGCGGGCGCTTCCGGATTCCGATCTGAAGCAGCTCGCCGCCGAGCTGAGGCAGGAGATGATCGACGCCGTCTCCGTCACTGGCGGCCATCTCGGCGCCGGCCTTGGCGTGGTCGAGTTGACCATTGCGCTCCACAAAGTCTTTGAGACGCCGAAAGACCGCCTGATCTGGGACGTCGGCCATCAAAGCTATCCGCATAAGATCTTGACCGCGCGGCGCGACCGTATCCGCACCTTGCGCGCCCCCGGCGGTCTCTCAGGTTTCTGCAAGCGCTCCGAAAGCGAATATGACGTGTTCGGCGCCGGCCACTCCTCGACATCGATCTCCGCCGGACTCGGCATGGCCGTCGCGCGCGACATGGCGGGCGAAGACCACCACGTCGTCGCCGTCATTGGCGACGGCGCCATGAGCGCCGGCATGGCCTATGAGGCCATGAACAATGCCGGCGCTATGGATTCGCGCCTAATCGTCATCCTCAACGACAACGACATGTCGATCGCGCCGCCGGTCGGCGCCATGAGCGCCTATCTCGCTCAGTTGATTTCCGGCAACACCTATCGCCGCTTCCGCCGCTGGGCCAAGGATCTCGCCCGCAAGATTTTGCCGCGCACGCTGCATCGCATGGCCGCTCGCGCGGAGGAATTCACCCGCGGCTTCTGGACCGGCGGCACTTTGTTCGAAGAGCTCGGCTTCTATTATGTCGGCCCCATCGACGGGCACAATCTCGATCATCTGCTGCCCGTGTTGCGCAATGTGCGCCGCATGAAGAATGGTCCGGTCCTGGTCCACGTCGTCACGCAAAAGGGCAAAGGCTACGAGCCCGCCGAGAACTCCGCCGACAAATATCACGGTGTCGGGCGCTTCAACGTCGTGACCGGCGCGCAGGAAGTGGCGCCCAAGGGTCCGCCGTCTTACACCAAGGTCTTCGCCGAGGCGCTGATCGCCGAAGCCAAGGAAGATCCCAAGATCATCGCTATCACTGCGGCCATGCCGTCGGGAACCGGGCTCGACAAATTCGGCGCCGCCTTCCCGGATCGCACCTTCGATGTCGGCATCGCCGAGCAGCATGCTGTCACCTTCGCGGCGGGCCTGGCGGCCGAAGGCTACAAGCCCTTCGCCACCATCTATTCGACCTTTCTCCAGCGCGCCTACGATCAAGTCGTTCACGACGTCGCCATTCAAAAGCTTCCGGTGCGCTTCGCGCTCGATCGCGCCGGCCTCGTCGGCGCCGACGGTGCGACCCATGCTGGCGCCTTCGACGTGGCCTATCTGTCCTGCCTTCCGGGCATGGTGGTGATGGCTGCTTCGGACGAGGTGGAGCTGATGCACATGGTGGCGACCGCCGCCCAGATCGACGATCGGCCCTCCGCCTTCCGCTACCCGCGCGGCGAGGGGATTGGCCTCGAGTTGCCGAAGCGCGGCACGCCGCTCGAAATCGGCAAGGGCAGGATCGTACGCGAAGGCTCCGCCGTGGCCATTCTCTCCTTCGGCGCCAGACTGCCCGAGGTATTGCGCGCCGCCGATCAGCTTTCAGGCTTCGGTCTCTCCTCCACCGTCGCCGACGCGCGGTTTGCCAAGCCGCTCGACGTCGATCTCATCCGCCGGTTGGCGCAGAACCACGAAGTGCTGATCACCATCGAGGAAGGCTCCAGCGGCGGCTTCGGTGCATCGGTGCTGCATGAACTCGCCCGCGAAGGCCTGCTCGATCGCGGGTTGAAAGTGCGCACGCTCACCTTGCCGGATTGCTTCATCGATCAGGACAAGCCGCAGGTGATGTACGAGAAGGCCGGCCTCAATGCCTCAGGCATCGTCGCTGCGGTGTTCGCAGCCCTCGGCCGCGACCTGACCACCACCGAATCCGCGCGCGCTTGAACCGCTCATCCCTAAAAATGGCGCTGAAGCCAGTCTGCGCTTAGCCTTCACTTCGTTGGCGGCGTTGCATCCTGAATGACTTGCGCGGCGAGGTCGCGGATTTCCTCGAGCTGCTTGGCGAAGGCGTCCATCTGCTTTCGCGCATGATCGGTCTGCAGCTCCATTGCCTGCGCGACGTCCTTGCTCTCGGCGAGCTTCATCGCCAGCGCGAAATTGGCTTCGGCATTGCTGCGCGTGATGTCGCCAATCTTCTCGTTCAGCGATTTAATTCCCGCGCGCGCCGACTGCGAGCTGGTCTCCAGCGTTTTCCATGTCTTCTCGCTGGTGGCCGCGAAGGTCTCGAAGGCGCGCTTCGCTTGCTCGATGCTCATCTTCATCAGGTCCCGAATGGCCTCCGGCACCTCAGGCTTCATAAACGGATCGTCGGCCATGTTATGCCTCCCCATGTACATCACCCGCTTCGGCTTGCGGCATTTCGCAGCATCGCCGCAATGTGCGGCCGCGTCTGCTGTCGTCATCCGCCAAGGCTCAAGCCCAATAAATCTAACACAGAGAGGGCGTCATAGGCAGGGAAAGCCCTTGTCCCTCCGCAGCCGTTTGGGCGTGGAACCAAACCGAGGCTCAGAACGATTTTGCTTTTCAAGCGGATCGAACTAGGTCCTACTAAGCGTCAGGGAAAAAGGAATCGCCTCAAGTTTTGGGCATCCAACCACTCGATGCGGCGCCGCCAGCGCTCGCGATAAAGGAGTGTTACGATGCTGCGATTGCCAATTCTCATTTCCACGCTCATTTTGAGTTCTTTCCCCGCTCACGCCGGAATGTTGCCTGCGTTCGACAGCGAGTCGCTGTGCATGGATGTCGCTGGCACCTCTGTCAGGCAAGAGATCGTCATGTATGGCTGCATGGACTTCCAGGACCGCATGCGCAAAGAAATCTCGCTCCGCTGGAATGGGCTCCCGGTCTATGTGCAGGATTCTTGCGCCAAGGCCGCCGAAGCGACCGGCGACTATTGGAAGCTCAAGACCTGCATCGACAAGGAAGGCCGGATCGAGGCGGCGGCGGTCCCGAGCCGTTAAACGCAGCCTTAGGAAACGCGCTCTAACGTCCCCTCGCGCAAATAGCGCGAGGAGGCTTTCCGCGTCAATCGGCCGGCCTGGGATTTCTTGAGCGACGAGGAGTGGGCGCAGATCGACCACCACTGCACCACATGCGATTTTCCTGAGACCGCGTCGACCTGGCTCGATCTCGGCCGTCCAAGCCGGCTTCTCCAAGGCGGAGTCACCGTTCCTCGATCCGACCGGCTTCTACCGCGTCTATCGCTACGACCGGTGAAATCGCGGTCATTTGAAATCGTCGTCGGCGAAGCTGCCGTCGAAAGTCTAATACGAAGAACGAGCCGCCGCTATAGGTCACGAACGTCCCGCTGCCCGCCGGCGTATCCATGACGATCGGTATGACCGACGGCGCCCAAGCCTGAGCCCGGAACGTAGAACCTGTCGAGATTGGTCTTGGTAATCCTCCACGATGTCGCCCTTGCCAGTCAGGGGATCAAAGTTGCCGTCACCCGACTTGAACTCGAAGAAGTCGTGGCCGCCGCCGCCCCAGAGATGATCCTTGCCTTTGCCGCCATTCAGATAGTCGTTGCCTGGACCGCCATACATGTTGTCGTTGCCGCCGAATCCGTATAGCGCGTCGACACTACCCAAGCCCTTGATGAGGTCCGCCGTGCTCGTACCCCGCAGCAGATTGGGGAAATTATTGCCGATGATGCGTGCCATGACTTGTCTCCCTGATGCGCGCAGACGTTTTCGGTGCGTCGCGCGGCTTACCGACCATGCCGCTTTCTCTAAATATTAGCATAAATGTCTGGGAATGGCCCGGATAGTTCGGCGGGCGATTAACCGGCTTTCGGCCCATCCACGATCTTCGCCACGAGGCTTTCCAGCCTGTCGGCCTCCTCCGCCGGCTTGTCCCAGCGGATGCGGTGGACGCGGGGGAAGCGCATGGCGACGCCAGATTTATGCCGGCTGGAGCGGTGGACGGAATCGAAGGCGACCTCGAACACCAGCTTCGGCTCCACCTGCCGCACCGGTCCGAAACTATCCACCGTGTGGTTGCGCACCCATCGATCGAGCTGTTTCAGCTCCTCGTCGGTAAAGCCGAAATAGGATTTCCCCACCGGCACGAGCTCGGGCTCGCCGCTCTCGCTCATCCGCCAGGCGCCGAACGTATAGTCGGAATAATAGGACGAGCGCTTGCCGCTGCCGCGCTGCGCATACATCAGCACCGCATCGAGCGTGAGCGGCGCGCGCTTCCATTTGTACCAATGGCCCTTCGGCCGTCCGGCGAGATAGGGGCTGTCCTTGCGCTTCAGCATCAAGCCCTCGATCCCGGTCTCGCGCGCGCCAGCCCAGAGTTTTTCGAGTTCGGCGACGGAAGCAAAGCTCACGATCTCGGAAATGTCGGTGCGCGGCGGCTTCGCCGCGCGATGCCAGGCTTCAAGCCTGGCGCGGCGCTCGGTGAAGGGAAGGGGGCGCAGATCCTCCTCGCCTTCGACCAGCATGTCGTAGAGTCGGATATGAGCGGGAAACGATTTGAGCATCGCTCGCGTCACGGCCTTTCGGTTCAGGCGTTGCTGCAAATCGTTGAAGGGCGCCACCTCGCTCCCTCGCAGTACCAGCAACTCGCCGTCGACCACGACGCCGGAGGGAAGCGCCTCCACGATTTCGGGGAAACTCCCGGAAATATCGTCCCCAGTCCTTGAATAGAGTTCTGGCCTCGCCGCCTTGCTTCACCGCCTGCACCCGGATGCCGTCCCATTTCCATTCGGCGACAAAATCCTGAGGGTTGATCAGCGCAAGTTCTCGATCCTCGATCTGATGCGAAAGCATCAGGGGCCGAAACGTCGGCAGGGCGCTCACATCCGGGCGTTCGGCCTTCCCCGACAGCCAGGCGAACAGCTCGCCATAGGGCGGACGCAATCCGTGCCAGACCTCTTCGATATCGGCGAGCTTCTGACCGGACCATTCGGCGAGTGCGGTCTTGGCAAGTCGCGCCGAGACGCCGACCCGGAGCGCGCCGGTGACGAATTTCAGCAGCGCCCAGCGGCCAGTTGCATCGAGCGTATCGAGCCAGCCTGCCAGCAGCGCCGGCGCCGTAGCCGGAGTTGCGGCTTCGAGCGCGTTCACCACGGCGTCCAGGCTTGGCGGTGGGGCGTTGGCCCTTCGTGCGGGCCAAAGCAGCGCCACCGTTTCCGCGGTGTCGCCGACATAGTCGCGGGAGAGATCGTACAGCACCGGATCGATGCGATCCTTTAGCATCTCGCCGAGGATGCGGCGGAACGGCAATCTTACGAACAGCCCATCGGTCAACGCGGCAAGCGCAAAGCCGCGATCGGGATCTGGCGTTGAGGCAAAATAATCGGCAAGCAATCGAATCTTGTCGTTCCGCGATGGCGTATAGCTCAACCGATCGAGCAGGGAGGCGAACGCTCTCACTGGTCCTCGTCCTCGCGTCCAATCAGCGCCAGCGCCCGCCCGCGCCGTCCGGTGCTCTCGATATGATAGAGGAGGGCGTCTTCCCGCCCATGCGTCACCCAGATCTCGCCGGCGCCGGTCTCTGCGATCGTCGCGGTGAGCTCATCCCAATCGGCGTGATCGGAGATCACCAGCGGCAGCTCGACGCCTTGTTGCCGCCCACGCGCCCGCACGCGCATCCAGCCCGAGGCAAACGCGGTGAGCGGATCGGCGAAGCGCCGCGACCAGCGATCGGAGATCGCGCTTGGCGGTGCCAACACGATTTCGCCCGCGAGCACGTTGCGCTTGGCTTCCGTCGCCGGCTTGAGCTCGCCGAGCTCTCACCCCGAAATTTTCATAGAGCGCGCAGCATCCGGCGAGCGCGCCGTGAATGTAGATCGGCCGCTCATAGCCGGCCTGGCGAAGCAGCGCGATCACGCGCTGCGACTTGCCGAGCCCATAGGCGCCGACCACATGGGTGCGTTCGGGGAACAAGGATCGCGACTTGAGCAGCTTGGCGATCTCGTCTTTGGCGTTGCCATGCCGGAACACGGGAAGCGCGAAGGTCGCTTCGGTGACGAACAGGTCGCAAGGCACGAGTTCGAAGCCTGCGCAAGTCGGATCGCTCGCGCGCTTATAGTCTCCGGAGATCACGGCGCGCGCGCCCTTATAGTCGATCACCACCTGCGCGCTGCCGAGCACATGGCCGGCGGGGACGAGCTTGACGGTGACGTCGCCGATCTTGAGCGTCTCGCCATAGGTCAGCGCTTGCGTGCCGCGCCGCGCGGCGCTGCCGAGGCGCAACTCCATCACGCCGAGCGTCTCCTTGGTCGCAAGCACGTAAGCGTGGCCGCTCCGCGCGTGATCGGAATGGCCATGCGTGATGATGGCGCGCTCCACCGCGCCGCTCGGGTCGATGTGGAATCCACCCGGCCGGCAATACAGGCCACCCCCGTCGACGGAGAGCCAAGTTTCGAAGCGGTCGGATTTCATGGTCACTGTGTAGAACAAATCACGGAAAGGGCGGTTGGTTTCATCCCTGAGTTGCAGTGTACCAACGTGCACGCGTCCAAATTGTTGAGCTTTCCATAGCCTTCTACCATCGGGTGCAGCATCATTATTTTGATGCGGCGGCCGGGAAGGGGCCGTGGGGGGTTGTGTCGACAATGATGGCGTTTGGCGCCGCCATGGACGTGGCGGCCTAGTCGTTGTTGTCTTTGCGTTGAGCGCGGTTGGGCCCGCGCGGGCTGAGCCGCCGCTTTATGCGGAAGACGCGCCCCACATCGAACTCTTCACCGGTTTCGACGCCAGCGACAACGCCGCCGGTGGATATGTGGGCGCCGGTTACGCCTTCGGCAAGGGCCTCTACGACAGCGGCTGGCGCTTGCGCGCGGTCGGAGCCTTCGGCCGCTATCACTATGACGGGTCACTCCCGTCTCGCGGCGTACAAGTGCCCACCAATTTCGACGGCGACGACAGCTACGGCGCCGCGCTGATCGGCTACCAGCTCCGCCGTAAATCGCTCTTCCTCAAATTCTTCGCCGGCGTCGAAGCGGAGGATCAGCACATCGTGCCGCACGATCCGAACAACTCGGTGCAGGGGAGCGAGGTCGGACTCAAATTACAGGCCGAGAGCTGGCTCGATTATTCCCCCCGCGTCTTCTACTCGCTCGATGCGTCTTACGGCACCGCCTTCCAGGAATATTGGACGCTCGCGCGTGCCGGATACAGACTGACCCCGCGTCTCTCGCTTGGCATCGAAGGTGGCGCGCTCGGCAATGAGGAATATGATGCGGGCCGCGGTGGCGGTTTCGCGCGCATCTATTTTCGTAACACCGAGATCACTCTGTCGGGCGGCTTCACCGGCAACTATCTCGAGGACGAACCGAGCGGTTATGTATCGGTCGGACTCTATCGCCCGTTCTGAAAAAAGTAAGGGCGGCGCAATTGCCGCCCCTACTTGAAAATCGCACTGCCGGCCCCGCCCCGGCAGTGCTCGCCCAGTCAGCAGAACCACTAACGCCGAATATTGGGCGTTGCGGCTCTCGCATTAAGTCGTGCGTTCTGTGCAGGAGAGATTCTCGAAGCGATTCCCCGATGACTCTCTCGAAACAAAATCATGACATGAAGGCGACAGCCGATCAAATGGGAGTTGCGTAACTCTCACCACTTTTTTCCGGGCTGTTGCTTGCGGGCAGCGCGCGAATTATGAGCGCCAAGCTATTGCGGCTGTGCCTGCTTCGGTCCCGGAGCGGCGCCTTGCGCCGTCGCCGCCAACTCGCGCCAAGTCTCGAAGCGCTTGGCCACATCCCCGCCACGCTCGTTCCACCAGGCCTCGTCGAATTTGAGAGCGTTCTTAAAGTTTTCCGGCGCCGTCGGCAGAAATCGCATCATCTCGACGCCGATCTCCGGATGCTTGCCGACAAGCGGGATCGCCGACTTCCGCATCGGCCCGTAGCCAATCAGGCGCGCCTGGGCAGCGAGCCGTTCGGGCGTTGCGGCAAAGGCGATGAAGCGTTTTGCCGCGTCCTTGTTGGGTGCGGTCTTCGGCACTGCCCAGATGTCGAGATCGTAGATCTGTCCGTCCCAAAGCAGGTCCATGCTCTCGCGACTGCCGGCTAGGGCGCGGAAAATTCTGCCGTTATAGCCCGCTGCGATGACCGCCTTCTTCGAAGCGAGCAATGCGAGCGGTTCCGTTGCCTTGTTCCACCACACGATCTCCGGCTTGATCTTGTCGAGCGCCGCGAAAGCGCGATCGACGCCGGCTGGCGTTGCCAACTCTGAATAGACTTGGTCCGGGGCGACGCCATCGGCGAGCAGCGCGAGTTCGAGCGTGTAGCGCGGTCCGTTCGGCAGCGCGCGCTTGCCGGGAAAGGCTTTGAGATCGAGCAGGTCCGCGATCTTAGTGGGCTGGGACTTCGGAAAGGCTTGCCGGTCGACGAC
The DNA here is from genome assembly GCA_963764005.1 of uncultured Alphaproteobacteria bacterium. Taxonomy (GTDB): domain Bacteria; phylum Pseudomonadota; class Alphaproteobacteria; order Rhizobiales; family Methyloligellaceae; genus Methyloceanibacter. Next base: position 36,740 of record CAVXQX010000008.1, on the reverse strand, counting down.
GAGTGCCATGGCCCAGGCCATGCTGGCAACGCCGCAAGAGGGGAGACCGCCGGCGAGGAAGTCATCCGCCCCGCCGCCTTCACTCCCGAGCGTCGCGGGGTCCACAGTCTCAAGCAACCCGTCGCGGCAGAGCCGGTCCAAACTCCCCGACGACAGATCGACGACATCAGGCGCGGGACTTTCGCCGAGCTTGGTTTTGATCGCATCGAAGCTGCCGTCATAGGTCAATGTCGTGATCTTGGTGCCTGTCGACTCGGTGAACGGCTGGAAATAGGCGGCCTGCTGCGATTGACCATAGGCGCCGCCCCAAGTTGCGATCGTCAGAGTCACGGCATCTTGGGCGTGGGCCGCTGAAGCCAAACACATTATGCAGAGCGCGCCGCCGCCGAGCGAACGCTCCCTGAACCAAGTTCGAAGGTGAGCAGATAAATTCATGCCGTGATCCGATGCCGTCAGCGCGGCGAGACGATGGGCGCTATCGTGCCAACCGTGCCTTCGCCCAGCGCTTGCTGACCCGCGCGTTTGATCGAAGGCTGCGCCAGGGGCCCGCGTATCGATACCTTCGGTGGCTCCGGTGCGGTCGCGGTGGCCGCCTTGCCCGAAGCAAGCTGGCTGGTGACGGACAAGTTCCAATCAAGGGTTTGCCGAGGCAGATCAACATCGCCGGAACCCGACACCACGCCGTTAGGCGTTTGCATGCTGAACATTTGGCACCAAATATGACCGGCTGCGACCCGGCAATCGGCATTCAATGCATCGAACGCCGTCGCCTTATCCCGGCTCCAGCTATCGGCCTCAAGCGGGGCCGGCACCGTTACGAAGCGACTGAGATCGATCGGAACCGTGCCGCTCTGCGCCTTCACCTTAAGACCGCCCGTTAGACCGTGCAGGATCTCGGTGGCATCATGGCCTTCGCTCGCGAGTTCGATTTTGGCGCCGCCAATTCCTTGCAGCGGCACGTCGAGCCCCAATTGGGCGAGGCAGGAATCGATCGCCACATCGGCGACGCTAGCCGTAACGCTAAGGCGTTTGATCACCTGTGAATCGTCAGCGTTGAGGCGGCCCGAGGCGGTTCCATTGCACAGCTCGAGCTCGCTGACCTCGCTCACGATCGCATCTTCCTTTGCTGTGATCGTGAAAGCGCCGTGCCCGAGCTTCAGCTTTCCGGCATTAATGGCGCCGGCCGAAAGGCGCAAATCGGCATCGAAATGGCGAAGCAGGCCCCGGTCAAACAGCAGCCGGCCGAACGGTTGACCGTCGGCGACCGCGGGCTCGATATAAGGGTCAAGCAGCAGGCGATCGAAAGCAAGCGTGCCTTCGATACGTGGCGTCGCGCCTTTGGTGATGGCGAGCAATCCGACGGCGCTGTTGCCATCGAGCGTGAAATTACCGTCGTCGAACGTCAGCGTCGGCCCGGCGATACGGAAAGCTCCCGAGGCAGTGAAGCCGTTGAGGTTCGAGCCGGTCGGAACCTCGATCCCGGACCACACCGCGAAGCGGCGCACATTGTCGATATCCGCCTGCATGTCGCCGCTTAACGTGACTAGCTTGCCGAAGCTCGCCTTGCCGACCACCTTGGCGTTGATCGGCGCCGAGGTGAGGGTGAGAGTGAGCGGCAGCGTCGAGGCTTCTGCGTCTTTGGTCAACGCGCTGCTATCGAGTGCGAAGCGGACGGTCTCGTCCCTGAGCACGAAAGATCCGAAACTCGATACGCTGCCTTGGCCGTCGCTGCCGTCGAGATGCGCATCGATATCGTTGACCACTTCAAGCCCGCTGTCGGTGCGGAACACCAGCGTTCCATCGCGAACATGAATGACGCGAACCGAGCCATGCGCGAACAGCGCGTCGGCGAGATTGCGCGGCTCCTGCACTTGATCCGCCGCTTTCTTATCGGTTTGCGTGAGCACGATTCTGGGTCGCACTAGGCGCAATGCATCGATGCTCACGCGTCCGCGCAACAGATCGATCAGGCTGAGCGAAACTTTCGCCTCCTTGGTGACGATGGATTTCACGAAGGGGAGCCGCGTTCCGCCGCTGAGTTCAAACTTGCCGCGAATGGACACGTCGGGAAAATATCGCACCTGGACCGGCCCGCTGAAACGTGCCTTCCCGCCGGTCCATGCCGCGAGTTCGGCCGCGACGCGATCGGCGACCCGCGTGGAGTTGGGAAGCATGTGATAAAAAACGGCGCCTGCGATGATCGTCGCGAGGAGGCCGAAGAGAAGCCATTTCCACGCTAATTGGCGAGGCTTCATACCGACCGACCCACCCGTTCTGCGCCACGATGTATGGTACTTTCCGCGACCCCGCCGCGGACCCAGTCGGTTTTAGCCCGAATAGACCGAGATAGCGAGCCCGCGACTCCAAATTTTCTCGACTTATCAAGAGCGAAGGATGGCAAAAACCGGCGTTCTAACCGTGGCTTGCCGTGCCGACGACGCGCCCGGTCTACCTGCGACAATGAGACCGTGCAGCACGAGAACCGGCACAAGACTTGTGAGCACGATAGTCAGTGCCGAAAGCCCGGCTTCCTCGTAGCGATAGAGCGAAGCCAGGGTGAAGACCTGTGTCGCGAGCGTGTCGAAGTTGAACGGCCTGAGCAGGAGCGTCGCCGGCAACTCTTTCATCGAGTCGACGAATACGAGCAGCGCCGCAGCGCCGAGCGCCGGACGCAGCAGCGGCAGGTGCACGGTCCATAACGCCCCACTCACGGTTGCGCCGAGGGTCCGCGCCGCGGCGTCGATATTGCGCGAGACCTTGCTTAAGCCAGCCTCGACGGCTCCGAGCGAGGCAGCAAGGAAGCGTATGGCATAAGCCAGCACGATAATCGCGGCGGTGCCGGACAGCGCTAACCCGGTCGAGATCCCGAACAGCGAGCGCATCACGCCATCGACCCAATTGTCCAAACCCGCGAGCGGAATGAGAATGCCGATGGCGAGCACCGTGCCGGGCACCGCGTAGCTGATGCTCGCCAGCGCGCTCAAGCCGTGGATGAGCTTGGACTTGGTCTGCCGGCTTGCATAACCGAGGATGCAGGCGAAGCCGACGGCAACGACCGCGGCAATCGTGGCGAGCATCAGGCTGTGCCAGGCCGCCTCCCAGAAGTCTGCAGTCAGTCCCGACGCCAGATGCGCGACCGCGTTGTGAATGAGAACACAAGCCGGAAGCACAAATCCGATCAGCACCGGCAGCGCGCAGGCCAATGCTGGCGAGCACCGCGCGAAGCCCGCGAAGCTCTTCTTCCGGAATGTGGCGATACCTGCCGGTGGTGTGATGAAAGCGCTGCTTGGCGCGAGAGGCGCGCTCAATCAGGAGCAGCGCGAATACGAAGATCAACATCACGCACGCGATCTGTGCCGCGCCGGCCAGACTGTTGCGATCGAGCCAGGTGTCGTAGATGGCAACGGTCAGCGTCCGCACGCCGAAAAATGTCACCGCGCCGATATCGTTCAGCGTCTCCATCAGCGCAAGCGCCACGCCGGCCGCGAGTGCGGGCCGCGCCAGCGGCAGCGCCACCTCCCAAAATGTTGCCGTGGCGCTTCGGCCGAGCGTGCGGGCGACTTCGAGCACGCAGACCGACTGCCCGAGGAAGCTCGCCCGCGCCGTGACATACACATAAGGGTAGAGCACGGCGCTGATGAAGAAGATGGCGCCGCCTAAGCTGCGAATGTCGGGGAACCAGTAATCCTTGACGCTGGTCCAGCCGAATGTCGCGCGAAGCGTGGTCTGCAACAGGCCGGAATAGTCGAACAGTTCGAGAAAGCAGAAGGCGATGATATAGGTCGGCATCGCCAGAGGCAGCAGCAGCAGCCAGGCGAGGATCCGGCTTCCGGGAAAGCGATACATGGTGACGAGCCAGGCCGTGCCGGTGCCGATCACAAGGGTGAGCGTGCCGACCCCAAGCATCAACAGCAGCGTGGTCTGAAGCGCGCCCGGCAGCACGTTGGCGATCAGATGCGGCCAAGTATCGCCGCTCGATTGTACGGCGAGCGTGGCGATCGCCATGAGAGGGGCGATCGCGATCAGCGAAACGAGTAGCGCGCTAAGCGACCAGCCGAGATTGCCGCTCTCCCAAAGCCGGGCGAGGCGCCGCTGCAGCCGAAAGGAGAGGGCGGTTTCCTCCTTCATCCCTCCGCTCAAGTCCGCGCGGCGTGAAGGTCCTTGCCTCCGCGTGACGCCGCGGCCAGCGCCGCCACGGCTTCCGGCGACAGCCTCTGCTCGGCGTCTTGCAGCGCGTCGGCAAAGGCATTGGCCGCATCGATCACCGGATCGACCAACTCGGAGCCGGTCAGCGCCAAGGCGCAAGCCCGCATCGCCGGGCAACGATGATGTTGCGACGCTGCGATCAGCGCGATGGCCATGCATTCATCGGCGCAGAAGCCGGGGCATCCAACCGGCGAATATTCGATTTTGCGGGACGCCGAAGCGCGGAGCGCCCGGACCCAACAGGCGAGCTCGGTGACGGCGCGCTTGGCATGCGCGGGCCCGAGCGCCACGGAATAGGCATTCCACCCGCGTTCCCAGCAAGCGATGTCGCCGGTCTCGTAGCCGGCCAGCCAGCATCTGAATCCGACGCCGACCAGCCGCTCGGCACCGAGCGCGTTCGGTCCGCGCAATGCCGGCACGCCGCCCCGCGTCGCTCCCGGTTCGATTTTGTTTTGTCCGTTCATCTCAACCCCCTCAAGAACTCGGTCCGGCATCGAAATCGACTTTGTCCACGAGCTCGCTTGCTTTCTTGCGCGCGGCGGCGAGCTCGTTGAGCGAAATCGGATCGGCTTTGAAATTGCCCCAGGACTGCACCAGCGCCGACCACGGTACGCCGTCCTTCACCGGATATTCGTTGTTGACCTCGGCGTAATCTTTTTGACCCTCATCCGACGCCAAAAATTCGATCAGCTTCACTGCATTGTCTTTGTGAGGAGCGTTCTTCGCAACGATCGCTCCGGAGATGTTCACATGCGTGCCGCGGTCGTCGGTATTGGGAAACAGCATGTTGACCGAGTTCGCCCACTCTTTCTGCTCCGGCTCTTTGTCGTTCTTGAGCATGGCGCCCATGTAATAGGTGTTGCCGACGGCGATATCGCACTCGCCGGAATAGACGCCCTTCACTTGCATGCGGTCGTCGCCCGCGGGCTTCCGCGCCAAATTGGCTTTCACGCCCTTCAGCCATTGCTCGGTCCACTCCTCGCCGTGATGAGCGATCATCGAAGCGATCAGCGCCACGTTGTAAACATGCTGACCTGAGCGGATGCAAATCTTGCCGCGCCATTTCGGATCGGCGAGGTCCTCATAGGTGATGTGATCGAGCTTGACGCGCTCTTTCGAGGCATAGACCACCCGCGCGCGACGCGTCAGTCCGAACCATTGTCCGTCCTTGGCGCGATAGGCTTCGGGGATGGCTGCCTCCAGAATCTGCGAATGGATCGGTTGACTGACGCCGGCATCGACGGCTTGGGTGAGGTTGCCGACATCGACGGTGAGGAGCACATCCGCCGGACTGTTCCGTCCCTCGGCGGCCATGCGCTCGATCAGTCCCTTCTCGGCGAAGATCACATTGACCTTGATGCCGGTCTGCGCGGTGAAGTCCTTGAACAAGGGATCGATCAGATAAGGCTGGCGATAGGAATAGACATTGACCTCGCCGGGACCCTCAGCGGGTGCCGGTGCCGAGCCAAGGCCGAGCAGGGGAAGGATGAGAAGCGCAAAGAGACCTTTGCGCCGACGCGTCATTTGCATTCCTGGCCTCCAATGATCCGAGGTTCAAGGCCCCGGTATCGGACTTCGCGCCTCTCGACGCGCTCCCTTGGTTAGGGCCCGGGGTCGGTCGAAGTCAACAAGAATGTCTGCAAAAACAGTAACTTAGAAGGCTTCTAAGTTTGCCGGGGGCATGTCTTTGCTGGGCGGCGCGGCAGTCGCTCGCCGGTTAGACTCTTGTTTCAAAGGCGAGAAATCGGACTTGGGCTTTCAGCCGCGCATGCCGAACGTGGCCGTCACGACGGTTGGCATTGTTTCTACCAACCTTTCCCGGGGAAACATCACGTCAGCAGACGTGCCGGTCCCCGGCGTGCTCGTCAGCACCAGTTTCGCCCGGTGCGCATCGACCAGCGCTTTGGTGAGGGGCAGGCCGAGACCCGTTCCGGTTTGCTTGCGTGGCGCGGTATCGAGTTGATGGAATGGCTGCATCGCGCACTTGATCTCGTCCGCCGTCATGCCCACGCCGCTGTCATGCACGCGCAGGCGAAGTTCGCCCTCGTCGGAAAGCTTGGCGCCGACGATCACCTGACCACCCTGCTTGGTGAACTTGATGGCGTTGGACAAAAGATTGAGCATGATCTGCTTCAACCGCCTTCGGTCGGCGAGCACCGCCGGCAGATTTGGCGGCAGCGAGGTGCGGAGCACGATGCGCTCGCGCTTGGCGATGGGTTGCAAACTGTGGACGCATTCTTCGACCAGTTCGAGCACGTCGACCGCGGTGAAATCGAGTTCGAACTTGCCGGCTTCGATCTTGGAAATATCCAAGAGGTCGTTGAGCAGGCTGAGCGCGTAAAGTCCGCTCTGATGGATGTCTTCGATATAGCCCTTGTAGCGCGGATTGCTGATCGGGCCTAAGCGCTCCTCGAGCATGAGTTCGGTGAAGCCGAGGATGGAATTGAGCGGCGTGCGAACTTCGTGGCTGACCTTGGCGAGGAAATCGAGCCGTCGCGTTGCGAGCGCGGGATCCCACGAAACCACGGTTTTGGTCTCGATGGGTTTCTCGGTCTCCACGGCAGCTTCTTCCACCGCTAACGCGGGCGCCGCCAGTTCCTCCGGATCGATCAGCCGTAGCAGCTTGATCTCGCCGTCGCCGTCGAGGCGTGTGAGTTCGAAACTCGCCTTGGAGCGCCGCCGCCCGCGCGTCAAAGCATCGACCGAGACATTTTCATTGCTGCTCGCCGCAAGCGTGAGCAACGCCGGCCCACCTGGGACGATGGCATCGAGCCCGCCGGCTTCGAACAGTTCGGCGAAGGATCGATAGCCGAAGGCATACGCGAACGCGGCGTTGGCATGGATGAGATTGCCGTCGGCCAGGATGCCGATTGCGGCCGGCATGGCATCGAGCAGCGCCACGAGACCGGTCCCTTCGAGCTTGAGCCGATCCAGTGTGTTGTCTTCATCCGGCATCGTCAGCCCCGGTCCGCGCAAAACTCGGCCTTCCAGCATACGGGCAATGTGTTCGAGCGCTTCGCGGTCGGCCTGCACCTCTTTGGTGCGGCAGGTCTGCCGGGCATCGGCCATGGATAAACCCCAAACGACACTCGGGTAGCGCGAGCGCCTGGAAGCTGGTGGGCCGGCCTTTCGAGGACCTCAGACCGGTTACGCGACTCACCAGACAAATTTAGGCGAATTGAGCGCATTTCCTAGACCGTGCGCATGAAATTTGTCGACATCCCTCAAAATAGCCTTGTATTTTTGCGCCGCAACATTTATATTGCACTGCAGCATAACTGCTCGCGGGCGAGTCCGAAGCCAGCCACCCGTGCGTTAAGTCGAGAGATGAAACCCAAGGAAACCAGCCATGAACGAACCCTACACACCACAAGCCGCCGCCGAAAAGGCGCGCGAAACATTCAAGAAAGCCTCAGCCGACTTCGAGCAGCTTGCTCGTGACGCGACTGTTCCTGAGAGCGTCAGAGCTTTGGCAGAGAAGACTGTGACGCAGACCCGTGAAGCTTATGAGAAAGCCAAGGACGCGCTCGAAGATGCCGTCGATGCGCTTGAGCGGTCTTTCGATGCCGCCGGACAAGGCGCTGCCGCCTTCAACCGCAAACTCATCGACATTACCCAGCGCAATCTGAATTCCGGCTTCGATCTTGCCAAGAAGCTCGCCGGCGCCAAGAATCTCGCCGAGATTGTCGAATTGCAGTCGACCTTCATCCGCCAGCAATTCGATGCCATGACGAGCCAGGCCGGCGAAATCAGAGCGCTTTCGACCAAGATTGCGGCCGATACCTCTGAGCCGATCAAGGCGCAGGTCTCGCGCACCATGGACAAAGCACGCGGATCCTAGTCGATCCGCTTACGATCGCTAATTTGTTTGGGAGACACGGCCCGGGCGCAAGCCCGGGCCATTAGTTTGGGCGGGGGCTCAGACCATTCACGCACCTTGCAAGACAGCATGGCTCCGCTTAGGTTCCCCCCGCGACGCAATAGTCGCGAACGTGCCGCGGTAGCTCAGTTGGTTAGAGCGCTTGACTGTGGATCAAGAGGTCGGTGGTTCGATCCCACCCCGTGGTACCAACAAATCAGCCGGTTTGAGGTTGAAGCTGCCAAACCGGGTTCGCTCCACAATTCTAGCGATGCAATTTACCTCGCTGGAACGAAGACGCGGTACGAGTTGCGACCCATGTTGATAGAGCGGCGACATTCGCCTCGCAGGCGCACCCTCAAGGAAGGTCGAATTGTCTTCAACGACAAGCGATCGGTGATTGATTGCACCGTGCTCAACCTGTCGGAGAAAGGCGCGAACCTGCGTCTGCCGAGCTTTGTGGACGTCCCCGACACGTTCGAACTGCACGTTGGCGATGACATTCATGCGGCGTGGGTGGTCTGGAAAGCGGACGGCACGCTAGGCGTGACTTGGATTAGCTGAGCATTTGCCGCCCGCATACTCAGCAGCGGTCTAACCCGCGTAGGCAATCCAGACATTGGGCTCTTCGTAAGTCCCTGTCTGCCGCTCGACGTCGATCTCGATCGGCGCGATTGCGCCTTCGAGCGCGTAGGCGCCCGATTTTTCAAAATGCTTGTTCGACCAGTTCTCCCAGAACGCGATGTGGTCATGCACCACCATCGACCGCTCGCAAGGACCGACCAATCGGCCGCCGGCGGAGAGATGGCTGCGGATCCACGGATCGTAGGGACGCCCGTGGTCGTCGGTCCATGACATATACTCGGCGATCGGCACCCAAGGGTAACGCACTTTGGCGGTGGGACGCACCGGCACCACGACGCCACTGAGGTTCTTGCTCTTCGCGAGCTCCATCAGCGAGCGGATCATCATCCGCGCGTAGCCTTTGGAACGATGCACCGCCGGCACCGATACGGCGAGCGCGCCAAGCATATTCGCCGGCTGGTTCATCTGCCGCCAGCGCAGTCTCGACCAGCCAGTCCCAGCCCTCGGCCGGTAAGTCATCGGGGCCGGAGCAGGCGAAGGGGACGCTGTTTGCCACAGCGACCGGATACCCTGTCTCCTCATCGACGAGGCAGAGCTGGTACTCCGGATAGGCATCCATGAGTTCCGCGTAGTACTCGTAATGAGCCCGCGTATAGTTGAGAAATCCGAGATTGCTCCAGGCAGCCTGCTCGATCGAGCTTGCCGCCCTCGTCAACTCAGGACTATCCGCGCGAGAACGAACGACCAGGCTCGCCGACATCTTGGCCTCGAAATACGTTGAATGGGCCGCAATTTGCAGGCGTGGCCCCACTCTCAACCCCGCCGCTAGTTATAGTTATTAAATGGTAAATGTGGCGGGCGCAAGATTAATCAAACTGCAAATAACAGAACGTATCGAATTGGCACAAGTAGCGTATCAATAAAAATGTATGCCGAGTCCGTCTAGCCGAGGCATCGAGATTGTAAGCTGCACGTATGGGTTGTTATGCTGGCGTAACTCGAACTTAATGTTTGCTGGATAGGTTTGATACTTATCCTTTATTTGAGTTAACCTTGTGACTAGTACAGCACGCGTCAATCACTTCAGCGTCGATCTGCGCCGGCTCACAATTTTGATTGGTGCGGCGATCGCTTTCTTTGGCGTCAGCCTGCTGGCGATCATCGCCTATGCGGGGTGGTCGGCCAATCAGACTGCGACGGACATCGAGCGCACGCTGCTCGAGAACGCTCTGAACCAGAGCATCGTCCCGCGCTCTGAACGAACAGAAAAGCATCGCCTGGTGGGACGATCCAGTCGTCAAGATCACCGACAAGGTTCTCGACATGGAATTCACCGACGCCAATTTCGGCGTCTTCCTCACCGAGACCTACGCCCATGATGAGGTCTACATCCTAAACGCCAAGGATCAGCCGATCTACGCGTCCTTGGCGAAGCGAAGACCAAGATCCTTCCGTCTTTGAGCGACGACGATCCGAACTCAACGCGGTGATCAACGAGATCCGCAAGATGATCGCTCGAAGCTCGCCGCCCGTCCGGACATGCTGGCCGAGTCAAAAGGCGGTTATCGCGTGCTCACCGGTGTCCGAAGTGGCGCGATGGGCCGGGCACATCGTGTCGATTGATGGCCGCCCCGCCGTGGTTGCCGGCATGACAATTGTTCCGAACATCGACCCCACTCTCCTCAAGGGTACGCCCAACCTCCTGCTGAGCGTGACCTATATCGACGAGGCCTTTATCAACGATGTCGGCCACTCGCTGCTGCTGCCGGACCTGTCGCTGACGGCGAAACGGCCGCTACGGGCGACGGCATCGTCTCCGAACCTTTTGTCGGTGACGATCGTATCCCTGTAGGATATCTCAATTGGTCCACGCGGCGCCCGGGTCAGCTCCTGCTGACGATCATTCTGCCCTTGGTGGCGTTTGCGATTCTTGGCACCGGCGTGCTCACCGCGCTGATGTTCCGTCGTCTCCGGCGAACCTCGGAAGAACTAGCCAGGCGAGAGGCGCAAGCCCGCTATGAGGCCAAGCACGATCCGCTGTCCGGACTGCCCAATCGCGCTCAGATGGTCGATAAGATCGAAACCTTCTTGACCAACCACGGCAGCAAGGGAGCGCACCCGCGTGCCATTGCCGCCTATATCGATATCGATCGCTTCAAGGACATCAACGACACGCTCGGCCATGAGGCCGGCGACAATCTGATCAAAGCCGTTGCCGCGCGACTGCAAACTCGACTGCGGGCCACTGATTTCCTCTCGCGCTTTGGCGGCGACGAGTTCGCCATTCTCTGCTCGCCTGCGCCCGCAGATGCCGCGGCCAGCCTCGCCGAGCGTATTGCTGCGGCCTTCTCCACGCCGTTCAATATCCACCAGCAGAATATTCGCGTGACGGCGTCGGTGGGCATCGCGGCGGCTCCCGAAAATGGCACCACGGCTGACGAATTGATGCGTCACGCCGACATCGCCCTCTATGAAGCCAAGAGCCAGGGGCGTGACCGCGCCATCACATTCTGTCGCGAAATGGCGGAGAAAGTCGAGCACCGCCGTACCATCGAGCTCGACCTGCGCACGGCGCTGGAGGAGGAAAAGCTCCGGGTTCATTATCAACCCACCATCTCCTGCACGACCGGCGACATCATCGGCGTCGAGGCTCTGCTGCGATGGAACCATCCTGTGCATGGCGAGATGTCGCCTTCCGACTTCATTCCGATTGCCGAGAACTCGGGATTGCTTCCCGCGCTCGGCGAGTGGGTGCTCGACCGCGCCATGACGGATTCGAAGCGCTGGCCGCATTTGGAAGTCGGCGTCAATCTCTCGCCGGTGCAGTTCCGCCATGTCGATTTGGCGGCGACCCTCCGCAACCTGGTTGCCAAACACGATGTTGACCCCAGCCGTTTCGTATTGGAAATCACCGAAGGCGTGTTGCTTGACGCTACCGAGCACACCCACGCTATCCTGGATGCCTTCCGCTTGATGGGCTTCAAGACGGCGCTTGACGATTTTGGCACCCGTTATTCAAGCCTGTCGTATCTTTGCAATTTCAGCTTCGATAAGATCAAGATCGACAGGTCGTTCGTGGGGAGATTGTCGGGCCTCGATAGTTCCAAAACCATCGTCCATTCTGTCGTGACCCTTGGGCGGGCCCTCGGCATGGATATCGTTGCCGAAGGCATCGAGACCGAGGCCGAGGCCGAGATGATGACTCGCCTGGGCTGCACCGAATTACAGGGATTTTATTTCTCCAAGGCGGTTGATGCGGATGCACTGGCTGAATTGCTCAGGAACTTCCCCCGCCAGCGATTTGGCCAGGTCGCCTCGTTGCGCGCCATCTAACCCAGAGATTTTTGCAGCACGCTCCGGCAAACCATTGGTGGAGGTGCGTCTTGGCGAATAAAACCTCGTCGGAGAACAAGCCCGGCAACTCTGCGCCTTCCGGCAATGCCGATTATCAATGGGCCAGCTTCGATTCCGAAGCCTATTTCCAGCATTATTACGGCGAGCCGCACCCGACGACGATCGCGTCATACGCTTTGCTGTCGAAGCGATAAAGCGCGCCGCGCCGATCTGACGCCGGACTGGATATCGTCGATGTCGGCACGGGACCGAGTTCTCATTCCCGTTCTTGTGCGGGTTACCCCGTGCGCGACGCTAACCGCCTGGGAATATTCCGAAGCAACGTCGCTGGCTCGAGGCGGAACTGCGACGCAGACATCCGCCCGCAATGGCGTCATTTTTGGAGTGTGGTCGCGTGAAGCCTACGGCCCGAAGACTTGCCGGACGATCCCGTTCCGGCCTGCGAGCCAAAGCAGGATCAGCGCGGCTTCGATCTTCGAACTGCCGGAGCGGAACTGGAACGCCGCGACGATGTTCTTTTGTGCCGAGTTGATCACCGCACGCCAAGACGAATTCGAAGCGGCTTGCGTGGCCTTCGCACGCTCGTTAAGCCCGGCGGCATGTTGGCGGCGGCGTTTCTGGTCCGGTCGGCCGGCTTACATTGTCGCCGACCGCCGTTTCCGGTCTTCGAGTCTCAACGACGGAATTGATGAGCCGATCTTTTCGCCGAACGCAATGCCGCCGGTGTTCGGCCGAACAAATCGGCATCCGCGAACGCGAGATCCGCAGCGGCTATTCGGGCTTTATCTTTCTGACGGGAACCGCGCGCTAAACCACGCTTCGGCTAGAAGAAAAAGTCGGGAATAGCGCTTCCCGTCAAAGCAATGCTGAAATCCGCTTTACCGTCGCCGTTTACGTCGCCGGAGATCAGTGTCGACGCCGCCCCGATGACGAGGCGCAATTCCCCTTCCGTGTGGGTCAAGCCGCCAGTGCCAAGATTCGCGGTCAGGTGAAACCCCTGGTCGCCGGCTATGTGCGTGTTGGCGTCGATGATCGAGAGGTCGATCTTGTCGCCTTCAGCCTTGTCGAAATCGAGGATCACGTCGCGGGCCTTTGCCGTCTTGCCGCTATCCGACAGGGCCAAAAACACGAACGTTATCGGCGTTGTCGCCGCCGGTAAGGAGATCTCTGCCGGCGCCTCCAGTCAGGAAATCGTCGCCGGTTCCACCGAACAGCGAGTCGTTTCCGCCTTCGCCAGCCAGAGAATCGCCGCCGTCGCGCCCTTCGAGACGGTTGGCTACGCTCGAACCAATCAAGAAGTCCCCGCCCGACCCGCCAATGACATTCTCGATACCTCGGATATCGTCGTGCAGGCCGTCGGTAACGTCGGTGCCCGTGGCCGAGCCAGAGTTGAGATTCACGTCCACTGCGAACGTCGCTGCGCTCGCATCGTAAGTGTCGATGCCTTTGCCGCCGTCGATCAGGTCGACGAGATCCTGTGGGCCGCCGCCGGCCACCGCCAGATAGACATCGTTGCCGCCACCGAGAGTGTAAGTATCGCCGCCCGCGCCGTCCCTGACGGTCTCGCTCCTGCCGCCGCCATGGAAAATATCGTCGCCGTCGCCAAGGTCGACCAGGCCGATGATCGTGCCGCTCTTCATCACGCCATGCGATTTGGTGAAATTCGTGAAGACATCGGCATCGCCGCCGAGATCGATATCGCCGAAGAGACGTCCGCTATTGGTGACGTGCTCGATACCATTCACGCCATCGACCACGGCGTTGCCGCCGCTGATTGTACCGGTGTTGATCACCGTGTGCACGCCACCCGAGGTGAAGACGACGGCATTGCCCGGCGCCGAGATCAGGCCGAAATTTCTGACGACGCAGTCGGCGTCGGCGAACTCCACAATCGTACTGGAGGGCGAGCTAATCTTGCCAAAATTGGTGATGTTGGTGGCGTGGTTGGCGAAGATCGCGCCATTCTCTCCAAACACAGTGCCGCGCGAGCCCACTGTTACATTCGACACGAGTCCGACGGTGTTCGAGAGCAGATCGATGCCCTGCGGAGATCCCGCGCTGCCAAAGGCAGCGACATAACCGTTGACGACGATATTCCATTGTCCGGTGAGGTTCATCCCGTCGCCATTCTCCTCGGAGATGAGACGAGCGTTGCTGTCCACGCGCACGCTGTCTGGGCCGTCATGGCCGAAAGCGCTGCCATTGGCGACAATGACACTGTTAGCTCTGGTGATATGAAACGGCATGCCGAACCTCTCTTACCCTTGAGCAACGTGAAGAGAGGGATGAGTTGGCGCGCCCTCCGGATAGCCCGGTATATAGGCTGCAAACGCCGACAATACTACTCGGGCGAAGCCGGGTAAGGTTTTGGGCTAGCGCCCCTGGAAAAGGGGATTGCTGTAGGTCCAGGCGGGAGCATCCACACCGGGCCCCGGAATTGCAATCGCGTTGCCGTATTGCGGCAGGCCCGGCGAATCAGGATCGTCCCGAAGCAGGTTCAAGCTTCCTCCGGGCCGGCCGTTCAAGGCCGCCTCGTCGAACGGGGAGACGGTGTCGGGCAGAACGACCGTAGCCCCTTGCACTTCAAAGGCGTTGGCGGTGCCGGAGAGGGCTGCCAGAGTTGCCGCGAAGGCCCCGATCCAAAGCTTTTTCATCATGTCCTCGGCGCTGATTTGATTAACCAAATCATAGCCCGGCCCGGGCGCCAAATCCAGCCCGTCGATAGAGCAGGAGTTCCGTCCATAATAGTCAACTGCTACACCAGCTTATGACCGCGCCCCGCCTGCTCTATGTCGTCACCGAGGATTGGTATTTCCTCTCCCACCGCCTACCCATGGCGCGCGCGGCAAAAGCGGCTGGCTACGAGGTTCATGTCGCGACCAGATTGAACAGCGGCAACGCTGCGATCGCGGCGGAAGGCTTCATCCCGCACGCGCTCTCCTGGCAGCGCGGCAGTCTCTCTTTGTCGCATAGTTTCTCGGGCGTGATGGAGCTCCGCCGTCTGCTGCGCGACATCAAGCCGGACATCTTGCACAACATCGCCTTGAAACCGGTTCTGCTCGGCTCGGTTGCCGCGCTTGGCTCCAGCAACGTTGCCGTGGTCAACAGTCTGACCGGACTCGGCACGCTCTTCATCGGCGAGGCGAGGGTAAGCGGCACAACGCGGAAACTCGTCCGCCTCGCGCTGCAAGGCCTGTTGAAAGGCAAAGCGCAGCAAGACCGTGGTGCAGAATCCGGACGATCGAAATTTCGTGCTCGATCTCGGCGTGCCGCCGGAGAACATCGCGCTGATCCCTGGCTCCGGCGTGGACACCAATTATTTCACGCCGCTGCCAGAGCCGCCGCCTCCGGTGACCGCCGCCTATGTCGGTCGCATGCTCGCCGACAAGGGCGTGTTCACCCTGATCGATGCCATGTCGCGCCTGCAAGCCAAGGGCACCAAATTACAGCTTCTCCTCGCCGGCGATTGCGACAAGGAAAATCCCGGCTCGCTCGCGCCGGAGCAGCTGCGTGAGTTCGCCACCACCATCGGCATCAACTGGCTGGGTCATGTCGCCGACATCAGGGACGTTTGGGCCCGCGCGCATTTTGCGGTTCTTGCCTCACGGCGCGAAGGCCTGCCGAAGAGTCTGCTTGAGGCTGCCGCTTGCGGCCGCGCCATGGTGGCGACTGACGCGCCAGGCTGCCGCGAGATCGCCATAGAGGGTGAAACCGCGCTGACCGTTCCAGTCGACGATGCGCCTGCGCTTGCCGACGCCATGGCCAAGCTTGCCGGCGATGCGGCTTTGCGCGAGCGCTTCGGCAAACGGGCGCGTGCGCTTGTTGAGGAGAAATTCTCCGCCGACGCCATCGGCCGGCAGATTGTCGCGCTCTATAATGAGGTCAGCCGGCGCTAGCTCCGTTCGCCGGCCCTCGCATCATCCGCGCCAATCCTTGGCGCGATGTCACCCGCGGGTCCCAGCCCAGTCCCTGAAGCCTCGCGGTATCGATGACGAAGTTTCCGGAGAGCCGCTCCCAATCCGCTTCCTTGCCGAACGAGGCCATCAGACGCCTGACCGCGCGCTCCGGCACGCGCACGAGATGAGGGCTTCGGCCCAATCCCTCGCGCATGGAAGCGACCATATCGCCGACGCTGATCGGTTCGCGATCGGCGACCAGGAAGGTTTCGCCCGCGGCCCGTCCCGACGTCAGGGCAACGGAAATTGCCGACGCAAGATTTTCAATAGCGAGCAGCGACCGGCGATTATTGAGCGCGCCGAAGGGCAGCGGCATCGGTGTTTTCGCAAGCGTGGCGAGGCTGGAAATATTGCCTTTGACGCCCGGCCCATACACGACCGCGGGCCTGAGCACGGTGAAGGCCACGCCGCTCTCGCCAACAAGACGCTCGGCTTCGAGCTTGGAACGTCCATAAGCGTCGGTCGGCCGTGGCTCATCGGCCTCGGTGATGACATGGTCCGAAGCGAGTCCGACTTGTGCCCTGACCGATGACATCAATACCAGCCGCTCGATCCGGCCCTTCGCCGCCTTCGCCAACGCGCCAACCGAATCGGCATTGATGCGCGCATAGATTTCGTCGGGGAGCATTCCCGGCGCATGCGCGATTCCGGCAAGATGCACCACATGGCTCGCGCCTTCGAGCAGAGGTGCCCAATCGATCGTGCTTTTCAGATCCGGCATGGCGACGATCTCGACGCCGCGTGTCGCAGGAATTGAAGCGGGGTCGCGGGCTGCGGCCCGTACCTCCCAACCTTCTTTGGCCAGCGCCGGCACCACGAATGTGCCGAGGAATCCGGAAGCCCCGGTGACGAGAACGGTCTTGGTCATGCCCGGCCTCGCCCGAAGGCGTAAAGCACGCCCGCGGTGCAGGTAGCGCCGACCGCGAACAGAACGACATTGGCCATCACTGTATTGAGCAGGACGGCGGCAATGCCGAGACCGGCAAGCAGCAACCCGAGCAGGAACACAAGTCCGCTCACCTCCGGCACGCCGTACCCGCTCAACGTCGCCCGCTGGTAATAATGCGAACGATGCGCGCTGAAAATTGCTTCGCGCCTCCAAGCGCGCTTGCCGAGCGTCACCGTCGAATCCGACAGCGTGTAGAGCGCGAACAACAACGCCGCAATCATGTTGGCGCCCGCCACCAGAATCAGAAGGTAAGCGAGACAGAGTCCAATTGGCAGGCTCCCGGCATCGCCGAGAAACAGCTTGGCCTTGTGCTTATTGAACGGAGCGAAACCGATCATGCCGCCAAGCAGCGCGAGCGCCAGCACGCCGGCGGAGATCGGCAAATGCCCGAGCGCAGTGAGGATCGCCGCGCCGAGCGTCATCGGCACCGTTTGCGCCACCGTGATCATGTCGATGCCGTCGAGAAAGTTCACCGCGTTGACGAAATAGACGATGCCGATGGCGAGTAGTGCCCGCTCGAAGGCAAGCGGAAGCAAATCGGGAAAAAATGCCAATCCCGGCGGCAGGCTGAAAATCACGATCAGGGCCGCCAATCCCTGTCCGATAAACCGCCCGGGCACCGACAGCGCGCGCGCATCGTCTGTGAGCCCGAGCAAACTAAGCCCGAGCGCGGCCACCAGCACTTGCAGCAACGCGATGCGATCGGGAATCCCAGGCACATGCAACAGCACAAGGCCGCAAACCACGATCACGGCCAGCATCACCGCGATCCCTGCGCCTTGCGGCGTGGGGATCGCGTGCGAGGAGCGCGCATTCGGCGTCGCCATCACGTAGCGAACCAGCAAAGGCTCGATGGCAAGGATGAGAACGATGCTGAGGGCGGCGCTGACGGCTAGAATTGCGACCGCTAACGCGACGTGCATCGGGATTTCACCTACTAGTGCAGCGTGCGGGAGATCGGCTGCCACTCTTCCTTCGAGGAAATTTGCAGGCCGGTGCCGCCCGGCGCGTAGCCTTCGACGGTGGCGCGGAGCATATCTTGCAGTTCGGCATCGTCGGATTTCTGAATGGCCTCGTCGAGGCGCTCCAGCGCGGCAATGAGATCTTCGTATGCCATCACCGGCTCCGAGTTCTTGAAGATGCGCGGATGCCCCGTCTCGGTGGTGTTCTCGCCGATCAAGAGCTCCTCGTAGAGCTTCTCGCCGCGGCGCAAACCGACATATTCAATTTCGATATCGCCTTCCGGATTTTCCTCGTCCCGAACCTCGAGCCCGGAAAGCTTGATCATGGTACGGGCGAGATTGTCGATCTTCACCGGCGTTCCCATGTCGAGCACGAACACTTCGCCGCCCTGTCGCCATCGCTCCGGCCTGGATCACGAGCTGCGCGGCTTCCGGGATCGACATGAAATAGCGAATGATGTCCCTGTGCGTGACGGTCACTGGGCCGCCATTCTTGATCTGCGTGCGGAAGCGCCGCACCACCGAGCCGGATGAATCGAGCACATTGCCGAAACGCACCATGGTGAAAACGGTGCGATGCTTGCCCTCAAGCGCCAGCGCTTGCAGGATCAGCTCGGCCAGCCGCTTGCTGGCACCCATCACATTGGTTGGCCGCACCGCCTTGTCGGATGAAACGAGCACGAAACGCTCCACCTTGAGTTCCTTGGCCACGTCGGCGAGCACCAGCGTACCGAACGTATTGTTTTGCACGCCGGCGAACGGGTTCTGCTCGACGATGGGGACATGCTTATAGGCGGCGGCGTGATAGATCACCTCGACGCCGAAATTGCGAATGGTCCGCGCCACCAGCTTGCGGTCGAGCACGGAACCGAGCACCGGGACGATCTCGGTCTTGGCCAGCGGGACGGCGCCAGGCTGCTTGTTGTGCCGGTCGAGAAATTCCTCGATCTCCATCTCGATCTCGTAGAGCGCGACCTCCGACAACTCGAACAGCACCAGCGCCTTCGGCCCAAGCATCAGCAACTGGCGCGTGAGCTCCGAGCCGATCGAGCCTCCGGCTCCGGTGATCATCACCACCTTGTCGCGGACGTGGGTGAGCAGAAGCTCGTTGTCGGGCGCCACGGGATCGCGGCCTAACAGATCTTCGACATCGATCGGACGGAGATCGCTCACCTCGACCCGGCCCGAGGCGATCTCCTCGATGGCCGGCAGCGTCTTCACCTGGACCGGGTAGGGCTCCAGCTCCTTGATCGCGGCGCGCCGCTCGCTGCGGAGCGTCGACGGCAGCGCCAACATCACCTCTTTGACGTTCTCGTGGCTGATTACCTTGGCGATCTTGTTCGGCCGCACCACCTTGACCCCGTGCACCACCTGGCCCGCGAGCGATGGGTCATTGTCGATGAAGGCGACGGTGCGATATTGCCCGGTCTCGTTCAGCGCGCGGAGCAGCTGAATGCCCATGGCGCCGGTGCCGTAGATGATGACGTTCTTGCGTTCGTCGAAGCTGAGCGGCTTGTGTTCTGGGGCGACATGAAGCAAGACCGCCGCCGCCCATTGCCGGCTCACCCGGATCAGTCCCGCCGCGATGAGTCCATAAATGACCACGACCGAACGCGGATGTCCCTTTATCCCGCTCATCAAGACGACAAGCGCCCAGATCAACACGGCGATGACGACGGCGATATAGATCCGCGTCGTGCCGGAGGGGCCGATGAAGCGCGTGACCAGTTTGTACAGGCCGCGCATATGGAAGGTGATGACGCCGATCAAGGGCGCAGCCGCCATCAGCACCCACATCGTCGTCGAGTCGGGCACGTAGACATGGCTGAGGCGCAAGGAATAGGCGGCCCACAAGGCGATGCTGAGCATCGCCATGTCATTGGCCATGAGGAAGATCCGCTTGAACCAGCGCGGACGTTCGATAAGCCAAACGGCTATTCGGCCTGCCGGCCGGCCTAGACCCGTCCCCAAGAGACCGAACCCCCGGAAGTCGTTGCGTAACAAGTGTTAATCAGCGTGCGATGCACCATATCCGAAGCGTAGCGACAACGGAAGCAATTGCGGGGGGCCGGGGCTCACGCCCGGAAGGCCTTGGCCCTCAAGGACCTCGCTCGTCCAAGATGACCACGAACAGGCGTTTCGGGCCATGCGCGCCCCTAATGATGGTCTGCTCGATATCGGCCGTCCGGGACGGCCCGCTGATCCAATTGACCGTCCGCGGCAGCGTGCCCTCGCCATAAAGCCCTCGCAACCGGTCCCAAGCCTCTTCGTAGCAGCCGACGATATCGCCTTCATCCACCATCACGATATGCGTCTCCGGGAGGAAATTCAGGCTGGTTGGATTGCCCGCGCCCGAAACCAGGAACAAGGTTCCGGTTTCCGCGACGCCTGCGATCGCCCGCGACAGGCCGATTGTGTCCGAAGCCGAGGGCTCGCCGTAAGTTTGCGTGAGCTTGGGCGCGAGCAGCCAGGGCAGCGTGACGAGCACCGGTTCCTCGGCGATGCGGAGCTCGGTGGGAAGCTCGAGCTCGGCCAAATAGGAAGCGATGGCTTTGACCACGCCTTCCGGATCCCGGACTCGCGCGACCTTGGCGCCCTGGCTCGCCAACATGCCGCTGAACAGTGCGAGACCGGCTTCGCGATTGCCGAGGGAGCGGGCAGGGATGGTTCCGCTCGGATGCGTCACCAGCCGATGGCGCACGTTCACCTCGCGCCACATATCCGGAGCGTTCGCGCCGAGCGCGGTCCGGATGCTGTCCAGCACCTTCGTCCTATTCGCTTCCGACGCGCTCACCCTCTAGTCCTCTTCGCGTAGAGTTGGTGGAAGGTCTTGCCTTGCGGAGCAGGGAGGTCTCGGCTTCGCGTCCAGCCGCCGGCGAAGGGGAGCCGCCTCAGCCTTCCCGACTTTCCGGCAAAGAACGCAAGCACCTTGGCCGTCGCGCCCGAGAGTGCGTGATAGAGCCGTGGCCGCTTCGCGGCATAAGCCCAGAGCTTGAGCGCCACTCGTTCCCTGAAACTTGGATTGCCGCGGGCGAAGTCGCGTTCCCGCCAAGCCCGTAACATCGACGGCAACGGAATGCGCACCGGGCACACATCCTCGCAACGCCCGCAAAGGCTCGAAGCATTCGGCAGGTCTCGCGCATGATCGATCCCGACCAAGAGCCGGCGTCAGCACGGCACCCATCGGCCCGGTATAGAGCGAGCCGTAAGCGTGCCCGCCGATCGTCGTATAGACCGGGCAATGATTGAGGCAGGCGCCGCAGCGAATGCAGGACAGCATGTCGTTGAACGTGCCGCCGAGCATCTCGCTCCGCCCGTTGTCGAGCAGCACCACGTGATAGGCGCTGGGGCCGTCGGCATCGCCTTCGCGCCGCGGACCGGTGGAGAATGTCGTGTAGGTGGTGATCTCCTGGCCGGTGCCCGACCGCGCCAGCAGCCGCAAAATGGTGCAGGCATCTTCCAGCGTGGGCACGAGCTTCTCGATCGAGGCGATGACGATATGCATCTTCGGCAGCGTCTGCGTCAGGTCGGCATTGCCCTCGTTGGTCACCACCACTGACGTCCCCGTCTCGGCGATCAGCAAATTGGCGCCGGTGATGCCGACATCGGCGGCAAGGAATTTCTGCCGCAGCACCGCGCGCGCTTCGGCCACGAGATCGGCGGCGCTGGCGAGCGTTCGGTCCGCTGGCAGGCCTTGATGCGAGCGCCTGAAATCCTCCGCGATGGTTTCTTTGTTCAGATGGATGATGGGCGCGATCAAATGGCTCGGCGCCTCTTTGCGCATCTGCGCGATATATTCGCCGAGATCGGTCTCGACCGCTTCGATCCCGGCGCCTTCCAGGCAGGCATTGAGGCCGATCTCCTCCGACACCATCGACTTGCCCTTGGTGACGAGCTTGGCATCAGCCTTGCGGCAGAGCTCGAGGATAATCTCGCGCGCATCTTCGGCCGTTGGAGCAAAATGCACATGCCCGCCGCTCTCGCCGACTTTCCGCTCGTAATAGTCGAGATAGAGATCGAGATGCGAAAGCGTGTGCAGCTTGATCGCGCGGGCCTCGTCGCGAAGCGTGTCGAATTCCGGCAGCCTTGCTTTGGCTTCGGCCCGCTTCATCACGAAGCCGCGCTTGACGTTGGCGAGCGCGCGCTGAAGTTCGGGATCGGCTATAGCTTTCGCCGCATTCGCTTTGAAGTCTGGGGCGAGCGCCGTCATGGCTAGATCCGCTCCCCGCCGATGGGCGCCGCCTCGATCATGTTGGCCAGCAGCTCGGCGATATGGCGCACCTGGATGTTCTTCCCGTCGCGCGAGAGCTTGCCTGCGATCTGCATCAGGCAGCCGAGATCGCACGACACGACGCAACTCGCGTCCGTCGCCGCGATCGTCCGCGATTTGGCCTCGGCGATTGCCGACGAAATTCCGGGATATTTGACCGAGAAGGTGCCGCCGAAGCCGCAGCAAGCCTCCGCATCGGGAAGCTCCACCAGATCGATGCCTCTTATGCTCTGAAGCAGCCGTCGGGCCGCCCAGCCCGATCCCGTCTCCCGCAAGCTCGCGCAAGAAT
The DNA here is from genome assembly GCA_963764005.1 of uncultured Alphaproteobacteria bacterium. Classification (GTDB taxonomy): domain Bacteria; phylum Pseudomonadota; class Alphaproteobacteria; order Rhizobiales; family Methyloligellaceae; genus Methyloceanibacter. The sequence goes on along the minus strand of CAVXQX010000008.1, from coordinate 14,310 downwards.
TCGTGGTAGGTGACCCGGGCAGCGTAGGTGGCGTCGACCCCCTCCAAATAAAGCACATCGACCAGAAATCTCGTGAGTTCATGACTCTTTTCGGCGAGCGCCTTGGCGCGCTCCGCGTAGGCCGGATCGTCGGCGAGCAGCTTTGGATAATGCAGCTTCAGCATGCCGGCGCAGGACCCGGAGGGCGCCACCACATAGTCGAAGCCCTCGAAAACATCGACAACCTGACGCGCGATCGCTTGAGCGTCGGCCCGGTCTCCCGAATTGAAGGCAGGTTGGCCACAACAGGTCTGGGTGAGGGGAATTTCGACCCGCGCGCCTGCGTCCTCCAGCAATTTGATCGCGGCAAAGCCAATCGCGGGCCGGAACAAATCGACCAGGCAGGTTACGAACAGGCCGACAAGCGGGGCCTCGCGCGTCGAAACTTCGGTCATGTCCCCTTGCTCGACCCTTCCTGCTGACGATAGAGGAGTAGCACCGAGCGCCTGAATTGAGAACCTAGAGCATGATCCCGAAAAGTTGCAGACTTTTCGGACAGGATCATGCGTTAGAACGAAGACCTAGAGTGAGGCCGTGATTCAATCCGAAATGATCTTACTCTAAGAACTGTTTGGGGCGGACAACGATGCGCAAACTGATCGCTCATGCCGTGGCGGCGATAGTCCTGATCTCGCAATGCGGTGCTTTGCGTGCCGAGCCAATCCGCCTGGTAACAGCGATGGTCTACGGCTCGCACCTACCGGGATTTGGCGAGCCTGCGCTCGATCTCGCCAAGCGCCTCAAGCTGCTCTCGAATGGCGCGCTCGAGCTTGACTTGAAGCAGCCGGGGGAGGTGGCCCAGCCTCAGGAAATTCTCGACAAGGTCTCGCAAGGGACCATCGACGCCGGGTTTTCGACCGCAAGTTTTTGGGCCGCCAAGATGTCATCCGCTTCGCTGTTCGCAGGCTTTCCCTTCGGCCTCGATGCGACCGGCTATATCGAATGGTTCTATGCCGGCAACGGCCTCAAGCTCTACCAGCAAATGTACGACCAGGGCGGCTTCAAGGTTCACGTCATCCCTTGCGCCTTCGGCGGAGCTGAGACCGCCGGCTGGTTTGCCAAGGAAATTCTCATCAAGGACGACATCAAAGGCTTGCGCATGCGCATCTTCGGTCTCGGCGGACGTGTCATGGCGCGCGCCGGCGCCACCACCGTGCTGGTTCCGGGTGGCACCTTGACCGAGGCCTTCGACAAACATCAGATCGATGCGGCAGAGCTCTATCCGCCCGCCGCGGATCGCCAGCAGGATTTGCAGTCTCACGTCAAGCTGATCTACGCGCCGGGCTGGCACCAGCCGGAGACCGTGCTCGAACTCCTGATCAACAAGGACAAGTGGACCGCGCTGAACGACGAGCAGCAGGCGCTGATCGAGACGGCTTGCAAGGCAAGCATGCTCACCACGCTCGCTTCCAGCGCCAAGCTACAGCGCGACGCACTCGCCGAGCTTGCCGCCAAAGACGGCGTGCGCATCGCGCCATTACCGCAAGATGCGTTGGACGCCTTCCGCGCGGCGTGGATCGAAGTCGCCAAGGAAGAGGGCGATCAAGACGCCTTCTTCAAGGAAGTGCTCGACGACATCGAATCCTTCCGCGCCAAGTCCGCAAGTGCAACCGCGCCTCAAGCCGCGCCGTAATGGCGCGGCTCGAGGGCAGGCTGCTTACTTCGCGGTCTTCAGATAGGCGATGATGTCGGCACGCTCGGCCGGCATCCGGGACGCCGGGAAACGCCAGAGCCATCGGTGAATCCGGGATCGTCGCCTTGGGATCGCCAATCCACTTGTCGATGTTTTCTTCAGTCCAAACCCAACCCTCTGCGCCGAGCTTTTTCATGCCTGCCGAGTACATGGAGGCATAGTCCGCGATCGATGCGGCCTTCCGCCCGACGATCCCATTAAGCTCCGGCCCGACCAGGGTCTTGGCCCCTTCGGCCGATCTGGTGGCAGATGCCGCATTTGCCGAACGCAGCTTTGCCCTTGGCGGCATCGCCTTCGGCAAGCGCCGAACCGGTCAGGGCCGATAACAGTCAACCCAGCAACAGCAACACTAAGAACCTATCCTCATCTCGATTTCTCCCTATCCTTGAGCGTTCTTCCGACGCCCAAAATTCCTAGCAGAGACCTGGGATTGCTTCAAAGCGACACTTCTGCTTGTCGAGCCGGTTCGGCCTCAGCCAAGGACGGTGACGGTACTATATTGCCCGGCAAGCAAACGCATGCGAAAGACTGTCGTTCCTTATTAACGCTGAGGCGCCAAGGGGCGCCCGCCACGGGCAACGCGGCATGTCCTTGATTGAGTTACCAAAGCCGGATCAATCGGTGCTCGCGCGCCGGGATGAGATCGTTAAAGACTTGCGCAAGCTCGTGCCGGAAGCGCTTCTGATCGCCGATGCCCAAGGCCGCCGCACCTATGAATCCGACGCGCTGACCGCCTATCGCGGCGTACCGTTGGCCGTCCTGCTGCCGACCACGACGGAGGAAGTCAGCAAGATCCTGCGCTATTGCCACCAGCACCGCGTCAAGGTGGTGCCCCGCGGCGCCGGCACCTCGCTCTGCGGCGGTGCCTTGCCGCTGCAAGATTCGATCGTGCTCGGCATCTCGCGCATGAACCGCGTGCTGGAAGTCGACCCCATCAATCGCGTCGCCCGCGTCGAGACCGGCATCACCAATATCGGCATCTCGCAAGCCGCCGCGGCCCAAGGCTTCTTCTACGCGCCCGATCCGTCGAGCCAGCTTGCCTGCACGCTTGCCGGCAATATCGGCACCAACGCCGGCGGTGCGCATTGTCTGAAATACGGCGTGACCGTGAATAATCTGCAAGGCGTCCGCATTGTCATGATGGACGGCGAGATCCTCGATATTGGCGGCGACTATCTCGACGCGCAAGGTTATGACTTTTTGAGTCTCGATCACGGGCTCGGAAGGTCAGTTCGGCGTCGTCACCGAAGCCACGGTGAAACTGATCAAGCAGCCGGAAGGTGCCCGGCCCATGCTGCTCGGCTTCGGTTCGGCGGAAGCCGCAGGCGCTTGCGTTGCCGGCATCATCGCCGCCGGCATCATTCCCGTCGCCATCGAATTCATGGACCGGCCCGCCATTCATGTCTGCGAGACTTTCGCCCATGCCGGCTATCCGCTCGATGTCGAGGCGCTGTTGATCGTCGAGGTCGACGGCGCGGAAGAGGAGATCGATGCGCTGCTAGAAACCATTGCCGTGGTCGCCGAGCGCTATCGTCCATTGGTGATCAAGATCAGCCAGAGCGAGGCGCAGAGTGCGGCGATCTGGAAGGGACGCAAAGCCGCGTTCGGCGCTATCGGCCAGATTTCGGACTATTACTGCATGGACGGCGTGATCCCACTCTCCAAATTGCCGAAGGCGCTGAGCGAGATCTCGCGCATCTGTACCCAATACCATTTCGACGTCGCCAATATTTTCCACGCCGGCGACGGCAATCTGCATCCGCTCATTCTCTATAATGCCAACGATCCCATTGAGGTGGAGCGCGCCGAGCTCTGCGGCGCCGAAATCTTGAAGCTGTGCGTCGAGCTTGGCGGTTGTCTCACCGGCGAGCACGGCGTCGGCATCGAGAAGCGCGATCTGATGCCGTTGCAATTTTCGCCCATCGATCTTGCGCAACAGAAGCGTGTGCGCGCGGCGTTCGATCCGCTCTCGCTGCTCAATCCGGGCAAGGTCTTTCCGCTTGAACAAGGTCCGCCGCAGTGAGCATTCGCTTTGGTTTCCGCTCGCCGACTTCGCCGGAAGAGCTGAGCGATCTCGTCGCCGGCGCCGCGAGTGCCAAGACGCCGTTCGAGGTGAGGGGACGCGGTTCCAAGCACGAAGTTGGCCGCGCGGTGCAGGCCGGAGGCGTGGTCAGCACCGAGGGACTTGTCCGGTATCTCGCTCTATGAGCCGACTGAACTCGTGCTCTCCGCGCAGAGCGGCACGCCGCTTGTCGAGATCGAGCAAGTGCTCGCCGATCACGACCAGGAGCTTGCCTTCGAGCCGGTCGATGTCGGGGCCGTTCTTGGCAGCGGCCGCGAGCAGGCTTCGATCGGCGGCGTCTTTGCCACCAATATTTCCGGTAGCCGCCGCATCCGGGCCGGTGCCGCGCGCGACCACATCCTGGGCATCAAGGCCATCAACGGTCTGGGCGAGAGCTTCAAATCCGGCGGCCGGGTGATGAAGAACGTGACAGGCTACGATCTTGCCCGGGCCTTCGCGGCGTTCCTGGGGCACGCTCGGTCGTCATGACCGAGGTGACGATGAAGGTGCTGCCGCGCGCCAAGGAGGTGCGGACGCTGCTTTGCTATGGCCAGACCGACCAAAGCGCGTTGGAGGCCATGGCTTCTGAGCCTCGATACGCCCTTCGAAGTTTCCGGGGCCATGCATCTCGAGTTCGGCGCTGGCAGCGGGCTTTTCCGATCTCAGCCTGACCCGGGGCCTCACCCAGGTGACGGCCATCAGGATCGAAAATTTCGGCAACTCGGTCCGCTACCGCATGGCGCGGCTGAAGGAGAAGCTTGCGGCCTACGGACCAGGCGACGAGCTCGACACGGCGAGGAGCCGGCTGTTCTGGCAAGAGGTGAGGGAACTCAAGCCCTTCCAGAACTCGAAGCGGCCGCTTTGGCGCATCTCCACCGCGCCGTCCCGCGCCGCAAAGCTCATCGCCGCCATCAGGCGGAGCCTGGATATTCGCGTGATGTACGATTGGGCCGGCGGCCTGATCTGGCTCGATACCGATCTCACCACCGACGCGGGCGCCGTGGAGATCAGGCGCGCGCTCTCGGAAATCGGTGGCCATGCTACGCTGATCCGCGCCGAGCCGGCAACCAGAGCCAGTGTGGACGTGTTTCAACCCTTGGAGCCGTCATTGCTGGCCTTGACCGCGCGCCTCAAAGCGGCGTTCGATCCTGCCGGTATTCTCAATCCCGGCCGCATGTATTTCAGCGGGAACGGTTTTCCGATAAGATCATGCGCAATAAGAGCGTCACCATGCAAACCAATTTCAACGAGCTGCAGTTGAAAGATCCCTTCGTCAGCGAAGCCGATGCGATGCTGCGCCGCTGCGTGCATTGCGGCTTCTGCAACGCGACCTGCCCGACCTATGTGCTCACCGGCGATGAGCGCGATTCGCCGCGCGGCCGCATCTACCTGATCAAGGAGATGTTTCGAGCAGGGCGCGGTGACGGCCGCCACGACGCTCCACATGGATCGGTGCCTGTCCTGCTATGCCTGCATGACGACCTGCCCGAGCGGCGTCGACTACATGCATCTGTCCGATCTCGCTCGCACACGCATCGAGAAGAGCGGACACAGGACATTGCCGCAGCGCTTCATGCGATCTGTCCTTTCGAAAATTCTCCCGCACCCGCGCCGCTTCCGCTTGGCGCTGCTCGTCGGCTGGTTGATGCGGCCGTTCCGTGGTCTCTTCGAGACGCTCAAGCTGAAGCGTGTCGCGGCAGCGCTTGATCTCGTGCCGGCCCGTCCGCCGCGCCTCAAGCTGCGCAAACGCAAAGGCATGATCCGCTCAACGGAGCCAACCAGGATCAAGCGCGTGGCGCTGATGCTCGGCTGCGTGCAAGAAGTGCTCCGCCCGGCGATCAATCGCTCCGCCATCCGGCTCCTCAAGCGCCATGGCGTCGACGTGCTCGTGCTCCAGGACGAGACCTGCTGCGGCGGCCTCACGCAGTCCATGGGCCGGGAGAAGGATGCGCTCGCCACCGCGCGCCGCAATGTCGACAGCTGGTCGGCGGCGCTCCGCGAGGGCAGGATCGACGCCATCCTGGTCACGGCGTCCGGCTGCGGCACCATGCTGAAAGATTACGGTCATCTGCTGGCCCGCGATCGCGGCTATGGCGCCCGCGCCGCCGAGATTTCGAAACTCGCCCGCGACATCACCGAGTTCATGGAGGAGATCGGCCTCACCACGCCGATCATGTGGACCAGCCTCCGCGTCGCCTATCACGCGCCCTGTTCATTGGAGCATGGCCAGCGTGCCGCCTCCGAGCCGCGCTCGCTGCTGGAGCAGGCCGGCTATACCGTGCTTGAGGTTCCGGAGGGCCATCTCTGCTGTGGCTCCGCCGGCACCTACAACATTCTCGAGCCTGGGCTTGCTGGCGAGCTGAAAGACCGGAAACTGGCCAATATTGCCAGCCTCCGCCCCGACGTGATCGCCACCGGCAATATTGGCTGCATGACCCAGCTGGCGAGCGGCGGCATCCCCATCGTCCACACCGTGGAATTGCTGGATTGGGCCACGGGTGGCCCATGCCCGGCGCTCTTGGAGGGCCTCAAAAACAAGGCGCATCCGGTTAAGTCGCTCATGGAGATCGCCGCCGCGGGGGCGTAAGCAACGCAAATGCCGTTTCGCGCGTTAGGGCTACAAGTTCCCGAGCCTTGTGATGAATTAGAGGTAAGCGGTAATCCTCTCCAGACTGGCTCTTTGGGCAGCAAATGGAGCGAACTGCATAAATGAAAGATCAACCTACCGGCAGACCCTCCTCTCATGCTCTGCTGGACAGCGAGGAGCGTTTTCGGCTGCTCGTCGATGCCGTGGTTGACTACGCCATCTACATGCTCGACCTCGACGGCAACGTCGCCAGCTGGAACAGCGGCGCCCAACGCATCAAGGGTTACGGCGCCGAAGAGATCATCGGTCAGCACTTCTCCAAATTCTACACGCCCGAGGATCTGGAAATCGGACTCCCGGCGCGGGGTCTCAAGACTGCCGCCGAGGAGGGCCGCTTCGAGGCCGAAGGCTGGAGGGTAAGGCGCGACGGCACCAAATTCTGGGCCAACGTGGTCATCGATGCGGTGAAGGATGACGACGGCAGGTTGATCGGCTTCGCCAAGGTGACGCGTGATCTCACTGAACAACTCGCTCCCAGGAAGCTCTGGCAAAAACTCAGCAGCAATTACATCAGGCGCAAAAACTCGAAGCGCTCGGCCAACTCAGCGGCGGCGTCGCGCACGACTTCAACAACATGCTGACCGCGATCATCAGCAATCTTCAGATGGTGCAAGGCAGCGTCTCGCTGCAAGGCGTGCCGCGCCGCCAGATCGAAGCGGCGTTGCAAGCCGCCCGCAATGGCGCGGCTGTGGTTCGTCAGATGCTCGTCTTCGCGCGCAAGCAATCGATCGAGCCTATGGAGTTCAAGGTCAGGGATGCGCTCGAAGAGGTTTCCGCGCTGCTCCGCCGGAGCTGCCATGAGAATGTCAGGGTCGAGATGGAATTCTCACCTGACGCAGAGTGGGTCGTCGCCGAGCCGAGTCAGCTGCAAACCAGCGTGCTCAATTTGGTGTTGAACGGTTGCGATGCGATGCCGGAAGGCGGCACGTTGAAGGTCTCCACGGCGAAACGGCGCATCGCCTATCACGATATTCTTCCGCCAGGCGAGTATGTGTGCATCACCGTCTCCGACACTGGCACCGGTATGACCTCTGAGGTGCTCGATCATGCGCTGGAGCCGTTCTTCACCACGAAGGAAGTCGGCAAAGGCACCGGTCTCGGTCTCAGCACCGTCTACGGCGCGGTCCGGCAATTTGGCGGCGACGTGAAGATCACCAGCGTGCCGGGCGAGGGAACCAAGGTCGAATTGTTGCTGCCTGCGGGCACCGGCGCTTCCTCGAAGCTTGCGGAACAGCCCGACGCCGCGGCCCCGGCGGAATCGATGAACGGCGAGCCGTCGCCTGTGGTGCTCTATGTCGAGGACGATTTTCTGGTCGGCATGGCGACCATGGATCTGCTCGAAAGCGAAGGCTATCGCGTGCTGAGCGCGCCGCGTGCCGATGTCGCCTTGAAAACCCTCGATGCCAATCCCGACATCTCGCTGTTGCTGACCGATATCGGGCTTCCCGGAATGAACGGTCACGAGCTCGTCGCCGAGGCGCGGCGCCGGCATGGCCCGATCAGGACTCTGTTTCTGACCGGCTACGACCGGAGCGGGCCCCGGGAAGCTACCGTCTCCGACACCATCACCAAATATGTGGACAAGCCCTACGACCCCAAGGCCTTGGCCAGGCTGGTCCGCGAAATGATCTCGACGCCGCTACCCGGCAAATAGGCGAAAACCGAGCCCTTAGCTTGCTGGCCCGACACCAATGCGTTAGAACGCAACGACTTTTGGTGTCCAAGTCAGCCACTATCCCCATGAGCAAACAAGACGAGCCGGCCCGTCCCGAGGCCCGCCTGCCGAAAGGCCTGTTCGACACGGGCGCCGAAGAAATTCGCGCGACCGCGACCATGCTCGACACCATTCGCGGCGTCTTCGAGTCTTATGGCTTCGAGCCGCTGGATACCCCGGCGATCGAATATTCCGACGCGCTCGGCAAATTTCTCCCCGACCAGGACCGGCCGAACGAGGGCGTGTTCTCCTTCAAGGACGACGACGAGCAATGGCTGTCGCTGCGCTATGACCTGACCGCGCCGCTCGCCCGCTACGTCGCCGAGAATTACCAGATCACTGCCGAAGCCCTTCCGCCGCTATCAGTCGGGTCCGGTGTGGCGGAACGAGAAGCCGGGGCCGGGCCGCTTCCGCCAGTTCATGCAGTTCGATGCCGACACGGTCGGCGCTTCATCGGTCGCGGCCGACGCCGAACTCTGCATGCTCGCCGCCGACACGCTGGAAGCGCTGGGCCTCAAAGGCCAGTACGTCGTCAAGGTCAACAACCGCAAAGTGCTGGACGGTGTGCTGGAGTCTATCGGGATCGGCGTGTGACGAGAACATTCGCAAGCGGCTGAGCAGTGCTCCGCGCCATCGACAAGTTCGACCGGCTGGGAAGCGAGGGTGTTGCGTCTCTTACTTGGTAGGGTCGCACGGATGAAAGTGGCGACTTACACCAAGGGAGCTGGTCTCGATGTCGCCTAAGACCGTCGCCATGCGCATCCTCAACTTACGGCGCGCACGATCGGAGTTCGGGCGCGCAAGGCGTCTGGTCAACGCCGTGACCACTCGCCAATTCGGAATCGCTGCCGTTGGCTCAAAGCAATCGGCACGGGCTGGCGTGAACTGCTGCAACTAGCCGCTCTTATCTGACGGCCTGGATACGGTGCCGACCGAATCCGTATCGATCCCTCCATCGTGCGCGGTCTGGAATATTACACCGGCCCGGTGTTCGAGGCGGAGTTGACATCTCCGATGAAAGACGAGCCGGCCAACCGATCCGCCTTGGCTCCGTCGTCAGCGGCGGACGCTATGACGGTCTCGTCGAGCGCTTCACCGGCGAGAAGGTGCCGGCGACCGGTATCTCCATCGGCGTGTCGCGTCTCCTGTTCGGTCTCAAGACGCTCGGCAAGATCGGCGCGGAAGCGCACGCCAAGGTCCTGTCGTCATTCTCGTGCTCGATAAGGACCGCATCGCCGACTATCAGAACATGGCACGGACGCTCCGCGCCGCGAACATCCGCGCCGAGATCTATCTCGGCAACTCCGGCATGAAGGCGCAGATGAAATATGCCGACAAGCGCAACGCGCCATTGCGCCGTCATCCAAGGCGGCGACGAGAAGGCGAAAGGCGAAGTCACCATCAAGGATCTGATCCTTGGCGCCAACATCACCGCGATCAAGGACCGCGACGAATATCTAAAGAAGCAGGCCGAAGCGCAATTCGCCGTTAAAGAGATTGAGCTAGTCGAGGCGGTGAAGCGCGTGCTCGCGCGCCACAAGAGTTGAGCCATGGCCGCTGAATCGGCAAGAGAATTCGAGGCGTTGGAAGCGCAAGCCGCGACCCTGCTCAACCTGTTCACGCGGGCAGGCTACGAGCCGGTTGCGCCTTCCATCATCCAGCCCGCCGATATTTTCCTCGACCGTGTCGGCGAGGCGATCCGAAACCGCACCTATGTCTTCAACGATCTCGCCGGCGAGGAGCTTTGCTTGAGGCCGGACCTCACCGTGCCGGTGTCGCGGCTTTATCTGGAGCGTCACCCAGATGCGAAGGTCGAAGCCCGCTATTGCTATAACGGTCCTGCCTTCCGCTTCCAGCCAGGCGGCGGCAGCCAGGCTCACCCGCGCGAATTCCGCCAGGCGGGGATCGAGAGCTTCGGCGCGAGGACCGCGAGAAGGCGGATGCCGAGACCGTGCTGCTTGCCGTAGAAGCCGTGCGCGGCGCCGGGCTCAAGGACTATGGGCTTCGCTTCGGCGATATCGGCCTGTTTTATGCGCTACTCGATGCGCTCGATCTGCCCGAGCGCTGGCGGCTGAAGCTGCGTCACTATTTCTGGCGTCCGCCTGTGTTCCATGTGCTGCTGGCGAAGCTCGCGCGCGGTGAGCGTCCTGATGGCGAAGGGGCGGCCGCCGAGCTTCGCCGCGCCATCGGTACCGAAGATGTCGGCCCGCGCCGAGGAGTTGGTCGCCAATTATCTTGAGACCAAGGGCCTGCCGCTTGCCGGCAATCGTACCCTCGCCGAGATCGTGGAGCGATTACTGATCTCGCCGCCGATCTGCGTGCCCAGCCATTGAAGAAAGAAGTGGCGACCGTGATCGATTATTTCCTCGCGGTGTCCGCCAAGCCGAAAGAAGCCATCGACCGCATTGCTTTGATCGCCAAGGGCGCAGGCATCGATCTCGGCGCCGCGCTCGACGCCTGCGTGCGGCCGCTTCGAGCGGCTAGTCACCGCGAGCGGCATCGATCTCAGCAATGCGACCTTCGCCACCGAGTTCGGCCGCAGCCTCGAATATTACTCGGGGCTGGTCTTCCAGATCGAGGCCAAGGGCCCGAGCGACGACGCGAGCCAGATCGCCGGCGGCGGCCGCTATGACGGGCTGCTCGCGCGAGCTCGGCGCGCCGCGCGACGTGCCGGCCGATCGGCTCGCGCCATCCACACCGAGCGTCTGCTCGCCGCTGTGCAGGGAGCGCGCGTGATGGCGACCACGCTCGACCATCGCCGTCCCCTCCAAGGGCCGGCTCAAGGACGCAGGCCGCCGATCTGTTCGAGCGCGCCGGCATCGGCACTGCGCAAGATCGGGTCACGAGCGCGGCTATCGCGGCGCACTCGCCGGGATCGACGGCGTCGAGGTCGTGTTCGTCTCGGCGGCCGAGATCGTGCATCAGCTCACGCTCGGGGCGCGTGCATCTCGGCGCTGACCGGCGAAGATCTGATCCGCGAGACGCTGGCCGACGTCGACGGCACGGTCGAGTTCTTGGCGCCGCTCGGTTTCGGCCGCGCCGACGTGGTGGTCGCCGTGCTCGATTGCTGGATCGACGTCGACCTTATGGCTGACCTGGAAGATGTCGCCGCGCAATTCGCGCGCGCGCACGGCCGGCGTCTGCGCGTCGCGACCAAGTACATGAACCTTGACGCGGCGCTTCTTCGCCACGCATGGCATCGCCGGCTACCGCATCGTCGAAAGCGCCGGCGCGACCGAGGCGACCCCTGCCGCCGGCACCGCCGAACTGATCGTCGACATCACCACGACGGGAACCACGCTTCGCGCCAATCATTTGAAGGTGCTCGGGGACGGGCTGATCCTGAAGTCGCAGGCGCATCTCGTGGCGTCGCGCGTCGCGCCGTGGAACGCCGCCGCCTCCAAGCTCCGCGACGCGACCTCCGTCGCCAAGCTCGCAGCTTAGTGATCGGTTCGTGACGGGCGGCGGGTGGCGGCGTCCCGCAACACCGGTTAGGGTGCGCCCCATGGTCCGCCTCATCCTCACCGCAATGCTGCTCGGCGCCTGGCTCACGCCGGCGCTTGCCGCACCCGCGCCCATCATCATCCTCCGCCATGGCGAGAAGGCGAGCCCCTGGAAGCTGTGCGAGGTCGGCGAGCAAAGGGCGAATGCGCTCGCCGCCACCTATCTCGGCGACAAGGCCGCGAAGTCGCTATTCGCCGAAGGCGAGGAGCCGCCTTCTTCTTCGCCATCACCTTGCACACGCTCGAGCTTGCTTCGCCGGCGGTCGCGACCTGGTCGAAGCCGATCATCCTCTATTCGGTGGTGCCGGACGAGAACGACGACGATGTGCACGTCAAGGAGCTGAACCTCCGCACCCAGGAAGCCGCGAGCAACGTTATGCAGAACCCGGCTCTGAACGGCAAAACCGTGGTGATGGTGTGGGAGCACAAGCACATCGCCAACGAGAAGCTGGAAGCGAAGTTCGAGGGTCAAGCGGTGACGCTCCGCAAGCTGCTCAAGCTCGACATCCTGCCGGGCGTGCCGAAGACCTGGCCCGGGGACAATTACGACTATTTCTGGATCGTGGATTTCCCGACCAACTCGAACGTGCCATCCAGGTTCACGATGGTGAAGCAGGAGTTCGGCGCGCCCTTCGCCAGCGTGCCGTCGAACGATTGGACACGCCGAACGGGCTCGATGCTTCGAGCGGCTGCAAGATCAAGGGCGACGACTAGGCGACGCTTACGCCCAGCTCGTCATTGGCGGCGCCACCCTTGCGGCGCAGGGCCTCGGTCAGGCGATGCCGGCCAGCCGCGTCGGGCCTGAGCTCGAAGAAGCGGCCATGGAACTGGACCAGGCTCGAGCGGTGGCCGATCGAGATGATCGCCGTGCCCGGCAGCCGGTCGAGCAGCAGCCGGTAGAGCTCGGCCTCGGCCGCCTCGTCCATCGCCGAGGTCGCCTCGTCGAGCAGCAGCCATTGCGGCTTTTGCAGCAGCGCGCGCGCGATCGAGAGCCTCTGCTGCTCGCCGCCTGACAGCTTGTCGGCCCAATAGGCGGTCACGTCGAGCTGGTCGCGGAAGGCGCCGAGCCCGGTCGGTGTCCAGCACATCCTCGATCTCCTGCGCCGTGAACGCGGTCTCAGGCCCGGGATAAGCGAGTGCGCCGCGGAGCGTGCCGAGCGGCAGATAGGGCCGCTGCGGAAGGACGAGCACGTTAGCGCCCTTGGGGATGCGGACCGCGCCGGTGCCGAACGGCCAAACCGCCGCCAAGCGCGCGGAACAGGCTGGTCTTGCCGGAGCCTGACGGTCCGGTTACCAGCACGCGATCGCCAGGCTCGACGCTGAAATCGGACAGGCGGACGATCTCGTCGCCGCTCGGCAGCCCGACGGCAAGCTCCTCGACGTGAAGCGCCGTGCCGCCGTCGGTGATGTGCTCGACCCGCGGCGCGGTCTTGTCGAGACCTTCCGCCCAGTCGATCGAGGCCTCGAAGCCGGCGAGCCGGTCGAGCACGGCCTTCCAGTCGGCGATGCTCGAATAGGCCGTGACGAAGAACGACAGCGCGCTCTGCACCTGGCCGAAGGCGGATGACACCTGCATCAGCCCGCCAAGGGTCATGGCGCCGAAGAAATAGACCGGGCTCACCACCAGGAACGGGAAGATGATGGCCGACCTGCGAATAGCCGGCCGTAAGGAAGGTGAGACGCTTAGTACGCTGCATGATGCCGTACCAGTTGGCGACCACGCGCGAGAAGCGATCCTGCAGCCGCGTCCTCTTCGGCCGCCTCGCCGGAGAGCAGCGTCACCTCTTCGGCGTTCTCGCGAAGCCGCACCAGCGAGAAGCGGAAATCGGCTTCGTAGCGCTGCTGGTCGAAATTGAGCTTGATCAGCGGACGGCCGACGAGATGGGTCACCCAGGTGCCAAGGATGGCGTAGATCAGCGCCGCCCACACCAGATAGCCCGGAATGTTGTAGGAGTCGCTGAGCCGATCATCAGCGGGCTGGACGCCGACAGGTTCCACAGGATCACGACGAAGGACGCGAGCGTGACGATCGAGCCGAGTAGCGAGATGCCGATGTCCAGCGTCGAGTTGATGAACATGCGGATGTCTTCGGAGATGCGCTGGTCGGGGTTGTCGGCCTGATCGCCCTTGAGCCGCATGCGGTAATGCGTGCCCGAGCCGAGCCAGCGCCCGATATAGCGGTCGGTCAGCCAGCGCTCGCCACCTGATCTGGAGCCATTGCTGCAAATAAATCTGATACACGGCGCTGAGGATGAAGAGGGTGGCGAGTGCGGTGAAGCCGAGACAATGAAAATCGCCTTGCGGCAATCCGCCGAGCAGGAGTTGGCTGATGAACGTATCCCAATCCTTGCTCTGGATGGCATCGTAAAACAGCCGGTTCCATTCGTTGAACTGCACTTCGAGCCAGACCTGGAACAGTTGCAGACCGACCACCGACCCGAGCAGAAGCCAGCCCGCGACGCGATCCTCGCCCTTGAAATAGGGAAAAGCGATGCGTGCGAATTCCTTCGCCGAGTTCCGAAAATTTGACATTAAATCCCGTCTCCCACCAAATCCCGTCTCCCACCCGCTTAGCCCGGGGCCCTCGAATTCGGCGGCACGATAGGGCGAGAACCATGGTGTGGGAAATTACGATTGCGTAATTCGAGAGGA
>CAVXQX010000007.1:0-90851 GCA_963764005.1 uncultured Alphaproteobacteria bacterium | reverse complement strand
TCAGAAGCGGACATGTCGCCCCAAATCCCTCTATGCCAGGTCGGCACCAGTAATGGCCTCGAACAGGGCCTCAGAATTGCCGATGTCACGAATCCGCTGAAGCACGTTCGGATCCCTGAGCTGGCGTGCGACGCAAGCCAGCGCATTAAGCTGCGCGTCACCGTTCGCGGCGTCAGGGAGCAAGAGCAGGAAGACAATGTCGACCGGCTGGTTGTCGATGGCGTCGAAATCGATGCCGTGATGCAGCCGGGCGAGGACGCCAAAGGGTGTCTTGAGGCCCTTAAGGCGCGCGTGAGGAAGGGCGACGCCGTTCCCTAATCCTGTTGAACCCAAGCTCTTCGCGTTTCGCGATCTGCCTCGTGACTTCGTCAGAGTTCAGGCCAACTCTCGTTGCGACTTGAGCACAGAGCTGGCGCAGCAGGCTGACTTTGTCTTTTGCCCGGACATCGAGCATCACGTCGGCCGGCGACAGGAAATCGCTTATCTTCATGGGATGTTGTGCCATTAGAATGTTTAAAGATCTTGGTCGGCCGGCTTCAGCCTGTAGCCTACACCCGTCTCCGTCAAAATATATTGAGGCCGCGATGGGTCGGGCTCGATCTTGTGGCGCAATTGGCGGACATAGACGCGGAGATATTGCGGGTCGATGGGTATCGACCAAAGCTCGTTCAGCAGGAATTTATGGGTGAGGACTTTGCCCGCGTGCTGGACCATGACGCGCAACAGGTCGTACTCCTTGGGCGAGAGCTTCACCTCCTCATCGCGAATTTTGACGATGCGGCGCACGAGATCGACCGACAAATCGCCCGAGCGAAACATCGGCCGCTCCCCTTGCTCGTGCAGTTGATGCCGTAGAGCCGTACGCATCCGCGCCAGCAACTCGTCCATGCCGAACGGCTTGGTGACGTAATCGTCGGCCCCAAGATCGAGGGCCTGAACCTTTATCACTTCATCGCCGCGGCTCGAGAGCACAACGATGGGGACGTGCTCGCTCAGCTCGCGGATCTTGCGCAAGAGCTCGAGCCCCTGCATGTCGGGTAGACCCAAATCAAGAATAACGAGGTCCGGCTCATCAGCCATCAGTTCCAGGGCAGCCTTGGCATTTGGTGCATCGATGGTCTCATAACCCTCCATCCCCAATCCGGTGCGCAAGAGCTTGCGGATCGGGGGCTCGTCATCAACCACGAGCACTTTGAGCTGAGCGGCGTTCATGCGGCGGTATCCAGCCGCTCGGTCGGCTCTGGCACCGGCAGCGTGATGGTGAAAATCGCTCCGGACCGATCCGATCGGTTGGCGGCAATGATCGAGCCACCCATGGCTTCGACGAATCCGCGCGAGATGGCAAGACCGAGACCGGTGCCGGCGCGAACTTGATCGCCCTTTTGCGCGCGATGAAATTTGTCGAAGATATGCTCGAGCTCCTCCGGAGGGATACCGCTGCCTTCATCGGTGACCTCCAGCTTCACCTCGTCGCCCTGTTGCCAGCCTTGAATCGTGACAATGCTGGCCGGAGGCGCATATTTGGCGGCATTGTCGAGGAGATTGAACAGCGCCTGCTCGAAAAGGACAGGGTCGAGCTCCAGCATCGGGAGGTTCGGGGCGATATCGATCTCAACGCGGTGCTGACACAGAATCTTGCTTGCCCGCTCCAGCGCGCTACCAACAATTTCGGCAACATCATGCCGTGCGGTGTTCGGCTTGATCGACCCGGTCTCAAGCCTCGTCATGTCCAGCAGGTTAGCGATAAAACGATTCAGCCGCTCCGATTCCTCGGTGATCGTCGAAATCAGCTCGACTTTGCCCCGATCGTCCAGTTCCTGGGCGTAGCCCTTCAAAGTCCCTGCCGCTCCGATGATCGCCGCGAGCGGCGTTTTTAGATCGTGGGAAATGGACGTCAGCAAGGCCGAGCGCAGCCGGTCAGCTTCGACCCGCCGCTCCGCCTCGTCGAGGTCCTCACCCAAATGGACGCGCTCAATGGCGACAGCTGCCTGATCCATCAAAGCGTCGAGCAAGCGGCGTTGATCCGGGGTGAGAAGCGGGCCCGGCTTGTCGCTATCGATTCCGACGACACCGATGGCACCCGCGGCTGGTGCGCATGGGCAGGAAGAGCCGCTTGGCGCCGGGCAACGTGTCCGCTCCGCGTCCCGCCGCGCGATTGTGATCCCACGCCCATTTGGCCGCGGCGATATCCGCGTCATCGAGATTGTCCTCCGGCGGGTAGCCGGTCTTGACTGCGATCGAGCCGTTCTCGGGCAACAGCAGCACGACTCGAACTTTCAACATCAGAGCCGTCTGGTAGGCCGTCGCCCAAAGCACATCGTCGAGGGTGCCGACGCCGGCGAGCTTGCGACTGAAGGCATAGAGGGATTCTGTGGTGCGGGCTCGTGCCATGGCAGTCACGGCAAGGGTGCGGGCGCGCGCCGCGACGTTGGAAACGACGACCGCTACGATGGTGAAGAAAATGATGGCAATGACGTTTCTTGGGTCGGCGATCGAGAACGTGTAGTACGGCTCGGTGAAGAAGAAATTATAGCAAAGCGCAGACACCACGCTGGCGAAGAGCGAAGGCCACAGGCCAAAGCGGACGGCGATGGCAACGATAGCGGTTAGGAACACGAGGTCGGTGTTTTGAACGCCGATCCACGGCCAGAGCAGCTCGCTCACCCCGACGGCGGCGCCTATCCCCAGCAACGCGAAAACAAAAGGCTTGGGGTCGAAGGGTTCGGGCCGCTCGGCGGTGCGCACGGTCTTTTTCGGGACCGGTTCCCCAGCGATCTCGTCGCCGGCGATGACATGAACGCTGATATTGCCGCAGGCACGCAAGAGATCGCGGACCACCGAGCCATTGAGCAGCTCGAACCATCGCGAGCGCGTGGATTTTCCGACGATCAACTGTGTGATGTTGTTCGCTTGGGCAAAGCCGATCACGTCGTCGGCGACACGGCGATCGCCGCCTGGAATCGTGACTTGCTCCCCGCCAAGCGCCTGGGCGAGCCTTAGCGTGTCGGCGATCCGGTCACGTTGCTCCTCGGTCAGTTGCAGACTGCGTTTGGTTTCGACATAGAGCGCCGTCCAAGGCGCATGCAGGCGGTCGGCGAGGCGCTTGGTGTAGCGCACCAGTCCCGCCGCGCGTGGATCCTCGCTCACGCAGACAAGCAGTCGATCGCCTGCCGGCCACGGGCCTGACATTGCCCGCGACTGCAACTCCATGAGCAACTGCTCGTCAACGCGCTCGGCCGTGCGTCGCAGAGCAAGCTCGCGAAGGGCGGTCAGGTTGGCGGGCGAGAAGAAATGCTCGAGCGCCCGCTCGGCCTGTTTCGGAACGTAGACCTTGCCGTCCTTGAGACGTTGGATCAGGTCGTGGGGGGTGATGTCGACGAGCTCAATGGCGTCGGCGCGATCGAGGATCGAGTCGGGCACGGTCTCGCGAACGCGGACGCCGGTGATCTGCGCCACGACATCGTTCAGGCTTTCGAAGTGCTGAATGTTGACCGTGGTGTAAACGTTGATGCCGCGATTCAACAATTCTTCCACGTCGAGATAACGTTTCGGGTGGCGGCTGCCGGCGACATTGGTGTGTGCGAGCTCGTCGACCAGGACGAATTGCGGGCGACGGGCGATGATGGCGTCGAGGTCCATCTCCTCGAGCTGTTGGCCTTTGTAGTCGATGCGCCGCCGGGGAACGACCTCGAGGCCGTCCACGAGCGCTTCTGTCTCTTTACGGCCGTGCGTCTCCACGACTCCGACGACGAGATCGTAGCCGTCTTTGCTTCTGGCTCGGGCCTGCTGCAGCATCTCATAGGTTTTGCCGACGCCAGGCGCGGCGCCCATGAAGATCTTCAGCTTACCGAGGCTTCCCTCTTCGCGCCTTGCCGCCTCAAGCAGGGCTTCCGGCGAGGGGCGCTGGTCTTGGTTGCGCCGCTGATCTGCCATACGGCCTTGTCCTTACGCGGGGCCTGCCCCGCCAGCGATGCTACATGGGCCTTATCCAGAGCGAGGTTTAGCTCAAGCACGTTAACACGGGGCTCACCGAGAAGACCGAGGGTGCGGCCCTCGACGTGCTCGGCAACGAGCTTGCGGACGTCATCTTCCGGCAAGTTGCGCGCCTTCGCAATGCGCGGGACCTGGAAATAAGCGGCTTCGGGCGTGATGTCCGGGTCGAGCCCGCTGCCGGACGTGGTGACAAGGTCGATCGGAACCTGGGCGGACGGATTTTCCTGCTTCAGCTTCTCCACGTCGCCGGTCACACGATCGATCAGCGCCTTGTTGGTCGGCCCGAGATTGGAGCCCATGGAATTCACGGCGTTATAGGGGACAGACGTCGTTTTCGTAGGGTCGGCCGGGTCTGGCCCGAGCGTGGCCGAGGGGCGCCCGTGGAAGTAGCCATCGGAGGTGAATGCCTGCCCGATCAAAGCCGAGCCGACCACCTTTCCATCCTTCTCGATCAGGCTGCCTTGCGCCTGGTAGGGAAACAGGACGCCCGCGATGCCGGTCATGACCAGCGGATAGACAAGCCCGGTGATCAGCGTCAGGGCGACGATGAAGACGATTGCGGGACGGATTTCTTTCAACATGAGGTTCCTCCTCGTTAAGCGAGGTGCAGGGCCGTGACCAAGAGGTCGATGGCTTTGATGCCGATGAAGGGAATGATGACGCCACCGAGCCCGTAGATGAGCAGGTTGCGGCGAAGCAGCGGGCCGGCGCCGATTGGACGATAGGCGACGCCTTTCAGCGCCAGCGGGATCAGCGCAATGATGATCAGCGCATTGAAGATGATGGCCGAGAGGATGGCGCTTTGCGGGGTCGCGAGGTGCATGAGGTTGAGCGCCTGGAGCTGCGGATAGAACACCAGGAACATCGCCGGGATGATGGCGAAATATTTCGCGACGTCATTGGCGATCGAGAAGGTGGTGAGCGCCCCGCGCGTCATCAACAGCTGCTTGCCGATCTCCACGACCTCGATCAGCTTGGTCGGATTGGAATCGAGATCGACCATGTTGCCCGCTTCGCGCGCCGCCATCGTGCCGGTATTCATGGCGACGCCGACATCGGCCTGAGCCAGCGCCGGCGCGTCATTGGTGCCGTCGCCGCACATGGCCACGAGCTTGCCTTTGGCTTGCTCGGCGCGGATCAGCTTGAGCTTGTCCTCCGGTGTCGCCTGAGCCAGAAAATCGTCGACGCCGGCTTCCGCGGCAATCGCCGCCGCGGTCATCGGATTGTCGCCGGTGATCATGACAGTCCGGATGCCCATGCGCCGGAGCTCGGCAAAGCGCTCGCGGATACCGCCTTTGACGATGTCCTTGAGCTGGATGATGCCGAGCAGCTTGCCGTCCTTGGCCACGGCAAGCGGGGTTCCGCCGGCTTTGGCAATCTCGTCGGCGATCGCGTTGATCTGACGCCCTGCCTCGGTGAGCCCCGTCGCCGATTTCTTGCGCGCGCCGGTCGAGCCATCGGTCTCGAGATATTTGAGGATGGCATCGACGGCGCCCTTGCGGATCCATGAATTGCCGATCTCCACACCGCTCATCCGGCTCTCAGCCGTGAAGGGAATGAACTTGGCGTTCAGCTCGGCGATATCGCGGCCCCTGATGCCGTATTTCTCTTTGGCAAGCACCACGATGGAGCGGCCCTCCGGCGTCTCGTCGGCGAGCGAGGCGATCTGGGCGGCATCGGCAAGGTCGCGCTCGCTGACGCCCTGCACAGGCTTGAATGCAGTTGCTTGCCGATTGCCGAGCGTGATGGTGCCGGTCTTGTCGAGCAGCAGCGTATCGACGTCGCCGGCCGCCTCGACCGCCCGACCCGACATGGCGAGCACGTTGAAGCGGACCAGCCGGTCCATGCCGGCAATGCCGATCGCCGATAGCAGCGCGCCAATCGTGGTCGGAATCAGCGTCACGAACAGCGCGACCAGAACGACCACCGAGATGCTTCCGCCGGCATAGGCCGCGAAGCTCGGGATCGTCGCCACGGCAAAGACGAAGATGATGGTCATGCCGGCCAACAGAATGTTGAGGGCGATCTCGTTTGGCGTCTTCTGGCGCGTTGCCCCTTCGACGAGCGCGATCATGCGGTCGAGGAAGGTCGACCCTTGCGCGGCGGTGATGCGGACCTTGATCCAATCGGAGACAACCAGCGTGCCGCCGGTCACCGCCGACCGGTCGCCGCCAGATTCGCGGATCACGGGAGCGGACTCGCCGGTGACGGCCGCCTCGTTGACCGAGGCGATGCCCTCGATGACCTCGCCATCCGAAGGGATCACATCGCCAGCCTCGACCAGCACGACCTGGCCTGGCCCAAGCTCGCCTGCCGGCACGGGAACCGTGACGCCCCGTCTTCTCATCGACGATGAGCTTGGCTTTGGTCTCCTCGCGGGTCTGACGCAGGCTCGCGGCTTGCGCCTTGCCGCGGCCTTCGGCGACAGCCTCGGCGAAATTGGCGAACAGACACGGTGAGCCACAGCCAGAAGATGATCTGGAACGTGAAGCCAAGCTGATCGCTTCCTTGCATCCAGTCGCGAATGAAGATGATGGTGGTGAGGGCGGCGACGACCTCGACCACGAACATCACCGGATTCTTGATCTGCACGCGCGGATCGAGCTTGCCGAAAGCCGAGCCGATCGCCGGCCAAAGGATCTTCGGGTCGGTCAAAGAAGAGACCGGCATCCGCTTGCGTAGAGAGAGGTTTCCATCGAAATCACTCCAGGGTGAAACTGGTTAGAACAGCGTGCCGGCGCTCATCGCGAGCTGCTCGACGATCGGTCCGAGCGCGAGGGCGGGGAAGAAGGTGAGCCCGCCGACGATCAGGATCACGCCGACCAGGAGGCCGACAAACAGGCCGCCATGGGTCGGGAAGGTTCCGGCGGAGGCGGGAAGCGTCTTTTTCGCGGCGAGCGAGCCGGCGATGGCCATGGCCGGAATGATCATGAAGAAGCGGCCGACGAACATCGCGACGGAGCCCGTCATATTATAGAAGTGCGTGTTGCCGGTGATGCCGCCAAAGGCCGAGCCGTTATTGCCGGTGCTCGAGGTGAAGAGATAAAGAATCTCGGAGAAGCCGTGCGGCCCTGGATTGGCGATCGACGCCACCGCCGATGGCAGCACCGTGGCCACCGCCGTCCAGCCGAGAAACATCAGCGGCAGGACCAAGATCGCGAGCATCGCCATCTTGACCTCCTTGGCTTCGATCTTCTTGCCGACATATTCCGGGGTACGGCCGACCATGAGTCCCGCCACGAAGATGGTGATGACGACGAAGATCAACATGCCGTAGAGGCCGGCGCCCACACCGCCGATGACGACCTCGCCGAGCTCGATATTGATCAGCGGAATCATGCCGCCAAGCGCGGTGAAGCTGTCATGCATGGCGTTGACGGCGCCGCAGGATGCCGCCGTGGTGATGACGGCGAACAACGCCGAAAGCGCGATGCCGAAGCGGACCTCCTTGCCTTCCATATTGGCGGGGTCGAGCCCGAGACTTGCGAATTGCGGATTTCCGGCGGCCTCTGCCCAGTAGCAAACCAAGACACCGGCCAGAAACAGCACGCCCATTGCAGCTAAGATGGCCCAGCCCTGACGCTGATCGCCGACCATGCGTCCAAACACATTGGTGAGGGCTGCGCCGAGCGCGAAGATCGAAATCATCTGCAGCAGATTGGAGAGCGCGGTCGGGTTCTCGAACGGATGCGCGGCGTTGGCATTGAAGAAGCCGCCGCCATTGGTGCCGAGCATCTTGATGGCGACCTGCGAGGCGACCGGACCCACGGCGATGGTCTGCTTGGCGCCTTCCAGCGTGGTCGCGTCGACGTAAGCGCCGAGCGTCTGCGGCATGCCCTGCCAGACGAGGAAGAGAGCAAAGGGAATGCAGATCGGGATGAGGATGTAGAGCGTGCAGCGGGTGATATCGACCCAGAAATTGCCCACGGTCTTGGCCGAGGCACGCGCGAAACCGCGGATCAGCGCGACGGCAAGCACGATGCCGGTCGCCGCCGAGAGGAAATTCTGGTGCGTCAGGCCCAGCATCTGCACGAGATAGGACAGCGTGCTCTCGCCACCGTAGTTCTGCCAGTTGGTGTTGGTGATGAAGCTGACCGCGGTATTGAAGCTGAGATATTCGGGCACGGCCGTCATGCCTTGCGGATTGAACGGCAGGAAGCCTTGCAGGCGCAGCAAGGAATAGAGGATCAGAAACCGCCGACATGGAACAGCAGCATGGCCACGGTGTAAGTGAGCCAATCCTGCTCTCGCTTCTCGTCGACGCCGCCGAGCCGATAGAGACCGGCTTCGACCGGCCGCAGCACCGGCGACAGAAAAGTCCGCTCGCCGTTGAAGACGGCCGTCATGTACCAGCCGAGCGGCTTCACCAGCGCCAACGACGATCGCGCAGTAGATCGCGATTTGAATCCAACCATTGAGAGTCATGATGCGCCTCTTAGAACTTCTCGGGCCTGATGAGCGCGTAGGTGAGGTAGACGAGCAACCCCGCCACCACCGAACCGGCGAGCCAATAATCGAAGATCATGGGTGGTCTCCTCTAGAGCCGGTCGCAGGCATAGGCGTAGGCGACCGCGGCTACGAAGAAGCCTAGGCCCAGGGCAAGTAGGATGAGATCCAGCATGGAGACCTCCTCTGAATTCGGCGCTGATCGCGACCGGGTGGTTCAGACGAAGACCTAGTCTGGGATCGAGTATGATTTCGAGATGGATAGGGACGCCGCGTTATAGGAATCCCATAAACGCCGATGTCGTTTTGGGTCAAAAGCGGACATTTGTGAGCGTTTGTTCGCTTAGGCCACTTGCCCGGCACCGGCGCTCTCGCAGTGAAATGTTTTCGCAGTTGGCACTATAGGTTTCACTGTTTGCGACAGAAAATTCCCTGTTCCTTACTCAGGGAATTCGTCGAGCAATCCTCGCCGAGCAAAGGTTTGAGCGCCAGGGGAGGGGATTCCTGGGCGAAATTCCCTGTATTTTCCCAGTGATCGGGGAATCGGACAAACGGAGAGGGATTGGCTGCAGACTGCCAGCACAGCCAAGTAGTCGCCGGTTCTCAGCCTCGCCTAGAACCCAAACAGCGCGCGGGTAAAATCGTTGCTCAGATCGTTGCGCTGACGCGACCGCTTGCCGCGCGGCTCCGGCTGGCTTGCGACAACTTCGCTGTCTTGTTGGGCCGGCTCTTCATAGACCATTTCTTTTCCGCTCAGCGCGGCTGCCATTCTGGCGTCGTGGCCGTAGACATCGTTGAATTTGGAAACCGAGCCGTCGTCGTTCACCTTTAGCGTGAAATAGGTGATGTAGACCGGTATCTGGTGTTGCAGAGCGACGTGGTTGTCTTCGGAGGTCGCGACGGCCTGATCAATTTGCGTCTGTGACCAGCCCTGGTCGTGGTGCAGCAGCAGCAACGCCAAAGCCTGGGGATTCTGTACCCGCATGCAGCCGTGGCTCTCGGCGCGCACGGTCTGAGCGAATAGATTTTTCTGCGTGGTGTCGTGCATGTAGACGTCGTGTTTGTTGGGGAACACGAACTTCACCGTGCCCAGCACATTGTCGGGTCCGGGCGGCTGGAACAGTTCGTAGTTCCGGATATCAACTCTGCCCCAATCGATCGAGTTCGGATCGATTTCACGACCATTCGCCCCGCGAATGCGCAAATTGTGCCGCGCGAGGACCGACGTGTCCCATCCGCCGCCGAAGAAGCCGCCCCCTTGCTGTAGATACGGCGCGATCTCCTCGGTCTTGATGGAGTTGGGCACGTTCCAATAGGGGTTGAACACGATCTCCTCCATGTCGTCGGAGAACACCGGGGTTTGCTTGTCGGGCTTGCCGGTCACGACGCGCGTCGAGTGGACTGTCTTGCCGTCCTCGACCACGCGCAGCATGAATTCGGGAATATTGACCGTCACGTAATAGGGCCCCAGATCGTGGGGGAGCCAACGCCAGCGTTCCATGTTGATGAGAAGCGTCTCGATCTTCGGCTGGCCTCCGGCCTGAGGCTGCGGTTCGTGCTGGGCATTGAGCATCCGCCGCGTCCCGGCGCCCACCAATCCGTCGGGAACCGAGCCGTGTTCTGATTGAAAGCGTTTCACGGCCTCGAGCACGTCTTGGTCGAACATTTTTTCGTTGGCGTCTGCTTGAGACTGAACGCCGAGCCGCTGCCGGAGGAGAAGCACCTGATCATCCTCCACGCCGAGCTTGAGAACGCGCCCGTCAGGAATCGTAACCACGTCCGGCTTGGCGGACTCGATGGGCTTGTTGCCGCCGCGGATCTCGATCAGCTTCTGTCTTAGCGCCTCGAATTGCGGCTGGTCAGGCTGGAAGCTGCGCAAATAAGCCGCTGGATCCGATCGAATGGCGATCGAGTCGAGCACCTCGGAGGGATTGGGTAGCGCCAGGCTCGGATCGAGATTCTCGCTCAGGCGTTGCGGGTCGATCCGGCCGCCCCTGGCGTCGTTGGCGTAGGCAAGCACGGCGTAGTTGATCTGAATCTCGGCGTCGGCCAGCCAATCCTTGGCGTTTGCATCTTCGGCCTTGAATCCGTCGGTCTTGGGCAACGCGTAATCGGAGGCGCGCAGGCCGTAATCCTCAGCCTTTCCGATCTCGGCAACAACGGCCTCGGCGCGCTTGGTCAGGCCGTTCTCGTCGACCCAGAGAAGCTGTTGGTCCGGAACGGAATAATACTCCACGAGCGCGCGTTGCTCGGCCTTGCGCGCCGCGGATTTGAGCGAAAGCCGACCCTGGACGGCAATGCGAACCGCTTCCGTGGGCGTTATCAGCGTGGCTGGCCCATCGGGTTCGGCGGCAAATCCAGGCGAACTGAATAAAGCCGCGGAAATCAGCCATAATGCGATTGGCCTCATTGCCTGCCCCTTTGCAACGCTGAGGCGTTGAAGTCTCGAAACGTTCCTATCGCGTAAAAGAAGAAACCGGTCAAATTTTGGCCGACAAACCGCGGAGAAGTGCTTGATGCGCGGGCATTAAGCGGGCCAAGCGTTACCTTCTTAGAGGTAGCACCCAATCATTGCATAAGAGAAAGATGGCAGATGGCAAATTATCGCAAGTCCCAAGAAGCCATTTCCCGGCTCACTCCTGAGCAGTATCGCGTGACCCAGCAAAGCGGCACCGAGCGCCCCGGAACCGGCGAACATCTGGATAACAAGGAGCCGGGCATCTATGTCGACATCGTATCGGGAGAGCCGCTATTCGCTTCGAGCGACAAATATGAATCGGGCTGCGGTTGGCCAAGTTTCACCAAGCCGATCGAGCCCGCCAACCTAAACGAATTGCGAGACAGTAGCCACGGCATGTCGCGCACTGAGGTGCGTTCGGCGCATGGCGACAGTCATCTCGGGCACGTCTTTCCCGACGGGCCGGCGGATCGAGGCGGCCTGCGCTATTGTATCAACTCGGCCTCGTTGCGGTTCATCCATCGCGACGACATGGAAGCCGAGGGCTACGGGGCCTATCTCGATCAGGTGGAAGGTTGATGGAACGCGCCGATTAGGCCTCCTGCTCCATCGTTACCGCGACGTCGCCATTTGCCGACAAGCGGACCTTATCGCCCTCCACTTCGGCCACCAGGCTGCCGTCGATGTAGTGGTGGTGGCCTCTATGCGCACCCTTGCCACTGTCAGCCTTGGTCAATTTGATGCGGTTATTTTCCACTTGATCAACGGTGCCGATATGCACGCCGTCGGCGCCGATAACTTCCATATGCTCTCTGATGCGGCTCATATCGGTCATAGCGTCCTCCCTGTGTACCAGCAGGCCCAACGCATCAAATCAGGTTCGGTTCGATGGCATTCGAAATTTGGTTATCCTGCGGAGATCCAGAACGAGACGGACTATTTCACTTGTTGTGAAATTGCGATCCCCCAAGGCGCGCTGCCGACCGGCATCGACTTCATAACTTTGAGGCTCGGCACGTCGATCACGGAAACGTCGTTGCTGTTGCCGTTGGTGGCGAACAGCAGTCTATCGTCGGGCGTCAAGGCCAATTGCCAGACCCGTTGTCCGACCAGAAGATAGCGCTCGACCTCGAGCTTCTTGGCGTCGATGACCGCGACGTGATTTGCCGGGCCCAAGGCCACGAACGCCTTCGAGCCGTCCTTCAGGATGCGAACCCCCACAGGCTGCATATTCTCGGCCTGAACCCCGGGAATCTCGAAGCCGATGGTCTTGATGATCTTGCGTGTCTTCGTATCGATGATCGAGACGGTGCCGGCCACCTCCGACGTCACCCATAATTGCGAGCCGTCGGCGGTGAATTCGGCGAAGCGCGGACGCGATCCGACCAGCACGTTGTCGACGATCTCGTATGTGCCGGTATCGATGAAATGCGCCATGTTGGAGGTCTCGGAGGTCGCGATCAGGATTTTGCCGTCGGGACTGATGCCGACTCCCTCCGGCTCGACACCGACCGGCACCTCCGCGACCACCTTCCGCTCGGCAAGATCGATTGCCGTCATCAATGCGTCGTCCTCGTTGGCAATGTAGACCGGGCTTCCGGAGGGATGAATGTTGAGCTGCTCGGGATCGGGTCCTGAGGGGAGCGTGCCCACCAACTTGTTGGTGGCGACGTCGAGGATCTGCACATTGTCCTCGTCGCTCGCGCAAATCAGCAGCGATTTGCCGTCCCGGGTCAGCATGATCCCGCGCGGGCGCTGGCCGACGGGAATGGTTTGCTTGACCTGCAACGTGGCGCTGTCGATGACGCTGATCGAGTTGCCCTTTTCATTCGAGACGTAGACCGTGTAGGCGACCGCGGCAGCGGGGAAGCCGGTTGTGATGATGATCGCCCCGACAAAAAAGACGAGGCCCTGTTTCATTCGCATTCGCTGAACTCCTGCGCTGCATTTGCTGGCCGCGAGGCTGTGGTCGGTGGCGTCATTTGAATTTGCACTTACTCTCTGGCGCATCGATCCCAAGCGTATCGATTTCGGCATCTTGATGCAGGAAGCCCGGTTGCGGCGAGGTCGAAACGGGAAGGTCTGGCCCCGCGACCAGGATGGGCTGGCGTAGCTGCCCGTCCCATTCGCGAAACGTCACCTTCTGCCCCTTGAACGCCGCGAGATCGAAATCCTTGCTGCGGATATAGTCGTTGACCGGGGCGAACGCGCCCGAGCCCGCGCGCGTCGCTCCCTCGCCAATGGCGCGAACCGCGATCCAAGCCTGGTAATCCACCGGCCACATGAATCGGTTGGCGAGACGCTGAAAGCGGTTCTGCATTTGCGTCGCGCCCCATTGCTCGTGCGCCGGATGCCAGCTCATCGCGGTGAGGCCCGTGGTGCCGCCGACCGGTCGCGGGTCCCAGGTGCGGAAAGGCAAATAGGGGCCGAACACCTCGCGCTCGTCCGCGACGATCAAGACATCATAAGCTGGAGCCCCTTGAGTGAAGACCGGCAATTGCTGCTGGATCTGCTGCTCGCCGGAGTCCGAGCGTCGGGCACCGGGAGCCTCTTTATATTCGCGCTCCTCGACGATTGTGCCGCCGAACCGCGATGCCGCTCTCCGGATTGCTTCGAGATAGGCGAGGTCTTCCGGAAAGACACCTTTCACCACGAGCCAACGCTGCCATCGTTTCCAGACGAGATATTGCGCCAGCGCATCCGCCAGCATGAAGCGGTCCGGCGCGGTGTGCAGCACGTTGGCGCGGCAATCTTCCTGCCGGAGATTTTCGTCCTCGGCACGGACGTTGAACAGCAAGACGTCCTTGTCTTTGACCGAGTCCGAAAGCCGCAACAACGTCTCGGCCGGAGCATCGACCAGCACGAAATGGTGGCCGCTTGCCACCAATCTTTGCAACGCCGCGACCGCGTCCTCGCCGATCGGCACGCGCTCTACGTCCAAGGCAAATTGCTGCTTGATGAAGCGGCCGGTGGTGTTGTCATCCTTCAGTGCCAGCTGCGCGCCGGCGATGCCGTAATCTTCGGGCTCGACATGCAGCCTGGATAGCGGAATGAGCCGCTTCACCTCCTGCTTAAGATAGCCGATCGGCACTTGGGTGACTTCGGCCGAAGGTTTGCTCGGCGTCGAGGCAGGGGCCGGAACTTCCTGTGTGGCCGGCTCGCCTTGCTGGGGCTCGGATTGCACCGGGCGAGCTTGAAGCAGCAGGAAACCACTCAGCATTCCTAAGAGAAGGAGCGACTGTCTGCGGCTTTTCTGAGAACTCATGCGGTGAACACAACCTCGCCCGTCGGATACGGCGGGCCATAAAACATTGGCCCCGAATGTACTCGCTCGTAAGTCCGCGAGCCAGAAATGAGGCGCCGTAAGAGTGGTAAATTATGCTGCCAGGTTGCGGTTGTGGTGCCTAGAATTGGCAGCGGTTGATTGACAAACGGCAAGGGCGCGAGCAGTCTTCCGCGCGTGGAAAACCGCCTTCTGCAGGCCGGATCAACGGTCAACGCGGTCCACTAAGGGAGGTAACCAATGTCAAATCTGAAAACCGCCGGCGCGGTTGGCACGCTCGTGCTCGGCCTCGCCGCGATAAGCTTGAGCCCGGCTTGGGCCGGTGACAAGGGTGCGCCGGCAACCGCCGTCTCGCAGGACCAGCTCAACGCCGCAGCCAAAGACGAGAATAATTTCCTTCACACCAACGGCAACTACGATCAAACCCGCTTCTACCCGGGTAAGCAGATCGATACGTCCAATGTTGGCAAGTTGCACCCCGCCTGGATCTTCCAGACCGAGGTAAAGGAGTCACTTGAGACCACGCCGATCATCGTCAATGGCGTGATGTACGTCACCACGTCGTTCGACCATGTCTACGCGATCAACGCCAAGACCGGCGAGCAATATTGGCACTACAAACACGCCATGGGTCCGGTCACCACCTATTGCTGCGGCCCGAACAATCGCGGCGTCGCCGTCTATGACGACAAGGTCTATCTGGCCACGCTCGATGCCAAGCTGGTCGCGCTTGATGCCAAAACAGGCAGCGTGGTCTGGCAAACCGAAATTGCCGATCCGACGCTCGGCTACAGCGAGACCATGGCGCCGACCGCCGTCAACGGCAAAATCCTGATCGGCACCAATGGTGGCGAGTACGGTATCCGCGGCTTCGTCCGCGCCTATGACGCCAAGACCGGCAAGATGA
This sequence comes from uncultured Alphaproteobacteria bacterium, assembly GCA_963764005.1. Taxonomy (GTDB): domain Bacteria; phylum Pseudomonadota; class Alphaproteobacteria; order Rhizobiales; family Methyloligellaceae; genus Methyloceanibacter. Next base: position 75,764 of record CAVXQX010000007.1, on the reverse strand, counting down.
TCTGGAACTTCGACACCTCACCCGAAAACTCGGTTGGCGTGTGGGCCACCGCAGACGCCACTGGCAAAGACATGCACCGCGATATCGCGGCCGAGAAGGCTCAGTTGGCCAAGACCGGCGACCCATACAAGACGGTCGGCGGCGGCGTGTGGCAGAATCCCTCGGTCGACCTCAAGACCAACCGAATCTACTTTGTGGTTGGCAACCCGTCGCCCGATCTCGACGGCGCCATCCGGCCGGGCGACAATCTCTACACGGAGTCGCTCGTTTCGGTTGACCTCGATACCGGCAAATATGTCTGCCACTTCCAGTTCATTGCCCATGACGTTTGGGATCTCGACGCGGTGAGCCCGACCATTCTGGTCGACGCGAAGGACAAGGACGGCAACGTCGTGCCGGCGGTCATTCACGGCAACAAGACTGGACACGTCTATGTCAACAACCGCAAGGATTGCAGCCTCATTCGCTTCTCCGAGCCGATGGTGTCGCAAGATGGCATGTACACATTGCCGACCGCCGAGGGTGCACGGATGCTTCCGGGCGCCAATGGCGGTGTCGAATGGTCGCCGATGGCGGTCAATCCCGAGCTTGGGTTGACCTATGCGGTCAATTTGCACCAGCCGATGACCTACCAGGTTCAGAGCTCGCCCTATCCGGGCGGCAAGCTTTGGCTCGGCGGCGCCTTCAAGGTGATCGCGACCGAGGAGTTGTTCGGCAACGTCACGGCCGTCGACTACAACACCGGCAAGATTGCGTGGCAGAAGAAAACGCCGCTGCCGATGATGGGTGGCGCGCTGACGACTGCCGGCGGTCTCATGTTTACCGGTGAAGGTGACGGCTGGTTCCGCGCCTACAATGCGAAATCCGGCGATGTGCTCTGGTCGTTCTTTGCCGGCGCCGGCGTCAATGCGCCGCCGGCCTCCTACAGTGTCGACGGCAAGCAGTACATCGTCGTCGGTGCGGGTGGAAACACCCAGATCGACTTCAAGCGCGGTAACAACATCATCGCCTTCACGGTCGATTAATTGCCTGTCGCGTCTGCCGAAGCAGATGCAACAAAAATAAGCTAGAATAAACAGGACGGGGCATTTCAATGTCCCGTCCCTTCTGCTATGCAGGGAACAATAACCAATATTGCGGGTGGCGAGACCATGAATTCCAGATGCGCATCTGATGCTGATAGCCGCTCTGCCTTGCTCGACCTCCGAAGCCTTTGCCGCCGACGACATCGCGGACAAGGCCAAAATCTGCGCCGGCTGTCATGGCACCGATGGCATTCCTCAGCTCAAGACGATGCCGGTGATCTGGGGCCAGAATGCCGGCTATCTCTTCCTCCAGCTTCGTGATTTCCAAAGCGGCGCGCGCAAGAATGACTTGATGTCACCCATCGCAGCGACGCTGGCGAAGGAAGATTTGCTGCCGCTCGCCGAATATTTCTCGAAATTGAAATGGCCCAATCTGGCACCAGCCGCCCGCGCCGCAGGACGTCGCCACCAAGGCTGTTGCCGCAAACAGTTCTGTCGGCTGTACCGGCTGCCACCTCGACCATTTTCAGGGTGACGGCTCGACCGCGCGGCTCGCAGGTCAGCAGCACGACTATCTGATCAAAACCATGATGGATTTCCGCAACAAGACGCGCGGCAACAATCCTGGCATGTCGGATCTGATGAAAGCGACCGCGCCGGACGACCTCGAGGCGCTGGCGACCTATCTTGCCGGACTGCAGATCGACCAATATCTCGGCCATGGCGGCGGCCAGTAGCCCCTACCGCGCCGCCAACTTATCGCGAAGCGCCGTCAGCGAAGTAAGGTCACCCGCGCTTTTGCCTTGCTTGTCGCGCAGAGACTTATCCGCGCCATGGGCAAGCAACAGGTCGGCGGCAGCCTCATGATTGAGTTCGGCGGCAATCATCAAAGCGGTGCGGCCACGATCGTCTTGGTCGTCGATATGCGCGCCGCGATCGAGGAGCAAGGTCATGACCTTGGTGACATCGTCGATACCGGCTTCCTCGGTGTAACCGGCGGTCCACATCAAGGCCGTCAAATCATGGCCATAGCGTGCATTGACGTCGACCCCATGGTCGAGCAGCAATTGCGCGATGGCGGGAAACCCTTTGCCGGCCGCGTAGATGATCGCGGTTTTCTCCGTGTCGTCGACGGCATTGGGGTCTGCTCCCTTTTCGAGGAGGAGGACCACGATCGGTTCGCTGCCCATAAAGGCGCCGGCCGCCAGCGGCGTAAGTCCGGTGCGCCCGCGAATGTTGATGTTCGCGCCGCGCTCTACCAATTGGCGGACGATCGGCAAGCGTCCCGCCTCTGCGGCCTCGAACAATGCGGTCGAGCCGTCGATGCTCCGTCCATCGATCGGGGCGCCGCGTTCGAGGAATAGGGAGACCAGCTCGGCTTGACCGGAAGCTGCCGCACGGCTGAGCGGCGTGAAGCCCAAACGGTCGCGCGCCTGTAGCGAGGCGCCGATGTCGAGCAGCTTCTTTGCGAGCTCGACACAGCCTTTTTCGGCGGCGGAGAACAAAGTCGAGTTGATTTCGATTGAGCTTGCTAGCTTTTCGATCTGCTCGTAGCGCTGCTCTTGCGCGCGGCAGACCTTTTCGTTCGCATGCGCCGCGCCGGCAGAACCCGCGACAACGACTGCGGTCGCCAGTGTCAAGGCGACGCTCCGAAACCTTAGTGAAAACGCTACTGCACAAATGTCTTGAGCCACTGGGGATCCCATCGATTGGCGGCTTACTTCTCTAGTATGCCGTAGCCTAATCGAACGCGTAGGGCCACCAACAATAGCGGGATCGATGCGCTCTTTAAGACATCCGCCGACGCGATAGTTTAACCATCACAGCGCTTGCCGCCGGTACCTCGACAACAGAGTTTCGCCGCCAGCGAAAATCTTCGATTTGCCTTGGCGACCAACCACCGAAATTGTCGACCGTTGAGTCGCCAAGCCTTATGTCGTTCTCCGCCCCGGCCGATGGCGCGGTCAGTCGTAGCAGCGACGCGGAATTGAAGTATTGCTTCGTCTCAATCCTCGCGTGCGCTCCATGGTCGAGGTCTTTGTTGATCAAGCACACATTGAGCGTGTCGTCGGCAAGCTTCGTGGCGTAGGCGACCACATTTTGACCAGGCGCCAAAAGGCGCGCTGGCACCAGCGTGGCGTTTTGCGTTGCCTCCTTGAACATCAGCATGCCGTAATAGAGTGGCCGCGCAGCATGAAGGCCGAAATCACCCGGTCCGATCGGCGTGTAGGCTTTGGTGTCGCCGGTGTGAAAATTGACACCCGCGCCGCCCGCTTCGGCCACCTGAAACATCAGCTCCAAGCCCCACAGCGCCGTCGCGAAGGTGTCGCTCACGCCGGTCTGGCCCTCCAGGTAGATCGAATTCGTCTCCTCGATGCGAAATGGCAGACCGTAGCGATCGGAAATCGAGCGCATGTCGGCGAGGATCGGTTCGAAATTAGGCGCCGACGTCATCAATCGAGCCAAGCTCACATAAGGCGCGAACGCCGGGCCATCGGCGTAGTAATGTCGCGTCACAAGTGCGAGCGAGTCGCCGGCTGCGTCGACGAATGGCCGGATCCATTCCTGCTGGTTCGCAATCGCGGGGCCGGCAAATCGAGCGCCGGGTACCCGCGCGACGATCGCAGCATGAAATCGCTTCCATTCCGCGATAAAGTTGTCGGCGTCATAGGGCCGAGGTCGCACGCCACGCCAACTCCCGAAACCATCGGGCTCGTTGCCTATCTCAAACGCAACAAGCCGGCGGCCTGCGGCTTCTGCCACATAGGCGGCCTCGTCGGCCGCGGCTTCCGGGCTGCCATGCGCCAGGTTGAGCCCATAGATCAGCCGCCAATCGACCGAAGCCAAGAATGCTGCAAGGGCGTCGATTGCCATTGGCGTGATGAGAATGTCGCCGCCTTTATTTCCATCACGCGGCCCACGCCATAACGTCGCTTCGCTGCTATTGCCGCCGAGACGCAGCACACCTTTCGGGCCCAAACCACGGATGAGGCCACGAACCGAAAGATTTGCCGGTGAGAGATAATCCGGAGACGCAAGTACCGCGGACTCGTAGCTCAGGCCGCTGAAATCGTCAGGAATGGTACGGCCCAGCTGCTCGTCGTCGACGACAACGGTTGCGCTTATGGAAGGAACCGCGCCGGAAACTCCGGACATATGCATTGTCGCCACACTGGCAACGCCCTGAAGAAAATTGCGGCGATTCACGTTTTTCCTCCTGCGTTCTAAGCAAGGATTTGGTCAACCATCCACGATCAACATGTCGCCGCTAAGAAGCGTTCGGTCCCACCAAAACAAAGGGCCGGAGCGCGTTCCGGCCTTTTGAGCCTCACTTGAATGTTGAAAGAGCCGAGTAGGGCACTTGGCACTCGAGTCGGAATTTCGAGGAACGTAGCGGGGAACCGTAAGTTCCTGTCCCACCCAAACAATGAGGACTTATCGGTCACAAGGCCAACTTGAATTCGTTGCAGCCGCATTTGGTTACTGGATTCCCGCTCTCGCGGAATGACTTCTGGGGATGTGGGTAGGGTGGGCGGCACGAACCGATAGTCCGCAGCAAGCCCAACATTGACCTTCGTCAATTACAGGCCTGACATAGCGGTCTACCGCTGGACGAGAGATCATCATCCGTTCAAGAAGGAGTGAGGCCATGTCCCGTCTCGCCTTGAGTTTCGCCATTGTGCTGGTTTCGGCATCGGCCTCGCTCGCGGAGGACCCCGGCGATCCGCAAGCCGGCTTCACCATGGCGCAGCAGGTCTGCTCGAAATGCCACGGCATTTCCGCCGAGCCTTCGCCTCTTCCCCAAGCGCCGCGTTTGCGTGAAGTCGCCGACCAAAAAGGCATGACCGGCACGGCGCTGACGGTTTGGATGCAGACTTCGCATCCGACCATGCCGAACATCGTGCTGACGAAACAAGAGACACTTGACGTCGTGGCCTATATCCTGAGCCTGAAAGGCCGCGAATAGAATTGCAGCGAGGTCGCTCCATGAAGCTGGTCAGGATTCTGCTTCCCATCGATCAAGGTGGAACGAGCCAAGCTTGCGTCAAGGCCGCGCTCACGCTCGCCAAACAGTTCAGTGCCGAGCTCGAGGTGCTACATCCCTGTCTCGCGGCCTGGCAGCGGCTGCCTTACGCGACCGAGCTCAGCCCTTATTATTTTCAGGAGCTGATCAACACCGGTTCGGAACAGGTCACCTTCGAGAAGGGCGAGGCCAAGATCTGGTGCGACAAGGCGGTGAAGTCTTCCGGAGTCGCGGTCGAGTTCTGCTCCATCGAAGGATTGATCGGGCCGACCGTCGCCATGCGCGCGCGGGTTTCCGACTTCACCGTGCTTCCCGCCATCGAGGCCTCACAAGCCTCCTTCTGGACAACCGCCCGCGATGCGGCGCTGTTCGATTCCGGCAGGCCCATGCTTGCCGTGCCGGAAGGCGCGTCGGCCGCGTTCGGGGAAACGGTTGTCATCGCCTGGAAGGATAATGGCGAGGCGACGCGCGCGGTCGCAGCCGCCAAGCCGTTCCTCGCCATCGCGAAGCGCGTTCGCCTCATTGCCGTGAATGAAGGCGACGAGGACGAGGACCAATCCTTGCCTTCCATGGCCGACTATCTCGGTCGCGCGGGCTTTGAGGTTGAGTCGGCGAGGGTCGAATGCGGGTCGCGCGATGTCGGCGCGGCTCTGCTGGAGGAGGCAAGCGCGGCCAAGAACGCCATGCTCGTCATGGGCGCCTATGGCCACCGGCGCTGGAAGGAATGGGCCTTTGGCGGCGTCACCCAATATGTGCTGCGCCATGCGAAACTGCCCGTCCTCATGATGCACAGTCTCCGCGGCACGCGGTGAAACCGGTTCCAGAGCAACTCGAAGCAGAGCCGAGCAGGTACAAGCTCGACGTGACCGCGATCAGAATAAGCGCACGGGCGGGTCGAAAAGCGTTCATTACATAAAACTGGCTTGATGAAATGCATTCAAAACACGAATTGATCAGCGCCTGCGCCATGCCGAGCGCGACCAGCAGCGACCAGACCAGATGCCGGCCGCCGTAGAGCACCGAGGAGCAGTTTCGGCTTTGTTGGGATTGATACTGTTCATAGACGTGAGCTCGCTTAGCTTCTTGCGGGTACGTATCAAATTTACACCCGTCTCGCTAGAGGTCTCGATTTGGCTCAAGCGGCGCTCACGCGAGCGCGAGAGTCCGAAAACCGCGAGCGGATGGTGATGGCTGAGCATCTACCTTGGAACCTCCCGCTGGATACGCTGTTGCGGGAGCTTGGCGCCACACCGGACGGACTAATCGCTGCTAAGTCGAGCGCCTGCTTGCAGCGTTTGACCGACGAAGCGTTGCTTCGCCCCGCCGGCCGCTTTGGCGGCAGATCGTAGACCGCCTCGCCAATCCCCTGATCCTCATTCTGCTCTTTGCCAGCGCGCTGTCGGCCTGGACCGGCGAGGTGACGAGCTTCGTCATCATTATTGTCATCATCGCCATGAGCGTGGTGCTCGACGTGGTGCAGCAGCGCCGCGCCGAGATCAGTCGACGCGCTGCGGCGCTCCGTGGGGCTGGAGGCGCGCGTGCCGCGCGAAGGGGCATATCGGCAGGTCGTGGTCGAGGCGCTCGAACCTGGCGACGTCGTCGCAGCTGCAAGGCGGGCGCCGTCGTCCCCGCCGATTGCCGGCTCCTCACGGCGCGCGATTGCTTCGTGAATCAGGCTCTGCTCACTGGGGAGCCCTATCCGGTGGAGAAGCACCCGAATGATCTCGCCGCCGCCGCCGAGGAGCCGTCTGGAGCGGCGAATTTTCTCTTCATGGGGACATCGGCGATCAGCGGCACCGCGATTGCCTTGGTGTGCCGCACCGGGCGGGCGACCGAGCTCGGCGATCTTGCCTTGGGGATCTCGGGTCAGCGTCCCGCCGATGCCTTTTCCCATGGCGTTCGCCGGTTTGGCTTCCTGATGCTTCGACTGACGATCTTCCTCGTGTTGTTCGTGATGGTCACCAATCTCGCTGTTCCATCGCCCTTGGCTCGATTCTCCTGATTTGCGCTCGCGCTCGCGGTCGGTCTCACGCCAGAGCTCCTGCCCGTCGGTCGATCACCGTCACCCTCGCCTGCGGCGCGCGGCGGCTCGCCCGAGCGCCGGGTCGATCGTCAAGCAGCTCGCCGCCATCCACAACCTCGGCGCGATGGACGTGCTCTGCGCCGACAAGACCGGCACGCTCACCGAATCAAAGCATCGATGTCGCCGGCGTCATATCGACGCAGGCCGGCGCGCAACGAGCGACCGCATCTTCGTGCTGGCCTATCTCAACAGCCGTGCTCTCGAAGCGGCATCAATAACCCGCTCGACCAGCGATCATCCTACCGCGCCGGAACATTCGACGTCGCCGGCCTGGCGCTAAGATCGACGAGGTGCCCTTCGACTTCGAGCGGCGCCGCGTCTCCGTCGCTCGTCGAGCAATGGCGCGCGAGCGCTTGCTGATCGTCAAGGGCGCGCCCGAGGACATCGTTCAGCTTTCGCGAGTATACCGCGCCCGGCGGCGACAGATCCGCTCGACGCTGACTCGAGCGCAAGCGCCTCGAGAGCGCTTTCGAGAGGCTCAGCGAGGCAGGGCTTCGCCTCTTGCAGTCGCGTCCCGCGAATATCGGGGCGATCGCATCACCTGCCGAGATCGTCGACGAGGCACGGTATGGTGTTCGCCGGATATGCCCTCTTCATCGACCCGCCGCAAGAAGGATGCCGCGCGCCGCAATTCACGCGCTCGCCGAGATTCGGCGTCGAGGTCAAGATCCTGACCGGCGACAATGAGCGGGTCGCCCGGCATATCTGTACCGCGATCGGCATTCGACGTTGCCGGCGTTCTGACCGGACACAGACCTCGTGTCAATGAGCGAAGAGGCGCTGTCGCACGGCTCCCGCCGCAGATCTGTTCTGCCGCGTGACGCCGCAGCAAAAGAGCGAATCCTTCTTGCACTTGAAACGTACCGGCAAGGTCGTGGGGTTTCTCGGCGACGGCATCAACGATGCGCTCGGCACTGCACGCGGCCGATGTCGGCATCTCGGTGGACGACGGCCGCCGATGTCGCCAAGGAGGCGGCCGATCATGGTGCTGCTCGAGCACGATCTCGGTGTTGTGCATGACGGCGTGCTCGAGGGCCGCCGCACGGTCGAGAACGTCACCAAATATATCTCGATGGGAGCCAGCTCGAATTTCGGCAACATGTTCAGCATGGCCGGCGCGGCGCTGTTCCTGCCGTTCCTGCCCATGCTGCCGACCCAGGTCCTGCTCAACAACCTCCTCTACGACGTCTCGGAAATTGGCGTGCCGTTCGACAACGTCGACGCCGAGGCGTTCGAAGCGGCCGGTGCGGTGGGACTTGCGCGTCATCGAGCGCTTCATGCTGGTGCTGGGACCTGTGAGCTCGCTGTTCGATTTCCTGACGTTCTACGCCTTGCTCTCGCTGTTCGAGGCGAGCGAGGCCATGTTTCAGACGGGCTGGTTCATTGAATCTCGTGACCCAGTCCCTGGTGATTTTCATCATTAGGACGCGTAAGCCGTTCTGGCGAAGCCTGCCGCACCCATTGCTGACGTCCTTGACCCTCGGCGCGGCGTTCGACCGGCCTCCTCCTGCCCTTAAGCCCACTCGGGCCGGTGTTCGGCTTCGTCGTTCCGCCGGCGAGCTTCTATCTGTTTCTCGCTGGGGCGGTGGCGGCCTATTTGCTGCTCGTCGAGTTCGTCAAACGCTTTCTTTATCGTTGGGCAGAAAGCTGATCGCTATAGCCCATTTGACAGCTTTGGCTGCCGGGCGCTTTGATCCGCCTCAAGCGGCCTGAGCCGCGCTTGGTGGTCAAGTGAGATTGAAATTGAATGACGCTCACCGAGATGCTGAAGCGTTCGTTGCTCGATCCTGCCTATCCGGCCCAGCGCTACCTGCTCGCCTTGCGGCCGTCGCAATGATGTTTGCCGCTCGGCTCGCGCTGGATCCCTGGCTCGGTCGAGGCGCCCTTCATCCTCTTCATTCCTGCGGTGATGCTAGTCTCGCTTCTCGGCGGCTTTGGCCGGGCCTACTCGCGACGGCCTTGGGTCTGATTCTCGGTGTTTTCTTTGTCGACCACGCTGACGTCGCAGACCGGCACCATCGCCACGATTGCAGAGGCCGTCCTTTTCGCGTCCGTGGGCGTCGTCATCGCGCTGTTCGGCAAACAACTGCATAAAGCCCGCACCCGCTATCAGGAAAATGCGCGAAGCCTCAGAGCGCGCGAAGCGCTTCTGCAATCGATCCTAGACACGGCGCCCGACGCCACAGTGGTGATCGACCAGAGTGGCATCATCCAGTCTTTCAATGCCGCCGGCGTGCGCTTGTTCGGACACACCGAAGCGGAGGTCGTCGGCAAGAATGTCCGTCTCCTCATGCCCACGCCGTTTCGCGAGGAGCATGACGGCTATCTTCATCGCTACCTCACCACCGGTGAGCGTCGCATCATCGGCATCGACCGCGTCGTCACTGGCTTGCGCAAAGATGGCTCGACCTTTCCCATCAAGCTCGCGGTCGGCGAGGTGCGCTATGGCGACCGCCGGTTTTTCACCGGCTTCATCCGCGATCTCACCGAGCGCCAGACCAGCGAGCAGCAATTGCAAGAGCTGCAATCCGAATTGGCGCGGCTGTCGCGCCTGACCGCGATGGGCGAGATGGCCTCCACGCTGGCGCACGAGATGAACCAGCCGCTCTCGGCCATCGCCAATTATCTGCAAGGAAGCTTGCGGCTTCTCGAAGGACTCGATCAGCCGAATGCCAGGAAAGTCAGCGACGCTCTCGGTGAGGCCACCAAGTTGACGCTCCGCGCCGGCGACATCATTCGGCGCTTGCGCGAATTCGTGGCGCGCGGCGAGCTTGAGAGGCGGTCCGAAAATATCAACAAACTGGTCGAGGAGGCGAGCGCGCTCGCCCTTGTCGGCTCCCGCGAGCAAGGCATAAAGGCGATGTTCCATTGGGATGCTAATGTCCGCCCGGTCTTGGTCGAGAAAGTGCAGGTCCAGCAGGTCCTGCTCAATCTCATGCGCAACGCCATCGAAGCCATGCAGAACTCGGAGCGGAAGGAACTGGTGGTGAAGACCGGACTCTCGGACAATGGCATGATCGAAGTCAGCGTCTCCGATACTGGATGCGGCATCGACAAGGAGATCGAGCCCCGGCTGTTTCAGCCCTTCGTCACCTCCAAGCCAACCGGCATGGGTGTTGGGCTCTCTATCTCCCGGCGCATCATTGAGGCGCATGGCGGCGAGCTTTGGGCCGAGCCCAACCCTGGAGGCGGCACCCTGTTCCACTTCACCCTGGAACCCTCCAACATAAAAGCGCCCGCCGATGCCGGATAATTTCGTCGTCCATATCGTCGACGATGACGAGGCGGTGCGGCAGTCGCTCGCCTTCATGTTGAGTACGGCCGGCATTCCGGTTCGCCTTTATGAATTGGCCACTTCGTTCTTGGGTGCGCTCGATGGATTGCAGCAGGGTTGCCTGATCACCGATGTCTGCATGCCGGAGATGACCGGCGTCGAGCTATTGCGCGAGCTGAAGGCGCGCTCGATCGAAATTCCCGCCATCGTGATCACAGGTCAGGGTGACATCGCGCTCGCGGTGGAGGCGATGAAGGCGGGCGCCATCGACTTCATCGAGAAACCATTCGAAGAGGCGGTGATCCTTGCCTCGGTCCGCGCCGCCGAGGAGCGGACCACGCAAAAGAGCAAGCACGTTGAAACCGGCGCGGTCGTCATAGCGAAGCTCGCCACACTCTCGCTTCGCGAGCGGCAAGTGCTTGACGGCGTCGTCGCCGGCAAGCCGAACAAAACCATCGCTAGGGAGCTCGGCATCAGTCCGCGCACCATCGAAGTCTATCGCGCCAATCTGATGGCCAAAATGGAAGCTGGCAGCCTTTCCGAGCTGGTCCGCATGGCTCTCCTCGCTGCCCCGGCGGACTAGCCTTCCCGACTCTTTGATGCATCTCAAAGCAGCGCTCCGGAAACTTCCTAATCTCGATGACTGCAGGCCGGGGCGGGGCCGGAGGAGTCACGAGTGTCTCACACGGGAACCATACTCATTGGGGTAGGGGATGCGGTTCTTGCCGATTTGCTGAGATTTTCGCTTGAGTTAGAGGGCCTTGATGCGAGGCTCTGCGATGAGCGTTCGCTTCTGCCGCTGGCGGCCGCCCACAAGCCCGGCTGTCTGGTACTCGATCAAGATGTCTTTACGAAACTGGCCGGCAGCACCATTTCCGACCTAAGCGTGCCGGTCGTGCTGATGGTCGGGCAAAAAACTCAGCGCCTGATGGACCGCGCCAGGGCCGCCGGCGTGACACATGTTGTGGAAACCCCGCTGCTCGGCGGCGTTCTCTTCGAGGAGATCAGAAAGGCACTGGACGGATATGGCCGGCCTGACGGAAACTCCAACTCCTGACCAAAGCGACCGGCGGACCACATGCTCTCTTACAAGGAACTGGACAATCTCGCTTCGGTCGAGATCGAGATCACCGGCCGCGTCACGACCGAGCAATTCGATGCAACGGCCAAGCAGCTAGAGGCCTTCATCGCGCGGCATGGTCGGGTCCGTGTTCTTGAAATCATTCACGATTTCGAGGGAATGGACGTCGGCGCTTTCTGGCACGATCTCAAATTCAGCCTCCGCCATCTGAAAGATTTCAGCCGTTGCGCCATCGTTACCGACACGAAATGGTTCTCGCCTTTGTCGGCCCTGGCCGAGCCTTTCATCGATTGCGAAGTCGCCTATTTCCCGCCCAATGAGCTTGAGGCCGCGCGGGATTGGCTGCTTTGGCCCGAGAGCGAAGCGGATGAGACTTAAGGCTGTAACGCCTCCTACGTAGAATCCCTTAAGCAGCGGGCCCGAATATCTCGAAGGTTCGGTTTGACCTATCTCAATGACGCAACGTCATTCGGGAGAACGTCATGCTTCAGCACGCAGACATTGCCCAATCGCTCCGTCCCTTCGCCCAGTCCGATATTCGGTTCGACAAACCGGCAGGCGCCGCACCCTGTTCCGTCCTCTCCGGCATGCCGATGACCTACCCGCGCGGCGCTGAGATTTACGGTGAGGGGGAAACTTTCGGTCATATCTATCAGGTTGTTTCCGGCGTGGTCCGGATTGCCAAATTGCTTCCCGATGGCCGCCGCCAGATCAGCTGCTTTTATCTCCCGGGCGACATTTTCGGTTTCGAGGCAGGCGAAACTCGCCACTTCTCCGCCGAGGCTGTCGTGCAAACCAAGGTGGTCGCATTCCGCTGGCAAAGCCTGATTGCCACCGGCGCGCGTTCGATCGGCTTCTTCCATGAACTTTTGAATGTCGCGATGAAAGATTTGCGGCACACCCAAGCCCAGCTTCTCGTGGTTGGGCGAAAGAGCGCGCTGGAGCGCGTCGCGGCATTTCTCCTCGAAATGTCCGAGCGTTCCGCATCGCCCGATTTCGTCGAGCTGCCGATGCCGCGTCACGACATCGCCGACTATCTCGGATTGACGCTGGAGACCGTCTCGCGAATGTTCGCCGAGTTGAAAGATCTCGGGGCTATCGCTCTTGAAGGCGCGCGTCGTGTGCGGCTTCTCGATCGCGATCGTCTCGCCGGCGCCAGCACCAATTAGAGCGTGACAATGAACAGGAAGACTGTCTTCGGCCTCGCCATGGGGATTGCCGTTTTCGGCGTGAGCATGAGCGCGCTCGCGCAACAAATACCTGGCACGCCCGACAAAGCTCGTGGCCAGGCTCTGGCCGAGCGGCTCTGCACCAATTGTCACCTGGTCGCCCCTGGCCAGGACCACGCTAACGCGGACGTGCCAAGCTTCCGCGAGATCGCCAACCTGGAAGGGCAGACCGCGGGTGCCATTACCGGGCGGATCATCCTGCCGAAACATCCCATGCCGCAAATTCCACTCGACAAGAGCGAGCTTGCCGATCTCGCCGCCTATATTCTCAGTTTGCGGGATCGTCCTTAACTCGGCTGCAACACCACACCGGTTTTGTTAATTGACCCCTGTCAGTTTATGACAGGGGGCAGATGCAAGGAGTTCGACCCATGAAATTGCCGAAACGACTTTATGTGATCGCCGATGGCGGCCGCGCGCGCTTTGTCGCGATGGACGAGGCGGGCGACTTTCATACCCTGTCGAGCTTCGTCTCCTCCGAGATGCATCAGCGTTCCTCCGATCTCGGCCGCGACCGGCCGGCGCGGGTCAAGGAAAGCGCCAATGTCGCCCGCCATGCCGTCGAGCCGAAGCACGATTTGCATGAGGCCGTGAAGGAGGATTTCGTCCGCCATGTTGCCGCGGCGGTCGATCAGGAACATGGCGAGAGAAAATTCGACGAGCTGGTTTTGGTGGCTCCGCCTCGCGTGCTCGGTGAGCTGCGACACTCGCTCAGCAAGGCAATGGCGAAAGTCGTGGCCCACGAACTGCAGAAGGATCTGACCAAGGTCCCCGACCACGAGCTCAGGTCGCATCTCATCATCGAAGCGTGACGAGATCGTGCGCGTTCTTTCGCACTGCCGGTGACTTGAGCGGCAAAGTGAGACGCACTTTCCGCAGGCTCAGATCCTCCGGATTGGCCGCAACCTCGAAGCCAAGATCGCGGCACATCTTCAACATCGGATCGTTACTCGCCAACACATCGCCGGTAAGTTCGCGAAGGCCCTTCTTTCTCGGCGTAAGCGACCAGGTGACTCATCAGCGCCCAGCCGATTCCGCTGCCTTTCAAATCGCTGCGCACGATGACGGCATACTCGCCCTTGATGTAGTCAGGGTCTGCCGCGAGCCTCGCCACCCCAAGCAGCTCTTTTTCCGCCTTGTCGAGCGCGACGAAGGCCATGGCGCGCGCATAGTCGATCTGGGTGAAGCGCGCGATGAATTTGTGAGAGAATTCCTTGAGCGGCGAGAGAAAGCGAAAACGAATATCCTGCGGCGATAGTTTGGCCAGGAAATCGCCATAGAGATGCTCGTCTCCCGGCTTGATCGGCCGGATCAGGATCCGATCGCCGTCCGCCGTCTCGGTCCATTTTTCCCATTGGTTGGGGTAGGGACGTATGGCGAGAAGCGGATTTGGGCCGCTGGCCTCCACCAAGGAGGGATCGATCCGAATGCGAGCATCCAGAGCGATAACGCCGGTCTCGTCGGCGAGCAGGGGATTGATGTCGAGCTCCTTCACCGCGGGACAATCGACCACAAGTTCCGACAAGCTTACCAGCGCGGCAGCGATGGCCTTGAGGTTGGCCGGGGCCTGATCGCGATAGCCTTCGAGCAGCTTGAAGATGCGCGTCCGACTCATCAGCTCGTAGGCGAGTTCGGTATCGAGTGGAGGCAACGCTACCGCCGTATCGTGGATGATCTCGGTCGCGGTGCCCCCGGCGCCAAACAGGATCACGGGGCCGAACAAGCGGTCCTCATAGACCCCCATCAACAATTCATGGGCATTATGGAGACGGACCATGGGCTCCACGGTGAAGCCTTCGAGATGCGCGGTCGGCATCGTATCAGCCACCCGCTGTTGCATCCGCTCCGCGGCGTGGCGCGCTTCCTCGGGACTACGCAATCCAAGCCGAACCCCGCCAATATCCGATTTGTGAGAGATCTCCGCGGCGAGAATTTTCACCACGACCGGTACCGCCTGTTCGAGCATGACCCGCGCGATTGCCTCGACCTCCTGCGGCGTGGCCGCCACCCGCGTCGGAACCGTGGGGATGCCGAACGCTGAGAGCACGGCCTTAGCCTCAGGCTCGGAAAGCATCGTCCTTCCCGCTTTGGCGGCGGCGCGCATGACGGTGCGGGCAGCTTCATCGGCCACCCGCGTTCGCGCTGTCTCGCGTGGCGGCGTACGCATCAACGCTTCTTGTGCCTTGGTGTGCTGCCACAGATAGAAGAAGCCTTTGATCGCATCATTGGGCGAATCATAGGTCGGAATATGCGCCTCGCGGAAAAGCCGTCTGCCGCCTTGCGCCGCTTCCTCGCCGAGCCAATTGGTCAAAATCGGCGGCACGCGGCGTCCTGTGCTTGCGGCGCGGTGAACCGCGTCGATCACCGCTTGCGCGGCATCGCTGGACGAGGCAAGCGCCGTCGGACAGTTCATGATCAGAATGGCGTCGCAGTTACAACTGCCGAGCACGACGTCGAGCGTTGCTGCGTATCGTTCCGGCTTTGCATCTCCGATGATATCGATCGGGTTGGCGCGCGACCAGTTTGCGGGTAGGACCTTATCCAGTTTTGCAATTGTCTCGTCGGGCAACGGCGCCAACTTCCCGCCGGATTGGATCAGGTCATCGACCGCCAAGACGCCCGCGCCGCCGCCATTGGTCACGATCAAAAGCTCGTTGCCGGCGAGCGGCTTCAACCAGCTTAGGGTCTCTGCCGCGGCGAACAATTCCTCGAGTTCGTCGACGCGCACCAGTCCGGCGCGTCGGAACGCGGCATCGACGGCGTCGTCGCCGCCGGCCAGCGCGCCCGTATGGGTCGCGGCCGCTCGAGCCAATTCCTTCGAACGGCCTGCCTTGATCACGATCACGGGCTTCACGCGAGCGGCCGAGCGTGCCGCCGACATGAATTTGCGCGCGGCGGGAATGGTTTCGAGATAGAGCAGAATCGACGACGTCGAAACGTCGGCGGCGAGAAAATCCAAGAGATCGCCGACGTCGACATCGGCCATGTCGCCCATGGAGACGACATAGGAAAACCCAAGGCCGCGTGAGTCGGCCCAGTCGAGAATGCCGGTGACCAGCGCCCCGGACTGAGACAGCAGCGCGAGATTTCCTGGCTTGCGGCTTGCTCAGCCCGAAATTCGCGTGCAGCCCGATGCCGGGCACCGAGATGCCCACACAATTGGGACCGATGATGCGAAGGCAATGCGGTCGCGCCTTGTCCAACATCGCTTGCTTGATTTCAGGCGTGAGCCCCGCCGTGATGACGACCGCGGCACGGGTGCCTTTGCGGCCAAGCTCGCCGATGATGTCAGGCAACGTATCCGGCGGCGTCGCGATCACCGCGAGGTCGGGAACTTGCGGCAGCTCATCGATCTTGGCGAAGCACGCCCGATCCAGGACTGTCTTCTTCTTGGCGTTGACCAGATAGATCTCGCCGGAGAAGCCCCCATTAAGGATGTTCTCCGTGATCTTGCGGCCCACCGAGCCCGCTTTGTCGCTGGCGCCGATAATGGCGAGCGAGCGCGGCCGCAATGCATATTCTAGATTTCTAACTGTCATTGCCTATGCCGGCGAGCCGCGTGACCGGCCGAATCGTCGCCCTTTTTGGACAACGACGACCTTGGACGTTTGCATCTCGTCGTGGTCTTTCGATCGAGAGATAACGGCCGAATGTGAATGTATCATCACCGAAGCCAGATACCGTCTCTGCGTCGTTTCGTCCCCGAGTGGGCCATCTGAGGGCCCAGCCATCACCTCGGACCACAACCTCCAACACTCTGCCGATTTTCGATCGGGAAGAATGAGCAAGCCTGACCGGGGATAGCTCCTGGCCGGCTTGCCATTTTGCCAACGAAGCATTGGCACATCTGTCCGTGGGCATTCGGCTAGCTTCGCGCCACCATCTCGACTGATAGGTTGCGCGTTCCGCTCATGTGTTCGTCCCCAGTTCCTGACAAAGCTCCGCCGGCACGCATCGCCCGTCTTGGCGTCAAACTCGGACTTCTGTTCTGGCTCGCGCTTCTTGTTGCCATCGTACCTTACCATTTTGCATCCGCGGCAGATCAAGCGGCGCCCGAGCCCGACAAGACCGAAGCCCCTGATGCGCCGACGCCGGCCGCTCCGCCCGCGGCCAAAATCCAGCTCGTCTATCTCGGCAAAGCCTATGACGAGCCGGTGCCGCTCTCGCTCGTCGACAAGATCCTCACCGATAACGGCGTCCAAGGCGCGCGCCTCGGCATCAGCGACAATAATAAGAGTGGCCGCTTCCTCGGTCAGGACTTCGAGCTGGCCGAGACCATCGTACCCAAAGGCGGCGACGTCGCGGCCAAAGCCAAGGAGCTTCTCGCGGCAGGCGACAGACTGATCGTCGCCGACCTTGAGGCGCCAGATCTTCTTGCCGTGGCCACGCTCCCCGAGGCCAAGGACGCCGTCATCTTCAACATCCGCTCGGGTGAAGAGAGTCTTCGCCAGGAGCAATGCAAGCCGAACCTGTTTCACATTACGCCCGACTGGGCCATGCGGGCCGACGCACTCGCGCAATACATGATCTGGAAGAAGTGGGATCGTTGGTTGCTGTTGAAAGGCACCGCGCCCTCCGACGAGGAATACGCCAAGGCTGTCGAGCGCGCCGCCGGCCGATTTCGGCGGCAAGGTCGTCGAGGAGCGTGTCTATAAATTCGAAACCGGCAACGCGCGCACCGATTCCGGGCACCAACAGATTCAGACCCAGATGCCGTCGGTCACGCAAGGCGCAGCCGATCACGATGTCGTCTGGGTTGCCGACACCGTCGAAGCCTTCGGCGAATATGTGCCTTACCGCACCAACGAGCCGAAGCCCGTCGTTGGCACCCAAGGCCTAACCGCCACGGCCTGGCATCGCTCTTACGAGCAATATGCCGGCACGCAAATGCAGCACCGCTTCGAGCGCTTCGCCAAGCGCGACATGACCGAGCGCGACTATTCGGCCTGGCTCGCGGTGCGCTCGATTGGCGAAGCTGCGATGCGCACCAGCAAGACCGAAATCGACTCGCTGCGAAACTACATGCTCTCCGACCAATTCACCGTCGCCGGCTTCAAGGGCGAGGGCCTGAGCTTTCGCCGCTGGGATCACCAGCTTCGCCAGCCTTTATTGATCACGACCGCCCGCTCGCTGGTGTCGATGTCTCCGCAAGAGGGCTTTCTGCACGAGAAGAACCTTACCGACACCCTCGGCTACGACGAGCCCGAGACCAAGTGCAAGTTTCCCCACTGAAAGGGTACCGGAGATGAAACGCCAAATCCTGCTCGCGACTGTCGCTGCGATATTCACCTTCCCGGTCTCCGCATTCGCGGAGCAGATTTATGTCTCCAACGAAAAGGACAACACCGTCACCGTGGTCGACGGCAAGACGCTCGAGGTGATCAAGACCATCCCCACCGCGCGGCGTCCCCGCGGCATCATCGCCAGTCCCGACGGCACCGAAGTCTATGTCGCGGCCGGCGACGGCGACATCATCGACGTGATCGACACCAAGAAGCTCGAAGTGGTGCGCCAGCTCGATTCCGGTCCCGACCCCGAGCTGATGGCAGTCGATCCCAAAGGCGGCAGGCTCTACATCGCCAACGAGGACGACTCCATGGCCACCATCATGGATACCAAGTCTGGCGAGGTTCTCGCCGAGGTTCCCGTCGGCGTCGAGCCGGAGGGTGTCGGCGTCAGTCCAGACTCGAAATATACCGTGGTCACCTCGGAATCGACCAGCATGGCGCATGTGGTCGACAACGCCACACTGAAGTTGATCCAGAACGTGCTCGTCGACACGCGTCCCCGCGAAGCCAAGTTTACCCCCGACGGCAAGCAAGTCTGGGTGTCGTCCGAAGTCGGCGGCACGGTCGCGGTGATCGACACGGCGACATGGAAGATCTTGAAGAAGATCCAATTCGAAGTTGCCGGCGTCAGGCCGGAATTGCTCCAGCCTGTCGGCATCGAATTCACCAAGGACGGCAAGACCGTGTTCGTGGCGCTCGGACCAGGCAATCGGGTCGCCGTGATCGATCCGAAGACCTACGAGGTGAAGCAATACATTCTCGTCGGACAGCGGCCCTGGCATCTCGAGCTCTCGACGGATCACAGCAAGCTCTACGTCGCCAATGGTCTCACCAACGACATGACTGTTATCGATGTCGCCAGCCTCAAGGCTGAGAAGTCGGTCCCGGTTGGACGCCTGCCCTGGGGCGTCGCGGTCGTTCCCTAGCAAGCCTGACCCATTCTTACAGGATGAATGCCAAATGGCTGAGGGGTGCGCACCTGCTTGCGGCACCCCCCTCGACGGCAATAAGCAATGCTCACGGCGCGACTCTCTGCGGAAGGAGACGATTGAGAGCCACGTTTCGGCCGGCCGAGCCCTAATACCTTCCTGCAAAAGCTCCGGGAAGCGAGCTAGGGACACGCTCCCGGGACTGACGAGAACAAGCCTAATGCGGAATCTGGCGTCTCGTCTTTAGCCCGCCTCCCAATAGTGACCGGGAACATTTGGCAACTCTATTGCCAGGCTTGGCATTGCTATTTCTCCCTTTCCGTCATGGAGTGTGACGGGTTACGGCTCGAACTTGCCAAGACGCTGGACCAGAGCTAGCCGGGCCGCATAGAGCACGATCCTTCTGACTGCCTTAGCCCTTGAGCTGGCGAGCATTTTCGCCGAAAAGTGGTGTACTTCGCGAGGCACATCCCGGTGTGGAGAATGAAGCAGATATTGCAGTGGCTTTGGTACGACCGTCCGGTCCGCACCCAGCTCTTGGTCGCGATCGGGGCGATCAGCCTGCTTGCCGCGCTCGCCGGCGGCACCATTGCGATTCTCAATACCCGCACCGCGACCCGCGTCGAGATCGAGGCATCGCTCGAAATCGCGCAGCGCTTCGTCGCGGCCACCCTTAAAGATCTGGCGGCACAGAATAAGCTCGGTCAAATGAACGAAGTGCTGCCGCTGCAACTGAAGCAGCTCCGCCACGTTCGCATCCTGCTGATGGATTCTTATGGCAACCTCACGGTGCTCGCGCCGGAGGTGAGCGCGCGCGCGCTGCCACAGGCGCCGAGCTGGTTCTCCGCTCTCGTGCGGCCGCAGCTGGTCGGACGCGCGGTGCGAATCGTGTCGGTCGATCGTTCAGATCCGGTTGTGATCGTTGGCGAGCCCGCCGACGAGATCGCCGAAGCCTGGAACGATTTCTACTCGCTGGCGCTGATCTGGCTGGTTCTCGACGCCCTGGTCCTCATCACTCTTTATGTTGTGCTCGGCCGCGTCCTCGACCCGCTGAAAAGCCTGTCGCGCGGCATGCAATCGCTTGAAGATGGCCATTACGGCACGCGCCTTAGCCGAGCCGAAGGTGAAGGAGCTTGCGCTCATCACCAATCGCTTCAACACGCTGTCCGGCGCGCTCGACACCGCGCGTGAGGAGAATAGCCGTCTCTACCAGCAGCTCATCTCGGTGCAAGAGCAAGAGCGCCGCGACATCGCCAGCGAGCTGCACGACGAGGCGGGGCCTTGTCTGTTCGGTATTACCGCCAACGCCTCGTCGATTCAGAATCTCGCGAGTCAATTCCCTAACAAGCCCACGTCCGAAATTTCACGGCGTGTCGGCGAGATCCTCGCCATTACCGAGCGGCTGAAGCTGATGAACCGCGCCCTGCTGAAGAAACTTCGGCCAGGCTCGCTCGGACGTGTGGGTTTGGGCGAGCTTCTTGCTGAACTCATCGGGGGCTTCCGTCGCGCTCACCCCGACACCGAAATCCGTCTCTCGCTCGGACGGCTGGCTCAGTCCTATGGCGAGAATATCGATCTCACGCTGTATCGCTCAGTTCAGGAAGGCATCACCAACGCCATCCGCCACGGCGGCGCGCGGCATCTCCATGTCGATGTCGAGGAGCGCAGCCGCGGCGCCAAGCAATCGCCGGCGCTGCGCTTGACCTTGCGCGACGACGGCAAAGGCTTTGAGCCTGCGACGCCGAAAGGCTTTGGCCTGACCGCGATGACGGAGAGGGTCCGCACCCTCGGCGGCGCCTGCTTGATCGAAGCTGAGCTCGGCAAGGGCACCATCATCCATGTTGAAATTCCGATTCAGCGCGCTCAAGAGCGCGCCGCTTCGCTTGAACTAGCCGGAGGCATGAATTGACTCGCGTCCTCGTCATCGACGACCATCCGATTGTCCTCCAGGGCACCCGCCAATTGCTGGAGGATGCGGGCGTCGAGAAGATCATGCAGGCGCAAAGCCTGAGCGACGGCTTCCGCCTCTATCGCACGCAAAAGCCCGATGTGATCATCGTCGATCTTGCCATGCGTAGCGGCGCGCTTGGCGGCCTCTCCTTCATTCGCCGCCTGCGTCTGCACGATCAGCGCACCCCGGTTCTGGTCTTCACCATGCATTCCGACCCCGTTATCGTCAGCCGCGCGCTCGAAGTTGGCGCCACGGGGTACGTGTTGAAGGACACGTCCTCCGAGGAGCTGGTGAAGGCCTTCCAGCGCGTGCGCGATGGACGACCCTATCTCAGCCACGATCTGGCTTCGGAAGTTGCCTTCATGGAGGCGCGCGGCACCGCCAATCCGCTGAAGCGGATGACAGTGCGAGAGTTGCAGACGCTCGCCCTGATCGCCGAGGGCAAGCCCTATGGCGTTATCGCCGAACATTTGCACGTTAGCTACAAGACCGTCGCCAATACCTGCACCCAGCTGAAAGCCAAGCTGGGCGTTCGCACGCTTCCCGAGCTGATGCGGATTGCCATTCAGCATCTCCCGATGGCCGCCCCGAGGAGCGCCAAAGAGGCGTCGTAGCATCGGCGCATTGCCGGCGCCGCCGGGAAAATCTTCAACGGTGGCGCATTGAACGTTTCGGGCAGTTCGAATAGAGGCTGAAGTCTTGGCGTTACGGGCGCGGGGCGCTTCTATTTGTCGTCGCGAACCTCTGAAGTTTTCAGCGGTCCGCGGCCAATCTTCTGATTCTATGGCAGTGAGGCGGTAATAACCGGACATTCTCCAATACGAATCCTGGTCTCCGAGATGTTCTGCATACTGCACTAATCATGAGCACTAATTTTTTATGGCTGGAAGGGTCATCGCGTTCGCGCTGCACAATTGCCCGCAACACTTGGCTGGCCTTGAAGAAGCGCGACAATAGCGATCGGACTCTGCTGCATTGCAATCAGAATAAGGACTTGGCAGATTTTGCTGCCACGAGAACTTTTCACTTGCAAACCGAGCATATTTGGCAATTATGGGCGGGCAGCCTGGCAATGAATGGGCCGAATTTCCAACGGGTTTTTGATAACACCCGCGTCCCACTCTGCGATAGGTTGCGGTTCCTCGTGAGGTGTCATCGCGTGATGTGGTCGTCAGAGAACCCGCATACATCAGCGGGCGCGAGGCGCGTACAAATGCTTCGCCTCTTTAGGGCTGCTTCCCATATCCACTTTGACAATAAGCAAACTCGCAAGGGTTCGAACGTCCTCGTCTAGGCATTCGGGTCCAGTGGGACATGCGTACCAAAACAACTCAGCTTCGGTGAACTGAGTAAGCTAGGGAGAGGAGAAAGAAATGAACTATTTGAAGTTTAGTCTTGTAACCGGGGGGCTCGTCGCGTTGATGATGGGCATTTCCGGACAAGCTATCGCTGGCTCCGATGAGGAGCAGCTTGCAAGAATGAAGGACCCGGACCAGTGGCCTGCCCCTGGCCGTGACTTCGCTATGACTCGTCACAGCACGTTGGCTGACATCAACACGAAGAATGTCGGCAAGCTGCAGATGACTTGGCTGCAGGGCACCAACGCCCTCCGTGGTCATGAGGGTCAGCCCCTCGTGGTCAAGGATGTCGGCGGCAAGACCATGCTCTTCATGGTCAGCGGTTGTCCCGTCTATGGCCAACTGCAACGTCGTGCAGGGCTTGGATCTGACCGATCCTGACAACCCGAAGGAAGTCTGGAACTACGTTAAGAAGACCGACCGTGACGAGTCTGCTGTGCCGCGCGCTTGCTGCGACACCGTGAACCGTGGCGGTTCCTTTGCCGACGGCAAGTTCGTCTATGGCACCCTCGACGGCTTTGTGATTGCCCTCGACGGCGCTACCGGCAAGGAGCTCTGGGTCGTGAAGCATGCTTGGCCGGAAAAGGGCGAGACCATCACCCCCGCTCCGTTGATTGCTGACGACAAGGTCATCATCGGCTTCGGCGGCGACGAGTTCGCTGCTCGCGGTCGTGTGACGGCCTACTCGCTGAAGGATGGCTCGAAGGTTTGGGAGTGCCACAGCACGGGTTCCGACAAGGACGTGTGCCTCACTGCCGACACCAACAAGGCCAACCCGCAGTTCGGTCAGGCTGGTTCCGATCTCGGTATCTCGACCTTCCCGGGCGAGGACTACAAGATCGGTGGCGGCGCGGCTTGGGGCTGGTACACCTATGACCCCGAGCTGAAGATGGTCTACTACTCGACCGGTAACCCCGGTCTGTGGAGCCCGGCCTATCGTTGCCCGGACAAGACCCATGAAGAGTGCAACGCTGGTGGTTTCGACAACAAGTGGTCGATGACCATTTTCGGCCGCAAGGTCGAGGACGGCTCTGCAGTCTTCGCCTACCAGATGACGCCTTTCGATCAATGGGACTATGACGGCATCAACGAGAATATCCTCACGGACATGGACGTCGACGGTAAGAAGCGCAAGGCTCTTACCCACTTCGATCGTAACGGTTTTGCCTACGTGCTTGACCGTACCGACGGCACTCTGCTCCGCGCCACGAAATACGTGACGACGGACTGGGCCGAGAAGGTCGACATGAAGACGGGTCGTCCGGTGAAAGTGCGCGAGCACTCTCCGCTGGAGCGTGGCCGCAACGTCGAAGCCTGCCCCTCTGCTATGGGCGGCAAAGACCAGCAGCCAGGTGCAGTCGATCCCAAAGAGCCGAACATGTTCTACATGCCCACCAACAACTGGTGCATGGAGCTGGAACCCCAGGAGCGCACGCACACGAACCAGGGCACGGTTTACGTGTTCGCGAACGTGTACATGTATCCTGAGAAACCCGGCACCACTGGCAAGGTCATCAAGTATGACGTTGTTAGCGGCAAGAAAGCATGGGAAATCCCGGATCCTTATCCGAACTGGGGTGGCACCATGGTTACCGACGGCGGCCTGATGTTCTACGGCTCGCTCGGTGGTGACTTCCGCGCTGTCGACCGCGCAAGCGGCAAGGTGCTCTGGAGCCGTAAACTCGGTTCCGGCATCATCGGCAACCCGATCACCTACAAGGTCGCTGGCAAGCAGTACGTTGGTGTCTATTCGGGCATCGGCGGCTGGATCGGTGTTCCGGTTACGGCTGGCCTCGACCTCAACGACAAGTTCGGCGCTATCGGTGCCACGGCCATGACCAAGGCCGCTGGTCTGAACCTGATTCCTCAGGGCGGCGAACTGAACACCTTCCGGGTCTTCGAATAGTCTAGACCCTGAAGATTAGATTAAAGCGACGCCCGGTGCCTCACGGCATCGGGCGTTTCTTTTATGTGCGGCGGCCAGTGTTATTTGAGCCTGCGCGGTGTTATATACAGCGGGACTGGGCCGATTGCCCCGCTGCCGGGGTGGCCCTCCCCCGATGACCCAACGAGCCATGGTAGTACGCAAAGTGACGACATCAGCGTTCGTGTCCCCCAGACTTCTCCGCCTCGCTCTATCCCTCCTCGTTGGCCTCACAATGTGGGGCTGGTCGGCGCCGGCTGCCGAGGCTGCCGCCAAGGGGACAATCAAGCGAGACCTCAGCAAGGAATTTGACGAGCTCACGCCAAGCGAGAAGATCGCGATCCGGGCCGCCGCCAAGGCCGCCTACAAGGCGAAGAAGCTTTCGGTCCTTCAGATTTGCGGCGATCCCGGCAACATGCCGCTCTCCAACATCAAGCAGGAGGGCTTCCAGAACAAGATGGCGGACGTGCTCTCCGAGGCCATGGGCGCGCGTGTTGTCTATTACTGGCGCCCCTTCCTTGAGCGTGGACTGTCGCGACAGACCTTCGACGAGACAAGCTGCGATGTCATGTTCGACATGCCGGCGAATTATGGGCGGCTGCTCACCACCTCGCCGATCTATCGCACCACCTATGTCCTGGCCTATCGCAGCGACAAGGGACTCGAAAATCGAAAATCTCGACGACCCGAAACTAAAGGACGTCAGCATCGGCGTTTTCCAAACGTCAGGCATTCGCGAGGCGCTCGCCAAGCGTGGGATCGTCAACAACGTCAAGCTACAGGTTCAAACTCATGACGGCGATCTGGTGCCCGAGCACCAGCCCTGGCACATCGTGCAGGACGTTCTCGACGGCAAGCTCGATGTCGCCGCGGTCTGGGGGCCGTTTGCCGGCTGGCTCGTCAAGATGAAGCACGAGCCGCTGGTGATTCAGCCAGTCAATCTGATGGAAGACCGCGTGCCGCTCGAATTCGACCTGGCCATCGGCGTCCGCAAGACCGACGTGCTGCTGAAATACATGCTTGAGTTCGCGTTGGACGATAAGAAGGATGAAATCACCAAGATCCTCAACGATTACGGTGTTCCGCTTGTGCAGTGCAGCCGCTGTCTCGTGCAGGGCGACCTGCCATCGCATGGCAGTTACCTCGAAATCGCGCAGACCGACTTCAAGGCGCGGCCGGACCTCGCGTCGCCCGACCAGGTTGTGACCAAGGAAAAGCTGGAAGGCTGGCTAGCCGCCGGCGCCGATGTGAATCAAGAGCTGGGCAATGCCGTCAACGCCAACGATGCCGAGCGCATCAAGTTCCTGATCGGCAAGGGCGCCGACGTCAACGCGCTGGACAGCCAAGGCTCTGCGCCGATCCACACCGCCGCGCGCCAACGCAATGATGCGCTCATCAAGCTCCTGCTCGCCAACAAGGCCGACGCGAACCTCCTCGACGCCGGCGGCATGACACCCCTGCTGCACGCCGTGATGCGCGATCACGCTCCCTCGGTCAAAGTCCTTGTTGAAAACGGCGCCGACATGGAGAAGCCCAATTCCGAGGGTTACCGGCCGCTGTCGACCGCCGTCGCCGAGAACAAATTCGAGGCCGCCAAGGCGCTCCTCGATGCGGGTGCTGACGTAAAGGCGCCGGCAGGTGCCGACCAACTCACGCCGCTAATGATCATCGCCAGCCAAAGCGCGCCCGCGGAAGGTGCAATCTTCCGCCCCGATAGCACCCGGCCCAACGACATCGCTCAAGAGCTGCTTGAGCGGGGCGCCGACGTGAATGCCAAGTCGAAAGAGGGTGTGACCGCGTTGATGATCGCCGCCGCGCACAACAATCCGCCGATGATCGGGCTGCTGATCGATGCCGGTGCGGACATCAATGCCAAGAATGACCAGGGCAAAACGGCGCAGGACGTGGCCAAGTTGAACGATAACGCCGAAGCGGCGCAGGCCATTCTCGTGCTTGGCTCGGCGAAGTCCGCAAGCGACGTGCCCACGCCCCCCGCCAATGGGAGCACTAACCAATGAAATCAGGTGGTTTCGAGTTGCGCGTCCCGCCTGCCTTAAGAATTGTGCTTCTCACGCTTGCGCTCTGTGTCGCGGCGCAAGTGTCCACCGCGTCGTTTTTCCTCCTGAGCAGCGAAAGCGCCGCCGCGCAATCCGGCGAACTCGGCGAGACTGAGGTAAAGCAAGCTGTCGACCAGACGATCGCCGCGCGCTCGAAGGATGGCGTCTTCGTCTTCCACGATCCGAAACTCGATACCGATCTCAATCTCATTTTCGAGAACGTGAAGATCGTGCGCGGTATGGAGGGGTACGGCTGGTTCGCCAATACGATCTTCCACGACAAGGACGAACCGAAGAAGCAATACGCCATCGACTTCTGGTTCAAGCCGGAAGGCGATCAGCTGAAATTGATGGACATTCGCGTGCAGAAGGGGCCGAAGCAGGATGGCGACACCTGGATCATGGTCACGCGCATGCCGGTCGCCTGGTGGTGGCTTCCAGTGTCCGAGCATCCCGGTGACGCCGAGATCACCCGTGGCTGGCAGGTGATGAGCGCGATCCACAATTACATCGCCACGCATAAAGACGAGCAGGGCAATCTCGGCGTGAAGGACGAGAAGACCGGCGGAACCGTGCCGTTGCAATTCGTCGAGATCCATCAGCCTGTCCGTCATTTGAAGAAGGACGGGCAGTTTTTCGTCTGCACCGATTTCCGTAAGCCCGGGAGCAAAGACGAGTACTACGACATCGATTTCTGGCTAGAACAGAAATCAGGGAAGCTCGAAGTCAAGGACGTGAAGATGCACAAGGTCCCGGTGCAGGAGGACGGCATCTGGACCCAGGTGCCGCTTTATACTTTCGACGGCCTCGACTTCGACGTAACGAACTGAAATCAAAAGAAAAAATCCACAACACGCCAAAATGCCGCACCCCTGGGTCGCTATACCCGCGCTCGCGAACTGATTATGAATTTTCGGGGGCGCAAGCCTCGGCGTGCCGTGGTTAGATCACGCGCTTGCGGAACTTTATCTCGACGTGTTCAACGAAAACACTAACTAGGGTAAGGAAACGAAACTGTGCGCAAAATTCTCATCGGACTTTTAGTGGTTGGGTTTGCCGGTGGTGTTGGGGCAGGACTATTGACCTCCCACGCGGCCGAAGAGGGAAAGCGGCCAGAGGGCGAGGCGAAAGTCGAATGCTGCAAGGCGGGCG
This sequence comes from uncultured Alphaproteobacteria bacterium, assembly GCA_963764005.1. Taxonomy (GTDB): domain Bacteria; phylum Pseudomonadota; class Alphaproteobacteria; order Rhizobiales; family Methyloligellaceae; genus Methyloceanibacter. The sequence continues at coordinate 48,389 of CAVXQX010000007.1, read as the reverse complement.
AGACAATGTCGCCAATCGAGCTGGTAAAGCTGGTCCCTAAGGGAGAACTGCATAGTCCCTATCAGGATTACGCCAAGCTCGCCAAGGAAGAGGACCTCGTCAAAGAGTTCCGGCTGCCAGGATGCAATGAGTGTCACGGCGGCGGCGGCGGCGGCGGCATGTGCCCGGCCTTGAGCCAAGGCATCTGGTTCTGGGGCAACACCGATGACGTGCTGTTCAGGCTGGTGACGCTGGGCTCTGCGGAGTTGGAAAAATCGGGCTTCACGCGCTACCAATGGGGCAGCGTGCACGGCCCAATGCCGCCAATGGGTTTCTCCATCAAGACCTCGGACGAACTTTGGAAAATTATCGCCTTCATTCGTTCGATCAATCCTCCTGGAGCCAATCCTCCAGAAAAAGTGATCCCTGGAAGATGACGGCTTCGGAGAGCAGCGGTCCGCATTAGCGGCTCCGCGTCACGTCTCCTTGCTCGAGCCGTATACATTTCACGACAGGCTTGGCCTTCCCTCTTGCCTTGGGGGAAGGCCAGCTTGCGGGCATGTTCTATTGCACGCTGCGGGGCAAAACCTCACAATCCTCATGCATATCCGAGTGTAGAATTAAGCCAGAGTCATAGGTTAGAATGACGGCCATGTGGCTTGCTACTCTTTTGCAACGAACACGACAAAACTCAACAAGGTGAGGAGACGACGTCCGTGCGCAATTCAATCTTAGGGATCTTAGCCGTTACACTCGTTTGCTTTGCAGCCGGTTGCTCCGAGGCTGCCGACGAGGCCGCCCCGCCGGCGGCACCCGCAGCCACGCCGGCACCTGCCGGTGACGCGGCTCCCGCCGCCGGTGCGGCAGCCCCCGCTGGCGATGCCGCCGCTGCAGGCGGAGCGTGCTGCAAGGCTGACGACACCACCCCGCCGCTCGACCTCATTAAGGCGACGCCGAAGGGCGGGCTCAAGAATCCCTATGCCGATAAGGTCACCGACGCCGAATTTACCGAGGCAGCACACAAGAGGTACCTTTCCTATGGCTGCAACGGCTGTCACGGCGGCGGCGGCGGCGGCGGAATGTGCCCGCCGCTGACCAACGACACCTGGGTCTATGGTCCCGACGACGACACGCTGTTCCGCCTGATCGCCCTCGGATCCGACGGGCTGCAAAAGGACCAGGGCTATAAGCGCATCAAGCAGGAAGTGGTCGTCGGTCCGATGCCGCCTTTCGGTGGGATCATCAAGACCTCCGACGAACTTTGGAAGGTCATCACCTTCATTCGTTCGGTGAATCCAAGCTCGGTGGGCAAGCCTCCGCTGCAATAGACCGCATCCGGTTAACGTTTGAAGGCCGTCAAGCTCAGGCTTGGCGGCCTTTCGCTTGCGCGCCGTGCGCCCGAAGCAGCGGCCACAATTGGCAGAAACATTGCCGCGCCTGGTAGGATCATTGCCAAATATTCACATGCAATAGACGGATAACCTTGGAATAATTGGCTGCTGGTATTCACCATTACGCCCACCATATTGTGCAGTGCGCATTGCCAAGGACGGGCAACTCTGAACAATAGCGCGCACATTCGACGCCCCCGATCCTCTAAGCGAACGATTGCCAAATGCTGAGTTTGTCGATTCCCGGTCTGCGTTTTCACCGCCTTCGATGCTTGGCCATTTTGGCGTCTTTGACAGTGGTTGCGCTTTTGAGCGCGCCGGTCTTTGCAGCCGACCCTGAGCCTGCTCCCCCGGCCGCGAAAGCAACTGACGATGCACCGCCCGCCGACAAGGCGGCGCCGGACGCCGCAACTGAAGCGGCCCAAGCTGGCATGCCGGCAAAGTCCGGTCCGCCGATGCCGATCACCTATCTCGGCAAGCATTATCCGGAGCCGCTGCCGCTCTCTTATGCCGAGAAGCCGATCACCGATAAGGGCATTCAGGGCGCGCGGCTTGGGCTTAAGGAAATTAACCAGGCCGGTAATTTCGTCGGCAACTCCTTCGAACTGAAAGAAGCGATCCTGCCGGCTAACGGCGACATCGTCGCCAAAGCCAAGGAGATCCTGAAGGACGGCGCCACCTTCATCATCGCCGATCTGGAGCCGGCCGATCTTCTGGCGGTCTCCGATCTGCCTGAGGCCAAGAACGCCGTCATCATGAACATTCGCTCGAGCGCCACCGCGCTTCGTCAAGAGCAATGCCGCGTCAACGTGTTTCACATCATTCCCGACTATGCGATGCGCGCCGACGCGCTGGCGCAATATCTGATCTGGAAGAAATGGCCGCGTTGGTTCGTGCTCCGGCGCGACTCCCCGCAAGACCAGGACTATGTCGCCCAAGTGAAACGCTCCGCCGCGCGCTTCGGCGGCAAGGTCGTTGAGGACAAGGTCTATACGCTGCCTCCCGGCGCGCGAAATCTGGATTCAGGACATCAGCAGATCCAGACCCAGATTCCGATGGAGACCGAAACCGCTCCGGACCACGACGTGCTCTGGGTCATCAACAGCGATGACGATTTCGGCGACTATCTGATGTACCGCACCGCGCTACCGCGCCCCGTCGTCGGCACCCAAGGTTTGCAGGCCGTGGCCTGGGACCAGTCCTATACCGAATCTGGCGCCATGCATTTTCAGAACGCGATTCCCCGCATCGCCAAGCGCAAACCCGTCGAGCGCGATTACACCGCCTGGCTCGCCATGAGGGCTCTGGCCGATGCCGCGATGAAATCCGGCAAGACCACCACGCAGGACGTGAAGGCCTATCTGCTCTCCGATCAATTCAAGCTCGAAGGCTTCAAGGGTCAGGCGATGAGCTTCCGCACCTGGGATCATCAAATGCGCCAACCCATCGTGCTTGGCGGCGGCACGCGCGTTCCTGTCTCCACCTCGCCGCAGGAAGGCTTCCTGCACGAGACCAATCTCACCGATACGCTCGGCTTCGACAAGCCCGAGAGCAAATGCAAATTCCCAACCGAAGGTAACGCCAAATGACCCGCCTCACTGTTCCCGTGGCTGCCGCTGCAATGGCTGTGCTGTTCGCTTCGCCGGTTATGGCCGAGACCATCTTCGTCTCCAATGAGAAGGACAACACCATCACCGTCGTCGACGGCAAGACCTTGGAGGTCATCAAGACCATCAAGGTGGCGCGCCGGCCGCGCGGCATCGTGCTGAGCCCGGACAACACCGAGCTGTTCGTCGCCGCCGGCGACGGCGACATCATGGACGTGATCGACACCAAGACGCTGGAAGTGTCACGGCAGTTGGACTCCGGTCCGGACCCGGAGCTGATGGCGGTCGATCCGGCCGGCAAGGTGATCTACATCGCCAACGAGGATGACAGCCTCGTCACCATCATGGACATCAAGAGCGGCGACGTGCTGGCCGAGGTCCCGGTCGGCGTGGAGCCGGAAGGCATGACCGTGAGCGCCGACGGCAAATTGACCGTGGCCACCTCGGAATCGACCAGCATGGCGCATGTGATCGACAACGCCACCAACAAGCTGATCGCCAACGTGCTGGTGGATAGCCGCCCGCGCGAGGCCAAGTTCACCGCCGACGGTAGCCAGCTCTGGGTTTCGTCGGAGGTTGGCGGCTCGATTTCAGTGATCGATCCGAAGACCTGGAAAGTGACGAAGAAGATCCACTTCGAGGTGCCCGGCGTGCGCCCCGAGCTGCTCCAGCCCGTCGGCATGGAATTCAGCAAGGACGGCAAATTCGTCTTCGTGGCGTTGGGCCCGGCCAATCGCGTCGCCGTCATCGACGCCAAGACCTTCGAAGTGGTGAACTATATTCTCGTCGGCCAGCGTCCTTGGCATTTGGAATTCAGCCCGGACGGCTCGAAGCTCTACGTCGCCAACGGCCTCACCAACGACATGACCATCATCGATACGGCGAGCCAGAAGGCGATCAAATCCGTGCCCGTGGGCCGCTTGCCCTGGGGCGTCGCGGTGATGCCGTAGAGCATGATCCCGAAAAGTTGCAGACTTTTCGGACAAGATCATGCGTCAAAGACAAGGACATGATCCCGGAAAAGTTGCAGACTTTTTGGACAAGATCATGCGTCAGAAATCCGCTTTCGTTCTAAGGGGCGGCTTTGTTGTGGCCGCCTCGAAAAGCGGCGAACGCTTCGGCTGCCCACCAGATCAGGAGCGCTCCAAGCAACGCGACCGCGAGGTTGACGAGGAAACCGGTCACCCCGACCACGATGGCGAGTGCCCAATGCGCGCGGCCCTGCAAATCCTTGAGCAGGGTAATGTGAAGCAGCCCGGCAATAGCGAGTAAGCCCGCAAGGATCGGCAGCGGAAAGCCGGCGAGCAGCATGGAAAGGCTTGCACCGAAAACCAGCGCCAGGAATAGCAGCGCCACCCCCATGAAGATCGGGGCTCCGCCGGTCCGTGCGCCAAAACTATAATGCGCTGTCAGGCCGCCGGCCCCGTGGCAGACTGGCATGCCGCCAATGGCGCCCGCGAAGAGATTGGCCACGCCCAAGGTCATCGCGAGGCGTCCCGGCCGCGCCCGCGAAGGCAGCCTCTCCGAAATAGGTCCGCGGCCGCATCTGGCCGTATGCGAGGCATGAATTGGCGAAGGTCAGCGGCAACTGCGGCAGCACGAGTGCGACGGCGGCAGTCGTGAAGGCGCCGAGGCTGAAGCCGGGCAGCTCTATGGAGGACGGCCCCAAGACAAGTGGTCCATGCCCGGCAAAGGCGATGGCAAGGACCGTGATGAGCATAAGCACGAAGGCCACGAGGCGGCGGTCCATGAACCAACATGCCAAGAGCACGACAACCGCGCCTCCAGCGAGCCACCAAATGGGCAGCGTGTGATCTGTAAATGCGGCTGGCGGCTGGGTCGTCAGTTTCCAGGCGAGCTGGCAGAACAATAGCCCCACGGAGAGCTGCACCCCGCGGATGATCGGGCGCGGGAAAATCTTAGCGACCCGGTCGAGCAGGCCCGAGCCGCCGAGCAGAACGAAAATGCCTCCCATCAGCAAGGCCCCGGCCGCGATCGTCGTCGGTCCCAGACCTTGCGCGATGGCGATCGCGCCGAAGGCCTTGAGCGGCTGTTCCGGCACCGGCAGCCGGTAGAGCAATGCCCGCGACCACATAGAGCAATCCGGCAGGCAGCAGGACGGCCGTTGCGGACAAGCCGTTTTGCACAATGAGCGCCACCGCGATGGGAACGAGAACTCCCAAATCCGCGACCGCGCCGGCGAAGCTCTGCCGCCATCGAAGCGCAATCGCTGCAGGTTTGACCGTGACACGGTGGCTTGGGCGGCTCCGGGCATGGTTCGTTGGCGGTTCCGTTGGTGACGCCCGAGCCGAGGCGCCAGTAAAAAACTGTCCCCTAGTGTTCCCTGAAAACTGGACTTTTCCCCGAGGCTCGGTTTGCCCTTCTGGCCCGCTTCCTCTTTCAATTTCAGCAGCGCCTCGCGCACCGGCGGATCGATGCCTTCGCCGCCGGCATCCATATAGGCGAAGATGGCGGTGCGCATGCGCGGATCCCAAAACTTGCCGATATGATTGGTAATTCCCGGAATCACTTCGTCCGCCCGCTGGGACTCGAAGAATTTGCCGATCTGGTTCGCCATATAGACGAGGCGGTCAGGCGACATGGCTGGTACGCTCCCCTTCAATTCGTTCTGGATGTGTGAAAACTTCAAATCCGTCAGGCCGCGCGATCGCGATAAGCGTCATGCCGCAGAGCTCGGCCATCTTGACCGCAAGCGCCGTCGGCGCCGACACGGCGACCAATACAGGAGCGCCGGCTGAGGCGGCCTTCTGCACCATCTCCACCGAGATGCGGCTGGTCAGCACGATGAGGCCGTTCCTGGCATTGTCGCCGGCACGTGCTAGCGCCCCGCAAAGCTTATCGAGCGCATTATGCCGCCCGACATCTTCGCGCAACGCAACGAGCCCGCGGCCTGGCTCCCAATAGCCGGCCGCATGCACCGCGCGTGTCTCGTGGTTCAGAACTTGCGCCGGCGCCATCGAGGCAACTGCCTCCATGATCTCGGCGGCGGTGAATTTCCGTGTGGCGCTGACAGGCAGCGGTGGCCGCATCGCCTCGGCGAGGCTCTCAATGCCGCAAAGCCCGCAGCCGGTGGGCCCGGCGTGTTGCCGGCGGCGCTCGGCGAGGCGCGCCGCATCCAAATCCTTCAGCCACATGCGAAGCTCGATGCCGAGCTCGGTCTCGACCGCTTCCAGCTGCTCGATCGCCTCCAGAGTGTCGACCACGCGCTCGCTCAGCGAAAACCCGACGCCGAAATCCTCGAGGTCTTGGGGGCTTGCCATCATCACGGCATAGGTCGTGCCGTTATAGGTCATGGCAATCGCGGTCTCTTCCGGGATAGCCCGGTCGCCCGTGGTAACGCCGCTGGCCCGCCACTCGGCGCGCGGAACGCGAACGACCGGCGGAACCATATCCAGATTACTCCGCGGCGACCAAATTCTCGGCGATGCGGCGCGACTGGCGGGTAAGCTCTTCGTATTCTTCCTGCCACTCGGTCGGGCCGTTGGACGGCATCACCTGCACCGCCGTGACCTTGTACTCGGGGCAGTTGGTCGCCCAGTCGGAGAACTCGGTGGTCACCACGTTCACTTGCGTGGTGGGGTGATGGAAGGTGGTATAGACCACGCCGGGTGCCACGCGCTCGGTGGTCAGCGCCCTGAGGCTCGTCTCGCCGGCGCGGCTCGTCAGCTTCACCCAGTCGCCGTCGCGTATGCCGCAATTCTCGGCGTCGTGCGGATGGATCTCCAGGCGATCTTCCTCATGCCAGACGACGTTTTCGGTGCGCCTGGTCTGCGCGCCGACATTGTACTGGGAAAGGATGCGCCCCGTGGTCAACAGCAGCGGGAAGCGCGGTCCGGCCTTCTCGTCGGTCGCCACATATTCGGTGATGACGAACTTGCCCTTGCCGCGCACGAAGCCGTTGATGTGCATGATCGGCGTGCCCTCGGGCGCGGCCGCATTGCACGGCCACTGCACCGAGCCGAGCTCGTCCAGCTTCTTGAAGGAGACCCCGGCGAAAGTCGGCGTCAACTGGGCGACCTCATCCATGATCTCGGACGGATGGCTGTAATTCATGGGATAGCCAAGCGCATTGGACAGCAGCTGGGTGATCTCCCAATCCTCGTAGCCGTTCTTCGGCGCCATCACCTTGCGCACCATCTGGATGCGGCGCTCGGCGTTGGTGAAGGTTCCGTTCTTCTCGAGGAAGGTTGAGCCTGGCAGGAACACATGCGCGTAATTGGCGGTCTCGACCAGGAACAGATCCTGCACCACGACGCATTCCATGGCGGCGAGGCCGCTCGCCATGTGCTGGGTATCCGGGTCGGATTGGAGGATGTCCTCGCCCTGGATGTAGATGCCCTTGAACGAGCCGTCGACCGCGGCGTCGATCATGTTGGGGATACGCAAGCCCGGCTCGGAATCGAGCGGCCGGCCCCATAAAGCCTCGAACATGGCGCGAGTCGCATCGTCGGAAACGTGGCGGTAACCGGACACTTCATGCGGGAACGAGCCCATGTCGCACGAGCCCTGCACGTTGTTCTGGCCGCGTAAGGGGTTCACGCCCACGCCTTCGCGGCCGATATTGCCGGTCGCCATGGCGAGGTTGGCGATGGCCATGACCGTGGTCGAGCCTTGGCTGTGCTCGGTGACGCCGAGGCCGTAAAAGATCGCGCCATTGCCGCCTGTGGCGTAGAGCCGGGCCGCATCGCGAATGAGATGGGCCGGAACGCCGGAGACCTTCTCCACCTCTTCCGGGCTGTGACGCTGGTCGGCGACGAACGCCGCCCAATCCTGGAACTCGTCCCAGTCGCAGCGCTCGCGCACGAATTTCTCGTTTACCAGGCCCTCGGTCACGACGACATGGGCAAGCGCCGTCACCACGGCGACATTGGTGCCGGGCTTCAGCGGCAGATGGTAGTCGGCCTCGATATGCGGCGTCCGCACCATGTCGATGCGGCGCGGGTCGAGGATGATCAGCTTGGCGCCTTCGCGGAGCCGCTTCTTCATCCGCGAGGCGAACACCGGGTGACCGTCGGTCGGATTGGCGCCGATGATCATGATCACATCGGAATATTCCACCGAGTTCGAAATCTTGCGTACCGGCAGAGGTGCCGTAGGCGGTCTTCAGGCCATAGCCGGTCGGCGAGTGGCAGACGCGCGCGCAGGTGTCGACATTGTTGTTGCCGAACGCGGCGCGGATCAGTTTCTGCACCAGGAAAGTCTCTTCGTTGGTGCAGCGCGACGAGGTGATGCCGCCAACCGAGCCTTTGCCGTATTTCGCCTGGATGCGCTTGAACTCGGACGCCGCGTAGCCGATCGCCTCTTCCCATGACACTTCGCGCCACGGATCGGTGATCTTGGAGCGGATCATCGGCTTCAGGATGCGGTCTCTATGCGTGGCATAGCCGAACGCGAAGCGGCCCTTGACGCAAGAATGCCCGCGATTGGCCTTGCCGTCTTTGTTCGGCACCATGCGCACCAGCTCATCGCCGCGCATCTCCGCCCTGAACGAGCAGCCGACGCCGCAATAGGCGCAAGTCGTGATCACCGCTTTGTCGGGCGTGCCGATCTCGATCACGCTCTTCTCGTTCAACGTCGCGGTCGGGCAGGCCTGCACGCAAGCGCCGCAAGACACACACTCGGAGTCGAAGAAGGGCTCCTGCTGCGAGGGCGACACCACGGAGTCGAAGCCGCGGCCGGCAATGGTGAGCGCGAAGGTGCCTTGCACTTCCTCGCACGCCCGCACACAGCGCGAGCAGACGATGCACTTGGAAGGCTCGTAGGTGAAATAGGGATTCGAGGCGTCGATGCCCGGGTTCGGGTGGCGGTCGCCGTCATAGCCATAGCGCACTTCGCGTAAACCCACCGCGCCGGACATATCCTGCAGCTCGCAATCGCCGTTGGCCGAGCAGGTCAGACAGTCGAGCGGATGCTCGGAGATATAGAGCTCCATCACGCCCTTGCGGAGCCGCTTCAGCCGGTCGGTCTGGGTATGCACCACCATGCCTTCGGCGACCGGGGTCGTGCACGAGGCGGGCGTGCCGTTGCGGCCTTCGATCTCGACCAGGCAGAGCCGGCAGGAGCCGAACGAGTCCAGCATGTCGGTGGCGCAGAGCTTGGGGATTTGCGTCCCCATCTCCATCGCCGCGCGCATGATCGAGGTGCCTTCGGGCACCGAGATCTTCACGCCGTCGACCATGAGCGACACCTCTTTGGTGGCTTTGGAGGCGGGCGTGCCGTAATCGATTTCTGGGGTCATCGACATGGAAGTTTCCTCATTCAGCAGCTTCAAGGCGCTTCTTCTTCGCGCCGAAATCCTCGGGGAAATGCGTGAGCGCGCTCATCACTGGATATGGGGTGAAACCCCCCAAAGCGCAAAGAGATCCAAGCTTCATCGTGTGGCACAGGTCTTCCAGGACCACGAGATTGGCCTCGCGGTTCTCTCCCGCCACGATCTTGTCGACCAGTTCCACGCCGCGGGTCGAGCCGATCCGGCAGGGCGTGCACTTGCCGCAAGATTCGATGGCGCAGAATTCCATGGCGAAACGGGCCTGTTTGGCCATGTCCACGCTGTCGTCGAACACCACGATGCCGCCATGGCCGATCAGGCCGTCGGCCGCGGTGAAGGCCTCATAGTCGAACGGCGTCTCGAACAGATCGCGCGGGAAATAGGCGCCGAGTGGGCCGCCGACCTGGACCGCGCGCACCGGGCGCCCGGTGCGGGTGCCGCCGCCGATCTCGTCGACCGAGCGCTCCGAGCGTGATGCCGAACGCCGTCTCGTACAGACCGCCATGCTTGATATTGCCGGCGAGCTGGATCGGCATGGTGCCGCGCGACCGTCCCATGCCGTAATCGCGATAATGCGTAGCCCCCTCGGCCATGATGATCGGCACGGTGGCGAGCGACAGCACGTTGTTGATCACGGTCGGCTTGGCGAACAGCCCGATATGAGCGGGCAGCGGGGGCTTGGCGCGAACTTCGCCGCGCTTGCCTTCGAGGCTTTCGAGCAGCGAGGTCTCTTCGCCGCAGACATAGGCGCCGGCGCCGACCCGCACTTCCATGTCGTAATCGTATTTCGAGCCGGCGATGTTCTTGCCGAGCATGCCGCCCGCGCGCGCTTCGCGGATCGCGATCTCCATCGCCTCGACCGCATCCGGATATTCGGAGCGGATATAGATGTAGCCATAATTGGCGCCCACCGCCATGCCGGCGATGGTCATGCCCTCGATCAGGACAAAGGGATCGCCTTCCATGATCATGCGGTCGGCGAAGGTGCCGCTATCGCCTTCATCGGCGTTGCAGACGATATATTTCTGCTGCGGCGGTGTCGCCGCCACGGTCCGCCATTTGATGCCGGTGGGGAAGCCCGCGCCGCCGCGGCCGCGCAAGCCGGAGCTCACAACGTCTTCGACCGTCGCTTCCGGGCCGATCTCGATCGCCTTGGCGAGACCCTGATAGCCGCCATGCGCCTTGTAATCTTCGAGGCTGCGTGGATCGATGGTGCCGACATTCTTGAAGGTGAGGCGGGTCTGGTTCTTGAAGAACGGGATCTCCTCGACCAGGCCGAGGCTCAAGCGATGCGCCTTGCCTTCGAGCATGCCGGCGCCGATCAGCTCCTCGACATCCGATGGCTTGACCGGCCCGTAGCCGACGCGGCCCTCAGGCCGCGCCACTTCGACCAGCGGCTCCAGCCAATACATGCCGCGCGAGCCGGTGCGCACGATCTCGATGTCGAGGCCCTTCTGCTCGGCGAGCTTGAAGAACTGCATCGCGACCTCTTGCGCGCCCACGCAGAGCGCGCCGGAATCGCGGGAGATGTAAATGCGGATGCTCATCGTTGCGCCTCGTCGATCAGGCGATCGAGCTTGTCTTGGTCCAGCATGCCGTAAACATGTTTATCGAGCATTGCGGCGGGCGAGGAATGACAAAGTCCCAGGCAATACACCGCTTCGAGCGTGACGCTGCGGTCGGTATTGGTGCCGCCCATCTCCACGCCGAGCTTTTGTTCGGCGCGCGCGGCAAGCGCATCGCCACCCATGGCCTGACAGGACTCGGCGCGACACAGCTTCAGCACGCGCCGTCCCGGCGGCTCTTTGCGGAAATCATGGTAAAACGTGACGGTGCCGTGCAGCTCGGCGCGGGAAAGGTTCAAGGCCTCCGCCATCAGCGGGATTGCGGCCTCGGGCACGCAGCCGAACACCGCCTGCAATTCATGCAGGATCGGGAGGGCAGCGCCCTCTTCATGCCGGTGACGCGCGATAATTTCGCCCGCGCGATCGGCGTTCCATGGCTCGTATCTTGGCATGCCCAGCCGCTTTCTTGAGCAGCCTGCAAAATGGGGAAAAATGCCCGGAAAATCAACCAAACAGGGCCATGACCCGATCAGGATTCCCGATCAATGTCATATGGCCCCGGACAGGCTGCCGCTTAAGCGTTCAGAACGACCGCCAGCTGCTTCGCCTCGCTGACCAGGGCGTTGATCAGGGGGGTCAACGGGTTGCGGTGGGGCACCACCAACCCAATTGAGTGTGTCACAATCGGGTCCACAATGGGGATTGAGCGGACTTTTTCGGTCAAACCCAACACCTCGGCCAGCTTGGCCGGCATGACGCTAGCCCACTTTCCGGTCCTGACATGGACGAACAGCACGATAATTGAGTCCGATTCCAGCGTCGGTGAGACCTCCGACCCGGCCTGGCGCAGCAATTGCTCGATGATGCGCCGGTTCTGCATGTCGGGGGTCAGCAGGCAAAGCGGCACCTGGCCGACCTCCGCCCAGGTGACGGATTCGCGCTTGCCCAATTTATGATCTGAGGAGACCAGCAGCCGGTATTCCTCGCTATAGAGCGGCACGGTCTGCACCCGGCCCAAAGGCTCATTGTCGAGATAGGTCAATCCGGCATCGACCTCGAGATTTTCCAGCAGACCCAACACTTCGATCGAGTTCCGCGACAGGATGGTGAAGCTCACATCCGGATGCTTGGCGCGATACGGCGTGGTGATGATGGCGCACATGGCGAGCGCGGTCGGGATCGCGGCAATCTTGATATGACCGGCGAGGCCATGCTTCAGCGCATCGATCTCTTGCCGCATGGCGCGGGTGTCGCCGACGATCCGGCGCGCCCAGTCGAGCACGCGCTCGCCCTCCGGCGTGAAGCCTTGGAAGCGCGAGCCGCGCTGCACCAAGAGCACGCCCATCGTGTCCTCGAGCTGCTTGATGCCCGCCGAGAAGGTCGGCTGGCTCACCCCGCACGCTTCCGCCGCATGGCCGAAATGCCGCTCCCTGGCGAGCGCGATGATGAATTCGAGCTTATCGATCATGAAGTCCCCGACGGCATCCCGATCGCCGGATTGTGGTCCCGCGTCGCATTGGTAGCAAGAGCGTCAATGGTTCATCTCGGAGGCGTGAGTCCGGTCCATAGCGAAGCCGCCCGACAGGTCGGCGAGCACGAGCCCGGCGCCGAGCGCAAGCAGCGTGAGCAATGCGACGGCGGAGATCTGAGCGCTCGTCGCGCCGCCGGTCATCGACATGGTGTCATGCGACCGTCTCGCGTGGACTTTAGGCGCAGCCTTCTTCGTGCGAGATCGCGTGGCTAGCTTCACCTGCGCCGGACTCTCGCCGGATGTGTCGCGAATGCGCGCTGCCTTCCGCTTCCATGCTGTGACCGCCGGCGCCAAGCGCGCGCACGCTGCCCATGCCGTGCTTCAGTCCGACCGCGACCAGCCACACATTCACCGGATAGGCGATGATGGCGCCGACGAGCGTCGCCAGCGACATGATCCCCCAGAAATAGATCGATGTAATTTCCATCGCCTTCATGTCGCGGCTCATCAGCGTGACCATGACCGGGATCATCCCCGCCATTACCGCGTTCATCGACAGCCATTCCGGCACGAAGGAACGCCGCACCGCTTCCAAATAGGAACCGCCGAGCATGTCGCGCATAAACAGCGCCTGAAAAATCAAAAGCCCGAAGCCGAAGCCAAGCGCATATTCGATGGCGAGATCGGTCAGCATCGACAGTCCGAGCGTGGCGGTGACGGCGGCAGCGAAGATGATGCCCGTCGCGTCGCCGGCGAGACAATGCACCGTCGAGCCGAGCGCCTGCTTCCACAACGGCTTGATGAACGCCTCATGTTGATAGGGTCCCGGCTCCTGGCAGGAGAGCACGTAGAACGCAGCCGCCACTGGCCCGGCATAGAGGGTGACCAGCACCCATCCATATTTCATCACGGTGAGCTCGGGGTTTCGCGTGAACGCGTCCCAGGCCACATAAATGACGGACAATCCCGTCAACACGAACCAGACGATCAGCGCATAGTGCATGGTCTTGCTTCAATTCCGGCCATTTCCGGCCATGGTTGGTCGTTAACCGGTTTTCCGCTCCGGAACCCTTTATTTGCCACGGAAAAGAAAGTCTTGGCGCCGCAAAACTCTAAATTGGGGTCGTGCGTTAAGGGTACTGGTAGCATTTCATGCAAAGGTCCCCGCCGGGCAATGCCCGTCGACCTAACGCGGAAGGAATCAATAAATGCTTAGAAAACTCACAGTTATTGCGGCCATCCTGGCAGCCCTGGCGATCCCGGGCGCGGCCATGGCCAAGCACGGCGGTGGCGGCCATCACGGCGGTCATCATGGTCGACGGTCATCATGGCCGTCATGCGCGGTCATGGCCATGCGCATGGTGGCCACGGCCACGGTACATTGGAACCGCCACAACAATTGGAACAACCGCCACTGGAACGCCACTGGAACAGGCAATCGCCACTGGCACGGCGGCCATGGCCGTTGGTGGGGCGGCCGTTGGTACGCCTACGGCGTCGGCTCCTGCTGGCGGCTGGTGCCGGGCGGCTGGGTCTGGGTCTGCAACTAGACTCTAGCGTCGTTTGATTGGAGGGACGCCGGCCTCGGCCGGCGTCCCATCCTTTTCCGGCCCTTGAGATTGGAGTAGCCTCGTCGCGAAAGGCTCCAAAAGATGTTCCGACGCCTCTCTCTCATCGCCGCCTTTCTCGCCGCCTTCATGCTGCCGGCTGGAATTGCCACCACGGTGACGATGGTCTCGACGGACGCCGTCGCCAAGAAGGGTCACGGCGGTGGCGGCAGAGGCGGCCATCATGCGAAGCGCGGCGGGGGCAGGGGCGGGCATCAGGCGCGCGGCCATCGCGGCGGCGGTCGCGGCCATTATGGGCGGGGCCATCGCGCCAATCGTGGACATCATGCGCGCGGACATCATGTCCGTTACGGACACTACAGCCGGCACCGTGCCTATGCTCGCGGCCATTACAGCTACCGGCCTTACGCCTACCGGCACTATTCCCGTCACTATTACCGGAACAATCGCGGCTATTGGTATTACGGCCATCGGCGCCACAACGACTATTACAACAAGAGCGATATCCGCCGCTCGGTGTCGCATTGGAACGGGCGCTGGTGGGGCGGGCGTTGGTACGCTTATGGCGTTGGCTCATGTTGGAGCCTGCAGCCCGGCGGTTCGTTTATTTGGGTCTGCGTGCCCTAAAGCATCATCCCGAAAAGTTGCAGACTTTTCGGACAAGATGATGCGTCAAAGAGTTTTCAAAGACCATGCGTCAAGGACGAACAGCGACGGCGCAGGCTTAACTACCTAATGATCGCCATGAGCTTCGTCCTTGCCCATCTCCATTCCTTGCATCATTTCGTCGTGGGTCATCGGAGCGCTTTTCACCAGGGCCTGGTATTCGTCGGCGCTCAGCTCGGGCAATTTCCGTAAGAACGCCACCACGTCCCAAAGCATCTCGTCGTCATGCGTCACGCCCCAGGCCGGCATTCCCGTCATCTTGAGGCCGTGTTTCACCACCCAGAATTCCTCCGCCGGGGTGAGATCGCTGCCGCGGCGAAGCTCCGGCGCTCTCGGATAGAGGCCGCGGGCGATCTCGGTCCGCTTCATGCCCGGCGCGAGATGGCAGGAACTGCACATCGCCGCATATTGCCCGGCACCTGAAGCAATGCGCTTAGAGTCGGTGAGGTCGCTCGGCACGGCGACGCCCGCCGCGCGGATGGCGATTGAGCGTTCGCGGACTGTGTTCATCAGCCAGAAAACCGGCTGACTGTGCGGCGTGTCGGCGGCGACGTCGAAGGACCCCATGTGCACGAGCGAGGCGGCAACGATCGCGGCGAGCAACGTCCCCACCGCCAATGCCGCGAACAACCATCGTCTGCCGGAACGCATCTACTTCTCCGTGGCTTCCATCGCATCGTGCATATGGGCCATGCAGCCCTTCATGTCTTCCTTCGCCATCATGTCCTGAGCCATTTGCATCTCCTTCATGGCTGTCGTCTTGTCCTCTCCATCTTTCATGGCCTGAATGTCGGCATTCATCGCGTTCATGCTGGTCTCGTTGCATTCCATCTTGTGCCCTTCATGAGCCGCGACGATGGCGAGCGGAGTGCTTACGAGCGCCGTCAAGCCGAGGCTGACAAAGACGAGTTTGGCAAAGACGAACTTACGCATGGCGTTTCTCCCTTAGTTTGCAGAGCGAGTTCGACCCGCGGGCCGCTCCTGGTGTCAGTGGTGACCATCATGGCCGCCGGATTTCATGCCAGGCATGTCCATGCCCTTCATGTCCGTGTCCTTCATTGGCATTTCCGGCGACTTGCCCGCGCCTTCGCGCTGCCGCCTCGCTGGCCGCGTCCGCGTCAACCTCATGGGCGACCGTTCCCGGCGGATGCTTGTACCAGCCCGGATCGCGATAATCGTCTTTGGCGAGACCCTCGCGGATCTTCACCGTGGTGAACATGCCGCCCATCTCGATCGGCCCGAACGGACCGGTGCCGGTCATCATCGGCAGCGTGTTCGGCGGCAACGGCATCGCCATCTCGGCCATTTCCGCCATGCCGGTGGTTCCCATCGCCATTGCCGTCGGCGCCGCCTGCCTGACCGCCTGATCGCAGATCGCGCTGCGGCACGCCGATGAAGTTCTTCACCTTGTGGCCCATCGCGTTCATGGTGTGATGGCTTTTGTGGCAATGGAACGGCCAGTCGCCCGGCGCGTCGGCCACGAACTCGATGGCGCGGATGATGCCGACCGGAATATCGACGCCGGTCTCCGGCCATTGTGCGCTCTCCGGCATCCAGCCGCCATCGGTCAGGGTGACGCGCATGACGTGGCCGTGCAGATGGATCGGGTGGTTGGTCATGGTGAGATTGGCCATGCGGATGCGCACGCGCTCGCCAAGCCGCGGCCGGCATCACGTCGATGCCGGGAAACACGCGCGCGTTCCAGGTCCACAGATTGAAGTCCGTCATCTCCGCCACATTCGGCAGCGCGCCGCCGGGCGTGATGTCGAACGCGCTCATGATGAAGACGTAGTCGCGATCGACGCGATGCAAATTCGGATCCTTGGGATGTACGACGAAGGAGCCCATCATGCCCATCGCCCATCTGCACCATCTCGTCGGAATGCGGGTGGTACATGAAGCTGCCGCTGCGGTTGAGCTCGAACTCGTAGACGAAGGTCTTGCCGGGCGGGATATGCGGCTGCGTGAGGCCGCCAACGCCGTCCATGCCGTTCGGCAGGAGATGCCGTGCCAGTGCACCGTCGTATGCTCGGGCAGCTTGTTGGTGACGAAGATGCGGACCTTATCGCCCTCGACCGCCTCGATGGTGGGTCCGGGCGTCTGGCCGTTATAGCCCCACAGACTTGGCGGTCATGCCGGGTGAGAGCTCCCGCTCGACCGGCTCGGCGACGAGGTGAAACTCCTTCCAATCGCCGTTCATGCGCCAGGGCAGCGTCCAGCCATTCAGCGTGACCACAGGCTGGTAGTCTTGGCCGTTCGCGGGAGGAAGCGGCGCTTGCATGGCGGGCGAGGCATTGGTCGGCGCCTCGGGAATCGCGGCTGCCTCGGCGCGGCTGCTCACCGCGGCAACGGAGGCGAGCGCCACCGCCGAGCCTTGCAGAAAATGTCGTCGTGACAACATCGGGGATTCCTTACGCATACTATTGTTCCGTGCCGCCATCGGCGGCGATGAGGGGGCTCGAATCTTGCCCGATGCTGCCGCCGCCGAGAATGGCGACCGAAAGATCGGTGGAGGCGAGCCAGAAATCCTTGCGCGCCTCGATGCTCGCGAGCTTGGCCATTCGCCAATCCTTGGCGGCCTGGATCAGCGCGAAGGCATCGACCTGCATGGCGTTATATTGCAGCTCGGTTTCCTGCGAGATCGTCTCCCTTAAGGGCAGCACGTCGGTGTCGTATTTCGTGGCGATGCCGAAGCTGGCCTTATAGGCGGCGTAGGCCTGCCGCGCTTCCGATGCCGCGTTGACCACTTTCTCGCCCGAGCAGATTGACGGCCTCCATATAGCGCTGCTCCGCCTCTCGCACTCTGGCTCTGCCGAAATCGTAGATCGGAATCTCGAACGCGACCTCGAACCCGCCGCCATCGGCATGCGGCGCGCCAGTGTCCTTCTGCGTCTTGGAGACGCCGGACGCATCGAGCACATTGACGAAGCGCGTGGTGCGCGTGAGTCCGTACGACTTTGCCAGCGCCTCGACCTCGAGCCGCGCGATCTGCAAATCGACTCGCCTGTCCATCGCCTCCTGCTCGATCGCGCGCAAGCTGCGCAGCGAATTGGGCAGAGCCGGTAGCGCGCTCGGTAGGATTGACGCGATGTCGTAATGCCAAAGTCCCATCAGGCGGGTGAGCTTCTCGCGCTCGGTCGTCGCCTGCTGTCGCGCCGCTTGCAATTGCGCCTCGATCTCGGCGGCGAGCACCTGTTTCTGCGCCTGCTCCAACCTGTTGACCGCGCCGGTCTGGGTGAGATGTCCGGCAAGCGTGGCCGCACTCGCAGCCTGGCTCTGCACCTCGCTTAAAGCGGCAACCTTCTGCCGCGCCGCGACCGCCTTGAAATAAGCTCGCCGCGTCTCCGCCGCGAGCGACAAGGTTTCCAGCGCCGCGCGAAGTTGCGCCTGCTCGAAGCGCATGCCGGCGATCTTGGCCCGCGCCGGCAAGGTCGCGATCGAAAGAATGCTGCCGACGATCTGGCGTTCGATATCGAGCTCGAGCGAGGTGGAGATGCGCGAGATCGAGAAGCTCGGCACTGGCGGCCGGCTCATCTGCACGAACACGGCCTCGTCCACGCCGAGCTGGTTATAGGCCGCTTGCAGGCCGAGATTGTTGAGCAGCGCGATCTGCACCGCCTCGTCCGCGCTCAAGCTCTGTTGTAGGAGCCGCGTGACGGCGTCTTGCGTCCGCGCCGCGTCGTCGCCCGAGCGGATTTTCACCACGTCCTTGTTGAGATCCTGCCCGCTGATGGACAGCGACCGTCGCCATCCCGCCATCTGGCGAGAGCGAGGCGCAACCTCCGAGGAGCGCGAGTGGGATCGCGGCGAGGAGCCGCGAGACCCGAAAGCAATTCGACATTGATCGTCCCTTGTCGGTCGACGAAGCTACTGAAGGCGGGACCAGGTCCCGCGACGCAAGAGCTAGACGGACAGGGAGGGAATCGGCGGCCGGTCGAGCCGTTCCGGCAGACCGGCGGCAGAATTGATTTCGCGCGTGGGGTAGGGGGCGGTGCCGGCAAAGATCGGGTGAAGCGCCTGTTCGCTCGTCGTGAGCGCGCTCAAGCAGAACACGCCGCAGCAAGTCGATTTATGCCCGTTTCCCGGCGCCTGATGCTTGTGGTCTTGATGCGTGTCCGTGACGCCAATCATGCCGTGGTCTGCTTGGGACAGGCAATGGGCGGTGGATGAGCCATGCCCGAAGGCGACGACGGCCGGCGGCATGGCAAAGCAGAACGCCGCCAACAGGGCAAACACCGCCGCCAAACGATTGAAAATCCCCGATCTGAGCGCTCTCAGCATGGGCCGAGCCTACTGCCCTGACCTCGAGCTCGCAAGCCTCGCCGCCGATCACAATCTGTTTTACCACTGAAATTCGAAGCGTTTGCGAGACCGTTTATTTGAACTCGACCTTGACCACCTGGTAGGACTTGCCGCCGCCGGGCGTCGAGACTTCGACCACGTCCTTCTTGCGCTTGCCGAGCAGGGCGCGGGCGAGCGGCGAGGTGATCGAGATCTTGCCTTTTTTCACGTCGGCTTCGATCTCGCCCACGATCCGGTATTTGGTCTTCTCGTCGGTATCCTCGTCGATCAGCGTCACGGTGGCCCCGAACATCACCAAGTCGCCTTTGAGCTTGCTGGTGTCGATAATCTCGGCGCGCGAAAGCTTGTCCTCCAGATCGGCGACCCGGAATTCGGTAAGGCCCTGCTGCTCCTTGGCGGCGTGATATTCGGCGTTTTCCGACAGGTCGCCATGGGTGCGGGCATCGGCAATCGCCTTGATGATGCGCGGGCGCTCGACGGTCTTGAGATGCTTGATCTCAGCCTCGAGCGAAGCATGGCCCTCCGCGGTCATCGGCACTTTGTCCATCTATCGAAGCTCCCTAGGA
Organism: uncultured Alphaproteobacteria bacterium; assembly: GCA_963764005.1. Lineage (GTDB taxonomy): Bacteria > Pseudomonadota > Alphaproteobacteria > Rhizobiales > Methyloligellaceae > Methyloceanibacter. The sequence continues at coordinate 28,985 of CAVXQX010000007.1, read as the reverse complement.
CCCCTCCTGGATACTTTCCAGGAAATGCCCAGTCTAAGTCAAGAATCGGTTGAAATGCTGAATTCCTAGGCTCTGCGCCGCGAACTACCCGCGTTTGCCCACATATTCTTGGATCGGCGCGACTTTTAAGCCCCCGGCCCGAAGTGCCTTGATGGCCTCGGTCACGGCGAGCGCACCCGCCAGCGTTGTATAATAAGGAATATGGTAGAGCAAGGCCGAGCGCCGGATCGAGAAGGAATCGGCCAGCGCCTTGGCCCCTTCCGTGGTGTTAAACACGATATCGACCTCGCCATTGGTGATGGCGTCGACAATATGCGGCCGCCCCTCCAGCACCTTGTTGACCCGCTCGCTATCGATGCCATGGCCGTCGAGATGCCGCTTGGTGCCGCGCGTGGCGATGATGCGGAAGCCCATCTCCGCGAGCTGGCGGATCGGCTCCACCACCTTGTCTTTATCGCGAATCCTTGACCGACACGAACACCGTGCCGGCGAGCGGCAGCTTTGACCCGCCGCCAAGCTGGCTCTTGGCGAAGGCGACCGCATAGTCGCGATCGATACCCATCACTTCGCCGGTCGAGCGCATCTCCGGCCCGAGCACGGTGTCGACTCCGGGGAAGCGGGCAAAGGGGAACACGGCTTCCTTCACCGCGATATAATTTAGGGTCCGCCGCCTCAAGCCGAAATCGGCGAGCGGCTTGCCGGCCATCACCTCCGCCGCGATGCCTGCGATCGGGAGCCCGATCACCTTGGCGACGAAGGGCACGGTGCGCGAGGCGCGCGGGTTCACTTCCAGCACATAGATCTCGTCGTTCTGGATCGCGAATTGCACATTCATCAGTCCGACGACATTGAGCGCCAGCGCAAGCTCTTCCGTCTGCCGCTCCATCTCCGCGATGATGTGAGATTTGAGCGAATGCGGCGGCAGCGAGCAGGCTGAGTCGCCAGAATGCACGCCGGCCTCCTCGATATGCTCCATCACGCCGCAGATGAACACGTCCTTGCCGTCCGACAGCGCATCGACATCGACCTCGATGGCGTCGCGTAAATATAAGTCGATCAGGACCGGGCTCTTGCCGGAGACCACGACCGCCTCGGCGACGTAGCGAGCGAGCTGGACCTCATCATGCACGATCTCCATGGCGCGCCCGCCCAGCACATAAGAGGGGCGGATCACGATCGGGAAGCCAATCTCGACGGCGACGGCATGCGCTTCCTTCGCCGAACGCGCGATGCCGCTTCTGGGCTGCGTCAGCCCAACCTTCTCGATCAGCGCCTTGAAGCGGTCGCGGTCTTCGGCGAGGTCGATCGCGTCAGGCGAGGTGCCGAGGATTGGAACATTCGCCCGCTCCAGACCTTCGGCGAGCTTCAGCGGCGTCTGGCCGCCAAACTGCACGATCACGCCCTTGACGTTGCCCTTGCTCAACTCCACGCGAACGATCTCGATCACATCCTCTTCGGTCAGCGGCTCGAAATAGAGCCGGTCCGAGGTGTCGTAATCGGTCGAGACCGTCTCCGGATTGCAATTGATCATGATGGTCTCGAAGCCGGAATCGGACAGCGCAAACGCCGCGTGGCAGCAGCAATAATCGAATTCGATGCCTTGGCCGATGCGGTTCGGCCCGCCGCCGAGAATGATGATCTTCTCTTTGTCGGTCGGCCGCGACTCGGACGCCAGCTCCCCTGCGAAGGGCGCCTCGTAGGTGGAATACATATAAGCGGTCGGGGACGCGAACTCCGCCGCGCAAGTATCGATGCGCTTATAGACCGGGTGCACGTCGAGCGCCCGGCGTTTCGCCGCGACTTCGGACGCCTCGATGCCGGCGAGTGTCGCCAGCCGCTGGTCGGAAAAACCCATCGCCTTCAGCGCCCGGAACTGTCCCGCCGTCTGCGGCAATCCGTGTTGCTTCACGCGCTCTTCGGTCTCCACGATGTCCTGTATGTGCCGGATGAACCAGGGATCGATGGCGCAAGCCTCGAAGATTTGCTTCTCGTCGAAGCCGAGCCGCAAGGCTTGCGCGACTTTCAGCAGCCGGTCGGGCGTCGGCGAGCCGAGTGCCGCGCGAATCGCGTTCTTGTCGTCGCCTTGGTCGAGGCCCTCGATGACGATGTCGTCGAGCCCGGTGAGGCCCGTCTCCATCGAGCGCAACGCCTTCTGCAACAATTCGGGGAAGGTGCGGCCGATGGCCATGGCCTCGCCGACCGATTTCATCGAGGTGGTCAGCACCGGCTTCGAGCCCGGGAATTTCTCGAAGGCGAAACGCGGGATCTTGGTGACCACATAATCGATGGTCGGCTCGAAGCTGGCTGGCGTCGCGCCACCGGTGATGTCGTTGGCGAGCTCATCCAGCGTGTAGCCGACCGCGAGCTTCGCCGCGATTTTGGCGATGGGGAACCCGGTCGCCTTCGAGGCGAGCGCGGAAGAGCGCGACACGCGCGGGTTCATCTCGATGATGACGAGGCGGCCGTCCGCGGGGTTCACCGCGAATTGCACGTTCGACCCACCGGTCTCCACCCCAATCTCGCGCAGCACCGCGATCGAGGCGTTGCGCATGATCTGATACTCTTTGTCCGTCAGCGTTAGCGCCGGCGCCACCGTGATCGAATCCCCGGTATGCACGCCCATCGGATCGATATTCTCGATCGAGCAGATGATGATGCAATTGTCGTCCTTGTCACGAACGACCTCCATCTCATATTCCTTCCAGCCGAGCACCAATTCCTCGATCAGCACTTCCGACGTCGGCGAGGCGTCGAGTCCCCGCTCGACGATCTCCAGGAACTCCTCGCGGTTATAGGCGATGCCGCCGCCGGTGCCGCCGAGCGTGAAGGAGGGTCGGATGATGGCGGGGAGCCCGATCTCGGGCAGCGCCTCAAGCGCCTCGATCAGGCCCTTCTCGATATAGCGTCGCTTTCGCGCCGCTTCGCCGGCGGCCCACTCTTGCTCGAATTTGGTAAGCGCTGCCTCTCGCGCGGCATCGCCCTTCTGCTCCGCCGTGATGCGCGCGATTTCGCTCTTATATTTGTCGCGGTCGGCGCGTTTCAGTGAGGCGGCATCGGCGAGTCGTGAGCGCGGGGACTCGAGACCAATCTTCGTCATCGCCTCGCGGAACAACTGCCGGTCTTCCGCCTTGTCGATTGCCTCGGCCCGGGCGCCGATCATCTCGACCCCGTATTTCTTGAGCACGCCCGACCGCTCCAGGCTGAGCGCTGTGTTCAGCGCGGTCTGCCCGCCCATGGTCGGCAACAGCGCGTCCGGCCGCTCGCGCTCGATGATCTTGGTGACGAATTCCGGCGTGATCGGCTCGATATAGGTGGCGTCCGCCAATTCCGGATCGGTCATGATCGTGGCCGGGTTCGAATTCACCAGAATGATGCGGTAGCCCGCGTCTTTCAGGGCCTTGCAGGCTTGCGTGCCCGAATAGTCGAATTCGCAGGCCTGGCCGATCACGATCGGTCCGGCTCCAATGATCAGGATGGACTTTATGTCTGTGCGTTTGGGCATCAGGCTTTTTCCGTCTCTCCATCATCTCGACGAAGCGGGTGAAGAGATAGTGGCTGTCTTGCGGACCTGGTGACGCTTCCGGGTGGTGCTGCACCGAGAACACCGGCTTGTCTTTTAACTTGAGCCCGGCATTCGAGCCGTCGAACAGCGACACATGCGTCTCCTCGACATTTGCCGGCAGGCTGTCGCGATCCACGGCGAAGCCGTGATTCATCGAGGTGATCTCAACCTTATGCGTGGTGAAGTCCTTCACCGGATGATTGGCGCCGTGATGGCCCTGATGCATCTTGCCGGTCTTGCCGCCGAGCGCGAGACCGAGCATCTGATGGCCAAGACAGATGCCGAACACCGGCACGCCGGATGAAACCAGCTTCTTGATCTCTGGCACGGCATATTCGCCGGTCGCTGCCGGATCGCCCGGACCGTTGGAGAGGAACACCCCGTCAGGCTTCCGCTGCAGAATATCTTCCGCCGACGCGCTCGCCGGCACCACCGTGACGCGGCAGCCGACTGTCGCCAGCTCGCGCAAAATATTCCGCTTCAATCCGTAATCGATGGCGACGACGTGGAAGCGCGGATGCTCCTGCCTGCCGTAACCTTCACCCCAGCGCCACGCGGTCTCGTCCCAGCTGTAACTTTGCCCGCTGGTCACATCCTTGGCGAGATCGAGCCCGACCATGCCGGGGAACGACGCGAGTTCCCGCTTCAGCGCCTTAAGATCGAATTTGCCGTCAGGCGCATGCGCGATCACCGCGTTCGGCATGCCCTTCTCGCGGATCAAAGCGGTGAGCGCGCGCGTATCGACGCCGGTGATGGCGATGATGCCGCGCGATCTGAGCCAGGCGTTGAAATCCTGCGCGGCGCGATAATTGGAAGGCGCGGTGATCTCCGCGCGCAGCACGCAGCCGCGCACGCCCGGAGCCGCTGCGAGGTTTGAGGTCTCGATGTCTTCGTTATTGGTGCCGACATTGCCGATATGCGGGAAGGTGAAGGTAACGATCTGGCCCGCGTAAGACGGATCGGTGAGCACCTCTTGGTAGCCCGTCATCGCCGTGTTGAAGCAGACCTCGCCGACGGCGACGCCGACGGCGCCGGCGCCCTTGCCCTCGATCATGGTGCCATCGGCAAGCACCAAAAGCGCTGTCGGCGGCTCCTCCGCCCAAGGCTTCGTGTCGTAAGCCTTGGTGTCGCGCGCGCGCGTATTTGCGGCCTGCTGGTCCAGGGTCGAACTCTCCGTCATCTTCTCACTTATTGGCTGGTCGGCTTCAGCCAGGTTGCAAGGTCGTGTGCGAGGTCCTTGGCGTCAAGGCTCGCGCGCGAGCGACCGTCTCATGCGGGGCGAGACGGACTCTTATGGGAGTGAGGCAGCGAGGTCAATGCGAGCGCGAAAACATTTTCCTGTGAAAACAAAGATTTAGTCGGGCAAATTTACTTGCTTGGACTCGGTTGCTCGGATAGTTTCGAAACTTCCTTCTCGAAACCGAACAAAACCCCTCAGCCATGCGCGAGACCATTAATGCCGCCTTGAAAGAGGCGACCAAGGCGCAAGACAAGCGCCGCATCTCGACGCTGCGGCTGATCTCCGCCGCCATCAAGGATCGCGACATCGCCGCGCGCGGGCAGGGCAAGGGGCAGGCGACCGACGCGGAGCTGCTCGATCTTCTCGCCAGGATGATCAAGCAGCGCGAGGAGTTGGAGAAGATCTACACCGAGAACGCCCGCCCCGAGCTCGCCAAGCAAGAGGCCGAGGAGATCGTCATCATCCGCGAATATCTGCCGAAGCAACTCTCCGACGCGGAGATGCAGAAGGCGGTCGAGGCCGCGATCGCCGAATCTGGTGCCTCGAGCATCAAGGACATGGGCAAGGTGATGGGCGCGCTGAAATCGAAATATGCGGGCCAGATGGATTTCGGCAAAGCCGGCGCGGTTGTGAAGGCGAAGCTCGGCTAGAAATTGGGCAGTCGTCCTATTCTATAGTCACATGCGCGACCGCATTCGTTTTTGATTCACGCTGTCACGGAAACGACATTCCTCAGCGCGTCGCGATCTGAAAATCAAATCGCTCATTCGGAACATCGCTGCGGCGCGAACGCACGCGGCCATTTGTCAGTGCACTGCAACATATTCGCGTCACTGCAATGCAATATTGATTCGGCCATGGAGTACGGATCGTTCCGTGCTCGAGCAAGACAGGAGGCCATCATGTTTGCTCTCTCTCGAAATAAAAGACTCAGCATCTCCGCTTGCGCTGTGCTCGCGATCTTCGCAACCGCCTGGCCCGCGTTCGCCGCTGAGGCGACGCACAAATCCATCGGGCCCAATGAGCCGATCATGACGACGGTCGGCGCCAAGCGCGTGCTCACCTTCTACGTTCCCGCGAACGGAGGCTGTGCCGTGAGCGCGGTGGTTTGGGACATGGACGCCAATACCGGCACGAGCCCGTATACGTCCTCGCGCGTCAGGATGGAGCTTAACCCCGGCCAGTCGATGGAACTCGATTCCAGCGGCAAGGAATCGCTCGGTCTGAAATGCGGCGCGGGCGGCACCACGCTGACGCTCAGCAACTAAGAGCTCATCTCGAAAAGTTGCAGACTTTTCGGATCAGATGATGCGTCAAAGATGCCTTCTCTTCTCTTTGGCGGACCAGGCCGGCCGCGTTTCGGAGCAATCCGGGCGCGGCCGGTTTCTTTTTTGTGGCGCCTCAGCGAAGCGCGGGGACATCGTTCGTATTTTGTTCTAAAGTGGATAGCGGTCATAACGGCAGAAGCCTCATGGCTTTCGCCTGAACGGTAGCGCCCACTCCAGCCATGAAGTTCCCCAATTCGTTCCTCGAAGAGATCCGCGCCCGGCTTCCGGTGAGCCAGGTCGTGGCGCGTCGCGTGAATCTGAAGCGCCGCGGCAGGGAGTTCGTGGGGCTCAGCCCCTTCAATAAAGAGAAGTCGCCGTCCTTCACCGTCAACGACCAGAAGGGCTTTTATCACTGCTTCTCCTCCGGCAAGCACGGCAGCATCTTCGATTTCGTCATGGAGACGGAAGGCTTGAGCTTTCCCGAAGCCGTCGAGCGGCTCGCGGGCGAGGCCGGCATTCCGCTGCCGAAGCCCGATCCGCAATATGAGCGCGCCCAACAACAGCGGCTCGGTCTTTACGATGCGCTCGAAGCCGCCGCGCGCTATTTCGAAGACGAGCTCAAGAGCAAAGAGGGGCGCGGCGCGCTTGCCTATGCCGAGCGGCGCGGTTTGCTGCATTCGACGCTGAAGGAGTTTCGCTTCGGCTTCGCGCCCGGCGATCGAAGCTCATTGAAGAGCGTGCTGCTCGGCAAAGGTTTCAGCGAGGGTCAACTGCTCGATGCGGGACTCGTGATCAAACCCGACGACGGCCGCGAGACTTACGACCGCTTCCGCAATCGTCTCATCATTCCGATTCTCGACATCAAGGCGCGGGTGATCGGCTTCGGCGCCCGCACACTCGATGATTCCGTGCAGCCGAAATATCTGAACTCGCCGGAGACGTCGCTGTTCGACAAAGGCTCGACGGTTTTCAATTTCGCGCGCGCGCGTGGACCAGCCTTCGACAAGTCCGAGCTGATCGTGGTCGAGGGCTATATGGATGTGATCGCGCTTCACCAAGCCGGCTTCGCCAACGCCGTGGCGACGCTCGGCACCGCCTTCACCGAGCGGCAGATGGAGCTGCTTTGGCAACTCGCGCCCGAGCCGATCATCTGCTTCGACGGCGACCGCGCCGGTGAGGCTGCCGCCGCGCGCGCCATCGACCGCATGCTTCCCACTTTGCGCGAAGGCCATTCCTTCCGCTTCGCCTTTCTGCCGCAAGGCTCCGATCCCGACGATCTCGTGCGCAATGAAGGCAGCGCCGCCTTCGCCGCCTGTCTCAACGCCGCGATTCCTCTGATCGATGCGCTGTGGTTCCGCGAGATCGGCGCCCAACCGCTCGACACACCGGAGCGTCGCGCCGCGCTCGAAGAGCGCTTCAACCATCTGCTCGGCACCATCACCAACACGCGCGTCGCCGATCATTATCGCCGCGAGGTGAAGGATCGCCTGTTCGGCCTGTGGCGCGGCAAGGCAACGCAGAAAACCAAAGGGCCGGGCAAGGCACTGGCGAAGTTTGACAAGGCGCCGCCGCGCCCCGCACGCCGCGGCGCGCCGTCACCCGCGGGTTTTTCCACCACGGTGATTCTCGCTTTGATGCAGCATCCTTGGCTGCTCGACCGCTTCGCCGACGAGGTCGCCGACCTTGAGATCATCCAGCGGCCGCTCGCCGAGCTTCTCGGGGCGCTGATCGCAACCGTGCTGGAGCGGCCCGGCATCCGCGCCGAAACGCTAGGCGAGACGCTTCGGGACAGCCGCCACGGCAAATTGCTCTTACGCCTCGAGCAGGCAAGCGCCTTCAAGCGCCTCGCCTTCCTGCAAAGCGACGCCGAACATGCGCTGGTGGAGGAGCAATTCGTCGAGCTGTTGTTCCGCTGGAAGTCCTTGCCGGCGCTCAGGCGCGAGATCGACGACATCGCGCTCGCCTTGGCCGAAGGCACCCCCGCCGAATTCGAGCAGTTCGCGCTGCTACAACAACAGGTTGCAGCGGCTGGCGCCCAGCACCTCAAGGACGATGCCGGCGATCAGAAGAGCGCCAAGCGCTTCGAGGAGACCATTGCCCGGCTCAAGGCCGAGCGGATTTCGGGCCATCGCGGCCGCCGCGTGCAACGCTAAAGCGAACCGACGCGGACGCGGCACCCCTCTTGCATGGCCGCCAAGGCGAACGGCGTGGGGAGGCAAAAAATCATGGAAGACTTGCGGCTTTGCGGCCTTGACTTTGGGTCTCATCCTCGCCAATTCCATAGGACACGAGCCTGAAATATGGCAAAGCCGCGAGGCCTCGAGAGGGGGAACGTGGCACCTGGGTTTTGAGCTTGCCGCCCGCGGGGCTCGCGTGGCGGCAGACCGCGTTGGACTTACGTCCGCCGCTATTGCTGGGCTCATTCCTTATCGCCCCGCTTGGGGCAAGTTGTTCGGGGAGCGTTTCGACAGCCGGGCGCCCGCTCGGTGGCAGAGTTTTGCGGGCTTTGCGGTCGAGCGCTCATGCTTAAGCGGCGGTTAACGCGGAGCTGTTAATCGCTAACCATCTTGCCGCTTCGCAACCGGCGTCGCGTGTCTCGCGGAACTTGCGGGGCTGAATGTGATTAGAGGATTCGGAGAGTAGTGAATGGCAACCAAGACCGCTGAAGCACAAGAGGACCAAGCCGAGGCACCGGCCGAGACGCATGATGGTCCCGTGCTCGACATGTCCGATGCGGCCGTAAAGAAGCTGATCAAGGTCGCGAAGGCCCGTGGTTTCGTCACCTATGATGAGTTGAACGAGGTGTTGCCGTCGGAGGAAGTCTCCTCCGAGCAGATCGAAGACACCATGGCGATGCTCTCCGACATGGGCATCAACGTCATCGACACCGACGAGGCCGAGGAGCCCGCGGCCGCGGGCGAGGAGGGCGCTGCCGATGCGCGTCCCGTCGCCACCGTCACCCCGATCGTCAAGGCCGACACGCCCGCCAAGGAACCGACCGACCGCACCGACGATCCGGTGCGCATGTATTTGCGCGAGATGGGCTCCGTCGAGCTGTTGTCCCGCGAAGGCGAGATCGCCATCGCCAAGCGCATCGAGGCCGGCCGCGAGGCGATGATCGCGGGCCTCTGCGAAAGCCCGCTCACCTTCCAGGCCATCATCATCTGGCGCGACGAGCTGAACGAAGGCAAGATTCTGCTTCGCGACATCATCGATCTCGAAGCCACCTATCAAGGCCCCGACGCCAAGCCGCAACCCTCCCAGCCGCTGCCCGAGGGCATGAATGGCGCCAATGGCCACGCGGTAGCGGGCCAGCCCGCGCCGGCGCAAGCCCAGCCCGCTCGCACCGACGACGAGGAAGAGGGCGAGCCGAAGCCCGAAGATTTCGACGACGAAGACGACGACATGGAGAATTCGCTTTCGCTCGCCGCCATGGAGGCGGAGCTGAAGCCGAAAGTGCTCGAGACCTTCGACCTCGTCGCCACCAACTATAAGAAGCTGCGCAAGCTGCAAGACCAGGTGGTCGAGCGCGCGCTGAAGAACGACCAGCTCTCCTCAGGCCAGGAGAAGCGCTACAAGGTGCTGAAGGACGAGATCGTCGCCGAGATCAAATCGCTCTCGCTCAACAACAACCGCATCGAGTCGCTGGTCGAGACGCTCTACGACATCAACAAGAAGCTGATGGGCTATGAGGGCCGTCTGCTCCGTCTTGCCGAATCCTATGGCGTCAAGCGCGAGGATTTCATCGAGGAATATCAGGGTGCCGAGCTCGACCCCAACTGGCTTCGCCGCGTCGGCCGCCTGAAGAAGAAGGGCTGGGCCGATTTCATCCATGACGAGCGCGGCATGGTGAAGGAGATCCGCTCCGAGATTCACAATCTCGCCGCCGAGACCGGCCTGCAGACCATCGAGTTCCGCCGCATCGTGCATATCGTGCAGAAGGGCGAGCGCGAGGCGCGTCAGGCCAAGAAGGAAATGGTGGAGGCCAATCTCCGCCTCGTCATTTCCATCGCCAAGAAATACACCAATCGCGGCCTGCAATTCCTCGATCTGATCCAGGAAGGCAATATCGGCCTGATGAAGGCCGTCGATAAATTCGAATATCGCCGCGGCTATAAATTCTCGACCTACGCCACCTGGTGGATCCGGCAGGCCATCACCCGCTCGATCGCCGACCAGGCCCGCACCATCCGCATCCCCGTGCACATGATCGAGACCATCAACAAGATCGTGCGCACCTCCCGCCAGATGCTGCACGAGATCGGCCGCGAGCCGACCCCGGAAGAGCTCGCCGAGAAATTGGCGATGCCGCTGGAGAAGGTGCGCAAGGTCCTCAAGATCGCCAAGGAGCCGATCTCACTCGAAACCCCGATCGGCGACGAGGAAGATTCCTATCTCGGCGATTTCATCGAGGACAAGAACGCGGTGCTGCCGATCGACGCCGCCATCCAGTCCAATTTGCGCGAGACCACGACGCGGGTGCTGGCTTCGCTCACGCCGCGCGAGGAGCGCGTGCTTCGCATGCGCTTCGGCATCGGCATGAACACCGACCACACGCTGGAAGAAGTCGGCCAGCAATTCTCGGTGACGCGCGAGCGCATCCGCCAGATCGAGGCCAAGGCGCTGCGCAAACTCAAGCACCCGAGCCGGTCCGAAGCCAGCCCCCGAGCTTGCCCGGGTGACCCGCGCAGTCGGAAACTCCGCTCTCCTCGATAATTAGCCAGCGTCCGCCTTAGGCGGCCTCGGCCTGCACCGCAATCACCCGGTTCCGTCCGAGCTCTTTCGCCTGATACAGCGTCAGGTCGGCGGCGCGGATCAGTTGCTGTGCGGTCACGATCGATTTGCGGTGGAGCGCTGCAACCCCGCCGCTGATGCTGACAGAGTCTCCCGCCGGCGACGCCGCATGCGGAATGCGCAACCGCGCCACGGCCTCCCGTGCCGCTTCGGCGATCTTGGCCGCGCCTTCGAGATCGGTGTCGGGCAATACGATCGCGAATTCCTCGCCGCCATAGCGCGCCACCATGTCGACCGGACGGGCACAGCACGATTGCAACGCTTCGGCAATCCGCCTCAAACATTCATCGCCCGCCAAATGGCCATAGCGATCGTTATAGGCTTTGAACGCATCGACATCGCACAGGATCAACGCCAGAGCGCGCCGGTTGCGCCGCGCCGCGCCGATCTGGGTGGCAAGATGGCTGTCGAACAGGCGGCGATTGGCCAGGCCCGTCAGTTCGTCATGCTGGGACAAATCCTCGAGCGACAGATTTGCCGCCCGCAAATCCGACGTCAGCTGAGCAAGCTGCTGGGTGCGCTCCGCAACGCGCCTCTCGAGGTGGGCGTTGAGCGTGACGATCTCTTCCTCTGCCCGCTTGCGGGTGACGTCGAGCCGATCGAGCCTGATGGCGGTGGTGGCGATGCCGATCAGCGAGACGGCGATGCTGAACAGCACCATCAACGCGGTGCCGAACTCGGTGCCGTAAAATCCCAACAACTGTCCTTCGAGGCGTATCCAGCCGAGCGCGAACAGCGCGATCGGGGATGGTCGGCAACAGCCGCCGGCATACCACGCCGCCGGCAGTATCGCTGACGGCGATACGGGTGAGCCCATGCTCCGTATCCATCGCCAGCATCGAGAGCGAGATCACGAAAAACGCTAAGGCCGTGTGCACCGCCATCGAGGCCAAGGGCGTAACCTCGTAGAGCGAGCGCACGCCGAACACATAGCCGACAAGGGCGAGCGTCGCGACGAAGAGCGGGGGGAAGGCCAGCAGATGCGCGGCCGTGGCGAGTTGCGGCTTACGCGATTTCAGCCCCAGTAAGGCGAACCCGACGCAGAGAAAACTGATGGCGGTGCGCCGGCGCCATCCGGCCGGCGATGCGCAGAGCTCGAGATGTCCGCCACGATCAGCTGATCGATGCCGAGATCGATGGCAAAAACATATTGCAGCAGGGTGAGTCCGCCAATCGCGACGACCAAGCCCCCGAGGACTCGCGCGACGCGGCGCGATTGCGATCCCGCGCTCGAGGATTGCAGCAGCCAAAGCGCCACGCCCGCCATCAGAAGCGCGCAAGCGGTATTGAACTTCATGGTGGCGAGGCCGGGCAGCACGCTTTTCAGGAAGGCGATGTCCGCCAACCAGCCGATCATCACGGCGGCGCCGATTAAAGCCACGATCACGGCGCCAACCCGCGCGGACCAGGCCAGGAATTGCACGGAGTGCCGGCCCGCCCTCATGCAGTCGGCCGCTTCGGCGCAGCCCGCCATGGCCAAGGTCGACGGATGGTTACCGAACGATGCCAGATTGAAGCCCACATCGAACGTCCTGTAACCGCGACAACGTCAGAGAAATGAAGCGCTTAGAGCTGCCGGCAGCATCGACTCAATTTGTGTAATTGCGGTTACAGGTCTTCCGACAAATCGAGCAAATTGCCGGAATATCCCGCCTTTGCCGGCGGAGCGCGGCAATGCCGCCGAGGCCGCGCAAGGCGCGTCCTCGATCATGAGACTCCGCCGGATGCTTCAGGCTTAGAACTGGTCGCAGGTGCCGCGCGGCCAGTCGCCAAGCGGCGCGCCGCAATCATAGCCGTAGCCATAACCGCCGCCGCCAAGATAGGCGCCGCCCCAATAGCGGCCGCCGCGATAGCCGTCGTCGGCGAAGCCGCGACCCTCGCCGCCGCGCGCGAAGCCGCCGTCACCGCCGAAACCACGTCCGCCGCCGCCGAAGCCGCCACCGCCGCCACCGCCGCGCCCCACCAGAACCGTCAAGTCCGGATGGCTGCTCTGCGCTTGCAGCGGCGCTGCATGGCAAGCGACCGCGCCACCGACGAGGGCAAGCACCAGCACGCAAGATGAGAGGGAGAGATGCGACATGAGGGAACTCCTTGTTGGATCACGCCGGCAAACGCACGCGGGCCCAGAGGGCGGGCGCGCGAACGGCGTGGACATCGGGCGAAGCTGACACGAGACGCCTCTACGAAGGCTGAAACGGCCACGGCCAAAATTGCCGCGAATTGTCGCGATGTGGCGGGCGAGGCGCGGTTTCCCTCAATTCCAGGCTCCGCCCCACGCCGCGAAGGCAACTTTTCGCGGGCCTCAAGCGTTGCGGAAGGGTAGACATCGAATCGCAATCAAATCGGAGGGAACATCGGATGCGCGCAGTTCTCATTGCTCTCCTCATCGCCGCCTTCACGCTGCCGGCCTACGCGGTCCAGCCGGTGAAGGGCGTGGTCAAAGGCACCGGCGCCGCGGCCACGGGCGTCGCCAAGGGCACCGCCCAGGCGGGCGCCGGCGTGGTCAAGGGCACCGGCTCCGCGGCCAGTGGCGTCGGCCACGGCATCAGCTGCATCTTCACCCTCGGGACGCGGTGCTAACCCGCTCGCGCGTAGCCAGCTCGCGTCATTCCGGCGAAAGCCGGAATCCAGCGCAAGACTCACGGCTTGCCATTCCGGGCAGCGCTTGATTTTCGCTGGATACCGGCTTTCGCCGGTATGACGAGCGGGGAGGAATGCGCTGAGCTGTCCGCTTCACAACGGACGCTGCCCATGCCCACCTACATCCCGATCGAAGACGCTGTCGCCGCCTGCGCCGCCGCCGGCAATTCCTTGCCGCCGGGGCTGCAGCCCATCCTCTCCGATCTCAAGCGCGAGACCTCGCTGATCGGGCAGGCTTATCTCAACTACATCTACCAGAACGACATTGCGAATGCGCATTTCTGCCAGGCGATGCTGCTGATGCACGCGCAAGTGCCGAACGGAACGCCGGGTCAAGCGCTGCAAGGACGACGCGGAGAGGGAACGCCTTGGCACTCCCGAGACGTTATCCCCTCAGACGCCAATCCCGAGGAGACCCGCAAATGACCACTGCCAACCAAGCCTATCGAAGCGCTGCGAATTCCGCCGCCGGCCGCCAGGCCGCCGAAAACGTCAAAGACATCCGCGACACCGCGCGCGAACGTCGGCGACGATGTCAGCGACTTCGCCTCCGACGCGGCGAAGAAGGCCGGCGATTTCGCTTCCGACGTGTCGCGCCAGGCCGGGCGCCAGTTCAAGCGCGCGCGGAGTACCGCGTCCGATATGTATGACGAGGCGCACGAGCTCAGCGTGCAGAACCCGCATGTCGCGCTCGGCGTCGCCGCCGCGCTCGGCTTCCTGCTCGGCGCGTATCTGGTGAATCAGGCGCTAACGTTCGTATTTCTAGAAAGGAGCGATGATGTCCGGACTTTGGGTATGGCTCACCGACAAGGGCAAGGCGAATTGCAAGAAGGTGCGCGACGAGGAAGTGGATTGCGAAAGCACCGCACCGCGCGAGCCCGAGCCGCGCAACACCAAGGAGGCTGTGAACCGCGCCACGCAGAAATGGGATGAGCAGGGCGCCCGCGCCGACCAGGATTATTATCACGTGCCTGGCGGCGGCAATCAGGCGGGTGAGGCGCGGGCCGCCAGCGAAGCTGCGGTGAAGGCCAAGGGCCCGAAGCCGAAGGCGGAGAAGCCCGAGCTTGAGTCTAGTTTGCGGTAGCGCGAACCAAGAAGCGCTCAAGCAGCGAAGCGGTAGCGCGAGATAAGAGAGAGCGCGAAAAAAACAATCACCCCCGAAGCTCTTGGCCCCGAGGGTGATGGAAACGAAAGATGCGGGCTTCGTTCGAAGCCGACGGGCGACTATTTCGCGTCGTCGGTCTTCTCGTCGTCCAGCTCTTTCAGCTCCTGGTCGTGGCCGCCGGGCTTCGCGGGCGCGGTCGTGATAGCGCCTTCCGGGGCGGGAACCTTGTTCTGCTCGAGGTCGATGGCTTGGTTCTCGCTCGAAGCATCGTCGGCGGCATAGGCAAAGCTGGCGCCGGCGATAACGGTAATGGCAATGGCTGCGAAGGTCGTCCGAAGCATGATCATCTCCATAGAAGCCGCCCGCATCCGCCACTTTGGCCTGATCTCTTCAGACGGCGGCCTCATCCATGCCACACGGATTGAAAAATAGGCTTAGTCGCGCCCGCTGCTGTAGATTATTTCGAATTGTAGCGGATTGCTGCGCCTGATTGCCGTGCCGCATGGCCGAATGAGCGCGCTGTCAAAACACCCCGGACAGATTGAACTTGAAGGCGATGTCGGAGGTGGCCTCCGTGATGCCCGAACAGCGCGCCGAACGCGACGCCCCAGATCTTCTCCTCGCCGACGCCCGAGACGTCGTGGAACTCCTGTCCGCTCCATGGCCCGAGCTTGAGATAGATCACCGGGCCGATGCGATGCTCCTGATCCTCGAAGCTGCCGGGGTGGTCGAGATCCGCGATCTTGCCATAGCCTTCGACGCCGAACGACATGCGGTCGGTGAGCTTTCGCTTCATTTGCCATTTGGTCTCGAGCGCGGTGATGTCGGATGAATTGAGATCGTGCACGAAGAATGTGTCGAGCGTGACGGAGGCGTTATGGCCCGCGAGCTTGGCGATCGGCCCGAGCATTATTTGGTCCGGGCTGCCGTCTTGCAACGCCATCTGATACAGCGAGCGGATGGCGAGCGCGAAGCCTTCCCCGTCCGGCTTTACCAGTTGGTACTGCCCGCCCACCTCGTAAGTCTCGGCCTGCAGATTCTCGCCGATGTTCTGCTGCAACAGTCCGATGGTGAGAAAGGCGAGCCGGTCGGTGAGGCCGTAATAAAGTTCGAGTTCGTGGCCCTGGTCGAGTTTCTCCTCCGTGCCGGGTCCGGCATAGGCTGCGCCGTGATCGGCGATCTCGCCCTGACCCTTCACCACTTCGGGCTGGGCCACGTGAAATTGCGCCGCTGCTGGTCGCGGCACCGCGGCAAGGCAAATGACGGTCGCGATCGCAAGCAGGAATCGCATCCAAGCCGCGCCCAGCATCTTGCCCCCCTTTCACAACTTGAGGGTATCGGGCGCACGCCACCGGGGAAAGCGAAATATGCCGACAATCCCCCGTTCTATGGGGGTCCGTCGATGAGGGCGTCCGGCTACGACTTGAACAGCGCCAACGCGTCGTCCGCCAGAACGCCGCCGGTGATGTCGATGTCGGCGAAGGGTGTCTGTTTCGCGACCTCAGTGCAAGAGATCATGATTTGCCCGATCTTGGTCGAAAGCTGGTCGATCGAGGCGGCATAAACCACGCGGCCAATGCCACACCACACGATGGCGCCCATGCACATCACGCAAGGCTCACCCGACGTGTAGAGCGTGGTGCCCTTCAGTTTCTCCGGCCCGTATTTGGCTAGGAAGCGGCGGATCGCGACCATCTCGCCATGCGCCGTTGGGTCGTGTTCCTGGATGCCCAGATTGCGACCCGACATCAGAACTTCGCCGTCGCGCACGATCACCGTGCCGAACGGAAAGTCCCCCTCGGCGGCTTGCGCGATGGCGAGCTTCATCAGCCGCTCGTCTTCTTGCGTCGCCGGCGACTGCACGGCCTTGGCGAAGGCGCGCGAGGCAAGCGGCAGCGTCGCGGCGCCAAGCGCGGCAGCGATTACAACGCGGCGGTTCAGGCCGTGATTTGATGAGCGTCGGTTCTGTTGCATGTGTTGCGTGTCCTTATCGAGAGCAGGCCTAACCCCAATTGCTTCAGGATTGGTAAGAGCGACCGCTAGATTTGGACTTAGCTCGCCGCTGCGCCGGGCGGTTGCGTCGGATAGCTCGGGCCCGGATGCAGGATCGAGATGGTTGCATAGGCGCCGACGAACGAGCCCGCCGCCGCGAACAGCACATAGAACCAATGATGCGTGTAATTGATGACGGCGAATGACGACAGCAAATACCAGATGCTGCTCCAGCTTGCGGCCGGCAGCCGCCTGCGCTTGATCACCGCGTTGGTGAACATCACATAGACCGCGTCGGTGCAGGCGGTGGCAGCGACGACGGCCACTGCGATCAGAGGGTCAATTGCGAAGTCGGGCATGGGCTTGGTCCTCGGGCTGGAAACGGCATGAAGAACTATCGTCGATCATAGCCGATAAGACCGAAACCCGCTCACATCACGATGGTGAGCCGCTTCGAAGCGCGGGTGATGCCGGTATAGAGCCAGCGTTGCCGGCTCTCGCCGAAGGCAGAAGATTCGTCGAACAGCACGACATCATCCCATTCCGAGCCTTGCGCCTTATGCACCGTGAGCACATAGCCGTAATCGAATTCGTCGTAGCGCTTGCGTTGATCCCATGCGACGTCTTCGATCTTGGCGGTGAAACATTCTGGCCTCACCGAGACTTTGAACGGCTTCGCCGTGGCGCTCTCCTCGGGCCGCACTGTCAGCTTGACGATGGGGCTGCCGCGTCCGCGCGTCGTCACCTCGAACAGTCCACCGTTGAGCAGGCCTTTGCGCTTGTTATTGCGCAGGCAGACCAGCTTCTCGCCGGCGGCAGGGAGGCTACCTTCGATGCCGCGCCGCAAGCGCAAGCGAGCGTTATAGGTGCGGCGGGTATGGTTGCGCCCGACCAGAACTTGATCCGCCTCCATCACGCGTGACGGATCGAGATCCTCGCGGGCAAGGACCTCCGTCGCGCCGTAACTCTGCTTGCTCAGCGTTCTCCCCGAGCGAACCTCCATCGACAGCCGAATGATCGGATTGTCCTCCGCCTGTCTGTGCACCTCGGTGAGCATGGCATCGGGAACGAAGTCGGTGAAAAATCCGGCGCCATTCACCGGCGGCAATTGCGCCGGATCGCCGAGCACCAGCAGCGGTACGTTGAACGACATCAGATCCCGGCCGAGCTCGGCGTCGACCATCGAGCATTCGTCGACCACGATCAGCTCCGCCTTGGAGGCCGGCGCGTCGTCCCAAAGATCGAATTGCGGCACCTGCTCGCCGCTCTCCCGCGCTCGGTAGATCAGGCTGTGAATGGTCGAGGCGCCGTTGCAGCCTTTGTTGCGCATCACTTGCGCGGCCTTGCCGGTGAAGGAGGCGAACAGCACCTTGCCGTCCACGCCTTCGGCGACATGCTTGGCGAGCGTGGTCTTGCCGGTGCCGGCATAGCCGAACAGCCGGAAGATGCGCGGCGTTCCGTTCCGCCCCGGTTTGGCTTTGAGCCAAGAAGCCACTGATTTCAATGCGGAATCTTGGTGCGGCGTGAAGATGGTCATGAATTTTGAGAGACCGCCCCGAAAAGTTCTTATTATGTTCTCACGGCGCAGCCGAGCCGTCAAGGAGCAGTATAGAGCCGACTTACAATCCGAACGGATAGGTGTCGTCGGGTCCATGCGGATGCGCGACAGGTCTCGCCGCGACCGCGCGGGTTTCCGCGAACCAGATCCACGCATCGAATTGGCGCGACAGCTCGGCCTGGAAATAATGTGAGAGCAGTTCGCTCTCCGGCCGGTAGATCACCCCGATGGCGCGTTCGAGCAGGGGCTCGGCAAGCTCGGCGCGGATGTCTTCTTTCTGTTGCGCCCCGGTCTCGAGGAAGAACGCAGCAAGCCCGGTATCGCGCGAGCGGCCTTCATAGGAATCCTCGCGGGCAGGGCGCACGCGCTTGATCTCCATCGGGCCGTCCCAATCCGACGCCGCAGCCACCGTGCCGCGATCGGTGCCGAAGCCGATCAAGCGCTACCTGCTCGCCGAAGCGCTCGCGCGCCAGCTGGCCGATATTATGCTCGCCGCGCACTTGGCCCATCTCGGTGAAGGCGGCATTGCCGATATGCGAGTTATGCGCCCACACCACCGCCTTCGCATCCGGACCGCGATGCGCGAGCAACCGCTCCAGCGTGTCGAACATATGCTGGTCGCGCAAATTCCACGACACCGCGTCGCCATAATAGATGGCGCGGTAATACCGCTCGGCGCCGGCGACGATGCGCGCGTTCTGCTCCGCGTCGAAGAACGCTTCGCCGTCCTTGATCAAATAATCGAGACGCTTGTGCATGAGATCGAGCAGCGCGTCCGTCACCGGCTTCTCGCATAGCGCATAGCCGCGCGACAGCGCCATATGCCCGTAACGCGCCGGCTCTGAGCGCCACGGCGCGAGGCATCCATAACGCGAGCGCGCCGTCTTCGCGGCCTCGGGATCGACCTTGTCGAGATAGGCCAGCACCGCCTCGACCGAGGCGCCGAGACTATAAATATCGAGGCCGTAGAAACCCGCCTTCATGCCGGGATCGGCGATCGAAGCGTTCAAATCTTTCAGCCGCTTGAGGAAATTGCCGACCTCGTCGTTCCGCCACATCCAATTGGGGAAGCGGGAGAAGGGTGCGTGGGGCAGTTTAGGGCGCGGCAAACCTCGCACATACGCATCGTAGGTCGCGGCGTCAGGCCAATCCGCCTCGACCGCCACGATGTTGAAACCATGATCGCGGACGAGTTTCTCGGTGATGCGGGCGCGCGCATTGTAGAACTCCGCCGTGCCATGTGTCGCCTCGCCGAGCATCACCACGCGCCGATCGGCGAAGCGCTCCACAAGCGAGGCAAGCTCATCGAGATCGCCGAAAGGCTCCGCCGCTTGCGCCATGACGTGACTGATGCGGCTCCTCGCGGGCCTCGTCCGCGAGCCCGGGAGCAGCAGGCCTTCGGCGAAACCGGACGGTTCCGCATCGAGCGCCTTTTTCTTCTCTTCAGCAGGCTCGGCCCAGCCTGCCTCGCCGATCAGAGGCACGAACGCCACCGCGCCGAAATCCTCTTCGACAAAGCTGTCCTCGCCGCTTCGCGTGACTCGGATCAGCGTCTGCGAGCTGCCCGTGCCCACCGGAATCACCAAACGCCCGCCAATCGCGAGCTGGCTCTTCAGTGGCTCCGGAACCTTCGGGCCACCCGCTGAGACGATGATGGCATCGTAGGGCGCGTGCTCCGGCAGCCCCTTGGTGCCGTCGGCGCAAATGATCTCGGCATTGTCATAGCCCAGCCGCGCCACCCGCTCGCCGCGAGCCGTGCCAGCTCCTCATGCCGCTCGATAGCGCGCACGCTGCCCGCGATCCGGCTCATCACCGAGGCCGCGTAGCCGGAGCCCGCGCCAACTTCGAGCACGTTGTCGCCAGGCTCAATCTCGGCAAGCTCGACCATGCGTGCGACGATATAAGGCTGCGAGATGGTCTGCCCCGCCTCGATGGGAAGCGGCGAATCCTCGTAGGCGAATTCCTGCAAAGGCCCCGGCACGAAGGCCTCGCGCGGCACCTCGCCCATGGCTTTGAGGACGTGGTGATCGGCGATGCCGCGCGCCTGCAAATGCCGCGCGACCATGATCTCGCGATCGGTGGCGCGGGCATCGTTCTGGGCGTGGGAGTTGCGGGCCGTTACAGCCATGCCCATAGAACTAACGCTAAAGCCGATCCGTTCCTTGATCTGAATCAGATCGTGGCGAAGCCTGGGTTAATGGGCCAAGGCTTATTTCAGTTCCCGCCTATTTCAGCTCCCACGTCACGCTGACCTGCATGCTCACGCTCTCGGTGCCAGCCTCGATCGGCACCGGTGCGGACGCCGCCATCGGTGCCGCGGCACGCTTCTCGAAATAAGGCTGATAGCCGCCTTGCTCGCTGATGGTCATCACCTCGCCGAGTTTGGCGCCTGCGGCTTCCGCAAACAGCTTTGCCTTGGCGATGGCGTCCGCCATGGCGAGTTTCCGCGCCTCATTCTCTATCCCCTCCCGGTTCGCCACACCGAAAGCGATGCCGCCGATCGAGTTCGCCCCGAAGTCCACGATCTTGTCCAGCACCTCGCCGAGCTTGGAAATATCGCGGACCGTGATGAACACCGAATTGGTCACATGATAGCCGACCAGCTTGGCCGGCTTGCCATCATCGCGATCGTCATAGCGTGGCTCGACCGAGAAATTCGTCGTCTGGATGTCCTTCGGCTCGATGCCGGATTGCTTCAGCTCCTCGATCACGCGTGTCATCGCTGCCGTGTTCTTGGCGAGCGCGTCCTTGGCGACCGGGGCATCGCTCTCCACCCCGGTCGAGATCGAGACGATGTCCGGCGCCCATTTCACCGTGCCGGTGCCGCTAAGCGAGATGGTCCGCTTCTCAGGCCCGTCGTCAGAGGCGAGCGCTGGGGTGAAGGCGGCAAGCGAGGAGAGGAGATAAAGCGCGATAAGCCCGGTGTTTTTGCTCAATGCCATGGGGGTCCTCGAAGGGTAGGGCGGCTTCTGCCTGTTCGCATAGAGAGAAAGTCTGCTATGAGGCGGAAATTAGGAGGCGGGCCGCGATTCCCAGCACTCCTATAATGTCCTGTGGGGCCCGTAGCTCAATTGGTTAGAGCCGGCGGCTCATAACCGTCTGGTTGGAGGTTCGAGCCCTCCCGGGCCCACCATTTTGCGCCTTTACGCTCTTTGCTGGGGGCTCCAATCCGCCTATCATGGACCGGTTGGGGCCTGGTGTGCGGAGGTTTCAGTGTCTGGCGTGCCATCGACAGTGCAGGCGACCCGCAACTCGCGCATCCAGGAAGCGTGGGACCGGGCGACCGCGATCGGTCTGCTCGGAGCCTTTTGGCTCGCCGCGGAAGATGTTGCCGATAGCGGTATTGTCGCAAGCGCGGACGCGCAGGAAGTCGACGCCTCTCCGCCACCGGCAGCAAAGCTAGCCGCTACGGTCGCCGCGCAAGTTGATCCTGACGCAACCGGAATTCCGCAAGGCGCTCCCACGGCGGACGGCAATCCGCCCCCGCCGGCCCAAGTCTATGTCGCGCCGGCCCAACAGCCCGATACGCCGCAAAGCGCTGACGACGATCATGGCTCCTCCACCTCCTTGCAGCTTATTGAAGCGCAACTCGTCGCCGCGACGCGCGAACCCGGCTTGCACGAATCCGCCGCTTTGCGTCTCGAGCTTCCCACCGTTCCTCTCGTTTTGCCGCAGCAGGTAGCGGAGGCCGAGGCCGCGAGCCGGGGCATCACGGTGCATGGCACCGACTTGGCCGACATCATCATTGGCACATCCGGTCCCGACAATTTGAGCGGCGGCGGCGGCGACGATCACATTCGCGGCAAGGGCGGCGACGACAAGATCCATGGCGATGCGGGTAACGATACGCTGCATGGTGGTCGTGGCGACGACCAAGTCTCGGGCGGCAGCGGTGACGACCAAGTTCAGGGCGGCGACGGCAACGACAAGGTCAGTGGCGATAGCGGCAATGATCAGGCGGCAGGCGCGGCGACGGCAACGACGTGGCCGATGGCGGCAGCGGCAATGATGCCGTTCAGGGCGGCGCGGGCGACGATGTCGTGATCGGCGGCCTCGGCGCGGATTGGCTCTCCGGCGGCGACGGCGCCGATTGTTTTCAGTTCAATTCATTGGACGACAGCGGCGCGACCGAGGACACCCGCGACCACATCGTCGATTTCAAGCAGGGCGCGGACAAGATCGATCTCGTCAAGATCAATGCGGATTTCGAGGCGCTCGGCCATCAGGCCTTGGTCTTCGTCGGCTTGGGCGATTTCAATTCCGGCCAAAACCAGTTCCGCTACCAGCATTTCCACAGCGACAACACCGACGACGACAGGACTTTCGTCGAGCTCAACAATGGCGACGGCCACGCCCACATGCAGATCGAGCTGCACGGCCTCTTCACCATGACGATGGACGATTTCCTGTTGTAGACTTGGCCGTCGGCGCCTGGAACGCTACAACATCAAAACCCATAGCCCAGCAGCTTGATCTCGGGCTGATACCACTCGGCCACCAACCCCTTCGTCTCGTCATTATACATCGTGTGATAATCGCGGCTCGCGTCGCGGTCGCGCCCGACATTGGTGCGCGGCACCTCGATCTTGCGGCTGACGCCCGCCAGCTCCAGCGCCTTGTTGAGATCGTCATCTAGGCTCTCATAGCGCCCGATGAAGTCGAGCGCGGGCGCGGCCGTCGATCGTGTATTGCTCGTAATTGGTGACATAGGCGCGGGCCTTGTTCGCCATGAAGCGCTCGAAGCTCGGGCGAAACCGCTTCGACTTGGTCTTGTAGAAATACCAGGAGACCTGCCGGTCCCAAGGATTGCGGTCGAAGGCGAATTTGAAATAGCTCCGCCAGATCTCCTCGCCGACATAGGTCCGCACGCGTGAGGCCGGCATGTGCTCGTAATAGCCCACGCTGTGATGGTAATAGCGCTCGGGCCGCCCGAGCAGCTTCCGCCAGAGAGGACGCTGCGGCTTCAGCGGATGCTCGATGCGAAAATTCTGCGGCGGCCGACCCTTTCGGTCCTCCTCGCTCTCGGCGCGATAGGGCGTGATCACGTCCTCCGGCCCGCACAGCTCCGACAACGCCGCCTCGATTGCGGTGCCGGCCGTTTTCTTGGTCTTGATGAAGATGAATTTATGCGCGTGGGAGATGATCATTCGCACTTCGTCCGCAATGACGGCAAAAAGATTTTTGTTCGACGGAGCGCGTGAAATTTGGATGTTCTTATCACGACTCTCTCTACCGACTTATTTATCACGACAGATGGCTTGCCGCCTCATACCGGCTTGCCGCAGCGGGAGGGGCAGGTGACACATAGCATAGCCGTTCGCTCGAGCTTGTCCTTTTTGCGTCCGCGCTCTCTGTCACGGCCGCTAAGCAAAGAAAAGTCGCTCGAACATCCCCTCGAGCATATCTTCATCATTGCCGGTCCCTCGGGCTCGGGCAAGAGCACCTTCATGCGGGAATTCGTCGAGGATCGGCTCCCGGGCAATATTTCCGGCAATCTGCCTGTGGAGGCCAAGCGCTGGAGCCGCACCAGCGGCAACGAGCTCAGCCGCAAAGGGCTAGAGCAAGTGCTTCACGCCAAGGGTAACGGTCCCGGTCTCGTTCTCCATTACGACATCATGCGCGCCTATACGCGGGGCTACGACGACTACGCCAAGATCCCGCCATGCAGGCGGTGACCTCGCGCGAAGTCGGCGCTCACCGTTCTCACCATCTTGCCCAGCCGCGAAGCGTTGTTCGAGCAATTCTTGAACCGCGCGCGGAGCGGCGAGTACGAGGAGTGGTGGGACAAGCGCGAGACGGTGAGACGCCTGAAACGGAAATTGCGCGGGCATCTGCTCAACTTTTTTCGGCGCCGGCCCAAATTTCTCAAAGAGGGTCATCTCACGTTGTTGAGTGTCTATGCCTCGGACCAGAGACTCAACAAATGGACGGGGCGCTGGCAGAGCTTTCTCAATTCGGTCCGGCGCGACCGCGACAATGTCACCCTGATTTACGTCACGCCCGAAGACGAACCGGGCGACCACCCGCGGTTTCGCCTGCTGCGAGCCGTGACCCGAGCGTGAGGACCCCAGATCAATGAGCATCGTCGAATCGGCACGTCTCAATCCCTATCCGATCGCGGCAAAGCGGCGGAAATCCGTCGGCAGCCGCATCCGCAAGGAGCTGCGCCGCTTCCGCTGGCGGCTCGCCTTCAGCTTTGCCAAGGCTGCGTTCTACGTCGCCAAAGCAGGCGGTCGGCCCTATCAGCCCGTCGAGATCGGTGGCCGGCGCTTCGCCAATGTGAGGGACAGCGAGGGACGCTGGCAGGCGATCGCCGCGGTGTTGAGACGTCACGGCGTTCGCAACGTGCTCGATGTCGGCTGCGCCGAGGGCTGGTTTATCCGGCGTGCCGCCGTTGATCTCCATTGCTTCGCGGTCGGCATCGAGGCGACGGACCGCATAACTGTCGGGGAGTTCTCCCGCCTGCACGACCGCGTTGAGCGAGTCGCCGCCATTCGCTCGTTGGTCAGCGCCAGCGATTTGGCTGCGTTGCCGAAATTCGATGCCGTCATCTGCATGTCGGTGGTGCACCACATCATCCGAGCCTATGGCTTGGCCACGGCCGGCGAGTTCGTGACCGCGCTCGCCTCGCGCGTCGAGAAGGTGCTGATCTTCGAGATCGGCACGGCCGACGAAAGCGCCTGGACCCAATATCTTCCCGAGCTCAACCAAGGCCAAGAAGTCTTCGTCCGCGATTTCCTCGAACGCTGCGGCTTGATGAATGTGCGCGTGATTGCCGACAGCCCCGCCTATCATCGCGAGGTGCAGCGCCTGCTGTTTGTCGCTGAGCCGGCGAAGGACCGCAAAAAGCGCCGAGACTCGTCAGGCGAGCTGAGTTCAACCTCAGAACTTGTAATCGAGCAGCGCGATCTCGCGGGCATACCAGTCGCCGACGATCCGCTTCGTCTCGTCATCGTAATAGTCCCGATAGGGCTTCGAAGTCTTTGCGGAACGTGGTCTTGGCCCGTGGCAGCTCGCTTAAATATTCGAGCCCAACCTGCGAAAGCGCGTGCGCGAAATCGCTCTTTCAGATTTTCGAAGCGTCCGAGGAAGTCGACCGCCACCTCGCCATCGAGCGAATAGATCTCGTAATTGTTCACCTTGGCGCGGCTGTCCTTGCGGATGAACTCGGCAAACGGCGGCGGCGTATCCTCGCGGCGATAGCGGTGGTGATAGAACGAGACCTGCCGGTCCCAAGGATTGCGGTCGAAGGCGAATTTGAAATAGCTGTTCCAAATCTTGTCGTCGTTGAGCAGCGTCCGCGCTTCCGCCGCCGGCATGTGATTGTAGAAGCCGTAATCCTCCGCGGTGAATTTGAACCAGCGGCGCTTCAGCAGCGGGCGCGGCGATCCCCACCAAGAATGTAAGCGCCAATTCTGCGCCCCGCGTTTGCCTTCCCGCTGCGCCTCGTCGATCTTGGTCAGCGGCGTGATGATGTCGTCCGGCCCGCACAGCTCCGACAGCGCAAGCTCGATGCTGGTGCCCGCCGTCTTCTTCGTCTTGAGGAAGATGAATTTATGCGCGTGGCTGACGATCACTTAAGCCGTCCGCCCCGCGAGCCTGACCGCGAGGTCCTCGAGGATGGTGCCGAGATGGATCTCGGTAATGTCGAGCGAGTTGGCGATGTCCTTCAGGCGTTTCCGCTCTTCGCCGGCGATGGTCTCGTCCGCCAGCAGCACCAGATAGACGCCGTGGATGATCTCTTCCTTGGTCGGCGTCGAAAGCCGGCCCGACACGCGGCGAAGCTCGCCGAGAATATCGTCGCCTTTGGTATTGGCCCCGGCCGCATGCCTGATGTCGTCCGCCGTCAGCTCGTGTCGCCGTCAGCTCGTGATAGGTCCGCTGGATGATCGCGATTTCGCGGTCGTCGAGCCTGCCGTCTGAGGCGGCCATGGCGATCATCGACCGCAAGATCCATTCGGAAGAATTTTCGCTATCGTCCACGATTTGTCCCTTTCGGCGCTTCGTTCGGGCCATTGTGCCGGGGCGCGGCCCTCTTTGCCAAGGAGTTTTTGATGTAGGCCCCGCCCATGGGCTATGACAAAGGCCCCGCCACAACACTAGAACCAAGCGTGACCCCTCTTAAGATCATTTACCTCGCCGATACCAGGCCCGGCCATTACCACCTCGCCGAGGGGGTGATTGCCGCGATTGCGCGTTTGCGCCCGGTCGAGGTGACGAGGGTCGAGACCAAGCGGAAATGGATCGTGCCGACGCGTTGGCTCCGCCGCCGCATCAATGCCGCGAGCTTCTTTCCGCCGCGCATGTTGCGCATGGCCTATCGCATCGATGCCGAGACGCTGCCCAAGCCGGACCTCGTCGTCTCCGCCGGCGGCGAGACGCTGATGCCGAATATCTGCGTGACGCGCCTGTTCGGCGTGCCCAATATTTTCTGCGGCGCTCTGCTGCGTGGGTTGGGTTCTGGGAATTTCAGCCTGGTGATTTCGTCCTACGACCGCGACGTGACCAGCCCGCGCCATATGGTGGTGCTGAAGCCGTCTTCCATCGATCCGGATGCGCTGGGGCGCCCGAAGATTGTCCCGCGCTATGGCGGTGCCAACAAACCGAAACTTGCAGGACTTCTTATCGGCGGCAATGCCGGCCCGTTCCGCTACCAGCGCTACGAATGGGAAGGCCTGCTCGATTTCGCCCGCGACATCTCCAAAGCCTGGGGCACGCGCTGGCTGGTCTCCACCTCGCGGCGCACCCCGGATTTCGTCGCCGACCTTATCGCCGAGCTCGCCAAGAATGACAGCGTCATCAGCGCGCTTCATCGATTTCCGCACGGCGGGGCCGGGCACGTTGCCGGAGATCTTCGGCAGCGCGGAAGTGATCGTCTGCACCGAGGATTCCAGCACCATGATCTCCGAAGCCGTCTCCGCGCGGCTCCCCGTCATCGGCGTGGCGCCGACCGCCCACAGATTCACCGATGAGGAGCAGCTCTATCGCGACTTCCTCATCGGCAATAATTGGTGCCGCGTGCTCCCCATCGCCGAACTGACGCCCGACGCCTTCGCTCAGCGCTCTCGCGGAAATCACGCCGCTTCGAGGAAAATCCCCTCGATGCGCTCGCCGCCAAGCTGAAACAGCGCCTGCCGCAACTGTTCTAGTCCGACATTGAGTTAGCCCGCGCGTTCCGCTAAAAGCGCGCGAACACTCTCTCATCCCATTCCAAGAAGAAAGCGCCAATGGCCAGCCCGCAATACGTCTATGTCATGAACAAGCTGTCCAAGACCTATCCTGGCGGCAAGCAGGTCTTGAAGGACATCACGCTCGCCTTTCTCCCCGGCGCCAAGATCGGCGTGGTCGGCTTGAACGGCTCCGGCAAATCGACGCTGCTGCGCATCATGGCCGGCGCAGGAGACGGAATTCTTGGGCGAGGCCTGGGCCGCCGACGGCGTGCGCGTCGGCTATCTGCCGCAAGAGCCCGTGCTGAACGAGAGCAAGGACGTCACCGGCAATGTCATGGAAGGCGTCGCCGAGAAGAAGGCCAAGCTCGACCGCTATAACGAGCTCGCCGTGAACTATTCCGACGAGACCGCCGACGAGATGTCGAAGCTGCAGGACGAGATCGACGGGCAGGGGCTCTGGGATCTCGACGCGCAAGTCGAGCAGGCCATGGAGGCGCTGCGTTGCCCTCCCGGCGATGCCGACGTGAAGTCGCTGTCAGGCGGCGAGAAGCGCCGCGTGGCGCTTTGCAAGCTGCTGCTGGCCAAGCCCGACATTCTCCTGCTCGACGAGCCGACCAACCATCTCGATGCCGAAAGCGTGGCCTGGCTCGAGCATCATTTGCGCGATTATCCCGGCACCATCGTCATGGTCACCCATGACCGCTACTTCCTCGACAACATCACCGAATGGACGCTGGAGCTCGATCGCGGGCAGGGCATTCCCTATCACGGCTCCTATTCCTCTTGGCTCGAGCAGAAGCACAAACGCGCGCAAGTCGAAGGCAAGCAGGACGAAGCCAAGGAGCGCACGGTTGCCCGCGAGCTGGAATGGATCAAGGCGAGCCCGAAAGCGCGGCAAGCGAAATCCAAGGCGCGCATCAAGGCCTATGAAGACCTGGTTGCCGAGGCCGGCCGCGACAAGAGCGGCAAGGCGCAGATCACCATCCCGCCCGGGCCGAAGCTCGGCGACATCGTCATCGAGGCGTCCGATCTGGAGAAGGGCTTCGGCGACCGTCTCCTCATCGATCATCTCTCCTTCAAGCTGCCGCCGGGCGGCATTGTCGGGGTGATCGGCCCGAACGGCGCCGGCAAGACCACGTTGTTCCGCATGATCGTCGGCCAGGACAAGCCCGACGAGGGCGCCATCCGCGTCGGCGAGACGGTGAAAATCGGCTATGTCGATCAGTCGCGCGACGCGCTCGAAGCCAACAAATCCGTGTTCGAGGAAATTTCCGGCGGCGGCGAAGTGATCAAGCTCGGCAACCGCGACGTGCCGTCCCGCGCCTATGTCGGCTGGTTCAACTTCAAAGGCCCCGATCAGCAGAAGAAGGTGGGACAGCTCTCCGGCGGCGAGCGGAACCGCGTCCATCTCGCCAAGATGCTGAAAGCCGGCGCCAACCTGATTCTGCTCGACGAGCCGACCAACGATCTCGACGTCGAAACGCTTGTCGTCGCTCGAAGCCGCGCTCGAAGATTTTCCCGGCTGCGCCGTCATCATCAGCCACGATCGCTTCTTCCTCGATCGCATCGCCACCCACATTCTCTCCTTCGAAGGCGACAGTCATGTCGAATGGTTCGAGGGCAATTTCGCCGATTACGAAGAGGACAAGAAGCGCC
>CAVXQX010000006.1:172500-297727 GCA_963764005.1 uncultured Alphaproteobacteria bacterium | reverse complement strand
GGCGAAAGAAGGCAAGGGCGCGGTGTCACTCGACGGAAGGCTGATCGATATTGCGTCGATCCGCCAGGCGGAAGCCTTGCTGAACAAGGCCGCAGCGATGGGGATGTAGGCTGTTGCGGCCCACCGCATGACAAAAAAAGCGTCTCCAGCCGTTGCTGCGCCGGATTTGCCGCCGCCGCCCGAAGGACTGACCAAGGACGAGACTAGGTCGGTCGAGAAGCGGCGTCGGCTCCGCGCCGCGGTGGTTTACGAAATCATCCGCGTCGAGGGCGAGGGTGAGCTTGCCCGAAGCTTCGGTGCATTATGGTGGTCGGCGCTCGCCGCCGGACTTTCGATCGGCTTCTCGCCGCTCGCCATAGCGATGTTTCGGGCCTATCTGCCGGAGACGCCTGCCTCCGCTGTCATCGAGAATCTCGGCTATTCGGTCGGTTTCCTCATCGTTATCCTGTCGCGGCAGCAGCTCTTCACCGAGAATACCCTGACCGCCGTGCTGCCGGTGATCGCGCAGCGGAGATGGGAATGGGTGTGGGTGCTACTCAGGCTGTGGGGCATCGTGCTTGCCGCCAATCTGGTCGGTTGCCTGTTGTTCGCAGCGTTCCTAGCCTATTCCAGCGCGCTGTCGCCGGAACTCGCCAAGGCGATGGGGGCGGTCAGCGCCAAGCTGATGGTGAACAGCGCGGGCGAGATGTTCGTCAAGGGTATTGTCTCAGGATGGCTGATTGCGGCACTGGTGTGGATGCTGCCGTCGGCCGAAGGTACCGAGATCTTCGTCATTACCCTCATTACCTATCTGATTGCGATCGGCGGCTTCACCCATGTGGTGGCAGGTTCGGCCGAGGCGCTGTATCTGCTGCTGACGGGACAGGAGAATTTCATTCGCGTGGTGTTCACCTTCTTTCTGCCAACGCTCGCCGGCAATGTGTTCGGAGGCACGCTGATGTTCGCCGTGCTGAGCTACGCCCAAGTGCGCGAGGAGATCGACGAGCGCTAGAAGTCATGGAGGACAGGTATGACCATCACCGGCGGATGTTTGTGCAAAGCGGTGCGCTACGAGATTTCGGCTGCGCCCGTCACGACGCGCGTGTGCTGGTGCCGGCGCTGTCAGGCGCTTGGCGGCGGCAGCGCCACGGTCAATGTCACCTTTCCGTCGGAGGCTATCAAATTCTCGGGTGAACTCAGCGACTTTGTCAACAAAGCCCAAAGCGGCAATATCATCCACACCAAGTTCTGCCCGAAATGCGGAACGCCGGTCTTCACCGGCGCAGAGTTGCGGCCGCATCTGCTGGCGGTCCGGGCAGGCACGCTCGACGATCCGGAGGTCGCAGCGCCCGCCATCACTATTTGGATCGAAGAGGCGCCGAGCTGGGCCCCGATCGATCCGAAGCTGCCGCAAGATCCCGGCCAGCCGTTGCCTCCGACGCTGGCGGCACGGAAATAGTCGGGGCAACCGATGGCGATCGCACCAAGAGTCCTGTTTCTATTCGTCGCCGTTCTCTTGCTCGGGCCTCAGGCCGAGGCGGGGCAAACGCGGAGCAAATATCAGCGCCAAGATAGCGGCGTCGACTTCTATATTTTCGGCTTCAACAATAGCCCGCCGAAATGCAGGCCGTTGCTGAGGAAAGCCATCGAGATTGATACGCCGGACCCGCGTTATTGGAATGCCTATTACGACTGCATCGGGTTCTAGTATGCGCTCATCAGCGAAGCAGTAGCGCGAACAAAAAGAGTTGCCGCAATGTGGCCCCGGCTTTGCATTAATTTTCGACTCTGGAGCCACGCCGAGACCTCACGATCAGTCCCCCCGCTGATCGATTCGGCCAGATTAAGGGGAACGACATGACCGACCGTAAGTCAGGGAAATCGAAGAAGAAGCACAAAGAACAGGCAGAAAAGATCAATCTCCGCGAAGCCGCCGACGCGCTGAAAGCCGCCGAAAAGAAAATCGCGCCGCGCCGCGCCGTCAAAACCCTCGAAAACGAGACGATCGAGGTGATCTATGCGCCGGAGCCAATGCCGGAGCCGGAGCCAATGAAGGTGCTGGCGCCCGAGCCAAAGCCAATGAAAGTGGCGCCCGAGCCGATCAAGCAGCCGGTGACCGAGCCGGCGCCTGCCTCCCGCGCTCTGGTGACCTTGCCCAAGACCGACGGCGACGATGCCGCCGCGCGTTTGCAGCAATCGTTCGCCGCCGTGCAAAAAGGCGCCTCCGCCGTCAACACCAAGCTGATCGAGATGGCGCAAGAGGCGATCAACGCAAATCTCGAGCACGCGCGCGATCTGGCCGGGGCCACCAACCCGATGCAGGCACTGAAGCTGCAGCTGAAACATTGGCAGGACACGATGGCGAGCTTCACGGCGCAAGCGAAGGAGCTGCGCAAGCTCACCGCGGAACTGGTCGCGGCCAGCTCGGAGCCGATCCGCGCGCATCTCCGCGCTCAAGCAGCGAAGCGGTAGCGCGGACAAAGAAGCGCTCAAGTAGCGAAGCGGAAGCGCGAACAACCTTGGGGGAGGAGCCGTCCTTTCGGGGCGGCTCCCTTTTTTGAAGCCCTATTGTTTCGCTGCCTGAGGGCGGATGCGCGGGGCTTAAGCCGCTTCGGCGTCTTGGTTGATCGCGGCTTCCGCGATTTTGGTCAGGGTCTGATCGGTGGTCTTCTCTTCGTCGAGGGTCGCCTGCAACAGCGAGGCGGCGTCGCCGAGGCCAAGCTCCTCGGCCCAGGTGCGCAACGTGCCATAGCGCGAGATTTCGTAATGCTCAACGGCTTGGGCCGCCGCAAGCAAGCCGGCATCAAGCGCGGGCGAGCCCTTATACTCTTTGATGATTTCAGCCCCTTCCTCGGTGATGCCGAGGATCGCGGCACAGGTCTTGCCCACTGGCTTTTTGCCGATGATGGCGAAGACGCGCTCGAGACGCTGCACGTGGCCCTCGGTCTCCTTCAAATGCTTCTCGAAGGCGACTTTCAGCTGCGGGCGTTGCGCGGCCTTGGCCATCTTCGGCAGCGTGGCCACGATCTTCTTCTCGGCGAAATAGATGTCTTTCAGCGTGTCGTGGAATAGATCGTCCAGAGTCTTCGGCTGCTTGGTCATGGGGGCATCCTCCCTTGAGGGGTTTGTCAGACAGCTCAATTCGGAGAGGGGCGAAAAGTTGCGTCGATGAAGCCTGCCAAGCAAAAAAACAACCGGGGCGGCGGCGTGGCCAGGTTCAATTCGGCAAAATTAGCGCAGCGGGAAAACGGCCGGGGTAAGCTGCGAGGCTCGCCACGTTCGCCACACCTCCCCCTTGCGGGCGGCGCGCGCGATGAGGCGTGGCGCGGCGCGGCGCTTCGGTGCCGGCAGGCGGGTCAGGCCCGCCATTGCATAGCTCCCGGCCAAAAGGGGATTGGGCACAAGCTGCGAAACTTGTGCCCAATTTGGGAGGGGAAAAAGATTGGTCATGCGACCAGCCTTTCAAAAAAATCTAGCGGGTCATGTACGAGTTCGGAAACGTCTCGGCGAGGGCCGGAGCTGCGAACGCGGTGACGAGCGCGATGGCGAGGAAAATCTTCTTCATGGGGGTTATCCTTTCAGGGGTTCAGGTTGGTTAGAGGCTTAGCGATTCTGGCTGTAGGACTGAGCGAAATCCTGGGCCATGGCGGGGGCTGCGAAAGCGACGACCAGGGCGACGGCGAGGAAAATCTTTTTCATGTGAGTGGTCCTTTCAGGGGTTCAGGTTGGTTAGAGGCTTAGCGATTCTGGCTGTAGGACTGAGCGAAATCCTGGGCCAGGGCGGGCGCTGCGGAAGCAACGATCAGGGCGACGGCGACGATGAGCTTCTTCATGATCGTTCTCCTTTAGGGTTTGGCCGGTTTCTCCCGTCCGACCGGTGCGGCCTATCGCCGTTCGAACAAGTGATATTTGGGGGAGACCAGGCGTTTTGCCCAATAGCGTGTGGCTATGGAGTCAGTGCTTTAGGGGGAGAGGGGTGTTTTCCGATGGGGCACTGCGGGCGATCCGCCACTAGCGGAAATGCAAGATTCCCAAATAGCGCTTGGTCGCTCGGCGCAACAGTCGGCTCGGAAGTTTGCCGCGAAGGAAATGGTTGAGGCGTGACATCGGTCCGACTGGATGCCGAAATCCCGGCCGCTTGGCCTCGAGCACGTGCGCGATTTTTAGTGCCACCTCTTTCGGATCGCGGGCAATGTTTTCGAAATGCTCATCGCCGGCAATAAAGACGCGCGTCACCCATTTGCGATAGGGACTGTCCGGCGGCTGGAAGCGCGGCGTGCCATGCCAGATCTCAGTCCTGCAGGGACCAGGCTCGATCAGGATCGTGTCAATGCCGAACGGTTCGAACTCGTAGGCGACCAACTCGGCCCAACCCTCCACCGCCCATTTTGAAGCGACGTAAATCGAATTGGTTGGCTGACCGACAAAGGCGGCCTCGCTGGTCACGATGACGATGCGTCCCCGGCGTCGCGCGCGGAAGGTCGGCAACAGCGCCCGGGTCAACGCCAGAACGCCAAAAAAATTGGTGTCCATCACCCGTCGGAGTTCCACTTCCGGAATGTCTTCCATGGCACCGGCGGCCGCCACGCCTGCGTTGTGGACAACGGCATCAAGCTTTTGACCGGTCTCAGCAAGCGTTGCCGCCACCGCTAAATCGATCGACGCCTGATCGGTGACATCGAGCTGAACAATCGAGACGTTTCCGGCGACGCCCGCCTGCTCGAGCGCCCGGTCGAGCAGGCCCTTCTTTTCCAGATTTCGCATCGTCGCGATCACACGCCAGCCGCGCTTGGCAAGCTCGACCGCGGCTTCAAGGCCGATGCCAGTCGAGGTTCCGGTAATCAGCACCGAGCGCATGCGACATCCTTTGACAGCAAACGCGAAATGTTTAGGCGATCCCGTCCCAACCCCGCTCCCGCACCAGCGTCCGCTCGGCGTCGCTGGCAAAGCGCTCGTCCCAATCTTTCAACAGCGGTTGCATGACGTGCCTCCAGAGCGGCGGAATGAGCGCGATCGTCGCCATGGTTTGATAGCCGAATGGCAGCGTCGGCGCCGTCTCGATCGCGTCCAGCCGCCAAAACGATTTGGTCGCGAACATATGATGGTCGGCGTGGCGCGGCAGATTGTAATGCAGCGCGTTGGAGATGCGCCGGTAGCAGTCCCAACTATGATGCGGCCGGATTGGAGAGTT
The DNA here is from genome assembly GCA_963764005.1 of uncultured Alphaproteobacteria bacterium. Taxonomy (GTDB): domain Bacteria; phylum Pseudomonadota; class Alphaproteobacteria; order Rhizobiales; family Methyloligellaceae; genus Methyloceanibacter. The sequence continues at coordinate 292,557 of CAVXQX010000006.1, read as the reverse complement.
TTCAACGCGAACCACGCCGTAATGCTGCACGTAGTTCACCAGCTCGTGGAAGAACCGCCCGGTGAGACCGGCGCCGATCATGGCCATCGCGCCATTCCAGCCGCCTGCGAGTGTGGCCAACGCCACGATAGCGATCGGTCCGGCGAGCGCGAGCAGCAGCCGGTTCCGCCAAGACCAGGCGCTGAGGCCGCGTCGGCGTAAGCGGTCCGCCTCGAACTGGCATGGGTAAGTTGCACTGCCGACGGAATCGAATTGTGCTTCGCCGAGCTTAAGGATCCCGTAGCGGACAGCTCAACGCTTCAGCTCCTTGGACAGATCGGTCGAGGAGTTCTTCTTCTCCGACCATTGCGGTGTGGCCGTCAGAAGTTACATGACAGAAATATGCCGATGAAGGTGGAGCTGATCAACGGCGCGCTGATTTCTCGCGTCGAGTTTTGCCGGTGCGTAGTCGTCCGCCACGGTGAAGCGCCGTCCGCGACTTGAACAGCATGCGCGTCGTCGGATACACGGCGCCGATCGCTGGAGCACGCAGACTTCCGGCTCGGACGCGAAGCGATCCAGCAGGCTTGCCATCGACAAAACGAGCGGTAGCGACGCGTACGAGATTGATCTTGCAGAAGACGCACAAGGAGGGCCCTTAAAAGGGGGACGGGTCGTCGCCGCTGGTGCTCGTCGGCAAACGAGCCCGCGACCGGTTACAGCCAATGCCGCACTGGCGGAGGCGCCAGCCGCCATCAGCAGACGACGCGCAGCCCTAGCGCAATGCGATGATCGGGACGCGCGAAGTTTGCCACGACCGCGAAAATTGGTCGCTGGCATCCGCACCGAATGCCGAACCGAGCGCTGCCGGTCGATCAGGCGAATCCCCTGCAAGAGGCATCTGCATCACGGCCTATGGCAATCGTCGGCTGCTATCTGCGCCATGCTTGCGTTGCAGGCAAATCGGAGGCGCGCGGACGCCGCCGCTATTGTCGCAGATCGCCCGACAGAAGCTGAGCAGCAAGCGGACTTGGCATGGCTTGCCGGCATTGCAGCGGGGCGCCGATGGGTTGCGCCTAAGACGCAGCCGCTCGGTGCCCCGCCGGTTCTCTCGGATCGGCCCTTGGACCGATTAGAACAGGACGAAGTCGCTCGCCTGGAGATGGTCGAGCCCGTGAATGATGATGCGCGGACTGTCAGCGCCGGGATCGTTGATGTCGAGACCGAGTTGGGTGTCTCCACCCGAGCAGGCGCTGAAGTCGTCCAAAACATCCTGCTTGGTTGGAAGCCGAATGCCTTCGAAATATAGAGTTTGTCCTGACCGTGTTTGAAATCGAAGATTTCGTCCCGTGCCGGAGCCTGGAGCGAAGTAGAATTTGTCGTGGCCGGGGCCGCCAAACAGCTTGTCGTCGCCGTGGGCGCCCGCATTGCAGCCCTGAGCACTTGCTCGTGGCCTTGTGGCTGGCTGGTGATCGCCGATGGTCCCCTCACTGTCATTGCCGACGATTCCGGCGGCGTGCTGACACTGCTCGCAGATTTCGTCCTTCACGCCGATGCGCTGGGCACTGAAGCGTGCGATTGCCACATCACCGTCCCGATCGGGTCGCTGCGGCAATCAGCTACGAAGCTCGCGTGCGCCGGCGAGTTTCGCAGAAACTGATCTCGAGAAGCACCTGAAAGCAGACCGGCCATTTCATTCGCCGGCGGAACCTCTCCGGCACCTCGACGGTACCGCCATTTCATCTCTCGCGGCACGCATCAGAATCATCCAACGCCTCCGGACCCTGACCGTAGACCGCCGGCACCATCCGGTCCGGATCGTAACGGAGCATCTTCTTCCGCGGGACGACGCCATCGCGAGAGAGCGGCGTCGACGAATCGGTTCGCCGGCCACAGCCCTGATCGCCGCGATGTTACCGCCCTTGGCGCAGGGCCAACGCATTGGCATCCGATTCAGATGGCACGACGTTTCACACGAAACGTGACGGCTATCCAGGCACCACTGGGATGATCGATCCTTGGGCACCGTGACATCAGCCGCAATCGACCGATCAACATCACTCGCGGGTCGAGAAGGTCAAGAACCGGCTGATCGGCGATGTGTCTCGGCGACGGCAACGATAGCTTCACCAATTTCAAGATCATCGGGACATGTGACCGGTGGATTTCCGGCGAAGCCGGCAACGACGTCTTAAAAGGAGGTTCGCATCGGGACGTGCTGGTCGGCGGCCTCGACAAGGACACACTGACCGGCGGTGGCGCCCTCGACAAATTCGTGTTCAACAGCGCGGTCGAAAGCGCCGTCGGCGCCAATCGCGACGTGATCACCGACTTCAATCATTCGCAGCACGACAAGATCGACCTGCATGTCATCGACGCCGACACCATTACCGGCAGCGATCAGGCCTTTCATTTCATCGGCGCAAAGGGCTTTCATGGGGTGGCTGGAGAGCTGCGCTTCGCCCACAACGTGCTGTCGGGAGACGTGAACGGAGACGGCGCGGCCGATTTCCAGATCGGCATCCACTTGTCGAGCCTGGCGAAGGCCGATTTCGTCCTGTAAGCCGCGTCACGGCGTGAGGACATGGAATTCAAGCCTTGCACGCGCGCCTATTTCCATTGGCGGAACGGGCGATAAGTGGCGGTTTTCCTGTGAATTAGGATCGGCCGCCCCATGATGATCATTTTGCTGCCAAAAAATTGAACCAGCCCGTTGTTAGACGGAAGCTGGGACATGCCGATGCGATGACGGTTCGACGCGAAGCGAGCCGCATCAATTCGCGCCTGTTTGAGGGAATTACAGAGGGATCTGCAGCGTGCCAAACGAAATGGCGATCCTTGGCTTAGGCCGTCATTTCCTTTTCGACATAAGGCTTTCGCTGCCTTGTTTCGCGTTCCGGTAATAGCGTCAGTGACGATCGAGAACCGAAGGTCGCGAGTCTTCTCCTGTTTGTCGCTTGCGTCGGAGCGATTTGCCAGGGGGAGGGGTCTTTCAAAGACCAAGCAATCCATGGTGCAACTCAAGGTCATTTCTCAGGCCGACAGAGACGCTGACATCCGCCGCATTGGGGAAAAAATCATCAGGCAATCGTCCAACAACGCTTCACGCGCGGCTCCGGTCTGGAGCGTGCCAAGTCCGGCGGACGCCAGGATGAGCGCAGTGCGCGGGCAGGCGCCGATCGCGGCGCAGATCGGGCGAGACTCGGTCAGACCGGCAATGGTCGCGCCACCGAGTCCCGCCCGATTCACGGTGAGCTCGGGACTTGGACTCCTGATCGCCGCGCTCGTTCGTCGTGGCGTTGGTGCCGAGTATCATTCTCGGCGCGATGGTCTGGTTCGGCACGATCGCGCCGCCTTCGCCACAGCCTGTGACGCAAGCACCGACTCCGATCGTTCAGACAATCTTGCCGGCGGTGCTCACCACGCCTGCCATGATCGAAGCCTCAGCCGGCGATGAATTGGGCTTTCCGATTGCGCTCGACGGAACCGACGGCGTGCCGCCCCGCAGCGTCATCGCCATTGACGGCCTGCCGCAAGGCAGCTCCTTCTCCGAAGGGCGTCCCTATGGCGAAGCGGAATGGAATCTGCGGTCGGATCAGATCGGCGATTTGCGCCTGATTTTGCCTGACAGCGCGACTGGCGAGTTGAAACTGACGATCAGGCTCATTGCGCCGGATGACTCGGTCATCGCCGACGCCGAGACGATCCTGAAAGTGACGCAAGCCACCGAGCAAATTGCGCAAGGGGATGGCAGCGAGGCTGCGCCGGCTGTTGCCGAGGCCGAGCGTCGAGGAGAAGCCTGCGCCCGCGCCCGTGATGGCGGCGATGGCGCCTTCAGCAGGTGCCGCGGTCGCGCCGGCGGAAGCTTCCGTCAAACCACCATCGGACAACGGCGATCAAACCGGATCGATCCCAACCGAGACTGGCGCCGCGAACTGGGTGCAGCCTTCGGCCTACGTCAATCTTCGTGACGGTCCTTCCTCGTCGTCGCGCATCATGGGCGTGGTGGCTAAGGGCGTGAAGGTCGAAGTTACCGACCGCAAACGCGGATGGCTGCAGGTGACCAACCCGGCGACCTCGGAGCAGGGCTGGATCTATAGCGGCTATATCGAGGGAGCCTCGAAGACAAGTTTGCGCACCAGGCGAGCTGCCGTTGCCCAGCCGGAGCAAAAATCCGAGGGGTTCTGGTCGAATGTCGGGCAGTGGCTCTCCAACTAGCTCCGAATGAGCGCGACGGCGTCGTGCTATTGTCGGTGCATGATCAAATCCGGGAATTTGCGCGACGGGCTGCCGTCAGGCATCGTAGCCGCCGAGAGCATTCGACACGCTGATCGAGCAGAAAAACTTGCGCATCGAGCGGATCGTCTCGACCGGGCAGACTACGCCTGAGGGCGAGTGGTACGATTCCGAACAGGCCGAGTTCGTGCTGGTGGTCTCAGGCGCAGCGAAGGCTCCGCATCGAGGGCGAGGGTGAGGACCGCGACCTCGGCGAAGGCGACTATATTGTCCTGCCGCCGCATTGCCGCCATCGCGTCACTTTCACCCGCGCCTCGCCGCCGACGGTCTGGCTCGCGGTGCATTTCGCTGCGCAAGATTGAGCCATGCGCCAATTTTCCGTAAGAAACCGGGCTTCCGCACAATAGCCAGATTTCGCGGCATATTGACCAGGGAACTCGACGCGGCCTCAAACGTCTACCCATATTGGGGCAGAGGAGGAATCTGCCATGGTCATTGTGGGTTTTGGATTGGCGTTTATCGTCGCTTCGGTGTTTTTTGCCTGGCTCGGGGTGCAACGCTTGCGCGCGTCGTTCCGCCAGAAGAAAGTACGCAGGTCGCGCCTGCAATATTACAAACATCAGCGCAGCGCGAGGGCCTATTCGGAGCGGGCGGAGCCACTTGCGCCGGCGCGCTGGTACTAAGCTTCGTGCGCAACTGGAAACATAAAAAGCGGGTGAGCAAATTGACGACGAAACAAATCGATCCGGAACTCGATGCGCGAAACTCCGGAACCTTCAAGATTGGCGGCGTGGTCGAGGTCAATCGCCTCGGCTTCGGCGCCATGCGCATCACCGGCAAGGGCATTTTCGGTCCGCCGGAGGATCGCGACGAGGCGGTCGCGACGCTGAAGCGCGTGCCCGAGCTCGGCATCAATTTCATCGACACCGCGGATTCCTATGGGCCCGATGTCTCCGAGGAGCTGATCCGCGAAGTTCTCTATCCGTATGACGGTCTTCTGATCGCGACCAAGGCGGGCTCGAGCGGCCCGGGCCCGGGCGTGTGGGACGATGAACGGCGATCCGAAGCGCCTGCGCGATCAGGCCGTGAAGAGTTGCCAGAAGCTCGGCGTCGAGCAGATCGGCTTTGGCAATTGCATCGCATCGATCCGAAAGTGCCGGCCGACGAGCAGTTCGGCGCGATCAAGCAGATGATCGATGACGGCGTCATCCGGCAGGCGGGCTTGAGCGAGGTCTCGATCGCCGATATCGAGATGGCGCGGATGCAGTTTCCCGGTGGCGACGGTGCAGAACCGCTACAATCTGGTCGATCGCGGCAGCGAAGAGGTGCTGAATTATTGCGAGGCGAACGGCATCGGATTCATTCCGTGGTATCCGCTTGCGGCCGGCGATCTCGCCAAGCGCGGCACCATTCTCGACGATATCGCAGGCAAGCATCGCGCCAGCCCCGAGCCAGATCGCGCTCGCCTGGGTGCTGAAGCGGAGCCCGGTGATGCTGCCGATCCCGGGCACGTCCAAGGTCAAGCATCTCGAGGAGAATGTGGCCTCGGTCAATATCGAGCTCAGCCAGGAGGAGTTCGTCGCAGCTCGACGCCGCCGGCAAGGAAGCTGCGAAGGCGGCGTAGCATTTTTTATGCGCTACCGCTTCGCTGACCTTGAGCGCTTACACGCGCGTGCAGCGTTGAAGCGAAAATCACGATATTGGCCAGGATGTAGCTGCCGAGCAGCACCGCCACCCAGATGCGGTCGCCGCGGGAGATCGAGGCTTCGGCTTTTGGGTCCGCGCTTCGCCACGAGGTCGCCACCACATGGGCGAGCGAGATGATGATGAAGAAATACGCCAGCAGATAAATCTTATCCAGCATCATCAGATAATCGACCTCAGGCAGCGAGGCGCCGGAGGTGAGCTGAAGCGCGACGAGGGTCAGCAGCGCGGTGATGCCGAGCCCCATGCGGCCCTCGACATAATGCGGGCGGACGAAAAACACGAGCGCGGCGCAGACCACGATCAGCCCGATCGGCACGAAGGTCTTGATCGACATGGCGAGGATCGGGCGCGTCACCGGCACCGATAACGTCGCGCGCGAATAGGGCGTGGCGTTCGGTTCGGTAAGGTCGCCGAAATCAGTGGGGTAAGTGTTGCTGGCGATATGCATCACCGGCGCGCCGACCCTGAAGCCTGGAAGGGTGATGTCGGGATTGATGGTGACGGCGCCCTTGGGGTCGGGGATGTAGACCTGCTTGTCGACGCCGGAGACGGTGTCCTCCATCTCCACGGAGAGCGACTGGGTATCGAACGGGTAGTGCTCGAGCGGGAATTTGGTCGAGAAGCGGCCTTGGTTGCGGATGATGGAGTAGAGGCTGCCGTCCGGCATCTTCTTCGGCTGTTCGTAGAGCTCGGTGCGGACGTGGTCGTCGGGATTGTAGCGGTTCATGAACTCCATGGACTTGGAAGGATCGACGCTCGGGTCGGTCGGCTTCCAGCGGAACCAGACATAGAGATCGACGGCATAGGAGTTGGTTTTGAAGTCGAGCTCCTGGATGTCGTTGATATAGGTGCCGACGGTCACCTTGGTCGGGCTCGTCCGGAGCCGCGGCGGATGTGGCGGCGTCGATCGCGGCTTGCGGCGGCTCTTCGGTCGAGCCGTGGTCGCTCCAGATGCAGAGCAACACGAAAATCGCAAGAGGCAGGGAAGCTAGGGCGCTGGCGGCAATGCGTCGCGATTTGGAGTGCATGGGCGCCCGTGACGTCGGCAGTCTACTCCGCCGCGAGCCTCACATATGCGCCGTTGGCGACTGGGCAGCGCGCCCACAGCTCCTGCAACGCATCGACCAAAGCCGCCATCTGTGCATCGCTATGCACCGGCGAAGGCGTGAGACGCATGCGCTCGGTGCCGCGCGACACGGTCGGGTAGTTGATCGGCTGCACATAGATGCCATAGCGCTCGAGCAGCATGTCGGTGACGGCCTTGCAATGCACGGGATCGCCGACCATGACGGGCACGATGTGGCTCGGATTGTCCATCACCGGGCAGCCGCGCATCGGCGAGCTTGTCCTTCAGCGTGCGCACACGCTCGCGGAGCCGCGCGCGCTCGAACTCGCTTCGCTTCAAATGACGGATGCTTGCAAGCGCACCGGCCGCGATCACCGGCGCAAGCGAGGTGGTGAAGATGAAGCCCGGCGCGAAGGAGCGAATGGCGTCGCAAATATCCTGGCTCGCGGCGATATAGCCGCCCATGACGCCGAAGCCCTTGGCCAGCGTGCCGTTGAAAATGTCGATGCGGTGCGCCACGCCGTCGCGCTCGGCGATGCCGCCGCCATGCGGGCCGTAGAGGCCGACGGCGTGGACTTCGTCGATATAGGTCAGCGCGCCATATTTCTCGGCGAGATCGCAAATCGCCTCGACCGGCGCGATATGGCCGTCCATCGAATAGACGCTCTCGAACGCGATCAGCTTCGGCGCGCCGGCGGGCACCGATTTCAACTTGGCTTCGAGGTCTTCGAGATCGTTGTGACGGAACACGTGCTTCTCGCCGCCGCCGCGCAGGATGCCTTGGATCATCGAGGCGTGGTTCTTCGTGTCGGAGAAGATGACGAGGCCCGGGATCAGCCGCTGCAAGGTCGAGAGCGTGGCGTCGTTGGCGTTATAGGCCGAGGTGAAGAGAAGAGCCGCTTCCTTGCCATGGAGCGAAGCCAGCTCGGCTTCGAGCTCGACATGGTAATGGGTGGTGCCGGAGATGTTGCGCGTGCCGCCAGAGCCGGCGCCGACGCTATCGACCGCCTCGTGCATGGCCTCGATCACGACCGGGTGCTGGCTCATGCCGAGATAGTCGTTGGAGCACCAGACGGTGACCTCGCGCTCGCCATCCTTGGTGAAGTGCTCGGCCGTAGGGTATGAGCCCCGGCGACGCTTCAGGTCGGCGAAGATGCGGTAGCGCCCTTCAGCGTGCAGCGAATCCAAGTGACGACGAAAAAAACTCTGATAATCCATGTCTATAGTGCCCAGCGTTTCCGTGTTTTCTTTGCCCTTCCCATAGCCCGAAAAACGGCTTCGGGCCATGGTCTTTTCGGTGCAAAGCGCCGCACGAGAGCGGCCAAAAATCCATTCCATGCCGTGCCCTTTAACCGGGCATCCGTCTTTGATCCTACTCAAGGCTTGGCACCTTACCGGACCCTTCCTGTCCCTAACCTGAACGCCAAAGGGTTGTGAGTAAGGGCTGTACTCCTTGAATTTAGCCCTTCGATCCGGCCTTTCAAGGCACAGCCTAAACCCTGGGTTGAGGCCAGTTGCCGCGCCAGCTCGGTAATGGGCCAGTTTGGACAGGGCACGACGAAGCTGGAAACCAGAGCTCAGGGAGCGCATAGTGGCTGCATGGACAAATCTCTGTCGAAAATCGAACAGCTCGTCGCCGACGCTCGGATTGAGCTCATGCGTCTCGGGATCGATACCGAAGGAAAACGCACTGATGAGCTTTTAAATATGGTCAGCGAGGCAAGAAACCCCGCCCGCGCAGCGCGGCGTAAGCCACATGAGCCAGTCGCCCAGTCGCTGACGCCGCCCCATTCAAACTGACCCACTAACTCAGCTCTACTCAGCTCTCATCCCGGAATTTGATGGCCGCGTGGGTGCCGTCGCAGAACGGCTTATTTTTTGAGGCGCCGCAGCGGCAGAGCGTTACGCGGTTGCGGATTTCGTAGTGGAAGCCGTCAGCGGCAATCAGCTGGATGCCGCCGCGGGCCCAAATCGGCCCGGAACATTGCTCCACCGGGTCCTCGATCAGGCCGAGCGAGGGCTCGAGCTTCGGCTCGATCGGCTTGCCGGTCTCGTTGTCCCAGGCGACGAGGCGCCCTGAGGGGCAATCGCAGGTCTGGCGCACAAAATCCTGTTTGGCCTTGGCGCGGTCGGTCTCCTTGACCAGCCGCCAGACCTGCCCGTTGGGGTCGCAGAAGCGGGCGAAGGCGCACAGGCTCTCGGCATCGGTCAGTGACAGCACCGGCCCCTCGATCAGCTTCGCCTGCTCGCGATAGGGCTTCCGGCTCGCCGTCTCGGTGCCGTCAAAGCCGATCTTGGCGTGGCTACCGTCGCAATAAGGCTTGCTGCCGCTATGGCCGCAGCGGCAGAGCGCATATTGGGGCTGTTGCTTGAAGGGCTTGGCCCAGTCATAGCGAACCGACTCGCCGTCCTGGTTGGCGCCGATGGTCACCTTGGCGAGCGGCAAATTGTCCGATACCAGGTAGGGACCGTCCTTGGTGACGCGAATTTCCAACAAAGCCTCGCTTCCGCGTTCAAGCTTCCCTTACGAGTTCCGCCGCTCTATGCCTGAACCCGCAGGCCCTCAAGGCGTTACCGTAAGGGTGCAACGCAATCAATCTGTAGCTAGACTATGATCAATTTTCATCCGCGTGGAGTCCGGGGTTGAGCCGGGCTTCGCCGTGACATTTGAACGAGGAGGAAACATATGGCTGGGCAAGAGGTTACGCGCGATCAATTGGCGGAATTGCTGAATGAAGATCTGGCTCGCGAATATCAGGCGATCATCGCCTATGTGGTTTATTCGCAGGTGCTGAAGGGTGCGGAGTACATGAACATCGCCGACCAGCTGGTCGAGCACGCGCATCAAGAGCTCGAACATGCGCTGACCATCTCGCGGCAGATCGACTATCTCGGCAAGATGCCGACGGTCACGCCGAAGCCGGTCAAGGTGTCCGAGAAGGCCAAGGACATGCTCCGCTTCGATCTCGACAACGAGAACGAGACCATCATCAATTACCGCGAGCGCGTTAAGCAATGCGAGGCGCTGGGCGAATTCGCCATGGCCGAGCAGATCCGCGAGATCCTGGTGCAAGAGCAGGATCACCAGATCGACCTCGCCACGGCGCTCGGCGAGGAAGTGCCAAATCTCGTCGGCCGCGGACCGGGCAAGGCAAAACGTTGAACTTTTGGGGCAGGGATGGGTTCTTTAGCGTGAACTGCAACTAGGAGAACACGATATGCAAACCACCTGGCAACCCCACACTGTGCATGGCGATCTGTCGACGCGGAGCGATCTGCCGGAAAGCGTGTTCGCATTTCCGCGCCAGCGTAAAGAGCCGCTGACCGATGCCGATCATGTCAGAAACGCGCTCGCCCGCTTCGATCAAGTGCAAGGCGTGAGCGACGGCGATCGCGAGCTGGCCTTCGCCAATATCAAAAAGGCGGCGCAGCATTACGGCGTCGACATGATTGAGAAGAGCTGGCGCGACCTGAAGAAGCGCTAAAGGCACGAAGTTTTGCATTGAGCAGGAGGCGGCCTCAAGCCGCCTCCTCCATCTTAGACACCAAGCCGAAAGGATATTCGAATGCATGTCGATCTGGAGAAAGCCGAAAAGGCAATTGCCGCCGCGCAAAAGGAAGCCATCAAGCTCAAGACGAAAATGTGCATCGCCATCGTCGATTCCGGCGCCAACCTCAAAGCCTTCATGCGCATGGACGACGCCTGGGTCGGCTCGATCGATATCGCGATGAAGAAGGCGAAGACCGCGTGCTTCTTCACCATGGGGTCCGGCGAGATCGGCAAGCTGTCGCAGCCCGGCGGTCCGCTCTACGGCATCGAAGTTTCCAACCAAGGCCTGATCACGTTTCCTGGCGGCTTACCGATCATCGAGAATGGCGAATTGCTCGGCGCCATCGGGGTCTCCGGCAGCTCGGTCGACAACGATCATGCGGTGGCGGAAGCCGGGGTCAAGGGTCTCGGTCATCAGCACGAGATCGCCGATCACCCGTTCGCCCGCATGATGCATTTGCGCGCGAAGAATATGTAGGGCGGGAGCCAGCAGAGACTCGGCCTCAATTCTGCTTTGGGGTGTCGTCTTGTTTGGCGTCGGGGAAGGCGTCTGGCGCGTCGGTCAAAATCTTCGACATGGTCCAGCGCGGTGGAAGGGTATTCTCTATATCGTCGACGCGCCACGCCCCGTTCTCGCGAACCAGATTGAACAGCATGTTGTTGGTATCGTCGAAATTCTTGAAAGTGGCGCGAACTTGCGCGCGGTCGGTGTCTTGCGAGACGAGCGTGATCTTGAGCTTGCTGAGCTTCCAGTCCTGACCGTTGACGAAGACGTCCCAATCGATCCTGCCGACCATGCCATCGGGAGTTTCTTTCGTGTCCTTGTCGATCAGCGCCTGGAGACGATTGCTGTAGATGTGTTCGAGTCCGGGATTGTCGGTTTCGTAGGTGGCGTAGATCGCCTTGATCAGCGCCACAGGATCGCTGTCGGCGGCCGGTCCGGCCGATGCCGGGAAAAGCATGAGGAAAAGCAGAAGGGCAAGGAAGCTTCGCGCGGTCGTTCTCCGAGGTTCGTGGTGCCACAGGCCACCTTTGAAGGCAAAGCCTAAGCCAGCCATCCGCTCTCCGTGGTCGCTGGTAAAGTCGATCTGGACGACGAGGTCGTTATAGTCAAAGTCGTCGCCTTTATAATTGCCCTCCCAGCCCCATGTGTTGTCGCCGTAGTTCCAGAGATGGGCGACATGTTCGCCGTTGAGACGTCTCATTCGCGCTGGCGAACGCGTAGTAGGTGTGGTGGTTATGACTCAGCTTCATGGCGATGATATCGCCGGCATCGACGCCGACGATCTGCGCTCGCTTGTAATCTAGGTAGCCAGGCCCTTTGATGCGCGTCCTTGCCCGACTTCGTCTCGTAGGCGCGTTCGTTGGCTGCGGCGGCGTAACCTTGGTCACCCGGCTTCAGCCCATCGATCGTTCCGTCGAAGTCATCGACGCGATAGACCTTTAGGACATAGGCGCCCGCATCGCCCTTGCCGCCCTGCCGCATGCGGATCACCGCGACCTGGTCGTCCTCAGTCCTCGACCGTCTCGGCCACCGCGACAGGCCGTGCGATGCGCACCTCGCTTCCATTGTCTGACGTGAAATCGACGAAGCCGAAATCCGTGCTGAACGTCCCCTGCGGTGCCGCCGCCGACGCGGCATTGATCGTGACGTCGATTTGGTCGCCTGCCCCGATCCCTGTCTGGACAAGCGTGCCTTGGCTTTGATGGTCGAACATGCGGACAAGCGCGCGGTCGAAATCGGGCTGTAGCACCTGCTCTGCGAAGCGGCTGGTCCAGGCGAAGGGATCCGAAGCTCCGCTCACGATAGTCACGACGTGCCCATCCGCCTGCACGTTCACGGTCGTGAAATTCGGCGTCGAAACCTGGATGAGTACGTTCTGATCCACCGGGCTTTGCCATCCGTTCGCATCCGGAGAAAGCAACTCGGGGCTGCTTGCAAACGACATCTGTGAATGCGCGATCCAGGTCAGAGCGCGCGCGAGCAGAACGCCATTTGGCGTGCCGAGCCCGGTCGTGAGGTCGTAGCCTGGACCCGCCGAATAGCCATAGCCCGTCGGCGTGAACTCGACGGTCTCGCCGGCACCGCTGCCCTCTTTGGGCAACGTATGATAGGAGCCGCCGAGCACGAAGGACGATGTGTTAGTGCCGAGCGTGATATCGTTGAACGAACCGGGCGCGATAACGGCCGCGGTGTAGAGCAAGTCGTTCATAAAGCCGAGCTGCGGCAGGTTCTGATCGGCGAAGATCGTGTCGATCTGCAAAATCAGTGAGGCCCAGAGCGGCGCAGCGCCGCTCGTGCCGGCTTCGTGTTGCGTACTCTGGAGATCGGGCGTCGGCACGATGTATTTCATGTTGCCGCCCGACACCGCCGCCACGTCCGGAACTGCCACGCCCGGTCGCCGCGCGTGGATCGGAGGTGACGGGGTCAAGGCCGAACGCGGTTTGATAGGACGGGGTCGGCTGGGTCGTATCGACGCCGCCCGCGCCGGAATTGTTGTTGTAATAGCCGTTCGGCATCTTAAGCTCGCCATTCTTGTCGACGAGGTCGTAAGCGTTCCAGGCTGTCTCAATCAGCGTGTGACTCGACTTTGCCTTCCACGGCATCACCGTTAGCCCGCCGCTGACGAGCTGCCAGATCGTCGTCGGGTCACCCTTGATCGCGTTGCTCGTAGATCGCCTTCAGTGTCGGTCGGCCTTGGCCGTCGATCCTGTGCTGAGCGACGCCCCACCGACCGCCAGGCTCAATGAGCTGGCATGGTTGATTTCAACATTGCTCAGGCCGTTGGGGTACTCGGCGCCCGATCCGCCGTCCCCGGCAGCATTGACCATGGTGATGTTGCGCAAGAGCGCATCCTCGTAGAGCATCTGCATGGTCGTGTAGAAGGGCGAATCCGGACTGATGTTGTTGAAGGTACTGAACGACGAGCTGACCACTTGCGGATTGTTCACCATGTCCCAGATCGCCGACTGATAGGCCGTCAGCGCGTCGGCCTTGGCGTTGTTGAGACTGGCCGGACCCTGCATACAGAACGAGCTGCGATCCGGGATTGACGGTCGTCGCTATGCCGACGTCGAGCGCCCGCTCGTCCTTGTCGACGAACTGTTCGCCGCCGGTCGTCGATGGTGATGGTTGGCTGGAGGGGATCTTTGCTCTCTTTGATGCCCGCCCCCTCACGATAGGTCCGAAGGCAATCATCGAATTCAGATCTGCGGATCGGTCACGCCCGGAAGTGCGTTGCCAATTCCCGGCTCGACCAATCCGATCGTGCCCGTCACCTCCTTCCATAGGTCGGGGCTCGCGAAGGGGAAATTGTAAAGCTCCGCGATCTCGTTCGGATATTTGGCATCGTCGGCAGAGTTGCCCACGCCCTGAGGTCCTTCGGGAAGCGTGACCCCTTGGCCTGCGCCGGGATTGGCGAGAATCGGTTGATCCAGTTCGCTCGAGTCGAACCAAAGGCCGACGACGCCTGCGTCGATCAACTCTTGCGGAAGAGAGAGATTGCCCTCCCAGAACTTTATCAAGCTGAAGAGTCCCGGTTCCGGAGCGGGAGTGAAACCCTCAAGCAGCGTGGCGCCGAACAGAGTCGCGAAATTTATCTCGTCGACCGTCACCCAGATCGTGCGGGACTCCGGCGAGGTGACATACTGACCGTTCACCGTGTTTTGGAACGGCGTGAAACCGAGCGAGTTTAGCTCTGCTAGTGCATCGCTGAATTTTTGCTGATCGGCGCCATAGGTCTGCCACAGCGTGTTCGAATTGTTCAGCGCCGCGATCTCAGTCTGCCGCGAAGCCCAATCGGCATTGAGGAGATCGGTCACCGGGTTCGCCCGGTCGAGCACCAGCGCGACGTTGAACGTAACGCCCGACGTCTGGGCTGCCCGTAGGGAGCTGCGTCAGTTACCTTCGTAGCTCGTCAGGTCGAGAAAGGACGAGTTCTGGAGCTCGGCATACTGGATCGGCATTCATCCCTCCCGACATTACGCGACCGGACAAACGGGTCGGACCTTGCCTTTTTTTCTAAGTTTGCCGTCTGGACCGGCGGGTGGGCAAGGCAAATGTCGCTGAGAGTGCTCTAGATTCTCGGACCATAGCGGAGGTTGTGCCGCGACTTTGGCGCCAGCCGATCGTCGATATTCAATCAATTGGATTGTGGTGCCCCAGGCCGGACTCGAACCAGCACGCCCTTGCAGGCAACAGATTTTGAGTCTGCCGCGTCTACCATTCCGCCACTGGGGCACGGGGCGGAACATGGGGTAAGCGGCAAGCGCGGTCAACTGGGGGCAAGCCACGCGCCTGTCGAATAGCTAACCGCTCAGCGGCGCCAAAGCGTTGCGCAGCGGTTGATCAGGAAGGGCGATCATCCCCAAGAATGGCTGATCCAGTTCCAAGACAAGGAAGATCGCGCCTGCCGCCGTCAGGGCGCAGACAAGCAGGGCGGTGATCACTGTGGGGTTGGGACGTGCCGTAAGGCTGAAGCCGGTGAAAAGGATCGTCAGCCAAAAAATGAGAACCCCCAGAAACAGCGTCGGTATCGCGCTGCCCATTCGTGTAAATAATAGCAGGCGCGCTTGCGCGGCGTCGGCGTAAAGCTGAAGGATGCGGGCTTTCAAATCGCGCTGATTATCGTTCTGTGGCTGGAGCCCCTGGAGGGACCGGTAGAACTCTTCGCTCTCAGCATTGGCTTTGAACGGTACGGATTGCTGGTCCGTGGTGCCCTCGCTCCAGATCCGATCGGCCATCGGCGCTACGACCTGGCGCAAACTGACGCGTGCGGCTTGAGCGTCCGGTCCGTACTGCGCAAGGAGCTGGTCCATGATGATGAGGTAGGCCGTGATCTGCTTGACGTCGCTCTCGCGCGAGTCATACGAGTTCTTTGCGCTCGCAACCAGCAGGCCAAGCACCAGAGCAGCTAGGGTCGCGACCACCCCCATACTGAGCTTCACCACGTCCTTCGATTCGGCGCCGAGGTGACGCTGCGGCAAAACGTGTTGGAAAAAAATGCCGAGCAATATTCCGCCGAGCATGAAGACAAATGCGATCAAGGCAATCGAAATAGGAGCCACGACAGTCCCCTCGGATTAGATATCGTCCCGCTCGGTTGGCCGGTGGCCAGCCCATCCCTCTAACCTGCGTGTTGTCCTTGCAAATGCCCATCGGCGCAAGGGCCCTGAGCAAGGCCGATGGACAAGACCGGTTGGCCAAGTTAAGCAGGCGGCCATGCTGCAGAAGCTCTACGACAAGGTCATCGATCTTTCGGCAAGCAAGCACGCGCTGCCGGCCTTGGCGGCGGTGTCGTTCGCCGAAAGCTCGGTGTTCCCCATTCCTCCCGATCTGTTGCTGGTGCCGATGGCATTGGCGCAGCCGCACAAGGCTAGGCTGTATGCGCTGGTCTGCACCATCGCCTCTGTGGCGGGCGGCATGCTCGGTTATGCGATCGGGGCGCTGCTTTACGACACGCTCGGCCAATGGCTGATCAGGGTCTACGGCTATGGCGAGGGAATGGACGCGTTCCGCGCCGCCTACGATCATTGGGGCGCTTGGATCATTCTCATCAAGGGGCTGACGCCGATCCCCTTCAAGATCGTGACGATCGCGTCGGGGTTCGCCGGTTACAATTTCTTCTATTTCGTGGTGTTGTCGCTGATCACGCGCGGCGCGCGGTTCTTTCTCGAAGCGGAGCTGCTGCGCATCTATGGCGAGCCGATCAGGGGCTTCATCGAGAAGCGGCTGACGCTCGTCACCACGGCTTTTGTCGGCTTGATCGTCGGCGGCTTCCTCATAGCAAGGTACGCGCTCTGACATGGCAATGGATTTCGACAGAGCTGCAGGGCGACTGATGATCATCAGCTCGCTGCTATTTACCGGCGCCGCCGGCACGGTGCTGACCGCGCATGCGTTCGAGACGCTCGGTGGTTATCTGCCGTGCCATCTCTGCCTGATCGAGCGTTACGCCTATTACTTCGCCGTGCTTGCAAGCATCGCCGCGTTTTTTGCCGCGCGTGCGGCGAAGGACGATCTTGCTCGCATCATTTTTGCTCTGATCGCGCTCGCCTTCCTCGCCAATGCCGGGCTCGGCTTTTATCATTCCGGCGTTGAATGGAAATGGTGGCTGGGGCCGACGGAATGCTCGGGCGGCTCGACCATTCAATGGGGCGAGGGCGGGTCTAGCGGGATCGCTTGCGAACAACAAGGTCGTGGCTTGCGACGAGGCAGCGTGGCGCTTGCTCGGCCTGTCCTTCGCGGGATGGAGTGCAGTGCTGTCGTTGCTGCTCGCCGGACTCGCCGGTTACGGCGCGGCGCAGAAGCGCTGAGCCAAGCCCTACGGCTCGAGCTCGGTATCCCAGTAGAGATAATCGAGCCAGCTCACATGCAAATAGTTCGGCGGGAATAGTCGGCCATTCCTATGCAGCTCGAACACGGTGGGCCGGTAGGGCTTCTGCCCGGGCCACATCTTGGCCTCGGCAGCGAGCTTGCCGCCCTTCATCAGATTGCACGGCGCGCAGGCGGTGACCACGTTGTCCCAGCGGGTGAGACCGCCGCGGGAGCGCGGAATGAGATGATCGAAGGTCAGGTCGTCGGGATCGCCGCAATATTGGCAGGAGAAGCGGTCGCGCAAGAACACGTTGAATCGGGTGAAGGCCGGGTAGCGCGCCGGCCTGATATAAGTCTTGAGCGAGACCACGCTCGGCAGCTTCATCTCGAAGGAGGGCGAGTGCACCGCGCGGTCATATTCGGAGACGATGTTGACGCGATCGAGGAACACGGCCTTGACCGCGTCCTGCCAGCCCCACAGCGATAGTGGATAATAAGACAGCGGCCGATAGTCGGCGTTCAGCACGAGGGCCGGGAAAGTGCCCGGCGATGCGGAGGCAGATGCGACGTTCAAGGCGGTCAAATCCCTTAAGCTCGCCCGTCGCACCCGGGTACTGGCGCGGGATACTATAGGGGCGTGTCACGAATGTGAAGGGCCCCAGATGCTGTGTCGGCCTGGCAAATTCGCGTAGATCGCGGCGAGCAGCACGAAGAAGACCGTGTGAATCAGGGCAAAACCGGCGATGCCGCCAAGGCCCAACAGGGCCGAACCAGCGATGCCCTCGCCGAGAAGCGGAAGCACGAGAAACGCGTTCAGGAGCCAGACGAGACTTGCGTAGATCAACCCCTTGACCCACGGGCGGCCGGGCAGGATCGGCTCCAGCACATAGGCATAGAACAACGCCATCAGCAGCCCGACAAAGATATGAAATCCGGTCTTGAAAGCGCCGGTCGTGGTGACCGGATCGAGGGCGGCCCAGCAATCCTGCAAGCCGGTCGATGACGCCAATCTGGCGGCGATGTCGCGCACGACACGAAGCAAGCCGCCGCGTGAAGTGGTGAAGCCAATCGCGTCGGCGAGCGCGAGCAGCGCGGTGTTGATCAGGATTGCGATGGCACCAGCGAGGAGCGCGGCGAAGAGGCGAGAGGATGTCGCGCCGGCCTGGCGTTGGTCTCGCGGGGCCATGTGCTTCAGATCAGTTGCGCGCCGCTGAAGGCTTGTTTGAGAAACGCGCCGCCGAGGCGCAAGCCTTCGCCGTCAATGCCGTGGCCAACGCCCTCGGCGACATGCCACTCGACGGGAAGACCGGCCGCGGCAAGCTGCTCGCGCGCGATCAGCATGGCATCGACCGGGATGACTTCGTCCATGTCGCCATGGACCAAGAGAATCGCCGGACGATCGCCTGGTTCCTTGATCGCCTCGACGCCGGCAAGCGCACCGGAGTAACCGACGATCGCCGCCGGCGCGGGCTTGCGCGAAAGTCCTACGGCGAGAGCGAGCATGGCGCCCTGGCTGAAGCCGACAAGAGCGAGCGCGCGAGAGGAAAGCTGCATACGCTCGAGCTCGGTGTCGAGAAAGGCATTCAGCACCGGGCCCGCCTTGGCGACACCGCTCGAAAGCTCGTTCGGATCGCGGAATGTCAGGTTGAACCACTGCCTTCCCGTCGGCGCCATGCCGCACGGCTCCGGCGCATGGGGCGAGACGAAGGCGGCATGCGGCAGCGCGCGTGCCCATTCGCGACCCAGTGAGATCAGGTCGTTGCCGTCGGCGCCATAACCGTGGAGAAAGACGACGAGTTGCTTGGCTTGACCACCGGACGCTGGCGGGAGCCGCGGTCCGTCGAGACGCGGCGCCAAGCTCAAGCACCCTCCTCAGGCATGTCGTCGGCCGAATGCGCGTTGAGCTGACCGTAGTTTTGGATGCCGATGTCGTTCAAGAGGTTCAGCTGCGTCTCGAGATAGTTGATGTGGCCTTCCTCGTCGCCGAGTAGCTCCTCGAACAGATCCATGGTGACATAGTCTTCTTCTTTGCGGCAGCAGGCGCGAGCTTCCATATACAGCGCGCGGGCGCCGTACTCGGCCTTGAGGTCGCATTCCAAAATTTCCTTGATGTTCTGGCCGATCATCAAGGGGTCGAGGCGCTGCATGTTGGGAAAGCCCTCGAGAAAGATGATGCGGGTCACGAGCTTGTCGGCGTGATGCATCTCCTCGATGGATTCCTCGCGCTCCTTTTTGGCAAGCTTGGTGAAGCCCCAATCGTCCAACAGGCGGTAGTGCAGCCAATATTGGTTGACGGCGGTGAGCTCGCTGGTCAGCGCCTTGTTCAGATATTCGATGACTTTCGGATTGCCCTTCATTCCTCATCTCCCGTCAGGATTTCACGCCCGTCGGCTCGAATGTAATCATGACCGTTTCCGCGGAATTAGGCTAGCCATCCTCGAAACGCGAGTGATGTCCGCCCGAACCGGGCATTGCCGGCCCCTCTTCGTCAAACGAAAGCATCAGCTTG
Source organism: uncultured Alphaproteobacteria bacterium (assembly GCA_963764005.1). Taxonomy (GTDB): domain Bacteria; phylum Pseudomonadota; class Alphaproteobacteria; order Rhizobiales; family Methyloligellaceae; genus Methyloceanibacter. Next base: position 273,194 of record CAVXQX010000006.1, on the reverse strand, counting down.
GTAATTAACGGCAGGCACGTACCGCACGACGGCCGCTTGCCCAATTGCCGGTAGATCAGGCCGGGGGTCAGCACCACAAAGGGATCGGAGGTGCGCAATGCGGCCACGGCCTCCTCGATATCCTTCGACGTGATCTCGGTACAGGAACAAACAATCATGGACGGGGTCTTAGCCTCAGGCCGGGGTCAATTAAATCAAATTCAATCCAATTACTTAGCCCCGACTTAAGCGGTCAGTTGCATGATCAATCAAAGCTTGCCACAGCCGAGCAAATTGGGGGTTTATCCAATGCGTCCAGAGGACTTCCGTGCCGACGATCTGTTCGGGCAAATTCAAGCCCTGGTCGACTGCATAGCACAAGAGCGACAGGCCAAAGAGACGGCCGAAACCGCGGACAAAGCCAAGTCGGAGTTGCTCGCCACCGTTAGCCATGAATTGCGTACGCCAATGGGCGCCATCATCTCCATGGCCGAACTGCTGCAGCAGACCGCTCTCGACGAGACGCAGAAGAAATACGCGAGCACGCTGCATCACTCGGCGCGAAGTCTGCTCACCGTCCTCAACGACATTCTCGATTTCTCCAAGCTCGATGCCGGGAGGTTCGAGCTCGACGCGGCGCCGTTCGATCTGCACGATCTGGTGCAAAGCGTGGCACAAGGCCTACAGGCGAGAGCCAGCGACAAGGGTCTCGCCAGCGGGCTCGACATCGGCGCGACCTGCCCGCGCTTCGTCAAGGGCGACGCCACGCGGATTCGCCAGATCCTGACCAACCTGATCGACAACGCGTTGAAGTTCACGTGCGAAGGCTCGGTCCGATTGCATGTGAGCGCGCGCGAAACCAAAAATAGTTTCATGCTTCGCTTCGACGTGTCGGATACCGGCATCGGTCTCGACCGCAAAGATCAAGAGCGGCTGTTCGAGCCGTATATTCAAGCCGGCAGCGCGACCGCCACGCAGTACGGCGGCACCGGACTCGGGCTGTCGATCGCGCAACGGCTGGTGCAGCTGATGGGCGGCGAGATCGGCTGTGAAAGCGAAGTCGGCCAAGGCAGTCTGTTCTGGTTCGCGATTGCCGCCGAGCGGGCCGAGAGCGGCGGTCAGAAGAGCAAAGAGGTGCAGCCGCCGCGTCGCCTGCAAGGCCATCTCCTCGTCGTCGAGGACAATGCCGTGAACCGCATGCTGATCGGCGCCTATCTCGACGAGTTTGGCCTCACCTACGAAATGGTCGAAACCGGCGCGTCAGCCATCATGGCGCTCGCCTCCAATAGCTACGATCTCGTGCTGATGGATATCATGATGCCCGAGCTCGACGGCGTGCAGACGACGCAACGCGTTCGCTTGCTGCATGGACCGGCGGCGGAAGTTCCGATCATCGCGCTGACGGCGAAGGCGATGAAGGGCGACCGCGAGAAGTTTCTCGCGTCCGGCATGAATGGCTATGTGTCGAAGCCAATCCGCGGCCGCGAGCTCCATGCGGCGCTCGCTCCCTTCCTCGCGCTCGACGAGGACGCGACGTATCACGACGTGGTGCCGTTTCTGCCGCGCCGCAACAAGCTGAGCCGCGTCTCCTAGTCCTTGGACTAGAGATTGTCCATCAGGACGCCGGCGACCAAGATCAGATAAGCGATCAGCAGCAGCCCGAGGCCGTAGCCGGTGAAGAACGGCAGCGCCACGATCTGGCCGAGCACGACCAGAATGGCGATAACGATGGAAATCAGAAACGTCTCTCGCCTCGGCGAGCTCAAATTGAAGTTCATAGCAATCCCCCCGTTGTGCGCATGAAGTCCCGCCTAACGGCGGGAACCGGACACCACTCTACTGCCAAAGCGTCCGGGAAACTATCGCCGTCCGTACACGCCCTGCTTGAGCACGAAGCGGTATTTCTTTGCCGCCCAGACCGGCCCGGCATAATCGACACCGATGCGCGCGGTCCTGAGGACGGCGCCGCGGGCAGGGGGGCTACCGCACTCGGCGAACCACAGGCCGGACGCCTCGCAGGCGGGCGCGCCGTTGAGCGCGCCGGTGATGTTGAGCGCTTTGGTCAGGCGCGCTGGGCCCTCCCATCCCTCGACGCCGCGGATCAGCACTGCGGCCGGGTAGCCGATCTCGCCGGTGACGACGTTCAGCATCCAGTGCATGCCGTAGACGAAATAGACGTAGAGCGTGCCGGCGCTGGCCGAACATGATCTCGGTCCGCTTGGTGCGGCGGCCGCCGGCGGCGTGCGAGGCGAGGTCCTGCGGTCCGATATAGGCCTCGGTCTCGGTGATGATGTGGGTGGTGAGGCTGCGTCCTCGGCGCCGCAGCAAGGCCTTGCCGAGCAAGTCCCGCGCAACCTTATCGGCGGGGCGATTGAAGAATTCCGGTGTCAGCGCGGGGGATGCGCCGCTCACTGCCCGGGGCAATTGGTCGAATCGCCGGCCGTGGCCATGGGCTTGCCGTTGATGAACACGCCGTTCGAGCCGGTGACGATCGAGCCGCCGCAGCCGGTCTTGCTGCCCTGGATGGCGGCAGGCTTGCCATTGATGAAGACGTTGGAGGAGCCCTCGACGACGGTGCCGTTGCCGGTACTGTCGCCGGCCCGTGCGGCCTCTTTCCCCTCGACGCTGACATCGCCGCTGCCGGAAATGATCTTCGAAGGGCCGCTGGGCGGGCTTTGAGGCGCGTTCGCGTCGCCTGCCTGCGCAAAGTTCGGCGCCAGAGCGAGCGCGGCTGCAAGCGCGAGTGACGCAGTGACTAGTTTCATAGCGGCACCTTCTCCCGGGCGCGAAGCGGCGGAACCGGGATGCTCGCACCTGCAAGCTCCTCGGCCTTGGCATCGACGAGTTTCACGATGCCGGCCATGATGTCGTTGAGCTGGAAATCCTTCGGCGTGTAGATGGCCGATGCGCCGCATTGCTTCAGGATGTTGACGTCGTCGGTCGGAATGATGCCGCCGACCACGATGGGCACCGCGCCCATGCCGGCCTCGCGCATGCGCTGCGCCACGTCGCGCACCAGCGCCACATGCGAGCCGGACAGGATCGAGAGACCGAGCACGTGAGCCTTGGCCTCCTTGGCTTGGGCCACGATCTCGGCGGGCGTCAGCCTGATGCCGTCATAGACGACTTCCATGCCGACATCGGTGGCGCGCACGGCGATCTGCTCGGCGCCGTTGGAATGGCCGTCGAGACCGGGCTTGCCGACAACGAAGGTCAATCGCCGCCCGAGTTTCTCGGAAAGCTCGTCGACGCTCTTTCTCACTTGTTCGAGCCGCGCTTCGTCCTTGTCGCGCTTGGCGTGGATGCCGGTGGGCGCGCGATATTCGCCGAACACTTCGCGCAACACTTGGCCCCATTCGCCGGTGGTGACGCCGGCTTTGGCCGCCGCGATCGACGGCTCCATGATGTTGCGGCCTTCGGCGGCCGCGGATTTCAGCGCGACGAGGGCGGCACTCACGGCCTTGTCGTCGCGACGCTGGCGCCAGGCATTGAGGTTGGCGATCTGCTCGAGCTCGACCGCTTCCGACACGGTCAGAATGCCGTCGCCGCTTGCGGACAATGGCGAGGGCTCGGTCTCGGTATAGGCGTTGACGCCGACCAGGATCTGTTCGCCCTTCTCGATGGCCTCGACGCGCGCGGCATTGGATCTGATCAACGCCTCTTTCATGTAGTCGATGGCGGCAACCGCGCCGCCCATCGCCTGGATGCGGGCGAGCTCAGCGCGTGCTTCTTGCTTCAGCTCTTCAACTTTGCGCTCGATGGCTTCGGAGCCGTCGAAAATGTCGGCATATTCCAGCAGGTCGGTCTCGTAGGCCACGATCTGCTGAAGTCGGAGCGACCATTGCTGGTCGAAAGGCCGCGGCAGGCCGAGCGCTTCGTTCCAGGCCGGAAGCTGCACGGCTCTCGCGCGCGCCTTTTTCGACAGCGTCACGGCGAGCATCGAGAGCAAGATGCGATAGGGGTTGTTCTCGGGCTGCTGCTCGGTGAGGCCCAACGAGTTCACCTGCACGCCGTAGCGGAAGCGGCGCAGCGCCGGATCGTCGACGCCATAGCGCTTCTCGCCGATCTCGTCCCAGAGATCGACAAAAGCGCGCATCTTGCAGATCTCGGTGATGAAGCGCACGCCGGCATTGACGAAGAACGAGATGCGGCCGAACAGTTGCGGAAACTCCGCGTCGGAGACTTCGCCGGATTTCTTCACCTCATCGAGCACGGCCTCGGCATGGGCGAGCGCGAAGGCAAGCTCCTGCACCGGCGTGGCACCGGCCTCCTGCAAATGATAGGAGCAGATATTGGTCGGGTTCCATTTCGGCATTTCGCGCGAGGTGTAGACGATGGTGTCCTTGATCAGCCGCAGCGACGGCGCCGGCGGGAACACGTAAGTTCCGCGCGAGAGATATTCCTTCAAGATGTCGTTCTGCACGGTGCCGGTGAGCGTCTCACGCGGGACGCCTTGCTCGTCGGCAAGGGCGATATAGAGCGCAAGCAACCAGGCGGCGGTGGCGTTGATGGTCATCGAGGTGTTCATCTCGCCGAGCGGGATGCCCTCGAGCAGCGCGCGCATATCGCCGAGATGCGAGATCGGCACGCCGACCTTGCCAACCTCGCCGCGGGCGAGGATGTGGTCGGAATCGTAACCGGTCTGGGTCGGCAGATCGAAGGCGATCGAGAGCCCGGTCTGACCCTTGGAGAGATTCTTCCGGTACAGCTCGTTCGAGGCCTTGGCCGTGGAATGGCCGGCATAGGTGCGGAACAGCCAGGGCTTGTCCCGCTTTGGAGATTTTCCGCTCATAATCGTGCTCGGTGACGTGATCCTGTCAGCAGGGAAGCATGACAGATCGGATAGGGCAATATGGCGAGCAATGCCGCCGCATCGAGAGCAGAAATCTGCTCTGACGATTTATTGACCGGTGCCGCTCGAAGGCTCGGGCATGCCGAGCGGCGAGGGACCGGCAGCGCCCAAGGCCGGATCTGGATTGTCGTCCTTGGCGTCGATGGCCTCTTCGGAGTTGAGCTTGGCCGCAGGACCGCGGGCAGGAGTGCCAATCGTGGCGGCGTCCACGGGAAGGCCATCGAAGTGCTCGCCCTGAATGCCGAAGCCCAGCGCGTCAGATTCGACATCCATGCTGTGCTTCTCCTCGCGCTCCCCGGCGAAAGCGAAAGCCGCGCCTGTCAGGAAAAGGATTGAGGCAATGAGCAAGCGAACGGACATGGGTCGTCTCCTTTGGGCGAAGAGAATCCGATCTTGACCTCAAGGGCCTGATTTTGCCCTAACGCGATCCCCACAAATGACGCGATTCCGCTTCCTTGTTAAGAGGCTATAGGGGTCGGAGGGCGGAAATCCGCGCTTTCCTGCGGCGGGAGCCGATCTCGGACGATTCTCCCCCCTGGGCAGGGCTTTCTGTTTTTGCTAACGCTCCGCCCCGGCGGGCCGGTTCTATCGCCGCAAAGCAGGATCTGAAGGCGCAGTTGGCGCGTTAAGTCTGCTCTGCGTAAATTTGTTGCAGTCGCGAAATGGATGACAGACAATTGCCGCAATGCAAAAATCCGGCTAAAGGCGTCGGCGGGGGAACAAACGGATGAATGAGATGTCGCTAGCAGCAGTGCCTCTCGCGCAGAGCGCGCCCGAACTGAAAGATCTGTACGAGATCGGCGAGATTCCACCGCTCGGTCACGTGCCGAAGAACATGTATGCCTGGGCGATCCGCAAAGATCGCCACGGTCCGCCGGATCAGGGGATGCAAGTCGAAGTGCTGCCGACCTGGGAGCTCGATAGTCACGAGGTGCTCGTGCTCGTGATGGCGGCCGGCGTCAATTATAACGGCGTGTGGGCCTCGCTCGGGATTCCGATCTCGCCGCTCGACGGCCACAAGAACCCGTATCACATCGCAGGCTCGGATGCCTCGGGCATCGTCTGGAAGGTCGGCTCCAAGGTGAAGCGCTGGAAGGTCGGCGACGAGGTCGTGGTTCACTGTAACCAAGACGACGGCGACGACGAGGAGTGCAACGGCGGCGACCCGATGTTCTCCACCTCGCAGCGCATCTGGGGTTACGAGACGCCGGACGGATCGTTCGCGCAATTCGCGCGCGTGCAGGATCGTCAGCTGCTCGAGCGGCCGAAGCATCTCACTTGGGAAGAGGCGGCGTGCTACACGCTGACGCTAGCCACCTCGTATCGCATGCTGTTCGGCCATCGCCCGCACACGCTGAAGCCCGGCCACAACGTGCTGGTCTGGGGCGCGTCAGGCGGTCTCGGCTCGATGGCGGTGCAGCTCTGCGCCACCGCCGGCGCCAACGCCATCGGTGTGGTGTCCGGCGAGGACAAGAAAGACTTCGTCATGTCGCTCGGCGCCAAGGGCGTCATCAACCGCAACAATTTCAAATGCTGGGGCCCGCTGCCCAAAGTCGGCACGCCGGAATATGACGTGTGGCTGAAAGAGGCGCGGAATTTCGGCAAGGCGATCTGGGAGATCACCGGCAAGGGCGTGAACGTCGATCTGGTGTTCGAGCATCCGGGCGAGGCGACCTTCCCGGTCTCGACTCTGATCGTGAAGCGCGGCGGCATGGTCGTGTTCTGCGCCGGCACCACCGGCTACAATCTCACCATGGACGCGCGCTATGTGTGGATGCATCAGAAGCGCATCCAGGGCTCGCACTTCGCGCATCTGCTGCAAGCCAGCCAGGCCAACAAGCTCGTCGTGGAGCGCCGCATCGATCCGTGCATGTCCGAAGTCTTCCCGTGGGAGCAGATCCCGAAAGCGCATATGCGCATGTGGAAGAACGAGCATCGCCCGGGCAACATGGCGGTGCTGGTCAGCGCGCCGACAACCGGCTTGCGCAGCTTCGAGGACGTGATCGAGGCCTCCAAGCAGATGCGTGGTGCGTAGGGGGAAGCTCCTCGGCCTAAAGCTTTAGCGAGTTCGGATTGACTTTGGCGGTCGCGCGCGGTTTTTTGCCTCGCGCGACCTACTTGTTCTGAAGGACCGAAACACGTGACTGCTGCGGAAACCTTGGATCGGCCGAATTCCGGCCTTCTGCCTAACCTCATTCCCATCCTCGACGCCACGGCAGAAGCCGCGGGCAAGCTCCGCGATCAGGCCGTTGCCGCCGTCAGCGCCAAGGTGGCGCCAGGAGGCAAGCTCGACGGCGAGGCGCTCGAAGCGCGAGCAGCATATCGCCCACGGGCTTGCCTGGATCGCGACCTATGTCGAGGCGCTGCGTCAGGCGGCAGCTTATGCGCATCGCATGGAAGGTGAGGGCCGCTTCGGCGAGATCGAGGCGCTGCTCTGCCAGATCGGCGCCGCGGAATATGCCGTGCAGCTCATGGGCGGCGTGGTGATGAGCCAGAACGAGATCGTTCGGCTGCACGAACTCGGCGTGTCCGAGAACAGATCGCGTCGGCGTTTCTTGACGCCTGAGGTCCGCGCGCTGATTCAAGGCACCGGGCCCGAGACGCGGGCGCGGGTGGCGAAGCTGATCCGCGACTCGCAAGGCGCAGTGGCCTACGGCGATACCGGGCTCGACGAAACCTATTCGGCGATTCGCGACGAGATGCATCGCTTCTCCGAGACCGAAGTCGTGCCTCATGCGCATGAATGGCATCTGAAAGACGAATACGTGCCGATGGCGCTGATCGGGCAGATGGCGGAGCTCGGCGTGTTCTCGCTGACGCTGCCGGAAGAGTATGGCGGGCTCGGCCTCGGCAAGGAGGCGATGTGCGTCGTCTCCGAGGAATTATCCCGCGGTTATATCGGCGTCGGCTCGCTCGGCACGCGCTCGGAGATCGCCGAAGAGCTGATCCTCAATGGCGGCACCGACGAACAGAAAGCGGAATGGCTGCCGAAGATCGCCTCCGGCGAAATCCTGCCGACGGCGGTGTTCACCGAGCCGAACACGGGCTCGGACCTCGCATCGCTCTCGACACGCGCGGTGAAGGACGGCGATGTCTATCGCATCACCGGGCAGAAGACCTGGATCACGCATGCGGCGCGCGCCGATCTGATGACCGTGCTGGCGCGCACCAATCCGAACGAGAAGGGCTATCGCGGATTGTCGATGTTCCTCGCGCCGAAGCCGCGCGGCACCGACGACAATCCTTTTCCAGCCAAGGGCATGAATGGCGGCGAGATCGAGGTGCTCGGTTATCGCGGCATGAAGGAGTTCGACATCTCCTTCGACGGGTTTCGAAGTGCCGGCCGCCAATCTGCTCGGTGGCGTCGAGGGTCAAGGCTTCAAGCAGCTGATGCAGACTTTCGAGGCGGCGCGGATTCAGACCGCGGCGCGGGCCATCGGCGTGGCGCAATGCGCGCTCGATCTCGGGCTTCGTTACGGCACCGAGCGCATCCAGTTCGGCAAGCCGATCATTGCCTTCCCGCGCGTCTCCGACAAACTGGCGATGATGGCGGCGGAAATTCTGCTGGCGCGGCAGCTCACTTATTTCGCCGCGCGCGAGAAGGACGCAGGGCGGCGCTGCGATCTCGAAGCCGGCATGGCGAAGCTGCTCGCCGCGCGCGTGGCCTGGGCGTCTGCCGACAACGCGCTGCAAATTCATGGCGGCAACGGCTTTGCGCTGGAATATCCGATCAGCCGCGTGCTGTGCGACGCGCGTATCCTCTCGATCTTCGAGGGCGCGGCCGAGATTCAGGCGCATGTCATCGCGCGGCGACTGCTCGAGGGTTAGTAATCCCTGCGAACGCAAGGTGAGGCGATGGTGACAGACACGAAGCGCAACCTGATCGCTCTCCTCATCGCGCTCGGCGTTTGTTTCGCCGCGTCAGCGATCGGCGGGCTGCTCACCGAGCCCAATCTCCCCTGGTACGAGACGCTGAACCGGCCGGGCTTCGCGCCGCCGAATAGTGTCTTTCCCATTGTCTGGACCATCCTCTACGCGATGATGGCAATATCGGCCTGGCTGTTCTGGCGCGCGCCGGGCAAGGACGAAGATCGCAAGCTGGGCCTGATCTGGTTCTGGCATCCAGCTCGCCCTGAACGTGGCCTGGTCGTTCGCGTTTTTCTGGATGCATAGCCCGGCGGCCGGCTTCGCCGTCATCTTGCTGCTGATCGTCGCGATCGTGGTCACGATCGTGCTGTTCGACCGGTCGAGTCGGCCGGCTGCGCTGCTGCTGGTGCCCTATCTGCTCTGGGTCTCGTTTGCGGCCGCGCTCAACTTCGCCTTTTGGCTGTTGAATGCGCGTCACGAGCCCAACGCTCCATCCTCATCACCGGCTGCTCCTCAGGGATCGGGCTCGCCTCGGCGCGGGAGATGAAGAAGCGGGGCTGGCGCGTGTTCGCCACGGCGCGGAAGCCCGAGGACATCGCCCGGCTGCGTGACGAAGAAGGCGTCGAGAAGTCTCTATCTCGATTATGCCGAGCCCGGCTCGATCAGAGCAACCGCCGAGCAAGTTCTGGAAGAAACTGACGGCAAACTCGACGCGCTGTTCAATAACGGCGCCTATGGTCAGCCGGGCGCGGTGGAAGACCTCACGCCCGAAGTGTTACGCGCGCAATTCGAGGTCAATGTGTTCGGCTGGCACGATCTCACCGCCCGCATCATTCCGGCGATGCGCAGAGCTGGCGAGGGAAGGATCGTGTTCTGCTCCTCGGTGCTCGGGCTGATCGCGGCACCTTATCGCGGCGCCTATTGCGCGTCGAAATTCGCCATCGAGGCGCTGGCCGATACGATGCGCATCGAGCTTGCGCCCGCTGGCATCAAAGTGATCCTGATCGAGCCCGGTCCCATCGCCACGCGCTTCGTCGAGCATGCGCTCGAGGCCTATCGGCGGAATGTCGATCTGGAAAACTCAGCGCATCGCGACATCTATCGCGCGCGGATCGCCCGGATGGAGGAGGGCGGCAAGCAGGGCTTCAAGCTCGGGCCGGAAGCGGTCGCGGCCAAGCTCGCCGCCGCGCTCGAAAGCCGCAAGCCCAAGGCCCGTTATTATGTCACTCTGCCCACCTACGCCGTGGCGTTCTTGCGCAGGATCTTGCCCGCCCGCGCCTTGGACGAAGTTGCGATCAGGAACTAGCAAGGCCCGATAAGGGTTGAAAACCAAGGGGCGAGGGGAGGAAGACGCCATGCAGGATATCGTCGGATACGCCGTCCCCATTGCGCTTGCCGCAGTCGCGATCGTGCTGCTTCTGGGGCTGGGGAACATGCTCAGGGGCGGCAGTCCAAACTTGAGCCAGACCTTGATGCGCTGGCGCGTGGTCTTGCAGTTTATCGCGATCTGCATCGTGATGCTGGCGATCTATCTCGGCGGAAAATTCTAGGGCAGCGCCCCTTCAAACCCTTTCTCAGGGTGACTTGACCAACCCCAAGGTGTAGCTAGGCTAGCCTTAGAGGGGTCCGGCGATGGTTGTCCTCAACAAGATCTACACAAAGACCGGCGATGACGGCACAACCGCGCTCGGCTCGGGCCGCCGGGTGCCGAAATACGATCTTCGCGTCGAGGCTTATGGCACGCTCGACGAGACCAATGCCGCGATCGGACTGGCGCGCGTTCACACCAAAACCGCCGATCCGGAACTCGATGCGATGCTGGCCCGGATTCAGAACGATCTGTTCGATCTCGGCGCCGATCTGTGTTTTCCGGATGAGACCAAAGACGCGCGCGGGCGGCTGAACGTCACCGACGCGCAAGTGGCGCGGCTCGAGGGCGAGATCGACAAGCTCAATCGCGACCTGCAACCGCTACGGTCCTTCGTGCTACCCGGCGGCTCGCCCGCATCGAGTTTCCTGCATCTGGCGCGCACCGTTTCGCGCCGCGCCGAGCGGCTGATGGTGGCGCTTGCCTCACGCGAGAGCGTGGGCGAAGCGGGATTGCGCTATATCAATCGAGTGTCGGACTTCCTGTTCGTGGCGAGCCGTTATGCCAACGACAAAGGACGGACCGACGTGTTGTGGGTCAAGGGTCAGAACCGCTAGCCAAGGCGTCCGTGTGTCTCCGTGTTCATTCCGCTCCACGACACCAACCCTCTCAAAAGCATCGACCATCAATACGTCACCTTCGCGCTGATTGCCTTGAACGTGGCTGTGTTCGTCATCTTCCAGACCGGCTGGGTGATTCCGCTCGAGAATGAGAACGCGGCAATCTTCGCGGTCATTCCCGCCGATCTGCTAGGGCCCACGGCGAAGACCGTGATCTCGCCGAATTTCCCCATGCCGGAGCGGTTCACGCTGGTCACCTATATGTTTTTGCATGGGGGCTGGATTCACCTGATCGGCAACATGCTGTTCCTCTGGGTGTTCGGCGACAATGTCGAGGATGCCATGGGCCATATCCGCTTCATCATGTTCTACCTGATGTGCGGGATTTTCGCCGGCCTGCTGCATTCCTGGATGATGCCGAACTCGGACTTGCCGCTGATCGGGGCGAGCGGCGCGGTGGCCGGGATCATCTCGGCCTATCTGATCCTGCATCCCAAAGTGAAGGTCTGGGTGTTGGCACTGTGGCGCATCCCGATCAAGCTCAACGCCTCCTGGGCGCTCGGCATCTGGGTCGCGGCGCAGGTGGCCAGCCTGTTTTTCGATTCCGAGGAAAACGTCGCCTGGTGGGCCCATATTGGCGGCCTCGCGGCCGGTGCGGTCCTGATCCTGTTTATGCGGCGGCGCGGTGTGGTGCTGTTCGATAAGACCCAAGGCGGCGCCTAAACTTCCAAAAAAACCCGGAAAGCATTGACTTGTGCACTGCCGGGCAGTACCGTCCCGGCCATTTCGCAGGTGCGAGATAGAGTGGCGCGGCGGCCAAAAAAACGTCGAAAGTCGGGGAAGCTGGCCCCATGAAAATCTTGGTTCCCGTGAAGCGGGTCGTCGACGCCAACGTCAAGGTCCGGGTCAAGCCGGACGGCGGCGGGGTCGATCTTGCCAATGCCAAGATGGCGATGAATCCGTTCGACGAGATCGCCGTCGAGGAAGCGGTCCGCATCAAGGAACGCGGCGAGGCCAGCGAAATCGTTGCTGTCTCGATCGGCAGCGCCAAAGCCGCCGACACGCTCCGTACCGCACTCGCCATGGGCGCCGACCGCGCCATCCTGGTGAAGACCGAGGCCAACGTCGAACCGCTCGCCGTCGCCAAACTGCTCAAGAAGATCGTCGAGAACGAGAAGCCCGAGCTTGTCATCATGGGCAAGCAGGCCATCGACGACGATTGCAATCAGACCGGACAGATGCTGGCGGGCCTGCTTGGCTGGCCGCAAGGCACGTTCGCCTCGAAACTGGAACTCAACGGCTCGAAGATCCGTGTGGTGCGTGAAGTCGACGGTGGACTCGAGACGATTGCGCTGACCAAGCCCGCGATCGTGACCACGGATTTGCGACTGAACGAGCCGCGCTACGCCTCGCTGCCGAATATCATGAAGGCGAAGAAGAAGCCGATCGATGAGACCACGCCCGAGGCGCTTGGCGTGGACATCGCGCCGAGGCTGAAGATCGTTTCTCTAACCGAGCCCAAGACGCGTCAGGCCGGGATCAAAGTCGACAGTGTGGCGGCGCTGGTCGACAAGCTCAAGAACGAAGCGGGGGTGCTGTAGATGGCCACGCTTCTGCTCGCCGATCACGACAACAAGTTGCTCGCGCCGTCGACGGGGAAAGCGCTGAGTGCCGCGCGCGAGATCGGCGGCGAGGTCGATATTCTCGTCGCGGGACAGGGTTGCCGCGCCGTCGCCGAGCAAGCCGCCAAGCTCGACGGCGTGCGCAAAGTGTTGATCGCGGAAGCGCCTCAGCTTGCGCAACTCCTTGCCGAGGAGAATGCGGCTCTGATCGTGCCGCTGATGGCGAATTACGACGCGCTGCTGGCGCCGGCAACGACCATGGGCAAGAATGTGCTGCCCCGCGTCGCCGCGCTGCTCGACGTGGCGCAAGTCTCCGACATCATCGCGGTCAAGGCGCCGGACACTTTCGAGCGCCCGGTCTATGCCGGCAATGCCATCGAGACGGTGAAGACGACCGATAAGAAGATCGTGGCCACGGTCAGAACCTCGGTATTTGTCGCTGCAGGCGAGGGCGGGTCGGCCCCGATCGAAGTCGATCACGCCGCCGGCGGCACTTGGGCTTTCCAGCTTCGAGACCAGCGCCATCAGCCAGAGCGAGCGCCCGGAGTTGACCGCCGCCCGGATCGTGGTTTCGGGCGGGCGCGGCATGGCCTCCGGAGACAATTTCAAGACCTTGATCGAGCCGCTCGCGGATCGACTTGGCGCCGCCGTCGGCGCCAGCCGCGCCGCGGTCGATGCCGGCTATATGCCGAACGATCATCAGGTCGGGCAGACCGGCAAGGTGGTGGCGCCGGAGCTTTATATCGCCATTGGCATTTCCGGCGCGATCCAGCATCTCGCCGGCATGAAGGATTCCAAAGTGATCGTGGCCATCAATAAAGATGCCGACGCTCCGATCTTCCAAGTCGCCGATTATGGCCTCGTCGGCGATCTATTCACGGTGCTGCCCGAGCTCGAAGCCGAGCTCAAGAAGGCAGGGTATTAGGGCGATGCATGCTCATGGAGAGTGACGATGGACGAGATCGTTCAAGGCGCGACATTACTCGCCGAACCGAAAATGTCGCGAGAGACTAACACCATGCCCATTCGCAAAATCGGCATCGTCGGCGCGGGGCAGATGGGCAGCGGCATCGCCCATGTGGTGGCGCTGTCCGGCTATCAGGCGGTGATCAACGATCTGGACCCGGCGCGGTTCGATGCCGCGATCAAGGCCATCGACAAGAACCTCACCCGCCAAGTGGCCTCCGGCAAGATCAACGACGAGGATCGCAAGCAGACGCTGTCGCGCATCTCCTACGCCGAAACGTTTTCAGGATTCGGCGATGCCGATCTGGTCATCGAGGCGGCGACCGAGGACGAGTTGGTCAAGCGCAAGATCTTCGTCATGCTGTGTCCCTATCTCAAGCCGGACGCCATCGTCGCCACCAACACCTCCTCGATCTCGATCACGCGGCTTGCCGCCGGCACCGACAGGCCTGAGCATTTCATCGGCCTGCATTTCATGAACCCGGCGCCGGTGATGGAGCTGGTGGAGATGATCCGCGGCATCGCCACCGACGATGTGACCTTCGCCCGCGCCAAGGAGTTCATCGAGACGCTCGGCAAGACCACCGCCGTCTCGGAAGATTTCCCCGCCTTCATGGTGAACCGTATCCTTTTGCCGATGATCAACGAGGCAGTCTACACGCTCTATGAGGGCGTCGGCTCGGTCGACGCCATCGACACCGCGATGCGGCTCGGCGCGCATCATCCGATGGGGCCGCTGCAGCTTGCCGATTTCATCGGGCTCGATACCTGCCTGTCGATCATGCAGACCCTTTATGAGGGGCTCGCCGATTCCAAATACCGGCCTTGTCCGCTGCTGGTGAAATATGTCGAGGCGGGCTGGCTGGGACGCAAGACCAAGCGCGGCTTCTACGATTATCGCGGCGAAAAGCCGATGCCGACGCGGTAGGGGCGCCACTCCTAAAGGTCGAAGTCGACCGCCCCATTCAGCACGTGGTGCCCGGTCAGTCCGATCTCGAAATCGGCTTTGCCGTCGCCATTCACGTCGCCTTGAACGATGGTGAGAGCGACACCCTTAAAGACATAGCGGAGCTCACCTGCCTTGTGATGGAAGCTCTTGGTGCCGATGAATTTGAAATCCTGATCGGTCCCGCCGGGCTTCACGTCAATCGCCTCGAGGTCAATTTTGTCGCCGGTGGAGAAGTCTCGGATCAGGTCGCGGGCATTACCACGGCGGGAGTTGGAAATAGAACTGAAAATAATGTTATCGTTGTTGGCGCCGCCGATCAAAACGTCGCGGCCCGCGCCCCCGGTGAGATTGTCGCCGCCGAGTCCACCATCGAGATAGTCGCTTCCGGCACCGCCGAGCAGGGCGTCGCCGCCCAAACTCCCATACAAATCGTTATCGCCCGCATCGCCGAGAAGGGTCGTGTTGCTCGAATTGAAGCCGGCGTAAATCGTATCGTTGCCGTGGCCACCCGATAGGATGTTGCTGTGGTTGTCCGCACCATAGAGGATGTCGTTGCCACCTTGGCCGAGCAACGTGCTGTCTGTGGCGCCCGCGCTTAAGATGTCGCCCAAGAGGCCGCCGGCGACGACCTCGTTCCCCGCGCTGATGTGTGTATTGGCATTGTTGTCGCCAGGCGCCACAGTTCCAGCGAGGTTGGCGCCGGCAAAAATACTGTAGGTGCCAGTCGGCTGGATAACGACGTTGATCTGATGGATTTCGAGATAGACAAACCCGTCGGCGCCAGCGGTGAATGTCAGTTCCGGGCCGGAGGCATAGTCAATATTGCTCGTCGGCACGATGGGCTGGCCCAACGAATTCGAACAGCGAAATCTGGCAGTCGCCGAATTCGCGGCTATCGTTCTCAGTGCAGGAGGCGAAGAATCGATAGGTCACGCCCGCGCTGACTTGGATGCGAATCCAATCGCTGTCGTTGGCCTTTTCGAGATCGCCAGGATAAGTCCAGAATAAGTATAGACGCTACCAAGCTGCTCGAAATTGGCCTTGGTTTTGGTAGACGCTGCGATATCCGGCATGAACGCGCTCCCTCGTGACGCTGCATTTGAGTCAAATCCGCAGCATTTTAGAGGGCGCAACCAGTCCGCGCAAGCGTAACGGCGTAGGCTGATGAAGTTGCGTCGAATTGGGCGTTGTCGTGCCAGGATTAGACGTCGAGATCGCCCGGGAAGGTGCCGTCCGGGTGCGGGCACTTCACTTTCAGCACGTACCAGCCGCGATGCGCCGCTTCCCAGTTTGGCGTCTCGGTCAGCGCCATGCGCGAGCAGACATTGGGATCGGAGAAATTGGGCACCGGGTTGGGGCCGTCGCTGGCAAGGCGATCGTACATCTGCACCAGCTCGTTGCGGCAGGTGGAATGATCGAGCTTCACCCCGTCGATCGGAAAGCCGTTAACGTCGAGCGGGCCTTGATTGGCAAGGGCGTGGCAGACAACGAACATCAGAGCGGTTGGGGGCATGGTCCGGTCCTCGCAGCGAGGCTTGGGGGCAAATCGCCCTGCCTCGTTGCCAAACTATCCCATCATATGGGCGAAGAGGCTAGGGATTGCGAGGCGGCCATTCACCGGAAATGCAACACCGTAGCGCTCCGGCCACAGCCGTGAGCGTTGTAGGGCGCCAGCGCGATTAGGCTTAATATGCAGAGGGGGCACGCGGCGAGGGCGCCGTGGCATCTCGATTGCAACTGCCCCGGATAGTCAGCGCGTTTGAGGTTCGCCGATGAGTATGCCACCGCCATTGCTGTATCTATCGAAGAGCACTGTTCCGGAGAACAGTCCGGCCGGGCGGATCGTCGGTACCTTCGTGCTGGTCGACGGGCGCTATCACGTCGAATTGGTCGATGACGCGGGCGGGCGTTTTGCGATCGACGACGACAACCATCTCATCGTCACGGGGCCACTGGATTTCGAAGAGGCGCATTTTCAATCGATCACGGCGCGCGCTTTGCGGGGCGACACCATCATCATGGAAGATGTCTTCCTCATACAGATCAAGGACGTCGACGGCGTCTCGGTCAAGCTCGATCCGCTGCGACGCGGACTCGTATTGGGCAGGAGTAACGAGGACGACATACATTACGGGAAGCTGTGTCGACGACAAGATTGGGGGACGGTGCCGGCGACGATATTCTGCGGGGCGGGCGGCGACGACATGCTGATCGGCGGTCTTGGACGGGATATGCTTACCGGCAATCGCGGCGCCGACCGTTTCGTGTTTCGCACGGCAGCGGACAGCAGCCTGGCCGCGCCCGACCTCATCAGGACTTCCATCATGGTCAGGGCGACAAGATCGACCTTCGCGCGAGATCGACAGCAAATTCGCTCGGCGGCGAATAATTTCGATTTCGTCGGCAATGCCGACTTCAGCAATCATGCCGGCGAGCTTCGCTTCGACCTTGCGACGCATCTGTTGCAAGGCGACATTGATGGCGACGGCGGCGCCGATTTCGCCATCGAGGTTCAACGCCGCCAATCTGGCGCGGGGCGATCTCTTACTGTAGCTCGCCAGCCGCAATCCCTTCAGAGAATAAAGTCGTCCGCCGTCAGGTGAACCTTCCGAGCCGAGAGCCTCGACGCTATCGTCGGCGTGGACGTGAACCAAAATGCGAAAGTCGGCGCGTCCGTCGCCGTTAAGGTCGCCCTCGACGATCCCCTGCTTATAACGGAGCTGGCCGGCGTGCTCGGTGAAGCGATGGCCGCCGATAAAGTGGAACGATTGATCGCCTGAGGCGTGACGCTTGGCATCGATGGCCGCAATATCGATCCGGTCGCCCTCGGCAATGTCAAAGTCGACAATCGAATCGGAGCCGATACGGCCTCGAACAGAATTGAAGACGAAGAGATCGGCGCCGGCGCCACCTTGCAAGCGATCCTTGCCGAAGCCCCCGCTCAGGATATCGTCGCCGCCGCCGCCGAACAGCCGGTCCGACCCTCTGCGGCCGAAAAGTTCATTGTCCGCCTCGTTGCCAATGACGGTATCGTCCCCGGTTCCGCCGATCGCGTTCTCGATGACGGCGCCCGGCGCGATCGCCACATTGCCGGTGAGCTTGCCCACATTCGAGAACATGCCCTCGCGCAAGTCGAGCACCTGATCGTGGGCAAAGCCGGAGAAATCGAACGTATCAATGCCGCCCGCATCCCAAACGGCAAAAATCGGCGCGTCCGCCGCGCTGTCGAGGTGAAAGGCGTCTTGGGCGGTGTTGGAGTTGAAGCCGTAAATGGTGTCATCGGTTCGCGTCGTCATGTTGGCGCCATAGAGTCGCTGGATGGCGACGATGTCATCGAGCAGCGGCGTGCCGGCATAGAATTGAGCGTGATAGGCGCCGGTGCTCGCGGCGGACCAATAGCTCATCAGCGAAAATTGCCGGCTGTCCTCGATATAGGCGGCATCGTTTTCGTAGGAGATGGTGCCGCCGCCGGCGTTGTAATCGCCCGGATGTTGCAGACCGAGCGCATGGCCGATCTCATGCAGCAATGTCATGAAACGATAAGTTTCCGGCGTGGTCGTTCTCTCGTCGTAATAACGGTTGACCCAGACATCGCCGGCAGGGGCGGTTGAGTTCGTGTCGGTAGGGTCGGGATAGAAGGCGAAGGCGGCGGCGCCGTCACGGTCGGCATAGTAACCACCGAACAGAATGGTGGCGTCGTCGGTAAAGGCATCCTCGCCGCTCGCTCCCTCGCCGATGCGGACGAAGCTGATATTGGCGAGGTCCGACCAGAGTGAAAGCGCGCGCGTCGCGTCGTCGATCTGCTTGGCGGTGAATTGCTCGAAAGTTTGTTGTTGGTTATGCGGATAGTTGTCGTAGCTGGGCGCCGTCTCCCGGAAGCCGAAACTGATCGGCCCTGCCGCCTGACCCAGAGTCGTGCCCCATTGATAGCCGCCACGCGTAATCTGCTCCCCGGCTTGTTCGGGGGTTTTGGAAATCGTGGGCATACTGGCCTCGAACGCGCCTCGCGATGGGCGGTGTTGAAGCCGTTAGCCTGCGGGAAGACCCATTAAGCCCGGGGTCAAGTGCCAGGGCAAACCTGTTGCGAAGTCTTGCCTTGTTTGAATCCCGCTTCATGAAAATTTGTCGCGATAGATAAATTGATGCAGCTCAAGGACTGCTTCCTCAAGGATGAGCCAATCTGTCATGCGTTAAGAGCCGGGGCGGTCGTCCGGCAAGATGGGAAGATCGGGGATGGCAGTCTCAAGGGGATTGTGGCCGCTGTTGGAGCAGGTCCGCCGGCGGCAAGAATTGATGGACCGGATGATGCTGACGACCGGCGTGAAAATGTCCAGGGTCGTGAGCATCGATGGGGGCCTCGCCTTCCTCGAGGCGAGCAGCAAATGCCGCCTCTGTCCGGACGAATCGACTTGCGTCCACTGGCTGGAAGGCGCCGAGACGCCGGAAACGCCGCCGGAGTTTTGCCCGAACGCAAAGCTGTTCAAGTCCTGCCGCGACGAATGAAGGCGTGGCGCCTCAGTTTGCCGCACTCTTATCTGCGCTCAACGTCAAAAACGACGTTCCTAGCTGCGCGAGAATATCTCTCGGTATGCCAATGCTCAGCTCAGTGGCACCAATCGCAAACACGACAATAAGGATTTCCGGTCTGGTTTTATCCTCCGCCACAGCTGCTTCGTGAGCTAGAACGTGACCTAGCTTGTGGGGATCTAATTTCTTGGTTTCTAAACGAGACATCTGCCCGGTTTTTTTCCGCAATCGACGGCGGCGCCGAGCAGGCCCGTGGCCAAACCACCGACCGTGTAAGCGGGCACGTTTACAGAAACCCCGTCGTCGTCGTCTGGCTTGATCTTAATCAGGACGTTTTGACCGTCCTGGGTGTGGCCCACTTCCAATTTGCTGGTACTCATTTCGTCTCCTTATGACCGAGCGGAGAATAGAAATAGCATAAGGAGCGTCCGTAGGTGCCGTTTTCCCGCACCTTGGAATGTCGGGCAAATCCGCGGTGATGGCGTCGGCAAGGCAAGACCAAACTCGCTTAAGCCGTTGAAGGCGTGGTGACCCCGACAGGATTTGAACCTGTGACCCTCAGATTGGGACGCTGACCGCCGACGTAGACATTTTGTATGTCGCTATAGGACGAAATCCGCCTTGGCGAGAGCCGCGGGGCTGTGCACCTCGATCTGGAAATCGGCCCGGCCATCGCCATTGACGTCGCCCTCGACAGTCACGAACCCATCGTGATAGACGAGATGCAACTCGCCAGCGTGGCGGTGAAAGTGCCGCGCGCCGATGAAGTGGAAGTCCTGATTGCCGTGCGCGTGAGTGTTGGCGTCGATATCGTGGACATCGATCTGATCACCATCAAGCCCAACGCCATAGAAATCCGCTGATCACGTCGTGATTGGCGCCCGTCCGCGTCTCGGTCTTGAAATTGAAGTCAAAAGTATCGGCACCTAACCCGCCAGTGAGGATGTCCTTGCCGAGACTTCCTGCAATCGTATCGTTGCCGGCGAGGCTGGAGGCACGGTCGGTGTCGTCGCCCTCGGCCGTGAAGGTTGCCGTCAGGGAATTGAGGTGCACCTGCTGCAGATTGTGGGTGCCGCCGGTCCCAGCCGTAAACCCGAGATAGACATTTGGCGACCCGCCCGCATACTTCGCGACGATGTCCTGATTGAGCGAGCCCACCTGTTTGCCGTCGAACCAATATTTCAGGGTATGGTCCGTCGCGTCCCAGCTGACCAGCACATTGTGCCAACTGTCATCTGTGACGTTGCCGTTACCGATCAGGAGCTGGTCGCTGACGCGGCTCGTTGCCAGAGGCGCGTCGGTGTCGAAGAAGTCAGTGTGATCGGCGGCCATATCCCCGAAATTGGCATTTTGCCGGGTATCGAAGGCAATGCCGAGACCGTTCTGCAAGCCCATAGCCCCGAGATTGCTGCCGGCACCGCCGATGGCGCTCGCCCCATGTGGGTCATTCTGCAGCACGAACGCCAGGCCATCGGCGCCCTTGGCATTGTTACCGAGGTAAACGTCGAAAGAGGCCTGGAAGTCGTAGGTGAGGTCGATGCGCTGGTCGAGCATCGCCGAGCCCGACTTGCCGGCCGCGTCCGGCGTCAACACGAAACTGTGGTGCGTGCTGTCGTAGGTGGCCGAACCGTTGAGGACCGCGTTGTCGGAAAGCGCAATCGGATCTTGGATGTTAGCGTAACCGTCGCTGCTGCCCGCGAAGTAGGCGTCGACCGCGGCGACCCGCACCTGTTGTACGTCGGTGACGGTGGCTCCGCCCGTCGTGCCAGTAAATGCGACATAGGCTGTCGTGTGACCGCCTAGATACTGCGATGCGATGTCGCCGGTCAGCGTACCGCCGAGTTTTCCGTCGACCCAGTACCGCAATGTGTGGGCTTGGGAGTCCCACGTCACCCCGACCTGGTGCCAGCCGCCATCGACGATGTTGCCGAGATTGGTGGCTGGCGTGAGATCTCCGCCCGGGCCAGCATCCGTATCGACGATGTCGGTGTGATTATAGGCTGGATCGTTGAAGGGCGTTCCGCTCTGCTGCGTATCAAACTCGATGGCGAGACCGTTCTGCAAGCCCACGGCGCCAAGGTCGCCGCCGTCGCCGCCGATCGCCGCAACTCCACTGGCATCGTTGTGCAGGACAAACGCCATACCCTCGGCTGCTTGCTTCGGACCGAAGTAGATGTCGAACAGCATATTGAAGTCGTGGGTCAGGTCGACCTTGTCGTTGAAGGCTACGCTGCCCGCCTGTCCTTGCGCGTTGGGCGTGAGGGTGAAGGCGTTGCTCGATGGCTCGAAGCTCGCCGAGCCGTTGACGGTCACGTGCTGGTCGATTGTGGCGACATCGAAGATGCTGCCATCATGGGCGTGGGCAGTGCCGGGAGGCGGACCCGACTCGAACGTCGCATCGAGCGAATTGAGTTGGATCTTGTGTAAGTCGCTCTTGCCGCTGGTCGAGCCGGTGAAGCCGAAATACACGTAGTCGGAGCCGCCAAAATAGGCGTTGGCCAGATCCTGCGACAGCTGCCCGACCTGGTTGCCGTCGAACGTATAGGTAAGGGTTTGGGTCGTGGCGTCCCAATGCACTTGCACGTTGTGCCAGTTGCCGTCCGTGACGTTGTTAAGAGCGACCTGGTCGCTCAGTCGGTAGGTGGCGGCGTGCGGGTCGGTGGTGACAAAATCAGTGTGATTGGCTGCGATGTCGCCGAGATTGGCATTCTTCAGCGTATCGAACTGGATGGCGAGGCCGTTGAGCAGTCCGGCGGCGCCGAGCCCATCGCCAGAACTGCCAAGGGCGTTGTTGCCGAGCGGATCGTTGTGCAGGACGAACGCCATGCCGTCGGCGGCGTTGGCCTTGTTGCCCATTAGCACGTCGAATGACAGGTCGAAGTCATGGGTCAGGTCGATGCGTTTGTCGCTCATCACCGAGCCAGCCTGCCAGCGGTTGTCGGTGGTCAACGTGAACTGGTTGCTGCCATAGACATGGGAGGCCGTGCCATTGAGCATCAGGTTCGTGTCGATGTTGGGTACCGAGGTGTCGACGCCGACCTGACTGATCTTGATCTTCGAGGCAACCGAAGGCGTGCCGTGAGTGTTGTCGGCAAACAGCAGCCAGTACCCATCGGTGACCGCGTTTGCATTGGCGGGGATGGTGACCAGCAGCGTGTTCGCGTCGACATGGGTGAAGACAAGGCTGAACGCCCTTTGCTCGCCGTCAAATGAATGGCTTCCGTTGCCAAACTTGATGAGCTCGAGCTTCTGGATCACGTCCGCATCGTCGAGCGTGAGCGTAAAGGTCTGGCCCTGCTGCAGCATCTTCGGGGCGCTGGTGATCACCGGCCGATCAGTGCGCAGGCTGCCATCCTCATTAAGCAGGTAGCCGGGGGTAAAGATCTCTACGTTGAGGTTGGTCAAAGGCCCAGGGGCACCCCCGCCCGTCGACAGAACGGTGCCATCGGGCAACAGCAGGGTATTCGAGTGATAGAAGCGCCCGATCGCGGCGCTTGAGTCATTGGTCCATTGGTTGGTGTCTGGGTCCCAGATCATGGCGTTGTTCGTTTCGGTGGCAACGTTGCCCTTGCCGCCGCGGCCGAGACCGTTGCTGCCGCCGGTCAGCAGAACCGTGCCGTCGGCAAGATCGGTCAGGTTTGACCAAGCTCGGTTTGAGCCGACGCTGCCTGCCTGCGTAAAGGTCGGTGCCGCCCCTCCAATATCCATGATCCACGCGGTCCCGGTCTTATCGAGCGTGAGGATCTTGTCTTGCGAGAACATGGCTGCTGGATCGTTAGACTCCGATTTGAACGGCGTGTGCCCCAGATTGGTGACGGAACCGCGCCCCGTGGTGTTGATCGTAAAGACGGTTCCGCCGTTTTTGGACCCTGCTGAGAAGCCGAAAATTGTGCCATTGCTGGACATCCAGACGCGCGGATAGAACCAATTGGTGGCGATATCGGCGCTATGGGCGCCCGGCAACGCGGTCCAGCCGGACCCTGGGGTGTAGAGTTCGGGAGTGCCAGATCCCTTGGGTCTATCTTCGTCGGGCGTGCCGCCGATTTCCAATAGCCGGCCACCGCCGAGCGATATCAGCGAACCATACCAGCGGGGAAAGTGCAGATGCCCCGTCGGACTCTTGGTCAGGGCGCCGCCACGATAATCGAACGTATTGACGTCCGGGACACCATTATTCACATGGCCCAGGGGCCGGCCATCACCGCCAGTGATGATCATATTGTCCGTGATGGGGTCGATGATCTCGGCCGAGCAAAACTCGTCGGTCGCAATGGCATCTGTCGTGGTGAGGTGGAGCCCGGTCTTGGGGTCCCAGATATCATAGATTTTGTGAAGACCCTGCTCACCCCTCTCGTCAGAGCCAAATGTCAAAACTCGGCCGTCTGGCAGTAACGCGACATGGATGCCAATGATCGGCCATGGAATTACAGCATTCCAGCTACCATTACTCATACTAAATTACTCACTGACCGGACAATGTTTCGAAATGAAACAATGTATTCTTTTGAGACCTTCTAGGTCTGGTTCAGCGAGTGATTAGCAACTATCGTACCATTGATAGGGAGTGCGGACGCGCTTCCGGACTTCCTCGGAGGGCCAGCGTGAGCCGCGCCGCAGGCGCTCGCTTTTTGACCGAGCGGAAGGTCGCTAACGATCGAAGGGCGGCGGAGTTAACCGGGCAGATCGGTCTGCAAGCTTCTCGGAGCTTGAGCCGTTGGGGCCGGCGGCGCTGAGTTGGCTCAGGCCCGCGCATGTTCGTCTCGATAGAAACGTTCTTGCCCTTACGTGGGCGTTCGAATGCCGCGCCCGCTGCAGGGTCAAATGCAAACGTCTCTGCGGTCAAGGACGACGCCTGCGCCGAGGTCGTACAAGCCAGTCGCCCTATCGCTGGAATTCAAAGTGGTTGCGGGATCCAGGGCGCCGCGATCGCGTGGCCGCACCTGAGCATGATCGGTGTGTGGCCCAAGAGTATTCTCATCTTGGGCGACAGTTCTCGACTGCCACCAACCTTTCGATTGATGTCATCGATGCAAAGAGATGCCGCAGTGAATGAAGGCCCGCAAATTTGCTTTGCCTAATTTTCGATCACGCCCGCGACCCGTGCAGGCAAATATCCGCGTCATGATTGCTCAAGGTCTCGACGTTGCGGCGCCCATTGGGAACACCATGCCACTGTTTTGTGCAGTGAGCTTCTATTCGCAGATGCATACGCAGTCGTGGCTGACATTGGCTTTTGCGTTAGTGATGAACGGCAATGCTCAGTCGTTGCCGGCAAAGCAACTTGCAAGTTCGCGACAGACGATGCCATAGTTCCAAACTACTTCATCCTAAAGAGCGTAGAGGTGGATCGTGGCCGGGAAATCATCGAAATCCGACGCCGAGTTAATGGAAACCGTAGCCGCCGCGCAACTGATCAACGGCCCGGCTGCTGGGGGCGAAGTCGTGGGCGTGGACAAGATCCGCGATCTACTGTTTGGCAACCAAATGCAAGACTACGATCGCCGCTTCTCCAAGTTGGAGGAGCGGTTTCTGCAGCGGTTCAAGGACATTGAGTCCGAGACGGCACGCAATCTTAGCGCCTTCGAATCGAACGCGAAGAAGCAGGTGGAGTCGCTCGCGGGCCAGCTCCGCGAAGAGAAGGACTTGCGCGCCGAGGCCGACAAGGAGATCGAGCGGACGCTGCGCGAGCATAGTCAGGGAGTGGAAAAACGGCTTCGCACGATGTCGGACCAATTGAGCCAGCTCGAGCGCGAGATGGCCGACCGCCTGACCCAGGAAGCGCACGCGTTGCGCGAGGAGATCAAGCGCAAGAACGAGGATCTTCAGCACGCAATCGAGAAAATGTTTGCCGAGCTCAGCAACGTCAAAACCGATCGTAACCTGCTGGCGGGGCTGTTCGTCGAGGTCGCCAAGTGTCTGAACCAGGACGCGAGCTCGAAGAGCGCCGGCAAAGGCCTGATCGAACCATCACGTGGCTAGTCGGCCAGTTGATGCGCGCCGTGAGGTGAGCACCTCCACCGATATCCTTGAGGCGTTGCTTCGCCCGCCCTCGGGCGATGAGGCCGTCGATCGAAAAGCGCTGGCGAGTCTACTCGTCGAAATCGCGCAGAGCCTGAAGCCGGAACTCCGCGCGCAGCAAAACGGCGTGCGTCCGGGCGATCTCCAACTCGAGCAGCTGCGGACCTTGCTGGTCGGCCACGAGATCGAGACGTTGGCGCGGCTTGCTGGCGTGATGGACGATCCCGAGCGCTTGGCCGCGGCGATCGGACGCGTCTTGCCGACAGCGATCGCCCAGGCGACGAACGATACGCGGATGGGGCATGTGTTGGCGCCCGTCATGGAGAAGGCGGCGGAGAGCTCGATCCGGAGCGATCCCAGAACGCTGGTCAACATTCTTTATCCGATGATCGTGCCGGCGATCCGCAAATCGATCGGCGAGACCATTGACGAGACCTTCCAGCGGCTCAATCAGACCCTGAAATACAGCCTCACCTGGCGAGGGCTGAAATGGCGCTGGGAAGCCTGGCGCACCGGACTGTCCTTCGCCGAGGTCGTGCTCAAGCATACGCTGGTCTACCAGGTCGAACACGTGTTCCTGGTCCACCGTCATACCGGGTTGTTGATCGCCCATGTGTCGGCCGACAATGCGGTGAGCCAAGACCCGCAGCTCGTGTCTTCGATGCTGGTCGCAATCCAGGATTTTGTCCGCGATTCCTTTAGCGGCGCCGAGCACCAGGGGCTCGACTCGGTGCGGCTGGGAGAGCTGCGGCTATGGTCCGAGCCGGGGCCGTTTGCCGCGCTGGTCGCGGTCATCCGCGGCGATCCGCCGGAGGGGCTGCACGAAACATTGCGCGACGCCCTGTCGCGCATTCACGCCGAACGATATCATGCGCTCGAAAGCTTCAACGGCGATAGCGCCGGGCTCGGCGATGTCGCGGCGGAGCTGCAAGAGCTGGTGGCGCTTGGCGAGCATGCACGGCCCCGCGTCGGCCTCGCACGTATGGCCGTTCTGGCTTCGGTGCTGCTCGTGCTGATATTGATGGGAACATGGGCTGCGTGGTGGTGGCACAACCAACAGCTTTGGGAGGGCTATCTGGAGCGGCTACGGGCAGAACCCGGAATTGTGATCACCGAGGCTGGCAAGCGTGACGGCAAGTTCGTGGTGTCAGGCTTGCGTGATCCGTTAGCGGTCGACCCGCAGGCGGTACTGCGCGATGCGGGTGTGAATCCCGCTTGGGTCGTCGCCAGCTGGGTCCCCTATCAGGCGCTTGATCCGCAATCGGTGCTGAAGCGACTCGAGGCATCGCTCGATCCGCCATCGAGCGTGACCCTGGCGATCGCAGGTAACCGCATCGTGGCGCAAGGTTCGGCGCCGCGGCCGTGGCTCGAGCGCGCGCACGCTATTGCGCAGATGCTGCCAGCCGGAGCACCCAGCTTCGACCTCGCCGGAGTACGCAATGAAGATGAGGCGGACGAGCAGCGATGGCAGGCCTATGTGGCACGGCTGCGGGCCGAGCCCGGCATCGTGATCACTCAGTCGGAAGCGCGCGACGGCAAGTTCATTCTGTCAGGCTTGCGCGATCCGCTCGCCATCAAACCCATCGAGCTTCTGCGCGAAGCGGGGATCGATCCGGCGCGGGTCGAGGCGCATTTCGAGCCCTATCAGGGGCTCGAACCGCAATTCGTGCTCGAGCGGCTGCAGGCTTCCCTCAACCCGCCGCCCGGCGTGACGCTCGCGGTCGATGGCGACCGCATCGTGGCGCATGGGTCGGCCTCGTCACCGTGGATCGCACGTGCGCGCGCGGCCGGCCGCTTGCTGCCGGCAGGGGCGCCTGTTTTCGACCTGTCGGCCGTGCGCGATATTAGCGAGGGCGTGCTCGGCAAATTGCGCGATGCTATCCAGGCGCGCAGCATCCGTTTCGACAGCGGCGTGTCGCTGCCGACAGCCGGGCAGGACGCAATCCTCGATCAGTTAGCGGCCGAGCTGAATGAACTCGCGACCTTGTCTTCGAGCCTGAACGTCATAACCAGGGTGACGCTGACCGGGCACTCCGACGACAAGGGCCAGGGCACCTCGAACCTGTCGCTGAGCGCGGCACGCGCCGAGGCGGTACGCGCGCTCTTGAAGAAGCGCGGCGTCGATCCGGATCTCCTTCAGGTGCGCGGCGCCGGCCCGCTTGAGCCGCTCGAGGACGATAGCTCCGAGGCCGCCCGCTCGATCAACCGCCGGGTTTCGTTCTCGGTCGGGATCGAGGAAAAGCCATGACGGCGGTGCTGCAGAAGAAGATCTGCATGCTCGGCGGCTTCTCGGTGGGCAAGACCAGCCTGGTCAAACGCTATGTCCAGAGCGTTTTCTCCGAAACCTATCTCACCACGGTCGGAGTCAAGATCGACAAGAAGACCGTGGACCTCGCCGATCGAATTGTGAACCTCATCCTTTGGGACCTCGCGGGCGAGGACGATATCAACTCGCTCCGCATGACCTATCTGCGCGGCGCCGCCGGATACGTGCTGGTCGCCGACGGGACGCGCCGTTCGACCCTCGATACCGCGCTTTCGCTGCGCCAACGCGTCGAAGCCGACTTCGGTCCGCTGCCATTCGTGCTGCTGCTGAATAAGAGCGACCTCACGGAGCAATGGGCGATCGGCGACGCCGAAATGGCGGCGCTGCGACAGGACGGCTGGTGGGTGCAGTCAAGCAGCGCGCGAACCGGCGAAGGCGTGGAGGATGCCTTCAAGGACCTCGCGGTCCGGGCCTCGAGCTGAACCATGGAAGACCTTCCCGCCAGCCTGGCCGAGCGGATGCGAGAGCTGACCTATAACGAGCGGGCGGTTGCCTATCTGCAGGTCGATGCCGCGCTCACTCTGGTGGGCGCCGGCGGTCATCTTGATCATTATGGGCTGGCGGACATGCGCCTCGGTGAGCCGGTGGTCGAGCAGGCCTACTTCCTCGAAGGGCTTCTGCCGCTGGAGGAGACGCCCTATTTTGTTCCCTCGGTCGAGCTCGACGGCGGCCGCGCCGCCGATCTTCATTTACATCTCGACGCCGGCACCGTGTGGGTGGTGTTGCTCGACGTCACAGCCCACCGCGATGCGGCCCGCCAAATGCAGCAGAAAGCCTATGAAATGACGTTGCTGCAGGAGAAGGAGGCGCTGCTCAATCGACGCCTGGAGGACACAAACCGAGAGCTCGAGGCCGCCAACGATTTTCTCGTCAGGATCTCGACCAAGATCTCGCACTATCTCGCGCCACAAATCTACAAGAGCATCTTCAGCGGTCAAAAGGACGTGACCATTCACACCGAGCGCAAGGAGCTCACGATCTTCTTTTCCGATATCAAGGATTTCACCGCCACCACGGAGCGCCTGCAGCCGGAGGCGATCACGCTCCTCCTGAACGAGTATTTCACCGAGATGTCGGCGATCGCCCTCAAGCATGGCGGTACCGTCGATAAATTCATCGGTGACGCCCTGGTGATCTTCTTCGGCGACCCCGAGACCAAAGGAACCGTGGAGGACGCCAGAGCCTGCCTCAATATGGCGACGGAGATGCAGGCTCGGCTCGCCGAGCTCAATGTCAAATGGCGTAGCGCGGGTACGGAACAGCCGTTCCGCGTGCGCATGGGCGTCAACACCGGCTTCTGCAACGTTGGCAATTTCGGCAGCGTTCACCGCATGGACTATACGGCCATCGGTGCCGAGGTTAATCTCGCGGCGCGTCTGCAATCGATCGCCGAGCCCGGACATATCGTCATCAGCTACGAGACCTACGTTCTCGTGCGCGATATCGTGGCGGCGCGCGCGTTGCCAGAGATCTCGGTAAAGGGCGTTGGCCGCAAGGTGGTTCCCTATGTCGTGGAGGGTGTGCTGGACGAAGCGGGACGGAAGATCGAGATCTTTAGCGAGCACATGACCGGCCTCGACTTCTACCTCGATCCGAGGGCCATCGACGCCACTGCCATCGAGCGCATTCGGGCGACGCTAAAGAATGCCATTGCCGCCCTGGAGGGACGCGGCGGCGAGGACGCACCGGCTGGGCGACCGGACTAGAAGTCCTTACCCTTGATGCAAAAGGAAGCGAAAGGATACGCAATGGCCAAGAACACGATTTGCCTATGGTACGACAAGGACGCCGAGGCCGCTGCCCGCTTCTACGCCGACACTTTTCCGGACAGCACGATCGGTGCCGTCCTCCGTGCGCCAAGTGACTACCCGTCCGGCAAGAAGGGTGACGTGCTGACGGTCGAATTCATAGTCGCTGGCGTCCCCTGTATCGGCCTCAACGGCGGTCCCGTGTTCAAGCATAATGAAGCTTTCTCGTTCCAGATCGCCACTGACGATCAGCAAGAGACCGATCGCTACTGGAACGCCATCGTGGGTAATGGCGGGCAAGAGAGCCAGTGCGGCTGGTGCAAGGACAAGTGGGGCGTCTCCTGGCAAATCACGCCGCGCGTGCTGACCGAGGCGCTGGCGGCTGGCGGCGTTGAAGCAAAGCGTGCGTTTGATGCGATGATGGGCATGAAGAAGATCGACGTCGCCGCGATCGAGGCGGCGCGGCGCGGCTGACGTTCCACCAAGAACAATGTCCGCTTGTGGTAACCCAGATTAGCGCGTGCCCCGGCCAATCACTATTGATGAGAAGACGTTCCTGCACGCCGGACCGTTCGATTCGGTTACGCTTGTTTCCAGCAACGCAGGCAGCCGGCCTGACGCGGCTGAAAGCAGAGCCCGGGCTTCATCCGTGAGCTTCATCTCCAATACAATTTTGCGGCCTTGGCCGATTTTGTTGGTTGGCACGTGCGCCAGTTGTAGTTCGCTTTCAAGCGCCACGAGCTTGGCGCTACAGACGGCGTTCATCGGTCCTTCGCAGATGATCTTTACCCATCCCTCTTGCGAGGCCCGAAGCTCCGTCCATCCGCCGCCGGTGGCGCAGGCCCTTGCTGGCGGCGGATCGTATGGTGGAAGCTCAATCGCTTCGCGTCGTTTCGTGAAATCCAGCGCCTCGGCGAAATTCTTCGCATAGCGGTCGCGCATCGTCATCGGCTCCAGGCTCCAGCGCCACTCGATCATTTTCAAGACCGAGCAATGTTCGTAGGGACCGGATTTCTCGATCTTGCGTGGAGCGAAGGGGCCCATGGCGATCGCCGGGACTCTGAAGCCGAGGCGCTTCAGATTGGGGAACGGACCAGCTCCGGCAAGCTTGGTGTCGTCCTTACACTCAGGCGGTGACACGTGATCGAAAAATCCGCCGTGCTCGTCGAAATTAAGAACGAACACCATGCGGTCCCATTGCGGACTATTCTTCAAGGCATCGTGGACCTGCGCGAGAAAACCCTCCGCGACGAGTAGATTGCCCCAAGGATGGTAGTCGTTCGACGTCCCCATATCTTCGGCACGGTCCGTGTAGTCCGGATCGACGAAAACGACATTCGCGAGCTTGCCTTCACGTGCGTCCATCCAGAATTTTTCGATGGGGTAGGAAATGTCGTCATACCTGCGGCTCGCGAACAGACCGGTGACCGGGGAGTTCGTGGTAGTAGTAGCCCGCAGTCAATCCAGCATCGCGCACGCGGTCGAAGATCGCGGTGGGAATGATGACAGGCCGCCGCTCGCCCTCCTTTGGGAAATCGCAACCGTCGTCGAGTTGCGTCGTGCCAGTGAGCTGAAACAGGCGATTCTCCCAGTCGGACCCATCATCGAAGAGAAATATGAATCGAAAGTCGTGTAGCCCTTGGCGAGCGCGCTGAGGATCGGCAGCTCATCCTCGCGATAATAGCCGATGGGAAATCTGTCGCCGAACTTGGCGGTCTGCAAAAACCCATCGCAGCGTCCTTCGGCGTATTGGGCCTCGATTCCCGGTCCAGGTATGGTCTGGGTCATCATAGGCGCAGCCCTGAAAATCTGGACCGAGCGGCCAAGTCTCATGCTTGGCGCCGTCCTTGTCGATGTAGGAAAGCCCCTGTTGTCGGCCATTCGCCCCGGGAAGCCATCCAAGCACGTGGTCGAATGATCTGTTTTCCATCATGAGCACGACGATCGTGTCGAAGGGAGCGTCGGCCGGATCGGGTAATGTGGAGCCTGTTTGCGGATCGATGCTTTCGCTGCTTGTTCCTGCCCAAGATGGCGAACTTACGCCTATCGCTGCCGCGGAACCGGCCAGCCAAAGAAGGCCTCTGCGCGTAAACTTTCGAACCATTCTGTGTTTCCCTGACGGAGCACCAACTCAAGGCTTCGTATTGGTCAGAACAACTCTGAAGCAGCCTGACGCTGTTGTGCAAGCCACTTATCGATCCAAATTTATGGCGTGAAAAGGCGGCGAAGCGGATTGTCTCGATAAGGCTGCAAAACGTCTGCTTTTGGCACTAAGCGGACATTCGCGCTGACCCTCAGATTAGGAATTCTCAGATTCGAGGGTGCAGTGAAATTCCAACAAACGTAAAAAGCGCCGATCCAAAATGATGAGCGCAGACCGCGCAATATGTATGGAAATTGGGTTCTAGCGTCGCTCGCTACGATGTTTTTCTGCATCGTCGTATTGAATCACGGATTTTCGGCAGATTTTGATCGGTCCGGGATCTGGTGGCTATTCATGACCCTGGTCATGGCCTGGATCTGGTTTATGATCATGGTCGCCACGGCGCTGATGCGACAGAGGTAAGAGCCGATTGACGTGGTCGCAATCTGGCCTCAGCAGTCAGTGATAGTAAGAGGGAGGTTGGACCGATGAGAATGATATCCATACTCGCGTCAGCCGCTCTGTTGCTCTTCAATGCTTCAGGCGCGTTGGCACAAGACAGCGCCGACAACGCCAGTTCATCACAAGATCAGGTTCTCAGCGAAGCGCAGCTCGATCAGCTTGTCGCACCGATCGCGCTTTATCCCGACTTGCTGCTGACGCAAGTGCTAATGGCGGCGACCTATCCACTCGAAGTCGTGCAGGCGGACCGCTTCGCGAAAGCTAATAAAGGCCTCAAAGGTCAGAAGTTGGACGATGCGCTGGCCAAGCAGGATTGGGACGACAGCGTAAAAGGGTTGGTTGAGACCCCCACTGTTCTCTCGATGATGGGCGACAAGCTGGACTGGACCCAATCCCTTGGCGACGCCATGCTTGCGCAACAGGCGGATCTCATGGACGCGGTCCAGCGCCTGCGCAACAAGGCGCAGGCAAGCGGTTCGCTCAAGACGACAAAGCAGCAGACGGTGAAAGTTGAGGAAGGCGGCGGCGGAGGCGGGGGCCGACAGACGATCGTGATCGAGCCGACCACTCCAGAGACAGTCTACGTGCCTTATTACAATCCGTCGGTGGTTTACGGCACCTGGCCCTACGCGTCCTACCCGCCTTATTATTTTCCGCCTGGACCGGGCTGGGTCGTCGGCGGCGCCCTCGCCTCCGGACTCGCCTGGGGCGCGGGTTGGGCAATCAGCAACGCCATCTGGAATAACAATTTCGATTGGCGTCGCGGCGACATTCACGTGAACAGGAACGTGAATGTGAATAATCGCAACTCGGTGAACTGGCAGCACAATTCCTACCACCGTCGAGGTGTCAATTATAAGAACACCAACGTCCGCAACAAGTACGCCAATGCCAACGTCCGCAATGGCGATCGAAAGCCCGACTTCCGTGGCCGTGGTGGTGATCAGGTTTTGAGACCGGATCGGCCGGGGGGCGGTGATCGTCCCGGCGGCGGCGGCAATCGACCAGGTGGCGGTGGTGACAATCGACCAGGTGGCGGAGGCAACCGTCCCGACATTGGCGGCGGTGATCGACCAGGCGGCGGCGATCGACCTGGCGGTGGTGATCGACCAGGTGGCGGCGATCGGCCAGGCGGCGGTGATCGGCCTGGTGGCGGCGGTAATCGCCCGGACATCGGTGGCGGCGGGGACCATCGTCCCGGAGGAGGCAATCGCCCGGGAATCTGATGGCGGAGGTGGCGGCTTCAATCCAGCTGACGGGGCCCGCGCCAAGGACTTTTCCAATCGTGGTCAGGCCAGTCTAGGCAATCGTGGGGCCGGCGATTTCAAAGGCGGCGGCAGGACCGGTGGTGGTGGTGGTCCGAAGTTCAGTGGCGGTGGAAGGCCTGGCGGCGGCGGCGGCGGACACATGGGCGGCGGAAGACCTGGCGGCGGCGGCGCCCGCATGGGCGGCGGTGGCCGTGGCGGCGGCGGCGGCGGCCGAGGCGGCGGTGGGCGCCGTTCCGACATTCGGCTCAAGGAAGGCATCGTCCCAATTGCGCAGCTCGGAAACGGGCTTGAGCTCTACCGCTTCCGTTACAAGGGCAGCGATCACACGGTCTATGTCGGGGTGATGGCGCAGGAGGTTCAGAAGCGCGCACCTGATGCGGTTCATCGCGGCCGGGACGGTTATCTGACTGTCGACTATGACCGAATTGGCGTGAAATTCATGACCTGGAAAGAATGGCAGCACGCGCATTCTCCAAACGCGACCCGGAATTAGGAGGCCGTCATGAAAAACAGGTGGTTTGCATTTTTCTGTGCTGTCTTGATCGGTTCAGGCACGCAAGCTCTAGCGCAGCAATCGTTCTCGACTCCTGAAGCCGCGGTGAGTGCTTTGGTCGATGCGGCGAAGGCAGAAAATCAAGAGCGGATTGCGGAGGTCTTGGGTCCCAGGGGGCAGGACGTTGCAAAATCGGGTGACGAGATTGCCGATCGCAACGCGCGGGAAAAATTCCTCGCCGAATACGACGCCAAGCACTCCATCGAACCCGAAGGCAACGGCACGCAGACGCTGATCATCGGTGAAGAAGATTGGCCATTCCCGATACCGCTGGTCAACAAGGATGGACAGTGGCAGTTCGATACCGAGGTGGGCATCGATGAGATTCTCGCGCGCCGCATCGGCAAGAATGAACTATCGGCAATCCAGGTCAGTCTTGCCTATGTCCAGGCGCAGAATGAATACGCCGCGCTCAACCCGGGGCGGGCTTACGCACAACGCATCGTCAGTAGCAAAGGCAAGAAGGATGGACTGTACTGGTCGACGACTGCCGCAGAAGAGCCAAGCCCGTTAGGCGAACTCGCTGCCAAGGCGGCGGCCGAGGGCTATAAGGCGGGCGCAAGGCCGATTCCTTATCACGGCTATTACTATCGCATCCTGACGCGACAAGGCGCGAGCGCCGATGGTGGCGCTTACGACTATTTGGCCAAGGGAAAGATGATTGGCGGCTTCGCGCTGGTCGCCTATCCGGCGGAGTACGGTAATTCCGGCATCATGACCTTCATGGTCAACCACGATGGCACGGTGTTTCAGAAGGATCTTGGCCCCAAGACCGCGAAGCTCGTGCGTAAGATCGTCTCGTTCGCGCCAGACAAAACTTGGTCGAAAGTCGATCCGTCGATGTGATTGGTGACCCCGGGCAGATTCGAACTGCCGACCCTCAGATTAGGAATCTGATGCTCTATCCTACTGAGCTACGGGGTCTTTAGCGTCTCAATATAGAGACGTTGAGGCCGGTATAGGCCCTTTTTCTTGATAACAAAATACGACATGGCGGGTCCGGCCTAAGCTGGGGACGGTCCGTTGCTGCAATTTTGCGTCCTGCCCGTTTCGTTGTAAAGAATTGTTGCGCCTTGTTGACGCGAGCCAGTCGTCCGCGTCCCACCCGTGCCCTGGTAGATTCGCTTAGAGCTTGCCGCCACCACCGGGCGCAAGCACCCAAGATCGTATTTGGAGAGGAGTTGGCATGGACCGATTCTCGCGCGCGCTCGGCCTGAGCGGCATCGCCGCCGCGATGCTTGTCTCGGTGTGTTGGCCGCTCAGCTCTCCGCAAGCCGAAGAGGCCAAATTCGATCCCTCAATACCGCCGGCCTACACCGAGCCCGTGGTGCTGGCGAGCAAGGACGGCGTGCTCGAAGTGCAGGCTGACCGCGCATCAAGGCGAAGCCAAATTCAATACCGTGGCGGTGCCGGTCAAGAACATGCTGCTGTTCGGCTATGAACTGATCCGCGGCACGGCCTCGAACGGCGAGATGTCGGGGGACAATCTCTATCCCGTCGCCGACGCTGCAAGTGTTCCCCGGCGAGACGCTGATCGTGCATTTCGACAATGCGTTGTCCGGACTCACCATCCGCGATTTCTTCGATCCGCAATATACCGAGAGTTGGCGAGGAAGTGCCGCTCTATCCGGCGATGATGATTTCGTCGCCGATCAATCTGCATACGCACGGCGTGCATGTCAGTCCGAAGGGAAATTCCGACAACGTGATGCTGCACATGCCGGCTGGGATGTCGAACACCTACACCTATCACATTCCGAAAAACATGCCGCAGGGCGCGTATTGGTATCACAGCCATCTGCATGGGCTGACGACGCCGCACGTCTATTTCGGCATGGCCGGTCTGCTGGAGATCGGCCGCACCGACGGCAATATTCCGCTGGTCACCAAGCACCACATCCCGATCCGGAACATGATGCTGCAATATAATGCGGTGTTCGACCGGGCAGGGGGGCTCGCCCAGATCAATAATGTGAATTGGCCGCAATGGCTCTCAACGATCAAGCCGCCCGAAGGCGACGAGCTGGCCAAGGGCACCTACCGTCCGCTGCTGGCGCCGGTGAACTTCCTCGACTCGAAGACGGGCACGCAATATCTCACCGTCTGGTACTCGGGGCCCGCTATCGATTCAGAACCAGCGCGGACGCTTCGAATTCATCCCGAGCAATTTGCAGCGCTTCAGCGGCAAATCCCGGCGGACCGAGCGGCGATCTGGAGGCCAACCCGTCGCTGCCGGACTATCTGCGCGACGTGCAGTTCACGGTGAACGGCCTGTTCCAGCCGGTGATCAAGAGCAAGCGCCGGCCAGACCGAGATCTGGGTGCTCGCGAATGTGAGCGACATCGCCTATATGAGCGTGCATCTCACCGAGACCGCGACAGGCAGGCATCCGAAGATCGCCATTGTCGGAACAGACGGCAATCCGAGCCCCGCGGTGCACTATCCTCCCTTCGAAGGCGGCACCCGGCTCGTGATCCCGCCGGCGTCGCGTTTCGCCATCGCGGTGACGATTCCCGCGCGCGGTGACCTCGTGCTGGAGATGCCGTCGATCGGCGAAGGCGCCAGGACCGCGAGCGCACCGGGCATTCTTTATACCAATGACGGCAGCGGCAATCCGCCGGCGACGCTCGGCACCTTAAGCATCCTGCCGTCGGCGGTGAGCTATTACGATGGATTTTTCTATTTCCCGACGCAAGTTCTGGCGCGCGCGGTGCCGAGCGGCGGGCAGGGCGTCACCATCGCGTTCAAGGAGGGGCAGAAGCTTGGGGCCTATTCCGCCTTCAACGAACTTTCCAAGCTAACCCCTGACTTCACACGCAAGCTCACGATCATGGGCGGCTTTCTCAACGATCTGGCGAGCAAGGACGATCCCAAGTCCTTCACCTATGCCTATGAAGGCATCGCCTTTCCCAATGTGATGCTGCTGCAGCCGCGGCTGAACTCGGTCGAAGAGTGGACCTTCATCAA
Source organism: uncultured Alphaproteobacteria bacterium (assembly GCA_963764005.1). Taxonomy (GTDB): domain Bacteria; phylum Pseudomonadota; class Alphaproteobacteria; order Rhizobiales; family Methyloligellaceae; genus Methyloceanibacter. The sequence continues at coordinate 236,739 of CAVXQX010000006.1, read as the reverse complement.
CAAGAACAACGACGAGCATCCGATCCACGTCCACGTCAACGATTTCCAAGTGACCAGCACTTTCGATCCGACGACCGGACTGAGGACTGGACCGGACATGTGGGAGGTGGACAACGCCAACGTGCCCGCCCCGACGCTGGGTCCAAATGAATCGGTGATCCAGACCGGCGACATGTCGATGCGAACCTTGTTCGAGGACTATACCGGTCTGTTCGTGCAGCATTGCCATCGCCTCAATCACGAGGACAACGGGCTGATGACGTTGGTCAACGTGATCCCAGCGGTGTCGTCTTACGCGGTCGCGATTCCCGGGTCGGCGGGACATGCAGCGCAAGTGAAAGTCTATGACGCCAATGGCGACAAACTGCTTGGCACGGTGACGCCGTTCCCGGGCTATGAGGGCAGCGTCAGCGTGGCGATGGGCGATGTCGACGACGACAATTTGCTCGACCTGGTTGTCGGCGCCGGCAAGGACCACGCGCCGGAGGTTGTCGCTTTTTCCGGGAAGGCGAAGGACGGCAAGGATGCGTTCGCGACCGAGCTTGCGCGCTTTGCCGCCTTCGACGCAGACGCGCGCGGCGGCGTCAGCGTGACCTCGACGCAAATCGACGGATTGACCGCCGACAATATCGTGGTTGGCTCTGGCCCGGGCATCACAAGCGAGGTCAAGGTGTTCAGCACCAAGCTGCCGCGCACTCGGGCACGGCGCCCGAACTGTTCTCGACGTTCAGTCCCTATCCGGGAGATCAGTCCGGTGTCACTCTTGCCTCGGGATTTACCGATTTCTCTACCGGGCGAAACAGCATCGTCACCGCGCCGGGGCAGGGCGTTCCGGCCGAAATCAAGCTCTGGGTCTATACGCTGTTCACGCCGATCGAGGGCGCCACGGCAAGCGAGCCGGTCGACATCCACAAGCCCGCCAATACCGCAACGATCACGCCGTTCGGCAGCGATTATCGCGGCGGGGTGTCGCTTGCCGCCGGCTGGCTCACGGGGTCGCAAGGCGGCGCCGAGGCGATCGCAATCGGTCAGCAGGCTAGCCCCGGAGCGGTCAAAGTCTATTCCAGCGGCTCCGCGCTTCAGGGCGGACCTGAGATGTATTTGATGAGCATGATGGCTCACAGCCACGATGTCGACTTCACCGAAGCTGCGAGCTTCACCCCGTTCGGCGGCGACTCCGGCGTGAACGTCGCCACGACCAGCACGACAATCGGCGCGGATCTGCTGGTGAGCGGCGTTGCCGAGGGCGAAAGCGGCGCGCAAGTTCGGAAATTCCAGCTGGTCAGGCCGAGCCCGGACGCGCCCATGCTTGACGCGAAGCAAATCAGCCAAATCGCCTCGGAAGGCTCCACTCCAAGCGTGCTCGGAGGCGATTGAGCAGACCCGTGAGCAGCGAGACCAGCACACTCCTCATTTGCGCGCGTGTCCTTCCGGGCCGCGAGGCTGACTTCGCGCAATGGCATGTGCGCTGGCAGAGCGCGGTGCTCGCCTCCAAGGGCGCAATTAGCGTCGAGTTCTGGCCGCCGGCGCCGCCGGACCAGCTCGAAACAGTTGCGGTCAATCGCTTCACCTCAATCGAGACGCTCCAAGCCTGGCGGCGCAGCAAGCAAAATCAGACGCTCGTCAAAGAGGCAGCGCCACTTGTTGAAGTGGGGCTGGTGATGCAGCTCGTCGGACAGGCTGCCGTCGACTATTCCGTGCGGCACGGCGTGACCATGGTGATGGTCACCGAGATCAGGCCCGGAAAGGAAGCGGCCTATCGCGCTTGGGCGGATCGCATCCAGAAACTGCAGGCGACGTTCCCCGGTTATATCGGCTCGTTCGTGCAGCCGCCGCAGAACAAGGAACGAGGCTGGACCACGGTGCTTCGCTTCGACTCCGCCGCCAATCTCGATCGTTGGGTCAAATCCAAGGAACGGGCGGCGATGGTGAAGGAGAGCGAGGATTTGGTCGCCGATTTCCACTCGCAACGTGTCGATACCTCGTTCCCGGGATGGGTGGCCAACGATCCAGTGACGGGGAAACCGCCCAATATGTGGAAGACGGCGAGCCTCGTCTTGCTCACGCTGTTTCCGGTCATCATGCTGGAGCTCAAATTCCTCAATCCGCAACTGGCGACGCTGAACCCCGCCGTCCGCACCTTCATCGGCAACGCGATCAGCGTCAGTTTGACCACCTGGCCGCTGATGCCGCTTGCGATCTGGATCTTCCATGCCTGGCTGTTCCCGGAGAACAAGCCGCGCTGGCTGGTGCTGACAAGCCCGCTGTTTCTGCTCGCAGCCTACGCGGTGGAAATCGCGTTTTTCTGGCATTTACTCGACTGATTTCGACAGCCGCGCGAGATCGGACGGCGTATCGATATCAGTGAAGATGCGGTCCGATGCGATCGGCACTTCGACGATCGAGTTGCGATGCTTCGCCAGTAGTTGCTTCGCGCCTGCATCGCCGCTGAGCTGCATCATCTCGGGGAAATACGCGGCGCCCCACAGTATGGGATTTCCCACTTTGCCATTGTTGATGGGAACGCAGATCGCGTTGCGGTCTTTCGCGGCTGTCATCAGTGCCGCGATGTCGCTCGACTCGATCCGCGGCATGTCGCCGAGCAAAATCAAGCGCCGTCGCAATCCGGCGGCAACGCGGCGAGACCTGCGCGAAGCGATGTGCTCAGGCCCTGCTCGAAATGCGGGGTTCTTGACGATGGTCACGTCGAGGCCATGCAAGGCATCGGCGACACGATCGGCTTCGAATCCGGTGACCACGATGACGGGGCATTCGGCGCCGCTTTCGAGCGCCGTGCTCTACCACGCGCGCGATCATGGGCTTGCCGTCGACGATCTCCAAGAGTTTGTTGCACTGGCCCCATGCGTGAGGAACGCCCTGCGGCGAGCACGATGCCGGCAATTGTCATTTCCGACCCTTGCCGCGCTGCACGGCGGTGATCTCGGCGATGATCGAGACCGCGATCTCGGCGGCGCCTTGCGCGCCGATGTCGAGACCGATCGGCGCATGAATGCGGTCGATGGCCTTGCTGTTAACGCCGGCTTGCAGCAGCCGCTCGACACGCTTGGCATGGGTGATCTTGCTGCCCAATGCGCCGACATAGAAGGCATCGGAGTTGAGCGCATAGATGAGCGCGGGATCGTCGATCCTCGGATCATGGGTCAGCGCGATCAACGCCGTGCGCTCATCGACGCCGATCTTGGGCAGCGCCTCGTCGGGCCAGTCGCACGAGATCGTCACATCGCCGAAACGCTCTGCGGTGGCGAAGGCGGAGCGGGGATCCACGACCACGACCTCGTAGCCGAGGGCGCGCGCCATCTGCACCAAAGGCTGCGCCACATGCACGGCGCCGACGATGACCAGGCGCGTCGTGGGATTGAGCACGTTGATGAAGGCTCGGTGCCGCGCTGCCGCGCTCTTGTCGCGGCGAAAGGCATCGTCCAGAGCCGGCGCGAGATCGGCGGCCAGATCGCCCGGCTGATGAGCCAGACGCCGAGCGCCGGACGCAAGATTTGTCACCAGTGCCACCTTGCGGCGCGCGCCTGTGTCATCGATGAGTTGATGCAGCAGAGGCTTCGCCGCGCCGGGATCGAGTTTCTCGACGAAGATGCGGATGGTGCCGCCACAGGCGAGCCCGACCTTCCAGGCGGTCTGGTCCTCGACGCCGAATTCCAGCGTCTTCGGCGCCGCCGTCGCGATCACGTCCTTGGCTTGCTCAATAATTTCGGCCTCGACGCAGCCGCCCGAGACCGAACCTAGAAAATTGCCGTCGGCGTCGATCAGGAGCAGGCTGCCCACCGGTTGCGGCGCGGAGCCCCAGGTCTGGATCACGGTGGCAAGCGCCACGCTCCTGCCGTCGTCCAGCCAGTCGAGGGCTTTGGCGAGAATTGCCGGGTCCGCCGCGCTCATGGTTTGTTCGCCCTATCTCCGACTCGGGTTTTGACCAACGATTATTGTCCAGATTTCCGTGACGGATTGACAGCATTATCGTGGACAGCCGCCGGCATATCCTATTCGACGCCCGGTGAATCAGGCATTGTCGCGTGCCTGCGGGCTCATGAGGCGGCCATGAATCTGAACACGATTACCGACGTCAAGCGCCCCACAACGGTCGAGGAAATTCCGGCTTGGCACGATGGCTTTGCCTGGCTTGCCGGCGGGACCTGGCTGTTCTCGACCCCGCAGATCGCGACCCATACGCTGATCGATCTGGAGAGCTTGCGCTGGCTCGCGCTCAAGGCACGGCGCGGATGGGCTCGAGATCGCCGCGACCTGCACCATCGCCGAGCTTGAGCAGTTCAAGGCACCTGCGGAATGGAGCGCGGCGCCGCTGCTGAAACTTTGCGCGCACGCGCTGCTGATGTCGTTCAAGATCTATAATGCCGCGACGGTCGGCGGCAATATCGTGATGTCGCTGCCGGCCGGCGCCATGATCTCGCTCACGACCGCGCTCGAAGGCGTTTATAGACTCTGGCCGCGCGATCAGATTCCGCGGAAAGTTGCCGCGATCGACTTCGTCACCGGCAATCACATGAATGTCTTGCGGCCGGGAGAGCTGCTGCGGAGCATCCATCTTCCCGCAAGTGCGCTGACGAAAGACTTTGCCTTCCGCCGCAATTCGCTCACCCATCTCGGGCGGTCGGCTGCGCTTATCATCGGCACCAAGAGCAAAGGCGGTAACGACCTCATGCTCACCATCACGGCTTCGACGCCGAAACCGGTGCAGCTGCATTTCGATGCCATGCCGACGGCGGGCGCTCTGAACCGCGCGATCGAAGCCGCGATTCCGGATGGAGGCTGGTTCGACGATGTGCATGGATCGGCGCCCTACAAGCAGCACCTGACTTATTACTACGCCGAGCAGATCCGCGCGGAGCTCGCCGCGAAATGAACCTCACGGTCAACGGCAAGAGACTTTCGGCGGCGCCGGCGCCCGGGCAATGCTTGCGGACCTATTTGCGCGAACACGGCTGGTTCGGCGTCAAGAAAGGCTGCGACCAAGGCGATTGCGGCGCCTGCACGGTCTATATCGACGGCAAGCCGTTTCACTCCTGCTCTGGTGCCGGCGTTTCGCGCGGAAGGGCGCGAAATAACGACCATCGAGGGCCTCGCCAAGGACGGCGAATTGCATCCGATGCAAAAGGCGTTTCTCGACGCGCAAGCCTTTCAATGCGGCTTCTGCGCCGCCGGCATGATCATGACCTCGGCCACGTTCAGCGAGGAGGACCGCAACGACCTGCCGCGCATGCTGAAAGGCAATCTGTGCCGCTGCACCGGCTATCACTCGATCGACGATGCGCTGCATGGCGTGGTCAATGTCGAGGACGATGTCGCGGGCGAGGCCTGCGGCCGGAGCGTGCGCAATCCGTTCGCGGAAGACATCGTCACCGGTCAGCGCGCATTACACGCTCGACGTGCCGCCGATGGACGGCATGCTGCATCTCAAAGTCTTGCGCTCGCCGCATCCACATGCGCGCATCAAGTCGATCAATCGCGATAAGGCGCTCGCCGTGCCAGGCGTCGTCGCCGTCTACACGTGGGAGGACGTGCCGCGGAAGCTCTACTCCACGGCGACGCATGAGGATCATCTGGTCGATCCAGACGATACCTACATGCTCGACAACGTGATGCGCTTCGTCGGCCAGCGTGTCGCGGCCGTGGTGGCCGAAACCGAAGGCGCCGCGGAAGAAGCCTGCCGGCAGCTCGAAGTCGATTACGAGCTGTTGCCGGCCGTGTTCGATCCGGAAGTGGCCATGACGCCGGTCGCGCCGGTGCTGCACAACAGAAGCGTGGCCTTTCACGACAATATCTATGTCGACATTCACGGCGAGCTTGGCAGCGTCGAGCAGGGTTTCAAGGACGCCGACGCCATCCACGAGATGACCTATTCGACCTCGCGGGTGCAGCACGTGCATCTGGAGACGCACGGCTCGCTGGCCTGGAGGAGCGAGGACGGGCGCTTGCATGTGCGGACCAGCTCGCAAGCGCCGTTCATCGCCAAGCAGAAGCTTTGCTATCTGTTCGGGCTATTCGACCGCCAAGTCCATGTCTTTACCGAGCGCATCGGCGGCGGCTTTGGCGGCAAGCAGGAGATGATCTCCGAGGATCTGTGCGTGCTCGCGACGCTGAAAACCGGACGCCCGGTGATGTGGGAGTTCACGCGGGCAGAGCAGTTCATCGGCGCCACCACGCGGCATCCGATGATTACCCATGTGAAACTCGGCGCCAAGAAGGACGGCACCTTCACCGCGCTCCAGGTGCGCGTCGTGTCCAATACGGGCGCCTATGGCGGCCATGGCGGCGAGACGCTCGCCGCCGCGCTCTCCAGCCCGATCGCCGCCTATCGCTGCGTCAACAAGAAGGCCGACGGCTACGCCGTCTATACCAATATGGTTCCGGCCGGCGGGTTCAGAGGTTACGGCGCTTCGCAGACCACGTTTGCCATCGAATGCGCCGTGGACGATATGGCGAAGCTGCTGGGAATGGATCCGTTCGAAATCCGGCGGAAGAACATGATCCGGGAGACCGACCGGATCGAGTCGATCTGGAAAGAGCCGTCCGACGTCATGTTCGGCAGCTACGGCATCAAGCAATGTCTCGATCTGGTGGAGGCGGCGCTGAAGAGCGGCAGGGGGCTGCCGAAACCCGAAGGCGATGATTGGCTCGAAGGAACCGGCATCGGCATGGCGATGCTCGATTCCGGGCCGCCAACCGAGCACCGCTCAGGCGCCGAGATTCAATTACTGCCCGACGGCACCTATCATCTCGCCGTGGGCTCCACCGAGATGGGCAACGGCTCGACCACATCGCACCGCCAGATCGCGGCGTCGGTGCTCGGCACCCGCGCGGACGCCATCGCCATCATCAACGGCGACACTGACAAGACGCCCTACGACACCGGCACCTTCGCCAGCACCGGGACGGTGGTCGCCGGCCAGGCGGTGGAGAAGGCAGCGGTCGCGCTCCGCGACGTGCTGATCGACTTTGCCGCCCGCAATTTCGGCTGCGATCCGAAAGATTGCAGCCTGCAAGGCGACGCCATCATCTGCGCCAACCGGAAAATTCAGCTCACAGTGATTCACGCGGCCGGCGCCAAGATCGGCGACCGCTTCGTGGTGAGACGCAAAGCCTATCTCTCCCCACGCACCATCGGCTTCAACGTGCAGGGCGTGCGGCTTGCGGTGCATCGCGTCACCGGCGAGGTGATGACTTTGCAAAGCGTGCATGCCGCCGATATCGGCAAGCCGATCAATCCGATGCAGTGCCGCGGCCAGCTCGACGGCGCCGTCGCCATGGGCTTCGGCTGGGCGCTCTACGAGAAGATGGTCTATGACGACAACGGCACGATGGTGAACCCGGCGCTGCGCGACTATCGCATCCCGGCCTTCGCCGATGTGCCGCGCAGCGAGATCTATTTCGCCGACACCTATGACACGGTCGGTCCGCTCGGCGCCAAGGCGCAAGGCGAATGCGCGATCAATGCGGTGGCGCCGGCGATCGCCAACGCCATCGCCGATGCGACCGGCGTGCGCTTCCCGGATCTGCCGTTCACGCCGGACCGGATTTTCGACAAGCTGAAGTAGCGCCGCGACCGAACTAGCTCGCCTTCTCCGCTGCGGAGGTGTTGCTCGGCGGGCCGCTCAGAGGCTTACCTTTATCCCAAGCCTCTTTCTTGTAGGCGTTGCCGTCCTTGACGATCCTGGTGGTCCAGCCGGTGTTCCAGGTGATCACCGCGGCGCCGTTCTCTTCCTTCCAAGTGCCGATCATGGGTTTGTCCTTGTGCTCGGCCGTCGCCGTGCCGTCCGCAGACAAGCACGATCTCGAAGGGGTGGCCCTTCGTGTCCTTCACCTTCCATCTGCCCTCAAACTCGCTGGCCGCGCTGGCAAAGCTGCCGAGCCCCAGGGCGAGAGTTCCGGCAAGGGCAATGATCGCCATTCTTTTGAGGAACTGCATGGACTCCTCCTTCATCAAGTTTGAGGGAAACCGAGAGCTATTTCGGCGTGCAGGCGCCGAACAGAGCGAAGGATGATTTGCCGGATGCGATGCCGCCGACGAGGTCGCCGGTCTCGAGCGTCAGCGTCGCGTTCCAGGTTTCCTGGTCTTGGGTGCCGTAGAGGAAGATCGCCTTGTCGGTGATGGTGATGCCCTCGATGTCTTCGGTCCGCGTCGGACCGCCCATGCCGGACGAGGTCAATTGCTTCTTGTCGACGTCGAGGATGATGAAATCGGAGAGGTTGACGGCATCGATATTGGCCTCTTTGCAATCGCCGACGGCATGACATTCATAGACCGCTTGCAGCGCGCAAATATAGACGCTGGCCGCGGCATAAGATGCCGAAGGCGCGAGCGAGACGGCCGCAGTGATGATTGCCGCTACATTTCGAGAAGCGCATCGCCATCCCCCTTACATCGAGACTTGATAGCCGCGCGCCGTGAGGCAGGTCGCCCCGGCCGCGAGATAATTGGCATAGAGAGCGTCGAGCTGGGCGGCTTCGGCCGTGCCGACGACGCCGCCGATCAAGCCGCCGCTTGGGCTTTGCGCCACCGTCATGCCGGGACCCATCGGGGTCGGAACGATCAGCCCGGTGACCGAGCCTCCGGCCATGCCCGGCCGCACGATGATCGGCAATCCTGTCGGGCTATAGCCGGTCTGCTGCACGGCCCAATCGGCGCAAGCGGCGCGATCGGCGTCCTGCTGTTGCGGGCTCTGGCCCTGCAAGGGATAGGCAAACAACGCACGGGCGAACGCGTCCGGCGTCAGCCCAATCACAACGACCAATGCGGTCAGACCGCAAATAAGGCGACCAACTCGTTTCATTGCTCCCCCCAACCATTGACGCGAACAACCAGTCTAGCCGGCAGGCGCGCCGGCTTAGGCAGGCACTTTAGGTCTGGTTGGAGAGCCCGTCTAGAAGAGCGCTAAGAGGCTTGGGCAGCAGCTTGGACTTTGGCCACGTTGCGCTTCAGGCGGCGGGCCTTCAAGGACAGCTCGTCGTCGGCAGCCTTCAGCAGAAAGGCGTCGAGGCCGCCGCGATGCTCGACCGAGCGCAGCGCGTTGGCGCTGATGGTGAGGCGCACGTGCTTCTTCAGCGCATCGCTCTGCAACGTCACATTGCACAGATTGGGCAAGAAGCGGCGCTTGGTTCTGCGCTTGGCATGGCTCACATTGTTGCCGGAGAGCACGGCTTTCCCGGTCAATTCGCAACGACGCGCCATCGCTTCAATCCTTCTCCACAATCTGGCGGAAGCCGGTGCGGGGCATGGGCATCGAAGAAAAGCCCTAATGCCGCAACGGCGTGGCGAGATATACGGGGGACGGTTCCGGAGGTCAAGGCGGCTTGCAACCGGGCCCTCAACCTCAGAATTGACGAATTCCGCGAATACTCCCACAGTTCTCCGTAAGTAGAGCGTTTTTTAGCTTTTTCCGGGGTCCGGGGACAATGCAGGCAGCAGGACATTGCTTGAGGCTTGCAGCCGTCGGCGCGCTCACCTGCGGCTTGGCCGGCGCGCCCGCCGATGCCGAAAACGGCATTACCACGGCTAGCCAAATCGTGGCCGTTTACCGGGTCGATCTCGCCGGCTTCAATCTTGGCAATTTCACCGTGACCGCCAAGTTCAGTGGCGACGACTACGATTTGCGCGGCGTCGGTAATTTCTCGATCCTTCAAGGCCTTATCTACGATTGGCGGGGCACCACCCTCGGCAAGGGCAAGATGACCACTGAAGGGCCGTCGCCCGCCATGTATTCCCTCAGCTATCAGGGCGGCGGCAAGGGCGAGCAGCTGCGCATGAACTTTGCCGCAGGCGCGGTCACCGATGTCGCCATCGTGCCGCGCCATCGCGACAGCCCTCGCACCATTCCGGTGACCAAGGAGCAATTGGAGCGGGTGTTCGACCCGCTGAGCGGCGCCTTCCTCTACGCCCATTCCGACAATCCGAACGGCGATTTGACGGTCTGCGACCAGCAGATCCCGGTATTCGACGGCCGGCAACGCTTCGACCTCGTGCTGACGCCGAAGCGTGCCGTGCAGGTGAAGCGGGACCCCAGGAGCGGCGGATATGCCGGACCTGCCGTGATCTGCCAGGTCCGATTCATCCCGATCGCCGGCTACCAGCCCGAGAATCCCGGGATTCAGTTGATGTCGCAGACCGACGAGATCGAGGTCTGGCTGGTGCCGCTGCGCGGCACGGCGATGTATGTGCCCTACCGCATCGTGCTGCCGACCCCGGTCGGCTACGGCTCGGCCTTGGCCACCTCGTTCCAGGTCAGGGGGCCCCAGCGCGCAAGCAACGATCCCGCGCCGCGTCCTTGAGCCGCTAGAATCGTCAGACGGCATCGCAACGTTGCGCCGCAAGACGTTGTCCACGCCCCCGAATCACTGCCAATCGTTAATGGCAAGGAGCCCAAACCCAAGATATTGTAGAGAACAGACGCCGAAGACTTACGCTCCCCTGATTCGTGCCCGCTTCGTTCACTTTGCTTTCACGCCATCCGGGGACGAGAGATGAACGCCGACACAAGAGGTTGAATCTCGGAGGCGGCTGAAGCGCGTGAAGAACGAAGTCCGAATAGGCTGATGTCAGCGATTCGGACGGGGTTCGTTCCGGGCGCGTTCCGGCATTAGGGTCTCGCCCGGTAAGGGCCTGTTAATAAAGGAATTCAGCGACATGGTCGGGCCGGTCCGCGCAAACCCAGCAAGGTCGGCGAGCACGCGGGGCGTCACCGCGGTGCTTGGCCCGACCAATACGGGCAAGACCCATCTCGCCATCGAGCGCATGCTTGCTCACGATGTCGGCGTCATCGGACTGCCGCTCCGGCTGCTGGCGCGCGAGGTCTACGACAAGGTCGTGGCGCGGGTGGGTGCCGGCCAAGTCGCGCTGATCACCGGCGAAGAGAAGATCAAACCGCCTTCGCCGCGCTTCTATGTCTGCACCGTGGAGGCCATGCCGCTCGATCTGGAGCCTGATTTCGTCGCTATCGACGAAATCCAGCTCGCGGCCGATGGCGAGCGCGGCCACATCTTCACCGACCGGCTGTTCCATGCGCGGGGCCTGAACGAGACGCTGCTGCTTGGCGCCGCCACCATGCGCGACGTCATCCGCGAGGTGCTTCCCGGCGCCAATTTGGTGTCGCGGCCGCGGCTTTCGACGCTCGCTTACGCCGGCGACAAGAAGATCACGCGGCTGCCGCGCCGCACGGCCATTGTCGCGTTCTCGGCCAGCGATGTTTACGCCATTGCCGAGCTGGTGAGACGGCAGCGCGGTGGTGCGGCGGTCGTGCTCGGCGCGCTCAGCCCCAGAACGAGGAACGCGCAAGTCTCGCTCTATCAGAACGGCGATGTCGATTTCATCGTGGCGACGGATGCGATCGGGATGGGCCTCAATCTCGATCTCGACCATGTCGCTTTTGCCGGGGTGCGCAAATTCGACGGCCAATCGCATCGCAATCTCACCCCGGCCGAGCTTGGCCAGATCGCGGGGCGCGCCGGCCGTCACATGAATGACGGCACGTTCGGCGTGACCGGCCAGGTCCCGCCGTTCGAGCCGGACCTGGTCGACCGGCTTGGAGAATCATAATTTCGATCAGATCGGTCTGCTGCAATGGCGGAACCGCAAGCTCGATGTCGCCTCGATCGACCGGCTGAAGGAGAGCTTGAAGGAGACGCCGGACAACCGCAGGCTGGTCCGCTCGCGCATGGTGGACGATGTTATCGCGCTGGAGAATGTCAGCCGCGATTCGGCCATCCGCGACATGGCGTCGGGCGCCGGCCGCGGTGGCGCTGCTGTGGGAGATGTGCCAGATCCCAGACTACCGCAAGATCTCGGCGGCGAGCCACGCCGAGATGATCGCGACGCTCTACAATTTCGTCATGAGCGACGCTGCCAGGATTCCCTCGGATTGGTTCGCGCGCCAGGTGGCGCTCGCCGACCGCACCGACGGCGATCTCGACACGCTGTCGAGCCGGCTGGCGCAAATCCGGACCTGGACCTTCGTGTCGCATCGTGGCCATTGGCTCGACGATCCGGAACATTGGCAGGCGCGCACCCGCGCCATCGAGGACACTTTATCCGACGCGCTGCATGAAGGTTTGGCGAAGCGTTTCATCGATAGGCGCACCAGCGCTCTGATGCGCCGCATGCGCGACAAGGAGGAGATGGTGGCCGAGATCGGTGGCGACGGCGCCATCATGGTCGAGAATCACTATGTCGGCAGGCTGGACGGCTTTGACTTCACGCCGGATGCTTCGGGCGAGGGCATTCATGGCCGCGCCACGCGGCACGCGGCAGCCAAGGTGCTGTCACGCGAGCTCGCGGTTCGCGCCGACGCGCTTGTTGCCGCGCCGGACGAGGCGATTACGCTTTCGCCGAATGGACGGGTCGTCTGGGCAGGCTCGGAGATCGCGCGGCTCGAGCGCGGGGAGAATGCGCTCAAACCCCATCTCCAGCTCAATGCCGATGAGCATTTGGCGTTGCCGGAGCGTGAACGCGTGATGAAGCGGCTCGATCTCTGGCTTGAGACACAGATTTCCACCAGGTTGAAGCCGCTCGTCGACTTGAGCGATCCGGCAGGCCTCAGCGGTTTGGCCAGAGGCATTGCCTTTAGGCTGGTCGAGAATTTCGGCACGCTTCGCCGCGACGCCATCGCCGATGAGTTGAAGGCGCTCGAGCAACAGGAGCGCGCCAGCCTGCGCCAGCACGGCGTGCGCTTCGGCGCTTTCAACATCTACGTTCCCTCGCTGCTGAAGCCTGGCGCGGCGGGACTGCTGACCTCGCTGTGGGCGCTGCATTCGGGGCGAGATCACGGCATCGCGCTCGATGCGCTGCCGCCGCGGCCGCAACAGGGCCTCACCTCGGTCGAAGCCGATCGGCTTGTGCCCGAGGCCTATTGGCGCGTGGCGGGATTTCATCTCGCCGGCGCGCGGGCGGTGCGCATCGACATGCTGGAGCGGCTTGCCGATCTTATCCGCGTGCGGGTGGCCTATCGTGCAGGGCGGCGAGCAGCAGGTGCCGTCGGGTGCGACGGGAGATGGCGGCTTCCGCGTGGTGCCGGATCTGATGTCGGTGGTCGGCTGCTCGGGCGAGGATTTCGCCTCGATACTCAAATCCTTCGGCTTCAAGCGCGAGCGGCGCAAGGTTCCGGCAGACAGCGCCGCTGTCTCAAGCCGAGGCTGCACCTGCGCCAGAGAGCTTCGAAGAGATTTGGCGTCCGAGCCGGCGGAAAGACCGCAGCGAACATCCCGTCCGCCATCATGGCAAGCCGGCGGCAGGTAAAGGCCCGCGGGACAAGCGGAAGCAACCCTCGCGGCCGCCTGCGCCACGGCAGCGCCCGGTCTCGACCGAGCATTCGCCGTTTGCCGCGCTTGCCGACCTGAAGCGGAGCCTTGTGCGCCGTCCTGAGCGGGGGTGATCGGTGGAAGCACAGCGGCTCGACAAATGGCTGTGGTGCGCGCGGCTGGTGAAGACCCGCACCTTGTCCGCGAAGCTGATTGAAGCGGGCAAAGTCCGTGTCAACGGTGCGCGGGCTCTGAAGGCGGCGCGACCGGTGGCGAAGGGCGACGTCATCACCGCAAGTCTGGGGCGGGTCGTGGTGGTGCGCGTGCTCGGCGCGGTCGAGCGCCGGGTATCGGCAAGTGTGGCGCGGACGTTGTACGAGGATCTAACTCCGCCGCCTCCGCCGCAAGACGGAAAACCTGTCAGTGGTGGTGCGCGTCCAACCAAACGCGATCGGCGCCGGATCGACGCCTTCATCTCTCAGGGTGACTGACGCTCCCGGCATGCGCTAAGCCGCGGTGGATTTGCTCTTCGACATGACACGGCTCGTCGATTTTGGTCGTGCCCCGGCGCAACATCTCGGTCATCGCTGCCGCCGGCACCGGCCGGCTGAAATAGAAGCCTTGGGCCTGACGGCAACCGGCGGCCATGAGGAATCGCATTTGGGCCTCGGTCTCCACGCCCTCGGCGATGACCTCGATGCCGAGCTCGTTGCCCAGACGAATGGCGGCGCGAACCACAGCGGCCTTGCGATAATCAACCGCCACGCGGAATACGAATTCCTGCGCAAGTTTCAGGCGCGAAACGGGATAGATGGTCAGATATTTCAGCGACGAATAGCCGGTGCCGAAATCGTCGATCGCGATCTTGATGCCCATGTGCCGGAGCGCATAGAGCGCTTCGCTGTGCCGCTGCGTCGCGTCCATCAGCACGGACTCGGTGAGCTCAAGCTCGATGTGGCCGGGGTGGAGGTCCCAGCGCTTTAATGTCTCCTCGACGTCGCGGCCAAACTCGGACGTGCCCCTGAGCTGAACCCCCGAAACGTTCACCGCCAATACCTGCGGGGCAATATTCTCGGCCTGCCATTGTTTGAGCTGACGGCTGGCATCGTTCAAAATCCACTGGCCGAGGGGCACGATCACGCCGGTTCGCTCGGCGATGGCGATGAACTGGCCCGGCGCTATCAAGCCGCGGCTCTTGTGATTCCAGCGCACCAGTGCTTCGGCTCCGATAATGCGGCCGGTGGCGATCTCGACTTGGGGCTGGTAGTGAAGCTCGATCTCGTCGTTCTCGATCGCGGCACGCAGCTCTTCGGTGACTTGCACGCGTTCGCGCACCTGTTGGTCGAGATCGGGGGTGTGGAAGCAGAAGCGATTGCGGCCATCAGCCTTGGCGCGATAGAGCGCGAGGTCGGCCTGCACCATCATGGTGTCCGGTCCTTCGTGGTCCGGCGCATAGACCGAGATGCCGATGCTCGAGGTGATATTGATCTCGTGGCCGTCGATCATAAACGGCGCGGCGAGGACCTTGCCGATCTTGGTTGCCAACGCGCCGGCAGCGCTAGTGTCGATCACATTGGATTGCAGGATGGCAAATTCGTCGCCACCGAAACGCGAGACGAAATCGGATTGGCGCACGGCGAGCTTCAGACGATCCACCACGCCCTTGATGAGGAGATCGCCCATAGGGTGACCGAGCGTATCGTTTACATCCTTGAAGTCGTCGATATCGAGATAAAGCACCGCAAACGGGCTTGCGCCGCGCCGGGCGTTGGCGTGTGCCAGCGTCAATTGTTTGATGAAGGCGCGCCGGTTGGCAAGGCTGGTGAGCAGGTCGGTGTCCGCGAGCTGCATGATGCGATCGTTCGCCTTTTCAAGTCGCCGCGCGTAGCGGAGCGACGCCCACAGATAAGCGAGCAAGGCGCCGAACAACAGGACGACGCCGAGCGCCGCAATCCATGCGCGATAGAAGCCGATAATTCCCTGTTGAACCGGCACCACGGCAAGCGTCCAGGTGACATTCGCCTACCTTTATCGCTGTGGTCCAAGGGGCGTTTCAAAGTCGCCGGGCTGGGCGGTCAGTCCGCTTGTTCCACCTGCATCGTGGACCTCGCGGACATAGATTGGCGGCGTGCCGGCATTTGCGTAGAGATAGAGGTCGACATTGTGAGGCAGCGATCTTTTTGGTCGAGCACAGCGTTGAACACGGCGTCAATCTGGAAGACGCCGACGACCATGCCGCGTGTGTTGCGGCGCCGTTGTTCGACAGTGTCATTCGGTACGCCCTGGTTGTAAACGGGGAGAAAGGCCAAGAATCCCGAACGGCTCCCGTCGATGGGATTGCGGAGCCAGATATTCTGAGCGGTGGCCATGGTATTGCCATCGCGCGCGCGCGCGATGGCCTCGCTTCGAGCCGGTTCGGAATTGAGGTCGGTGCCGAAGGTCGCCCTTTTGTTTTTGGCGCCGTCGAGTAGAGGATCGGAAAATACTCGTCGCGTTGTGGCTCAGGCGGCATGGGGCCGCTTGCAGACCAGGTCCTGATGGAAAAATCGCCAAGGCCAGCTGTCGCGCTGTTTGCGCTCGAACGCGGCGCGCTCGTCGCGGGTCACGCGCGGACACCAAAGTAGCCGCATCGCATCGCCGTACCCGGCAAGGATCTGGTCGCTAAATCGGGTGAACTCGTCAGGGTCGACGTCGTGCGAAGAATCGTAGAAGGCGCGCATGGCGCGCATCTTGTCGAGATATTCGTTGACGCCGTTCTGCAGCAACGAGGCGTAATCGCCCGCGACATTGTTGAAGTCTTGCTCGGTACAGACGCTCTTCCCAGGCAGAGACGGTGACCCAGGCGAAGGCGGCGGAAACCAGACCGAGGCAGGCAACCGCAAGGATCGGCAAGTAATGCATGCCGGCTCCCCACCTCTTCTTCAATTCAAAGCGGTGTGGCATGTCTCCGGGTCTCACTCCCGTGAACGCCTCTCTTCTGGGCGCCACCACTGCCCGATTGCCATAGATTGATTGACGGCGGCTTAGGATTGCTTTGGCAATTCAACCGATGGTGGCCGCTGTCGCTGCCTAGTTTCGGTCGCTTGCGCGATGCGGCAATCGGCGAGGATGCCTGTCCTTGTGCAAAGCCGAGCTTTGCGATAGGCAGGGCCCTCTTCGGCCAGTTTCGAAGGATTCTAGAAGGGTCGGATTGCCGGTGGGCTGGCCCGGCAAAGTCATGTGGGATCGATGACTTACGTCGTCACGGAAGTTTGTATCAAATGCAAATATACCGACTGCGTGGAGGTCTGCCCGGTAGACTGCTTCTACGAGGGCGAGAACATGCTGGTCATTCACCCCGACGAATGCATCGATTGCGGGGTTTGTGAGCCGGAATGCCCGGTCGATGCCATCAAGCCGGACACCGAGCCTAACCTTGAGCGTTGGTTGGAGGTCAATCGGCAGTATTCCGAGAGCTGGCCGAATATCACGACCAAGAAGCCGGCGCCTCCCGACGCTGACGCGTTCACCAAAGAACCGGACAAATTCTCCAAATATTTCACGCCGAATCCGGGCGAGGGCGACTAGGACCGTTAACCTTGTGGTCAAAATGCCGCATATTGCGTCGCGGAAACCCCATTGTTGCATCGCGCCCTAGCTGGCGGTTTTGATAAAATTGTGTTATCCTGTTGTCGGAATGGCGGAAACCGCCGCGGCAAGAGCAAGCAAGATGCGTCCTTTGTTCGGGCGCTCTTTTTTTCCGACTTGGGGGAAGTCACGCGATCGGGTGTCACCTGATCGAGCTCAATTTTTGCGTGCGAGCGGCAATACGCGGACGGCCGTTATGGCCGGGCAAACACTTAGAGAAGTGAGACGACAGTAATGCCAGATAAAAAGAAGCCCCAGCAGAGACACGGATTTCGCACCGGCGAGTATATCGTTTATCCCTCTCATGGTGTCGGTCGTATCGTGTCCATCGAAGAACAGCAGATCGCGGGTGCTGCACTTGAACTCTTCGTCATCAACTTCGAAAAGGACAAGATGACGCTTCGGGTTCCTACGGGCAAGCTTGCGAGTGTTGGCATGCGCAAGCTGTCTGAGGATAAGACGGTCAAGCGCGCTCTGGCCACGCTCAAGGGCAAGGCTCGGATCAAGCGCACCATGTGGTCGCGCCGCGCCCAGGAATATGAGGCGAAGATCAACTCGGGCGACCTGGTGGCCATCGCCGAGGTGGTTCGTGACCTCTACCGGTCGGAGGCACAGCCGGAGCAGTCCTATTCAGAGCGGCAGCTCTATGAGGCTGCGCTGGACCGCATGGCTCGTGAAATCGCGGCCGTGGACCGGATCGACGAGGCGAGCGCTATCGCCAAGGTCGACGACGTGCTGGCCAAGAGCGCCCGCCACGCCAAGATCGCAGCCGATACAGAGGCGCGCGGCCGCGCGGCCTAATCTGCTTCAGTGGTTGAGCCGGCCTGTGCTTGGGGAAGCGTCCTCAGCCGGGCCGGCTTTATTTTTGTCTTCCGGCAAGAGTTCGAGTTGCTCGGGGTGATCGGCCGCGATCATGGGCCCGTTCCGCCATTCCACCCAGCCGCGGACGCGGACGCGTTTGCCTTTCAGCGATTTCAGATCCATGCCTGCGGCGGTGAACGCGGGCACGTCCTTTAGACTCGATCGCAATGGTGAAGTCGGTTCGCCAGTCCTTGGTGAAATTGAGATAGAGGCGTCCAGCCGTTTCGCCAGTTTCGGCTACGACGCCTTCGACCAGCTGATAGCTATGCGACAGACGGCTAAGTTTGTCGGTGTCGGTCGCATCTAACACGCGATAGGCCCAGGAATTCCAGATGCCGCGTTTGGCGCCTCTGGCCTCGGCTTCCTCCGCCAGCAAAGCATCGACACAAGCGCGATTGTCGGAGAAGGAGTAGACGCGAGCGAGACCAGCCTTCACGAGCTCCTGTTGCAGCCATTGCTGCGTGCCGTCCCTCAAGACATAGACTTGCGCGAGCTTGTAGCCGTGCCGGTCGGTTCGATTGCCGCCGAAGCGAAGCTCAACCTCCGCGCCCGAGGCCAGCCGATTCGTCATCTCGCTCGCCTCCGTGACCAACGGCCATGGCGTGGAGCCATGCCATCCGAGCGGAGTTTGCGGGGTCTTGGCGCCGATCAATCTGACGATCGTTCCGTCGGTGAGTTCCAGGGTTTCGGCATCTTTGACTGATCCGACCGTGGCTCGCTCAGGCTCGGAGAGTTGGCAAGATGCCGCAAGGCTAGGCACGGCTCCATGCAAGAGAGCAAGACCGGCGGCAACAAATGGCAGAAGGCGCATGACTGAAAGCTAATGCCGCGAGAGCCAAGCTGACTAGCGGTTTCGAGGCCGGCAATCTGTGGTGATCAACTAGCCCGCGCGGCGGGATGCGCGTGTTCGCAAACAGTCGTCCGGGAGTAATTTGCGATTGAGACCGGAGTTGGAGAGGTAGATGCGCTCAATCTCCTCGGGCAATTGCGGCCGGCTGATGAGAAAGCCTTGAATCTCGTCGCAGCCCTCGAAGCGCACTGCGTCGAGCTGCTCTTTGGTCTCGACGCCCTCCGCCGTCGTCCCGATGCCTAAGCTGCGGGCGAGATTGACGATGGCCCGAACGATCTTGAGAGAAACATGATTGGTGGCGATCTTCTTGATGAAGGCGTGATCGATCTTGATTTTGTCGAAGGGAAAGTTGCTGAGATAGTTCAAGCTCGAATAGCCAGTGCCAAAGTCGTCCATAACGATTCTAACGCCCGCTTCCCGGAGCTGATGCAGCGTTGCGAGGTTGGTGGCGGTCTCCTCGAGCAGGACGGTCTCCGTCACCTCGAGCTCGAGACGATCGGCAGGCAAGCCAGAAGCGGCCAGCGCGCCGAAGATGGCCTGCATCAATCCTGGGCGCTTGAGCTGCACCGGGGAAAGGTTGAGCGCGAGCTTGATCCGGTCAGGCCAATTGGCGACGCGTTGGCAGGCCTCCCGAAGCGCCCATTCTCCAAGCGAGATGATCAGTCCGGTCTCTTCGGCAATCGGGATGAACTCACTTGGAGGAATCAAGCCACGCTCCGGATGACGCCAGCGCATTAGCGCCTCCACGCCGGTCATCTGGTAGAGTTTGAGATCGATAATCGGCTGGTAGTGCAGTTCGATCTCATTATTGGCCAATGCCTTATGCAAATCGGCGGTTAGACGTCGGCGATCTTGTGCGCGCTCGTTGAGTTCGTGCTCGAACAGAAGGTAGGTTCTGCGGCCCTTAGCCTTGGCGGAATAGAGCGCGAGATCCGCGTTCCGCATCAGCTTCTCCGCAACGTCTCCGTCCTTGGGCGCCAGCGCGATGCCGATGCTGATGCCGACGAAGACTTGCTGATCTCCGATATTGAATGGCTCGGCCATGGCGTCCACCAGCCGGCGCGCCAGACCGGTGGCGTCGTCTTCGGTTTCAATACCGACCTGAACGATGGCGAACTCGTCACCGCCAAGCCTCGCCACCATATCGCGGTCTCTCGCGATGCTGCGCAAGCGCATGGCGACCGCTCTCAGGAGCGCGTCTCCGACCGGATGACCAAGCGTATCGTTGACCGTCTTGAAGTTGTCGAGGTCAAGAATATGCAGCGCCAGGCGTTCGCCGCGACGAGTGCGGGCCAGCTCAACCGCGAGGCGTTCGTCAAGCAGGCTGCGATTAGGCAGATCGGTCAGCGAGTCATGATGCGCCATATGCGCGATCTTGGCCTCCAAGCGTTGCTTCTCGGTGATGTCCTCCTGCACATCGACCCAACCGCCATTGGGGAGGGGCTGTGCGGTAACAAGCACTGTGCGTCCGGATCTGAGATGCTGAATCTCCGCAATGGATTCGCCGCGCGACAGGCGCGCCAAATGATCGTCGATCCAAGTTTGCACCTGCTCGAAATTGTCCCAGTTCTCGCAGCCTGTCTCCCGTTTCATATGAAAGCTGACGATTTCGGCGAGGGGAGTGCCGGGCAGCGTCAGCGTTTCGGGGAGATCGTAAATCTGGCGATAGAGCCGATTGCAGGTGATCAGCCGCGCGTCGGCGCCAAACGTGGAGAAGCCGCGAGCCATGTGATCGAGCGCGGTTCTCCATTACTGAGGAACCCTTCTTCGGCGAGCTTCTCCTTGGTGATGTCGATTCTGACCGACACATAGCCGTCGATCACGCCTTGCATGTTCCTGGAAGGAACGATGACGGTATTCACCCAGTAGAATGATCCATCCTTCGCCCGGTTCTTGATCTCTCCCTGCCAAGTCTCTCCGGAGGCGATCGTCCGCCACATTTCCTTGAAGAAGGAGGAGGGATGGTGGCCTGAGTTGATGATGCTATGCGATTGCCCAATCAACTCGGCCGAGCTGTAACCGCTGATCTTGGTGAAACGTTCGTTGGCGTAGGTGATCCGGCCGCGAGGGTCCGTCGCGCTGATGATGGCGATGGACTCGAAGGCTTGGGCGAGCGAATGCTGACCATGGTCGCTCAGCGTGCGATCCGGCGCGAACAGTTTGTCACCGGCGATGGGCGCGATTCTGCCGCATTCGGATGCGGGATAACGTTGTCGGGATATTCCATCGATTTGCCCAGTCTCGATGACGCGCAGCACATGGCTGGACCGGCTAACTCCCGGCCCCATAGAAAAACCACCACCATTGGTGACAGTTTTGTTTCAGCGGACCGTTAGTTGCATCGCTACAAGTCGATTCGATTTTTGCGCGTGCCGTTTTGGTTACTCGCCGGGCAGGGCGAATTGGAGGAGGAGGGTGCGCTGTAAGGCACTGAAATTGTCGTCCGAGATCAATGTGATGACGGTTTCGCCGGAAGCCCCGCGGTGGGCGGCGATGCCCTCCATATTATCGATATTATAGCGGTCGGTCGCCTCTAGCAGCGTCTCGCCGAGAATGGTGGCGCCAGGTTTCAGCTCCTCGGCGCGGATCCGGCGAATGCGCATTTGCACGCCTTCGCTGTAGCGGAAACGGCGCTCCAGGAGGATGAGGCCGCCGTCGGGAAGCCCGGCGACATCGGTCAGGTCGAAGCCGCCGATGTTCTTGATGGCGAAGGACCCGGGCGAGGGGCCGCCGAGCAACCAGGCTTGCAGATTGCCATTCTTGGTCGTGAGCCGCTCAGGGAATGCTGCGATGGTGCCTTTGAGCTTGCCGCCGCGAATGAGAGCGAGCGCTTCCACGCCGCGATTGGCGTCGAGACGTTTGGCTTCGGCGGGCAGAGCCAGTTGGCCATTGGGCGGTCCGAAATTGTCCGAAGCGAAGGGATAGCGAAGGATGCGGTGGTTGCGCTCGAAGGAGACGTAAGCGACGCCGGCGGCCGGGTTGCCCTCGATCAAAGTCAGGCCCTCGGAGTCCCGGAGCTTGTCGTCGCGGATCGGCTTGCCGTCGGGCCCGAGGATCGGTCCAATGGTGGCGTCGCTCAAGCCTTTCAGCACGCGGCCGTCATAGTCGAGATTGGCGCGGAGCCAACTGCCGGCATCGGAGATCGCCAGCAATGTCTTGCCGGAGGCGTCGAGGGCGAGCGCCGAGTAGCCGCCGAAATGGTCGCTGCTGGCAAACAGGCTGAGGCCGCCGCGGAAGATCAGCTTGTCGAAAGTCTTGCGCTCGGGATTTTCGCGATCGAAATCCACCGGCAGCGACGAGACGGTGATCTGTTCGGCCTTGGGCAGCACGCTCGATCGGCTTGTCGGCGAGTGCCGGCAATACCACAGACACGGCGGCGACCAACCCGACGGCGATGAGGCGCAAGGAGCGGTGCAAGATCTGGGGTCCGTTAGTGGAGTTTGCGGCGGCGCGTGCGCGTGGAAGCTGGACCCGCGCGATTGCGCTCACGCCAAGCGACGTCCTCGTCAAACAGCTCGGCGAGCTTGTCGGTCATGACGCCGGCAAGTTCCTCGGCGTCGGTGACGGTGACGGCGCGGCGGTAATAGCGGGTGACGTCGTGGCCGATGCCGATGGCGACGAGCTCGACCGGAGAGCGCGTTTCGATCTCGGCGATGACATTGCGCAAATGCCGCTCGAGATAAGCGCCGGAATTGACCGAGAGCGTGGAATCGTCGACCGGCGCGCCGTCGGAGATCATCATCAGGATGCGGCGCTGTTCAGGCCGCGCGAGCAAGCGGTTATGCGCCCAGGCCAGCGCCTCGCCGTCGATATTCTCTTTCAGAAGCCCTTCGCGCATCATCAGCCCGAGATTGCGCCGAGAGCGCCGCCAGGGCGCGTCCGCAGCCTTGTAGATGATGTGACGAAGGTCGTTGAGGCGGCCGGGAATGGCCGGCTTGCCGGAGTTCAACCATTGCTCGCGGGCATGGCCGCCTTTCCAGGCGCGCGTGGTGAAGCCCAGGATCTCGACTTTGACGCCGCAGCGTTCCAGCGTGCGCGCCAACAGATCGGCGCAGCAGGCCGCGACCATGATCGGACGTCCGCGCATAGAGCCGGAGTTATCGATGAGGAGCGTGACCACGGTGTCGCGGAACTGGGTCTCGCGCTCCTGTTTGAAGGTCAAGGGATGCATCGGGTCGACGACGATGCGGGCGAGCCTCGCCGCATCGATCATGCCTTCCTCGAGATCGAAATCCCAGCCGCGATTTTGCTGCGCGAGCAGGCGGCGTTGCAGCCGATTGGCGAGGCGAGCCACGGCGCCATGCAAGGTCTGCAATTGTTTGTCGAGAAAGGCGCGCAAGCGGTCGAGCTCGTCAATCGCACAGAGCTCCTCGGCGTTGACGATCTCATCGTAGGCGCGGGTGTAGACAGTGTAGCCGAAGGCCTCCGGGTCATCGAGCACCGAAACATTGGGGCGCCGGGCCTCGGGGCGCTGCGGCGCCTCGTAATTGTCGCCATCGCGATCGAGCTGATCCGACCCGGTATTTTCATTGTCGTCGGCGGCGGTGTCGTTCTCCAACTCCTCCGCGCGCTCTTGATCGGCTGCGGCTTGCGATTGCTGACGCCCATCGGCGTCCTCATCCTCGGCGGACATGCTCTCGTCGGGCTCGCCTTCCCTGCCTTCGGAGTTTTCCTCTGAGGAGGTATCGAGCTGGTCGGCGAGATTGAGCGCGGCCAAGAGATCGCGGGCGAGCCTGCCGAAGCTTGCCTGGTCGGCCATCAGCTCGGGCATGCGATCCAGCAGGGGCCGTGCCCGTTCCTCGATCCAGGGACGCCACACATTGACGATGGCGCGCGCCTTTGCCGGCGCCGGCGCTCCGGTCAGGCGCTCGCGCACCAGAAGCGCCAGCGCATCGGGAAGCGGCGCCTCGGTGCGCTCGGTCGATTGGCTGAAACGGCTCCGCTCGTAGCGGTTCTCCATGCGCGCGTTGAGATTGGCGGCCACGCCCATCATGCGCCGCGCGCCGATGGCCTCGACGCGGGCCTGCTCGATGGCTTCGAACACGGCGCGGGCCTCGCCGTTTCCAGGCGCGAGGCGCGCATGAAGTTTGGGGTCGTGGCAGGCGACGGAAAGCGCAGCCGCATCGGCATGGCCGCGGATGACCGCGAGCTCGGATTGGGTGGGGACGCGCGACGGCTCAGGCAGCCGCGCCAGCTTGCCGGACAGTCCGGGAGGTTCGTTCGAGAACACGACCTCGACTTCGTTGTCGGCGGCGATGGCGCGGGTCGCGAGCGTGACGGCGCGCTTGAACGGATCGAGGGGTGCGTCTTTCCGTTTGCTCAGCGCCATTTAACTCAACGCCACATTGGCGGTCGATTGCGGCAGGTCCTCGCCGAAACAGCGCTGATAAAACTCGGCGATCAGGCCGCGCTCCAGCTCGTCGCATTTGTTGAGGAAGGACAACGCAAACGCCGTGCCGATATCGCCGAAGATCTCGGCGTTCTCGGCCCAGGTGATCACGGTCCGCGGGCTCATCACGGTGGAGAGGTCGCCATTCATAAAGGCGTTCCTTGTCAGCTCGGCGACGCGGACCATGTTGCCCACGACTTTCCGGCCGGACTCGGTGTTCCAGGCTTTGGCCTTGGCCAGCACGATATTCACCTCGTCGTCATGCGGCAGATAATTCAGCGTGGCCACGATCGACCAGCGGTCCATCTGACCCTGATTGATCTGCTGGGTGCCGTGATAAAGACCGGATGTGTCGCCGAGGCCGATGGTGTTGGTGGTGGAGAACAAGCGAAACGCCGGATGCGGCCGGATCACCTTCGACTGATCGAGCAGCGTCAGCTTGCCGGAGACTTCGAGCACGCGCTGAATCACGAACATCACGTCGGGGCGGCCAGCGTCGTACTCGTCGAAGCAGAGCGCGGTGTTGGTCTGGAGCGCATAAGGCAGAATGCCCTCGCGGAACTCGGTCACCTGCATGCCGTCCTTGATGACGATGGCGTCCTTGCCGACCAGATCGATGCGGCTCACATGGCTGTCGAGATTGATGCGCATGCATGGCCAATTCAGCCGCGCGGCAACCTGCTCGATATGGGTCGACTTGCCGGTGCCGTGATAGCCCTGGATCATCACGCGGCGGTTGTGCTTGAAGCCGGCGAGGATGGCGAGCGTCACGTCTTTGTTGAAGAGGTAATCGGGATCGACATCCGGCACGTGCAGGTCGGGTTGCGAATAAGCGGGCACTTCGAGATCGGTATCGATGCCGAAAACTTGGCGCACGGACACCGCCATATCGGGCATTCCGGCGGCGTTCGAAGCAGCATGAAGCGTCATGAGATAGGCCTGTGTGTCTTGGTGTTGTCTGTCGCGGTTATTGGGGCTCGATCTTAAGCCAAAGCCCTTAAGCTAGGGTCAAGCGAGGCGAAATCAAGCAAGTCCAGCCTGCCTCAGATAATTATAGGCTTGGATCACCTCGCGCAACTTGTCCTCGGAGCGCCGATCCCCGCCATTATGGTCCGGGTGGTGGAGCTTAACCAGCTCCTTGAAGCGCGTTTTGATCTCGGCCTTGGTGGCATGGTCCTCGAGGCTGAGCATGCGCAAGCATTTCCGCTCGGTGCGGTGGATGGTGCGCTCGGGCTTCGCGGCGGCCTTCGCCGCGGCTTCCTCGGCGAAGAGGCTGAAAGGGTCGTTGGTACCGAAGCTGTGCGCAAACGCTGTCGTGCGCCTCGCGGTCCTCATGCCGCGCCGGCTCGCCGAGGGATTGGCGCCCATCGACCAGGTCGGGCGGTGGCCGATAGTGTCGTCCTTCTGGTGCTTGATCACGGCCTCGTCGGGCAGGCCGGAAAAATAATTGTAGGTCTTGTTGTACTGGCGGACGTGATCGAGGCAGAAGCGGTGATACTGGCCCTCGCGGTTGCGACCCTTTGGCGCGGGGTAGAGTCCGGGCTCGCGGCAGCCCTGCCACTCGCAAGCGGGGCAAGTGTCGCGGAGCATCCGGTTCTGGTCCGGCTTGACGCGGAGGCGGTCGAAGAATTTCGAGTCGAGCTTCATCAGGGACATTATGGGAAGCGTTGCGATGCCGAACAAGCATGGCGAGACGCGGCGAATAAGAGTATCCTGGGGAGGCGACTGGACTGTGAAGATCAGACATAGTCCTCGTCATGACCGGGCTTGTCCCGGCCACCAACGACTTCACGATGCGGCAGTGCGAAATTCGTGGATGGCCGGGACAAGCCCGGCCATGACGGAGCAAGCTAGATGAATGTCGAGCATACCATTCGCGAGAAACTCGTCGCAGCCTTCGCACCTGTCTCGCTCGATGTCGTGAACGACTCCAGCAAGCATGCAGGCCATGCGAGCACGCCGGGGACGGGCGAGAGTCATTTCAGCGTGAAGCGTCGTTGCGCCCGCCTTCGCCGGTAAGTCGCGCGTCGAGCGTCACCGCATGGTCAACGCGGCGCTCGCCGATCTACTGCAAGGCAAACTGCATGCGCTCGCGATTCAAGCGCTGGCGCCGGGGGAGTGAGTTGCGCTAGGACGCGGCCGCTTGCTCGCCCTTCTCACCGCCGCCAGTCTCCAGCTTCGTCACCTTCAGCGCGGTGATGCGGTTCTTCTGCCGGCGCAACACCTCAAAACGGAAGCCGTGAAAGGTGAAGGCCTGGCCCGGATTGGGGATGGTCTGGGCTTCGTGGATGACGAGGCCGGCGATGGTGGTCGCCTCCTCGTCGGGGATGTTCCATTCCATCAACCGGTTCACGTCGCGGATCGGCGCCGAGCCGTCGACCAGCAGCGAGCCGTCGGCCTGCGGTCTGGCGAGCACGCCCCCGATATCGGTCTCGTCGCTGATCTCGCCGACGATCTCCTCGATGATGTCCTCGAGGGTGACGAGGCCCATCACCTCTCCATATTCGTCGACGACGACGGCGAAATGCGCCTTCCGCTTCCGGAACGCCGCCAGCTGATCCTTCAGCGTCGTGGTATCGGGCACGAACCATGGCTCGGTCGCGAGCGACATCACGTCGATCTTGCTCAGGTTTCCCCTGGCTTCGCGGAGCGCCCGAAGTAGAGTTTTGGCGTGCAGCACGCCGATGATCTCCTCGCGCTCGCCGCGCCATAGCGGCAGGCGGGTATGCGAGCTTTTCAGCGCGGCATCGACGATCTGCTCCGGCGGCAGATCGGCGTCGATGGCGTCCATATTGGTCCGGTGCACCATGATGTCGGAGACGGTGAGGTCGCGGAGATCGAGCACGCCACCAAGCATGTCGCGGTCGAGTTTCCGCACGCCGCCCTCCTTGTGGTGAAGGTCGATGGCGCCGCGGATCTCTTCATGCGCGGACAGCACCTCCATGTCGTCACCGACATTGGCGCCGAACAGCCTTAAAGTGTGGCGAACGATCCATTGCATCGTCGCGGTCACGGGCGCGAGCAAGGCGACGATGAAGCGCACCGCCGGGGCAACGAAAAGCGCCATGCGGTCCGCATTGATGATGGCGTAGGTCTTGGGCAGCACCTCGGCGAACAGCACGACGAGGACCGTCATGACCACGGTGGCGTAAACCACCCCCCTCTCGCCGAACAAAGTGAGGAACAGGCTGGTCGCCAAGGCAGAGGCCGCGATATTGGCGAGGCTGTTGCCGAGCAGGATGGCGCCGATGAAGCGTTCGCGAATTTGCAGCAGATAGTTCACGGTGCGGGCGCGCTTGTTGCCGTCCTGCTCCAGCGCGTGCATTTTGGCGCGGGAGGCCGCCGTCAGCGCCGTCTCGGAGCCGGAGAAAAACGCAGACGCGATGAGCAGGCCCAGGATCGCGCCGAGGGTCAGGCCGAGACCGAGCGTCATTTCTTAGCGCACTCCCGGCCCAAGAATTTGGTGAGAGCATCCATCTTCACGTTGCGCTCCAAGAACGCCTCGCCGATGCGGCGGACCAGCACCAGCGCGAGCTTGCCGCCCTTCACCTTCTTGTCCTGCGCCATGAGCGCAAGCATCTCATCGGGTGTCGGCTTGGCGCCGTGAATCTGCGCTGATCTTGGTTGGCAGCCCGACAGCAGTCAGGTGCTGGCCGACACGAGCCGCATCTTCTTTCGGGCATAGTCCCTGCTCGACCGAGAAATCGAAGGCGAGCCGCATGCCGATGGCGATGGACTCGCCGTGAAGCAGGCGTTCCGAGTAACCGGCGAAGGCTTCGAGCGCGTGGCCGAACGTGTGGCCGAGATTGAGCAGGGCGCGGGTGCCGGTGACCTCGAACTCGTCTTCCTCGACGATCTTGGCCTTGGCGTGCATGCTGGTGGCGATGGCCTTCAGCCTGTCGTCCCGATCGCCGGCGAAAACGGCCTGCCAATGGGTTTCCAGCCAGGTGAAGAAGGCCGCGTCGCCAAGCAGCCCGTATTTCGCGATCTCGGCGTAGCCAGAACGGAACTCGCGCGCCGGCAGCGTGCTCAACACCGAGGTATCCGCAAGCACGAGGCTCGGCTGATGAAAGGCCCCGATCAGGTTCTTGCCTTGCTTGGTGTCGATGCCGGTCTTGCCGCCGATCGAGGAATCCACTTGCGCCAGCAGCGTCGTTGGAATCTGCACGAAGCGGACGCCACGGCGAAGTACGCTTGCGGCGAAGCCCGCGAGATCGCCGACGACGCCACCGCCGAGAGCGATGACGCAATCGCCGCGCTCGACGCCAATTTCGAGCAAGCGCTCGGAAAGACCGGCGAGCACGGCAAAGCTCTTGCTCGTTTCTCCCGGCGCAACGATGGCCTGTCCGATATAGATCTTCTCGCGTTCAAGGCTGTCGGCGAGCGGCTCAAGATAGAGTCCGGCGACATTGGCATCGCTCACCACAACGCAACGCGCGCCGGGCACGGCGGCCGCGATCTTCGGCCCAGCCGAGCCGATCAGATGCTGGCCGACGACGATCTGGTAGCTTCGCTCTTTCAGCGAAACGTCGATGATGGTCTCGTCCGGGCTAGACGCCTTGGAACCCGCGCGGTCGCGCATCATGTAACTCTGTCGCTCCTCGGCGAACTTGTCCTTGCCGTCTGGCAGCCGAGTTGGACGGCCAGCGCATCGGTGACTTCTTTGACGATCACTTCATGGGGCACGTCGCGGCTCTCCACGGTGATATCGGCCTCGGCATAGATCGGATAACGCTCCGCCATCAAATTCCGCATCACTTGTTCATTGTCGCGGCCAATGAGCAAGGGACGATGGTTGCGCCGCCGGACCCGGTGCAAAAGCACGGGCAGCTCGGCGCGAAGCCAGATGGAAATGCCGCGCTCCTTGATAATGGTCCTGGTCTCCACGGTCATATAGGCACCGCCGCCGGTTGCCAGCACTTGCGGGCCGGCTTCCAGCAGTCGTGCGATCACTTTCCGCTCGCCTTGGCGGAAATAGGCCTCGCCATGCTCGGCGAAGATTTCCGCGATCGATTGCCCGGCCGCCTCCTCGATTTCCTTGTCGGCGTCGACGAAAGGCAGGTCCAGTTTGGCGGCCAGCCGCTTGCCGACCGCGGTTTTGCCCGCCCCCATAAGTCCAATCAGCACAACGCTTTTGGGCCCAAGAGCCGCGAGGATCGCAGGCACAGGCTGCTCACGGTCTTCTTTCTTGCGCTCGGCCAGTGCTAAACTCATTCATGTCACGGGATGGGGAGGCGCGCCGCCTGGGCGCGTCAATAGGCTACGGTATCCATAAACTTCCGATGCTGACAACGGGCTTTCGAATCGTTCATCATGTGGAAAAGGGACAAGCGCCGGGTCTATCTCAGCCAAGGTCTGAGCCACAATAAGGCCCTGTTCGCGACGAATAGACGGTCGAGGAAAACGAGTGCTCCGATGCCGACTCTGTTTCGGTTCCTTATGGTTATAGCGCTGATTGGCGGTACCGTCGCTGGAAGCCTCTATGTGCTTGCCGAATATTTTCAGCCAGAGCCCAAGGAAATCTCCAAGTCCTTGCGAGGCGTCAAAGCGCGCGAAGGAGATCTGCCTCCGCCCACGGCCGCCGTCCCCGCTACTCCCTCCACGGCGGCGGTTCCCGCCACTCCCGGCACGGATGCCGTCCCTGCGGCTCCTCCGACCGCCGCGGTTCCCGCCGCTCCGAGCGCGCCCGCTCCAAGCGCTCCGGAGCCTGCCGCTCCTGCTGCTCCTAGCGCTCCCGCCCAGCCTCAATAGTTCCGAGCGCTTCGGCACAAGTCGAGCGGCAAGAGCTTCCAGCCATTCCAGGCACGGAAAGCGAGGCTCCGCCCGCGCCGTCTCGCCCTCAAGTGTTGTCGCCCAGTGCGGGGACAGGCAGCTCGGCGCAAGAGAGTCCGCTGCCTTCGGATCTATGGAGCGGCACCGACGCGCCCGCGCTGGAAAAGCTGCTAAGCGGCGTAGCCGCTGCCGTCACCGTCGCCCGCGCTTGCAACTCTGGTCGCGCGAGCTTTGGCGCAAGGCGCCAGCAACGGCACCGAGCTTGCGATCAGGCTGAACGCGCTGTCGAAGGCGGGCCGCATCGACCAGGAGATCGCGTTGCTCGGCGGCGCCATGCAGGCGGGCGAACCAGGTGCTGCTGCGCTCTACGCTACGGCGCTGCTCGAAGCGGGGCGCGACGACGAGGCCTGCGCCATCGCCATCGATCCGCCGCCGCAAAGCGTGCCCGCGACCGCCAAGCCGACGCGGGCGGCTTTTCTCGTTCCTGCTTATTGCGCGGCGGCGAAAGGCGATCAGCCCGGCGCTCAATCTCGCGTTACAACTTGCCAGGGATCGCGGGGTGCAAGCGCCGGTTCCATTCGCGGTGATCGAAAAATTGGGCAAGACGTCTTCGAAGCCAATCGCTCTGCCCAACTCCGTCGAGACCTTCGACTATCTGTTTCTCAAGCTCGATCCGAAATCGCTGCCGGCCAGTCTCGCGGCGAAGGCATCGCCGGCGCTGCTTTTTCTCATCGCGCATGACGACAGCGCTCCGCCAAGTTTACGGCTTGCGGCAGCCGAGCGCGCCGCTTCGCTCAACGTGATCGACGGCGCGACCCTGGCCAAGGCCTACCGTGACGTGGCGCCGAAACTCACCAAGGCCGCCACCCCGCCAGAGCTACGCGCGAAACTCTTCGCCTCGCTCGAAGCGGCGCCAACGGCCAAGATCAAGGCGGAGTCGATCGATGCGCTGTTGGCGAGCGGACGCGATGCCGGGATCGAGATTCCTCTCGGGGTGGCGCTGCAGCCTGCGCGCGCCGATCTGGCGGCGGACCCGCAAGCCTCGGGCATATGCCGAGACAGCCTTGCGCGCGGCGATTCTCGCCGGGGATACGCAAGCCGCATGGGCCTCGGTCGAAGCTGGCGGCGATCAGGCTCAAGCTCTGGCAAGCTCGTGCTGGCGGCGGCCGATCCATCCGACCCTCGCGCCGAGACCGCGCTCTCCGAGGGCGTCGAGATCGCGGCAATTGGCGGACTGCCGGCTCCGTTCTTGCATCGTCTCCTCGCCGTGCTCGATGCGCTCGATTACGAAGTGCCGATTCCGCTATGGGACGAGGCGAATAAGATGCCACAGCCGAATGACGGCTATCTGCCGGAGACTGGGGTTCTCAGCCAGTTGAAAGACGCTTCCGATCATGGTGATTTGGGTCGCACCGTGTTGCTCGTGGCCACGGCGCTCGGACCGAAGGGGCCGGCGGACGCCAATCTCCTTGCGCTCGGCGATGCGGTGCGCGCGCTGAAGCGCGTCGGTCTCGATGGCGAGGCGCGTCGCGTCGGTTTCGAGGCGCTCTATCCACGCATGCCGACAAAGAAGAAGGGCTGACGGATGGGCAAGAAGAGCGCGACAGATTCCGAGCTCGCGCTGTTTCTCGACATGCTGATCGCCGAGCGTGGGGCTGCCGCGCATACCATCGAAGCCTATACCCGCGACCTCGCCGCGTTCCTCGCCTTTCTCGCCGCGCGAGGAGCGAACGCCAAGACCGCGACCAGCGACCAGATCCGCGCCTTTCTCGCAGCCTTGAGCAAGAAGGGTCTGGCGCCGACATCGCGGGCGCGGAAGCTTTCGGCCATTCGCCAGTTCTTCCGTTTCCTGCTCGCCGAAGGCATCAGGGACGACGATCCGTGCTCGGCGATCGACAGCCCGAAATTGGGACGGCCGCTGCCGAAGATCCTGTCGCTGGCAGACGTCGAGAAGCTGCTCGAAACAGCATCCGATCAAGTCGCTTCCGCGAAAGAAGGCGGAGCCAAGCTCCGCGCGCTCAGGCTCTATGCGCTGCTCGAGACGCTCTACGCCACCGGCTTGCGCGTCTCCGAGCTGATCTCGCTGCCGCGCGATGCGCTGGTCGGCGACGATCGGGTCATCACCATCAAGGGCAAAGGCGGACGCGAACGGCTGGTGCCGCTGACCGACCCGGCGCGGAAAGCCATCGCGGCGCAGCTTGAAGCGATCGAGAGCGACGAGGGGAGGGCCCACTCGCACTGGTTGTTCCCCTCGCCGGGAGGGGTCGAGCCGCTCACCCGTCAGCGCTTCGGCCAGGAATTGAAGGTACTCGCGATAGCCTCTGGGGTTGCGCCCGACCGGGTGTCGCCGCATGTGCTCCGCCACGCCTTCGCCAGCCATTTATTGGAGCGGGGCGCCGATTTGCGGACCGTGCAGCAGCTGCTCGGCCATGCCGATATCTCAACGACCCAGATCTATACCCACGTGATCGAGGAGCGCTTGAGGCGCCTGGTCGAGGAGCACCACCCGCTTGCACAGGCACATTTAACCAAACGGCGCTAGGGTTTTTGGCTTGGGCTACGGCGGTATGACCGGTTGACAGGTTTTTCGCCTAAGGCCACTTAACACTGAACCTCCCGCCAACTTTGCGCGGAAAATGGCCGATAACGGTCTTCCAGGGCCCTTAAGGACGAGATGCGCACCTATCTCGATTTCGAGAAACCCATTGCCGAGCTTGAGAGCAAAGTCGCCGAGCTCAAGGCGCTTTCGACCGAGCAACGCTCGGTGCATATCGAAGATGAGCTGAGCCGGCTCGAGGCCAAGGCCAAAGAGGCGTTGGAAGAGACCTATGCCGAGCTGACACCTTGGCAGAAGACGCAAGTCGCCCGGCATCCCGAGCGCCCGCATTTCCGGCATTACATCGACGGCATGGTCGATGATTTCACCCCGCTCGCCGGCGACCGGGCCTTCGGCGAGGACCAGGCCATTGTCGGCGGCATCGGCAGCTTGCGGGGCCGCGCCGTGCTGGTGATCGGCCACGAGAAGGGCTCGGACACGGAAGGGCGCATCAAGCACAATTTCGGCATGGCGAGGCCGGAAGGCTATCGCAAGGCGGTGCGGCTGATGGAACTCGCCGATCGTTTCGGGCTGCCGGTGGTCACCCTCATTGATACCGCCGGCGCCTATCCCGGCATCGGCGCGGAGGAGCGTGGCCAGGCCGAGGCGATCGCGAGGTCGACCGATTGTTGCATGGGCCTCGGCGTGCCCATCGTGGCGGTGATTATCGGGGAGGGAGGCTCTGGCGGCGCCGTCGCCATCGCCACCGCGAACCGGATCTACATGCTGCAACACGCCATCTACACGGTCGCCTCGCCGGAAGCCGCCGCCTCGATCCTGTGGCGCGATTCGTCCAGGGCGGTCGATGCGGCCACCAACATGAAAATCACGGCCCAGGATTTGCTCAAACTGGGCATAATCGACGGGATCATCCCCGAGCCGGTCGGGGGCGCGCATCGGGACGGTGCCGAGGTGGTAAAGGCCGCCGGGGACACCATTACCAAGGCCTTGGCCGAGTTCGACGGACTTTCTCCACAGGAGATTCGCAAGGCGCGGCGCGAGAAATTCCTTGCTATGGGCCGGGGGGCCTAGGCTACCTGCCTGAAAAAGCGCCAATTTTTGAGTCCAATTGACGGGCAGGACTTGGTATATTACCGGAGCAATTGGGGGAACTGCCGAAGCTTGAGCGGATGCCGTTTGGCGCCGCTAACTTCGCTTTAACCTCATTAGCTCGATCTTGACCGGGATGCGCTAAGGGGCACTCGCGTATGCATCGAACAGGTTGGTTAAAGGCCGCGATTGCGGCTGCCGCGACGGCTTCGGTCTTCGCGCTGGCAGCGTGCGGCCAATTTACGCCAACCTACCTCAAGCCGCTCTCCGCCAAGACACAGGCGCTGCTGGCCGAGAAGGGGATGACGGAAGAGTCACCCATCCTGGTTCGCATCTTCAAGGCAGAGTCGGAGCTCGAAGTCTGGAAGGCGAAAGACGACGGCCGCTTCTATCACTTCAAGACCTATCCGATCTGCGACTGGTCCGGCAAACTTGGACCGAAGCAGAATCAAGGCGACCGGCAGACGCCTGAAGGATTCTATCTCGTCAACGAAGGCCAGATGAATCCGAAGAGCAAATATCATCTCGCCTTCAATGTCGGATTCCCCAATTCCTATGACCGTTCGCTCGGCCGCACCGGCGCCGACATCATGGTGCATGGCGATTGCAAATCGGCCGGCTGTTTCGCCATGACGGACGCGGTGGTCGAGGAGATCTACATCTTGGCGCGCGAGTCGCTCGGCGCCGGTCAAACCGAGTTTCAGCTCCAGGCCTATCCGTTCCGCATGACTGCCGCCAACATGGCGCAGCATAAAGGCGACGAGTGGTACGGCTTCTGGCAGAACATAAAAGAAGGCTACGATTATTTCGAGGTGACGCATCTGCCGGTGAAAGTCGATGTCTGCGATCATCACTATGTGATCAACGCTTCCTTCTCGGCGACACCAGATCCGAATAGCGCGTGCCCCTCCTATCAGCGCCTGCCGGTGATCGCGGCGCCGAAAGAGACCAAGCAGCAGCAGGCCAAGGCCGAGATTCCGCCGACCAAGCCGCTCGGCAGCGTGCTCGGCTTGAGCTTCGGTCCGGCGAAGCCGATCTATCAGGCCTTCACGCTTGGGCCGGCAACGCCGACGCTGCCAATGTCACCGGCGCCGAAGAAATAGCGCACTTTCTCTCTCCGAATTGCCGACATGGGATCGCCAAAGTTTGTGGCATGATGTGAGCATGCTGCGCTTCGGCTTCAATCTGATCCTGCTGCTCGCCGTCGTTGGCGCGGGCCTGTTCTATTTCTATCGCGGCGACCAGCAATTCTCGACCGCGCGCGCGTCAATGCTCACGCGCGAAGCCTACAGCCTGATCAATCGGCTCGGGCTGACGCTGCCCGGCACGCCGGATTACGACCGTCTCGATGCGAGGCTCGCCGAGAAGGGCGTGAAGCTCGGCGATCCGGTGCTGGTGCGCATCTTCAAGCTCGATTCGGAGCTCGAGCTTTGGATGGAGAAGGACGGGCGTTACGTCAAATTCGCGACCTACCCGATCTGCCGCTTCTCCGGCCGGCTCGGTCCGAAATTGCGCGAAGGCGACAATCAATCGCCGGAGGGTTTTTACACAGTCGCCAAAGAGCAACTCAATCCGAACAGCCGCTGGCACCGCTCGTTCAATCTCGGCTATCCGAACGCGTTCGACCGCGCGCATGAGCGCACCGGCTCGCTGATCATGGTGCATGGCGGCTGCCTCTCGATCGGCTGCTTCGCCATCACCAATGCGGGCGTCGACGAGGTGTGGCGGCTGGTGACGGCGGCGCTCGACAAAGGCCAGCCGCGCTTCGCCGTGCAAGTGTTTCCGTTCCGCATGACGGAGGCCAATCTCGCTTCGCGGAAGCAAGATGGCTTTGCCGATTTCTGGGCGAATTTGAAGACCGGCTCCGATCTGTTCGAGACGACGCAGCTGCCGCCGGTCGTCAGCGTGTGCGATGGCACTTACGCGTTCGAGGCGGGAAGCGCGGGCGCGGAGGTGAAGCCGATCGAGGTGAAGTGCCCGCCGAAGCTCGCGGGCGAGTGAGCGCTAACCCAACGCGCCGTGGCAGTGCTTGTATTTCTTGCCGGAGCCGCAAGGGCAGAGCGCGTTCCGTTGCACTTTGCCCCAACTGGAAGGGTCGGCAGGGTTGGCGCGGGGCGGCTCGGCGAGAGCCGGGGCCTTGGCCTTTGCCCGCGCGGCGCGCGCAGGTTTGGATGCGCCGCGGCCATTGCCACCGGGGCCAGCGTCGGCGGTTTCCAGCGCGAACTCATCCTCGCCCGTGGTCGGGTCGAAATGATGCGCTTCCATCGGCGGAAGCTCCTCGGCGTCGAGCGGCGGGGCTTCGCCTTGCGGCGCCAGCTGCACATGCATCAATTGCCCGGTCACCGCCTCGCGCAGCTTCGACAGCATGTGCTCGAACAGGGTGAAGGCCTCGCTCTTATATTCGTTGAGCGGATCGCGCTGGCCGTAGCCGCGCAAGCCGATCACCTGGCGGAGATGCTCCAGCGTCACCAGATGCTCGCGCCAGAGATGGTCGAGGGTCTGCAACAGCACCGCCTTCTCGATCTGGCGCATGACGTTCGGGCCGATATCGACGGCCTTCTTCGCCGCCCTCTCGTCGGCAGCCTTGATCAGGCGCTCATGCAGCACGACCTCGTCGATGCCTTCTTCCTTGGCCCAATCGGCAATCGGCAGATCGACATCGAACACGCCTTGCATCTGCTCGCGTAACTCCGCGGCCTTCCATTGCTCGGGGAACGATTTCTCGGGCACGTTGGCGTCGACCAGATCGTCGACCACTTGGCGGCGCATATCGGCGATGGTCTCGCCGAGATCGGCGTCAGACATCAGCTCGCGGCGCTGCTCGAAGATGGCCTTGCGCTGATCGTTCATCACGTTGTCGTATTTGAGCAGGTTCTTGCGGATGTCGAAGTTGCGCGCCTCGACCTTGGCTTGGGCTTTTTCCAGCGCCTTGTTGATCCAGGGATGGACGATGGCCTCGTCTTCTTTCAGGCCGAGCGCCTTCAGCATGGTGTCCATGCGCTCGGAGCCGAAGATGCGCATCAGATCGTCTTCGAGCGAGAGGAAGAAGCGCGAACGGCCGGGATCGCCCTGACGGCCGGAGCGGCCACGGAGCTGGTTGTCGATGCGGCGGCTCTCATGCCGCTCGGTGCCAATGACGTAAAGGCCGCCGGCGTCGAGCGCCTTACGCTTCTTCTCGGCGACTTCGGACTTGATGACATCGCGCTTCCTGGCGATGGCCGGCTCGTCGGGCTCGGTGCCCTTCTCGCGCTCGGCCACGAGCCAGTCCTCGAGCAGCATGTCCGGATTGCCGCCGAGCTGAATGTCGGTGCCGCGTCCGGCCATGTTGGTGGCGATGGTCACGGAGCCGGGAACGCCGGCTTGCGCGATGATATGGGCCTCTTGCTCGTGGTAGCGGGCGTTGAGCACTTGATGCGGGACTTTGTCCTTCTTCAAAAGCTCGGACAGGATCTCGGATTTCTCGATCGAGGTGGTGCCGACGAGAGTCGGCTGGCCGCGCTGGCGCGCCTCCTCGATCAGCGTGCTGATGGCTTTGTATTTTTCCAGCGCGGTGCGATAGACCTCGTCGTGCTCGTCGTCGCGGATCATGTCCATATTGGTCGGCACTTCGACGACGTCGAGGCCGTAAATGTCCAAAAATTCGTCGGCCTCGGTGAGCGCCGTGCCGGTCATGCCGGCGAGCTTCTGGTAAAGGCGGAAATAATTCTGGAAGGTGATCGAGGCCAGCGTCTGGTTCTCGGGCTGGACGCTCACGTGCTCCTTGGCCTCAAGCGCCTGATGCAAGCCTTCCGAATAGCGGCGGCCTTGCATCATGCGGCCGGTGAACTCGTCGATGATGATGACTTCGTCGTCCTTGACGATGTAGTCGCGGTCGCGCTGGAACAGCGTGTGGGCGCGGAGCGCCTGCTGGGCGTGGTGAACGACGGTGACGTTCTCGACGTCGTAAAGCGAATCCCCCTTCAGCATGCCGGCTTCAGTCAAAAGTTGCTCGAGGCGCTCATTACCGGCCTCGGTCAGGGTGACGACGCGGGTCTTCTCGTCGAGGTCGTAATCCGTCTTCCCCAGTTTCGGGATGAAGGTATTGATGCTGTTGTAGAGCTCGGACCGATCGTCGAGCGGACCGGAAATGATCAGCGGCGTCCTCGCCTCGTCGATCAGGATCGAGTCAACCTCGTCGACGATGGCATAGTGGTGGCCGCGCTGCACCATCTCGGACTCGGCATATTTCATATTGTCGCGGAGATAGTCGAAGCCGAATTCGTTGTTGGTGCCGTAGGTGACGTCGCATGCATATTGCTCGCGCCGCTGCGGGTCGTTCAAATCGTGGACGATGACGCCGACGGAAAGCCCGAGGAATTTGTAAATGGCGCCCATCCAAGCAAAGTCGCGCTTGGCGAGATAGTCGTTGACGGTGACGACATGCACGCCGTTTCCGGTCAGCGCGTTGAGATAAACCGGAAGCGTGGCGACAAGGGTCTTGCCTTCGCCGGTCTTCATCTCGGCGATGCGGCCTTCATGCAGCACCATGCCGCCGATCAGCTGCACGTCGAAATGGCGCTGGCCGAGCGTGCGCTTGGCCGCTTCGCGGACGGTGGCGAAGGCCTCGGGAATCAAATCTTCGAGTGGGGTGCCGTCCTTGACGCGTTGCTTGAACGCCTCGGTGCGCGCGCGCAAAGCCTCGTCCGAGAGCTTCTCGACTTCGGGTTCGAGAGCGTTGATCTGAACGACGATGGCTGGGTATTTCTTGAGCTTGCGCTCGTTCGAAGTCCCAAACAGCTTGCCGGCAATCGTGCCGAGGGAAAGCATTATATCGAGCCTCTCAATTTCGCGTGAGCTGCGTGCGGGACGCCGGCTCGGGCTTGTATCGGCATGGAGTTAAGGACTTCGGTCAGGTCTCAACTTGGCTGAAGCTGGCCCTTGGCGTGCCCCGCGCGCGGCACGAAACGCGCCGAAAGTGTCGAAAAAACGCCAAGGAAGCGAGTGACGCTGAGACATAAGAGGCGGCCCCAGCCTTGTCAACGCGACCGGGCGGACTACGCCTCTAGGCAGAGGCTTTGGGAAGCACGCGTTCGGTCCCGCCGATCTCGTCTAGCTTTGCCTGAAGCGACAATTTGCTGAGCTTGTCGAGGGGCAGGCTGACGAAGATGCCGATGCGCTGGTTCAACATGCGCATGGCGTCGGCGAAGGCGAGAATTTGCTCCGCCTCATTGCCCGTCGCGGCGGCGGGGTCGGGTAGACCCCAATGCGCGGTCATAGGTTGGCCGGGCCAGATCGGGCAGACTTCGTTCGCGGCGTTGTCACAGACCGTGAAGACGAAGTCGAGCTCGGGCGCGCCGGGCTTGGCGAATTCCTCCCACGATTTCGAGCGCAAATTTGAGGTGTCGAAATGCGTCTTGCGCAAGAGATCGAGCGCGTAAGGGTGGACGTGGCCGACCGGCTTGCTGCCGGCGCTATAGGCCTTGAACTTGCCTAGGCCCAAGCGGTTCAGCACCAATTCGGCGATGATGGAGCGGGCCGAGTTGCCGGTGCAGAGGAACAGGACATTCATGGGAAGCTCATTGCGCACGATCTGCATGGTCCGACCTCACGTGTTGCAACGGTCCGCGCCGCAACATTCGGCGAGCGCGTGGTCGATCAGCGGCGCGCAAGTTTCGGGTTTGCCGCCGCAACAATCCTCGACGAGAAAGCAGAGCAGCGCGCGGGTGCCCTCAAGATCGACGGCATAGATGATGGAGCGAGCCTGTTTGCGCGAAGCGACGAGCTTGGAGCGGGAGAGAATGGCGAGGTGCGAGGACAAAGTGTTGTGCGGAATGCCGAGGGCCCTGGCGATGTCGCCGGCGGCCATGCCGCTTGCGCCGGCGCGCACCAAAAGCCGAAAGACCCTCAGTCTGCTCTCTTGCGCTAGAGCGCTCAGGGCATCGGTCGCCGTTTCTAATTCCATATATCGAGACATATCGAAATAATATGGCAGAGGTCAAGACTCGAGCTGGGTAACGTTTGCAAGGGCTCGGGCCTTGGCAGGGCCTAGATGCAGGGCTATGAAGGCCGCCGGGGGAAGCGCAGGAACCCAAGCTCGCCGCTCGACGCGGCGCGGGCAGAAGAAGGAATAATCTCGTGAAATCTTGGTCAGCCGTGCTGCTGTTTGCAGCGTCAGTCGCCTTTGCCTCCATGCCGGCCGCGGCCGAGGATGCCGTCGTCGCCAAAGTCGACGGCGCCGAGATCAAGCAATCCGATCTCGACTTCGCCGCTTCCGAAGTTGGCTCGCAGCTCGCGAACTATCCGGATGAGGATCGCAGAGCGCCTGCTGCTGCAATTCGTCATCGAGAACCAGTTGATGGCCGCGGCCGCCCAGAAGGCGGAGCTGGAAAAGGCTCCGATTTCGAGGGAAGGCTCGCCTATCACAAGCGCCGGGCGTTGCGTGATGCCTATTACGAAAAGACGGTACGTGGCGGCGTGTCCGAGGATGAGGCGAAGAAGCTCTACGAAGAGAAGATCGGAAGCGTGAAGCCGGAGCCGGAGATTCACGCGCGCCATATTCTCGTCGATAGCGAGGACGAGGCCAAAGACATCAAGCAGCGCCTAGAGAAGGGCGAGGACTTCGCCACGCTGGCCAAGGAGAAGTCGAAGGACAAGAACGCCGATGGCGGCGATCTCGGTTTCTTCGGCAAGGGCCAGATGCTGAAACCGTTCGAGGACGCGGCATTCGCGCTCGAGGTCGGCAAGATCTCCGACCCGTTCAGAACTCCGTTCGGCTGGCGCATCATCAAGGTCGAGGAGAAGCGCAACTCGGCCGGCGCCGAAATTCGAGGACGTCAACGGGCCGATCATGGCGCAGCTGATGCAGCTTCGCCGCGCTGCCGGTTATCGAGGGGTACGCTTCGCGACCTGCGAGGCGGGAACCGCTACGCCAACCGCATGGATTTGATGCTGGCGCTGTTCGAACCGGGCACCAGCGTCGCCGGAATCCTGACCAAATCGAAGACGGCGTCGGCGCCGGTAGAATGGTGCCGCGCGCATCTTCCGCATGGCATGGCGCGCGCACTCGTCGTCAATTCAGGCAACTCCAATGCCTTCACGGGCAAGCGCGGCCGTGAAACCGTGGGGCTGACGGTCGAGGCAATGGCGCAAGCCATCGGGTGCTTGACCGCGGATGTTTATGTCGCGTCCACCGGCGTGATTGGCGAGCCCCTCGATACAAGCAAGATCACGACGCGCCTTGGCGAGCTTGTGACGGTTGCCTCGCCGGATGCTTGCGAGAATGCCGCACGCGCAATCATGACCACGGACACTTATCCCAAGGTCGCGACCCGAAGTGCGGAGATCGGCGGCGTCAAGGTGACCATCAACGGCATCGCCAAGGGTGCCGGCATGATCGCGCCGGACATGGCGACCCTGCTCGGTTTTCTGTTTACCGATGCGGCGATCGAGCCCGAGGCGTTGCACAGCGTGCTCGTGGATTCCGCCGAGGATAGTTCAACGCCATCACCATCGACGGCGACACATCGACGAGCGATACGCTGTTGCTATTCGCCACCGGCGCCGCCGCGTCACGCGGGGCCCCGCGCATCGTCAAGGGCGACGATCCGCGTCTCGCCAAGTTCCGCGAAGCGTTGACGGACTTGGCGCGAGATCTCGCGCAGCAAATCGTGAAGGACGGAGAAGGCGCGACTAAGTTTGTCACGGTGACGGTAACTGGCGCCGAGAGCAAGGAAGCGGCGCGGAAGATCGCGTTCTCGATTGCGAATTCGCCGCTGGTGAAAACGGCGATCGCCGGCGAGGACCCGAATTGGGGCCGCATCGTCGCGGCCGTCGGCAAAGCTGGAGAAGCCGCGGATCGCGATCGATTGGAGATCAGTTGGCGATATCGAAGTGGCGAGGAACGGCGCGGTGGCGGCGAGCTACCGCGAGGCAGTCGGGGCCGCCTACATGAAGCAGCCCGAGATCGTGCTCCGGCGTCGATGTCGGAGTGGGTCAAGCATCGGCCACGGTTTGGACGTGCGACCTCACCCACGGCTATATCGCCATCAACGCGGATTATCGTTCTTAATTTTCTTAAAATTGTTGGCGAACTGTAGCGAGAAATTATGCGCGGAAAAGGCAGCATGGAGACCGGTCCGCGACGTCCGACTGTCGTCGTCGTAGCCTGTGTGCTGCTCAGACCCGACGGCTCGGTATTGCTGGCAAGACGCCCCGAGGGGCGCGAGCTGGCCGGGCTCTGGGAGTTTCCGGGCGGTAAGGTCGAGCCCGCAGAACAGCCGGAGGAAGCCTTGGTCCGAGAGCTGGAAGAAGAACTCGGCGTGCGGATCGAGCGGGAGAACCTCGTGCCACTGACCTTCGTCAGTCATTCCTATCGAGACTTCCATCTGCTCATGCCGCTTTTCTTTTGCCAGGCGTGGGAGGGAGACGTCGCGGCCAGGGAGGGGCAGCAACTTGCATGGGTCCGTCCCGACCAACTCGATCACTATGCCATGCCGCCGGCCGACGAGCCGCTGAAGGGGAGCCTTCCTGCGCTGCTGCAGGCAAGACGGAGCCTGACGTCGTGATGCGCCAGAGGGGACTTGATGTCGCTGTTGCGGCGCTTCGTCAAAGACACGAGCGGGGTGAGCGCGGTGGACTACGCTCTCCTTATCGGCGGCAATTCGCTAGCGATTATCACAATCCTACAAACGGTCGGAGCAAACGTGTTCTGGTTCTATTCAAAGATCCAGAGTGGCATGACCGCGCCAAATTAGCGGTCAACTCTGCGCGGGGGAAACGCGGTCTTGTCTCCGGCCGGCAGTTCCGTGGTGCGGAGCGCGTCCGCAAGCCGGGTCGTGGCGCTCCCCGGCGCCAGCGGCTTTTGCTGGCTTGCATCGGGCGCCCAACCGCAGAGATAAACAATCTCGAAACTCGCGCCGATCTTGCCGCCTGCGACGCTGTGGCGCGTCCGATAGATCTGTTCGGCGCGCTCGAACGTGCCGCGGGCGAGCGGCGTCTTCCGCCGCGACTGAAGCACGTTCCCCACCCATGGCGCGGAGTTCGCGCATCAGATCGAGCAAGCTCGCATAGGTCAAGGTGAGGGTTTCGGAATCGGTCACGGGGAGGGCGAAGCCGGCGCGCTGCAACAGCGCGCCATACTCTCTGACATCGGCGAAGGGGGCGATATGTGGACTGGCGCCACCTTGCATCTCCGTCTCGGCCTCGAGCAGAGCGGTGCGAAG
The DNA here is from genome assembly GCA_963764005.1 of uncultured Alphaproteobacteria bacterium. Classification (GTDB taxonomy): domain Bacteria; phylum Pseudomonadota; class Alphaproteobacteria; order Rhizobiales; family Methyloligellaceae; genus Methyloceanibacter. Next base: position 194,119 of record CAVXQX010000006.1, on the reverse strand, counting down.
TTCGATCAGCGACCGCGCGCCGAGGGCTGCCGCCATGAACAGACCATCGGGCACGAGGCTTCGCCTAATCTGAATCAAGGCGCCGGGAATGTCATTGACGCGATGCAACGCCAAGCCCGACACGATCAGGTTGAAGCTCGGCTCGCGAAACGGCAGCAAGTCCTCGTCGCAGACAAGCGTGGGACGCGGGCAGCGCGCGGCAAGCTCGAAGGTGCTGTCGGCGTAGACCATGGCGCCCACATTAGGCAGGTCCGCAACCCGACGCCCCGTCAAGCCATGATGGGCGCCGAGATCGAGCCCCAAGGGAAACTCGCGCAAGACCGCCCCGACGCGCTCGGCGAGCTCGTTCGCCACATGGGCGATCAGAAACTCGTGCTCGGCAAAGCCTCCGGCGAAGCGCGCGCGGCGCGACCGCAACAGGCGGCGGTCGAAGATCTTGGCGTCCTCGCTCATGGCCTATTCTGTCACATCTTTCGTAAGGATGGGTTTGCGGCCTATCATAGGCCTCATGGCAATGAGTGAAACAGGGACCTCAACAGCCGTCCACGCCGGGGTGTTGTCGCGACAATGCGGGGCTCGCTCGCCGATTTGCTGCTGCCGCCGGTCTGCATCGTGTGCCGGACACGAATCGAACAGCACGGGCTGATTTGCGGAGCGTGCTTCGCCGAAATCGATTTCATCGCAGCGCCACTGTGCGAGAGGCTTGGGGTGCCGCTGCCTTACGAGACTGGCGGACCCAATCTGTCCGCAAGCGCCATCGCCAATCCGCCCGCCTACGACCGGGCCCGGGCTGCCGCGCGCTATTTGGCGACGATGCGCGACCTGATTCAGAATTTCAAATATCGCGACCGGCATGAAGGCTTGCCGTTATTTGGACGGTGGCTGGTCAAAGCCGGCCAGGAATTGCTTACCGAGGCCGATGTCCTTTTCCCGGTGCCGCTCTACCGCCCGCGGTTGTGGTCGCGGCGGTTCAACCAATCGGCATTGCTGGCGCAAGAAAGCGGCAGGCTGAGCAGCGGGGTGACCGTCGATTGCTTCGTGCTCAAGCGCGTGCGGGCAACGGCAAGCCAGGTCGGTGCTGACGACGAACAGGGCACGCAACGTGCCGGGCCTTCAGGCTCGACCAGCGGGGAACAACGAACCAAGGTAAGCGTGATCGTGGTCGACGACGTCATTACCACCGGAGCCGACGGTGGAGGCCTGCGCCAAGACCTCGAAGCGGGGAGGCGCGGCGCATCGACGTGCTGGCGCTGGCAAGAGCCGTGGAGCGACGGCCTTCATGATAGAACATGGGAAATGGCGCGCACATTGATCCGCACCACCGATTTGCGGCTATCGCCGTGCCGGCAGCTCCTGTCACGTAAAGGTATCGAACCCCAGGAGGTCGATGTCGGCGAGATCATGAGCTTCGCGTCGAGACGGTGCGACGCGCCGGCGGACGGCGCACTGTGCCTCGATCTTCATCGACGCATGCTCGATCGGCGGCTATCTAGAGCTGTCGAGCTCAGCGCGAGGGAGGCTGACGTGCTACTCGCGTATCGGGAGGCAAGAGCGTCGAGCCATGACGAAGGAACCGAAACTTTCGCGCCGCCCTGGTGCAGCTCAGACCGGGGCGAAGGTCGCGGCGACTCGGCAGCCGAGCGATCGAACCGCGAGGCGGCGAAAGGCCGGCGCTGTCTACATTCAAACGCCAGAGAACACCGCGATCATGGAGCTGGAACCGGAGCTGCTGCTATCGGCAGATTCAAGTCGAGGCTGAGCGCGCCGCGCTGCAAAGACTGCGGTCGCTCGCAGCGAGCCGAGATTTGGCTGCATATCGGCTCGCGGCATCAAGCTTGGACCTGAGCGTGTCGCCAACCGAACCTACTGAGTCGCGCCAGACGGTGCGATTCGCCGCATACGACAAGCTGCATCTGTTCGACGTCGATCCGCCGGCGGCGAGAGCTATCCGGGAGTCGAAATTGTTCAGGGCGGCGACAAGGCGGTGGTCGCCGACCTGCCGTTGGGCCCCTGGGCGACCATCTGCTACGATCTCCGCTTCGCGGCGCTGTACCGGCGCGCTGGCGATGGCCGAGGTGCAAATCATCGCCGTACCTGCGGCGTTCACCAAGCAGACCGGGGAGGCGCATCGGACGGTGCTGTTGCGTGCCCGCGATCGAGACGGGGGCCTTTGTGTTTGCGGCGGCGCAAGGGGGAACCGATGAAACCGGGCGCAGACCTACGGGCATTCGATGGTGGTCTCCCTGGGCGAGGTGCTGGTGGAGGCCGGTGAGGACGCATGCGTGATCTTTTGCCGAGATTGATTTAGGCGAAAGGTGCCGCCGAGGCGCGGAGACCGTCCCTTGAGCATGGCCCGTCGAACGGAGAGGGGTCGGCCTACACCAGCCGGAAGCCCTTGCGTAACGCCTGGTGAATGACTTCTCGGCAATCGCCGATACAGACAAGATGCTCGATAAAGTTGGTGCCGGGCAGAGGCTTCCAGCCGACCAGTTCCAACATGCACAGAGCGGCCATGGGTTCCGCTTGCCATCCTTTCCATGAACTTCCTGCTCGCTACGGGGCGATGCCGCCTGACGGGACAGGTGCCGAGGCCGAGCCGGAGGCTGGAGTGCCGCCCGATGCCGCCGAGGCCCAGTCTGACTCCGGGTCGAACGAAGGCCATGGAACGAGTCCGCTGGGGGTCGAGCGGGGACCAAGGCGCGGGCACGAAAGCGCTTCCGGCATAGCCACACATCGTCTTGAGACGCCCAAACCCAGGCCAGATCATCCGCAAATAAGCGTGCCCCTGGGGTCGGAGCTGGCAGCGATGAAGCCCGAGGACGAACGCGGGAGAGCACGTTGACGAGCCAACACCCGGAAAACCAAAGAGATGCCGCGGGAAGTCATGGGTCCGATCAAGGAATGCGATTAGGTACTTGGTGCTCGAAAGTTAATGACGTCGAAGCACATCACGAAACACATGACCGTCTGGGTCGACGGAATCGAGCAGCAACATAGCTGCCGGTGTCGACCGGTAAGCCGGGTCATCGAGCGCCGTGCAGGTTCTTCACCAACCTCGATCGAACGAGATCTGGTACAGCAAACGGGACAATGCGCCAATGCCGCATGCTGTCTTCGACAAGGGGCATGCGATCCACGAGCTAACCACCTGCCAACATCTCGGCAGCCCGCTTCCGCATGGCTGCGTGCGCGTCTCGCCGCCCAACGCGACGACCCCTTACTCCTTGGTGAAAGAGAAGGGCCTAGAACACCGAAGTCGTCCTCACCGGCGAAACCCCCGGCGGCGAACACAAGGTGGCGAACGAGCCAGGCTACCAATAGGTGCATGCTCCTCCGTGGCTTCGCACCCGGACAGGGCTATTACCAGCCGCAGCCAAGACGAAGGGGCCGGTTCGGCCGCCGAGCTGGTTCCAGCCGAATGCGCAACAAGGCGATTACCAGCCTCCGCGCGGATATCATTACCCGCCTCGCGGCGCAATACCCGCACGAACCGCGGCCGCGCTGACCGCATTTGCGATCAGTTGCGCTTGGTAAGGGCCACTTCGAGATACTCGCTGGGGTCGACGCAGCGTGCCGTCCTCGGCGACGTTGAACTCGTCGAGCAGGGCATGGAGATCGGCCTCAAGCTCCTCGCGTGCCTTCGCCTCAATCGCCGCGAACGCTTTCAGCACCGGCCCGTATAGGTGCGGAAAATCTCGAGCGAATGCGCCGGCGATTTGTAGCGAAGGTGAAATCCTGCTCTCCGCCGCCTCGACCGGCCAAAGCAACAAAATTTATTGCTGCGAAAGTGAGATTGTCGGCTTGCGGCATTCTCAGGCGGCTTCGCTCGCCTTGGCTGGGTCGTCGCGGACGACGATGGTATCGACCACCGGGAAGATCTCATCGGCGGGCATGCCGACGCGCCTGGCATGTTCGCGGATCGAATTCAGGATCCTTCGCCTGATAGATGCAGACCGATCCGAAACGTCCGTCAGGCTCCTTCACCACGTAGCTGCGGATCCAACGAACGCGGTCCGGCATCTCCTCATTGCCGATCTTGGTCGACTTGGCGCCGATGCTTTCGAGCTCCTGTAGGCTGCCCCATGCGCTCTTGCGCCGTATGACATAAAGATCCATGACATTCCTCCTGTTGCGAAATAGTGAGCGTCACGCCTTGCGCGGCGGCCAGGGAATGATCATCGAGACGCGCCTGCGGTAATTTGCATATTGCTCGCCGAAAAGAGCCACGAGGTCGTGCTCCTCGAGAAAAATGCCGATAAAGATGTAGGCCGTCGTCGCAGCCGCAAACACGAAGTGCCCGAGCGTCATATGGGGCGTTGACCAAAACGCGATGAGAAATCCGAGATAAATCGGATGACGAACGAATCGGTAGAAGGCAGGCGTCTTGAATTGGAGGCTGGCGGCTTCACGGCCGAGAAAGCGATCGAACACTTGCTGCAGGCCGAACAGCTCGAGATGGCTGATGAGACAGGTGCTGATGAACACGAATGCCCAGCCGATCCAAAACCCAACATTGAGCGCTTGCGCCAACGCCCCGCTTTCGACCGTCCAGATCGTCGCGGTCAACGGGCGCCATTGCCAATACAGCAGGACGAGGGCGAGGCTCGCCAACAATACGTAGGTGCTGCGCTCGATCGATCGGGGAACGAGGCGCGTCCACCAGATCTTGAATTGCGGGCGCGCCATGACGCTGTGCTGGATCGCGAACAGGCCAAGCAGCAACACGTCGATCCCAAGGCTCTCAAGCAAGGGACCTGGCGTGCCGCTGTCGACCGACTTCGGAACGGCAATGTTACCGACAAATCCGATTGCGTAGAGAAAGACCAGGAAGAACACGGTATATGCGAACACGCCATAGACCAGCGATAATGTCTTGGCCATGACATCTAGTTTGCGGGTGCTTTGATTTGGCGTGAATACGCCTTTGATGGCTTCGGTGGTTACGGGTAGCATGGGTTGGTTTCCTAATTTTCGTCACGGACCTCGCGTTCGGTTCGGACGTATCTAGGAGGCCCTACAGCAACTGCAAATGACTTGGCGTCCGCGATGCTTGATATGGCGTCCGGAATAGCTACGTTCTTCGAGGGTGTCCCGATCGCGTGCTCGCACCTCAGGCGGAGACTAGAATGCCAGCTGACGCACTATCCGATGTCTTGAAAACGGTAAGGCTGACCGGCGCGACGTTTTTCAACTGCGCGTGCAAGGCGCCGTGGGTGGCCGAGTCGCCGCCGCAGGAGATGATCCTGCCGAAGGTGCTGCCGGACGCCGAGCTTCTCATCGCCTATCATGTCGTCACCGAAGGAAGTTGCTTCACCAATATCGTCGGCGAAGAACCGATCGCGATTGAAGCCGGCGAGGTCGTCGTCTTCACCAAAGGCGATGCCCACGTCCTGTCGAGCAATCCCGGCATGCGCGCCGAGCCCCGCCCTCCGGGCGCGCTCGACCATATTGCCAGCACCCAATTGCCGTTCTTCCTCAACTATGGCGGTGACGGGCCGACCACGGCCAGGTTCGTTTGCGGCTTTCTCGCTTGCGATGCCCATCCCTTCAACCCGCTGCTCGACAGCCTGCCACCCGTCATCAAGTCGGGAGATCCGCACGGCAGCGATACAGGTTGGCTTGGCCAGTTCATCCGTCTGGCGATGATGGAATCGGCGGACAAGCGCGCCGGCGGCGAAAGCGTGCTGGCCAAGCTGAGCGAGCTGATGTTCATCGAGGTGGTTCGCCGGCATCTGGAGTCCCTGCCGCCGGAGCAGGCGGGGTGGCTCGCTGGCTTACGCGACCCGTTCGTCGGCAAGGCCTTGTCACTGCTGCACGGGGCGCCCGCGCGTAACTGGACGATCGAGGAACTGGCCAAGGATGTGGGGCTATCGCGCTCGGTGCTGGCGGAGCGTTTCGCCGAGCTCGTCGGCATGCCGCCGATGCAATATCTTGCGAAATGGCGGATGCAGATTGCGTCGGGCCTCTTGAGTGGCGGCGCCAATATCGCCACTGTCGCCGCCGAGACCGGTTATGGATCGGAGGCCGCTTTTAGTCGTGCCTTTAAGAAGATTGTAGGAGTGCCACCATCGGAGTGGCGGCGGTCGCGAAATATTTGATGTTGGGAAATGTCGATGGATGAAACGACGATTGATAAAGGCGCCATGGGGCGTCTGGCCAAGGCTTTGACCTTCGTCTGCGGGCCGGATCATCCGACGACGGTTGCGCTGAAAACAGCGGCCGAGAGCGGGTCGGACCGCGACATCAAAGCGGCGCGCAGTTTGTTTCTAAAATTGAAGCCGGGGGAGCGCAAAGCGGCCCTGGCCATGCTCGGCGACTGAGTGCCTTTGCGCACGGACGTCTTGACTTAAGCTCAAGAGCCTCAGAATGATTGAGTGAGCGAAATCGCAAGGTGGGAGGACGACATGGCCAAAGGCCAAATGCGGAGCAATCGCGAGAAGAAGAAACCGAAGGCCAACAAGCCGAAGGGCGCCGCGCCGGCAGCGTCGCCATTTGCGTCGAGCGGGCCGAAGGGAAAGCCCGGCCAAGGCAGCGGCCCGAAGAAATAACGGTAGGGGTCGCGAGCAAACGGTCTCAGCCGCGCTGGATCGCGGTGGCGAAATAATTGACGTCGGTATCGGGGCCAAGCCGCCACTCGTCGGCGAGCGGGTTATAGACCATGCCCGTCTTGTCGGTGAGTTTGAGGCCGGCGGCGCTCAAGGCTGAGGCAAGTTCCTCGGGCCGCACGAAGCGATCCCATTGATGCGTGCCGATCGGCAGCCAGCGCAAGATGTACTCGGCGCCGACGATGGCGAGCGCATAGGCTTTCAGCGTGCGGTTCAGCGTCGAGAGGATCATGATGCCGCCCGGCCTCACCAGAGGAGCGACGGCCTTTACGAACGCCGGCACGTCGGGCACATGCTCGACGACTTCGAGCAGCAACACGACATCGTAGCTGTTGGCCTTCGCCACCATGGCTTCGGCGGTCGTAGCCTCATAGTCGATGTCGAGGTTTGCGGCGCTGGCATGGGCTCTTGCGGCTTCGATGGTTTCGCGAGCCGGATCGATGCCGGTCACCGACGCGCCGAGCCTGGTCAGCGGCTCGCAGACAAGGCCGCCGCCGCAGCCAATATCGAGCACGCTCAAGCCTGACAGGCTCCTCGGCGTCTTCGGATCGCGGGCAAAGTGCCGGCAAATCTGGTCGCGGATATAAGTGAGCCTGACAGGATTGATGCGGTGCAGCGGCCGGAACGGCCCTTCGGCGTCCCACCATTCGGCGGCGAGCTTGCCGAAGCGGGCAATTTCGTCCGCATCCAGCGTGGAAGACTGGGCCTGGCTTTGCGTCATGGCCGCATTGGGGGCCGCGCCTTCACCTCCTGTCAAGAAGCCCCGGGTTAGCCATGTTGCGGGCTTTCGCCCTTGTCAGTAAGAAGATGGCAATTCCTGGCCGGCCGATACGGGGCCGGCCATCGTTTTGCATGGCTGGAACAGAAAATGGCCCTGTTGGTGCTCAAATTTGGCGGGACCTCGGTCGCCGATATCGACCGGATCCGCAACGCCGCGGCCCACGTGAAGCGTGAGGTCGACGCCGGGCACGCTTGCGCCGTGGTGGTCTCGGCCATGGCGGGGCAGACCAATCAGCTGGTGTCCTGGGTCGAGCAGGCCTGGGGCGTCGCCGAACGGCGCGGCAAGGGCGGCGACGTGTCGGTGCAATATGACAGCAAGGAATATGACGCGGTGGTGGCTTCCGGGGAGCAGGTAACGTCCGGGCTGCTCGCCATCGTGTTGCAGTCGATGGGGGTGAAGGCGCGGTCCTGGCAGGGCTGGCAAATTCCGCTCATCACCGACGACGCGCATCGCGCGGCACGGATCAAGGGCGTGGCGATCGACGAACTCAAGGCTCGCGCGCTCTCCGGCGAAGTTGCGGTGGTCGCAGGCTTCCAGGGCGTCGCGCCCGGGAACCGCATCTCGACCTTGGGCCGCGGCGGCTCCGATACGAGCGCGGTTGCGCTTGCGGCCGCGCTCACCGCCGACCGCTGCGACATCTATACGGATGTCGATGGGGTCTACACCACCGACCCCCGCGTGGTGCCGAAGGCCCACCGGCTTGACAGAATCTCGTATGAAGAGATGTTGGAAATGGCCTCGCAAGGCGCCAAGGTGCTGCAGACGCGCTCGGTCGAGCTCGCCATGCAGAAGGGGGTGAGGGTGCTGGTGCGCTCGAGCTTCGATGCTCCCGATCTCGGCGGTAAAAGCGGCAAGGATGATATTGTCGAACTTGGTACTCTGGTTTGCCATGAGGATGAGATCGTGGAACAGAACGTTGTAAGCGGCATTGCCTATGCGCGGGACGAGGCCAAGGTCACGCTGATCAAGATCGCGGACAAGCCCGGCATCGCCGCCGCCGTGTTCGGGCCGCTCGCCGAAGCCAATATCAATGTCGACATGATCGTGCAGAACGTGTCGGAGGCGGGCTTCACCGACCTCACCTTCACGGTGCAGAGCGCGGACTACGACCGCGCGCTCGAGGTGCTGAAGAAGGCCAAGGGCAAGATCGGTTATCAAGATTTGCAAGGCTCGACCGACATCGCCAAGGTTTCGGCGATTGGGGTGGGGATGCGGAGCCATGCCGGCGTCGCCGCGCAAATGTTCAGCGCGCTTGGCCGAAAAAGGCATCAATATCGAGGCGATCTCGACATCCGAGATCAAAATCAGCGTATTGATCGATGCGGCCTATGCCGAGCTTGCGGTGCGAACCTTGCACAGCCTGTTCGGCCTAGACGGCCAGTAGGGATTTTTTCAGCGGCTAAGCCGAGGCTATTTCGAGAGCTGGGCCCGCCGCTTAAGGCGAGGACTTAGGACGAGTCATGGCCAGCACGCTCGGCGCCCCGAGACAATTGCTCCGCCGCTTGCGCGAGGTGATGGCCGCGCGCGAGAGCGTGCAGGAACGTCTCGACAAGGTGGTGACGCTGATCGCCGGCAACATGGTGGCCGAGGTGTCGTCGCTGTATCTGCTCAGGCGCGACGGCTCGCTCGAACTGTTCGCGACCGAAGGCCTGAACCGCGAGGCGGTGCACAACACGCATTTGAAGCCCGGCGAAGGTCTGGTCGGCCTGATCGCCGAGCAGGCGGAAGCCAAGCAATATCCGGATGCGCAGGCTCATCCTGCGTTCTCGTTCCGGCCCGAGACGGGAGAGGAGGTGTATCACTCCTTCCTCGGCGTGCCGATCTTGCGCGGCGGCAACGCCATCGGCGTGCTGACGGTGCAGAACCGCACCCACCGCACCTATAGCGACGAGGAAGTCGAGGCGCTGCAAACCACGGCCATGGTGCTGGCGGAGATGATCGCCTCCGCCGGGCTGACGCTGGAGAGCGACGCTTCCGCCGAGAACAAGCGCGAGCAGAATGTCGTCTTCAAGGGCGTGGTGATTTCCGAAGGCGTGGCGCTCGGCCATGTGGTGTTGCACGAGCCGCGCATCGTCGTCACCAAGCTGATCGCCGAAGACCTCGAGCTGGAGCGGCGCCGGTTGAAACAGGCGATCGACGAGCTCACCGGCAATATTGACGCCATGCTGGAGCGTGGCGACCTGGCCCGCGCCGGCGAGCATCGCGAGGTGCTGGAGGCGTTCCGCATGTTCGCGCATGATCGCGGCTGGCGGCGCCGGCTGGACGAGGCGTTGGAGACCGGCCTGACCGCGGATGCCGCCGTGCAGCGCGTGCGCAACGACACGCGCGCCCGCATGCTGCGCGAGACCGACCCGCAATTGCGCGAGCGGCTGCACGATATCGACGATCTCTCCAACAGGTTGTTGCGCCTGCTGGCGGGCGGTGGCGCGATGACGGCGGCGTCGGGCGCGCTGCCGCAAGATGCCATTCTCATTGCGCGCAATATGGGGCCGGCCGAGCTGCTCGATTACGACCGGCAGCGGGTGCGGGCGCTGGTGCTGGAGGAGGGGGGCACGACCAGCCATGTCGCCATCGTGGCCCGCGCGCTGGGGCTCGTTGCCATCACGCAAGCCAAGGGTGTGCTCGACAGTGTCGAGCCCGGCGAGCCCGCGATCCTCGATGCCGAGTCGGGCGAGCTTCATGTCAGGCCGACGCCGGAAGTCGTCGCCGCCTATTCCGACAAGGTGCGGTTCCGCGCAAGGCGCCAGGCGCAATATGCGGCGTTGCGCACCGTGCCGCCGGTGACGCTCGACGGACAGCACGTGTCGCTCAATATCAATGCCGGGCTGGTCTACGACCTGCCGCATCTCGATCAGTCCGGCGCCGACGGCATTGGCCTGTTCCGCACCGAGCTGCAATTCATGATCGCGTCCACCTTCCCGCGGCTCGAGCAGCAGACGCGCATCTATAAGGCGATCCTCGATGCCGCCGGCGACCGCCCGGTGACGTTCCGCTCGCTCGATGTCGGCGGCGACAAGGTGCTGCCGTTCTTCCGCACCACCAAGGAAGAGAACCCGGCGCTGGGCTGGCGCGCGATCCGAATGGCGCTCGACAGGCCGGCCCTGTTCCGCACCCAGATCCGCTCATTGCTTCGGGCAGCACAGGGGCGCGAGCTTCGCGTCATGCTGCCGATGATCGCCGACGTGTCGGAGTTTCAAGCGGCGAAAGCTCTGATCGACCACGAAGTGACGATCCTGAAACGCCATTCTTATCAGGAGCCGAAACGGCTTCTGATCGGCGCCATGATTGAGGTGCCGGCGCTGCTCTGGCAACTCGATCGATTGTTGCCGCTCACCGATTTCGCCTCGGTAGGCTCCAACGATCTGATGCAGTTTCTGTTTGCGGTTGATCGCGGCAACGAGCTGGTGGCGCATCGTTACGACACGCTCAATCCGGCAAATTTGAAGGCGCTCTCGATGATCGTCGAGGCGGCGACGCGGCACCATGTGCCGCTCAACCTCTGCGGCGAGATGGCGGGCAAGCCGCTGGAGGCCATGGCGCTGATCGGGCTTGGATTCCGCTCAGTCTCGATGGCCCCGGCCTCGGTCGGTCCGGTCAAGGCGATGGTGCTGTCGCTCGACGCGGGGGATTTGCGGCGAAAATTGAACGATCTGTTGGCAAATAGGGCCACGTCGCTGCGAGAAGATTTGAAGCTTTATGCAGCCGAGAAAGGCGTGCAAGTATAGGATAGAACCGGTCATGAGGCGCCGGAGGCTTGCAAAGCGGCGGTTGATAGGCTTGTGTTGAACGAGATTCGAAGGAAACGGGATCGGCCTAGCCATGCCGACCGAACCCACCCGAGCGCCGGTCAATCCTCCGGAGGCCTCCGATGGACGGCGCCTACACATTCACGGGATCAAAGAGATGCCAGCCGGCTATGATGCTGAGGTGGCGGGCCTGTTTCGGGACTTACGCGCCGCGAGCAATTTGTCCGAAGCAGATTTGGCTGCAACATTAGCCACCCGCCCTGAGGTGGTGCAGGCGCTTGAGCAGGGCGCGCTTTTTGCCCTGCCGCCGTGGCCGGAGACGAGCCGGGTGGTCAATTCCTACGGCCTCTTGCTCAATCTCGACGTGCGGCCGCTGCTCCGGCGCATCCACGCGCAGATCGAGCCGAGTTCGATGGGGCAGGATCCTTACGCCATGGCCGAGCCCCGGCCGACGCCTGAGCCGCAAGCCGCTCCCTCGCGTAGCCCGTTGGATATTCCGTTCGAGGCCGCTGAGCAGAGGCAGCCGCAAGCCTATCCGGAGCCGCAGAGACCTCCGCAACAGAATTGGGCGCCGCCGCCGGTGGATCGCCGCATGCAGCCCCGCGCGCCGGGGGGCCCATGCCGGGGAGCCCGACGCCGGGGAGACTGGGGCCACAGGCGCCGCAAATGCCGCCGCAACCGCAGCGCCCGCCGCAGGCAAATCCCGCGCCGGCTCGCGCGGCGCAGCCGCCTCAGCCCCAGGCGCGGCCTCAGCCGATGCCGCCACAAACCCAGGTCCGCCAAGCCCAAGCACCCCAAGTTCCGCCGCCGAGGCCGCAGCCGATCCCGGCCAGTGCGCCGACCGCCCCAGCACATCGAGGCGAAGGCCGCTCCGCAAAAGAAGAGTTGGCGGGGCAAAGCCTTGAAATGGGGCATCCCCGCTGTGATTCTGATCGCGGTGGTGTTTGGGGCCTGGGCGCTCATCGGCGATTCGGGCCTGGTCGGCGTATCGAACCCGTCGCAATCGGGGGGAAAAGCGGGTAAACCCACCGATCCCGACGATCCGCGCAGCCATAAAGCAGACCGGCTCCCGAGCCCCAACGGTCTCTAACTTAAGTCAGCCCGCAATGACGACGATCCCCGAGACGCGATTGAACCAGCTCGTTGCCCGTTGGCAGACGGTGCAAGGCGCGCTGTCCCAAGGTGCCGATCAGGAAACTTACGTCCGGCTGTCGCGCGAATTTGCCGAGCTCGATCCCATCGTCGCCACCATCAATGCGCTGCGCAAGGCCCAGCAAGAGCGCGACGACCTGAAAGCGATGATCGACGATCCTGCCTCCGATGCAGAGATGAGCGCTCTCGCCGAAGAGGAGCATGCCACGCTCGAGACGACGATCGAGTCGCTGGAGCGTGAGTTGAAGGTGCTGCTGCTGCCGAAAGAACTCCGCCGATGAGAAGAGCGTTATCCTCGAAGTCCGCGCCGGCACCGGCGGCGAGGAGGCGGCTTTGTTCGCGGGCGATCTGTTCCGCATGTATCAGCGCTACGCCGATCAGCATGGCTGGAAGGTCAGCATCATTTCGTCGAGCGAGTCGGCAACCGGCGGCTACAAGGAAGTTATCGCATCGGTTGCCGGCAAGGGCGTGTTCGCGAGGCTGAAGTTCGAATCGGGCGTGCATCGGGTGCAGCGCGTGCCGGCGACGGAAGCGCAAGGTCGCATCCACACCTCCGCCGCGACGGTTGCCGTGCTCCCCGAAGCCGAAGAGGTCGATATCAAGATCGACGAAAAGGATTTGCGCATCGATGTGTACCGGGCGAGCGGCCCGGGTGGGCAGTCGGTCAACACCACTGACAGCGCGGTCCGGATCACGCATTTGCCGACCGGGGTTGTCGTCATCCAGCAGGATGAGAAGTCGCAGCACAAGAACAAGGCGAAGGCGATGAAGGTGTTGCGCGCCCGTCTATACGATCTCGAACGATCCAAGCTTGACGCCGAGCGGGCGCAAAACCGGCGAAGTCAGATCGGCACGGGCGACCGGTCGCAGCGCATCCGCACCTATAATTTTCCGCAAGGCCGTGTCACCGATCACCGCATCGGTCTGACGCTGCATCAGCTTTACCTCGTGCTCGAGGGCGAGGCCCTGGACGAGCTGATCGATGCTCTGATCACCGAACATCAGACCGCGCAACTCTCGGCGATGCAGGAAGAAGGCAATGGGTGACGCCGCGCCGTTCACGTTGCGACATGGAGCAGCGCAAAAATTGCGGACGAGGCGCCAGGCCTTCGCGGAAGCTGCCAGCGCCTTGCGTGACGCAGGCATTGAAACGCCCGAGCTCGATGCGCGGCTGTTGCTCTGTCATGCGGCGGGGCTGACGCAAGAGGCTTATGTCGCGTCGCCCGACGCTCCGTTGAGTGAGGACGCCGCGTCGCGGTTCGATGCAATGATTGCGCGTCGCCTTAAGGGCGAGCCGGTATCGCGCATTGTTGGCGCGAAGGAATTTTACGGCAGGACATTCGCTCTCGATAAACACACGCTCGATCCGCGCCCGGACACCGAGACCTTGATCGACGCGGTGCTCGGCACGCTCAGGCGCGAAGGCCGTCGCGACGAGAAGCTTCGAATTTTGGACCTCGGCACCGGCACGGGCTGCATTCTGCTGACGCTGCTGGCCGAGCTTCCGCAGGCGCGAGGCGTGGGCAGTGATGTGAGCGAAGGCGCGCTCGAAATTGCGCAGGCGAACGCGCGCGAACTCGGGGTCGATGACAGGGCGAGTTTCGTCGCCGGCGATTGGTTCGGGCCGATCGAAGGCGGGTTCGACATCGTCGTGTCCAACCCGCCTTATATTGCGAGCGCGGAGATTGCGGGGCTCTCCCGCGAGGTGAGCTACGACCCGCTGCTGGCGCTCGATGGCGGGGAGGATGGGCTTCAGGCCTATCGGCGGATCGCGTCCGGCGTGGCGCGGGTGCTTAACCCAGGGGGCTTAGTGATTTCTCGAGATCGGCGAAACCCAAGCAGAGGCCGTGCTCGGGCTGCTTGGTGGCGCCGGCCTCAAAATCGAGGCGGAAGGGTTGGTTTGGGCCGATCTTGGGGGGCGCCAGCGTTGCGTCGGGGCAAGGCTCGGCTAAAGGTCGCAGGCAAAAAAGGGGCTTGGAAAATCGCCATATTCGGTCTAGCTTCCGGCCTAGCGGAATGATTTTTCGGCGAGCGGCGTTGAAAAGCGCCGGGCCGGGTTGCAGACGGCAACGAAGCGGACCTTTCTAAACCTCGATTGATTGGCCCCCAAAGCCTATCGGGATGTTCGGAAGACGCTTAACCGCCCATCGACATTAGGGTTGGCCCGCACTTCGGAAAAGACGGACAGCGTAAGCGCTGGAGAAAGACCATAGGTGCTTGCGGAGCGGAGCTCGGCTAGCGCGCGTGGGTCATCAATGCAAAGCCAAGGCAGCATCGGTGACCATTGACGGTGACCGTGAATTTTAGAGTGAAAAAGAAGGAACGCGGCATGGACCGCTTATTGGGGTTGAACACAGGCCTATGAGGCAAGGACAGCAGAATAATAATCGTCGGGGACGCGGCCGTGGTGGCCGTAAGCCGCAAAATCCACTCTCGCGCAGCTTCGAATCGAACGGCCCGGATGTAAAAATCCGCGGCACGGCAGCGCATATCGCCGAGAAATATACTTCGCTGGCGCGCGATGCGATGGCGTCGGGCGATCTCGTCGGCTCGGAGAGTTATCTTCAGCACGCCGAGCATTACAACCGCATCATCATGGCGGCGCAGCAGCAATTCGGCGCTCAGGGCGGGCAGCCTGGAGACACCGCCAACGGCGCCGGCTTCCGTCCGCGCTTCGAAGGCGATGAAGAAGGCGGCGGCGACGATGGCGAGGGCGATGATTTCCGCGGCGGGCCGCAATATCAGGGTCGCGAGCAGCAGGGCCGTGAGTACCAGGGCCGTGAGCCGTACCAGGGCCGCGAGCCGCAGCAGGGTCGCGAGCGCCAGGGAGCCGGCGGGCAAGACCGCGAGCGCCATACCGGCGACCGGGAGCATCACCCCGGCGGACGCGAGCAGCCCAGAAGCCGCGGCGCCAACGGGGCGCAATCGGGCAACCGCGACCGCGACGATCAGGGCCAGCCGGAAGCCGCCCATCAGGGCGACGAGACGGCGCCAGACAGCGCCAGCTGATCTTTAACTCCCTTAGTTTGTGTGCGGCGTTTGGCCGAGCGAAACCGCTTGCCTGGCCGACCCCCCCTCTTTTTGTTGCAATCAGCGTTCGCTATATCTCCGTTAAGGAGCGCGGGGCTAATGACGTGCTGCCGCCCGCGCCGATGAGGGAACGTCCATGGATTTCGAAAAATTTTCCGATCGCCTGAAAGGTTTCATTCAGTCGGCGCAGACGCTGGCGTTGCGCGAGGGCAATCCGCAGATCACGCCGGAGCATCTGTTGAAGGTGCTGCTCGACGATCCGGAAGGCTTGGCGAGCGGATTGATCCAGCGCGCCGGAGGAAAACCCAAAGAGGCGCTCGAGCGCACCGAGGCAGCGCTCGGCAAAATGCCGAAAGTTTCGGGCGGCGGCGCCACGCAGCCGCATATGGCGGCGGCGTTGGGCCGCGTGCTCGACCAGGCCGAGCAGATGGCGACCAAGGCCGGCGACAGCTTCGTCACCGTGGAGCGGGTGCTGCAAGCGCTCGCCATGGCGAAAGAGGCGGATGCGTCGCGCATCCTCGGCGATGCCGGCGTCACGCCGCAAAGCCTCAACACGACGATCAACGATCTGCGCAAGGGCCGCACCGCCGATAGCGCCGGCGCCGAGCAGGCCTATGACGCGCTGAAGCGCTACACCCGCGATTTCACCGAAGCGGCCGCCGCGGGCAAGCTCGATCCGGTGATCGGGCGCGACGAGGAGATCCGCCGCACCATTCAAGTACTGTCGCGCCGCACCAAGAACAATCCGGTGCTGATCGGGGAGCCCGGCGTCGGCAAGACCGCGATCGTCGAAGGCTTGGCGCATCGCATCGTCAAGGGCGACGTGCCGGAGAGTTTGAAGGAGAAGAAGGTGCTGTCGCTCGATCTCGGCGCGCTGGTCGCCGGCGCCAAATATCGCGGCGAATTCGAGGAGCGGCTGAAGGCCGTGCTGTCGGAGATCGAAGCGGCGCAAGGCCAGATCATTCTGTTCATCGATGAGATGCATACGCTGGTCGGCGCCGGCAAGGCCGACGGCGCCATGGACGCGTCGAATTTGCTGAAGCCTGCACTGGCCCGCGGCGAGCTGCATTGCGTCGGCGCCACCACGCTCGATGAATATCGCAAACACGTGGAGAAGGACGCGGCGCTCGCCCGGCGCTTCCAGCCGGTGTTCGTGCCGGAGCCGACGGTCGAGGATACGATCTCGATTTTGCGCGGGCTGAAAGAGAAATACGAGCTGCATCACGGCGTGCGCATTGCCGATAGCGCGCTTGTCGCGGCGGCCACGCTTTCCAACCGCTACATCACCGACCGCTTCCTGCCCGACAAAGCCATCGACCTGGTGGACGAGGCGGCATCGCGGCTTCGCATGCAGATCAACTCCAAGCCGGAAGCGCTCGACGAGCTCGACCGGCGCATCATCCAGCTCAAGATCGAGCGCGAAGCGCTGAAGAAGGAAACCGACAAGGCCTCCAAGGATCGCCTGGAGAAGCTGGAGAAGGAGCTGGTCAATCTCGAAGAGCAGGCGACCTCGCTGACGAGCCGCTGGCAGAGCGAGAAGGACAAGCTCGCCGGCGCGCAGAAGCTGAAAGAGCAGCTCGACCATGCCCGCAACGAGCTGGAGCAGGCGCAGCGCCGCGGCGATCTCGCCAAGGCCGGCGAGCTTGCTTATGGGGTGATCCCCGACCTCGAGAAGAAGCTGAAAGACGTCGAGGAGGCCGAAGACAAGACCGGCACTCATGGCCGCCGAAGTCGTCACCCCCGACATGATCGCCTCGGTGGTGTCGCGCTGGACCGGCATCCCCGTCGACAAGATGCTGGAAGGCGAGCGCGAGAAGCTGCTGAAAATGGAAGATCAGATCGTGAAGCGCGTGGTCGGCCAGGACGAAGCCGTGCGCGCCGTCTCCACCGCCGTGCGCCGCTCCCGCGCCGGCCTGCAAGATCCGAACCGGCCGATGGGCTCGTTCATGTTCTCTAGGGCCGACCGGCGTCGGCAAGACCGAGTTAGCGCGTGCGCTCGCCGAATTCCTGTTCGACGACGAGCACGCCATCATCCGCATCGACATGAGCGAATATATGGAGAAGCATTCGGTGGCGCGGCTGATCGGCGCGCCGCCCGGCTATGTCGGCTACGAAGAGGGCGGCGCCTTAACCGAAGCCGTGCGCCGGCGCCCCTATCAGGTCATTCTGTTCGACGAGATCGAGAAGGCGCATCCGGACGTGTTCAACGTGCTGCTGCAAGTGCTCGACGACGGCAGGCTCACCGACGGCCAGGGCCGCACCGTCGATTTCCGCAACACGCTGATCATCATGACCTCCAATCTCGGCTCGGAATATCTGGTCAACCAGGCCGAGGGCGAGGATAGCGACGCCGTGCGCGGCGAGGTGATGAACGTGGTGCGCTGCCATTTCCGCCCCGAGTTCCTCAACCGCGTCGACGAGATCCTGCTGTTCCATCGCCTGAAGCGGAGCGAGATGACGCGCATCGTCGACATCCAGCTCGAGCGGCTGAAGAAGCTGCTCGCCGACCGCAAGATCACCATCCAGCTCGACGACAAGGCGCGCGAATGGCTCGGCGACAAGGGCTACGACCCGGCCTATGGCGCCAGGCCCCTGAAGCGCGTGATCCAGAAATATGTGCAAGACCCGCTCGCCGAGATGGTGCTCGCCGGCAAGATCCATGACGGGGAGACGATCAAGATCAGCGCGGGCAAGGACGGGCTGGTGATCAATGGGGTGGCGGTGAAGCAGGCGGCTTAGTAGAGATTCGTGAAGCTGCGAACTCCTTACCGTGGAATCTTATTTCGGCAGCAGGACTGTCTGAGAGCTTCGAAGGCCGCGTGAAAACGTTCCTTCGCGTCTGCAGGATACTGCTTTGCTGAGCTTGTCCAAATTCTCATTGAAGTCAGCGAGCCGGTCGAAAATGTGTCGAACTTCGCCAGACTAAGCCAACGAAAGCCGGTGCAAAAGCTTCTCCACTAAATGCTTATCCCCGCGCTCCAAACCTCCCTGTATCATCCCACCACCTCGTCCTTTGAAGGGGCGTTCTCATCGAGGCGTCTGGCAACGCGGACGAGGTGCGGTGCCCGCGGGCCTGCGTTCGCAAGCCATCACTCGGGCGGCATCGGGGCTCCGCCCGGGACCAATACAAGTCCCTGCCAGGAGCTGGCTGACAGTCAGGCACGTTCGCATACGATGTGCGCTAGAAGCGCAGCCCGGCGCCGGTATGAGACGCCGGGAGCGGCTTCGGCATCGGAATGCGCGATCCGATGCTATCGCGCTTTGAGGCAGTGTGGCGCGCCGAGAGGCGCCCGCCGCGGGTCTGTTGAGGGCTCGCGGACACCATAGGTCTGCGCTTCTTGGCGCGCCACTCCCCTTCTATGGGGGATGAGTTTCGCATAGACCGGGCGGTGTTCCGTCGCGGTGATGCTGTTGCTTGCCTTGCGCCGCCACTTGCTCCGCTTGCTTGCCCATGCTTCGCATCCGGGCGATCCAGCGACCGGTCGGATGGAGGGCGATGCGGAGTGGATCGCTGGCGCTCACGCCCGCAGAGAGGCGGAGGTTGCGGCCGGAATCGAGAAGCAGCAGAAGCGAGAAAGGAAAGGAGAAGCGAAGAGAGAAACGAGAGCCGAAATTATTTTTTGATGCGCTACCGCTTCGCTATCTGAGCGCTTACTGCGCGGCGGTGCCGGCGTCGGCGACGCGGGCGGTGACCGGATCGAGCTGCATCAGGGCTTCGATGCGCTTCTTCTCTTTCTGGAACTCGGCGAGCTCGTGTCCGGTGAGCTGCAGTCCGCGCGGGACCTGGATGGTCATCGGGTTCACGAATTTCGAGTTGACCAGGATCTCGTAATGGCAATGCGCGCCGGTCGAGCGGCCGGTGGAGCCGACAAAGCCGATCACCTGGCCCTGCTTCACATTGGTGCCGGGCTGGAGGCCGGTGGCGTAGGCGGAGAGATGGCCGTAGGCGGTGGTGAAGCCGTTGGCGTGGCGGATGCGGATGTAATTGCCGTAGCCGCCTTCGCGTCCCACCATCTCGACGGTGCCGTCGCCGCCGGCGAGGATCGGGGTGCCGATCGGGGCCGCCCAGTCGACGCCGGTATGCATGCGGGTGACGCCGAGCAGCGGATGCACGCGCATGCCGAAACCGGATGTGTAGCGGCCGCCTCTGACCGGATTGCGCATCAGGAACTTTTTGGCGCTGTTGCCGTCATTGTCGTAATAGTCGACCTGGCCGTCCGGGGTGCGGAAGCGGAAGAATTCGCGGGTGTCACTGTCGACCGTCATCGCGGTGTAGAGCACTTCGCCGGCGCCGTCGTGATCGCCGTCGCCTTCGGGGACGTCGAGGAAGACTTCGAAATTGTCGCCCGGCTTCACCCGCTGCTTGAAATCGACGTCGTAGGAATGGACGCGGAGCAGTTTGAGGATGGTGTCGGGGGCAAGGTGCTGGCTCAAGGCCGCGTGGTAGAAGCTGGTATAGAGCGTGGCGTGCTGCGGGCCCTTAAGCTTGGCGATCTCGTCGGCCTCGTTCAGAGCGACGGATTGGTCGGAGGCGACGAACTCGCCAGACTTGTTGCGGGCGACGGTGGCGAGGTGGACATCGCCCTTGGCGAACACGCTGATCTTGATCGGCTCCATGGCGCCGGTGTCGGATGGCGCGGGCACCAGGGTGAAGCGGAGCTCTTGGCCAGGCTTCAGGTCTTGCGCCTGGAATACGGGGCCGAAGGCATCGATGATCGATTTGGCTTGGGTCGGCTCGGCGCCAATCTTGGCGAGCAGGCTCGACATGGTGTCGCCGCGGCCGACGGTGAGAGATTTGGTTTCGCTGCCGTCGGGAAGCGCGTCGGCGGTGTCGTCATCGTCGTCGGAGGCTTCGTCCTCGGTCTTGTGGATCACGGTGGTGTTCGGCGCCAGCACGATCTGGCCCATGACCTGGTCGGGACGATACGAGGCTTGCTGCACGGTGGCTTCGCCTTCGCCTTGCGTCAGCGGCGTCGTCTCGGCGCCGGCGAAATTCTCGGCCGCCTCGGTGATCAAGCTCTCGACCTCTTCGGGCTTCAGCTCGATGCCGTCATCTTCGAAGAAGTCGCCGGCGGGAACGTCGAGCACGTTGACCGCGATCAGCTCGGCGGCGTTGGCGGGATCGCCGCTGCCCGCGTTGATCGGGGTGGCGTCGGAATAAAGCTTGAAGGGATTGAAGGGGGGGAGGGAAGCAGCGTCTTCGGGTTCTGTGGTGGCGAGGCCGGCGATAATTCTGACGTAAGGCTTGATGGTGATGAACTCGCGGCGGCCTTGGCGTTCCACCACCGTATCGTGGATGACGTGGCGGGTGGCGAAGCCTGCTGCCGTCATCTGGATGCGGTCGCCTTTCTCGCCGGACGCGCTCTGCTTGTCGTGAGCGAGCGTGGCGCCGCGGATCGGCTGCAGCGCGGCGAGGCTGGCGCGCTTTAGCGAACTCATCATGCCGCCGCCGTCCGACATGTTCATCGAGGCATAGGTGGCAACGACGATCAGACAGAGGCCGACAGCGCCCGCGACGCAGGTGCCGGCCAGCCATTTCAGGCGGCCGCTGATGCCGTCATGTCCGGCTTCGCAGAGATAAACCGCGGGGAGCTTGCGTACCGATTTCGGTTGTTTGTCGCCAAGAAAAATAGCGGGAAGACCGCGCGGCTCGGCCACGATCAGGGCCTGCCCAGTCTTGCGACGTCCGTTGCGCCCGTGACGCGTCAAATCTTCGGTCCCCCCGTCTCACCGCTTGCCTTGAGGCGCTTGAATTACGCCTTCACTGAACTCATCTCTGAGCTGGCAATACGATGCCGGTCTGTCATCCCTCGGAAGCGAGGCGGGATTTCTAGCCGTTCGGGGGGTTTGGGAGACCAGTCTTCTCTTTGAGCCTGAAGGCCGCGCGAACTGGGCGCGGCACCCGGGACGATCAAGAGCGGAATTGGTCTTCTGGCAATCTCCCCCAAGCGGCGAGCTCCCAAACCATACCTAGCCCCGTATGGTTACCTCGCCGTTAACGAAAACAGAGTGGCGGCGCATTCGGGCAGGAATGTGGCCTGATTGTCACGATCGTCCCGAAATGCAAAAGCCATGTTAGGAAGTTCGGCCCCCTTGACAAGTCGAGGTCGGTTTCCTAAATAACCCCTTCGCGCGGGGTGCTCGCATCACTGCGATACTTTATGCGGCCTGCGCGATCCTTACGGACAGAAGCGGGATTGGACCGGGTTCTTGCCCGGGCCACGTTTCGGCTGGTCGTTGACTCCTGATGGGGGATTTGCTTCCATCGTGGGTTCGGGAGCGTGGCTTCGGCTGCGCTTTCGGTG
>CAVXQX010000006.1:0-170000 GCA_963764005.1 uncultured Alphaproteobacteria bacterium | reverse complement strand
TGGATGCGGCAAGCAATCAAAAGACAGGCATTGATATGACTAACTAAAACTCAGAAGTCGATTTCCGTCCCCGAAGGATGGGCATTGATGATGAGAGCAATCAAGTGACAGAAGGGCATTTGGTGGATGCCTTGGCGCACACAGGCGATGAAGGACGTGGTACGCTGCGATAAGCCATGGGGAGCTGCGAACGAGCTTTGATCCATGGATTTCCGAATGGGGCAACCCACCGCTTCGGCGGTATCGCTGTCTGAATTCATAGGGCAGCGAAGCGAACCCGGGGAACTGAAACATCTCAGTACCCGGAGGAAAGGACATCAACCGAGACTCCGCTAGTAGTGGCGAGCGAACGCGGACTAGGCCAGTGCTTTGGTAAGGACAACTGGAACCATCAGGAAAGATGGGCCTCAGAGGGTGACAGCCCCGTACAGGTAATGCCGAACCAAAGCCTCGAGTAGGACGGGACACGTGAAATCCTGTCTGAACATGGGGGGACCACCCTCCAAGCCTAAGTACTCGTGTGCGACCGATAGCGAACAAGTACCGTGAGGGAAAGGTGAAAAGCACCCCGACGAGGGGAGTGAAATAGACCTGAAACCGAATGCCTACAAACAGTCGGAGCCTACCTTCGGGTGGGTGACGGCGTACCTTTTGTATAATGGGTCAGCGAGTTAGTCTGCCGAGCAAGCTTAAGCCGTTAGGTGTAGGCGCAGCGAAAGCGAGTCTGAACAGGGCGACACAGTTCGGCGGATTAGACCCGAAACCAGGTGATCTAGGCATGAGCAGGCTGAAGGTGAGGTAACACTCACTGGAGGGCCGAACCCACCGTCGTTGAAAAGACGGGGGATGACTTGTGCCTAGGGGTGAAAGGCCAATCAAACCTGGAAATAGCTGGTTCTCCGCGAAATCTATTTAGGTAGAGCGTCGGACGAATACTCTCGGGGGTAGAGCACTGGATGGGCTAGGGGGCCTCAACGGCTTACCAAACCTAACCAAACTCCGAATACCGAGACGTACTATCCGGCAGA
This sequence comes from uncultured Alphaproteobacteria bacterium, assembly GCA_963764005.1. Taxonomy (GTDB): domain Bacteria; phylum Pseudomonadota; class Alphaproteobacteria; order Rhizobiales; family Methyloligellaceae; genus Methyloceanibacter. Next base: position 168,972 of record CAVXQX010000006.1, on the reverse strand, counting down.
CACACGGCGGGTGCTAAGGTCCGTCGTGAAAAGGGAAACAGCCCTGACCGCCAGCTAAGGTCCCTAAGTTATGGCTAAGTGTGAAAGGATGTGAAAATCCCAAAACAACCAGGAGGTTGGCTTAGAAGCAGCCATCCTTTAAAGAAAGCGTAACAGCTCACTGGTCTAAATAAGGATTTTTGCGCCGACAATGTATCGGGGCTAAAGCCATACACCGAAGCTGCGGGTGTGCACGCAAGTGTACGCGGTAGCGGAGCGTTCCGTAAGCCTGTGAAGGGTCACCGCGAGGTGGCCTGGAGGTATCGGAAGAGCGAATGCTGACATGAGTAACGATAAGAAGTGTGAGAGACACTTCCGCCGTAAGTCCAAGGGTTCCTGCGCAATGCTAATCAGCGCAGGGTTAGCCGGCTCCTAAGGCGAGGGCGAAAGCCGTAGTCGATGGGAACCACGTTAATATTCGTGGGCCAGTGGGTGAGTGACGGATCCTAAAAGTTGTCTGGTCTTATTGGATTGACCGGGCAGCGAAGGGGTTCCAGGAAATAGCCCCCACATCAGACCGTACCCTAAACCGACACAGGTGGACTGGTAGAGTATACCAAGGCGCTTGAGAGAACTGCGTTGAAGGAACTCGGCAAATTGCCCCCGTAACTTCGGGAGAAGGGGGCCCCACGTTTGGGCAACCAGGCGTGGGGGGCACAGACTAGGGGGTGGCGACTGTTTATTAAAAACACAGGGCTCTGCGAAGTCGCAAGACGACGTATAGGGTCTGACGCCTGCCCGGTGCCGGAAGGTTAAGAGGAGAGGTGCAAGCCTTGAATCGAAGCCCCGGTAAACGGCGGCCGTAACTATAACGGTCCTAAGGTAGCGAAATTCCTTGTCGGGTAAGTTCCGACCTGCACGAATGGCGTAACGACTTCCCCACTGTCTCCAACGCAGACTCAGTGAAATTGAATTCCCCGTGAAGATGCGGGGTTCCTGCGGTTAGACGGAAAGACCCCGTGAACCTTTACTATAGCTTTGCACTGGTATTCGTGGTGACATGTGTAGAATAGGTGGGAGACTTTGATCCGGGGGCGCCAGTTCCCGGGGAGTCATCGTTGAAATACCACCCTTGTGATTATGGATATCTAACCGCGGCCCGTCATCCGGGTCCGAGACAGTGCATGGTGGGTAGTTTGACTGGGGCGGTCGCCTCCCAAAAAGTAACGGAGGCGCGCGAAGGTGGGCTCAAGCTGGTCGGAAATCAGCTGTCGAGTGCAAAGGCATAAGCCTGCCTGACTGCGAGACTGACAAGTTGAGCAGAGACGAAAGTCGGCCTTAGTGATCCGGTGGTCCCGCGTGGAAGGGCCATCGCTCAACGGATAAAAGGTACTCCGGGGATAACAGGCTGATGATGCCCAAGAGTCCATATCGACGGCATCGTTTGGCACCTCGATGTCGGCTCATCACATCCTGGGGCTGGAGCAGGTCCCAAGGGTTCGGCTGTTCGCCGATTAAAGTGGTACGTGAGCTGGGTTTAGAACGTCGTGAGACAGTTCGGTCCCTATCTGCCGTAGGTGTAGGAGAATTGAGAGGATCTGTCCCTAGTACGAGAGGACCGGGATGGACGCACCTCTAGTGGACCTGTTGTCGCGCCAGCGGCATAGCAGGGTAGCCAAGTGCGGACGGGATAACCGCTGAAAGCATCTAAGCGGGAAACCCACCTCAAAACTAGTTCTCCCTTGAGAGCCGTGGAAGACCACCACGTTGATAGGCTGGGTGTGGAAGCGCAGCAATGCGTGAAGCTAACCAGTACTAATCGCTCGATTGGCTTGATTGCTTTCATTGTCAGTGTCCATCTCTCGATGCGCTACCGCGCTTCGCGCTACTTGAGCGCGCGGTGTAACAGCGCAAAGCGACGAGACACGTAAGACCAAATTTCGACACTGCCCTTTGTTGGCCTGGTGATATTGGCGGAGCGCCCACACCCGATCCCATCCCGAACTCGGCCGTGAAAGGCTCCAGCGCCGATGGTACTGCGTCTTAAGACGCGGGAGAGTAGGTCATCGCCAGGCTTACCAAGGCCAGTGTCGAACAAATTTTGCGCTACCGCTTCGCTCCTTGAGCGCGGTCGCGTTTGCGCTACCGGGCTTCGGCCTGGTTGAGCGCATCATCAATCGCGCATCAGCGCGTCATCGAGATTTCCCCTCTTACACGATCGTTGGTTTGCACAATTTTGTGCGCTACCGCGCTTCGCGCTACTTGAGCGCAAAAACCGCCGCGGGTTATCCCCGCGGCGGTTTTTTGCGTTTAGGCTCTTGGTGTCATGACCAAACGCAGCGCCGGCATCTTGATGTATCGCGGGCACGGTTCCGCGCTCGAGTTGCTGCTCGCGCATCCCGGCGGTCCGTTCTGGGCGAAGAAGGACGACGGCGCCTGGTCGATCCCGAAGGGAGAATATGACGAGGCCGAGGAGCCGCTGGCTTGCGCCATCCGCGAGTTCGATGAGGAGCTCGGCATGCGGCCTCACGGCGAGTTCATCGATCTCGGCGAGATCGCGCAGCCGAGCCGCAAGATCGTTGTCGCGTTCGCCGTCGAGGGCGCGTTCGATCCCGCCGCGCTCAAGTCGAATCGGTTCGAGCTCGAATGGCCGCCGAAAAGCGGGCGGATGCAGTCCTTCCCCGAAGTCGATCGCGTCGCCTGGTTTGCGCCGGAGGCGACGAGGTCAAAATTCTGCCGGGACAACAAGGCCTTTCATTGACCGGCTGCTGGTTGTCCTGGAGGACGCGGCCTAGGGAATGATCGTCTATGAGGCAGGCATGCCGCACATATAGGCAGCGGAGTTTAGCGGCATTGGGCTAATGATTGGGTCACGCCTGTCGGCAACGCGGCTCGGTAAATGCGGACTCTAGGTCATGAACTCTCTGCTCGCATCGCCCGCCCGCAATGTCATCTTCGTCACGATCTTCATGCTGGTGGTGGTCGCGTGCGCGACCGTCGGCTACGCGCTTGCCGGTTGGAGCTTCCAGGACGCCCTGTACATGGTCACGCTCACGGTCTTCACCGTGGGCTATGGCGAAGTGCATCCGATCGACACGCCGTTCTTGCGCGCGTGGACGATGGGAACCATGATCGTCGGCTGCACGGGCATGATCTTCTTCACCGGCGCGCTGGTTCAATTCTTTACCATCGGCCAGTTGCAGCAACTATTGGGTCTGAGGCGCATGCGAACCGAAATCGAGAAGCTCAGCAATCACGTGATCATTTGCGGCTTTGGCCGCATCGGCGTCGCGCTCGCCCAAGCCTTGCATAGCGGCGGGGCGTCGTTCGTCATTCTCGAGCAGGACGAGCGGCGAGTCGCGGAGGCGCGCGCCTCCGGCTATCTTTGCCTGCAAGGCGACGCCACCAACGAGAGCGTGCTTGAGGCTGCGGGCATCGATCATGCCCGCGCACTGGCGACCGTGCTCCCCAATGACGCGGCCAACGTCTTTATCACTTTGAGCGCGCGCAGCCTCAACCGCTCCATCGAGATCATCGCCCGCGGCGACACCATATCGACCGAGCGCAAACTGCTGCATGCCGGCGCCAACAAAGTCGTGCTGCCGACCCATATCGGCGCGGAGCGCATCGCCGAGATCATTTTGTTTCCCGAGACGTCCCGGTTCGTCCGTGAACTCAGAGAAGATGAAGGAGCTCGAGCGCACGTTGCGCAATCTTGGGCTGGTGATGGAGATTGTCGTGGTGCCGGAGAAGGGCGCACTGACCGGACTCTCGATCGAGGAGGTCGAAAACCGCGCGCATGGGGCCTTCTTCGTCGTGCAGCTCAATCGCCGTGAGGGCGATGCCATCACTCAGCCGGAAAGGACCCTCCGTATCCAGGCTGGCGACGGCGTGGTGATTGTGGGGAGGAGCGGCCAGGCGATCGGCGCATTGTTCTCGGCGCCGTCAGAAAAGATTCGCGCCGGCCGATTGACCTATTAAAGGGCAATGTTTGGCGCTTTCGCACAACCCATGCGCTAGTTTCCTTTGCGGGCGCGCCGCGCTACCATGCTGGCCGGCGTCGGGATGGACGCGAGGATGATCGAACCGGCCTGAATTCTGCGAAGCCCCAAACTTCCTTTTTTGTGACATTAAATCATGCCCTTATCGTCCCGCCAGCGCAGCCAATTCAACAACCCCGGGGTCCGAATTGATCATACCGCCGAGGGGAAGATTGTTGCCGCATGACGCTTCTTAAATCTCCGCACCGGCGTTTCACGATCATAACATTTGCGAGCGGACTCGCGCTCGCGGTGCTGCTCGTGGCGCTCGCTGGCTCTCATCGTGCCGTTGCCGATCCGCTCAATCCGTTCGGCGGCTCGACGAATATCGGGCCGGTGACGCCGGAGGAGAAGGCGCGGCGCGAGCAGGTGCGGAACGAACTCTATACGCGTTACGCCGGCGACTACCGCATGCCGGTGCCGTTCATCAGCGAGGCGAGCGTCACCGCGATCGAGGCGGCGATCGCGCGGTACCAGCAGATCGCCGCGTCCGGCGGCTGGCCCATTGTCGGCGACAACGCGACGCTCAGGCCGGGCGACACCAGCGCCGACATTGCGACAATCCGCAAGCATCTGATGATCGAAGGCGATCTGCCAGGGGGTAATGCTGGCAATCCAAATTTCGACGCCGAGTTTCTGGAAGGACTGGCGCGCTTTCAGATCCGCAACGGCCAGCGTGTCAGCGGCTTCGTCGATTCCCGGACGCTCGCGGCGTTGAATGTCACGGCGGCCGAGCGCGTCAGGCAACTTGCAGACCAATCTCGTGCGCGTGAAGGAGCTGATGAAGATCAATCAGGCGCCGCGCTACGTGCTCGTCAACGTTCCGGCCTTCGTCGCGCAAGCGGTGGAGAAGGGCAATCTCGCGCTCGACTCCAATGTCGTCGCCGGCAAGCCCGCGCGCGCCACGCCGGAAGTGTCGGCCAGAATCGTCGAGGTCAATTTCTTCCCGACCTGGAGCGTTCCTGAGATCGTGGCGCAGCAGGATCTCATTCCCAAAATTCGGAAAGACCCGAGCTATTTTGCCAATGAGCATTTCAGCGTGATGCCGGACTGGCAGGCGAAGCCGCTCGATCCCGCGACCGTCGACTGGAACGCGCCGCAAGTGGTGAGCTACAAGTTCCGGCAGGACCCGGGAACGTTCAACGCGCTCGGCGTGGTCCGCATCAACATGCCGAACAAGCACAGCGTCTATATGCACGACACGCCGCTGAAGCAGTTGTTCAGCCAGAGCGTGCGCGCCTTCTCATCAGGCTGCGTGCGGGTGGAGCGGGTGCTCGATCTTGTCGCCTGGCTGCTCGCGCCGGTCGGCTGGACGCCCGAGCGCGTGCAGACCGCCGCGAGCGATGGGCAGCGGCTCGACGTCAAGCTGAAGGCGCCGGTGCCGGTGCATTTCGTCTATCTCACCGCCTTTGCCACGCCGAACGGGGTGGTTGAATTCCGGCCCGATATCTATGGCCGCGACGGGGTTGGCGACGGCGCCGACGATCCGCGCGATGCGGTCGTGGCCCAGCAGCGTGCCGCTGTTACGCCGTAGCCACAGTCGTTCGTATAGAATTTGGGGAATAAAGGGGCCCGAGGATTGACCTAGGCCTGAAGATAGTTAGCTTCTATGGATCGGGCCGGACTGGGGGACTTCATGGAAAAAGACCAGTGAAATCAATTATTCGAAGCTTCTCGGCTTCGAGTCGATTGGTGATCTGATCGCCGGCAGTGTTGACTTCCAAGACGAGACGGTCGCCGCGAAGCTCGGCGCCAAGATAGGCGCCGATCCGCCGCCCGGCGCGCCGGCTGAGGCGCCCAAGGAATAATTCATCTCACGCTGCCCGGTTGGGCGAATGGGGAACCGAATGAAAACGACCAATAAAATCGACTATTCCAAGCTTCTCGGCTTCGAATCGGTCGGTGACCTGATCTCCGGCAGCGTCGACTTCCAAGACGACGCGGTCTGCAAGCTCGGCGCCAAGTCGGCTGATCCGTGCCCGGGCCGAGGTTAGGTGAGTAATCTGCCGTCTGAATTGCGGCTAATGAAGACCCGACAAAATCGACTATTCCAAGTTCTCGGCTCGAATCGTCGACCTGATTCGGTAGCGTCGACTTTCAAGACGACGCGCTCGCCGCGAAGCTCGGCGCCAAGGTCGGTAACGTCCGCACTCATCGGCTGAAGCGCCCAAGTTTCATGATGTGGAGGGGTCTGAATGACAAGCAATAAGATCGACTATTCCAAGCTTCTCGGCTTCGAATCGGTCGAAGCCTCGATCTCCGGCAGCGTCGACTTTCAAGACGACGCGCTCGCCGCGAAGCTTGGCGCCAAGGTCGGCAACGATCCGCTACCGCCTTCGCGCCGTTCGAGGCTTCGAAGGAATAGGTGCAGTTGAGCTGGAGGGCGGGTTGCCTTTGGCACCGCCTTTCAATCGCTCGCGCAGCGTTTAAGCTGTGGCTTGCATTGGGTTCCGATGTACGCAGGCCAAGTCGTAGAGACTTCCCATAATGAGCGACGGCGGTGGGGCTTGCCGCCGGATAGCGCACGCGTCGCTGCCATCGACGCAGGCTTTGCGAGCCCGCTTGTCCACCTCCTTGGATTACCTTGGCGAGGTTGTCCTTGCCCGCACCGGCCGGACTTTGCCGGAGATGAGCGAACTTCGCGCACGGCTTGGTCAAGGTCCGGTCTCGCCTTGGCTCTTCTGCCTTTACTCGAAGCTCGTCGCTGAACTCTCCAAGCATGAAGACGGCGATGTGAGCGAGAGCGTCGCCGAAATGATCAAGGCCGCTTTCTCTCCCGCGGAGCGCGGCGCGATCGCTTACCGGGACCCTGCAATCTCACCGCTCTGGTGGGATCATTTTCATCGCCTGCTCGATACCGATCGGCAACGACCCTTCAATTTCGAGCGACCGGAGCCTGAGGTCTATGCGCGTTGCGAGAGCGACATTCAGGCGGCTCTGGCACTCTTGCAGCGGACAGATCCGGAGCTGCTCGATGAACTTCGCAGCCTGGCCCGCTTGATCGTGCTGGCCACGCCCGGTCCGAACGCGAATGGATTCAACGGTGCGTCAACGTTCTTTCTCTGGGCGGGCATTCTGATCAACGCGCGCGTCCAGCGCAGTCCCATCGTCATGATCGACTTGCTGGTGCACGAGAGCAGTCACGTGCTGCTGTTCGGGATCGCCGCCGAAGAACCGCTGACCCGCAATCCCGGCACCGAACGCTATGCATCGCCGGTGCGGCCGGATCCGCGACCGATCGATGGTATTTTCCATGCCTGTTTCGTCACGACCCGCGTGCATCTGGCGATGAGCCGGCTGCTCGAAACGGGATTGCTGAGCGCGCAAGAGACTGCAGAGGCCATGGAGCGCCGGGACTACAACGGCAATGCGGCCCGCGTATCGCTCGAATTGCTGGATCTTCATGCCGATCCGACAGACACCGGCAAGCAAGTCCTCGACGCCTTGCACGACTATTGGGCAAGCGTCTGATAGACTGAATTGTCCCCTGGCGCATTTTTGAACCATCGGCCTTATGCAAGATAAAGTGCGCAGCATCTTGATTGCCGCGGTCGAAGCGGGACGGCATGGCGCTCCCCTCGACCAAGAGACAATCGAAGTCATCACCCAAGGCAAGCCCGAGTTGCCGCTCGCGCAGCTCGGCTTCGATAGTCTTGGCGTGGATGGAATTCTGTATCTCGGTGGAGCTCCAATCCGGGCAGGAACTGGAACCCGATGACATCGCAGGGATGGTTTATTTGCGCGACGTCGAGGCGTGGCTGCGTGCGAGAATTTGACCATGCTCGACGATGGCCCTCCCGACTATGCCGCGCTCGCCTCGCGGTGCCGAACCAAGAACGAGTTCCGTCGACTCCATATTGATCTGGAAAATACTCTCGCGCCGGCCGAGCTTCGCGAGATAAAAAAGCTCATCGATACGCAAGGCCAAGATGCGCCAGGTCGCGGCTGGATGGGCGCGCTGCAAGAACTCAGCCCGACGCTGTTCGAGGCGCCGCAGGCCTATCAGCGTCATGCTCTGGCTTCGCGCGCGACGCTGTACCAGGACCCCGCATCGGATGTCGCCAAGAAGGGCCTGCTCGTGGCCTTTACCGGCGACGCTCGGCGGCTGATGCTGCCGGTATGCGTGGTCCTGCAGCTTATCGACTCGCGGCGGTGGGACGTCGTGGTCCTAAGAAAAACGGCAATAACTCCTTTCTGCCGGGGTTGGAGGACGTATCGAGCAACTTTCCGGGATTGATCCGCTATGTTCAACGCGCAGTCTCGGCCACGCGCTACCGGCGGACGATCACGCTTGGCACGAGCGGCGGCGGGTCTGCCGCCATTATGGCTGCCTTGCTGATGGGTGCGGATCGCGGCCTATCGATCGGCGGATCTGCACCGAAATCGCGTGTCGGCATTTGGTTGCGCTGGCGCCTCGCGCTGGGTCGAACTCAGGGCGGCCGCACTCGGGCGAGAGCTCTGGTACGTTTACGGCTGCCGGTTGTGCGCCGGATCGTCGAGGCGGCTCGCGCGTTGCGTAGATCGCTTTGGCGGCGAGCTGCGCCCGATCCCAGGCACCGACGAACACAACGTCTTCCGCTGGCTGCTCGAACGCGGCCGGCTGGCCGAATTTCTCGAGGGGTTGATCGAGTAGGTGCGGCCATGGGTCATGGTAGGTTTTCCGATGGCTAGATAACCCGCAAGGCGCATCACGCAGTTCTTCGCCGGCGCCTCAAGCCGGTGCCGTCGATCTTCAGCGTCATGAAGGCACACGCTTCGCGCCGGCCCGAAGCGCAAGCCATCGTCACCGATGATTTGACGATCACCTACGGCGAACTCATCGAGCGCATCGCCGCGTGGATGGAGTTTCTGTTGCGCCGAGGGTTGGCGCCCGGGGAGACGACCGGAATTTCGATCCGCCATGAGGTCGACCACCTCATTTGCGCGATGGCGTTGTTATGTCTCGGCACGCCGCAAGTGAATCTGCCGACCCAGGACGGTGCCGCGAATAAGCGGTCGCTCGCGCATCGGCTGGGCGTGAAGCAGATCGTTGCCGAGCAGGCTGAAGACTGGATGGACGGGATGACGTGCATTGTCCGGCCGTTGCCGGCGGAGATCGTGCCGGTCTCCACCACTGACCTCGACCGCTTTGACGAAAGTCACCAAGACGATCCCATCGCCCTTTACCTGAATACGTCGGGCTCAACCCGCACGCCGTTGTCGGTCGAAATAGCGATTGCGCCGGATGCTCCAGATCGCCGAGTGGTGCGCCGCCCGGCCAAGCGAGCATCGCGTCTTGCGCACGAGCGCGATCGAGTTCGATGCAACGCGGTTCTGCCGCATCTACACGTTGCTTGCCGGAGCGACCTCGTATCTTCTCCGGTCGCATCGTTCTGGAGCAGCTTGGTGCGTTGTGCGCGCGGGCAGAAGTCTCCTCGATCCAGATCGGCGCTTATCGCCTTGGGACTCTGCTCGGCGATCAAGCCAGCGCCGTGCAACGACTGCCGGACTTCACCCGGATCGTCGCCGGCGGAACGAGGGTCCCCGGTCCGCTGCGGGAAAAAGTCAGGGCCGTGCTCACGGACAATCTCTGGGTCTCCTATGCCACCAGCGAGGTGGCTGGGATCTCGCTGGCCACGCCTGAACAGCATCCATTATTTCCAGAAGGCGTCGGGTTTCCGCTCGAGGGCGTGTCCGTCGAAATCGTGGACGAGAACGATGCCGCGATCGCGCCGGGCGAGATCGGTCGCATTCGTGTGCGTAAAGCCAACATGGTCAGCGGCTATGCGTCCGACCCAGGTCTTTCTCCGAGGTTTCGAGACGGGTGGTTCTATCCCGGCGATCTGTTCTCGCAGGATGAAGGCTGCCCGCTGATTTTTCGCGGTCGCGAGGCCGAAATCATGGTGTTGAACGGGCTCAAGATCTTCGCAAGCCTGATCGAGGACACGCTCGCAAGCCACCCTGACGTCAGGGAGGCCGTCGCCTATCCGATCAAGTCGCGTGTCCACGGTGACATCCCGGCGGCTGCCGTCGTGTTGTCAGCCAATGCGCAAAGCACCGATCCGGCGCAATTGTTGGACTATTGCCGGCAGTCGCTCGGGGTGCGAGGTCCACGGCATATCGTTGTCGTCGACAGCATCCCGCGAACCCAAGCCGGAAAGCCCTTGCGACGAACCCTGTCTCAGTCTTGAGCGGCTCGCTTGGGCGGAGCGGCGGAGCGCCGCACGCGACACCACGGCACAAGACAATCGTAATCCTCCCGGCTTAAAGACTCGGACGAAACTCGATTCTCGCGCGGCGACCGGAGGCGTGCTGTCTTGGAGTGCAGGATGCGCAGACTGACCAGAACTCCGCATGGTGGAGATCGGAGTTGCGGCGCTTTTGACGCTGGCGGCTCTGGTGTTTATCGGGCTCACGGTCTGGGCTGCGGAACCGGGTATCCATGTCGCCGACGCTTGGGCGCGGCCGAGCCTCGGCAAGACCAATGTCAGCGCCGCTTACATGAACATCGTCAATGACGGCGAAGCGGACAGGCTCAATTCCGCGCGCTCGGAACTGGTCGAAGCCATCGAGATGCATCAGACCACGATGAGCGAGGACGGCGTGATGCAGATGCGCAAAGTGGAGGGCGGCATGCCCGTCCCGGCGCAAGGCGTGCTGGCGTTCGCGCCAGGCGGCACGCATCTGATGCTGGTCGGCCTGAAGCAGCCACTCGAAGAGGGCAGCGAGTTGCCCATGACGCTCGAGTTCGAACGAGCCGGCGCCATCGATGTGCGTGTCCCGGTTAGAGCTACCGCGCCAGCACCTTAGAGCGCACGACCTAGCTGCGGTTCTTGAAATCCCGTAAGGCGGCAGAAAAAGATTGGCCGCGATTTATCCTTCACCATGGGAACGTCCACGCTGCCGAGTCTTTCGCTTTCGGCGAAGGACGATATGACCTGCGACGGGCACTTCCTTTGCGTGACGAAGAGCACGGGGCCCGGGGCGTCCTTGTTCATGGCCCGCGTCAACTCGTATTGGTTCATCGGCTTGGGCTGGTACAGCCAGACATAAAGCGGTGTCGGGTTGTCGCGGAGATAATAGAGCAGCTCCGCCGCCATCTCGCGCGTGTCGACCAAGATCGAGCCATAGTGATCCTCTCCAAGTTTCATCCGCACCGCGTCGGCGACGCCACGCCAGCCCACGACGCGGGACAAAAATTGCAGGCGCTCGAAGCCGGGAAGTTGCGGCGCGAAGGCCGGAGCCATTGCGATCAAGGCCGCAATGGCGAGATGCAGCGCGAGCGAGATGCGGAACAGGAGCAGGCGCCCGAGCTCGAACATCACCGCGGTCGCGAGTATGGTGGCCGCCGGATAGGCCACTGCGGTCCAATTGCCATGGGCGCGCGACAGCAGCGACTGAACCAGAAGCAGCGCCAGAACCGGAAGCGAGAAAGCGAGCAGGAGAATCTTGTCGTCGCTCTGCTTGTCGCGGAAAGCTCGAAAGGCCGTGCGCAGATAGACGGCCATGAGGATCGGCCCGAACACGCCGAACTGCACCACGACGTAATCGAGCAAGGCCAGCGGATGCACGTAAGGGAATTTCCAGCCGATATTGGCGGCGGTGTGCTGGAAGGTGACGAAGTCGTGTTGAGCGTTCCAGATCAGCATCGGCGCCGCGAAGGCGAGTGCGATGACGGCCGCCACGATTCCGCGTCCGCCCTTCAGCGCCTCGCGGGCGTCGCGGGAAAAAATTGCGTGGCAGCCCGCGCAGAGCGCGAAATAAATCATCGCTTGCTTGGAGAGAAGGCCGAGGCCCACCGCGACGCCGAGCAGAACGGCGAAGCGCATCTCCCTGCCCTTCACCAAATTGATCCAAGCGTAGAGCGCGAGCGACCAGAACAGCACGAGCGGCACGTCGGTCGTGATCAGCATCGAGGAATAGGACACGCCGGGAAGCGTGGCGAAGACGATCGCCGACCAGAAGGCGATGCGTTCGCTATAGAGCTGCCGCGCGGCGGCATAGATGACGATGGCGGTGACCGTGTAGAGCACGGGCGAGGCCGCCCGCACGCAAGCCTCGCCGTTGCCGCAGATTTCGGTGGCGCCGCGGATCAGCCAGGCGATCATCGGCGGCTTGGAGAAATAGCCCCAGGCAAGCTCGCGCGACCAAGTCCAATATTGCGCCTCGTCGAGGACGAGATCGATGCGCGCCGCGACCAGGGCGACGATGCGGATAGCGAGTAGGGCGCCGAGCCATAACAGGAGCGGCAGAAAATAGCTGGCCTCGGAACGTTCGGCGTGGGCGTTCTGGCGCTGCATTTTCAGGATTACCGCTGACTTTAGGGGCTGGGGTTGCCCGGTGTACAAGGTTGTGCGGCGCGGCGAAAGCTTGCTACTGATCGGAAGCGATGCCCGATTGTCGCGGGGGAGGCAGTGATGCGTATTTCCGTTGTAATTCCGGCCTTTAACGAGGCGGGGAATATCGGGCGCCTGGTGGAGGAAACCTATGGCGCGGTGCCTCGCGACATGCTCGGCGAGGTGATTGTGATCGACGACGCAAGCGACGACGGCACGGCCGCGGAGGTCAAAGCGCTGTTGCCGCGACATGGCTCGTTGCGCTATCTCCGCCATGGCACGCCGCGCCGGCCAGAGTGCGGCATTTTCGACCGGGGTCCGTGCCGCGAAATTTCCCGTGATCGCCACCATGGACGGTGACGGGCAAAACGATCCCCATGACATTCCGCGGCTCGTCGCGAAATTAGGCCCTGAAGGCGGCGTGCCTGCCATGGTGGCGGGCATCCGCGTGGGGCGGAAAGGGCCGGGCTCGCGAAAACTCGCCTCCCGCTTCGCCAATTGGATCAGAGACAGCGTGCTCGATGACGGCTGCCCGGATACCGGATGCGGGCTCAAGGTTTATTGGCGCGACGCCTATCTGGCGCTGCCCTATTTCCATGGCATGCACCGTTATCTGCCTGCCTTTTTTCTGACCTATGGTCATGAAATTGCTTATGAACCGGTCAACGATCGGCCGAGGCTGCGGGGCACGTCAAAATATACTAATCTTGGACGCGCCCTGATCGGCCTCTACGACCTTGTCGGCGTGAGCTGGTTGCGCAAGCGGACGATTTTGCCGCCGGTCGAAGAGGAGAGGAACGGGGCGCAAGCGGGCGGCGATGCGAAGCAAGCATTGCGCGCCGAAGCGCGCCGCGTCCGCACATAGAGTTGCTGGGGGTTGTGGCGATGAATCTGAGCAGTCTTTTTCATTGGTGGCATGACACGTCCACGACCGCGATCGTCTGGGTCGCGATCGGATTCTTCGCGCAAGCCATGTTCTCGATGCGCTTCATCGTGCAGTGGATCGCCTCGGAGAAGGCGCGCGCGAGCATCGTGCCGGAGACATTCTGGTATTTCAGTTTCGTCGGCGGCTTCATGCTGCTCGCCTATGCGGTCTATCGCGCGGACCCCGTCTTCATTCTCGGCCAGGCGGCGGGTCTGGTGATCTATGCGCGCAACATCTATTTCATCTGGGCCAACAAGCGCGCGCCGGAAACGGCCCGCGCCGTTTGAGCCATGCGTCTGCAACATCTCAGCGTCGTCGAGCAGCTCGCACTCGCGCTGTCATTGGTGCTGCTCGGCTTCCTGCTGATCGATCCGTTTGTGCTCGAGCGCTCCAAGACGCTGTCGCCGGCGGCGGTCGAATTCTTCCGCAGCATTACCGATGTCGGCACTTCGGCCTGGATGCTGATTCCGACCGGAGCTGCGATCGCGGTCGCGCTGGTGCTCAGGCAAAAGCATGTGGGCTTCCGGAACGAGGCGGCCTACGGGCTGATCGCGAGCACGATCGGCTTCGTGTTCGTCAGCGTGGGTGGGGCGGGACTGATCTCGAGCCTCACCAAGAACATTGTCGGCAGGGCACGCCCAAAATTATTCGATACGGGTGGTCCACTTGATTTTCATCTGTTCGCGTTCGATCCGGATTACGCGTCGTTTCCGTCCGGCCATGCCACCAACATTTTCGCCTTCGCCACGGTGATCGGCATTTTGTGGCCGCGGGCGCGCGTGCTGCTCTATATCGGGGCCGCCTGGATCGCGGCGACACGGCCTCTGATCGGCCAGCATTACTTCACCGATGCGGTGGCCGGCGCCATTCTCGGCACGGTGTTTCCCTTCATCGTGCGCGAGAGGTTCGCCGTCGCGGCGCTGGCTGTTCGAGCGCGCCCCGGATGGAAGCTATAAAATACGGGGCCTGCGCACCCAGCGCTGGCTCGGCTGGCCCTCGCTGGCGGGGGATTCGGCCGACGTGCGGTGATAGCCGCGGAATGCTGGAAATCCTTGGCGCGAATGCCCATATATCGGGTCAACAGCGTGCTTCACATCTGCCTCGAACCTGCTATAGGTTCCGGCTCTTCGAGCCGGCTCGGCTTGGACAGATGCTGATTTACCAACAACGTTGACGCGGGGTGGAGCAGCCCGGTAGCTCGTCAGGCTCATAACCTGAAGGTCATAGGTTCAAATCCTATCCCCGCAACCAACGTCTCTCATCAGAACAAATCAACTCACGTCGCGGTTGGGCCCGGGTCCAATTTGCTGCGGAACAGAAGTGTCATGAGGAAACCAGCGGCGAAGCCGCCGATATGCGCCATGTAGGCGACGCCGCCTTGCTCGGAGGTCTGATCGGTGCTGGCGATCGAGCCCACTTCGCTGAAGAGCTGCACCGCGATCCACATGCCAAGCACAACGATCGCCGGCATGGCCACGATTTGACGCCCTACCAAAACATTCACGCGCGATTGCGGGAACATCAGGATGTACGAGCCGAGCACGCCGGCAATTGCGCCGGAGGCACCCACATTGGGAATTGTCGAGTGCGGAGCCATGACATATTGCGCGAAGGTCGCGGCGATCCCGGTCAGCAAGTAGAAGAACAGGAACTGAAGGCGCCCCATGCGATCCTCGACATTGTCGCCGAAGATCCACAGGAACAGCATGTTGCCGAACAGGTGCATCCAGCCGCCATGCAGGAACATCGCGCTGAGGACGGTATACGCATAGGCTGCCGGCGCCTCGGAGAAGCGAGCCGGGACGAAGGCGAATTGCTCGATGAACCCTTCGCCGGCGGAGAGCTCGATCAAGAACATGATCACGTTGAGCGCGATGAGGATGACCGTGACGACCGGCACGGTTCGGCGCTGAGAGTTGTCGTCGCCCAATGGAAACATGGCGGTGGTTCCCCCCGCGAAGAACGAGGCGAGATCATAGTTCGGGCGGTGCGGATGTCCACCAAAGGCCTTGTGGACAGCCTGATATCCTCCCATATGCGCCGAGGTCGAAGCAGGGCGTTCTGTTGCCCATGTGCCACAGAGACGCTTGCAAGCCACGATTTGGACCGGCACAAAGGAGATCGTCGCCATCCTGTAATGGCGATTCGTTTCAATACGAGGGTCGTGGGGCGAGGATTGGAGGACTTGGTGGGAATGATAGGGTCAAATTTCCAAGCGGCCTACGGCGCTCGTCGCAGCCTTGGCGCTGTCGCTATTCGCTTTCCCCGCGGTTCAGCCGGCGCACTCGGATCCGGGGCCATTCAATACGCTGCTTGGATCTTGGGGCGGTACCGGCGAGTACAGCCTCGCCGACGGCACGCGCGAGCGCATCAAATGCAACGCCTATTATACCGGCGGCGGGGCGCAGCTCGGCATGGCCATTCGCTGTTCGGGTGGCAGCAACAAGATCGAGATCCGGAGCAAGCTGAACAATAGCGGCGGACGGGTCACTGGTCATTGGGAAGAGCGGACGTTCAATGCCGAGGGCGACGCCAGCGGCACAGCGACGGGCGATAGGATCACGCTGCAGATCAGCGGCGCGGTATCGGGCAATATGTCGGTCGTCCTATACGGCCAAGTCGCAATCGGTCTCGATCGCGACCTCAAACACAGCACTTCGCTCGGTTAACATTACGCTGAACCGGAGCTGATCCCGACTGGCGCTGTCGGGCCTGTTGACGCAAGCCCCATCCCGAGGATTGCCTTTCAAGGCCTTAGACCTCTATGGCTAGGCTTACGATGGCGAATGGCCGGAGGAGCCTATGATGGGCAGTGCACCCTTACTGACAGCTGAATTCGAAGGCGAGCGATTGAGGCTTTCGGCTTCCGGGTCTTGGACCGCGGCGAATGCCGGGGAGCTCGAGGCCCTGGTCGACGGCGTCGCAATCGAGGCGCCGAACGCCAGAAGCATGTCGATCGACATGGGCGGCGTGCGCGGCTTCGATACGTTCGGCGCGTGGCTTCTCGAACGCCTGACGCGCCTGTTCAGCGCGGCGGGCGGCAAGGCAGAGATCGTCGGGCTCCCGGCGCACGACCTCAAGCTTCTCGAGGAGATGCATGGCGTCAACCGCGATGCGGTCGCCGCTCCCGCCCGCGAGAACAAAATCGTCTCCGCGCTTGCCGCTCTCGGGCGCGGCGCCACCGGCTCCTGGCGCGATCTCATTCTCTTCGCCGAGATGTTCGGCGCGCTTGGCACCGCGGCCGCGCGCGTGGTGATGCGGCCGAGAGATTTCCGATTTACCTCGGCCGTCAATCAGCTCGATCGCGTGGCCTGGCAGGCGGTGCCGATTATTCTTCTGATTACCTTCCTGATCGGCGGCATCATCTCGCAGCAGGGCATCTTTCACTTCCGCAAATTCGGCGCCGAGCTTTACTCCGTCGATCTCGTCGGCATCTTGGTGTTGCGCGAGATCGGCGTGCTTGATCGTGGCGATCATGGTCGCGGGCCGATCGGGCAGCTCATACACGGCCGAGCTCGGCTCGATGATGATGCGTGAGGAGGTCGACGCGCTCCGCACCATGGGATTCGATCCGATCGAGGTGCTGGTGCTGCCGCGGGTGCTCGTTCTTGTCATCGCGCTCCCGATTTTGACCTTCCTGGGTTCGATGGCCGCGCTCTATGGCGGCGGGCTGGTGGCCTGGCTCTATGGCGGGATGAGTCCCGACATTTATCTCGAGCGGCTGACGCAAGCGATCTCGGTTACGCATTTCAAGGTCGGCATGCTGAAAGCGCCGTTCATGGGGCTGGTGATCGGTATCGTCGCGTGCGCCGAAGGGCTGCAAGTCAAAGGCAGCGCCGAGTCGCTCGGCCTGCAGACGACGGCCTCGGTGGTGAAGTCGATTTTCCTCGTCATCGTGCTCGACGGATTGTTCGCGATCTTCTTCGCCTCGATCGGAATGTAGCAGCTGATGGCAGAAGCTCCCGTCATCAAGGTGCGAGATCTCGTCGTCGGCTTCGGCGACCATGTCGTGCTCGACCATCTGTCGCTCGATGTGCGCAAGGGCGAGATTCTCGGCATCGTCGGCACGTCTGGCGGCGGCAAGTCGGTGCTGCTCCGCACCATCATCGGGCTGTTGCCGAAGCGCGAAGGCACGATCGAGGTGCTTGGCGTCAATCTCGATACTGCAAGCGAAGAGGAGCGTCGGGCGTTGGAGCGGCGCTGGGGCATCCTGTTCCAACAGGGCGCGCTGTTCTCGTCGCTCACCGTCCGGCAGAACGTGCAGTTTCCGATGCGGGAGAATCTCAAACTCTCCGATCGCATGCTCGACGAGATGGCGCTCGCCAAGCTTGAAATGGTGGGGCTTGGGCCTCGAGACGCCGACAAATTTCCCTCCGAGCTTTCGGGCGGCATGACCAAGCGCGTGGCCCTGGCGCGGGCGCTCGCGCTGGACCCTGAAATCGTGTTTCTCGACGAGCCGACCTCGGGCCTCGACCCGATCTCGGGCGGGGAGTTCGATCAACTGATCAAGACGCTGCAAGGCACTTTGGGCCTGACCGTGTTCATGGTGACGCACGATCTGGAAAGCCTTTACACCGTCTGCGACCGGGTGGCGGCGTTGGCGGATGGTCGCGTTGTCGCCATCGGGCCGATGTCCACCATGCTAGAATGCACCCACCCTTGGGTGCAGACCTATTTCCAAGGAAAACGAGGCGCGCTGCTCGCTGAGCGGCGGGTCTCCCAATGATCGAGAGGCGCTTCGAACCATGGAAACGCGTGCCCGCTACGCTCTAATCGGATTGTTCATGCTCGGGGTGATCGCCGCGAGCTTCGCCTTCGTCTATTGGCTGGAAAACACCGGCGGATTCCTCGACCGGGCGTCTTATCGCATTCAGTTCTCCAGCCCCGTGCCGGGGCTCCTGGTCGGGTCTGCGGTGAATTTCAACGGCATTCGGGTCGGCGAGGTCACGCAGCTCGCGCTCGATCCGGCAGACCCTCGCTCGGTAGTGGCGACGATCGCGGTGGAGAAGAACATCCCGATTCGCTCCGACACCGAGGTGAATGTCGATGTGCAGGGTCTTACCGGCGGCGCGCTGATCGCGCTCAGAGGTGGAAGTTCGTCGGCGCCACCGCTTGAGTCCGACGATGGCAGTCTGCCGACGCTCGTCGCCGCGCCCTCTGCCGGCCAGGACTGGACCCAGGCCGCGCGCGATGCGTTCCAGCGCGTCGACAATGTGCTCGCCGAAAATTCCGAAGCGCTGCACAGCGCCATCACCAACATCGACACGTTTGCTCAGGCGCTGGCGCGGAATTCCGACAAGGTCGACAGCATCGTCGCCGGTATCGAGCGCATGACCGGAGGCTCGACGCCAAAGTCCCAGCTGCCCACTTATGACCTGACCGCGGTGAAAGATTTCCCGCCGCTGGCAAAGGTGCCGGATTGGCAACTCGCCGTGCCTGAGCCGACCGCCTTGATGGCGGTCAATACCGACAAGATGCAGACCCAGCCGGCGCAAGGCGAGAGCGTCGCCATCGCCAATGCGCAGTGGGCGGACAATCTCCCCGTCATGTTGCAAGAAAAAGTGGTGCAGAGCTTCGAGAATGCCGGCTACGCGCAAGCCGTCAGCAGGCCGCGCGACGGGCTCCAGGCAGGCTTCCAGCTCTTGATCGATATCCGGCGTTTCGCCATTTCGACTTCGGGTACGCCCTCCGCCGAAATCGAATTCGTGGCCAAGCTGATGAGCCAGGACGGCAAGATCCTGGCGGCCAAGACCTTCACGGCAACCGCGCCGGCCGACTCCGCCGAGGCTCCGGCGGCTGCCGCCGCGCTCAATCAGGCCTTCGCCAAGGCCGTGAGCGAGCTTGTGCCGTGGACCGCCGAGGCGGTCGGCGCCGCGCCCGCAGAGGCCACGCCCGCGCCTCCCGCCGACGCTGCCCCCATGCCTCCCGCGCCGCCTCCTACCTAGGTCTCCGTTCCGGTCTCAAGAGCGAGATTGCCCGGGAAAGCAGTTTGGGCGATATGAGAGCCCGATCGGCAAAGGCCGGAATGGAGATCGGAATGGACCTCGCTGCGCTTAACAAGGTTGCCAACGCCATGGTCGCCCCCGGGAGGGGCATTCTCGCGGCCGACGAATCGGGCGCGACGATCAAGAAGCGGTTCGAGGCGATCGGGGTCGAATCGACCGACGACAGCCGCCGGGACTATCGCGAACTCCTGTTCCGTTCCTCCAAGGCCATGACCAACCGGATTTCCGGGGTGATTCTGTTCGATGAGACGCTGAGACAGGCCGCCAAAGACGGGACGCCTCTCGCCAAGGTCATCGAGCAGGCCGGTTCGATCCCGGGAATCAAGGTGGACAAAGGCACCAAGCCGCTCCCCTTCTCGCCGGGCGAGGTGATTACCGAGGGGCTGGACGGCTTGCGCGAGCGGCTGATCGAATATCGGGGCCTGGGCGCGAAATTCTGCAAATGGCGGGCTGTGCTCGACATTGGGCCCGGAATCCCGAGCTTTAATTGCGTCAACGCCAACGCCCAGGCGCTCGCCCGCTATGCCGCGCTTTGCCAGGAGGAGGGCCTGGTGCCGATCGTGGAGCCGGAAGTCCTCATGGACGGCGATCACGATATTGACCGCTGCTCCGAGGTCACCGAATTCGTCCTGAAAGCCGTGTACCAGGAGCTGTACTACGCCAGGGTCAGGCTCGAGGGGACCGTGCTGAAGCCGAACATGGTGGTGCCGGGCAAGAAATGCCCGAAACGGGCCTCCGTCGCGGAAATCGCCGAGAAGACCCTGAAAGTGCTCAAGAATTGCGTTCCGCCGGCGGTTCCGGGAATCGCCTTTCCTCTCCGGAGGGCAGTCGGATGTCGAGGCAACGGCCCATCTCGACGCCATGAATAGAATCGGGGACACGCCTTGGCGCTTGAGCTTCTCCTACGGGCGAGCCCTTCAGGCAGCCCCCCAAAAAGCCTGGTCCGGCAAGGCGGAGAACGTGACAGCCGCCCAAGCAGCCTTCTCGCATCGGGCCGAGATGAATGGCCTGGCAAGCCTCGGAAAATGGTCGGAAGATCTCGAGAAAAAGGCGGCCTAAGCCGCCGGAATCGGGGCTGGACGACTGCCTAAGAACTGACTCCGTTCTGTCTGAATTTTGTGCTGTTTCGGCGCGCCGATTAAGCATTTGGGGCCGCGCGGCGTGGTCCTGTGGACGGCCACTTTGGACTCGAAGACGAAGTTTTCGGACACGCGTCCGAGCGACGAGCGACTCGGCCAACACACTGAATAATATCAAAAAAATTGACTTGCCGCGGTGCCGGCTTCAGGGCTAAATAGGGCTACGAAGCTCGTGGCTGAAATGTCACAAGAAGGCCAAAAACGACCCTGCCTGCTTCGTTACCAATTTACCTTCCAAGCGGAACGCGTATAAGCACATTCAGAACTCTCTTTCGGGGGGGAACTGTCCGCAATCGCGGATTAAGGCTTTTCCGAAGCGATGCCGAGAGGCTAATTCGGACCGAGAGTTTGGATTAGGCAATTTATCAGGGAAGGTGGAGATGGACATGTTTGGGGGACTGACAAAAACATCCAGCCGCATCGCCATCGCAGCTGCACTTGGCATGACGCTTGGCGGTTTCGCCATGAGCGCCAATACGGCCAAAGCTGCAGACCTCGGGGGCGACTGCTGTGCGGATCTCGAGGAGCGGGTAGCGGAACTGGAAGCAACAACCGTCCGCAAGGGCAACAAGAAGGTCTCTGTGACCCTCTCCGGTTGGGTGACCAAGTCGGTCAACTTCTGGGACGATGGTGAAGAGAGCAACATCTATGTCGGCGATAAGGGCACGACACTGTCGAGCCACTTCCAGATCTCCGGCAGCGCGACGATCAGCCCCGGCTGGTCTGGCGGTTACACGATGAGCGTCGAAGCGCCCGGTACGGCCTTCGGCTTCGGCTCGAACCAATTTAATCCTGGCGATGACGACGGCTTCCAGCACATCGATACGCTGCTGTCGTATATGTGGATCAAGAGCGACAAATACGGTACTTTGAACTGGGGTCTCTTGAGCCAGGCGACGGATAACGTGGCGCTTCTGCCCGACCTGTCCGGAACCATCATCGAATCGAACGCGGTGATGTTCGAAGGCGTCGGCTTCCATCTGCGGGCCAAGGGCTTGGCGACCAATGAGTCCGGTCTTGCGAATGGTATCTGGGGTACCTTCCTCTTCTGCCAAACTGCAGAAGCTGGGATCGGCGCGGACTGCAACGGCGTTCCCTACAACGCAGTGCGGTACGACTCTCCGACCTTCGGCGGGTTCAGCGTTTCGACCTCTTGGGGTGAGGACGACATCGGCGACGTGGCTCTGAAATATGCCGCCGACTGGAACTCGATCAAAGTGTCGGCAGCCGCTGGTTATTCCCAGTCGACTGACGAGCGCTATGTCGGTGGTGGTGGCGGTCTCGCCAACGTCAAACAGGATGCGAAACTGTTCCAGGTTGGTGCCTCGGTTCTGCACGTTCCTTCAGGCCTGTTCATCTACGGCTTGTATCAGAACGAGAATGCAAACCCGACTCCGTTCAATGCCAACCTCTTCGCAACAGGCGCTGGCGTGGGCGCCGACAACCAGAGCGACACTTGGTACCTCAAGACCGGTATCAAGCGGACTTGGAGCCCGCTGGGTGCAACCGTTCTCTTCGGCGAGTACGCGCAATACAACAACATGTATGGCGACGTGAAATACGCCGATGCATGCGCCGCTGGCGGTTGCTTGACCCCGGTTGGCCAGTCCGGTGGTACGGCTCAGGCTTGCGCTGCGAGCGCAACCGGTTCGGCCTTCGCGACCGGCTCGGAAGTGAAGCGCTGGGGCGTGGGCGTGGTCCAGGAGATCGACTCCGCAGCCATGCACGTCTACGCACGGTGGCAGCATCTTGACCTCAACGTTGACCTGGTCGACGGTGCCGGTGGCAACCTGCAAGCAAGACTTCAACGATTGGGATCTGTTCCAGGTCGGTGGCGTGATCTTCTTCTAAGCCAAAGACCAGAACGACCTTACGGAAGCCGCCCCCTTCGGGGCGGCTTCTTTTTTTGCCCATCTGGATGAGGCACCGCCTCGGGCGAGAGGGTTGTTAAAGGGGGCAGGCGGGGCTATGTCATGGCCGAGGCCCGGGTCGCGTCAAACGCAGGCCTAGGCCTCAGGCTCCAAGAGACAAGAGACATGCAGAAAGAAGCGCCCAAGGGCGGTTCCGCCCATGACCCGGTTCTGACCGTCAAGGACGTGTCGTATTACTATGGGCCCAAACAGGCCCTCCACGACGTCTCCTTCGATGTTTACCCAGGCAAGGTGACCGCGCTTGCTCGGTCCGAACGGCGCCGGCAAGACGACATTGTTTTCCCTGATCACAAGGCTGTTCGACGCGCCCACGGGCAGGATCGAGATCTGCGGCAAGTCCCCCTCCGAGTGGGGTGCCAAGGCGCTGGGCCCGCTCGGCGTGGTGTTTCAGCAGCCGACCCTCGATCTCGACCTTACGGTGAAGCAAAATCTGCGCTATTTCGCGGCGCTGCGGGGTCTGCCCAAGAAGGAAGCCGATGAGCGCATGAACGCGGCGCTCGATGCGCTCGACATGAAGGAGCGAATCGGGGAGCGGGTGCGGGCGCTGAACGGCGGCCATCGCCGGCGGGTGGAGATCGCGCGCAGCATCCTGCACAGCCCGAAGCTGCTCCTGCTCGACGAGCCCACGATCGGGCTTGACGTGCCGACTCGTACGGCCATCGTACGGCACATTCACGAGCTCGCGCGCAACGACAAGATCGGCGTGTTGTGGGCGACGCATTTGTTTGATGAGGTCGAACCCGGCGACGACCTTCTCGTGCTCAATCGAGGACGCATTGTCGCGCGCGGAGAAACCAAGGACGTGGTTGCGGAGACCGGCGCCAAGGATCTCGGTGGCGCGTTCCAACTGTTGATTGGTGGCGACACGGGCGAGGACGTCGCGGCATGAACGTGATGCACTTGACGCGCGCTTTCAATGGCATTGTCTGGCGCGAACTGTTGCGCTTTCTACAGCAGCGCGAGCGGTTCTTTGCGGCTCTGGTCCGGCCACTGATCTGGCTGATCATCTTTGCGGCAGGCTTTCGCGCCGCGCTTGGCATCGCGATCATCCCGCCCTACCAGACCTACATCACCTACGACGTTTACATCACGCCGGGACTGCTGGCGATGATCCAACTCTTCAACGGCATGCAGAGCTCGCTGTCGATGGTCTATGACCGCGAAATGGGGTCGATGCGCGTGTTGCTGACGACGCCATTGCCGCGCTGGTTCCTGCTGACGGCACGGCTTTTCGCCGGCGTCATCGTCTCGCTGTTCCAGGTTTATACCTTTCTGTTGGTGGCTTATTTCTTCGGTGTCGAGCTGCCGCCGCTCGGCTATCTCACCGCGATCCCGGCGCTGATCTTGACCGGCATGCTGTTCGGCGCGCTCGGCATGCTGCTGTCGTCAACGATCAAGCAGCTGGAGAATTTCGCCGGCATCATGAATTTCGTCATCTTCCCGATGTTCTTCGCGTCGTCCGCGCTCTATCCGCTGTGGAAGATGAAAGAGGGAAGCCTCTGGCTCTATTATATCTGCCTCTACAACCCCTTCACCTGGGCGGTCGAGCTGATCCGGTTCGCCTTCTACCTAGAAGTGAACTGGACCGCGCTCGCCGTAGTGGTGGGATGCCTTGCGGTCTTTCTCGGACTGTCGTTCTGGGCCTACGACCCATCCTTCGGCATCCAGCAGCGCAAGGTCGGCGGCCCAGCGCCAGCGGCGGCGTAGGCCGAATACGCCATCAAGACGGAATTCAGCGAAAGCTCACCCGGCGAAGAAATTGGCCGGGTGTTGGCGCAACAGATCGCCATACACGGCCTCGACGGCGTCAGCGTCCCGCTCGGCGCGGGGCGTGGTGATGGGGATGGTGGCGACCACCTTGGTCGGTCGGGGCGCGAGCAGCACGAGCTGGTCCGCAAGCAGGATGGCTTCGCGGGGGTTGTGCGTGACGAGGATCGCCGTGGTGGGCCGCGCAGACCAGACTTCGACCAGCAGCTTCCGCAATCGATCCGCGGTCCGCTCATCGAGCGAGACGAAGGGCTCGTCGAGCAACAGCAGATCCGGCTTGGTGGCGAAGGCGCGGGCAAGGGCGACGCGGCGTGCCAGGCCAAGCGACAATTCTTGCGGATAGCCCGCCAGCTTGTCGGCGATGCCGACGGCACTCGCCAGATGTTCGAGGTCAGCTTCGGTGAAGCTTGGATCGGCGACGAGCATGATATTCTGCTTGACGGTGCGCCAAGGCAGCAGCCGCGGCTCCTGAAACATGAGACCGATGCGCGCATTCTCCGGCATGATGATCTTGCCGACGAAGCGATCATCGAGGCCGGCCAGAATGCGAAGCAACGTGGTCTTGCCGCAGCCGGACGGCCCCATCAGCACGGTCATGCTGTCGGGCACGATATCGAGGACGAGGTCGCGGATCGCCGGAACGAGCGTTCCGTCGACCCCGACATGGGTCTTCTCCTCGATGCGGATTTCAAACCGGCTTGTTGCGCCAGCGGGTCGAACGTCGTTCAAGGGGCTGTACCAGTAGATATTCGATGGCGAGCATGACGGCGACAAAGGCAAACGTGTAGCCCAGGATCGCCGTCACATTGAAGAGTTGAAAATTGAGATGGAGCTCGAAGCCGACGCCATTCGGCCGGCCAAGCAGCTCGACCACGAGCACGATCTTCCAGATCAGAGAGATGCCGGAGCGGGACGCCGCGGCGAAATAGGGCTGGAGCTGTGGCAGCGTCACGTTGGTGAGCTTCACCATTGGCGGCATGCGATAGGCACGCGCCATTTCGTCAAGGCTGGGGTCCAGTGCCCGGCCGCCTTCGCGAAGCGTCACCACGACGTTTGGGATTTTGTTGAGCGCCACGGCGCCGATGGCAGCCGCTTCATTCAGGCCGAACCAAACATAAGCGAGGATGATGATGACGAGAGCGGGCAGGTTCAGCAACACGATGAGCCAAGGATCGAGCGCTCGGTCCAGAGCCGGCGATTGGCCCATGGCGAGACCGATCACGCTGCCGATCAGCATGGCGACGACGAAGGAGGCGATCACACGCCAAAGCGTGATGCCGAGCTCGGGCAGCATGTCGCCGTGAAGGGTCTCATTGACCATGTAGTGGAGAACGGCGCCAGGTCCCGGCAAGAGCCGGCTCTGTGCGATCTCCGCCGCAATCATCCAAATCAGCAGGAAGATGGCGACCGAAAGCACGGAAACGAGCGGGCCACGAAACGCACGCAGCCAGGACCTCTGGGCCGTCGGGGCAGCAATGACGCTCAATTCTTGTCGCCCTTCCAAAATGTGCCGGGTGCGAGCTCCGTGGCGGCCCCGACGAGCTTCTCGCCGCCGAGCTCGCGCAAGAACTGGTAAAGAACCTTGGCATCGGCCTCGTTCTCGGCCACGGAGCGTTCTGGAATGCCTTCGCGATAGCGGCGTCTTAAGGCCTCGAAGGTGGCCTGATCTTCGACCTGCATCAAGGGCTTAATGCGATCCCATTCTTCGTTTGAGGTCGCCAGCAGTTCATCAGCCTTAGCGGCGGCGCGGAGGAAGCCGGCAACAGCTTCGGCATTCTGCTTGGCCCAGGTCTCGCTGAAAACATAGCCAACCATGGCGACCTCGCCTTTGGCGCCGAGCTCGCTGACCACGTCCTCGACGCCGATCAGTTGCTTGAAGCCTTTCGCCTCGAGGCGCGCGGCATAGGGCCAGAAGTTAAGCACCGCGTCGATCGCGCCCTGCTGGGCTCGCTCGGAGAGGAGAGGCGGCGCACCATATTCCTGCGTGGTTGCGGTGCGCAGATCGAGATTGGCGGTCTTCAACGCATAGGCCACCATCAACAGCCAGCTCTTGTCGAGCGGGCCACCGGCGACGCCGAGCTTCTTGCCCTTGAGGTCGCCCAAAGTTTTGATCGGGGAATCGGCCGGCACCATGATCGCGCCCAGCGCGGTGGTGAAGGGTGAGAAGGTAAAATCCGCGCCGCCGCTCCGCTCACGCGACACCCACAGCCAATCCGTGGCGATGATATCGACAGAGCCTCCTTGCAGGCCGACAGCAGTCGCCTGGCTGCTGGCCAGCGGCATGATGTCGAGCTCGATGCCTTCGGCCTTATCCAGGCCGTTGTGTTGAATGACGTCGAGCACCCAGCTCACAGTGCCGAATTTCAGCACGCCGACCTTGACCTTGGTCATGGCGTGCGCCGGTGTCTGGCCCGCGATCGCTGCGAACGCGCAAACCAAGAAAGCAAAAAGACCTAACCGCAACGGGCGTCCTCCAATGTTATCATTCGAACGTAACGTGCCCGGAGCTGCGCCACCGTCGCGCGCTTGAATTGTCGCCGCGAAGGGCGGCAAATTCAGCCGGGTTGCATCAAAGCGAGGCCCGGAATGGTTATGTCGCGCATAAAGCGAGAGTGGCGGCGCATACTCTAGCAATCTCGGGGAACTACGCAAGATTTGCTTCCTCTTTCCTGGCACCGATAGGGACATCCGGCAAAATCTGAGGCTTTCGCTTGGCAAATTGTCAGGCAGGGGGCTTCAGACGATAGCCATGGCCGCGTACGGTCTCGAATAGGGGCTCCGCCCCGGGCGTATCGATTTTCCGCCTGAGCCTCGCAATGTAAACATCGACGACATTGGTCAGCGGGTCCTCGCTATAGCCCCAGACCTGGTTGAGGATGCGCGTCCGGGAGAACACCTTGCCGGGCGTGCTCATCAGAAGCTCGAGGATAGCCAGCTCCTTGGCGGTGAGCTTGATGGTTGTGCCGCCGCGCGTCACTTCGAGCAGATCGCGATCGAGCGCAAGGTCTGCAATCCGAAGGATATTGGAGGTGGGGGCGAAATTGTGCGAGCGGCGGACCAGAGCCTCGAGACGCACGAGCAACTCGTCGAAATCGAACGGCTTGGCGAGATAGTCGTCGGCGCCGATCTTCAGGCCTTTGATCTTATCTTCGAGTGTGTCCATGGCGGTCAGCATGAGGATGGGCGTGTGATCGCCGTCTTGGCGCAGGCGCTGACACACGTCATAGCCGTGCATGTCCGGCAGCATCAGATCGAGCACAATCACGTCGAACTCGCCGGTCTTGGCGAGATCGACCCCTTCGCCGCCGGTGCCGGCGACGGTCACGCCATGATTTTCAGCGCGCAAGCCCCGATCGATGAAGTCGGCAACCCGGGGCTCGTCTTCCACCAGCAGAACGTTCACGTTGGCAGCCTCCGTGCTTGCCGCGGGCAGTGCGATTGTCACCGTGGTTCCTTCGCCCAAACGGCTCGCCATTTCAATCCTTCCCTTGTGTGCCTCGACGATGGCCTTGGCGACGGGAAGCCCGAGCCCCAAGCCTTCGGCGTTGTGCTCCGCGGCGTTGCCCGCGCGGCGGAAGCGCTCAAAAATGTTATCGAGCTCGCCCTCGGGGATGCCGATGCCGCGATCGGTGACGCGTACGGTCACCTCGCCGTCATGGCGCGTCATGCCGACCTTGACCTCGCCGTTCGATTTGGAATAGCGCACGGCATTGTCGAGCAGCACGAAGGAACAGCTGGCGCAATCTTGCCGGGTCGCCGGTGACATGCTGGTGCGCCGCGCCGTTGACGTCGCATGCCACATGCACCGATTTGGCATCGGCCAGCACCTCGGCGTCGCCGCAGACCTTCGCCACCAGCTCGGTGAGATCCACTGTTGCAGGTTCAGCCTGGCGGCGCCGGCGCCCTGGCGGGCAATGAACAGGAGGTCGTTGACGAGGAGCGTAAGGTGCTTGGCCTGTTCGACGATACGGGCGATGGATTGTTTGTAGTCGCCAATGCGCTTGTTGGCGCCGCGCAGCGCGATCTCGCCCTCGCCACGGATGATGGTGAGGGGCGTGCGCAGCTCATGACTGATATCGGCAAAAAAGCCGCGGCGCTTCTCGTCGATGTTGCGCAAGGTCTGGTTGGCCTGGCTGAGTTCCTCGGTGCGCTCCTCGACAAGCTTCTCCAGATTGGCGTGCGCGTCCTCAATCGCCTGTTGATGCGCCTGGAGATCGGCTGCCATGCGATTGAAGCTCTGACCGAGATCGGCGAACTCATCGCGTCCCGAAATGGCGATGCGGTGCGACAGATCACCTTCGGCGAGCGCGCGGGTGCCGCGCAATAGCTCGGCGAGCGGTGTGCGCAAGCGGCGCAACAGCAGAAGCACGAGGGACAAAGTGGCGAGGATGGAGACCAAAGCAAGAATCTGACTGGAGCGCTCGAGCCTGCCCAAGAGCTCCGCCGCGTCGGCGTCGATGCGCACGACCTCGGCGCTCTCGTCGGCGACGGCGACCTCGATCAGCTCGTTGAGCTTCTGGTCGATGCCGCTCTTGAGCAGGGTAGTCAGGCTTTGCCAGGCGACGTCGGGCCGGCCGCGGCTCCGCAATTGCTCGACTTCGTTCAGCTGGTCGAGGGTGTGCTGAAACTCCTTTTCGATGTCGTCGAGCCGCGTCAGTTCGACGGATTCGCTATGGCGCTCGGCCACGCTCACCATGGCAAGCTCCTGCTCGGTGAGCGAGCGGAGTGTCGCCAGGTCGGCTTCGATCACCTTATGCAGATAGGCCGCGCCGAGGGGCCGGTCGGACATGCCGGTGAGGAGGGTATCGGTCCAAGCCTTGAACAGCTGTTGGCTGTGGCGCGAGAGTTGGAGCTGACGCTCGAGTTCCTGATGGGCAATACGGGAGCGGTTAAGAAAACTGTTGGACTGGGTTACGCCCCAATAGGCCAGCGCCGCAGCCGAAAGGGCGAGCGCCAGCAAGAGACCCGCTGTAATGAGGAGCTTGGTCTGGTAGCGCATGAATGTCTCAAGAACTCGCGAGCCCGGAAACCAGGATTATTGCCTTGTTCGGCGGCCGGTGCGAGCCTAGCCTTGCCGCGGCGACAATATTCTGGGTCCTCTATACAGCACTTTCCTAAAGAATTGGCCGTTTTTTGCCTTGACGCCAACGCTCTAAGATCGTCATTGGCAGCCTATCATGTTGATCAAAGTCCTAGGCTCCGCTGCGGGAGGAGGTTTCCCGCAGTGGAATTGCAACGGCCGCAACTCCGCTGATTTGCGTCAGAACGCGGCGGGCTTGCGCCCACGCACGCAGGCGTCGGTCGCGGTCAGCGTGAAGCCGGGCGAATTCATTTTGCTGAATGCGAGCCCCGATCTCAGGCAGCAGATCAATGACACGAAAGAGCTGCATCCCGACGCCAGCGGCCCAGCGCGTAACAGTCCGATCAAGGCAGTGGTGCTGACCAATGCCGATGTCGATGCCATCGCCGGGCTGCTCACGCTCCGCGAGGGTCAGGCCTTCAATATTTATGGCAGCGCCCGCGTGCTTGGTGTCCTCGCGGCCAACAGCGTGTTCGATGTGCTCAATCCATCGCTCGTGAAGCGGATTCCAATTGAGCTCGGGAAGCGATTCAAGGTCGAAGGACCGTCGGGAGCGCTCGGCATCGAGATCGAGGCGTTCGTCGTGCCCGGCAAGATTCCGCTCTATCTGGAGGACGAAGAGGCCGGCGTCGATCTCGGCACCAAGGAAGGCGATACGTTGGGGCTGAAAGTCATCGAGACCGCGACCGGCAAACATTTCTTCTATGTGCCGGGCTGCGCCAAGCTAGACGAGGATCTCCGCGCGAGACTCAAAGGCGCGCCGCTCGTGTTTTTCGATGGCACGCTCTACACCAATGACGAGATGATCGAGCAAGGTCTGCTCAACAAGACCGGAGACCGCATGGGCCATATGAATATGTCCGGAGACTCCGGGACCATCGCTGCCTTCGCCGATCTCGACGTCAAGAGCAAGGTCTTCATTCACATCAATAATTCGAATCCGGCGCTTCGCGAGGACGGCCCTGAGCGCAAAGCGGTCGAGGCGGCGGGCTGGCAAGTGTCCTATGACGGGATGGCGTTGAAGGTCTGATCCCATGTGCGGCATCGCAGGCTTCCTCGAGCTGGAGCGCCGCTCCGGAACGCATGAGCTCGAAGTGCTTGCGGGCGCCATGGCGGCAACGCTCCGTCATCGCGGACCGGATGCAAGCGGCGTCTGGGCCGATGCCGAAACCGGAATCGCGTTCGGCCATACTCGACTCTCCATTGTCGATCTCTCGCCCGCGGGCGCGCAGCCGATGGTGTCCTCCTGCGGACGTTGCGTCATTGTCTATAACGGCGAGATCTTCAATGCTGCGGAGCTCCGGCCAGAGCTTGAGGCCAAAGGTCGCCGCTTCAGAGGCCATTCCGATACGGAAGTGATCGTCGAGGCCTGCGCCGAGTGGGGAGTCCGCGAGACGGTGACGCGCCTGATCGGCATGTTCGCCATCGCGGTCTATGACCGGCGTGACAAGCACTTGAGCCTGGTGCGCGACCGGCTCGGCATTAAGCCGCTTTATTGGGGAAAGGCGGGCACGCGGCTCGCCTTCGCCTCCGAGCTGAAAGCGTTTGCCGTTTTGCCCGGCTGGACGAAGGAGCTCGATCGCGACGCGCTTGCCGCCTATTTCAGATTTGCTTACGTGCCGGCGCCGCATTCGATTTATCGCGGCATCTCCAAATTGATGCCCGGACATATCGCGACGATCGACCTGAGCGGCGAGGCGCGGATCGAGCCGTTCTGGACTCTTGCTGACGCCGCGGAGCGCGGCAAAGCAAATCAGCTCGATGTCGGCGACAAACAGGCTTGCGACATGCTGGAAGCGCTTGCTCGGCGACGCCGTGGGGAGACGGCTCGTGGCCGACGTACCGCTTGGCGCGTTCCTCTCCGGTGGGATCGATTCGACTGCCGTCGCGGCAATGATGCGGATGAAGAGCAACGCCCCGGTGAGGACCTACTCGATCGGGTTTCGCGAGCAGGGCTTCGATGAGGCGCCGCATGCAAGCGCGGTAGCGGCCCATCTCGGCACCGAGCACACCGAGCTTTATGTCAGCGCCAGGGAAGCGCAAGACGCGATCCCGCTGATGCCTGAGATCTATGACGAGCCGTTCGCAGATTCGTCGCAAGTGCCGACTTACCTTTTGTCGAAGCTGACGCGTCAGCATGTGACGGTGGCGCTCTCGGGCGACGGCGGCGACGAATTGTTCGCGGGCTACACGCGGCACCGCTTTGCCAATCGAATCCAGTCGATGCCGCCGCGCATGGCGCAATTTCTCGCGTCGGGCCTCGACCTTGCCGGGCCAGCGGTGTGGGACAGGCTGTTCCGATTGGTGCCGGCGCGGAAACGTCCCTCCTACGGTGGCGACAAAATCCAGAAGACCGCCGCGATGTTGCGCGAAGGCCCGCAAGGGGCCTATCGCAGCCTGGTCAGCGCCTGGGACGATCCGGAGACGATCGTGCCTGGCGCCCGAGAGCCGAAGGGCGCGATCTTCGATCCCGAGCTTGAAGCCGCGCTGCCCGATGGGCTCGACCGCATGCAATATCTCGACACGCTCACTTATCTTCCCGACGACATTCTCACCAAGGTCGACCGCGCCAGCATGGCGGTGGCGCTCGAAGTCCGCGTGCCGATCCTCGATCATCGCGTCGTCGAATTTTCCTGGCGGCTGCCGTCGCGGTTCAAGATGCGGGGCGGCAAGGGAAAATGGCTGTTACGGCAACTGGCTTATCGCCATGTGCCAAAAGCCTTGCTGGACCGGCCGAAAAGCGGATTTGCCGTGCCGATCGGCGCTTGGCTGCGGGGGCCGTTACGGGATTGGGCGGAGAACCTACTGGAACCCAGCAGGCTTGAAGCAGGCGGCTTGCTGGACGCCGGGCCGATCCAGGGCGCGCTGGCAGGAGCATCTCAGCGGAAAGCGGAATTGGCACGCCTCGCTTTGGACCGTGCTGATGTTTCAGGCGTGGCGCGAAGCCAACGGGATCTAGCCGGTGCGGCCGGTCCTAAGATCGTCGAGCGAGACGACATTGGCCGGGCGATCGTCGTCTCGCTGCTCCGTCTTCGCCGGTTCGGCAGGCTTGTCCTGGCTCGTGACAATCGGACGGTGCAGGACTTCGGTCGCGACCCGCCAATGCTCTTCGATGTGCTCGACGAAGGTGCGCGGGCGCTCGGCAAACAGGCGTTCGCCGCGCGTCTTGGCTTCGCGGCGCAGCGCCTTTTGCCGCTTCCGGCAGCGCTGCAAGAAGGACTCGGTATCGTCCGGCGTGCCGAACACCATGGTCGGGGTCGAGATCAGCCGGCTCAAAAGCGCAATGTCGTGATCGTCGCCGAGAAGTTGCGATAGCGCGCGGGCATCCTCGACGCGCGCATTGAGCACAGAAGGCCAGCTCGGGGCCAAGAGCTGCATATGCCGCCAATGATGCTGCACGCCTTTCCGCCAATCGTGAAAATCTTCGTCATGGGCGGTGGCGAACGCCTCGGCAAAGGCTCGGCGCGCGGCCTTGTAGCGAAGCCGCAAGCCTTCGGCCACGACCTGAAAATCGTCGGGATAGATGGCAAGGCCGGCGACGGCGGGTTTAAGCGCCGAGAGAGCCCGCAGCGCATCCGAGACAGCGGTGCCTTCGAGGTTGCGCTCGGCGGCGTCGCGCCGCTTCATCAGCCAAGCGCGCAACGATTGCGTGGGCGTCATCGCCGCATCGCTCGCCTCTTCGGTGCCGAGCTTGTCGATGGCGTCGATCAAGGCATGGGCATCGCGGGCAGGCGCGAGCCCGAGCGCGACGGTGCGGAGACGGTCGGTCAAATTGTCGAACACCGGATCGGGCAGGCCGGGCCGCACCAATGCGAGCAGGGCGCGCAACCGCTTCAAGCATTTGCGTGCGCTATGGATGCCGCCGTGGCGATCTGAAGACGATCGCAGCGCGCTCTCGGCATATTCGAGTTCGGCAAGCGCGACGCGCCGCACGCTCTCGCTCATCGGCAAAAGTGGGTCGAGTTTGTAGGTCATCTTGGCCCTTTAGCCTCCTCAAGGGCGGCCCGATGATCCTGGGACAAGGGCCTCGTGGTCAAGACTGAATCGGCGTGCTCAGCCCTGTGGACAAACTGTCGATAAGTTTCGCCATGGCGCCGTGGCTGCAATCCAGGAGCGAGTTCTCTCCTCTGGGTTGAGATTTGTGACAATGTCGGTGATGACGGCGGCGGACGATGCGCCGGCTTCAAGCACCGAAGCCACTGTTTCCAGCGTGATTCCGCCAATGGCAACGAGCGGGCGGCGCGCCTTGTTCCGCCATTCGGCAATACGGGCGAGACCTTGAGGGGCCCATGGCATCTGCTTCAGCTTGGTCTCGTAGATCGGACCGAGCGCGACATAGTCGGGATCGGCCTTGAGCGCGGTGGCAAGCTCCTCCTCGCTATGGGTGCTGATGCCGAGCTTGAGGCGAGCGCTTTTGATCGCGGTCAGATCGGCGGATGCCAAATCCTCCTGGCCGAGATGAATGAAATCGGCGCCGGCCGCGATCGCCTCGCGCCAATAGTCGTTGATTACGAGCTGGCAGTCCTCGGCACGACAGAGCTCGACGGCCCTCCCGATCTCGGCGCGGATCGTATCCGGCGGCGCAGCCTTGATGCGGAGCTGGACCAGCTTGAGCCCGAGCGGCAGCAATCGCGCGAGCCAGTCCGTATCGGGAAGGATGGGATAGAACGGATCGAGCGTCAGCACCGGATCAAGAGACACGGTCGATCTTGAAGAAGGGCGTGCCGGCGACGGGCGTCGAAGGCGTGCCCATGTCGCGCGGTTCGATCAGCCCGGCCTCGAAGCCTTGCCTGCCGGCCTCGACGGCGCGCGCGAAAGCCGACGCCATGGTCACGGGATCGGCGGCTTTGGCGATTGCCGTGTTGAGCAGGACGCCATCATAGCCAAGCTCCATGACTTCGGCGGCATGGGACGGGGCGCCGAGGCCGGCATCGACGATCAGCGTCGTCTCGGGAAAATAAGCGCGGAGCGTCTTCAGCGCTGGTTTGTTCATGAGCCCGCGGGCCGAGCCGATCGGCGAGGCCCACGGCATCAGCACCTGGCAGCCGGCCGCAACCAGACGCTCGGCGGCGCTTAAATCTTCGGTCGTGTAGGGCAGGACCTCGAAGCCTTCGGCGCAAAGCACGTTCGCCGCCTCGATGAGACCGAACAGCTCAGGCTGCAACGTGTCGTCATTGGCGATAACTTCCAGCTTGACCCAATTGGTGCCGAACAGCTCGCGCGCCATTTGCAGCGGTGGCGATAGCTTCCTTGGCGGTGCGGCAGCCGGCCGTGTTGGGCAATACGCGCACGCCGAGCTGCTCGATCAACTCCCAGAAGCCTTGACCGGTGCGGGCGCGTGCCGATTCACGCCGCAGCGAGATTGTGACGATCTCGGTGCTCGAGGCTTCGACTGCCTGGCGCAAGATGTCGGGCGAGGGATATTGCGCCGTGCCGAGCAGCAGCCTCGACTTGAAACTGGCGCCGTAGAGTTTCAACATCAGCCACCTTGCCTCGGCGAGACAATCTCGATCTCGTCCGAAGGTGAAAGTTCGGTCGAGGCGCGCCTGACTGCGGCGACGAAGCTGCCATTGACGGCGGTCGCGATCTTGGCGCCGGCGAAGCCCAACTCGCCGCAAAGCTCATCGAGATTGCGCGCCTTGGTGGCGACGGGCTCACCGTTGATCAGGATCTGCAACGAACACCTCTTCGTCGGTCGCGCCAGTGTCGAGAAAATCGGCCACAAGCTCGGCCAAGCACGGGCGCGAGTAAAAAGCCATGGCGGTACAGGCCGTTCACATAGATATAGCGCCCGCGCAGGATAATCCTAGGGCGATTGTCGGGAAAAGCAGGCCGGGCGCCGGCCCCTTGCAGCACGATCTCGGCCTCAGCGAAGGCCGGGTCGAGCGCGTAGGCGGCGGATAAAAGGTCGAGCGCCGAGCGGAGCGTGATGGGGCCCGTCTCCTCGCTTTCGATCACCGTGGCCCCGATCATATAGACGCCGTTTCCCCAGGGCACGACGTAAAGCGGAAAGCGCGGGTGGAGCAGGCGGATCGGCCGCGACAACGCGATCTCGCGGCTCTTCATCACGATACGCTCGCCGCGCACGCCGCGAAGATTGGGCAAATCGCCTTTGGCGGCGAGGCCGCGACAATCGATGACGAGATCGGCGTCGCGAGGCGCCTCGCCTTCACCGAAGCGAAGCTCGACGCCTTTCGCCTTCAGTTGATCGAGCAGGAAGCGCAGCGCCGGCTCCGGCGCGAGGTGGCCTTCATTTGGGAAAAAGAGTGCCGGTCTGGAAACGGCCAGTGAGCGCGGGCTCAAACGCCTCGACGCGTTCCTGGCCCAAGCGGACATGACCGGCCGTCATCCTCTCGAAGCGATCGAGCTCGGCGCGGTCGCGCGGAAGCGCAATCACGAGCGTGCCGTTGGCGACCGTGCCTGGATAATGCTCGCGCCAGAGGGCGAGCCCACGCTGCCCGAGTTTCCGGATGGCGGCTTCAGCGCTCTCCTCCTCGCAGTTCGGCGCCAGCATGGCGCCGGCAAAGAGGC
Source organism: uncultured Alphaproteobacteria bacterium (assembly GCA_963764005.1). Taxonomy (GTDB): domain Bacteria; phylum Pseudomonadota; class Alphaproteobacteria; order Rhizobiales; family Methyloligellaceae; genus Methyloceanibacter. The sequence goes on along the minus strand of CAVXQX010000006.1, from coordinate 133,260 downwards.
TGCACGCGAAGGTGAATGGCTCGGGCGAGCGCTCGCAGAGCGTGACTTTGTATCCACGCTGGGCAAGGAGTAACGCCTGCCAAAGTCCGACGACTCCGGCGCCGCGGATCGCTATCGATTTCGGTTGCTGCGTCATCGCGGCATCAATCTCCGACGGCCAGGCCTTCGCGCCTCTTATCGGCGCCGCCTTCGAGGCCGTGATCGGTCACGGCGATGATATGGAGACCGCTGGTGAGCGATGTGCGCTTCACCTGATGTCCGAGCTTGCTCATGTCGGTGGCGAGACCATCGACGCCGGGATCAGGTTCGAGGATGAACTCATCGCCGGTCGAGCCGAAATTGACCAGGTCTGCCGCTTGTTGCGGATCGAGGTGCCAGTCGATGAGGCCGACCAGTCCTTTGAGCACGTAGAGGATGATGGCAGAGCCGCCTGGCGAGCCGAGCACGAAACGGACCTGCCGGTCGTTGGCAAAGACGATGGTCGGATCGAGCGAGCTTCGCGGTCGTTTCTCCGGCTCGACGCGATTGGCTGCGGGACGTCCATCTTCGTCGGTGGGCAGAAACGAGAAATCGGTGAGCTGATTGTTGAGCAGGAAGCCGCGCACCATCAACCGCGAGCCAAAGGATTGCTCAATGGTGGTGGTCATGGACAGCGCATTGCCGTCATCGTCGACGATGGAGATTTGGCTGGTGCCGATGCTCTCTTGCGTGGCGTCGCGGCCGAAGGCGCCTTGGCGCGTGTTGGGGGGCTCGCCGGCGGTGACATGCGGCGCGACGCGATCGGGGGCGATGAGCGCGCGGCGCTGATTGAGATAGGTCGGATCGAGCAGCCCCTTCACGGGGACCGCGACAAAGTCAGGATCGCCGAGATAGCGCGCGCGATCGGCAAAGGCGAGACGCTCGGCTTCGGCGATCAGATGGGTCGGCTCGGGTTGAAGCGGGCGCTCGCCAAGGTCGAAGGGCGTGATCAGCGACAGCACTTGCGAGACAGCGACCGCTCCGGAAGAAGGCGGGCTTGGCCCACAGATCTCGAAAGCGCGATAGGGAATGCAGAGCGGCTCGCGTTGCTTTGGCGCGATAGTTGGCGAGATCTTCGGCCGAGAGCTTGCCGGGCCCGCGCGGATCGTGCTGCACGGCATTGGCGATCTCCTTGGCGAGGTCGCCCTGATAAAACGCCTTCGGTCCGCTTGCTGCGCGATCAGGTCAAACGTCTCGGCCAGGGCCGGGTTGGCGAGCTTGTATCCCGTTGGCCAAGGGCGGCCTTGCGCATCGAAGAAATAGGCGCGCGCTTCCGGAGCGAAGCTCTCCGGCTTTTCCTCGGCGAGCAGCTTGGCGAGGCGCGGCGAGACGGCAAAGCCTTGGCGCGACAGTGCGATGGCGGGCTGAAACAAATCGGCCCAAGGCAGCTTGCCGTATTTCTCATGGGCGAGTGCGAGACCGGCGAGAACGCCCGGCGTGCCGACGGAAAGTCCGCTCTCCATGGCCTGCTCGCGCGGTAGCGGCTTGCCGTCTTTGTCGAGGAAGAGATTCGGGGTCACGGCTGCGGGCGCGGTCTCGCGACCGTCGATGCTGGTCAGCGTCTTGCCCGCTTTGTCCCAGTAAAGCAGGAACGCGCCGCCGCCGATGCCGGAGGATTGCGGCTCGACCAGATTGAGCACCATTTGCGTGGCGATCGCCGCATCGATCGCCGAGCCGCCTTTGCGCAACATGGCGAGGCCGGCCTCCGCGGCGAGCGGATTGGCGGCGACGACCATGTGCTTCTTCGCCGTGACCAGAGGCCGCGAGGCAATCGCGGATGCGCCTTCCGGCTGCTCGAAGGCGCGCAGATTCTGCGCTCGCGCCAAAGGCGAGCAGAGCGAGGAAGATGGCGAAGACTAAACGGGCCGGTCGCATGGCGCGCAGCATAGACGGTTTCGGTAACGGAGAGGGAGCGAAAGCTCAGTGGAAATCGCGGGATTTCGGCACGATGCGCTCGGCGCGGGGGTGGCGACGCGGATGCCAGCGGGGGTGTGATCCCTTGACGTGGTCGGCGGGTGCGAGCGGAGGCGCGTCCTCATCAGTTTGAGAGAGCGCCAGGAACCCGGGTCCGGGCGCTTGACCTCGTCGGCATTGGCGAACGGGAACATTGATGTCCGCGTCGTCGTCAGTGAGGAGATGCAGCCAGTCGCTGCGATCTTCCAGCCGCTCGGCAACGACATGGATGATGTCCTCGTGGCGTTGCACGCGGCCATGCACCACGACGAGGCGGGCGCCCATGACGACGATGCGCTCCCGCTCCAGCACTTTGGGCCAGATCACCGAATTGGCGACGCCGGTCTCATCCTCGATGGTCATGAACACGACGCCTGCCGCCGAGCCCGGGCGCTGGCGCACCAGCACCACGCCGGCAACGCTGACGCGCGAGCCGTCGCGGGAAGTTTTGAGATCGGCGCAAGACAGGATGCGTCTTGCCTTGGCGCGGGCGCGAAGGAAGGACATCGGATGGGCTTTGAGGGAGAGGCGGAGCGTGCGGTAGTCGTTCACCACATGCTCGGGCAACGGCATGATGGGAAGCGCCACGTGTTGCTCGACGCCGGTCTCGGCCGCATCGGCATGCTCGAACAGCGGCAGCGGGATTTCCTTCGGCAGACCGCGCACCTCCCATAGCGCTTGGCGGCGATCGAGGCCCATGGAGCGGAACGCATCCGCCGCGGCTAAGCGCTCGAGGCAGGCGCGCGACACGCCGCTCCGCCGCCAAAGCTCGCGGACGTCCTGGAATAGTCTTTCGGTACCGCGCATCGCGACGACGCGATTGGCATCACTCTTCGCGTAGGCCGTCGATCTGGCGCATGCCGAGACGCAATGCGAATTTATGGTTCTTTGTTTGCGCTACCGCGCTTCGCGCTGCTTGAGCGCTCGCGGGCTCCAGCGTGCAGTCCCACAGGCTGTGATTGACGTCGACCTCGCGGGCCTCGACGCCATGATCGACGGCGCAACGCACGATCTGCGCCGGCGCATAGAAACCCATCGGCTGCGCGTTGAGCAGCGCCGCGGCGAACGCAGCCGGGTAATGGCATTTGATCCAGGCCGAGACATAGACGAGATGGGCGAAGCTCGCGGCATGGCTCTCGGGGAAGCCATATTCGCCGAAGCCCTTGATCTGGTTGAAGCAGCGCATCGCGAAGTCTTGCGGATAGCCGCGCGCCGTCATGCGGCCGACCATCTTCGCCTGCAATTTGTCGATGGTGCCGCGGCGGCGGAAGGTGGCCATGGCGCGGCGAAGCTCGTTGGCCTCGGGCCCGGTGAATTTCGCCGCGACCATGGCGAGCCGCATCGCCTGCTCCTGGAACAGCGGCACGCCCATGGTCTTGCCCAGCACCTGGCGAAGCTCGTCCTTCGGTCCATGCTCGGGATGCGGCGCGGGGAAACTCGACGGCCTCGTCGCCGCAGCGGCGGCGCAAATAGGGGTGCACCATGTCGCCCTGGATCGGGCCTGGGCGCACGATGGCGACCTCGATGACGAGATCGTAGAAGCAGCGGGGTTTCAGCCGCGGCAGCATGTTCATCTGCGCCCGGCTCTCCACCTGGAACACGCCGATGGAATCGGCGCGGCACAGCATGTCGTAGACGTCAGGATCGTCGCGCGGCACCGTGCCGAGTGCGAGGCTCGCTGCCATAATGCTGCTCGATCAGGGCGAAGGCCTTGCGGATGCAGGTGAGCATGCCGAGGCCCAGCACATCGACCTTCAACAGCCCGAGCGCATCGAGATCGTCCTTGTCCCATTCGATGAAGGTGCGGTCCTCCATGGCGGCGTTGCCGATGGGGACGACCTCCGACAAGGGCCCGCGCGTCAGCACGAAGCCGCCGACATGCTGGGAGAGATGGCGCGGGAAGCCGATCAGCTCTTGCGTCAGCTCGAGCACGCGGGAAAGCAGCGGGTCTGACGGATCGAGCCCAGCCTGGCGGACGTAGGTCTCAGGCAGCGAAGAATTGCTCAAGCCCCAGATGGTGGTGGCGAGCGCCGAGACCGTGTCCTCGGAGAGACCGAGCGCCTTGCCGACTTCGCGGATCGCCGAGCGGCCGCGATAGGAGATCACGGTCGCGGCGATGCCGGCGCGATCGCGGCCGTAGCGGCCATAGATATATTGGATCACCTCCTCGCGCCGCTCATGCTCGAAATCGACGTCGATATCGGGAGGCTCTTTCCGCTCCGGCGAGACGAAGCGCTCGAACAGCAGATCGATCTCGGTCGGGTTCACATTGGTGACGGCAAGGCAATAGCAGACCGCCGAATTGGCCGCCGAGCCCCGGCCCTGGCAGAGAATGCCGATCGAGCGGGCGTAATGCACGATGTCGTGGACGGTGAGGAAATAGCGCGCGTAGTCGAGCTCGGCGATCAGCACCAGTTCCTTTTGCAGCGTGTCGCGCACATGGGGGGGAATGCCTTCGGGGAAACGCCAGGCAGCACCTGCCCAAGTCAGATCTTCGAGATGGGATTGCGGCGTCTTGCCTTCCGGCACCGGCTCATCGGGATATTCGTAACGGAGCTCGTCGAGAGAGAAGCTGCAGGCTTCCGCGATCTCGATGGTGCGGGCAAGCGCCTCTTCGTGGCCTTTGAACAGGCGTGCCATTTCTTTTGGCGATTTCAGATGCCGCTCCGCATTGGCCTCGAGTTTCAAGCCGGCTTCGTGGATGGTGCATTTTTCGCGGATGCAGGTGAGCACGTCCTGCAGGGACCTGCGATGAGGAGCGTGATAGAGCACGGCATTAGTAGCGACGAGGGGAACGCCTGTGCGTTGCGCCAAAGCGGCCAGGCTCGCGATACGCGCGCGATCATCGCCGCGATAAGAGTGACGCGCAGCGAGGTAGAGACGGGCCTGTGGTCCGAAGCGCCTGCTTGATTTCGCGAAGCTGAGATTCGATTTCAGAGAGCGCGATGAAGATCAGGCCTTCGGCATGGACAGCGACATCGGCGAGGTGGAGGGTGCATTTGCCCTTCTCGGCGCGGCGCATGCCGAGCGTGAGTAGGCGACAGAGACGGCCATAGGCGGCGCGGTCGGTCGGATAGGCAAGCAGGCTGAAGCCGTCTTCGAGATCGAGCCTCGCGCCGACGATGAATTTGATCCCGACCTCCTTGGCGGCGAGATGGGCGCGAACCACGCCGGCAAGCGTATTGCGGTCGGTGACGGCGATGGCGCTCAGGCCAAGCGCTTTGGCTTGCGCCACCAGCTCCTCGCCATGCGAGCCGCCGCGCAGGAAAGAGAAATTGCTGGTGACATCGAGCTCGGCGTAACGAGGTCATTCGTCTTTTGCGCTACCGCTTCGCTGCTTGAGCGCTCTTGACCGCTTTCGCTGTGACGCGGGTCATCCGAACACCCCGTGCAGATACCAGGCTGGCGTGTCGCCGCTCTCCTGATAGAGGCCTTCGCGGAATACCCAGTAGCGATGTCCCTCTTCGTCCTCGATGCGGTAATAGTCGCGCGGGCGTGCAACGGTTTTGCCGGGCTTCAACGCCCGCCACCATTCGGGCGCGATGCGCTCCGGTCCCTCGGCCTTGACCACGCGGCGGCTCAAGCGGCGCCAGGTGAAGCGCGCGGGCGGCCCTTCGGGAATTTCGGCGAGCACCTTGAGAGGCTCGGGCTCTGAGAGGAGAAGCGAAGGACGTGGCGGCTTGGCTGGTTCGATTTGCGCCCAAGGCGAAGAGGGGGCGAAGGCGGTTCGGATGCTTTGGGCCCGCTCAGGCAGGTGACTTGCTTGCCGGTGCAGGCGGCGGACGGCGAAAGCGCCCAAGCGATTGGCGAGACGGTCGATCAGTGGCTCCGGCGATAATTTCTCGCGCGTCTCGGCGAGGCTCACTTGGGTCAGCGGCAAAGGCTCGGCGACAAAGGCCGCCAAACTCATCCGGTCGACGCCGAAGCCCATATCGAGAGCGGCGAGCTTCTCCTGCAAAAGCCGCAACAGATGCGGAAGCTCGCGGGACGGCGCGCTCAAGCCAGTTTCGATCTCCGTGCAAGAGCCGTCGGCGCGATCGATGCGGAGCCTGAGTTTGCGTGCCCCCATCCGCCCGCGCGCGAGCTTTTGACAGAGCTCGGCTGTGATGAGCTCCAGCACGGCGATGACGCCGTCATGGCTGACGAGGGGCTCGGCGAAGGCAAGCGCGGCCTCATAGCGACGCGGTGGAAAGAGCGGGGCGCGCTTCTCCTGTTTTGTTCCGCGCGCCTGATCGAGACGAAGAAGCACGGCCTCCGCGGCGTCCTTGGAATGGAAGCGCCGCTCAAGACTTGCGCGCGGCAGATCGTAGAGCTGGCCGATGCGCTTCAAGCCGAGCCGCTTGAGCAGGCGCGTGACGTCTGTGATCCAGCCGCAAGGCCTCGACAGGAAGATGCGCGAGCGCAGCGTCCACGCCGCCGTCAGGGACGATGATTTGCGATTCTCGCCCGAAGCGGGCGAGCGCATGCGCGGCGCCCAAGGTCGGCGCGAGAGCAAGCTGCGCGCTGAAGCCGAGAGACTGAAATGTTTGCGCGATCGAAGCGAGAAGCTCGGCCTCGCCGCCGAACAGATGCGGCACGCCGGTGACGTCGAGCCAAAGTCCATCCTCGCCGCAAATGTTGAGCGTCGGACTGTAGCGGACGCAGATCCGCGCGAGCGCGCGTAATGTCGCTGCGTCGCGATCCGGGCTTGAAGGCAGGGTGAGAAGGTGAGGGCAGATGGCGCGGGCGTCGGCGAGGCCCATGCCGGGATGGAGCCCGTTGCCTTCGGCTTTGGCATTGACGGCGGTGAGGACGAGCCCGCGCGCTTCGGCGCCGACCAAAGCAAAAGGCCGACGATCGAAAATCGAATTGTCCTTATTGGGCGTAGGCCCGTTCTTCCGTCTCTCCCGCTTCAGCCGCTCGATCGGAAGATGCGGCAGAAAGACGGAAACGATCCTGCTCATCACTCAACTCCACGCTCCAACTTCGCATCGTCATGCCCTCGGCAGCGCTCGAGCGTGATGTGCCAACAGGGATGGCCCGGTGCGTTTTGATCGAAAGCAGCTTCGTTGCTTTTGCTCTGCGCCGACGCGCCAGCGCGTGAGCGTGCCGGGAAGCCCGTTGGAGCGATGCCCGGAGAGGAGCAGGCACGGCGTGCGTGTCGCTTTCGCCGCAAGGCCGAGACGGCGGGCGAAGAGCGGCGCCTCGATCTCGATCTGGCCGAGGCAGGCTGTGGCTGCGCCGCTTTTCAAGCCCTCTTCCAGCGCCCAGGCCGCATCGTTTGAGGTTCTCGCCTCGACGATGAGGAGGAGGGCAGGATCGAGACCGAGGGCAAGGAGGCCGGCCCCGTAAGGACGCCCCCATTCTCGCGCGGCATGAGCGGTGAGGCACCATAAGAGGAGTGCGGGCCTATGGGGCCGTTTCGCCAAACTCTGCCCAAGCACGGCAAGGGCGAAACTGAGCGCCGCCGGCACGTCGCGATAAGAGGCAGGCTTGATCTCGTGCAGGGCCGCCTTGGCAAGCATGGAGAGAGGAGGGCCCTCCCCCTGCAAGGGGGAGGGAAGGAAGGCAGCCAAGGCAGGAGAAGAAAGTGAGCAGGCAGGGCTCAGGGCGCCCGCGTCGGTCGCGGGGGGTAGGGCTAGAGACACGGGAACCCGCTCAAGCACGTGGATACGCGCACGCAAATGCTCGATCAGGGAGCGCCGCTCAACCCCGCCTGCTTCCTCGACGCCAGACGGAAACTCAACGACAGATTCGCCGTCTGGAACGCCGTTACGCATACTTCACTCCAACTTTCGTTCCTATTTTGTTCTAATCCGAGTCCCGGTCAGAGTCAAGATCAGGCCCCTCGGCGAGGATGGTTAGCGATCCGCTAACCAAGATGGGTGGACACTCGCATCCGCAGTAAAAGAGACGGGGATTGGTCATGCGTATCGTCAATTTTGCCCGCGCGGCCGCTGTCGCCGCGTTGGCCGCAACTCTCATCACATCCGCCCCAAAACCGGCCGCCGCCGGCTTCTTCGATCTGTTCAGCTCGTCGCCGAACCAGGATTCGAGCGGGCGAGAGCTCGTGGTGTTCAAAGTCCAGGCCGATCCCGGCACCATCATCGTCAGCTTTGCCGACCGGAAGCTCTATTACGTGCTGCCGAACTATCGCGCGATCAGCTATCCGATCGGCGCGCCGATGGGTGAGGCGCGTTGGGAAGGCGTGCTGCATGTGAGCGAGAAGCGCATCAATCCGGTGTGGACGCCGACTGCAGACATGCGCCGGGAAAACCCGACTCTGCCGGCTTATGTCCCAGGCGGGCATCCGCTCAATCCGCTCGGGCCCCGCGCCATGTATCTCGGCAATACGACCTACCGCATCCACGGCACCGATGCGCCCTGGACCGTCGGCCAGGACGTCTCCCATGGCTGCGTCCGCATGTACAATAACGACGTTATCGACCTCTATGACCGGGTGCCGGTCGGGACCAAGGTCGTCGTCACCTGGCAGCGTTACGCCTGGTAGCCCCGCGCCAAAGTAGCGCGCTAAGCCCTAGCCAGAAGCCTCCAATCCTCCATAATTGCGGCTTAGCAAATCTTGAGGTTAGGGGAGCTTCCACCTTGCTCGGCACATTTCGATCTGCGGCAGTCGCTTTCGCGCTTTGCGGCTTTGCCGGAAGCGCCGCCGCCCATCCCCATGTCTGGGCGACAGTCCGCTCTGAGGTCGAGCTTGGACAAAATCACCAGATCGTCGCCATCCGCCATCATTGGACGTTCGACGAGTTCTACACCGCCATGGCGCTGCAGGGTCTCGACACGGATGGTGACGGCAAATACTCCGCAGCGGAGCTTGAGCCGCTGGCCAAGGTGAATGTCGATTCGCTCAAGGAGTTCGACTATTTCACTTTTGTGCATCTCGCCGGCGACGAGGACCATCTCATCAAGCTCAAGCCTCCGGAGAACTACTCGCTCGAATATGACGGGAAGCTGCTCACGCTCAATTTCACCTTGCCGCTCGAGACGCCGGCCGATCCGCATGGCAAGCCCGTCGATGTCGACGTGTACGATCCCTCGTTCTTCGTTGCCTTCGGCTTCGCCACCGAGAAGCCGGTCGCGCTTTCGGGCGCCGACACCAAAGGCTGTGTGGCGGAGATCAAAACGCCGGACCCGGAAAATCGCGGAAGATGCCAAGGCGCTGACCGAATCCTTTTTCAGCCAGCTCGGACCCAATTCGAATTTCGGATCGCAATTCGCGCAGACGGTGACGGTGAAATGCGGCGACGCACATCTATAATGTTGGCGACCCGCCTTGCCACGCTCGCTTTTGTGGCAGCGTGCGTGATGCTCGTTTCATTTACAATCCAACAGGCTCGAGCCGAGATGCAGCCGATCGCGCCGTTCGCCGCCGCCGGCGAGACCGCGCCGCCGGCAGCATTTGCTCGTCCGGGCATTGCGACGTTCAAGCCCTCGGGTCCGCTCGGGCCGGTGTTCGCTTGGGTTCTGGAAACGCAGCAGGCTTTGCAACAGCGGCTTGCCGGGAGCGTCAGGGCGCTCAAGACCGACAATCCACTCGCCGGAGCTTTTAGCCTCGCTCTGCTGTCATTTCTCTACGGCGTGGTGCACGCGGTGGGTCCCGGTCACGGCAAGACGATCATTTCGTCCTATGTCGTTGCCAATGAGAAGACGGCGCGGCGGGGGATCATCGTCTCGTTTGTTGCCGCGGCCTTGCAGGCTGTGACCGCGATCGCGCTGGTCGGTATTTTCGCCGTGCTGCTGAACGCGCCCGGCATCGAGATCACGGCCTGGTCCAATCAACTTGAAACCGTGAGCTACGCGATGATTGCCGCCGTGGGGCTATGGCTCCTGCGTCAATCAGCTTGTTGCGATTTGGCGCGGATGGCGTGGCGAGTCCTCCGACGCGCATCACCATCACGGGCACGATCATGACCATCATGGGCATGCGCATGCTCAGGAGCATCACCACGACCATGGGCAGCATCACGGTCACTCCCATGCCGAAGGCGAGGCCTGCGATCACATGGTCGATCCGCGCGCGCTTGCCGGCCCGTTCTCCTGGCGAAAGATGATGGCGGTGGTGTTCTCGGTCGGGATCAGGCCTTGCACCGGCGCCATTCTCGTTCTCGTTTTCGCGCTGACCCAAGGCGTGTTCTGGGCAGGGGTCGCCGCGACCTTCGCCATGGCGCTTGGCACGGCGATTACGGTAGCGATGCTCGCCACGCTTGGCGCTCGGCTCGCGTGAGCTTGCGTTGAAGCTCGGCGGCGAAAGCAGCAGGTTCGGGACGGCGGTCTGGACAATTTGCAGGCTCGGAGGGGCGGCGCTGATCTTTCTGTTCGGCGCCACCTTGTTCGTCGCCTCGTTGGGTCCGGCGCGGCCATTTTGAACAGACGCACTGCTTGGCCCAATTGCTCCTTGGCCCTAATCGTGCGAGTTGTGAGCATTTCTTTATGGCCCGCTTGCCTGCGGAAGCGCGAGAGATGAAATTTCTTTTCGTGCCCCCGAATTGGCGGACAGGGCAATCATATCCTAGATACTGGTCAAGCGCGATTCCCGCGCCGGAGGCAATCATGGCACTGCAACTCGGCGACATCGCACCGGATTTCGAAGCCGACACCACCCAAGGCAAAATCAAATTTCACGAATGGCTCGGCAATGACTGGGGCGTGCTGTTCTCGCACCCCAAGGATTTCACGCCGGTCTGCACCACGGAGCTCGGCTACACGGCCAAGCTCAAGCCCGAGTTCGATAAGACGTGGTGTCAAGGTCATGGGCCTCAGCGTCGATCCGCTGGATTCCCATCGGCTGTGGTCGAAGGACATCGAAGAAACGCAAGGCACCGCGCCCAATTTCCCCATGATCGCCGATGCCGATCGCCGCATCGCCAATCTCTATGGGATGATCCATCCCAATGCGAACGACACGCTGACGGTACGGTCGGCCTTCGTCATCGGTCCGGACAAAAAGATCAAGCTTTCGATCAACTACCCGGCCAGCACCGGGCGGAATTTCGATGAGATCTTGCGGGTGATCAACTCGCTGCAACTCACCGCCAAACATCAAGTCGCCACACCGGTAAACTGGCGGGCCGGCGAAGATGTGATCATCGTGCCGTCGGTCTCCGACGATGAGGCGCGCAAGAAATATCCGGACGGTTGGAAGACGCTGAAGCCTTATCTTCGCGTTGTGCCCGCTCCAAAGGGCTGACGTCGCGAGCTACGTTCCCTGCCTGTCACAAAAATAGCATTGGCGACACTTTACGCCTCATGCTAGAAAACACTGTGTACGGATTATATCCGTAAGATTGGGGGCTGGTCCGGCACGTCTAACCGGCCAGGAGCGCCGGGCAGGGCGGTTAATGTCTGATTCAAGCGGCGCGGACCCAAGTGGGGCCGGGACGGAATCGCGAGAAATCGCGGAGCGCCTCGCCCAAGACATCGCGCCGATGGTCAAGCAGGCCCGTGAGGCGGGATGCGACTTTCTCGCTTATTTGCTCGGGATGGCGCTAAAAGAGTGCCGCCGCATCGCGCAAGGAGAGCGCGAAAGGTAGACGATTCGTTCCGAGATTTGGCGGAAGGTGCCCGCGGATGACATTGCCGCAAACGCCGCTGCTCACCACCGATTGCGCAATCTTCAACGAGGAGGGGGCGGCGCTGCTCATCCGCCGCAAGCATCCTCCTTTCGCCGGCTCCTACGCGTTGCCCGGAGGCTTTGTCGAGATCGGCGAGACGGTCGAGGCGGCGTGCATACGCGAAGTCCGCGAAGAGACCGGGCTCGTCATCAGCGACCCAAAATTGGTGGGCGTCTATTCGAGGCCTGGGCGTGACCCCAGGGGTCATACGGTGAGTGTCGCGTTTGCGGTGAGGCTGACAAAGGCGGCGGAACCGCAAGCCGGCTCCGATGCGGCCGCAGCCTCGTGGGTCACCGATTGGCGAAAGATTGCTCTCGCTTTCGACCATGCCGAAATCGTCGCCGATGCGGTGGCCTTGCTTGGGGTCTGATCTCCTCGGAAAACCGGTTTCCTCTTTTCCGGATCAGAAGGCTCTAAGCGGCTTCACCGAAATTCGTCAGGTTCCTGCGGATCGACCGAGGCGATGCGCCGAACCAGCGCCGTGCAGCGCGGCTGAAGGCGCTGAGCTCCGAATAGCCGAGGCGTTGAGCGATGTCGGTCAAGCTAAGAGAGCTCTCAAACAGATAACGATGCGCGAGGCGGCGCCTGGTATCGTCGAACAGTCCTTGGAACGATGTGCCTTGAGACTTCAAGAGCCGGTGCAGGTTTCCCGCCGTGATGCCCAGCTCATCGGACACGCGCTTCGGACCGATATTGCCGCGCTGAAGGCAGCGAAGTATCGCGTCGCGGACTCTGTTCAGCGGGTCCTCTTCGGACTTTTGATGCGCGAGCTCCTGATCGCAAAAGCGCGTCACGAGATTGAATAAATTGGGGTCGGCGTCGGGCATCGTCAGATTCAGCGTGGCGCCGGCAACGACGATCGAGTTGCAACTCTGATCGAAGGCGATCCGGGCGCCGAGTCGCCTTTCATATTCCTCACGATCGCTCGGCTCATGATGCGTCACCCCGACCGAAAGCGGGCGCCAGGATTGCCCTGCCGCAGACTGAATGCGGCGCATGAAGCGCATCAGAACGAAGTCGGTGAGCTGGGCGACGTTGGTCATGGTCACCGGATAGGTCCATTCGATCCGCGCCGCGCCCGACGGCTCGCTTAAGGACGCTACGTTGGAATTGAAGACGCGCTGATAGTGGATGAACGATCTCAATGCCGTCTTCAGGTCGGGAGCGCTCGCCATCAGGTAGCCAAGCGGGTTGGCGAACTTTGCCGTGCTGCCATATTTCAGCCCGAAGCAGGGATCGCCGGTTGCCTGGGAGGCAAGCGTCAAGGCTAGGGCGAATTTCTCGAGCCGGAGCCAACTGAACTCATCCTCCAGCGAGTTCGGCGGGATCGAAGCCTTGGCAAGGATCGGCGCGGCGTCCAGATCATAGGTCTTCTTCAACATCTCGGCAAAGCCTGACAACGCGGCTGCGCGGATGCGTGCGTCGCTGGCGAACGGCTCCTGAGAACGACCTTCCTCCTTGCGTGCCTTGGCCATTACCCGTCGTCGCTCCATGCAGCCCTTGCGGGAGAACGCTGTTCAACAACTGTGTTGGTGATCCTCACCCATTTGGGTGATGCGTCCAATTGTACCTAGTTGTACTTATTGTTGGGGTTTCTGATTTGGCGAAGTCAAATCCACCGCTCAAGATGTCAACTCTCGGTGAGGCGGGTCGTGAGAGAATAAGGCGGATTCGAGATGGGTTCCCTATGGCCGATGAGAACATCATTGTCCGGACAGATGCGCTTGCGCGCCTGGAAACGGAGGATTTCGAGCATGTGCTGCAAAGGCTTGTGGTCATTGCCAGCGAGCAAAATCGCGGATTCCTGGCCTATCTCCTGACCATGGCGCTGATCCATCTGCGCGACGAGAGCCCCGAGCGCACCACGCCCAGCCATTGAGGGCCGGTTTCCGGGGTTCTGGCTCCGGCTGCGCTCCCTTCCCAGATTCGCTAGGCGACCCTCACCCAATGTCCTATCTAAAGCGGCATCGCCATGGAGCGTTGTCGATGAATGAGGTCCTGAAGGCTGGAGGATTGGCTTCGGCGGGCACCGTCAAGGCCGGGAAGATCGGGGTGCTGCTGGTCAATCTCGGTACGCCGGACGACACCAGCTATTGGCCGATGCGGCGCTATCTCAAGGAGTTCCTCTCCGACCGTCGCGTGATCGAGACCAACCGCGTGCTGTGGTGGCTCATCCTCAATGGGGTCGTGCTGGTGCGACGTCCTAGCGCCAGTGGAGAGAAATACCGCTCGATCTGGAACGAGGAGAAGAACGAATCTCCGCTTCGCACCATCACCAGGAGCCAGGCGGAGAAGGTCGCCGCCGCCTTCGCCTCGCAACATCAGATCGTCGTCGACTGGGCGATGCGCTACGGGTCGCCGTCGATCAGCTCCCGTATTGAGGCGCTCACCGCCAAAGGCTGCGACCGGCTGCTGGTGTTCCCGCTCTATCCGCAATATTCGGCCTCGACCACGGCGACGGTCAACGACAAGGCCTTCGAGTCGCTGCTGACGATGCGCGCGCAGCCGGCGCTGCGCACCGTGCCGGCCTATCCCGACGATCCGGTCTATATCGAGGCGCTGGCGCAATCGATCCGTACCCATCTCGCAAACCTCGACTTCGAGCCGGAGGTCATCCTCGCCTCGTTCCATGGCCTGCCGCAGAGCTATGTCGACAAGGGCGATCCGTATCAGGCCCAATGCAAGGTCACGGCCGATGCGTTGCGAAAAGCCCTTGGCCTCGACGAGAAGAAATTCCGGCTCACCTTCCAATCGCGCTTCGGCCGCGCGGAGTGGCTACGGCCCTATACCGACAAGACGGTCGAGGCCCTGGCGGGTGACGGCGTCAAGCGGCTCGCCATCTTGACGCCAGGCTTCGTCGCCGATTGCGTCGAGACGCTGGAAGAGATCGCTCTGGAAAATAAAGAGATCTTCCTCGAACATGGCGGGGAAAAATTCAGTTTCATTCCCTGCCTCAATGACAGCGACGCCGGCATCGGCGTGCTCACCCATGTCATAAAGCGCGAGCTTCAGGGCTGGGTTTAGAACCCACGCATCGAGGGAAGGATGATTCGGGGACTGCTCACTGTCTTTGGAGCTCTTGGTGGTTATCGGATCGGCCGCGCTTGCGGCGGAGGGAGAGCGGCTCGTTTATGTGACCGTCGCGGGCGCGCCGGGAGACGGGGAGCAAGCTCTGTCGAAGGCGCTCTATGACGCGCTCGCCGCGCGAGGCGTGAAGCAAGCGAGTTTCAGCGACACCAATGTCCACGAGATCGAGGTGATTGTCCGTCTCGACCCGGACGGAGCCGGAAAGCAGAGCGTCAAGATCAATTGGATCGTGTTCGATGCCGAGGGGAATACGCTCGGGCATGTCTCTCAGTCCAAGTCGATCCGCAAAGGCTCTCTCGACAAGGTCTGGGGAGGCGCCGCCAAGGCCGCGGCCAACGCCGCTTCCGGCGAGATCGTGGAGCTGTTGCAGCAGAAATAGCGAGCCGGCCTTGGCAGGGGACCTTTCAATTCCCCCTAACCACACCCATCTAATGGCTGCCGAAAGGAAGGCGAGCGCGATAGACTAGAGTCTCGTGAAGGGCGGTTGGACTGCCCCGACACCTGGGAGGGTGCCAATGCTCGGCTTCAATATCTTCGTCATTTTCCTGCTCATTCTCTTAGTTGGCTTTGTCATGGCCGGCGTCAAGATCGTGCCGCAGGGCTATAACTATACCGTCGAGCGCTTCGGTCGCTACACGCGCACGCTCCATCCGGGCCTTACCCTCATCATCCCTTTCATCGACCGCATCGGGCGGAAGATCAACGTGATGGAGCAGGTGGTCGAGGTGCCGAGTCAGGAGATCATCACCAAGGACAATGCCATGGTGAAGGTGGATGGCATCGCCTTCTTCCAAGTGCTCGACGCGGCGCAGGCGAGCTACGAGGTGACCAACCTCCAATCCGCGATCCTAAATCTCACCATGACCAATATCCGCACGGTGATGGGCTCGATGGATTTGGACGAGCTGCTGTCGCAGCGCGACGAGATCAATCATCGCTTGCTCAAAGTTGTCGATGACGCGACCCATAATTGGGGCGTCAAGGTCGCACGCATCGAGATCAAGGACATCGAGCCGCCTCGCGACCTAATCGACTCGATGGCGCGGCAGATGAAGGCTGAGCGGGACAAGCGCGCGGCCATCCTCGTCGCCGAAGGCGAGCGGCAGGCCGCCATTCTCACCGCGGAAGGCTCCAAGCAGGCGCAGATCCTCGCCGCCGAAGGCCGGAAAGAAGCCGCCTTCCGCGATGCCGAGGCGCGGGAGCGCTCGGCGGAAGCTGAAGCCAAGGCCACGCAGATGGTGAGCGCGGCCATCGAGCAGGGCAGCGCGCAAGCCATCAACTATTTCGTCGCCAATAATTATGTCGGCGCGCTGAAGGCGCTGGCCGAGGCCGACAATCAGAAGGTGCTGATCCTGCCGATCGAAGCGACCTCGGTGCTCGGCACCATCGCCGGCGTCGCCGAGATCGCGCGCGAAGCCTTTGGGGGAGGGAATTCGGTCGAGCCGCCGCAGAAGCCGGCGCGTCCGCGAAGCGGCGCCGGCTCGGTCCCGTCTGTGTAGCGAAGGACCTTAGCCATGGAAGTGTTCCACCATCTTGGCGCCTGGAGCTGGATGATCCTCGCCGCGATCCTGTTCGTGCTCGAGCTCACGGCGCCCGGCATTTTTTTCATGTGGTTCGGGCTCGCGGCGGCCGCCACCGGTCTCATTGCCTTCGGGTTCGATGTGAGTTGGCAATGGCAGCTGATCTGGTTCGGCTTGCTGTCGCTCGCCGCGATCTTGTTCGCGATCAAATATCTGCGCAAACATCCATTGCACAGCGAGCGGCCGCTGCTGAACGAACGCGCCGTGCAACATATCGGCGAGGTTCATCCGCTGATCGATGCCATCGCCAATGGGCGGGGTAGCGTCAAGATCGGCGACTCGGTCTGGCGGGTGGAAGGTCCGGCGCTGCCCGTTGGCGCGCTGGTCAAGATCGTCGGCGCCGACGGGACGCGGCTGAAAGTGGTGGCTGTCTAGTTTCAGACTTCGATCTCTTGGATCGAACTGACTTGCGGCGGGATTTCCGCCGTCGTGTCTTTCAGCGGCCAAAGGCCCTTGGCTTCACGCATCTCGCCGTCGCCGCTGACGCGAACGTCGATGAAGCCAACGTCCCGCAGCATCTTGGCAATCTTCTCGTTGGTCGCGATCTGCTCCCACCAGCGCAAGGAAATGATGGCGCGGTAGCGCTTGCCATTATGGACGGTGAATTTTGACATAGGTCCACAACTCCAGATAGCAATAATACATCACATATATAATTTGGGGAAGTGACTAGAGGGGCGCGCCGGAACCAATTTGCGACGGAGTCCTGGGCCTCTGGGGGCATGTTCAGCGCCAGCTTGGTGCGGCGAAGCAGGAAGTCCTCGGCGGTCATGGCGTCCTCGGCCAGCACGGCGTGTTCCAGCTCGGCCTGCATGACGCCCGGCGCAATCTCCCGGGCCGATGCCGGATCCCGCGCGATCCGGGCAAACAGCGTCTCGATCTGATCGCCATAGGTCAGCGCCCAGCGCCGCCGCGTTTCGGTGGCAACGGACTCGGGACCCCGCTCAGCACGCGCCAGCAGCTCGTTGCGAGAAAAATGACCGCCGTAAAGCGGAACGCCCTCGGTCCAGGGTGCCGCGATCCTGGCGCCGAGATTACGAAGCTCGTCGAGTACGCTTTCCGCAAGCGTGCGATGCGTGGTGAGCTTGCCGCCATAGAGGCTCACCATGCCGCCTCTGCCTCGAGACACCGAGGCGAGCACAGGGCTCCGGCTGACTTGGCTTGGCTTCACGTCGCCCGCATCGTGCAGCGCGCGGACGCCGGACCAGGTGAAGACGATGTCGGCATCCGTGACTGCCTGCCGGAAATAGCGGTTATAGGCATCGAGCAGATAGGCGCGCTCTTCCTCCGAGCAGCGCGCGTCACCTGGGTCGCCTTGGTGCGGCACTTCCGTGGTCCCGACCATCAGGAAGCGCCCGTCGAGCCATGGGATGACGAAGACGACACGATCCTCCTCGTCCTGCAAAGTATAAGCGTCGGTTTGCGGCGGGTCCGGCATCGTCAGGACGATGTGACTGCCGCGCACCAGCCGAAGCGGGTGACGCGGAGGTGGCTTCGCGCAAAGAGCATCGACTTTATCGACCCATGGGCCCGACGCATTGACGACGAAGCGCGCCTCGACGCGGCGTTTCGTGCCGCGTTCATCGAGCTCGACGGCGTAACCATTGTCGAGAGGGACGATCGCAGTCACGTCGCGGCGGTTCAAGATATCGGCGCCGCGGCCGCGTGCGTCGAGCAGGACGGCGAGGGTGAGCCGCGCGTCGTCTGCCTCGCAATCATGATAATGGAGTACGGACTTTAGATTTTGGGCGCGAAGGCGCGGTAGCTTCGCGATGTCTTGCGAAGAAAGCCTGCCGCTCACCGGCAAGCCGTCACCGATGGACAGGAGATCGTAAAGCGTAAGCCCGGCGTGAATGAGAAGGCCTGGGCGCCTTTGCCAGCTATAGATCGGCATGAGAAAGCGCTGGCTTTCCACGAGATGCGGCGCGGTTTTGAGCAGATTGGCGCGCTCCACCAGGGACTCGCGGACCAGCTTCAATTCGAGCTGTTCGAGATAGCGCAAGCCGCCATGGATCAGCTTCGAGGAGGCGGAGGACGTGCCCGAAGCGTAGTCGCCTTTCTCGGCGAGCATCACTTTCAGTCCGCGTCCCACAGCGTCGCGCGCGACCGCAGCGCCGTGAATGCCGCCACCGATGACCAGAAGGTCGAAGGTTTCGGTGGCCACCTTGATTTAGGCGACGCCGGCGCGGAGCAGATCGTGGATGTGGATGATGCCGACGGGGCGGCCGTCCCTGACGACGAAGAGGGCGGTGATGCTGGAGGCATTGGCAACCTCCAGCGCGGCGCTGGCCAGCAGATCCGGCGTCACGGTCTTCGGTGCGGCCGTCATGATCTCGCCGGTGCGTTTGCCGAGGAGCCCGTCGCCCATGTGACGGCGAAGATCGCCGTCGGTGATGATCCCGGCGAGACGTCCATCGCCGTCCACGACACCAAGACAACCGAATGACTTCTCGGTCATGACCACGATGGCCTCGCTCATGGAAGCGTCGGCGGGCGCGAGCGGCAGGTGATTCTCCCCATGCATCAGGTCGCCAACGAATTTCAGCCTGGCGCCGAGCTGACCACCGGGATGGAAGACTTTGAAGTCGAGCGCGGTGAAGCCCTTGCTCTCGAGTAGCGCGATGGCGAGGCAATCGCCGAGTGCGAGCTGCATCAGGGTTGAGGTGGTGGGCGCCAAGCCATGCGGGCAGGCTTCCTTGGCGTGCGGCAGAGCGAGCACGACTTCGGCGGCTTGCGCCAGCGCACTCTCTGGGTTCGACGTCACCGCGATCAAGGGAACGGCGAAGCGCCGCGAGTAGGAGACGAGGCTGCCGAGTTCGACGGTCTCGCCAGACCAGGAAAAGGCCAGCACGACATCGTCGCGGGTGACCATGCCGAGATCGCCGTGGCTCGCCTCGCTCGGATGCACGAATTGCGCGGGCGTGCCGGTGGAGGAGAGGGTGCCTGCGACTTTCAGGCCGATATGGCCGCTCTTGCCCATGCCGGTGACAATCACCCGGCCGCGGCAGGCGCGGATGATGGCGACGGCCTCGGCAAAGCTCGGAGCGAGGTCGCCCCGGAGCGCGGCATCGAGCGCGCTCAGGCCTTGGGTCTCGAAGTCGATGGTCCGGGTCGCCGAGGCAATGGCCGCGTCGGCGTCGCCCTGCTGGAATCGATCAATTTTCAGGCCGATTGCCATCGTTCCCCATGCCCTTCCCTGAATTGGCGATTTTAGCACGGAAACGGGCCCTGAACGCCAGGAGTCTTGCCCCAATTCCGCACAAGCCTAAACAGCTCATTAACCTTATTCCCCCTAGGCTCATCTGATCAACGGTCCTCGGAGTGCCGGCCAACAAGGCTTTTTCGGCCCTCCTCGTTCGATCGAGGTGCGTCTTTGCCGCGTCGCCACATCATATGCGCAGCGGGCGCTCTCGCTGCCGCAGCCGTCCTGGCCGTGGCCGGTCAGGCGGAGGCGCAGGATTATGGCTCCGCACCGCTTCGCGGCAGCATCACGCCGGCGCAAGAGTCCGACGGGACCTATGGGGCTAGCGTCCGCAAGGCAACGGAGGCCGGAGCTGGGACCCAAGGTGACAGCGCCGGTACAGATGAGGCCAGTGACGCAGGAACAGACCAGCCGCCGACGCCGTCGAATCAGGCAGGCCCTTTAGGAGGGCTCGGCGACACGCCGCAAGTGTCGGAGGCCGATACCGAGCCGGTGCTCGCTGTGGAGCAAGAGGAGGGGATTACGCCGCTCCCCGGAATCGATCTCACCGCAGCGCGAGATCGGTCCACTGCACAGCGCCACGCTGCCCGAGCGGCACGATCTCGATCCCTATCTTCCCATCGGCATGAGGTTCGGAACCTTCCTGTTCTTCCCCGAAGTGGAGACCGGAGGAATCTTCACCGACAACGTTCTCGGCACGCGAACCGACACACAATCGGACCAAGCCATCGAGGTCTCGCCGAATCTTCGTCTGGTGTCGGATTGGAGCCGGCATTTTTTCAGCGCTGAGTTCAATGCCGACCGGAGCTGGTATGAGGATTTTCCCGTCGAGGACGACAAGAACTATCAGGGCCTGCTCAAGGGCCGGATCGACGTGACGCGGCAAACGCATCTTGGCCTCGAGGCGGAGAAGTCGCAAACACAGGAGGGGCGGAATTCAATCAGCCTCACCGATATCGCCGGCCAGCAGACAATTCTGCAAGAGCAACATCTGGAGGCCTATGCCGACCACACCTTCAACAGGGTGACGATGAAGCTGACCGGCATCATCGCCGATTACGACTATAACGACGACCAAGATCCTTTCCTCGAAGGACCGGTGCCGTTCCAAGACATTCGCGACTATAGCCAGGCGCAAGGGACGCTGAGGACAAGTTACGAGTTCACCCCGACCTGGACCGGCTTTGTCGAAGGCTCGCTGAACGAGCGTGACTATAAGCAAGAGGTGAGCTCCGAAGGCATTCGCCGCGGCTCGACCGGAAGCGTCATGGCGGCCGGCGTCACCGTCAATTTCTCCAGCAAATTGACCGGAGAAATCAGCCTCGGCTGGGGCCAGCAGGAATCGATCGAGGAGAGCTTCTCGCCGATCGAGGGACCGCTGTTGAATGCCGATCTGATCTGGCTGCCGACGTCCTTGACCAAGGTCGAGTTCATCGCGCGCTCGGAGATCGACGAGACGACGCTGGTGGATTCTTTCGGCGCTATCGACCGGTTTTACGAGCTGTCACTGCAGCACGCGTTCTGGACCTATCTCGTGCTCGGCGCCTATTTGTCCTACGAAAATGCCGATTATGTCGACAGCAGCCTGGTCGATCAGCGTCTCAAGGAAGGTCTCACGGGCGAGTATTATTTCAACCCGCTGGTGTCGACCTATGCGCGCTACGAGCACACCGATTTCTTCTCGACCGACGAAGCGAGCGATTTCGTCGAGAACGAGGTGCGCGTCGGGATGAAATTCCGGCGCTAGTTGCTATTTGACCAGCTTCTTCAGTTCCTCGGTCAAGGCCTCGCTCAACTCGGGGCGGTCGAGCGCGTAGGTGACATTGGCGAGAAGGAAGCCGAGCTTCGAGCCGCAATCGAAACTCTTGCCCTCGTGCTTGACGGCGTGGAATTTCTGCCGCTCGAGCAATTTCAGCATGGCGTCGGTAAGTTGGATCTCGCCGCCTTTGCCATGCTCCTGCACCGACAGCACGTCGAAAATCTCCGGCTGCAGGATATAGCGCCCGAGAATCGAGAGGTTGGAGGGCTCGGTGCCGGGACGCGGCTTCTCCACCATGCCGTTGATGGGAAGGACGTTGCCCGTGCCGCTGGTATCCTTGACGCTGACAACGCCGTAGCTCTCGACCTTGTCGTAGGGCACGGCCTGGACGGCGACGATATTGCCGCCATGCTTGTCGTAGGCGTCCAGCATCTGGGCGAGGCAACCTTTGCCGTTCGCCTTGACCAGCACGTCGGGAAGCAGCAGCGCGAAAGGCTCGCGCCCGACGATGTCGCGCGCGCACCAGACCGCGTGACCGAGGCCGAGCGGCATTTGCTGGCGGGTGAAGCTCGTGGCGCCGGGGCCGAGCTGGTCGGCGCCGAGCGCGCCAAGCTCGGTGAGCTTGCCACGCGCGGTCAGTGCCCGCTCGAGCTCGACCTGCTTATCGAAATGGTCCTCGATCACGGTCTTGTTGCGGCCGGTGACGAAAATGAAATGCTCGATGCCGGCCGCGCGCGCCTCGTCGACGACGTGCTGGATCAGCGGCCGGTCGACCACGGTCAGCATTTCCTTCGGCATCGCCTTGGTGGCGGGCAAGAATCGGGTGCCAAGTCCCCCGACGGGGAACACGGCCTTACGGACGGGAGCGCCCATGTTAAGTCCTCGTTAACCTCGTGAAGTGGATGCGCAGGAAGGAGTGATAGGCCCCAGTTAGAAGTCCCTCAACATGTTTCCGATAGCAAGCGCTGAATTGCAACGGCGCAGGTGAGGGCGTTTATGAGCGTATTGGTCACTGGCGGCGCCGGCTACATTGGCAGCCATATGGTCCTGGAGCTCCTCGATGCCGGGGAGGACGTCCTCGTTCTCGACAATCTGTCGACCGGGTTCCGCTGGGCGGTCCCAGCCGAGGCCAAATTCGTCGAAGGCGACATTGGCGACCACAATCTGGTGCGGCGCCTGCTGCTCAAAAACAAGATCGATGCGGTCATACATTTCGCCGGTTCGATCGTGGTGCCGGACTCGATCTCGGACCCGCTCGGCTACTACCACAACAATACCGGCAAATCGCGCTCGCTGCTGGCGTGCACGGTCGAAGCCAAGGTGCCGCATTTCATCTTCTCGTCCACGGCAGCGGTCTATGGCATGCCGAAGCACAATCCTGTCGCCGAAGATGCGCGGCTCGAGCCGATCTCGCCCTATGGCTCGTCCAAATTGATGACCGAGATCATGCTGCGCGACACCGCTCATGCGCATGATCTCCAATATGTGGCGTTGCGCTATTTCAATGTCGCCGGCGCCGACCCGCTAGGCCGGTCCGGGCAATCGACGCCGCACGCGACCCATTTGATCAAGGTCGCCGGCGAAGCGGCTCTGGGGCAGCGGCCTTATCTCGAAGTCTACGGCACCGACTACCCGACGCCCGACGGCACGTGCGTTCGCGACTATATTCACGTCACCGATCTCGCCCGGGCGCACGTTTCCGCGCTGGAATATTTGCGGGAAGGCGGCACGAGCGAAGTGCTGAATTGCGGTTATGGCGTCGGCTATTCGGTGCTTGACGTGATCGATGCGGTGAAGCGCGTCTCGGGCAGCGATTTCGCCGTTCGGCTAGGACCGCGCCGGCCGGGCGACCCGGCGGCGCTCATTGCCGAGGCTGGCCGGATCGGCGAGGTGCTGGGCTGGGTGCCGATGCTCGACGATCTCGACACCATCGTGGAGAGCGCGCTTGGCTGGGAGCAACGGCTGATCGAAGTCCGCGCCGCTTCCTAACCTCAATCTTTTGCCTTTTCAGCGCCTCAAGCGCTCGCCACAATCCCTCCGAGCTCGACTCTGGCGGAGGGATGAATGTGGAAGCGCGCGACATTTGCCATTCTCGCCTTGGCGGGGCTTCTGCAGGCATCGGTCGGAGCTATTGCCGCGCCGGCGCAAGATGAGGTGGCGGTCTACAAGAAAGCGGTCGAACAGCGCTTCGGCGCATGGCTCGAGAGCCTCTGGCCGCAAGCGGAAGCGGCCGGGGTGTCGCGTGCGACCTTCGACGCCAATGTCAAAGGCCTGAAGCTCAACTGGACCTTGCCGCATCTGGTGCTGCCTGATCCCGCGGCGCCGGGTGGTCCGGCTCTACCGGCGGCATTGGCGCAAGCGCAGGTTCCGAAACATCAACCTGAGTTCGATGCGCCTGCCGGCTATTTCAATGCCGGCGCGATGAAGGCGCTCGCCGCGACGGGGCGCAGCAAGTTCCAGGAATACGGACCCGCGCTCACCGCCATTCAGAAACAATATGACGTGCCGGCCAGCATCGTCGTGGCGATCTGGGGCCGCGAGACAGGATTCGGCAAGGTCGACTCCGCTTACGACGCGCTACAGACCATGGCGACGCAGGCCTTCATGGGCAGGCGTCCCGAAGAGTTCACCAAGCAATTCATCGCCGCGCTGAAGATCCTGCAAGAGGGACATGCGACGCGCGCTTCGATGCGAAGCTCATGGGCGGGCGCCATGGGCTATACCCAATTTATGCCGTCCGACTTCGAGAGTTTCGGTGTCGATTTCGACGGCGACGGCAAGCGCGACATCTGGACCACGATTTCGGACGCGCTCGCCTCGACCGGCAATTCGTTGCACAGCCAAGGCTGGGATGGATCGAAAACCTGGGCCTATGAAGTCACGCTGCCGGCGGATTTCGATTGCTCGCTGCAAGGACCGGATTTGGCAAAGCCGATCGGCGAATGGGCGAAGCTCGGCATCGCGCGGGTGAAAGGCAAAGACTTCCCGCAAGAGAAGCTCGGCGACAATGCATTCCTCGTTCTGCCCGCCGGGCTCAAAGGTCCGGCGTTTCTCGCCACCGACAATTTCTCGGTGCTCAAGCTCTATAACAACTCCGATGTCTACGCGATCTTCGTCGGCCATGTCGCCGATATGATCGCCGGCAACGAGCCGGTCGCCTTTGTCGGCGCCTGGCAGCCGGTCGAGCGGTTCCCCCGCGACCGCATCCAGCGCTTCCAGCAGGTGCTGGTGACCCAAGGCTACGATGTGGGCAAAGTCGACGGGCTTTCGGGCTTCAAGACGCGCCGCTCGATCGGGCTTGGCGGAAAAAAAGCGAGGCCTGCCACTGACTTGCTACCCGAGCAGCGCGCTGGTCGATGCCGTGCTGAAAGAGGCCGAGACCAAGCCATAGACGTGGCATTTGCTGCCTAGGTTTTGCCTAGTCCTATTGCTAGGTTGCGGCCCATGCGAATCGCTCTCCCCACAAGAACGCTTGGGCTTGGCGGCTTGGTCGCCGCCGCCCTCATGCTTTTTCTTTCGGCGGCGCAGCCAACGCGCGCCGACGATTTCCAAGCCTGGGTCGAACGCTTCTGGCCAGCGGCCAAGGCGGCCGGCATCACGCGGCAAACTTACGACCTCGCCTTCAAGGGCATGACGCCAGACCCCAAAGTGGTCGAGGCTGCAAATTTTCAACCGGAATATGTGAAGCCGATCGGGGAATATATCGATCGCGTCGTCTCCGACAAACGCGTCGAGACGGGAAAGACGAAACTCGTCGAGAATAAAGCGCTGCTCGATGCCATCGAGAAGCGCTATGGCGTCGACCGGCATATCGTTGTGGCGATCTGGGGCGTGGAGTCGAATTTCGGCACGCAGCCCGGCGACATGAATGTGATCCGCTCGCTGGCGACGCTGATCTATACCGGGACCAAGGCCAAATTCGCCAAGCCGCAGCTGATCATGGCGCTGAAGATCTTGCAGCATGGCGACATTTCCTACCAGGCGATGAACGGCTCTTGGGCCGGCGCGATGGGGCACACGCAATTCATCCCCACGACCTATCAGAGCTACGCCGTCGATTACGACGGCGACGGCAAGCGTGACATCTGGAACGACGTGCCCGACGCGCTGGCCTCGACGGCAAGTTATTTGAAAGTGTCGGGCTGGCATTCAGGCGAGAGCTGGGGCTACGAAGTTTCTTTGCCGAAGGGATTCAATCCCGCCAAGGTGAGCGAGACCACGTCGAAAACATTGGCCGATTGGAGCAAGCTCGGTCTTGCCCGCGCCAATGGCGCCGCCTTTCCGCGGCCTTCCGACAAGGCGACCTTGTTCGCGCCTGCTGGAACCAATGGACCCGCGTTCCTTGTGCTGAATAATTTCCGCTCGATCCTTCACTACAACGTGGCGAAATCTTATGCCCTGGCAGTCGGGCATCTTTCCGATCGCTTGCGTGGCGAGGGACCGTTCATTCACACTTGGCCCACGGATGAGACCCATCTTTCGCTCGATCAACGCATGGAATTGCAGCGCCTTCTCGTTGCCAAAGGGCTGATGACCGGCGATCCGGACGGCGTCATCGGACCGGCCACGCTTGAAGCGCTGAAAACCTATCAACGGGCTAATAAGCTGCCGGTTGACGGCTTTCCAAGCCAATCGCTGCTGCAAATGTTGCGCAAACAGGGCTGAGGCCGGTAGAGTTCAAAGGGGTCTCCGGGGGGTTGCAAATTCGTCACAACGGTACGGCGATTAAGTGTTCGGCAACCGAAAACGGGCAAGAATGGTGAAGGGAATCTTTGCGTTTTGCCGTAGAGTTCCGGGTTCGTTTCAGCCTGGGATTTTTTGGGGAGGGCTTCAGTCAGAGGCCCTAAGGGTCATGTCTGGTATTGCGTCTTGTCTCCGTTCGCTTGCGCTCGCGCAAAATCCCGCGCTCAAGGGCGCCTTCCTCGCATTGCTGACAGTCGCCGCGTTCGTCGCGGGCATCGACGCGGCCGCGGCGCAGAATACGCCCGAGTTTCAACGCACCTATGTCAATCCGTTCCCGAGCGGGGACCGTTACCGCGTTCTCGTGCTCGGCGACTCTCTTGGTGACGGCTTGTGGTCCGGCCTCTATCGGACGTTCCAAGAGGACAAGAATCTCGAGATCGTGAACCAATCCAAAGTGTCGACCGGTTTCGTGCGCGTCGATTATTACGACTGGAACAAAGCGCTCGACGACATCCTGAAAGACAACAATTACCAGATGGCCGTGGTGATGTTCGGCGCCAACGACAATCAGCCGATCCGCCAGGGCAAGGAATTTTTCAAACCCGGCACCGATGCCTGGCGCGAGGCCTACGCGCAGCGTGTCGAGGCCTTCATCAAGAAGCTCCGCGCAGCCAAGCTCGCGGTATATTGGGCGGGGCTGCCGATCATGCGCAGCCCCGATCAAAGCGATGACGCGCAGTTCCTCAACGACGTGTTCCGCGAGAAGGCCTTCATCAACGGCGCTAAATTTGTCGACACGTGGAGCGGCTTCACCGACGATTCCGGCCGCTACAGCGCCTATGGCCCGGATATGGAAGGCCAGGTCAAGCGGTTGCGCGCCGATGATGGCGTGCATTTCACCATGCGTGGCTACCTCAAGCTCGCGCATTTCGTGGAAAAAGAGATCCGCCACGATCTGAAGTCTTGCCAAGGTCGAGCGCAATATCCCGCTCGCCGGCGACGCGCAGGAGCAATCAAAGATGATGGGCCGAGCGGTCAACGCGGGGCCGACGGCGACGCCGCCTTCAGGCGAAGCGCCCGTGCCTCCCGTGGCGGAGGCGCCTGACAGCGCGGTGCCAGAAGGCGATGCGGCCAATGCTTCGCCGGCGCCCGATGTGGCCGGCTGCTCCGCCAGCGGGCGATGCAGCCGAGCCGGGAAGCTGAGCAGGCGGCGGTGCCGCAACAGCAGGCCAAGGCCGGCGATGTCGAGCTTGTCCGTCCGGCGATCGCGGCGACGACGCTCGAAGCCGCGCAAAGCATGACGCCGCAAGGCGCCGGATCTTCGATGCCGGAAAGCGAAATGATCTCGAGCGATCTTCCCGATGGCTTGACCGCGCTTTCCTCGATTTCATCTGCGAGCGATTTGTCAGGTTCGTCAAAGCCAAGGCTGCCGCTCACAGAACGGCCATATTACAAAGTTCTGATCGAGGGCGAGCAATTGAAGCCGAAGGCGGGGAGAGCCGACGATTTCGCTTGGCCGAGAAGCTAGTTTTAAGAGCGCTTTTGTAACGGGGTCTTGCGCTCATGGGGGACGACAACAGCTCACGCGGGGGGCCCGCGGGCGGATTGCGTGCCGCGCGTCTTTGGCGCTGGTGGCCCGCTCTGCTTTGTGCCGCCGGTGTCGGCGCGCTTGCCGGTCTTGGCCTTCCTGAATTTCTGTCCGAACCGCCGGCTCCGGTCGCGGTTCAAGAGCCGACGATCCGTGACATCGAGCCCGCCGTCTCGACCGCGGCTCAAGACACACCGAACATCAATAATCCTGTCGCCATTCAGGCGACGGCTACGGTCAAGCCCCATACCGGCAAGTTAGCGGCCTTCTATAACGCCCTCGCCGGGCTCGAGACCGGGGCCGCAGCATCGCCCGTGACGGTGCTCCATCTCGGCGACAGCCATATCGCCTCGGATCGGATCACCGGAGAGGTGCGCGAGCTGATGCAGGCGCGGTTCGGCGATGCCGGGCGCGGCCTGATGATGCCGGGCTTTCCCTTCCCTTATTACAAGGCGCCGGGCTTCGATTTCGAAAAGATCGGCGAGTGGACTGCCGCGAATAGTCTGACAGACGAAGGGATCTATGGGATTTCCGGTGTCAGCCTGAGCTCGGCGTCTCCCGATGCCGCGCTGGTTCTGACCAGCACGGGGGCACCCTTCGCCTCTGCCGAGGTGATTTTGCTGCAAGCCCCCGGCAATGGGACACGCCGCGATCAGCGCGGGGAAATTGCGCGAGGAGATTTCGACTGCGGCGCGATCAGCAATCGGTGCTGCGCGTGCCGCTCGACGGCAAAGCGAGCTCGGTGAAGATCGAAGCCAAAGGCGATGGACCGATCACCGTGCTCGGCTGGTCGGTCGCAAGCGGCAGACCGGGTGTCCGTTACGTCAATCTCGGTATCCCCGGAGCATCGGCGCTCACCACCAACCGTTTCGACCGTGACCTTGCCGCAAGCGACATCAAGGAACTTGCCCCGAAGCTCGTCGTGCTCGGCTATGGCACCAATGAGGGGTTCATCGACAGTCTCGATCTCGATGCCTACGCCAAGGGCTATGAGCGGCTGATCGCGCTGGTGAAGGATGCAGCGCCGGATGCGAGCCTGGTCATTCTCGGGCCGCTCGACGGCGCGCGGCTGCCGCGTTTCGTCAAAGCTGCGGACAAGGCGCAGCTGCCTTGCCACGCGCTGAGCGACGACGAGCGCGCCAATTACGATGCGCTGGCCGCGGCCAAGGACGCAAAAATCGCGCATTGGTACACGCCGCCGAAGCTCGACGCCGTCCGCCAGGCGTTGAAGAAAATCGCCGAGCGGCACGATGCGCTTTATTGGGACATGTCTGCGGTGATGGGCGGTCCGTGCAGCATCGAAAGCTGGGTCAAGGCAACGCCACCCTTGGCGCTGCCCGATCATGTGCACCTCAGCGACGAGGGATCGCGCCGCATCGGCCGCGCGCTCTATGCGGCGCTGATTGCCGATTACGACCGCGCACGGCCGTCAGGCCGTTCGCTCGGGCGATCCGCCGCCGGATGATGTTGCTGCTTCTCTTGCGGGGCGGTGAGGGGAGCCGGGGGGTATGCTGTTTCCGACACTCAGTTTTGGCATCTTCTTTCTCGGCGTGTTCGCGGCGGCGTGGGAGCTACGACAATGGCCGGAAGCCCGCAAAGCCTTTCTGGTCGGCGTCAGCTACATCTTCTATGCGTGCTGGGATTGGCGCTTCATGGTGCTGCTCGCCGCGAGCTCGCTGATCAACTACACAGCGGGGAGGCTGCTTGCGGTCACCGAGAGTGACCGGGGACGACGCCAGCTTGTCGTCATCGCGATCGCGCTCAATCTCGGCATCCTCGCCTTCTTCAAATATTTCGGCTTCTTCATGGAGTCGCTGTCCGATCTGCTCACCCAGGTCGGGCTTGCGCGGGACCTGCCCTTCCTGGAGATTCTGCTCCCGATCGGCATTTCCTTCTTTACCTTCCACGGCATCTCGTATGTCGTCGACGTCTATCGCGGCAAGATCCCGGCCGAGGAATCGCCGCTCGACGTCTTGCTCTACATCTCCTTCTTCCCGCAACTCGTCGCCGGGCCGATCATCCGCGCGTCCGACTTCCTGCCGCAGCTCAAGACCGAACCGAAGCTCGATCGCGCCATGGTGGCGAACGGCATCGTGTTGATCCTGCTCGGGCTGTTCAAGAAGATGGTGATCGCGAACTATCTCGCAAATGAGTTGGTCGACGGCGTGTTCTTCGATCCGAGCGCCTATTCGGGGCCCGATCTCCTGCTCGCGCTTTATGGCTATGCGGTGCAGATCTATTGCGATTTCTCCGGCTATACCGACATCGCCATCGGCGTCGCGGGCCTGCTCGGCTATCACTTCAAGCCGAATTTCTTGCAGCCTTATCGCGCGGCGTCGTTACGCGAGTTCTGGCAGCGCTGGCATATCTCGTTGTCGAGCTGGCTCCGCGACTATCTGTACAAGCCGCTCGGCGGCAGTCATCACGGCACGGCGCTGACCTATCGGAACCTGCTCATCACCATGCTGCTTGGCGGGCTTTGGCATGGCGCCGCCTTCACCTTCATTGTCTGGGGCGCGATCCACGGCACGGCGCTCGTGATCGAGCGCATGATCCTGGCCTTCAAGCCCGCGCCGGTGCAGATCGTGCAATTCGCGGGCTACGGCCCGGTCGGCCGGGTGCTCGCCTTCGGCGCCATGGGCGGGCAGGCCTTCGGCAAGGCGCTGTCGGTGTTCGTCACCTTCAATATTGTCTGCCTGGCCTGGATCTTCTTCCGCTCGGAGTCGATGAGTTACGCCTTCGACTATCTACGGGGCTTGACCGACTGGTCAGGCCCGGTCGAGCGGGCGACGCCATTTCTGGTGGCGCTGATCTTCGTCTCGCTCGCCGCGCATTTCGTCTCGGAGGATCTCGTCGAGCGCATGAGCGCCAAACTTCACGATGCGGGCGCGTTGACGCTCGGCGCCGTGCTCGGCTTCGGCATCTTGTTCATTTGGGCGATGGCGCCCGAGGGAGTGGCGCCGTTCATCTACTTCCAGTTCTAGGTCTCAGTCCAGTCTGTGAGTTGCGTACCATGTCATTTGCGTTGGAATACCGTAAGAAGCATTTGGTGGCGCCGAAGAAGAGCGAAGCGCCTCTACCCAAGGCCAAGGTCACGCCGAAGCGGCGCGCGCGCAAGGCACCTCCGAAGAGAGTGGTGGTCGCGGTCGCGCGCCCGGAGGACACCAAGGCAAACCGGGCGACCGTACTTGGGGCTCTGTTGCTCGCTGCCTTGATCCTTGCCGTTTTCAATTCGGAAGGCTTGCGGCTTGTCGCGGGCGATCTCGCCGAAGAGGAGGTGGGACGTCCGGTGCTTGTCGTCTCGGAAGCCTGGGACCGAACCATGGAGCGAGTCGGCGCCAAGGCGCTGATGGCTTCGGTACGGAAAGTCGTCGAGGACGCCCGTGAAGCGAGTTGGTCGGACGTTGCCGTGATTGCCGGCGGCGGTCCGCGGCAAGGCGAGCGCCGCACCATCGCGGCGGATGTTGCCCGCGGCGACATCACCGGCTCGCTGCCGCGCCGGGCGAAGCATGCGATCGATGTGAAGGACTAAGGTCTGACGCATAATCTTGTCCGAAATGTCGCAACGTTTCGGGATTATGCTCTCAACGCGGCAGGTCGGTCTTGCCCATCAGGAACTTGTCGATGGCGTGAGCGGCCTGGCGGCCTTCGCGGATCGCCCAGACCACAAGAGATTGACCGCGGCGCATGTCGCCGGCGGCGAACACTTTGGCCCTCGAGGTGCGGTAATCGAGATCGTTGGCTTTGACGTTGCCGCGGCTATCGAGATCGAGGCGCAGATCCTTGACCATGCCGTCTTGCACGGGATGCATGAATCCCATGGCGAGGAGCATGAGGTCGGCCGGGATCTGAAACTCGCTGCCGGGGACTGGCTTCATCTGGCCGTCGAGGCGGACACATTCGAGCTGCTCGACCTTGCCGTCAGAGCCCAACAAGCGGCTGGTCGCCACGCTGAAATCCCGCGCGGCGCCCTCAGCCTGGCTTGAGGAAGTGCGCATCTTTAGCGGCCAATTGGGCCAGGTCAGGTCCTTGTTCTCTTTGTCCGGCGGCATCGGCAGGATTTCGAGCTGGGTGACCGAGACGGCGCCCTGACGGAACGAGGTGCCGATGCAGTCGGAGCCAGTGTCGCCGCCGCCGATGACAACGACTTGCTTGCCGGTGGCGAGGATTGGCTCGACATCGCCGAGCGGCTCGCCGGAGACACGCTTATTCTGCTGCGGCAGGAAATTCATGGCGTAGTGAACGCCGTCAAGCTCGCGGCCGGGAACCGGCAGATCGCGCGGGAACTCGGCGCCGCCCGTCAGCAGCAGCGCGTCGTGCTTACGTTCCAGCTCATGGATGCTCACCGTCTTTGCCGACATGGACGTTGCAGTGGAAGGTCACGCCTTCGGCTTCCATCTGCTTCACGCGGCGCTCGATGATATATTTCTCCATCTTAAAATCGGGGATGCCGTAGCGGAGCAGTCCACCGGGATGGGCCTGCTTCTCGTAGACATGAACGTCGTGGCCGGCGCGCGCGAGCTGTTGCGCGGCAGCGAGGCCGGCCGGTCCTGAACCGACCACGGCGACACGCTTGCCGGTCTTCCGCTCCGGCGGCTCGGGCCTGATCCAGCCTTCAGCGAAGCCGCGGTCGGCGATGGCGCATTCGATGGATTTGATGGTGACCGGCTCGTCGATAATGTTGAGCGTGCAGGCAGCCTCGCACGGCGCGGGGCAGATGCGGCCGGTCACTTCCGGGAAATTGTTGGTTGAGTGCAGATTCTCGGACGCCGCGCGCCAATCCGATTGGTAGACGAGATCGTTCCAGTCGGGGATCTGGTTGTTGACCGGGCAGCCGGTGTGACAATAGGGGATGCCGCAATCCATGCAGCGCGCGGCCTGGCGGGTGAGATCGGCCTCGCTCGGCGGAATCACGAACTCGCGGTAATGGCGCACGCGGTCGGCGGCCGGCTCATAGTGCCGGTCCTCGCGGTCGATCTCGAGGAAGCCTGTGATCTTACCCATAGGGGCTCTGCTATTTCCCGTTGGCGCGGAGGCCGATTTCGATTTCGCCCATGCCGGTCTTGTCGAGCATTTGCGCTTTGGCCATCTCTTCCAGCGCGCGGCGATACTCGACCGGCATAACCTTGACGAATTTCGGCAGGTACTCGGCCCAATTGTCGAGAATGAGCTTGGCGCGCGACGAGCCCGTGTAGTGCAGATGGTTCAAGATCAACTGACGCAGCCGCGCTTCGTCGTTCTGCGTCATGTCGGCAATGTCGACGAGGCCGTGGCTCTCGAGGTCGTTGCCTTGATGACCGTTACGCTCCAGCGCCTGGTTCTCGCTCGGGATCGGCTCGAGATCGACCATGGCCATGTTGCAGCGCTGCTCGAAATCGCCGGACTTCATCGAGTACGTAAGCGATACCGCCGGACATGCCGGCTGCGAAGTTCCGTCCCGTCGGGCCGATGACGACCACCACGCCGCCGGTCATGTATTCGCAGCCGTGATCGCCGGTGCCCTCGACCACGGCGATGGCGCCGGAGTTCCGGACCGCGAAGCGCTCACCGCCAATGCCGCGGAAATAGCACTCGCCGGCAATGGCGCCATACAGCACGGTATTGCCGACAATGATCGAGTGCTCGGGCACGATGCTCGAGTCTTTCGGTGGGCGCACGATCAGGCGGCCGCCGGATAGGCCTTTGCCGACATAGTCGTTGGCTTCGCCCTCGAGATCGAGCGTCACGCCCTTCGCAAGCCAGGCGCCGAAGCTCTGCCCGGCAGACCCTTTCAGGTTCACCCAGATGGTGTCTTCGGGCAGGCCGGCATGGCCATAGCGCTTGGCAATCTCGCCGGACAACATGGCGCCGGTGGTGCGGTCGACATTTCGAATCGGAAGCTCGATCTTGACCGGCTTCTTCTCCTCGATCGCGGCGCGGCTCTGCGCGATCAGCGTCTTGTCGAGCACATCGTCGAGCGCGTGGTCCTGGCGCTCGGTGTTGTAAATCGCGACCTGCGGCGGCACGTCGGGCTTATGGAAGATGCGGGTGAAATCGAGGCCCTTCGCCTTCCAATGGTCGATGGCCTGTTCCTTATCCAGGATCTCGGTCCTGCCGATCATCTCGGAGAAGGAGCGGAAGCCGAGCGCTGCCATATATTCGCGCACCTCTTCGGCGACGAAGAAGAAGAAATTGATGACGTGCTCTGGCTTGCCGGTGAAGCGCGCGCGAAGCACCGGGTCTTGCGTGGCGACGCCGACCGGGCAGGTGTTCAGATGGCATTTCCGCATCATGATGCAGCCGGCAGCGATCAGCGGCGCGGTGGCGAAGCCGAACTCGTCAGCGCCGAGCAGCGCGCCAACAATCACATCGCGTCCGGTGCGCAAGCCGCCATCGACCTGCACGGCGATACGGCCGCGCAACCGATTGAGCACGAGCGTCTGCTGGGTCTCGGCGAGACCGATCTCCCAGGGCGAGCCGGCATGCTTGATCGAGGTGAGCGGCGAAGCGCCGGTGCCGCCCTCGATAGCCCGCAATGGTGACGTGGTCGGACATCGCCTTGGCGACACCGGCGGCGACCGTGCCGACGCCGATCTCGGAGACGAGCTTCACCGAGACGTCGCCGTCCGGGTTCACGTTCTTCAGATCGAAGATCAGCTGCTTCAGGTCCTCGATGGAATAGATGTCATGGTGCGGCGGCGGCGAGATCAGGCCGACGCCAGGCGTCGAGTGACGCACCTTGGCGATCACCGCGTCGACCTTGTGACCGGGCAGCTGGCCGCCTTCGCCGGGCTTGGCGCCTTGGGCGATCTTGATCTGCATCATGTCGGAGTTGACGAGATATTCCGTGGTCACGCCGAAGCGCCCGGAGGCCACCTGCTTGATCGCGGAGCGCATGGAATCGCCGTTCGGGAGCGGCTTGAAGCGATCCGACTCCTCGCCGCCTTCACCGGTGTTGGACTTGCCGCCAATGCGGTTCATGGCGATGGCAAGCGTGGTATGCGCCTCGCGGCTGATCGAGCCGAACGACATGGCGCCGGTGGCGAAGCGCTTGACGATTTCCTTGGCGGGCTCGACCTCAGCGAGGGGGACGGGCTTCCGGCCCATCTCCTCGGCGGTCTTGATGCGGAACATGCCGCGCAACGTCAGGAGTTGCTCGGCCTGCTCGTTGATCGACTTGGCGTAAGACCGATATTTCTCGGGCAGCTCACCGCGCACCGCATGTTGCAGGTCAGCGACCACATTCGGACGCCAGACATGCGCCTCGCCGCGAAGGCGGAAGGCATATTCGCCGCCGACGTCGAGTGCGCCGCGCATGACCGGCACGTTGGAAAAGGAGAGCCTGTGGCGCTCGACAGTCTCGCGCGCGATCTCCTCGAGACCGACGCCCTCGACTTGGGTATGCGTGCCGGTGAAATATTTGGCGATGAAATCGCTCTTGAGACCGATCGCGTCGAAGATCTGCGCGCCGCAATAGGATTGATAGGTGGAGATGCCCATCTTGGACATCACTTTGAGGATGCCCTTGTCGGACGCCTTGATGTAGCGCTTCACGGCTTCTTCCGCCGTGATCTCCTCCTCGATCGAAGGCAGCATGTCGACGATGGTCTCGAAGGCGAGATAAGGATTGATCGCTTCGGCGCCGTAGCCAGCGAGCGTCGCGAATTGATGCACCTCGCAAGCCTCGCCGGTCTCGACCACAAGGCCGACAGAGGTCCTGAGGCCGGCGCGGATCAGATGGTGATGCACCGCACTCGTCGCCAGCAAAGACGGGATCGGCACGCGATCCGGGCCGATGGCGCGGTCCGACAGAATGATGATGTTCTCGCCGGCGCGAACGGCTTGCTCGGCCTTGCGGCACAGCGTGTCGAGCGCAGGCGCCATGCCGGCCGCGCCTTGATCGGCCGCGTATGTGATGTCGAGCGTCACGGTGCGGAAATGGTTGTCGGCCACGTCGCCGATGCCGCGGATGCGCTCCAGGTTCTCATTGCTGAGGATCGGATGGGCCGCTTCGAGCCGCTTCTGCTTTGAGGTGCCCTCAAGATCGAGCAGGTTCGGACGCGGGCCGATAAAGGTCACGAGCGACATGACCAATTCCTCGCGGATCGAGTCGATCGGCGGATTGGTCACTTGGGCGAAGTTCTGCTTGAAATAAGTGTGCAGCAGTTTCGACCGGCTCGACAGAGCCGAGATCGGCGTGTCGTTGCCCATCGAGCCCACGGCCTCTTGGCCGGTTTGGGCCATCGGCGCCATCAGGAATTTGAGGCTCTCTTGGGTGTAGCCGAAGGCTTGCTGGCGATCGAGCAGGCTGACATTGGTGCGCGGCGGGCTCGCGGCGGCACCCGGAAGCTCGTGCACACGGATCTGCGTCGCGTCCAGCCATTGCTGATAAGGATGCGCGCTCGCAAGCTCGGCCTTGATCTCCTCGTCGGAAACAATCCGTTTCTTCTCGAGGTCGATCAGCAGCATCTTGCCGGGCTGGAGCCGCCATTTCTTGACGATGTCCTTCTCGGGGATCGGCAGCACGCCGGTTTCCGAAGCCATGACGACGAGGCCATCCTTGGTGACGAAATAGCGCGCAGGCCTGAGGCCGTTCCGGTCGAGCGTGGCGCCGATCTGCTTGCCGTCGGTGAAGGCCATGGCGGCCGGTCCGTCCCACGGCTCCATCAGGCAGGCGTGATATTCGTAGAAGGCACGGCGCTTGGCATCCATCAGCGGATTGCCGGCCCAAGCCTCCGGGATCAGCATCATCGCGGCGTGGGCGAGCGAGTAGCCGCCTTGCACCAGGAATTCGAGCGCGTTGTCGAAACAGGCGGTGTCGGACTGGCCTTCATAGGAGATCGGCCAGAGCTTTCCGATGTCCTTGCCGAATAGCGGCGAAGAAATGCTCGCCTGGCGCGCCGCCATCCAGTTCAGATTGCCGCGGAGCGTGTTGATCTCGCCGTTATGCGCGACCATGCGATAAGGATGCGCGAGCTTCCACGATGGGAAGGTGTTGGTCGAGAAGCGCTGATGCACCAGCGCGAGCGCCGAGGCAAATAGCGGGTGGTGCAGATCGGGATAATAGGCGCCGAGCTGATAGGCGAGGAACATGCCCTTGTAGACCAGCGTGCGGCACGACAGCGACACGGTGTAGAAGCCGATGTCGCGGCCGCCATTGTCGCCGTTGATGGTGTTGGAGATGACTTTGCGCAGGATGTAGAGCTTGCGCTCGAATGTGGTCTCATCCTTGATGGCCTTGCCGCGTCCGATGAAGACCTGCCGGTGGCGCGGCTCGGTCTCGATGATCATTGGCGGCAGGCAGGAATTGTCGGTCGGCACGTCGCGCCAGCCGAGAACCTGCATGCCCTCGGCCTCGACCGCGCGCTGCACGGTGGACTCGCAATAGATGCGCTGCGCCGCGTTCGCCGGCATGAACATGTGGCCGACGGCGTAGTCGCCCGGCGCAGGCAATTTGATTCCGAGCGAGGAACAGGTCTTTTGCAGGAATTCATGCGGGATCTGCACCAGCATGCCCGCGCCGTCGCCGGCATTCGGGTCGGCGCCGGCGGCGCCCCGGTGAGTCAGGTTGACGAGGATGTTGAGGCCGTGCTCGACGATCTTGTGGCTCGGCACCGCGTTCAGGTCGGCGACGAAGCCGACGCCGCAGGCATCGTACTCGCGGAGCGGATCGAATAAGTCCTTGCGCCGGCGGAGCGCCCAAACGCACCGTCCCCTTACCGCGCAAATCTTTCAACTCGACCGCCATGGTGACATCGCAGCCCACGCGACACCTGCCCCGGCGCTCCTTCACAAAGGGTTGGATCGGCACCGGAGAGCAGAGTTCGCGAGGGCTTTCGCCTTCGCCTCAATAACCGCTCAAGGACGGAGAAGGGCTTAACCGCCGCGCCCTTTTGCACCCTATTTGGGTACACGGACAAAGGTCAGTAAGCCTGTCCTATTCCTGCCCAAAATGACAGATTTCCAATATGGGCACAAGCGAGATTCAAGGGTTTGGAAGGGCAGGCGTCACGCGCTTTCACCTCAGCTTGACTTGACGCTCAGAGCCTTGCCCGCGACTACTTCGCATCCTCTAATCGGGCCATGAGCTTCAATCAAAGTAGCAAGAAAGGGAGACAGATGGACGACAGGACCAAGATTGCTTCGGGTCTCGCGGTTGCCGGCGCCTTTGCCGCTGCGCTGGGAGCTGGCCGGAATGAGCCAAAAGGCCGCCGCGGCCGACGATCCCAGCAAGGAGAAATGCTACGGCGTCGCCAAGGCCGGCGAGAACGACTGTGCCGCCGGCTCATCGGGCTGCTCCGGATCCTCAAAGATCGACTACCAAGGCAATGTCTGGAAGCTGGTCCCGAAGGGCACCTGCACCACCATGGAGCTTCCCGATGGACGGAAAGGAAGCCTGGACCCGCTCGACCGCGATCTGCCTCCGGCATAATGCTCCAATGACCGACACTGCTGCTCAAAGGCCAAATGGTCCGCTCCCGCCCCGCGCCGGCGTCGGGCTGAAGCCGCAGCATTACCGCGAGATCCTCGAAACCAGGCCCGGCATCGGCTGGTTCGAGATCCATGCCGAGAACTATATGGGCGAGGGCGGTCCGCCGCACCGCTACATGGAGGCGGTGCGCGAGCTCTATCCGATCTCGCTCCACGGCGTGGGGCTCTCGATCGGCGGCGCCGGGCCGCTCGACCAGGAGCATCTGGCGCGGCTGAAACATCTCGCGGAGCGCTACCAGCCTGCGCTGTTTTCCGAACATCTCGCCTGGTCGAGCCACGACAATGTCTATCTCAACGATCTCCTGCCGCTGCCCTACACGGAGGAGACGCTGGCGCGGGTCTCCGATCACATCGACGAGGTGCAAGAGGTGCTCGGGCGGACGATGCTGCTCGAGAACCCTTCGACCTATGTCGGCTTTGCCAACGCCACGATGAGCGAGATCGAATTCCTGGAAGCGATCGTGCGGCGGACCGGATGCGGGCTGCTGCTCGACGTCAACAATGTGTTCGTTCAGGCGGTCAATCATGGCTTCGAGCCTGAAGCCTATATCGACGCGTTTCCGATCGAGCATGTCGGCGAAATCCATCTCGGTGGCCATGCCGAGGATGAAGACGACGATGGATCGGCGGTCCTGATCGACGACCATGGGCATGAGATCGCGGACAAGGTGTGGACGCTTTACGCCCGCGCCATCGCGCGCAGCGGTCCGAAGCCGACCCTGATCGAATGGGACAATGACGTGCCGGAATGGCCCGTGCTCTTCGCCGAGGCGCTCCGCGCCGACGCCATCATCACCGACCGGCGCAGCAATCATGGGCGAGCTTGACAAGCTACAGCAGGACTTTGCGGCTGCAATTCTCTCCGCGCGCGAGACTTTGCCGGCGGCTCTTGCGAGACGGTCCGGTGGTGAGCCGCATCGTCGCCGCTTCAGCGTCTATCGCAACAATGTCTATTCCAGTCTGATCGACGTGATGCAGGCGCCGCTTTCCCGTGGCGTCGCGGCTGGTTGGGGACGAGTTCTTCCGCGCCATGGCGCGGGTCTATGTCGAGCAGGAGCCGCCGCGCTCGGCTGTGTTGCTGCGCTATGGCGAAAGCTTTCCATCTTTTGTCGCCGGCTTCGAGCCGGCAGAATCGGTGCCTTATCTCGCGGACATCGCGGCGCTCGAATGGGCTTGGCACGCGGCCTATCACGCCGCAGACGCCGCGCCGGTTTCGCTCGACGCACTCGCGTCCGTTGCGGCTCACGCAAACGACGCCGTGCTGAAGCTACATCCGTCGCTCGGAGTGGTGAGCTCAGCCTTCCCGATCGTGACCATCTACGAGCTGCACGAAGAGGGAAACGAGCCGCCGCAGACGAAGCTCGAGGCGGAAGGTGAAGACGCGCTGGTGCTCAGGCCAGATCTCGACGTCGAAATCAGAAGGCTACCGGCGGGCGCGGTGATTTTCATCGAGACGCTGCGTGCCGGACGCAGCATCGGAGAGGCGGCAGAGGCAGCGTTGCGAAGCGCGCCTGATTTCGACCTCGAAGCCAATCTGCTGGGCCTGATGACAAGCGGCGCAATTGTTGGCGTTTGGGGCACGCCGCGGCAACAGGCCTAACGAAGTCTTAAAAAAATAGAATGTGCCTATTTCAAAGGCTTAACCCCAGCGTAAATCGCGGCTGCTAAACTTCTCGCCGTCGCGTTTCGTGAATTCGTTCTTCGTGCCGGGCGCGGCGTAGCAGGCTCCCTCCCAAGCACCTGCGAAAATGAGAAGGGCGCCCTCTCACCAGAGAGCGCCCCTCTTGTTGTTGTAAGTGATTAGCTACAGCAGCTCGCGGTGCCGTCGATCACTTTCGGCTTCTCGCCATTGGAAGCGATCGGAACCGTGCGGGGCTTCTTGGCCTCGGGCAACTCGCGCACGAGATCGATGTGCAGCAAGCCATTCTCCAGGCTCGCGCCCTTGACCACGACGTGGTCGGCAAGCTGGAAGCGGCGCTCGAAGCTCCGCGAAGCGATGCCGCGATGGAGGAAGGTGGTGTCTTCCTTCTCGGTCAGCTTCTCGCCTTTCACGGTGAGCGTGTTCTCCTTGACCTCGATATTGAGATCGCTGTCGCCGAAGCCGGCGACAGCCATGGAGATGCGGTAGTCGTTCTCGCCGACGCGCTCGATATTGTAGGGCGGGTAGCTCGGCGCCTCGCCCTCGAACGAGCCAAGCGTATCGAGCAACGAGCCGAGCCGGTCGAAGCCGATGGT
Source organism: uncultured Alphaproteobacteria bacterium (assembly GCA_963764005.1). Classification (GTDB taxonomy): domain Bacteria; phylum Pseudomonadota; class Alphaproteobacteria; order Rhizobiales; family Methyloligellaceae; genus Methyloceanibacter. The sequence continues at coordinate 93,074 of CAVXQX010000006.1, read as the reverse complement.
GGAACGATAGAGTGGGGTAAGATCGAATTGCCTCATGTCACATCCTCCTGATGAAGCGATATGTTTTGGAAGCCCGCTCGCATTGGAGCCGGGCGAAGAGGCGCAAGCCATTCGGCCTTGCGCAAGAGGCGATATGGGAATCGCGAGCCGCGCCGTCAAGAGGCCTATACCATTGAAAATAAACGCGAAAGCTCTGAGGTCGCCCGGTGAGAATTTGCGGCGCAAGCATTGGGGCGGCGGAGCAAATCGCCGCCTTTTCGCCGCTGGAAAATTGTGGTGCGATGAGAGCCCACTGAGGTAAGAGTTTCCTTCAGGAGAGCGGCAGATCTCATGGACCTCATCGCGACACCAAAAAATCCGATCCCGCTCGGCGCGGCGACGGGCTTTCTCGACATCAAGAAGAATGTGCGGGTGCGCTATGCGCGCTGGCCTTCGGCGCTGAAAGAGCGGCGCGGCACGGTCTGTATCTTTCCCGGCCGCAGCGAATTCATCGAGAAATATTTCGAGGTGGTGGGCGAGCTCCGCCGCCGCGGTTTCGCCGTCGCGATCATGGATTGGCGCGGGCAGGGCGGCTCCGAGCCGGCTCACCGGCAATGCGCTGAAAGGCCATATTCGCGACTTCGGCGACTATGAGAGCGATCTCAGCCGCTTCATGACGGACGTGGTGCTGCCGGATTGTCCGCCGCCATTCTTCGCGCTCGGCCATTCGATGGCCGCCACCATCCTGCTCGAAGCGGCGACGAAGAAGGGCTGCTGGTTCTCGCGCATGGTGCTCACCGCGCCGATGCTGAAGATTGCGAAATTACCCATGCCAGCTTGGGCCGTGAGCCAGGTGACCGAGGCTATCTCCTTCTGCGGCTTTGGCGGCAGCATGGTGCCGGGCGGCATGAAGCAATATCTCGCCAGCCAAAGTTTCGAGGGCAATGTCCTGACGTCCGACCGCGAGCGCTTCCTGCGCAATCAATCGGTGGTCGCGGTGGCGCCGAAGCTCGCCGTGGGTCCGCCGACGATCGGCTGGCTGCATGCGGCGCTTGCCGCCATGGCGGACATCGAGAGCGAGAGATTTCCCTCGCGCTTGCGCGTGCCCGTGCTGATGTTGGCGGCCGGCGACGACCATGTGGTTTCGAGCAAGGCCATCGAGGCATTTTCAATGCGGCTCAAAGCCGGATCGCAAATCGTGCTGCGCGGTTCCCGTCACGAGATCATGCAGGAGCGCGACCTGATCCGCGAGCAATTCTGGGCGGCGTTCGACGCCTATGTCACCGGCGCGGTGATGCGACGCGCGGGCTAGGCCGCCAACACCTTCATCGCTTCGGCATGCAGCTTCGGATCGCCGGCAGCGAGAATGCGGCCGCCGTCCTTCGGCGTCGCCGCCGTCCCAGGTGGTGACCATGCCGCCGGCGCGCTCGATGATCGGGATCAACGCCAAGATGTCGTAGGCGTTCAGTCCGGCTTCGACCACGAGGTCGAGCTGACCCATCGCCAGCAGGCAATAATTGTAGCAATCGCCACCGAAGCGGCGCATGCGGATCTGTCGGGCCAAGGTTTCAAATCGGTGCGCTTCATCGGGGCCAAACATCTCGGGCGCGCTTGCGGCCATGAACGCATCTTTCAGCGACGTGCAGCGCCGCGTTTCGATCGGCCGGTCGAGCCCGTCATGGCGATACCAGCTCTCCCTCTCGCCGCTCCAGAAACGCTCCTTGGTGAAGGGCTGAGCCATCAGGCCGAGCAGGGGCTCGCCGTTGCGGGCAAGCCCGATCAGGCTGCCCCATAGCGGCTGACCGATGATGAAGGCGCGAGTTCCGTCGATCGGGTCGATCACCCAGCAATAGGGGCCAGCGCCCTCTTTGCGGCCGAGTTCCTCGCCGACAACACCATGGTCCGGATAGGTCTCATCCAGAATGGCCCTGATGGCGCGCTCGGCTCCCACATCGGCGGCGGTCACCGGATCGAGCAGGTCGCCTCCCTTATGGTCAATGGCCCCGATCGCCCGGAAATGCGGCAATATGACCTCCGCGGCGCGATCGGCCAGCCGTGGGCAGTCGCCAGGAAATGAGCAAAGAGGGGATCGGACAGGGTCGCCACCAACGTCAAGATCGGGTCTATTTTCCTTTTAAAATCAATCCGTAATACGAAGTCTCGCTGCTATCGCCGGAGGGGACTGTGGCTGTAGGCTGTGTCTTCGTGACCGGATTGCATCACTTCCCGGCAATGTTACGGAAACGCGACTAGAACCTTGTATTTTGTGCGGCGCAATGACATATTGTTGCAACGCGGCATGACACTCCGTCGTGTCGCTGCCCTCCTTGGGCGTTTCCTCCCTAGACTTGGGCCGTTCGGATCCTTTCGAACGGCCCTTTTTTTGTTTTATCCCAATGTCTTGGTCTGGTGGCTATTCGGCGGCTGCCCTTGGCACGGCCAAGCTCGAAATTCCCATCGCGATGGCCTTCACCATGCGCTCGAGATCGGCCCTCAAGCGGTGGAAGGCGGCCGTCTTCTCGAAACTCACCTCATCCATATAGAGCGCGCGATTGACTTCGACCTGGAGCGCGTGAATGCCCTCATGCGGCCGGCCATAATTCTCAGTGATATAGCCGCCGGCGTAAGGCTTGTTCAGCACGACGACATGGCCAAGAGACCGTAGCTGGCCGCTGGCAAGCCGGATCAAATCCGGGCTGCAGGAGGTGCCAAAGCGATCGCCAAGCACGAAATCCGGGCGGCCTACGCCTTGATCGGCCATGGGGCTGGACGGCATCGAATGGCAGTCGATCAGGACCGCCACGCCGAACTGCGCCTGCGCCTCGGCCAGCAGCTGCTTCAGCGTGGCGTGGTAGGGGGTATAAAGCCGGTTGATGCGTTCCAGCGCGGCGCCGACCGTGAGCGGCTCGCGGTAGATCTCGTCAGCCTCCGAGACGATGCGCGCGATGGTGCCAAGGCCGCCGACCACCCGCACCGATTGGGTATTGGCATAATGCGGCAGCCCCTCCCGGAACAAAGCCGGATCGAGCTCGTAAGGCTCACGGTTGACGTCGAGATAGGCCCTGGGGAAGTGGGCATAGAGCAGCGGCGCGCCCAGTTCGGCGACGAAGCCGAACAGCTCTTCCACAAAGGAATCCTCCGACCGCCTAAGGGTCAGCGAATCCAGTTTAGAGGCGGCCAGGAAGGCTTGCGGATAGACCCTCCCGCTATGGGGCGAGTTGAAAACAAAGGGGAGTTTCAGCTCTTTTGGGCGCAATACCTCAAAAGGAGGATTGAGCTCGCTCTCGATAGAGTGCGCCTCGCGATGGCTCTGGGTCATGCTGCCCTATGTAGGAGGCTTATGGCTGGCGCAACAGCCAAGAATCGTGGCTGAAACTCTGCCAATCGGCGCATCCGCTGTCCAGGCGTTCTTCAGCCTTGTGCGGGGGCCAAATAAACGTAATGATTTGGGCCCGGGGCACGGAAGAAGGCCGCCGGAAGGCGCTTTGGGCAGACCAAGGCAATCGGTCCTTTACCAAGTCAGTGTATCGACAAGTAATGCGTTAGGGGGACAGGGATGGTCGCGAACGATCCGAATGCGCGCGGGGTTCAACGGATTCTGCTAGCCGAAGACGACGATGATATGCGCCGGTTTCTGGTCAAGGCCTTGGCCAAGGCCGGCTATGACGTCGTTTCGTTCAGCAATGGGCTCGAGGCTTATGAGCGGCTCCGCGAGGAGCCCTTCACGCTGCTCCTGACCGACATTGTGATGCCGGAGATGGACGGCATCGAGTTGGCGCGGAAGGCGAGCGAGCTCGATCCGGACCTCAAGATCATGTTCATCACGGGTTTCGCGGCGGTCGCGCTCAATCCCGACAATCACGCGCCGAAGGATGCCAAGATCCTGTCGAAGCCATTCCATTTGCGGGATCTGGTCGACCAGGTGGAGCGTCTGCTCGCCGCTTAGTGGCTGCCTGTCCCGGTTGCCTTCCTCCGGCCTCGTCGATATAGAGGCCAGTTCCGGCGACGGATATGGGCGGTTAGCTCAGCGGTAGAGCACTACGTTGACATCGTAGGGGTCACTAGTTCGATCCTAGTACCGCCCACCATTTCCAGTTTGACGAAACTTATTGCGGTCGATCAATGCCTCCCGATGTCGTGCGACAACGCGCTGCCGAGGTCGAGGTTGCTCTGCTCAAAAATTTGGTGTGGAATTGAGGCGGGCTATGGAGCCTCGTGCTTCGTACCGAGAAGCAAAAGCCTCGCCGTCTTAGGACCGCGGCCCACTCGGAGAGCCAAATGGTGACATTGCAGGTTAACGGCAAAGAGCACGAGCTCGACGTTCCGGACGACATGCCGCTGTTGTGGGCCTTACGCGATGTCGTGGGTCTGACCGGGACGAAGTTCGGTTGCGGCGTTGCGCTCTGCGGCGCCTGCACCGTACATCTCGATGGTCGTGCGATACGGTCGTGCATCACGCCGGTGGGAAGCGTCGCCGGCAAGCCGATTACGACCATCGAAGCGATCGGCGAAACTTCCAGCGGCAAAAAGATTCAGCAAGCCTGGCTCAATATCGAAGTGGTCCAATGCGGCTATTGCCAGTCGGGCCAGATCATGTCGGCCGCGGCGCTGATCGAGAGCAATCCCAATCCATCCGATGCCGAGATCGATGCCGCGATGTCGGGCAACATTTGCCGCTGCGGCACCTATCCGCGCATCCGCGCCGCCATCAAGCAGGCGTCGCAATCCGCTTGAGGCGCCTGAGGAACGAACCGCCATGGGTCTGCAGCGAATTTTGAATCAAGCTGAACGCGAGACCAAGAGAGACGCGGGAGGCGTTTCGCGCAGGACCTTCCTGCTGACCGGTGCCGCCGCCGGCGGCGGCCTGCTGGTCGGCTTCGCTCTGCCTCGGTTCATCGACGTCAAGGCCGCCACCGCGAGCGGCGATAATTTTGCCCCGAACGCATTCATCCGCATTGGCGCCGACAACAGCGTCACTCTGATCATGCCGCAGGTCGAGATGGGGCAGGGCACCTATACCTCGATGTCCATGCTCATCGCCGAAGAGCTGGAGGTCGAGCTCGCGCAAGTGACCGCCGAAGCAGCCCCGCCCAGCGACAAGCTCTATGCCAACCCGCTGCTTGGGTTCCAGGTGACCGGTGGTTCCACCTCGGTGCCGGCCTTTTGGGAGCCGCTGCGCCACGCCGGCGCCGTCGCGCGCGTCATGCTGATCAATGCAGCGGCGAATGACTGGGGCGTTGATCCCGCGTCCTGCCATGCCGAAAAAGGAGAGGTGATCAATCCCGCCACCGGCGCAGAGGCGGAAATATGGAGAGCTGGCCGATGCGGCGGCGAAGCTGCCGACGCCGGACAAGGTCGCGCTCAAGGACCCCAAGGACTTCACGCTGATCGGAACGCCGGCCAAGCGCATCGACACGCCGGAGAAAGTGAACGGCAAAGCCGTCTTCGGCATCGATGTGATGATTCCCGGCATGAAGTTCGCCACCGTGGCGGCGTGCCCGGTTTTTGGCGGCAAGCTCGCCAAGGTCGACGACAGCAAGACGATGACGGTTCCGGGCGTACGCCAGGTGGTGCGTCTCGACAATGCCGTGGCGGTGGTTGGCGACAATATGTGGGCCGCGATGCAAGGCCTCGCCGCGCTCGACATCGATTGGGATGACGGGCCCGAATGCCAAGGTCTCAAGCGCCGACATCGTGCAGCAGATGGCAACCGACTCGCAGAAGCAAGGCGTCGTCGGCGCGAAAAGACGGCGATGTCGCCAAGGGTCTGGAGAGCGCCGCCAAGAAGATCGAGGCGGTGTACGAACTGCCGTTTCTGGCGCACGCGGCGATGGAGCCGATGAACTGCACCGTGCATGTGCGCGAGGACGGCTGCGACATCTGGGTCGGAACTCAGGTGGTGAGCCGCGCCCAAGCGACTGCCGCGCAGGTGACCGGCCTGCCGCCGGAGAAGATCCAGGTGCACAATCATCTGATCGGCGGAGGGTTCGGCCGACGGTTGGATGTCGACGGCATTACGCAGGCGGTGGCGATCGCCAAGCAGGTCGATGGCCCGGTGAAGATCGTGTGGAGCCGCGAGGAGGACATCCAGCACGACGTCTATCGGCCCTATTATTATGACCGGCTCGCTGCCGGCTTGGACGCGCAAGGCATGCCGGTCGCATGGACGCCACCGCGTCACCGGCTCCTCGATCGTGGCGCGCTGGCTTCCTCCGGCCTTCAAGGATGGCCTCGATTTCGACGCGGTCGAGGGCGCGGCGAAAGAAATGCCCTATGCAATTCCCAACATTCTTGTCGACTGGGTCCGCAGCGAGCCTCCTGCCGGCCTCACGACTGGATGGTGGCGCGGTGTCGGACCCACGCACAATATCTTCGTGGTCGAGAGCTTCATCGACGAGCTGGCGGCGGCGGCGAAGAAGGATCCGGTGGAATATCGCCGCGCCTTGCTCGGCAAATCGCCGCGCGTGCTTGGCGTGCTCGAATCTCGCGGCGGAGAAGGCCGGCTGGGGCCAGGCGTTGCCGCAAGGCGTCGGGCGCGGCGTGTCGGTGCAATTCGCCATGGGCACCTATCTGTCGCAAATCGCCGATGTCGAAGTGTCCAAGGATGGCGACGTCATGGTTCGGCGCGTGGTTTGCGCGGTGGATTGCGGGCACATCGTCAACCCCGACACGATCGTGGCGCAGATCGAGGGCGGCATCATCTTCGGCATCAGTGCCGCGCTATGGGGCGAGGTGACGCTCAAGGACGGCCGCGTCGAACAGCATAATTTCAACGACTATCGCGTGCTGCGCATCAATGAGGCGCCCGTCGATCGAGGTGCATCTTGTGAACAGCACCGAGGCCCCCGGCGGCATCGGCGAACCCGGCACGATCGGCATCGCGCCGGCCTTAACCAATGCGATCTTTGCGCTGACCGGCAAACGCATCCGCAAACTGCCGATCAAGGATCAATTGCAGCCCACATAGGTTATCGATGAGTTCGACCAAAACGCTCACTGCTCTCGCTGTCGTGCTCGTGGCGGGCGTGGTCGTGGCGTGGCTGTTCTTGCGGACCGGCGACCCAACTTCGTTTGCGAGCGGTACCCGCGTCGAGCTCGCGGCGTTTAAAGGGGCCAATCCGACCGGCGTGCCTCCGCGTCCCTTGCCGGTGCCGATCTCATTGCCCGCGGCGAATATTTGACGCGTGCCGCCGACTGCGCCGCTTGCCATACCGCGCCGGGCGGTAAGCCTTTCGCCGGGGGGCTAGCCTTCAAGCTGCCCATGATCGGCACGCTCTATTCGACCAACATCACGCCCGATGCCGAGACCGGGATCGGCGGCTGGAGCGATGATGAGTTCGTCAGGACCTTGCACGAGGGCATCGGCAAGGATGGCGAGCATCTCTATCCCGCCTTTCCCTACGCCTCGTACACTTTGATGACGCGCGACGACGCGCTTGCCATCAAGGCCTATCTGTTCAGCCTCAAGGCCATCAAATATACGCCGCCGCCCAACGACATCTCATTTCCGTTCAATCAACGCTACCTGATGACGTTCTGGAACATCCTGTTCAATCCGGATCATCGCTTCCGGCCCAACGCCGATCAGCCTCCGGAATGGAATCGCGGCGCCTATCTCGTCGAGGCGCTCGGCCATTGCGGCGATTGCCACACGCCGCGCAATCTTCTGTTCGGACTAAAGCGCGCATCAGAAATTCGCGGGCGCGGTCGTGCAGGGCTGGAAGGCGTACAACATCACGCCAGACCAGGACTGGGGCATCGGCGCCTGGTCGGAGGCGCAGCTGCAAGATTATCTTTCCCATGGCCACGCCGAGGGGCGCGGATCGGCGAGCGGGCCGATGGCCGAGGTGGTCGACAACAGCCTGCGCTTTCTGAGCGACGACGACATCAAAGCCATGGGCACGTATTTGACGAGCGTTCCCGCCGTAAGCGCGGCCGGATCGGCGGCGGCCGTGCGCGCGCCCCGCCAAGGACCAAGTCGCTAAGACGACGCCAGCGGGCACCGGCGGTGACCATCCAGGTTTGCGCATCTTCGAAGGGGCCTGCATTGGCTGTCATAGCTTTAGCGGCGAAGGCGCCGTGTCGAACTATGCAACGCTCCTCGGCTCGCGAAGCGTGAACGACCCTGAAGGCCTCAATGCCACCCAGGCCATCTTGCAGGGCACGCATCTTCACACCGAGCTCGGCAAGATGTTCATGCCCGACTTCGGCAACGGCTATTCAGATGCGGAAATCGCGGCACTGGTCAATTATGTGACCGGTCAGTTTGGAGCCAGCGCATCGAACGTGACGCCCGGTGAGGTTGCCAAGCGGCGGCAGGAAAACTAACCGCGCGTGACGGTGCGCGCGCTAGTCGTCCTCGTAGGCGATGTAAGCGGATAATCCTCCAGCTGCCCATCAGGCTGCTTGCGGAACACGTCGAGCCCGCGCTCTGGCGTCGCGATCGCGGGGCCGCCATCTTTTGGCGCAACGGTAAGCGTCCACACCAAGCGCACGATGGCAATATCGCCGAACACCAAGATCTCCTTGATGTCGAGCCGCGTAGGAGAAGGTCCTGGTTTGGTCGGCGAGGGCCGTTTGCAGCAAGTCGCATTGAGCCCTCGTAGCCGCGCTCCGGTACGCCGCGAAAATTGGCGCGGAGATCGGGAGCGAACAGGTCGCAGACCTTGTCCGCCTTGCCGTCGTTGAAATCCGCCATCCATTGGGTCAAAGCGCCTTGGACCTCCGCTTCGGCGGTATTGTCGGCGCCGCAGGCCGCCAACGGGGCCACAGAGGAGGGCGATTGCGGCGAAAAGAGCCAGGCGCAAATCGGTCATAATATCCCCTAGCAGAGCCGGAAAAGCCGCACACCCCGAGATTGACAGGCAAGCGGCCGATTGCCTATGGTCCGGCGCAAATGTGGGCGCGGGGTTCCGTGCCGTTACTCAATCCCCGCACGGAAGTTTTTGCCATGAAGATCAAGAATTCACTCAGAGCTTTGCGCGTCCGGCACCGCAACAACCGCGTCGTGCGCCGGCGGGGACGGCTTTACGTCATCAATAAGACGAACCGCCGCTTCAAGGCCCGCCAGGGCTAGGTTTTCCTTGGGATTTATTGCTTTGACGGCCTGGGCAGCGGCCCTTAGCCTTGGCGCATGATCGATTTCTCCCGCATCATCGGCATGATTTTGCTCGTGGGCTCCGGCTCCGCGTGGGTCGCCGGCGTCTATGCCGCCGAGTCCGACGACACACTGCCTCCCGCGGTCATCGAGCAGCCCGAGCAATTGGAGCCCGACGATCCACAAGACGAGACCAATGAGCCCAGCGATCCCGATGATGGCGCCGAGCCGATGCCGGGCCAGCCGCTTCCGGATAGCGGCCCGCCGCCCTCGGCCTCCGATGACAAGGATGACGGCTCCGACTTCGTGATGGATCTGCCGCCCGACCCAGAGCTTCAGGCGGAAAATGCTGGATGAGCTTTATTCGCGGCTCGGCAAAGCCAAGGATGCCAAGTCGGCAGAGCCGATCGCGGAGTCGATCGAGCATCTCTGGCAAATCACGGGGAGCGCCACCATCGACCTCCTGATCGACCGGGCCAAAGTGTTCGGCGACGGCGCCGACCAAGACCTTTCCATCGAGATCCTCGACGCGGCCGCGGACCTCGCGCCGGACACGCCGGAAGTCTGGTATCAGCGCGGGCGGACTCTATGCCGCGCGGCAGGACTACGAACGTGCCGCTACCGATCTGCGCAAGGCGCTGTCGCTCGATGACAAGCACTACAAAGCTTGGCGCGAGCTCGGCGACGTGTTGAATGCGAACGGCGACAAGCAGGGCGCCGACGAAGCCTTCGGCAAGGCCGCCAAGATCAATCCCTTCCTCGATGAATTGCAGAAGAAGCCGGTCGAGCCACCCAAGGACGACAACGGCCAGGATATCTGACGCTGTCTCTAGCTAGAACCCTTCGTAGCCGTCATCGCCGACATAGGCGATGCGCAGCATGTTGGTGGCGCCAGGGGTGCCAAGCGGAACGCCCGCCGAGATGATGAGGCGCTCGCCCGGATTGGCGAAGCCCTCTTTATAAGCGATGTGGCAAGCCTTGGAGACCATGTCGTCGAGGTCGCGCGGGTCGTCGGTCAGGACGCAATGCAGTCCCCAGACCAGCGCGAGCTTCCGTCCCGTCGCCGGGATCGGGGTCAGCGCCAGGATCGCCTGATGCGGCCGCTCGCGCGCGGCGCGCAGGCTGGTGGCGCCGGAAGCCGTATAGCAGACGATGGCGGCGAGGTTCAGCGTCTCGGCCACGGTGCGGGCGGCGGCCGAGATGGCGTCGGCGCCGGTTGCTTCGGGATCGATGCGTTGGGCGTGGATGATGGCCTCGTAGAGCGGGTCGCGCTCCACCTCCATGGCGACGCGGTCCATGGTGGCAACCGCGTCGACCGGATATTTGCCAACGGCGGATTCGGCTGAGAGCATCACCGCGTCGACGCCCTCGAACACGGCGGTGGCGACGTCGGAGACCTCGGCGCGGGTCGGCACCGGCGCAAGGATCATCGATTCCAGCATCTGGGTGGCGACCACCACGGGCTTGCCGGCGTTGCGCGCCGCGCGCGTAATCTGCTTCTGCAAGCCCGGCACCTTCTCGACCGGCATCTCGACGCCGAGATCGCCGCGGGCGACCATGATGCCGTCGGCGAGCTCGACGATGCCCTTCAATTGCTTGATGGCCGCGGGCTTCTCGATCTTGGCCATGATCGAGGAGCGGCCTTTAGAAATTTGCTGCGCTTCGGCGACGTCGTCGGCGCGCTGCACGAAGGAGAGCGCGATCCAGGCGACGCCGAGTTGCAGCGCCTGTTCGATGTCGGCATGGTCCTTGTCGGTCATGGCGGCGAGCGGGATCACGGTGTCGGGCAGGCTGATGCCCTTCTTGCTTGCCAGCATGCCGCTGGTGAGCACTTCGGCATCGATGCGCACATCGCTGGCCTCGATGACTTTCAGTTTGAATTTGCCGTCGTCGAGCAGCAGCGTGTGGCCGGCCTCGACCGCCTTGAAGATTTCGGGATGCGGCAGGTGAACGCGCGCCAAGCCGCCGACCGACTCGCGCTTGACGAAACTCAAGATGTCGCCTTCGTTTAAGCGAATGGCGCCGGACTCGAAGGATCCGATGCGAAGCTTTGGCCCCTGCAGATCGACGAGAATGCCGATCGGCCGGGAAAACTCCTTCTCGAGTTTCCGCACGATGGCATGCGCCTCGCGGAAACCTTCCGGGGTCGAGTGACTCATATTGATGCGGAACACGTCGGCGCCCGCCTCGAACAGGGCGCGCATTGTCGCTTCGTTACTGGAGGCAGGACCGAGTGTGGCGACGATCTTGACGCGACGATTGCGTCTCATTGCGGCTTCGCTTCACCCTCGGGATCGGTGAGGCGAACGGTCCAGTCCCGCTCCTCGCCAGTATCGACCTCGAAGAAACCCGTCCGCTTGAAGCCACGCTTCACGCAGTCCTTCGTGTCGCGGATGGTGAAAGATTTGTCGTCGGTACACATATAAAGAGGGCCTGCCCATTCGCCGCCGCGGTCGTAATCGATAGCGTGGATATAATAGAAGCGACCGATCAACACGCCCTTAAGCAGCGTTTCGCAGGTGTGAGAGGCGACGTTCCACCAGCCTTCGGTGGCCCAGCCTTCGGCATCCTTATAGCCGATGGCGACGCCGACGCGGCTCGCGGTGGTGTTGCAGAGTTTGAGATCGGCAAGCGCGGGTGCGGCGCCAAGCCCAATGCAGAGGACGGCGGCGAGGCTATACAGATAGAAAAAATGGCGCCGGGGCATCGCGCTGCTCGCCACCTTGCGCCAATTCGAAGTGCAGTCCCGCATGCGTCCCAGCTCAAGAATCAGAGTTAACAATTTACAAACTTAGCATCGAATGGCTTAGGTTTGTCTCACCAAGCCGTCCAATTCAAGTGGCAAGAAACCAGCCGAGAATTATGGGTAATTTGCGTCAGGAGCTTGTCCGGCCCAGTTCTTGCGAGGGGTTAGGGCCAGGAACACCACGATAGACCATGCTTGACGCGAGATCACGGCACGGGGGCCAGGCGCGGGGCCCTTCAGCACAGCAAGCGGCCGAGGAGCGCCCTTATCGGCGCATCGAAGGCGATGCCGCCTGTGGCCTGGTGCTATTGTGCGACCATGCCGCCAATGATTTGCCTAAGGCCTATGGCAGCCTTGGGCTGCCGCCGCACGAATTCCACCGCCACATTGCCTATGACATTGGCGCGGCCGGGGTGACGGAGCGGATAGCCGAAGCCTTGCACGCACCGGCGCTGCTGACGCGCTATTCGCGGCTGCTGATCGACCCCAATCGGGGCGCGGACGATCCCACCCTGATCATGCAGATTTCGGATGGCGCTGTGGTGCCGGGTAACGCCACGATCGACGAGACGGAGCGAAGTGCGCGGATCGCGCAATATTACGAGCCATATCACGAAGCGATCGCAGCCTCGATCGATGCGGCGCTCGAAGCGGGCAAGCCGCCAATCGTGTTCTCGGTACACAGCTTCACCTCAGCCTGGAGGGGTGAGCAGCGCCCTTGGCATGTGGCAGTGCTGTGGGACAAGGACCCAAGATTGGCGCTGCCGCTGCTCGATGCCTTCCAGGCAATTCCGGGGCTCGTCGCCGGCGACAACGTTCCTTATTCCGGCCAGCTCTATGGCGACACGCTGTATCGTCACGCGACGTCGCGCGGGCTCGCGCACGTGTTGATCGAAATCCGGCAAGACCTGATTCTCGCGCCGGAGGGCCAAGCCGAATGGGGCGACAGGCTGGCCGGCGTGCTCCGCAACGTCATGCAAGACGAGGACCTCGCAACCGAGCTCCATCGCGTGCAGCATTTCGGCTCCTACACCGACGAATAGGCCCTCTGGATAAGCTGGATAACTCCAGCGGGCGGTTGATGTGGTGAAGGGCTCGCCAATAAGCTCGCCACCAATCCAACACGAACGATTCGGGGGACGAAAATTGCTCCAGACATCATCCAGAGACCAACTCCGCACCATTGTCGCCCGCATCGAGCGATTGGAGGAAGAGAAGGCCGCGCTCGCGACGGACCTTCGCGAAGTCTACGCGGAGGCGAAGGGGAACGGATTCGACGTCAAGGCACTCCGGGCGGTGATCCGCATCCGGAAACAAGACGCCGATAAGCGGAAAGAAGAAGTGGCCGTGCTCGATACCTATCTGCATGCGCTCGGCATGGCGGAGACGGCGGAGGCCGCTTAGAGCCTGGTCTTTGACGCATGATCCTATCCGAAAAGTCTGCAACTTTTCGGGATCATGCTCCAGCGCGCTTAAGTCTAGCGGTCGGTGTTGGCTGCGAGTTGGGTCGAGCGGGGCGCTTCGAGCTCGGCGTAGAAGCTCTTCACGGCTTGTCCAGAGAAGCTCTGCGCGGCGGCCAGCCCCTGATAGCCCGAGCTTGGGCGGAAACGTAGCGCCAGCGGACGATCCATATCTTCGAACAGATAGGAGATGTCCTTCTGCTCCGGCGCGGTTAGCGCGCCGAGGTTCCGGTTATAGGTGATTGAGCGTTCGGTCATCAGGCTCGCGACCTCGAAGGGCACGTAAGACAGCTCGTCGGGATGGTCGTCGTCGGCTTCAGGCGCACCGACAACTTCGGCATCCTGGTAAAGCGGGAACTGTCCGGGCGGGCTCGCCGCAGAGGCCGACTGACGGGCGTGGCGGCTCGCTGCCGCCTGCGACGCTGGCAAAGAGGAAACGCTTCTGCGTCTTCGGCTTCGGCGATGGCGTCGGGACCACAGAGGCGGGCGCCGCCGGCTCAGGCTCTGGCACATAGGAGGCGAGGATCGGCCGCGGCGACTCCGCCTCAGGCACGAGTTCCGGCTTCGGCGCGGGCTCCGCGACCGCGACCATGGTGTTGGTCTTCACCAAGCCCTTGGCCAGCGCGAGCTGATAATCTTTGGGCGTGATCGGCTTGCCGTCAGACGGCAGGTATTTCGAGCTGCCATCGGGGAAGAGAGAGGCGAGTTCGAGGCGCGGAATGCGCGGCCACATGCGGACGTGGCCGGTGTCGACATGAACGAAGGGGATGCCGGAGGTCGGATAGTAGCCGACGCCGCCCCATTCCTGCACCAGCGCGGAATTGCGCAGCGTCTTCACCGACACATCGGGGAAGGTGATGTCCGCCGCTTTGCCGAGAATGTGCTGACTCTTCTTGGCCTGGCCGCCGCCATGCTTGCGCAGCGATTCGTTCGTGGACGCGGAGCGGTAGCCGCAAATCAGGTGGACGGGCTCGTTCGAGCCGAGCTGCTGATGCAGGACCCAGATATGGTCGATCAACTCCGGATCCATTTCGCGCGATTCGTTCTTCCGCCAGTCGCGCATGAAAACATTCAGCCGCTGCAGAGCCTCGGAATCATAATGGCCGTCCTTCTTGTAGGTGACGGTCATGGTTTCCTTGGTGTGGATATTGAAGATCGAGAGCGTGCGCGTTTCGCCGGTGGCGTTCGCATGCATGCTGGCCGAGGGCCAAAACCAACCGCTCGCGATCGAGATCGCGAGGCTTGCGCCAAGCATGGCGCGGTTTACGACGGTCCCCCCGAATTTCATCCCAGCGCGCGCTTCCCTCACGACCAGTGCCTGGTCAGCGTTCGAGCCGCAAAACCCCCTCAGGCTTGCGGCTTGGCCGGTGGCGTGGTTAACCCCGGCGCGAAGTGACACTATTCGGAGAAATAGGTGAAAAAGAAGGCGAACTCGTTAACGCTGACGAGCCTGGAGACCGCCAGAAATCGGCGATTTTCGGGCCTTCAGGGCGAAATTTCGGTGGACTAACCCTAATTCGGATCGAGGCTCCAACCGTCGCGCGCCGAGCCGCGGCGTCTCTGGGGCTGGGTCTCAGCTTGCGCCTGAGGAAATGGCTCGGCGGAGTCGAACGCCACCGGATCGGGCGGGGGCATCGGCCCTCCAAGCTTCAACGCGGCCGACATGCGGGCATCGTGGCCGTAGAGGTCGTTGAACTGGGAGATCGAGCCGTCCTCGTTCACGCGTAGCGTGAAGTATTGAACGTAGACGGGAATCTTCTGCTGCAGGGCGATGTGCTGGTCGTAGCTGCCCTGAATTGCCGAAGCGACTTTCGCGCTCGACCAGCCTTGATCCTGCTTCAACAGCACGGCCGCGAGCTGATCGGGATTCTCGACGCGCATGCAGCCATGACTTCTCGGCGCGCACCGGCTTGGCGAACAGAAATCGCTGCGGCGTGT
This sequence comes from uncultured Alphaproteobacteria bacterium, assembly GCA_963764005.1. GTDB lineage: Bacteria > Pseudomonadota > Alphaproteobacteria > Rhizobiales > Methyloligellaceae > Methyloceanibacter. Next base: position 77,854 of record CAVXQX010000006.1, on the reverse strand, counting down.
CGTGCATGTAAACGTCGTGCTTGTTCGGGAAAACGAACTTGACGACACCGAGCACGTTATCCGGACCAGGCGGCTGATAGATATTGAGGGCGCGGATGTCGATGCGGTTCCAGTCGAGGGTCGACGGATCGACTTCCCTGCCGCCGTAATTGATTTTGAGACCGTGCCGTTCGAGCACCGAGGTGTTCCAGCTGCCGCCGCCGAACAGCCACCGCCCTCTTCGCGTGACGATAGGGCCTGATCTCTTCGGTCTTGATCGAGTTCGGCACGTTCCAATAAGGATTGAACACGATCTCCTGCATGTCCTGACCGAAGATCGGCGTCTGCTTGTCGGTCTTGCCCACCACGACCTTGGTGGTGTGGATGACTTTGCCTTCCTTGGTCACGCGCAGCATGAATTCGGGGACATTCACCGCGACGTAGAACTGGCCGAGGTCGTGAGGCAACCAGCGCCAGCGCTCCATGTTGATCAGGATCTTCCTGATCATTGCCGGATTGGATGCCACCTCGCGATGATGCTCATTGTTGTTCAGCAGCCGCCGCGTGCCGGCGCCAACCAGACCGTCCGGCGCCACGCCGCGGGACTTCTGAAAGTCGCGGACGGCACGATCGACGCTGTCGTCGAACAGATTGTCGTTGGTCGCGTCCGAGGCAACCTCAAGCCGCTTGCGAAGCAGCGCGACCTGCTCGTTGTCGACGCCCTTTTTGAGAACCGGCCCGTCGGGAATCTGGACGACTTCGACGGCTGGCTCTTCCTTGGCCGGCCCGCCGCGAAGCTCGATCAGCTTTTGACGAAGCGCCTCGAACTGGGGCTGATCGGGTTGGAAGCTGCGCAAATAGGCGGCAGGATCGGGACGAATGGCGATCACGCCCAACACCTCGGAGGATTCCGGCAAGGCGAGGCTCGGATCGAGATTTTTGGAAAGGCCCTGCGGGTTGATGCGGCCGCCGCGGGCGTCGTGAGCGTAGTCGAGCACGGCAAAATCGATCTTGATCTCGGCGTCGGCCAGCTGGGCGGCGGCTTGATCGCTGCTCGCGTCGAATGCGTCGAGCTTGGGGAGCGAATAGTCGGCGCGTGCGAAGGCCATATTCGTCAGCCTTGGCGATCTCCGCCACAACACCCTTGCCGCGCTCGGTCAGGCCGTTTTCATCGACCCAGAGCAGCTTGGCGTCGGGGGCCGAATAGAATTCGACCAAAGCGCCTTGTTCGGCCTTGCGCGCCTCGGAGGCGCTGGTGAATTTGGCGGAGAGCTGGCTCTGGACGGCGATGCGGATGGCGTCGGCGCGTCCGATCAGAGTGTCAGGCGCATCCGGCTCGGCCGCGATGGCGGGCAAGCTCAAGGCGGCGACCAGACACGAGGCAAACGCAAGACGGAAGACAGGCCTCATTTCAGAGCTCCTCTGACCGTACTCTCAACAACGATTCGGCAGAGTTCGAACCCTAGCCCCGGACCTCGCTGTTGGCCATACTAGGGCTCAATCGAAGTTGCCCGGCGTTACATTTTCTCCAGAGGTGTGGCTTCCCTGCCGACGCAATACCACCTCAAGACGAAATCGCGTCGCGAACGCGACTTCGTTTTTGCAACTTCGCCCTTAGGCCTTGAAATTCCCCGACCCTTGGGGATGAGGCCCTAATTGACCCTCGCCTCGAGACCGATTTCCCGCATCTTGCGGTAGAGCGTGGAACGCCCGATGCCGAGCCTTTTGGCGATCTCGGTCATTCTCCCCCGATAGCGGCCGAAGGCAAGTCTGATCATGTCGGCTTCAACAGCTTCGAGCGAGCGGATGTCGCCGGAATCGCTCAGGGCCGGGATGCCGACGGCGTCGCGCCCATTGCCTGAAGGGACATGGATGGTCGCCGGTGTATTCGGTGAATTGCCAAGCATTACAGGGCCTTCGATCCGCGGTGTGCGGTCCTTCGGCGCCGGCGCCGGCGGCACGGTGACGGCATAGCCTTCGACATGGGCCGCGATCTGCGGGAACTCGTTCACCGTCAGCATCGGGGTGTCGGCAAGCACCACCGCACGGAACACGGCGTTCTCCAGCTGGCGAATATTGCCGGGCCAGGAATAGCGCATCAGCATGGCGAGGGTATCGGCCTCGATGCCATTGATCCGCTTGCCTTCTTCGGCGGCGAACCGCGCCACGAAATGGCTTACCAGATCCGGCACATCATCCAGGCGCTCGCGTAAAGGCGGCACCCAGATGGGGAATACGTTCAGCCGATAATAGAGGTCCTCGCGGAAGCGGCCGTCATGGACCAGATTGATCAGGTTCTGATTGGTGGCGGAGATCAGCCGGATGTCGACTTTGACCTTGTGCTTGCCGCCGACGGGATCGATCTCGCCGTCTTGCAAGGCGCGCAGTAGCTTCACCTGGGCATCGAGAGGGAGTTCGCCGATCTCGTCGAGGAAGAGGGTGCCCCCATCGGCCTCCACGAACTTGCCGGCGCGCTTCTCCGAGGCGCCGGTGAAGGCGCCCTTCTCATGGCCGAACAGGATGCTCTCGACCAGATTTTCCGGAATCGCGCCGCAATTGACGGTGACGAAGGGCTTGTTCTTCCGGGCGCTCTCGCCTTGGATGGCGCGTGCGATCAGCTCCTTGCCGACGCCGGACTCGCCTTCGATCAGCACAGGGATGTTGGAATTTGCCGCGCGGCGCCCGAGTTCGATCACCCGGGTCATGGTTTCGCTGCCGGCAATGAGATCGTCGAAGTCGAGCTCGCCCTTGGCGGAGGCCTTCATCCGAGACAGCTCGTCGGCCAGCGCCTCGATCTTCAGCGCGTTCTTGATGGAGACTTCGAGCCGCTCCGGGCTCACCGGCTTCACCACGAAGTCGACGGCGCCGGCGCGCATGGCGGAAATGGCCGCATCGATGCTGCCATTGGCGGTCTGCACGATGGCTGGCGGCTTTTTCGGCAGCGAGCGCATGGCGGAGAGGACGGCCATGCCGTCAGTGCCCGGCATGACGAGATCGAGCAGGACCAGGCAGATCTCGCCGGCAGGGTCGGCCTTTAGCGCGAGCAGGGCCTTGTCGCCGCTATCGGCGGCCGTGACGCAATATCCAAGGCGTTTGATCGTTTCTTCCAGGATACGGCGCTGGGCCGGGTCGTCATCGACGACCAGAACACGTTTGGGCATGACGCAACACTCACTCAGGTTACTGAACAGAACAAACCGGAGAAGCGACTGGCCCTTGACTGGCCGAGCTAAACTGCTTCTGTGCCAAAATTGTGCAGTGTAAGGGTAAACATCCCCTTTATTCGGGTTCGATTTTGGCGAAATCGTCCGAGACTGAGACAAAAATTCACTTGAGAGCCGGGAAATGGTCCTTGCGAGGCCATCTGCGCGTTCCCAAACTAAGGTACGCCGAGGCCTCTCCCAAAAGGTTATGATGAACAATGCGCTCAACTGACTGGACCGTTGGCCCACGACAGGCCTCAGCCGCTTCCGCTGCGAAATCGAAGAGCGTCGCCCCGAAGGTGAAGCTTGGGTCGCTGCCTGAGTGGAATCTCACCGACCTCTATCCGAGTGTCGATGCGCCGCGGCTGCATGCAGACCTCAAGACGGCCGAGCAGGCCGCGGACGTCATGCATGAGCGCTATTGCGGCAAGCTCGCCAAAATTGCCGATGGCGGCAAGGGAGGTGCGGCGCTCGCCGACGCGGTCCGCGAGTTCGAAGCCTTGAGCGACATCATGGGGCGCATCGTGTCCTATGCGAGCCTGCTCTATGCCGCCGATACGGCAGACCCGACGCGGCAGAAATTTTTCGGCGACATCCAGGAGAAGATCACCACGATCTCATCCAAGCTGCTGTTCTTTCCGCTCGAGCTGAACCGCCTCGACGATGAGGTCCTCGACAAAGCGATGGCAGCTTCCGAGCTTGGGCATTACCGCCCTTGGATCGAAGACTTGCGGAAAGAGAAGCCGTATCAGCTCGACGACAAGCTCGAGCAGCTGTTTCACGAAAAGGCGGTGAGCGGGCGCGGCGCCTGGAACCGGCTGTTCAACGAGACCATGACGGCGCTCAGGTTTGACGTCGGCAAGGAGAAGCTCAGTCTCGAGCCGACGCTCAATCTGCTGCTCGACAAAGACGACAAGAAGCGGAAGCTTGGCGCGGAAGCGTTGGCCAAGGCTTTCAAGGAGAATTTGCGTCTCTTCACGCTGATCACCAACACGCTCGCCAAGGACAAGGAAATCTCCGACCGTTGGCGCGGCTTTGCCGATGTCGCCGACTCGCGCCATCTCGACAATCGCGTCGAGAAAGAGGTGGTGGACGCGTTGGTCGCCGCCGTGCGTGAGGCTTATCCGCGGCTCTCGCACCGCTATTACGCGATGAAGGCGAAATGGCTCGGCAAGAAGACGCTCAATCATTGGGACCGCAACGCGCCGCTGCCGGAAGAGACGATGCGGACCATTCCCTGGGACGACGCGCGCGGCACCGTGCTGAAAGCCTATGGCGACTTCTCGCCGCGCATGGCCGGAATCGCGGATGAATTCTTCGCCAAGGGCTGGATCGATGCGCCGGTGCGCGAGGGGAAATCACCGGGCGCCTTCTCGCATCCGACCGTGCCGAGCGCGCATCCCTATATTCTGCTCAATTATCAGGGCAAGCCGCGCGATGTGATGACGCTGGCGCATGAGCTAGGTCACGGCGTGCATCAGGTGCTGGCCAATTGCCAAGGTCCGCTGATGGCGCCGACGCCGCTGACGCTGGCGGAGACGGCGAGCGTGTTCGGCGAGATGCTGACGTTCCGCAAATTGCTCAACGACGCCGACTTCGCCGAAAGAACGGAAGGCGATGCTCGCCGCCAAGGTCGAGGACATGATCAACACCGTGGTGCGGCAGATCGCGTTCTATTCGTTCGAGCGAAAAGTGCACGAAGAGCGGCGTCAGGGCGAGCTGACCTCGGAGCGGCTCGGCGAGATCTGGATGGAGGTGCAGCGCGAGAGCCTAGGGCCGGCGATCGACTTCAAGCCGGGCTACGAAACATTCTGGTGCTACATCCCGCATTTCATCCACTCGCCGTTTTATGTCTACGCCTATGCGTTCGGCGATTGCCTGGTGAACTCGCTCTACGCCGTCTACGAGAAGGCAGAGCCTGGTTTCGCCGAGCGCTATCTCGACATGCTGGCGGCGGGCGGCACCAAGCATCATAAAGAGCTGCTGGCGCCGTTCGGACTCGATGCGACCGAGCCCGGCTTCTGGTCGATGGGCCTCAAAGTGGTCGAGGGCCTGATCGACGAGCTGGAGGAAATGGATGCCTGACTTTAGTCAGTGGAGCGACGAGCAGATCGGGAATCTCATCGTCTCGATGGTCCCCATGGTGATGTGGGGCGCGGCGCTTCTGTTCGCAGGCATCGCGATCTGGCGAGGCCCGCGGCCCGTGACCTGGGGCATCGTGTTCGACAAACTGCTCCGCTATCTCTTCATCTTTCCGCTCGGCGTGCAGGCGCTGTGGGCCTTCTTCTGTCATGTGTTGATTCCGGACGAGACGGCGGCCTCGATCGGCTGGGCGCCGAGCCCGTTTCAATATGAAGTGGGCGTTGCCAATCTCGGCATCGCGCTCGGCTCGTTCTACGCGGCGTTCAGCAACTTCCAGGCGCGAGCGGCGATCGCGATCGCGGCGGGTTGCTTTCTCGCCGGCGCCGGAATCGGACATATCGTCGAGATCGTCGAGGATTTGAATTTCGCGCCGGGCAATGCCGGACCGATCATGATCACGGACTTCCTCACGCCGATCGTGGTTCTCGTGCTGCTGTTGTTGAGCCCGCGCGGTAGCCAATCGCCTTCTGGTCCGCTGATGTCCGAGCAACTGGCGAAAGCGCGCGAGGACTTGCGCAAATCCCTCAACGCCGCCGAAAACGCGAGCTAGACTAGCGCAGCTCAATGGCTGGCGAAGATCTCCGTCGTGCCGTCCTTCTTGATCAAAAGAACGTCGTAGGCTTCCGTCTTGCCGTCGGCTTGCTCCATGCCGGGCGAGCCCTGAGGCATGCCGGGGACGGTGAGGCCGATGGCGTCGGGACGCTCGGCGACGAGACGTTTGATGTCGGAGGCAGGCACATGGCCTTCGATCACGTAGCCGTCGATCTTGGCGGTGTGGCACGCATCGAGCTTCTCGCCGATGCCGGCGTCGCGCTTGATGGCTTCGAGCGTGGTCGTGTCGGCTGCATTCGACTTCACCGCGAAGCCATTCGCCTCCAAATGCGAAACCCATTTCCCGCAACATTGGCAGGTCGCGGATTTCCAAACTTCGATCGAGGGCGCGGGCGTTTCAGCGAAGGCTGAATTCGTCGACAACAAGATGAAGGCGGCGACCAAATTGCGGATTGATGAGTTCATTTCGGGCTCTCGATTTCTGACGAAATTGTGGGTGGTCGCATCTGCGAAAGCTATGATAGGAGGGTTGTTGCGCCCACTATAAGACTTGGCGGAGACGCGAAGCAATTCATGGCTCAACCACGTCCACGCGAGCGATTTCAATTTGTGAGTGCCGAGGAAATCGGCCTATTCACCCGATTGCGGCCTTGCCGCCCTTTGTGCTATTTCGGCCCGACAACAAGTCGACAAGCACAGGGGTAAGGGAATGCACATCGATCCGAAACAGGGCCATCCGGCCATGGATTATTCCGAGCACACGAAGACATATAATCTGTTCCTCAAGGGCTCGTTGTACCTCTTGGGCAGCGTCGTGGTGATCATGGCGTTCTTGTTCTTCTTCGTGGCCTAGAAGCGCATTTTTCCAGCCCAGTTAGCGGCAGGGTGCTGCCGCTTCCCCGAAATTCTGATAGGCAATCAGCACGGGCGAATTCCTGCCCGTGGCAGCGAGCGACGGAACCACGATGTTTGTCATTGGCGTGCCCGCCGAAGGTAGTGATGAGCCCCGCATCGGTCTAAGCCCCGAGACGGCGAAGAAGCTGATCAAGGCCGGCGCTACGATAAAAGTCAGGTCCGGGGCGGGTGCGAGGTCGCATTTCGCCGACGCCGATTACCAGGCGGCCGGCGCCAGCATCGTCAAGAGCGATGAAGAGGCGGTGGCCGACGCCGATATCGTGCTCACGGTCAGGCGCCCCTCGGCCGCTCTCGCCAAGTCGATGAAGAAGAGCGCCGTGCTCGCCGGCATGCTCGATCCCTATTCCGATGCAGACGGACTGTCCGGCCTCGCCAAGACCGGCGCGTCGGTGTTCGCCATGGAGCTGATGCCGCGCATCAGCCGCGCGCAAAGCATGGACGTGCTGTCGTCGCAATCCAATCTCGCCGGCTATAAAGCCGTGATCGATGCGGCCGCATTGTTTACTCGCGCGCTGCCGATGATGATGACGGCCGCCGGCACGGTGCCCGCGGCGCGCGTTTTCGTCATGGGCGTGGGCGTCGCCGGCTTGCAAGCCATCGCCACGGCGCGCAGGCTCGGCGCCATCGTCACCGCGACCGACGTGCGCCCCGCCGTCAAGGAGCAGGTGGCTTCGCTCGGCGCCAAGTTCATCGCGGTGGAGGACGAGGAATTCAAGCAGGCCGAGACCTCCGGCGGCTACGCCAAGGAAATGTCGGACGCCTACAAGCAGAAGCAGGCCGCTCTCATCGCCGAGCACGTCAAGAATCAGGACATCGTCATCACCACGGCGCTGATCCCGGGACGGCCGGCGCCGAAGCTGATCTCCAAGGCGATGATCGAGAGCATGCGGCCGGGCTCGATCATCGTCGATCTCGCGGTGGAGCGCGGCGGCAATGCGGAACTCGCCAAGCCGGGTCAGGTCGTCGAGCACAAGGGCGTGACGATCATGGGCAAGCTCAATCTGCCGGGCCTCGTGCCAGTCAACGCCTCGAGCCTCTATGCCCGCAATCTGTTTGCCTTTGTCGAGCTCTTGATTGGGAAAGAGTCGAAGGCGGTCGAAGTGCCGTGGGACGACGACATCATCAAGGGCACGCTGATCGCGCGCGACGGCGCTATCGTGCATCCGATGCTTGGCTCGGCGGCGAAGCCGGCGACCGCTCCGCGAAGGCCCGACAAGGCGAACGGCAATGGCGGTGCCAGCCGGCCAAGCCCAAAGGGAGCAAGTCATGACGCTGCGACGCTTGACGATCGGTCTCGCTGCAATTTTTGCGCTCGTGCTGATGTTAGCGCTCCCGGCCACCGAAGCTCTGGCGAAAGAGGGCGCGGAAGGCGGCCATAGCTTCATCTCGTTCTTCTCGATCTTCGTGATGGCGATCTTCGTCGGCTATTACGTGGTGTGGAGCGTCACGCCGGCGCTGCATACGCCGCTGATGAGCGTGACCAACGCCATCTCCTCGGTGATCGTGGTTGGCGCGCTGCTCGCGGTCAGCGTCGAGGCGGCAGAAGCCGCAGCGTCCGGAGGCTGGACCGCCAAATGGCTCGGCTTTGCCGCGCTGATCATGGCGAGCGTCAATATTTTCGGCGGCTTCCTCGTCACCCAGCGCATGCTCGCCATGTATCAGAAGAAAAAGAAGTGAGAAGGGCCGGGCATGAATAACGATCTCGTCGCGCTGCTCTATCTCGTTTCCGGCGTTCTCTTCATCCTGGCGCTGCGCGGGCTTTCGTCGCCCGAGACGTCGCGACAGGGCAATTATTTCGGCATGATCGGCATGGGGATCGCGGTGGCAACCACGCTCGCCGTGGCGCGCCCCTCCGATCCGCTGACCTGGGTCGATGATTCTTAGGCGGTATCGGCATCGGTGGCGGCATCGGCGCCTTCACCGCGCGTCGCATTCCGATGACGGCGATGCCGGAGCTGGTCGCGGCCTTCCATTCGCTGGTGGGTTTGGCGGCGGTGCTGGTCGCGGCGGCCGCCTTTTATGCGCCGGAGGCTTTCGGCATCGGCGTTCCCGGCGACATTCACACGCAGAGCCTGATCGAAATGTCGCTCGGGGCCGCGATCGGCGCCATCACCTTCACCGGTTCCATCATCGCGTTCCTGAAGCTCTCGGGCCGCATGTCGGGCAAGCCGATCACGCTTCCGGGACGCCACGCTCTCAATCTTGGTTTGGCGCTGGCGCTCGTCGCCTGCGTGGTGATGTTCTGCAACGAGCAGACCGAAATCTATTTCTGGGCGATCGCCTGCCTGTCGCTGTTGCTCGGCGTGCTCATCATCATTCCGATCGGTGGCGCCGACATGCCGGTCGTGATCTCGATGCTGAACTCCTATTCGGGATGGGCGGCGGCCGGCATCGGTTTCACCCTCGGCAACGCCGCTCTGATCATCACCGGCGCGCTGGTCGGCTCCTCGGGCGCGATCCTCTCCTACATCATGTGCAAGGGAATGAACCGCTCCTTCATCTCGGTCATCCTCGGCGGCTTCGGCGGCGAGGTCGCAGGTCCCGCCGGCGGCGTGGAGCAAAAGCCGGTCAAGCTCGGCTCGGCCGAGGACGCGGCCTTCCTAATGAAGAATGCCGGCAAGGTGATCATCGTGCCGGGTTACGGCATGGCGGTGGCGCAAGCGCAGCATGCGCTGCGCGAGATGGTCGACGGACTGAAGAAGAACGGTGTCGAGGTGAAATATGCGATCCATCCGGTCGCGGGACGCATGCCTGGCCATATGAACGTGCTGCTCGCCGAGGCCAACGTGCCTTATGACGAAGTGTTCGAGCTCGAGGACATCAACAGCGAATTCGCGCAAGCCGACGTGGTCTATGTGATCGGCGCCAATGACGTGACCAATCCTGCCGCCGAGGACGATCCGTCCTCGCCGATTTACGGCATGCCGGTGTTGCAAGTGTGGAAGGCGGGTACCGTGCTGTTCAACAAGCGGTCGCTGGCGTCAGGCTATGCCGGCATCGACAACCCGCTATTCTATCGCGACAACACCATGATGGTGCTCGGCGACGCGAAGAAGATGACCGAGGGCATCGCCAAGGCGCTGTAACGATCAGGCGAATTGACGCGGGTTTTCTCGCCGCGAAACGTTCCGCAACAATCCGTGAACCTTAGGCGGCTGCAAGCTTTTTGCCGGCCAAGCGCCATCTTAACGATCTTGCGCTTTAAGCAAGAAATCCTGTCGTCGTCTCCTTTGGGACGATTTGTGTGAAATTGCCATTCAATCGTCACAAAGAAACGGAAAGCAACGGCGCCGGTCGGGCAAATCCCCACAAGCCACGATGAACGCGCCATTCAAGCGAGGTTCATGCGTGGCTTGTTATTGGCACGGTCGAGTTTGAAGCAATGAAAAAAAGGGCCCCTCGGTCATGTTGAATTTGATCCTCGCTCTGATCGGAATTGCCGCGCTGATCTGCACCGTGTCGCGGATGCTGCATCGTTATTTCATCTATCTGCCGGACCGCACCCGTTATATGCCGGAGGCGATGGGTCTCGCCGGCGTCGAGGAAGTCACGCTCGAAACTGAAGACGGCGTGAGCCTGATCGCTTGGTATTCACCGGCGAGAGGAAACAGGCCGACGCTGCTCTATTTCACCGGCGTCGGCGGTTGCGTGGGCACACGCGCCGAAAAGATCAGACGGCTTCGTTCCATGGGCTTTGGCGTGTTCATGCTCAACTACCGCCGCTATGGCGGCTCGGGCGGGCGTCCCAGCGAGGTGAAGAATGTTTCCGACGCAGCGCTCGCTTACGATTGGCTGTGGAAGCGTGGACTGAAGCCAAGCGAGATCGTCGCCTATGGCGAGTTGATCGGCAGCGGCGTCGCGACCCAGCTAGCGCGCTTGCGTCCCGTCAAGGCATTGGTGATGGAAGCGACGTTCACCTCGATCGTCGATGTCGGGCGTCAAGTCTGGTGGTGCTTGCCGCTCAATCTGATCATGGTCGATCAATATCGCAATCTCGAGCACATCAAGAGCGTGAAAGTTCCGCTGTTGATCATGCACGGGGCGAGAGACAGCATGATTCCCGTCAATCAAGCCCGGCATCTTTACGCTGAGGCCAACGAGCCGAAGAAACTCGCGATCCTGCCCCGAGGCGACCACAGCGATCTCTACGATTGCGGTGCCGTGGAGCGCGTGCGCGATTTTCTCGAGGCGCTCGACGCGAATGTCGCCCTGCCGGTGCCGGTCAGGCATGCGCCGCAGCTTGAGGTCGTGGCGGCGTAGGTCGCGCGACAACGCTCAAGCAGCTTAATCGTCTTCAGCAAATCGAAAGTCTAGCGGGGACCAGAGGGACCGGCGCCGCGGGGAACGCGGGGCTTGGGCGCGGCAATCAGGCCTTCGCGCTGCGCCTTCTTGCGGGCGAGCTTGCGGGCTCTGCGGATGGCCTCGGCCTTCTCGCGGGCGCGCTTCTCGGAGGGCTTTTCGTAATAGTTGCGGAGCTTCATCTCGCGGAAGATGCCCTCGCGTTGCATCTTCTTTTTCAGCGCCCGAAGGGCCTGATCGACATTGTTATCGCGAACGACGACTTGCAACGCTGCTATCTCCGATTGGCCGTTGATGTTTTGGAGTGGAGGCGGGGGCCAAATACGACCCTGACCGAAACCGGCAAGAGTCCCGCATCCGGCGGTTCCTGTAACAGAAGGCCGATTGGTTGTCCAGCCAGTATGACGCTGGGATCTACCGCGTCGGGACGATCCTTGTGTAGTGGCCCATCTTGCGGCCAGGGCGGGCTTCGGCCTTGCCGTAGAGATGAAGCCCGGTGCCTTCAGCGGCGGCCAGCTTGGGCCAGCGATGCACATCGTCCCCGATCAAATTCGTCATGACCGCGTCGCTATGGCGGGAGGTCTCCCCAAGCGGCCAGCCGGCGATGGCGCGGATGTGATTCTCGAATTGGCTGACGAGGCAGGCATCGAGGGTCCAATGTCCGGAATTGTGTACCCGCGGCGCCATCTCGTTAACGACGAGATTGGGGCTCGAGCCTTCGCATTGGAACATCTCGACACAAAGCACCCCGACATAAGCGAGAGCATCGGCGATTTGGCCCGCGATTTCCCGGGCGGCATAGGCCACGTCGTCGGGGATCGAGGCCGGCACGGTGCTGGTGGCGAGGATGCCGTTCTGATGCACGTTCTCGACCGGATCGTAGTAGCGAAGCTCGCCGTCTTTGCCGCGCACGACAATCACGGAAATCTCGCGCTCGAAAAGCACCAAGCCTTCGAGCAATGCGGGAACGCCGCCGATGGCTTGAAACGCTGCTTCGGCCTCGGCTTGATTGCGGATCAGAACCTGACCCTTGCCGTCATAGCCGAAGCGCCGCGTCTTCAGGATCGCCGGCAGCTTCACGAGCGAGATCGCGTGCTTCAGCGACGCGTTATCGTCGACGGGCGCGAACGGCGCGACCTGGATGCCGAGACCGGAAACGAACTCCTTCTCGACCAGACGGTCTTGCGCGACGGCGAAGGCGCGAGGCGGCGGAAACACAGGTGCAGCGCGCCCGGCGGCTTCGAGCGTGGCGGCGGGCACATTCTCGAACTCGCAAGTGACGATGTCGACCGAGCCGGCGAAAGCCGCGATCGCGACCTCATCGTCATAGAGGCCGATCGTGGTCTTGGCCGCGACGTCGGAAGCGGGCGGCGCCCTCTCGTCGGAATAGATATGGGTCTTGAGTCCTAGTCTGGAGGCTGCCGTCGCCAGCATGCGGCCAAGCTGACCGCCGCCGAGAATTCCGATCGTGCTGCCAGGCGGCAACGGCGCGTCACGCATCCTCGACGGCCTCGGGGATACCGGCGGTTTGCGCGGCGCGGAAGGCGGCAACGCGGGCGGCAAGCCTGGCATCGCTCAGCGCCAGGATTTGGGCCGCCATGATGCCGGCATTGGTGGCGCCGGCTTCGCCGATGGCGAGCGTGCCGACGGGAACGCCGGCCGGCATCTGCGCGATGGAAAGAAGACTATCGAGGCCTTTAAGGGTTTTGCTTTCGATGGGCACGCCCAGCACCGGCAGCTCGGTCATCGATGCCGTCATGCCGGGCAAATGCGCCGCGCCCCCGGCGCCGGCAATGATCACCTTCAGCCCGCGCTTTTGTGCCCGTGTCGCGTAGTCGTAGAGCCGTTTCGGGGTGCGGTGGGCGGAGACGATCTTGGTCTCATAGGGCACCTTTAGCTTATCGAGCACGGCGGCCGCGGCCTTCAGCGTCGGCCAGTCGGAGCGGCTGCCCATGATGATGCCGATTGCTGGCTTCTTTTGGCTCATGTCATATGCTTCGGGATGGCGGGCCAAACGCAGGGAAAGCGCGGGATTAAAGCGTTGTGCGGGGCTTGGCAAGGCACGTTTGCGGCGCGGAGGGGACGATGAGCATCACACGAGTTTATCTCTTGATGATTACGGTCGGGCTGTTCCCGATCGCGCTGAGCTACGGCGTCGACCCGGCTAGCACGCTGCCCAAACTGTTCGGTTTTCCAGTCGAAGCGCCGAATCGAGACGCAACTCTTCAGGGTCTATATGTGCCTCTATCTCGGCATGTGCCTGTTTTGCGCTCTCGCGGCCTTTAGGCCGGAATGGCAGCGCGTGGCGTTGATCTGGGCCATCATCTTCATGGCCTCGCTCGCCACGGGTCGGGTGCTCAGCATCATGCTCGACGGGATGCCGGCATCGTTGCTCAATTGGTATCTGGTGGTGGAGGCCGCGATGGCGGGATTTGGGCTCTGGATCCTGGCGCGCCAGGACGCGAAACCGGGTCTCAAGCGATAATATCGGGCAGCAGCTGATCCTCGATCCGGGCGATCTCGTCCTTGAGCGAGAGCTTCTTCTTCTTCAGCCGCTTCAATTGCAGCGGGTCGGCCCGGCCGGATTCCTCGAGCGCATTGATGGCGCTGTCGAGATCGCGATGTTCCTGCTTGAGCTTGGCCAGCATCGCGCGGAGTTCGCGAACCTCCTCGCTCTCCATCGCACGCCCCTCTCCCCTGGAATGCCCAAGTTTACGGCGAAATCCGCCCTGCGCAAGGGGCCCCCTTTGGTCGGCACTGCTAAAAGAGGAAACCAAGTGTGACGGGGAAAGCAGGCCGGGGGGTTAGACAAATCGTCACCGATTTGTCACTATGGTTAGCCCGAGACCAACGACTATGGAGGTCCGATATGGCGCTTGAAGGACATCTCGTGGAGTTGTCAGAAAAACACCGTGCCCTTGATCGCAAAATCGAAGAGGAACTGGCCAGGCCGCTATCCGACCCGGCCAAGGTGGCTGAATGGAAGCGTCAGAAGCTGCGTTTGAAAGATGAGATCGAAAAATTGAAACACGAGCCGAGCCACTAGTCGCTCGGCTTTGCACTTTACAACAAAGGTCGCAGGGGCTGGATGCTATCCGCCCCGAGCGGCCTTTGGCATCTCTGATCTGGGATTGTCCCAGGTCAAAGCGGCGGACCTCGGGACGAACGAATTGTTGCACCCGAATCGCCGATGGAGGGGCCGTTGCCACGTCTGACATGTAGAACGCGCTTGGGCAGAGCGTCGGCCTGCATGTTGGCGATGGCGCTGATCGTCCTTTTTGCCGCGCCGGCTTGGGCCGCGGACAAGAACCTCGTCGACAAGGGCGAAGTCCTCGTCAAAGAGAATTGCTCGCGATGCCATGCGATCGGCAAGGAGGGCGACAGTCCCCATCCGCCTGCGCCGCCGTTCCGGACCCTTTCCAAGAAATACCCGATCGAGGACCTTGCCGAATCGCTTGCCGAAGGCATCGTCTCCGGCCATCCCGACATGCCGATCTTCGTGTTCGGGCCCCACGATGTCGACGCCATCATCGATTATTTGCAGTCGATCCAGGTTCAGTAGATCTCAGCGCCTCGGCTAGGCGTTGCGCGCGCGCAACTAACCTTGGATTTTTAGGGGTCTTGCCGAGAATTAACCCCCGAATTCAATTCTTTTGTACGGCGCCACGGGAAAGTCGATATTATAGTTCACGTCTCGTTAAGCATCCCGCGTCAAGACTGATTTTGGGCATCGCGCGCCAAGGGGCTCGCGGACGAAGGGGAGAACGGCGATCAAAAAGCTCGTCAGCATCATCGTGATCTTGGGGGCATTGGCCTATATGGCGATCCTCTCGGTCGTCGTGCCGGCTCCTTCGGTCAGCCGCGAAGAGGCCAAGGCCGAGCGCAAGCTCGCCTATGAGCAGACCATTGCCGAGAGCGCAAACCGCCCCTTGCCGCCCCTGGATGAGGCCTCGGTAGACCCATCCTGGCAGGCGACCGTCGAGGCGAGCGAGCCAGCACCTCAGGCAAGCGAGCCCGCTCCCCAAGAGAGTGAGCCCGGTCCCGCAGCCGCAGCAGACGATGGCAACGACGTCACCGCCAGCCTGGATCAGCCCGAAGGCGGCACCGATGACACCGAGCAGCAGCCGGGAACGCAGGAACAAGAAGAAGAGATCAGCATGCCGGCCGAGCAAGAGGCTCGCGAGCCCGAGACGAGCGCGGTCGACACCACCGGATCGCTGCCCGACGAGCAACCCCAAGAGGAATGGGTGCAGATCGCGATCTCCGGCGCCTCGATGTATTCGGCGGCCGCCGACGATGCCACCGTCCTGTTCGCCTTTCCCTCGGGCCGGCGGCTTAAAGTCGTCGCCCGGCAAGAAGGCTGGCTGCAAGTCACCGACCCGCAAAGCAATACGACCGGGTGGATGAAGGCCGCCTATTTGGCGCCTGTCGCCCCAGCCTATACGCAACAAGCCCAGACCTACGAATATCGCGAGCGGCCGAACTGGTTTCGCCGCCAGCGCGAGGGCATGGGCGGCATGATCAACCGCGCACTCGGCGGCTGGTAGACTCTTCCAGATTTCATTTCCTGAGACTTAGGCCGGCGGCGCCACTTCGCCACGATGCTCGTCGTGACCGTGATGGTCGTGGTGAGGAGGCTCGCCGTGGAGATGGCCGTTGACGGGATGGCCATTGGCCGGCTGGCCATGCGGCTTGACGCCGGCGACGCGGTGCTCGCGCTCGACCGCGACGCGGGCGGCGTCATTCTGCGTATAAAGCTCCATATGCTCCGCATCTTCCTCGGCGACGGGGATCAGCGAATCGTCGCGGTAGGATTTGGCGTTGGGATCGGCTTCGACCTCGTCGCAGAAGCGCTTCAGCATCCGCCAGCGCTGCGCGAGCTTGACGTGGCGGCGTACGGTGTCCGCGGCGTATTTGGCATAGAACGGCACGATGCCTTCGAGCGGCAGTCCCGGGCGGCGATCTTTGCGGTATTTGATGCGGAAGATGCCCCATTGCAGCGGGTGCAGATTCTCGATCTTCACCGCGCTCGAGAACCACAGCAACACCGGCATCAGCGCCCGGATATTGATGCCCTTGGCGTAGGCCCGGCGGATCACGGTCTTCAGATGCTCGTCGGTGTAGAAGATATCCCAGGCCGAGCGATAGGCGTCTTGCCATTCCTGCTGGCTCATCTTGGCGTGGCCGGTCACGACATGCTCGAGCTCGTATTTATTCATGTCGGCATCCATCGCCACGCCCTTCTCGGCGAGCACCTTGTGATCCTCTGAGCCGGGGAGCGGGGTGAGCACGAAAAATTCCAGCGCGTCGAGCGGAAGCTCGCGCTTGATGATCTCCAGATCGTGGCGGATCGACTCGGGGGTGTCCTGCGGGAAGCCGAGAATGTAGCCGGCGAAAGTCATGATGCCCGCTTCCTTGAAGTCGAGCAGCATCTTCCGGTACTCGGTGATCTTGTTCTGCCGCTTCTTCGCCGCGATCAAATTCGCCGGGTTGATGTTCTCAAGCCCGATGAACACGCGAGTGACGCCGGCGCGGCGCGACTTCTCGATGAAGTTCGGGATCTTGTGGCAGAGCGTGTCGACCTGGATCATGAAGCGGACGTCGAGGCCGTCCACCTCGCGCACTTTGATGATGCGGTCGTAGATCGCTTCCCAATCCTTGTTGCGGGCAAAATTGTCGTCGGTGATGAAGAAGCGCTTGATGCCTTGCGCCCAATTGATCTTGAGAATTTGCTCGATCGAGTCCGGCGAGCGATAGCGCGACTTGCGGCCTTGCACGTTGATGATGGTGCAGAAGGAGCATTGGAAGGGACAACCGCGGCCGGCATCGAAACTGGTGACATTGCCGACGGTATATTTGACGAAGTCGGCGGGAAGAAATGGCGGCGCCGCGACCGAGCCGATATCCGGCAAGTCCTTCATATAATTGTAAAGCGGGCGAAGCGTGCCGCGGCTCGCGTCGATCAAAACCTCGTCGAGCCTGCCTTCGGCTTCGCCGGCGAAGATCGAGATGCCGAGGCTTTGCGCTTCCTTGATGTCGTCCGGAATCTCCGGAAGCATGGCGAGACAGCCCGAGACATGGAAGCCGCCGATGACGACGGGAATGCCGGCCTGGCGCAGCGGCCGGCAGATATCGATGGTACGGGGGAATTCATTCGACTGCGCGCCGATGATGCCGACCAGGCCGAAATAGCCGTGGGCCTTGAATCGCTTGATGATCTCGGCCGTCTTGACGCGGGTATTGGTCTCGTCGATCGCGGTGACGTCGATGGCGACGTCGTCGCCCAAGATGCGGCGCTCCCCGGCATCGGTGGCGAGCGCATAGACCGCAGCCAGCGAGTTCGACGGCATGGTCGAGCGCAACCATTGCACGACATAGCCGTCATCGTCGTAATGCGACGGCTTGATCAGGATGAGCTGAAAGCGCCGGCTCGGTGCCTTATTCAGCATTATGGGTCCCCACCTCAGAGGATGCCCACGTTCTGGGAGCGCGGCTTTCGACCTCGATTGCGAGGTCGATGGCGTTACAATTTTTACGAAGCCCCCAAAACCCGCGCACCGGCGCGCTGCCAAAGCAGCGGGCCCAGTGGACTCAATCATATTCCTGGTGGGGCGTCCAACGAATAGGGGTCGTCGATAACGGCTATTTCGCCCGAGATTTCACGCCTCTAGCCTGGTCGAACGAGGCGATGTCCTTGGCGAGAAAATAATTGAGCATGGTGCGGATGGTGGCGATCACGGCGAGCTTGGAGATGTCGTCCCAAGTGGGCGCCACGGCGGTGCGCACCAGATCGGCGGCAAGGGCAAATTCCAGCGCGAGCAAGATCCAGGTGGCGAAGCGGAGCCAGATTTCGCGGCCGCGCGGCGAGTTGGCTTCGCCTTCCCAAATAGCGATTGCGACATGGGATATCGCCTGCACCGCGCCGAAGGTGACGACCAGCACGGCGCGCCGCCTGAATGAACAAGGCGACGGTGTCGGCAATGTCCTTGAAGTTGGTGTCGAGCGTAATGGCTGATTCCCCCTTATGCGTGCTCCAAGCATCCAATCGCTCCAGTCATGGCCGCGCTTGTCGCGGCCATCAACGGCTTTTTGTTACGACAACTCGTGGATTGCCGGACGGGGCCGCGGGCATGACGAGCCACCAGCTCGGGCGCTCAAACCTTATCCGCCAACTCGCGCAGCTTGAATTTCTGGATCTTGCCGGTCGAGGTTTTGGGGATGTCGGTGAACACGACATGGCGCGGGCATTTGTAGCGCGCTAACCTCTCCTTGCACCAGGCGATGATCTCGTCCGCGGTGGCCGTGGCATCGGGCCTGAGCTCGATGAAGGCGCAAGGCGTCTCGCCCCATTTATCGTCGTGCTTGGCGACGACGGCGGCTGACGCGACCGCGGGATGTTTGTAGAGCACCTCCTCGACCTCGATCGAGGAGATGTTCTCGCCGCCCGAGATGATGATGTCCTTGGAGCGGTCCTTCAGCTGGATATAGCCGTCGGGATGCAGCACGCCGAGATCGCCGGAATGAAACCAGCCGCCGGCGAAGGCCTCTTCCGTGGCCTTCTTATTTTTGAGATAACCCTTCATCACGATATTGCCGCGGAACATCACTTCGCCGAGCGTCTCGCCGTCGGCGGGCACGACCTCCATGGTTTCGGGGTCCATCACGGTCAAGCCTTCGAGCGCGACGTAGCACACGCCCTGGCGGATGCGCTTGGCGAGCCTCTCCTCGCGCGGAAGATCGTCCCATTCGTCGTGCCATTCGTTGATGGTGGCGGGCCCATAGGTTTCGGTCAGCCCATAAAGATGCGTCAGCTCGAAGCCGGCATCGTCCATCTTGGCGAGCACGGCGGCGGGGGGAGGGGCGGCGGCATGATTGAAGGCGACGCGATGATCGAAGGGACGCTTGTCCTCCTCGGTGGCGTTGAGCAGGCAGGCCATGACGAAGGGCGCGCCGGAGAGATGGGTCACCCGATGATCGGCGATGGCGTCGTAAATGGCTTTCGCCCGCACTAAGCGGAGACAGACATGGGTGCCGGCGACCGCGGAGATCGACCAGGGAAAGCACCAGCCGTTGCAATGAAACATCGGCAGCGTCCAGAGATAGACCGGATGCTGCGTCATGCCTGTCGCGAGCGCGTTGGCGTAACACATCAGAGCGGCGCCGCGATGTGTGTAGACCACGCCTTTGGGATTGCCGGTGGTGCCGCTCGTATAGTTGAGCGAGATGGCGTTCCATTCGTCCGAAGGCATCGTCCAGACGAAGTCAGGATCGCCAGACTCCAAGAACTCCTCATAGTCGATCTCACCGAGGCGCTCGCCTTCGACGCCGCATTCGAGATCGCGATAGTTGACGATCAGAGGCTTTGCCTTGGCAAGCACCAGCGCGGCTTTGAGGGTGGGGGTAAACTCGGTATCGGCGATCAGAACCTTGGTCTCGGCGTGGTCGAGCATGAAGGCGATCGCGTCGGCGTCGAGACGGGTATTGATCGAATGCAGCACGGCGCCAAGCATCGGCACGCCGTAATGCGCCTCCAACATTGGCGGCGTGTTGGCCAGCATCACCGAGACAGTGTCGCCCACACCGACGTCCCAGGCGGCGAGCACCGAGGCGAGCCGCCGCGCCCGCGCGTAGAACTCGGCGTAGGAATAGCGGCGGCTGCCGTGAATGATGGCCAGATGGTCCGGAAAGACATGCGCCGAGCGCTCGAGAAAAACGAGCGGCGTCAGGGGCTGGTAGTTGGCTTCGGTCTTGCCGAGATTGACGTCGTACGCGTTGACCACAGACCGCCCCCTAGATGCGCTGCCTTGACGCAGCCTAGCGGGGCTTAAGCCTTGGGATCAATTGCCTTGCACATACAAACGGCAATTGAGGGGCCTGCGGCGAAGATTTGCGCCCCGTTCTAACCCCTCGAATAATAGGCCAGCGTAACCGCAAAAATGACGGTCGCGCCAAGGATCAGAACCAGAAAGCTAATTTCGCCTGCACTCATGATCATTCCCCTTCAGCTCGAATAGAGGGGCAATCATTGGCAAAGCGGGCGCCAGTGCTTTGATCTTGGTCAAATTCCGCGAGGGCGCAGGAGCAGCCCTATTCGCGGTGGAGGTCCTTCAGTTTGGCGAACACCGAGTTGGCGTCGGGGACCTCTTCCTCCTCGTCGGGGGCGGTCATGGCGACGCGGGCCTCTTGACGCAAAGCGGTCACCATCGGCGCTTCGCGCTCGACAGGCGCTTCGACTTCGACCACCGCGATGGTTTCTTCCGCGGGGACCAGTGTGCCACCCTTGGCCGGTTCGGCGCCAGTGTCCTTCTTCTCGAGACGCTTCGCCGCCTTCTTGACCTCGGCATCGAGATCGGTCTGGCTGCACAGACCGAGCGTCACCGGATCTTGGGCGATCAGGCCGGGAGAGTTCCAATGGGTGCGGTCGCGAATGGCGATGATGGTCGGCTTGGTGGTGCCGACCAGCCGCATGATCTGCGAATCCTTGAGCTCCGGATGGTTGCGCAGCAGCCAAAGAATGGCGTTCGGGCGATCCTGACGGCGCGATACCGGGGTGTAACGCGGGCCGCGCTTGGTCTTCACCTCAGGCACTTCGACCTTGGCTTCGGCGAGCTTCAGCCTGTGGGAGGTGTCTTCCTCGGCCTTGGCAATCTCGTCGCGGGTGAGCTGACCGGAAGAAATCGGGTCCATGCCCTTGATGCCATGAGCCACGTCGCCATCGGCGATGCCCTTCACTTCGAGCACGTGCAGGCCGCAAAACTCGGCGATCTGCTCGAAAGTGAGCGAGGTGTTGTCGACCAGCCAAACGGCGGTCGCCTTGGGCATCAAAGGGGTACGTTCCATGGTTTTCCAGCCTTAAAAGAAGCGAAGCTCCCGCCCCCTTCCGGCGCGAGAGCCTATGCGATGAACATGAAGGGGAATGGCGTCTATATAGGGGCTGAGGCCTGATTAGGCAAATGCTTCGGTCAGGCTACCAGCACGATCTTACCAATATGGGCCGGATCGTCGATGCGGGCATGGGCGGAAGCGGCATCGTTAAGCGGGAAGGTCGAATCGATCACGGGTTTAACCTTGCCGGCTTCGATCAGCGGCCAGATCAATTCCTCGATCGCTCTTGCCATGCGCGCTTTGGCCTCAGTGCTTTGCGCGCGGAGCGTCGAGCCGGTCAGCGTCAGGCGCCGCATCATCAGCCGCATCAGATCGAGCTCGACTTTGGAGCCTTTGAGAAACGCGATCTGCACGATGCGGCCTTCCAGCGCGGCGGACTTCAAATTGCGCTCGATATAGTCGCCGCCCACCATGTCGAGAATGACGTCGGCGCCATGACCTTGCGTCGTCTCGCGCACCGCCTCGACGAAATCTTCCCCGTGGTAGTTGATCGCCCGCGTGGCGCCGAGGTCCAGGCAAGCCTTTGCCTTCTCCGCGCTGCCGACCGTGACGATCACGCGCGCGCCGAAGGCGACTGCCATCTGAATTGCCGTGGTGCCGATGCCGCTCGCGCCGCCATGGATCAAGAGCCAGTCGCCGCGCTTCAGTTGCCCGCGCTCGAACACGTTGTTCCAGACGGTGAAGACGGTTTCGGGCAGAGCTGCCGCTTCGATCATCGAAAGGCCTTTCGGGGCAGGCAGCGTGGCGGTTTCGGGCGCCAATGCGAAGCCGGCATAGCCGCCGCCATTCACCAGCGCGCAAACCTTGTCGCCGAGCTTGAACCGTGTCGTGCCAGGTCCAAGCGCCGCAACGGTGCCCGCGACTTCGAGGCCGAGCAGATCGGAGGCGCCTTTAGGCGGAGGATAGAGACCTTGGCGCTGCAGCACGTCGGGCCGGTTGATGCCGGCGGCTTCGACCTCGATCAGGACCTCGCCGGCTCCTGGCTGCGGGCACCGGCCGGGTTACAGGGACGAGCATTTCTGGTCCGCCCGGCGCTCGCGCCTCGATCGCGATCATGGTCTCTGGCAACATTGGAATTTGTCTCTCAGGCGGCGTTGGGTCGGTTTGGTCAAGGTGCTAAGATGCTTCGCCGACAAAGGGAAGAGCAATGGACATCGAGGATCTCGAGCCGAAGAAGAAGGCGAAGGCCTATGAGCTCGGCCAGGATCTCGCCAAGCTCTCGGTCGGCGAGCTCGCCGCACTGATCGACACTTTGAAAGAGGAAATCGCGCGCGTCGAGACTCAACTCGCGGTGAAGCAATCCTCGAAGAGCGCCGCGGAATCCATCTTCAAACGCTAGCGCCGACGCCATTCGTTAACGCGATCCTATTGGTAAATTGAGGCTTAGCATTAATCCGTTGTTAGGGGTTTCCCGCTAGCTTCACAGTCATCCAGTCCTCTGGATCGAGTGGCCACATCCACTCGGTTTTGACGCCTCCCTGTTAACTTTCCTGAGCCGCCTTAAGGCGGCTCTTTTTTTGGCCGCAGCGCTCCCCGATTTTTGGTGGAGGGCCTCGCCGTTAACCATTTGGCTGCAGAAACGGCTGACCTTTCCTCTAATTGTCGTAATATGCCTCTCGGGGTACGGCGTAGAGGGGGCGGCGGTCATGGTCGGCAGATCAAACAGCGGGAGTCGTGACGCGGTCACGGTGTCCTTCGGAGCGAAATTCGCGCGTTCCGATCAATTCAGGCTGGTGTTTCGGGAAGGCATGGCGCTGGTCGAGGCGGCCGCGACCTATCTCGATGGCGAAGGCCGCAAAGAAGCGCGGAGATTGAAGCCGCCGCATTCGCTGGCTTACGCCACGGAGAGCATGCGGCTGACGACGCGGCTGATGCAGCTTGCGTCCTGGCTTTTGATCCGCCGCGCGGTGAGCGAAGGCGAACTCACCCCGGAACAGGCCCTCGACGAGCAGCGGAAGATCAAATTGCCGGCGCCAGGGGCCGAAAAGCCGAGCCGGGATGTATCGGCGCTGCCGCCGAAATTGCGCGATCTGATCGCGCAAAGCCTGAAATTGCAGGATCGCGTGGTGAGGCTCGACGAGATGCTCGGGCTGAACCGCATGGCAGTCGCGCGCGGGCACGGGCAATCCGCTGCAAAACCAGATGTCGCGGCTAGAGGCGGCTTTCGGCGCGAAGCCCGAATAGGCCTAGCCCTATTTCAAAAAGCCTTCATATTTCCGCTTGAAGCGGCTCAGGCGCCCGCCACGGTCGGTCAGATGCTGGCCGCCGCCGGTCCATGCCGGATGGGTCTTCGGGTCGATATCGAGCTTGAGCGTGTCGCCCTCGGAACCGTAGGTCGAGAAAGTGGTAAACTCGGTGCCGTCGGTCATCACCACTTTGATCTGGTGATACTTGGGATGAATGTCCTTTTTCATGGCAAAAGCTCGCTTGGAAGTGGGGAGGATGACTTTGCGCCAGCCTATAACGGAAGTTCGGGCAGGGCACAAGGCTGCGCCGGAAAGGCGCAAGGCCTAGGCCTTCCCGTGGGCCCTTCATCCCCGTAAAGTCCGCCCCTTCTTACGCTGGGCCAGGACAAAGTGCAGCTTCAGAGTTCAAAGCCGAATGGCCTCGATGTCGAGGGGGAGAAGCGCGCCAATGCAAAGGGCCCGCGCCCTTCGCTGAAGCCGCTGTTCGCGCTGAAGCCATATCTGGCGCGCCACAAAGCGTATGCTCGCTGCCGCGCTGCTGGCGCTCCTCGTCTCCGCCGCCGCCACGCTCGCCATCCCGCTCGCCGTCCGGCGCATGATCGATCTCGGCTTCTCCGGCATCGAGCCCGATCTCGTCGACAAATATTTCGCCACGCTGGTGGGCGTGGGTCTCATTTTAGCGCTGGCCAGCGCGGCGCGGTTCTATTGCGTCAACTGGCTCGGCGAGCGCGTCGTCGCCGATATGCGCCGCGATGTGTTCAAGCATCTCACCGGCTTGAGCCCCGCATTCTACGAGACGGCGCATTCCGGCGAGGTGATGTCGCGGCTCACCGCCGACACGACGCAAGTCAAGGCCGCGGCCGGCACGGTGATCTCGCAAGCCTTACGCAATTTTCTCATTCTGATCGGCGCTTGCAGCCTCATGGTGGTGACGAGCCCGAAATTGTCGCTCGCGGTTCTGATCGCCATTCCGGTCATCGTGTTGCCGCTGGTGGCCTATGGCCGCGCGGTGCGGGCTCTGTCGCGCGAGGCGCAAGATACGCTGGCCAATGCGTCGGCCTTTGCGTCCGAGAGCCTCGGCCAATTGCGCGTGCTTGCAGGCCTTTACGCAAGAAGGCGCCGTGACCAAACGTTTCGGTGACGCGGTCGAGCGGTCCTTCGCCGCAGCGGATGCACGCGCCAAAGCGCGCGCCGGATTGACCGGCATTGCCATCTTCCTCGTCGTGGCGAGCGTGGTCGGTGTGCTGTGGTATGGCGCGCAAGACGTGCTGTCGGGAAACATGACCGGAGGACGGCTCGGCCAGTTCGTGCTCTATGCGCTGCTCGCGGCGGCTGCCGTCGGCGAGCTCAGCGAGGTTTGGGGCGAGGTCAGCCAAGCCGCGGGCGCCGCTGAACGCCTGGCGGAATTGCTCTCGATCGAGACCAAAATCAAATCGCCGGCCCATCCCAAGAAATTGCCGACGCCGCCGCGCGGCGAGATCACATTCAAGGATGTGGTGTTCTCATATCCGCTCAGGCAAGAGACGAGCGCGCTGAAAGGCGTGAGCTTCCATGCCGCGCCGGGCGAGAGGGTTGCGATCGTTGGGCCGTCCGGGGCGGGCAAGACCACCATCTTCGCGCTGCTGCTTCGCTTCTACGACGTCGATTCCGGCGATGTCGCCGTCGATGGCGTGAGAGTGAGCGAGGCCGATCTCACCGAGCTGCGCTCGCGCTTCGCCATCGTGCCGCAAGAGACCGAGCTGTTTGCCGACACCGTTGCCGCCAATATCGCCTATGGCGCGGCAGCTGCGACCAAGGACGAAATTGAAGAGGCGGCTCGCGCGGCGTTCGCGCACGATTTCATTGCCGCGTTACCGCTGGGCTACGCCACCATGCTCGGCGAACGTGGCGTCACTTTGTCGGCAGGTCAGCGTCAGCGGATCGCCATTGCGCGGGCCGTGTTGCGAAACGCGCCGATCCTCCTGCTCGACGAGGCGACCAGCGCGCTCGATGCGGAAAGCGAGACGCTGGTGCAGCGCGCGCTCGACGGCATCATGAAAGGCCGCACCACTCTGGTTATTGCCCACCGGCTGTCGACGGTGACGGAGGCCGACCGTATCCTGGTGCTCGATCAGGGGCGGCTGGTGGAAGAAGGCACGCATCGGAGCCTGCTCGGCAAAGGCGGCCTTTATCAGCGGCTGGCGGAACTGCAATTCGCTCCGGACGCCGCCGAATAATACCCCCGATTTCCTGCTGTTTCCTGGCCCTGACGTTCAGCTTCGGTTCAGCTAGACTTTGCTTTGTTGCGAGCTAGCCGAATTCAAAGTCGAGGAGAGGGGCCATGAGAGTTACAGGTGTTATGTTTAGCGCGGCGCTGATGTCGTCGCTCCTGATGCTGGCGACCGTTCCGGCCAAGGCCGAGGACCCGTCCGCCGCGCAGATCATCAACTCCTTACAAGGAAAGGCGAAATTCCGCTCCTTCGACCCGGGCCAGGCGCAGCGGGAGAAGAAGCAGGAAGAGCTCGTCGGTAAATTGCGCGGCATCAAGACCCGCCAAATCACGGTGGAAGAGCGAAAAGAGATCGCCGACGTGGTCAAGGAGAACGACCTCCCGGCCATCGATCTCGAGGTGTTTTTCGATTACGACTCCGCCGCCATCACCGGCGAGGCATTGCCGATCCTGGAGAAGCTTGGCGAGGCCTTGAACAGCGACAAGCTCAAAGGCTCGGTGTTCATGGTCGCCGGCCACACCGATGCGCATGGCAGTGCCGACTATAATCTCGGCCTTTCCAATGCGCGCGCTCGTTCGGTCCGCGAATTCCTGATCAAAAAATATCATCTTGCGCCGGATCAGTTGGTCGCGGTCGGGTTTGGCGAAGAGCAGCTGAAGAACCCGGAAGATCCCGAGGCCGGCGAGAACCGTCGCGTGCAGGTCGTCAACATGGCGAGCAAGGATGTTGCCGCCAAGGCGCAAGCGCCGGATGCGGAGCCCGCGAAACCCAAGGCTAAGGACGAGCCGGCTGACGAAGGTGCCGGCGCGGAAGATGCGCCGCCGCCGGAAGGCGAAGGCGAGGACGCACCGCCGAAGCAGTAGAGATTTATGTGGCGCGGCGTCCCTGACTGGGGGCAGGGCGCGGCGCCGAGAGCAGCAGAGACGAAAGGTCGAATAGAGGAGATTCCCCCATGACAGCTTCCCGTAAGATTATTTTTGGCGTCGTGCTCTGCGCGTTCGCAGGACTCGGCGTGCAAAGCGCCTTCGCCGAGGACCTGAGCAAGGACCAGATGGTCAAGTCGCTGAAAGCCAAGCCGAGCTTCAGATTGAAAGCGCAAGCGGCCGAGAAGGCAGCGCCGCCCGTTGGTAGCGCTCCGTCGGCCAGTGTGCAGTCGGCGCCTTCCGCGTCTTCCCCCTCGCATCATCAATTCGCGCATGAGCTCCGCCATTTGAGCCGCGATGCGCGGCGGATCACGGTCGAAGAGCGCAAGAAGGTGATCGAGGTGGTGCGGCACGACGATCTGCCCTCGATCGATGTCGAAGTGTTCTTCGCTTACGATTCGGCGGCGCTGCTGCCGCAGGCGCTACCGAAGCTGATCACGCTCGGCCAGGCGCTGTCCGATCCCGAGCTTGAGAGGAAGTTCGTTCCTGATCGCGGGCCACACCGACGCACGCGGCTCCGACGGTTATAATCTCGAACTGTCGAATGCGCGGGCGGAAGCCGTGAAGCGGTTCCTCGTCTCCAATTTTCATATCGAGCCGGAGAGCCTGATCACGCTCGGCTTCGGCGAGGAGCAGCTGAAGAATCCGTATAGCCCGTTCTCGGGCGAGAACCGCCGCGTGCAGATCGTCAATGTCGCGGCACCGGTGGCGCAGAATTAGGTGAGACTACCGCTCGGTGAGTTTCAGCTCGATGCGGCGGTTCTTGGCGAAGGCGTCGTCGGAATCGCCGGAATCGATCGGCTGGAACTCGCCGAAGCCCGCCGCGACCAGCCGGTTGGCGGGCACGCCCTGTCCCATCAAATAGCGCACGACCGAGATGGCGCGCGCCGCGGACAGCTCCCAATTGGAGGGAAATTCCGGGGTAGAGATCGGGTGGATGTCGGTGTGGCCGTCGATGCGCATCACCCAGCCAATATCCGGCGGGATCTTGGTCTCGAGCGCCTTCAAGGCGGCGGCAAGCTTGTCGAGCTGATCGGTCGCTTCGGATTTTAGCACCGCCGAGCCTGAATCGAACAGAACGTCGGACGGAAACACGAAGCGGTCGCCGACCACCTGGAAGTCGGCCCGACTGCCGAGCGCTTCTTTGAGCTTGCCGAAGAAATCCGAGCGGTAGCGGGCGAGCTCCTGCACCTTCTTGGCCAAGGCTACGTTCAGCCTCTGGCCGAGATCGGCGATCCTGTCTTGACTATCCTTGTCCTTCGCCTCGGATGCATCGAGCGCCTCTTGCAAGGACGCGAGCTGAAGCCGCAAGGCCGCGAGCTGCTGGTTCAGGATCTCGACCTTGGCCAGCGCGTCATTGGTGATCTGCTTCTGCTGATCGAGTTCGCCGCCAAGCTGGGTCGCCTTGGTCTCGGCATTCTCGGTCTTGCCGCCTTGCTCGCCCATCATGCCGGTGAGGCGGGAATTCTCCTTCTCTTTGTCGACAAGCGTCGCCTGCAACGCCGCGAGACTGTCCTCCACGGATTCCTTCTTGGAGCGCTCCAGGGCGAGCAGCTCGGTCAGCTGCGACAGCTGGCGGTTCAGCCGCGACAGCATGGTGTCCTTGCCGCTGGTCTGCTGGGTGATGAAATAGCTGGAGAGCATGAACAGCGACATCAGGAAGGTCACCACCAGGAGCAGGGTGGAGAGCATGTCGACGAAGCCCGGCCAATAATTCGCGGCCTGGGGCCGGCGGCGGGCGCGACTGAGAGCCATTGCTAGCTGCGCTCCTCGCGCGCCGGCAATTTCGCCTTGTCGGTGATCTGCCGGAGCACGCTGGCCAGCTCATGCTGGTGCTGCGCTTGCTCGTCGGCCCATTCGCGCACGACCTTCTGCTCGGCGCGCATCTGGCGGATCAGTTTGTCCACGCCTTGCGCCAGATCCTTGACCGCGGTGCCGGTATTGTCGTTGAGCACGCGGGTGTCGACCTTCTCGCTCAAATCCGTCAGCGAGCGCTGCATGTCGAGTAGCGCAAAGCGGAGCTGCGGCGGCATGCCGGTCGTGGATGCGCCTTCCGCCGATTGGAGTTCGGTGATGCCGGAGAGCCAATCTTCCAGCTCATTGTAGAAACGGCTTTGGGCGTGGCCGGCCTGCAGATCGAGAAAGCCCAAGATCAGCGAGCCGGCGAGGCCGAACATCGAGCAGGAGAAGGCAGTGCCCATGCCCTTCAACGGCGCAGCCAGTCCTTCCTTCAGCTGGTCGAACAGCATGGTGCTCTCGCCGCCATTGGTATCGAGCGCGCCGATGGCCGAGCCCACCGAACTTACGGTCTGTAGCAAGCCCCAAAACGTGCCGAGCAGGCCGAGGAAGACCAGAAGGCCGACCAGGTAGCGGGTCGTTTCGCGTTGCTCGTCGAGCCGCGAGGCCACCGAATCGAGCAGCGAGCGCATGGCGCCGGTATGCAGCGCCAGATGGCCGGTGCGGTCGCGCAGCATGGTGGCCATCGGCGCGAGCAACACCGGCGGCTTGTCGACGGTGATGCCGGGATCGGAGATGCGGAAATTATTGACCCAGCGGATCTCGGGATAGAGCCGCAAGACCTGCCGGAAGGAATAGACGATGCCGACGAGAAGCACGCCGATGATGAGCGCGTTAAGCCCCGGATTGGCGAGGAAGCTGTTGCGCAGCTGCTGCGTTTGACCGTCGACGACGACGGCGAGGAGGGCCGCCAGAATCAGGAACAGCGTCATGCGCCAGAGAAAGACTTGCGGCTTGGTGAGCTTGGCCTTGTAGTCGGCCGGTGTGGCTGCCGTTGCTGCTGCCATGAGCGAAGTCCTATTGTCTCGTTGCGAGGCAAAAGAGTCGGCCAGAGATTAGCCGAATACTATGACGGGCAAAACGGCAACCTCAGGGCAGTGCACACGGAAGTTGCGGCGCGAGGCGAAGATATAGAGTCCGCGCTGCCGTGGCTACGGGGACTCTTCCTGGCAATGTCAGGGTGACTTTGCGGCGGGCTTGATCAACTTCAACAGCTGGCGATGGATCGCCTCATTACCGGCAACCACGCTGCCATCGCCCAAAACCCGCTCGTGGCCGCTCGCATCGGTGACGTAGCCACCCGCCTCTCTCACGACGACGATGCCGGCGGCAAGATCCCAGGGCTTCAGATTGCGCTCCCAATAGCCGTCGAAGCGCCCCGCCGCGATCCAGGCGAGGTCGAGTGCGGCGGCGCCGGTGCGCCTGAGGCCGGAGCTTACGGCCATCACCGCGCGGGCTTCATCGAGAAAACCGTCATGGTCGGGCTTGCCGCGATGCGGGGCGCCGGTGACGATGACGCAATCCGAGATGTCGGTCCGTGCCGCCACTCTGATGCGGCGGTCGTTGAGGTGCGCGCCCTTGCCCTTCTCGGCGGTGAAGGTCTCGTTGCTGGCGGGACAGTAGATCAGGCCGGCGACCAGCTCACCCTCGCGCTCGAGCGCGATCGAGATGGCAAAGAGCGGAATGCCGTGCAGGAAATTGGTGGTGCCGTCGAGCGGATCGACGATGAAGCGGTGGGTAGCATCCGCGCCCTTTACCTCGCCGCGTTCCTCCATGAGGAAGCCATAACCGGGCCTGGCGCGGGAAAGCTCGTTAAAAATAATCTCCTCGGCGCGATGGTCGGCGGCGGTGACAAAATTGGCGGGACCTTTGATCGAGACTTGCAACTGCGCGACCTCGCCGAAATCGCGCGCGAGGCTGCGGCCCGCTTTGCGCGCGGCCCCGAGCATCACGTTCATCAGCGCTGAAGCGGGCATCCGTTACGACTTTCTTGTGGTGCCCGCATGGGCGGGAAATGACAGGCCGCTATTCGGCGCGGCGCACGTAAGTGAGTTCGTTGGTATCGACGACAACGCGGGTGCCGGCCTCGATGAAGGGGGGCACGAGAATGCGGACGCCGTTATCGAGCTTGGCTGGCTTATAGGACGAGGCGGCGGTCTGACCCCTCACCACGGGATCGGCCTCGACCACTTCGAGGGTGACCTGATCGGGAAGCGAGACGTTGATGGGACGTCCCTCGTGGCTCTCCACCGTCACCATCATGCCGTCTTGCAGGAAGGCCGCGCGCTCTTCGAGGAAATCGCGGGCGATCTGGATCTGATCGTAGGTGTCGGTGTCCATGAAGGTGAGCATGTCGCCTTCGGCGAACAGGAACTGGTAGTCCTTCTGTTCGAGCCTGACGCGCTCTACCGTCTCGGAGGAGCGGAAGCGTTCGTTGAGCTTGGTGCCGTCGATCGCGTTCTTGAGCTCGACTTGGGCGTAAGCCGGACCCTTGCCCGGCTTGACGGCTTGCGTCTTCACGGCGACCCAGAGCGAGCCCTTATGCTCGATGACGTTGCCGGGCCTGATCTCGTTGCCGTTGATTTTCATGGAATGCCTTGATTTTCGAGGAATTTGGCGTGGGGCGAGTTTTGGACGTGTGCGCCCATGACTGTCAAGGTGCCAGGGGCAGAGGCCAGGACCGCAATCCGACTAATTGCTCGCGCCTTCGCGCCATTGCTCGGCGGCCTTTTCCGCGGCCGCGCGTTCGTCCTTGGAGAGTTTGGCGAGCAGGAGATCGAGGTTGAAATCGCTGACGCCGGCCTCTCGCGCGAGGAGATGCCACTTAGCGGCTTGAACGGGGTCGGCTGAGACGACCACACCATTGGCATAGAGACGTGCAAGCCGGTTCTGGCCGACCGGATTGCCGGCTTCCGCCGATTGGCGGAAAAATTTCGCCGCGCGCTGCTCGTCGACGGCGATGCCTTCGCCCTTGAACAGCATCACCCCGTATTCGACTTCAGCTTCGGGCAAGCCGGCCTCGGCGGCCTTTCCCGTCCATTCCGCGGACTTGGCCTTGTCCACCGGAACACCACGGCCGAATTGATAAAAGGCGCCAAGGTCGTATTCGGCCGTAGGATTGCCCTGCTCGGCGGCCTTCTGCATCCATTCGACCGCCTTGGCCTCGTCGGCGGGGCGGCCTTTGCCGTTGAGATAGACCAGCGCGAGATTATATTGCGCCGCCGGGTTGCCGTTCTTGGCGGCTTGCTCGAACAGATCGGCCGCCTTGCTCAAATCCTTCGGCACGCCGCGCCCCTCAGCCGCGAACGTGCCAAGCGAGAACTGGGCGTTGGCGTCGCCAAGCGCGGCGGCCTTGGTATAGGCCTCGGCGGCTTTGCTGAAATCCTGCGCGACGCCGAGACCTTCGGAATAGATCTCGCCCATCAAAGTGTAGGCTTCTTTGGAGCCGGCTTGCGCCTCTTGTTCCGCGAGCTGCAGCGCGGTGAGGTACTTTCCCTGGAAATAGGCATTGTAGGACGCGCTCTCCTCGGGCCAGGCCGGCGACGAGGCAAGCACAAGCGCGACCGCTAGGCCAAAGATCGCGCGTTGCGCATTTCCGCTCCTCACGCCGCGCTCCTGGCTTGCGTGATCGACGTGGCGATTTCCGAGAGTTTCGAGGCGGCGTCTTCGGCGAGCCAGAGGCTTGCGGACGGGACAACGAAATCCGCGCCCAATTCCGCCAGACGCGCTGCCTCGCCCGCATCGTCGACGTCGAGGGCAACGCAAGGCACCTGGAAGATCTCGCTCCACCAAGCAATTAGCTCGGCGCGTTGCTCGCTTTCGAGCGGCGCTCCTCCAAAGGCGATGTAATCGGCACCCATTTCGGCGAGAGTCATGGCGAGGTGGCGGTTGTCGCCGCAATTTACGCCCAGGATCGCGGCATTACCGAGGCGGGCGCGGGCTTGCCCGTAGCTGCGCTCGTCTGCATCGCCAAGGTGCAGGCCGTCGGCGCCGAGCGACAACGCAAGCTCTGAATCATTTTCCACCAGCACTGCGATGCCATGCTGTTGCGTGCGTCGCACAATTTCAGTCGCTTGAGCCAAGTCCGGCGGCGCATCACCAACCGCAAGCAAGACGCATGCAACATCGGCGCTGGCGATGGTTTGCTCGAACGCCGCCTTAGCCTCGCGCGACAAAAAGGGCGGAAGCTTGAGGTAGAGCTCGCAGTTAGCATCGGTGGCGGCGGTCATTCTGGTTCCGTTCTCCACCATGTCTTTCATTGAAGCCGCGTTAATTCGTGCCCGTCTCAAAGCAGCAGGCGTTTTTTATGTCAACGAAGTCATTGAACGCAAAAGACTAGAAGAGAGTTGTTGAACATCGAGCGATTTGTCACCACATTGTCATTGATAGCCGAGTCGTGGGTGGCGGCATTTGCCGGGGCGATTTGGCGTTTTGCGTGACCGAGGTGAGGGATGGGCCAGTCCGATGCTGTTCAGCAGGCAGCGACGCGACTAGACGCGGCTGTCGAATCGCTCGCCAAATCCCTCAACGAATTTCTCGAAGACATTCAATCGGTAGCCGCCTTGCGGGAGCAAGTTCGGACGCTGACAAGCGAGCGCGATCGGCTGTCGCAGGAGCTCGAAGATGAGCGCGGCCGCGCGCGGCGCCTCGAAGCGGCAAATGACGAAGTTTCCGATAGGCTCGAGGCGCTGACCGGAACATTGAAGACGATTTCGCCGGCCCGCGGTTCGGCGGGGCTCGAACTTTAGAGGAGGGCGCCATGGGTGACGTCACAATCACGCTCAACGGGCGCACCTATCGGCTCGAATGCGGCGAAGGCGAAGAAGCCCATCTCATCGCGCTCGCCGAATATTTCGGCGGTCATGTCGAGACGATGAAAAAGAAGTTCGGCCAAGTCGGCGATGACCGTCTCATATTGATGGCGGCGCTGATGGTCACAGACGAGCTTTCCGAGCTCAAGCGGCAAGTCCAGGAGCTCAAGACCGCGAATGTCGAGCTTCGCCGCGACCGAACTGTCGCAGAGGATATGGCCGCGACCGCGATCGGCACCGCCTCGGACCGTCTGGAATCTTTGAACGAGCGGCTCGCCGGCGGCGCCAGACATCACGGGGCTGCGCCTGCACGTCGCTGAAGCGAATTGCTTAGGACGGCCGCCTTGGCGGCTCTATAGTGACATTCGGCGGGCTGCGAGGTGCGTTAGGGGCACTTTCCCCGGGCCCTATAAGATCCTAAGGGAGCTGACCCTGACGGGGACCTTGGTCTTCGTCACTTGGCGCCCACCTACCATAGTAGGGTAAACCAGGGATCCACGCTCCGACGGCCATCGTGGCCTCGCCTTTTGCATCAAGGGCCGGCTTCCGCGCCGGCCCTTATTGTTGTGAGGCGCTCATAAAGATTTTCCGAGTAAGACTTGAAGCATGCGAATTTTGTTTCTCGGTGACGTAGTGGGACGGTCGGGCCGGAATGCGGTGACCCGCGCGCTCCCCGGATTACGCGACCGCTATTCCCTCGATTTCGTCGTCGTCAATGGCGAGAACGCCGCCGGGGGTTTCGGCATCTCCGAACAAATCTTGACCGAGTTGCTCGATGCCGGCGCCGATGTGGTGACGACGGGCAATCATGTCTGGGACCAGCGCGAGACGCTGGTGTTCATCGAGCGTCATGACCGGCTGCTGCGGCCGCTCAATTTTCCGAGCGGTGCACCGGGCAGGGGCGCCGGACTGTTCAAGGCTGCGAATGGCGGCGAGGTGCTGGTCATGAACGCGATGGGCCGCGTGTTCATGGCGGATATCGATTGCCCGTTCCGCGCGGTCGAGCGCGAGCTCGAAGCTTGCCCGCTGAAAACCGGCGCCGACGCGATCCTCATCGACTTTCATGCCGAGGCGACCAGCGAGAAACAAGCGATGGGCCATTTTGTCGACGGCCGCGCCAGCGCGGTGATCGGAACGCACACGCATGTGCCGACCGCGGACGAGCAGATTCTGCCGCTAGGGACCGCCTATATCAGCGATGCGGGAATGTGCGGCGATTACGATTCGGTGCTCGGCATGGAGAAGACCGAACCGTTGCAGCGCTTCTTGAGCAAAATTCCGAGCGAGCGGTTTCAGCCAGCTTCCGGCGAAGCGACGATCTCTGGCCTCGCCGTCGAGACCGACGATGCCACCGGCTTGGCGCGAGCCATCGCCCCTTTGCGCATCGGCGGCAAGCTCGCCCAAGCCGAGCCGAGCTTCTGGCTCGCAAAGTCGTAAGCAAAGCGTCCTCCAACCCTTGGAAAAACGGCGTCTCGCTGGTAGCTGACGGTGTTTGCCGCCAAGAATCTGCGGGATGTCGCCCAGCAAGCCATGCTGAGGGCTGTGCTGCCGGATTGCGTCGAGCTCAAAATCGACAGCGAGAGTCACAACGTCATTCAATATTTGGACCGTCGCGGTCGGCTGCCCGCATTCTACGCGACGATCTTTGGCGAGGCCGATGTCCGCCCAACCCCGTGCTGACGCCCTGCCACGCGCAAGGCGTTGCGTCCGCATCGGTCGTCGCCGAGCGTCTGGCAACGATTGGTCGGACGCTACCGGGCGCGCTTCAGGCGTTGAAGTTTCGTGAGGCCGCCTGGTTAGGCGCTGCGGAGCTTGTGCACCATGGCAGGCTCGCGCCCGGTCTTGCTATGCGACACGATTCGCCGCAAGCAACCGATGGCGTCGTCGAGATGGGCCAGTGCCTGATCGGCGTCGAAGTCCTCGATGTCAAGAGCCAGGCGGGCCTTGGCCACATGCCCGGCAGCCTCGCTGCAGAGGTCGGAAAGTTTCGTCAGGCGTTCGGGGCCTGACGGCATTGGGGTAGAAGCATTCGACTGGCGCAACATGAGTCCCCCTCCTGATTGGCGACGCGGGCACAAAACACCGATCACTCAGGCCAATCTTGTCGTCCCGGTAGGGTTAAGGACGCCCTAATGGCCAGCTTTCGCTCCGCCAGGCACTGGCGGATTTGGCCGTATTGCATGGATTTTGGGCCGTGCCGCTTCTATAAGTCCCCCGGACTGCAAGAGAGGATTATCGACGGGAAGTGACATGGCAGGGCATTCCAAGTTCAAGAATATTCAGTTCCGCAAAGGGGCGCAGGACAAGAAGCGCTCCAAGCTGTTTTCCAAGCTCGCCCGCGAAATCACCGCGGCGGCCAAAATGGGCCTGCCGGACCCCGCCATGAACGCGCGTCTCAGGGGCGCGGTCCAGACCGCACGTGCGCAGAACATGCCGAGGGACAATATCGAGCGCGCCATCAAAAAGAGCGCGGAAGCGGGTGGCGCGAGCTATGAGGAGGTCCGCTACGAAGGCTTCGGCGCGGGCGGGGTCGGCGTGATCGTCGAGACCTTGACCGACAATCGGAACCGGACCGCGAGCGAGGTGCGCTCGATCTTCAGCAAGTTCGGCGGCAATCTCGGCGAAACCGGCGCGGTGTCGTTCAATTTCGACCGGCTCGGGGCCATCGAGTTCGATGCGGACAAGGCCACCGCCGACACCATGCTCGAAGCCGCGATCGAGGCGGGCGCGGAGGATGTCGAATCGGATGAGGACGGACATTACGTCTATTGCGATCCCGACCAGCTGCACCTCGTCGCCAAGGCTCTCGAAGCCAAGTTCGG
The DNA here is from genome assembly GCA_963764005.1 of uncultured Alphaproteobacteria bacterium. Taxonomy (GTDB): domain Bacteria; phylum Pseudomonadota; class Alphaproteobacteria; order Rhizobiales; family Methyloligellaceae; genus Methyloceanibacter. The sequence goes on along the minus strand of CAVXQX010000006.1, from coordinate 42,130 downwards.
CGAGCCGCGCGCCCAGCGCATTCTGTGGCGGGCGAAGAGCGGCGTGCCGGTCGAGGAAGAGGGCGCGCAGAAGCTGTTGCGCATGATCGAGACGCTCGAAGATTCCGACGACGTACAGAATGTCTATGCCAATTTCGAAATCGCGGACGACGTGCTGGAGCGCTTGAGCGCGTGAGCGCGCGGAGAATGATGACCCAGAGCAATTGGCAACTCCGGAATAGCGAGCAGATCATCAACGGCAATGCCGACTTGCTCGGGCGCAAACATCGCCTCGTCGCCATGACGCGGATGCGCAACGAAGCGCTGATCCTGCCCGACACGCTCGACTACCTCGCGGGGCAAGTCGATGCGATCGTCGCTTATGACGACGCGAGCACCGACGAGACGGTGGAAATCTTGCGCGAGCATCCCAAGGTCGCTCTCATCGTCGCCAATCAGTCTTGGGAGCAAGACGTTGCGGCGCGGAAGCAGGCGGAAGGCCGGCATCGAGGCTTGCTGCTCGATATTGCACGGACAGAGCTTCCACACGATTGGATGCTGTGTTTCGATCCGGACGAGCGCGTCACCGGAAATTTGCGCGAATTCGTCAGCGGGCTGAGCACGGACGATTGCGACGCGGTGCGCGTGCGCCTGTTCGATGCGTATATGACGCCGGACGATCATGCGCCGTATCGATCAGATCTGGCGCTGCTCGACTTCCGGCGCTTCTACGGACCGGAGCAGCGGGACATTCTGATGCTGTGGCGCAATCGGCCGGAGATCGGCTTCGCCGAAGGTCATGGACGAACGCCCGGCGGCATGAGCCAGGTCAAGACCGAGCTCTATTGTCAGCATTACGGTAAGTCGCTGTCGGTCGAGCATTGGGAAGAGACGTGCGACTATTACATCCGGCATTTTCCCTTCGAGACCTACGGCAAGAAATGGACCGAGCGCAAAGGCAAGGCGATCCACATTGCGTCGGATTTCGATCGGCCGCTCTACGCCTGGGGCGATGAGCTGTTCGCCAACGCGGTCGGCATCTGAGCGTCGACTTTGTTCGCTGATAAAGCAACGGCCCGCTCCATCAGGGGCGGGCCGTTTGGTTTTAGCGTTGCCGCTCGAATTTATAGAGGAGCGGGTTGGTCCGGGCTCGGGGGACTCGGCGGACTCGGTGGGCTCGGCGGAGCCTCGGTCTTGTCGTCCGATTGATCGCCGGAATTGTCGTCTTCGTCATCGTCGTCCGCGGCGCTCGGCGGACCTTGATGGTGGCGCATGCCGCCGCCTGAAACCGCTTGGTGAAGAATTTTCCCGGGCCTTGATCCGGCGGTCCGAATTTCTCCTCCAGAGCTCTGAACCTTGGCCAGCTGCTCGGGCGTCAAGGTCGAGCGGAGCGTTTCGATCGCCTTGGATAAAGCCTCCGCGCTCTTGGCGCGAGCGATCGCGTCGTCGGCGAGATGCTGCAATCTGGTGAAGGCTGCGGGCTTTGTCTCAGTCGTCGACGTGTCGGCAGGCTTGGGCGGCACTGCCGGCTTCAGCATCGCTTGCAGCGAATCGGTAAAATCGCGCCAAGCGTCGAGCTGGTTGGCGCGAATGCCAAGTTCGGTCTCCATCGTGCTCAGCTGCTCAGCCAGGCTGGCTGAGGTCTTCGAACACATATGGCCCTTGGGGCCACCGCCATGACCACCCATCGCGCCCATGCGATCTGGCGATCCAGAGCCCATCGCGTGGCGTGACTCGCGGCCGTCGCCGCGACCCATCATGCCGCCCCCGCCACCCATCATGTCGCCGCGGCCCATGCGGTCACCGCGATCCATCATGTCGCCGCGACCCATCCCGTCGCCGCGACCCCTTCGGTCGTCATCCCTATCATCGCCGCGCATGTGATGAGCGGCATTGGCCAATCTGTCGCGGAAATGATGTCCGCGCGCCGTTGCAAAGAGAATAAGGCCCGCGATTCCGGCAACAACCAGAAGCATAAGGGCGGCAATTTTCGTGTTGCGTGTCATGATCGGAAATCCTCTGTCGTTTCGACGCTAAACTAAGCAACGAAGTGGCGCATTTGTGTCCGATCGAGGTCCGTTTTTGACGCAGGACTTTGTGCGAGACGTCCGCACCTTCTGGGCGATCGGCTCTAGCGCGGGGCGAGCTCCGTTATAAGCTCGTTGGCCGCCTTGGCCATGGCCTCGAAACCAGAGGCATTAAATTCGTTGATGGCCACGAACACCCCGATATTCCGCGAAGGGGCAAACGCAACATAGCTGAAGATGCCTTGCAAACCGCCACTTTTGTTGAGGCGGACGATTGCCTTCTGGGGCCAGCACGACCCAGGCGCCGGTGCGGAAGCTATTCCCACACCGGCTTTCTGAGTTTCTCAGCGAGGCTCGTCGTGACCGCGGCCCTTGCCGCCGTGGCCTTTTTTGCCGCCACCGTCGCCGCCGTCTCCGCCACCACCACCGCCGCAATTGCAGGGGATGCGCACCGGCACCTTCACTTCTTTGATGACGATCTTCTCGACCGGAACTTTGACCTCTTTGATCACGACCCGTTCGACAGGGACTCTCACCTCTTTGATGACTTCCTTGACGACGATCTTCTCGACCGGAACTTCTCTGATGACGATCTTCTCGACAGGGACCTTGACCTCTTTCACCACCTCGAAGGGCACTTTCACTTCTTTGATCACCTCGACCGGCACCTCTTTGATGACTTCCTTGGTCACGAGTTTTTCGACCGGAACTTCCTTGATCACTGTCTTGATCTCGGGCGTCTCGGCGATCCGAACCGAGTCAGGCATTGCGTTGGCTTGATCGGCGAGCGAGCGGGCGCGGTCCTTCAACCGTTTCGCGGTCGGCGCAAGATCGCTTTTGGGATAGCGGGCCAAGAAGGCTTCGTAGGCCAGCACCGAGTTCAGCCTGACTGCGTCGAACCAGGCAAACATCTCCAGCCGGCGGTCGAGAATGATGGTGATCTCATTCACAAAGGGCGCATCGGGGAACAGCACAAGGAACAGCTGGTAGACGATCACGTTGTCCTCGCGCACCACGATGTCATAGGCCTCATCCGCGGAGCGCGACTTGAGATCCTTGCGCCACTCGCCTTCCGATTTCTCCGGCTGCAATTCTTTGGGTGCCGCATCGCCCGGGAAGAAAGCGAAGGGCTCGGTCAGCGCCGTGATTTCCCAGGGGGTCTGGCGGCCCTCGGTCGATTGGTGCACGGCGAGACGCGCGTTTTGGAACACGGTCCCGATTTCGGCGCCCGGCACCTTCGCCGCTTCGATGAAGGCGGCGGTGAATGGACTGTTGTTGCCGCTGCCGTCTTCGGCCACAGCGCCCGGCGATGTCGAATAGGCGACGATGGAGCCTTCCGGCGCATTGACGATGGCAAGGCCGCGGCCGGTCGATTTTGCGATATCCTTGAAGGGATCGTTGCGGCAAGCATCGAGAATGACGATCCTTGTCTTGCTCGGCACCGCGGACATCAGATTCATGACATCGGCGAGACGGACGGCCGCAAGCGGAACGTCTTCGGCTACGCTGATCTTGGCGTCGACGGGGATGAGATAATTCTCGCCGTCGACCTGCACGCCGTGACCCGCGAAATAAATCAGCGCCACGCTAGTCCTTGCCTTTGTCGGAAAGCTTGCCGGCGAAATCGCGCACCGCGCCCAGCATGTCGGACTGGCCGAGATCGAGCGCGGCATCGACGTCGAAATTGGCCTCCTCCAGCATGGCTTTGACAGCCTTGGCATCTTTGGTGGGGTTCGGCAGCGCCGACACCTGCTCGTAATTCGAATTGCCGAGGACGAGCGCGAAGCGGTCTTCCGCGAGTGCGTTCGATGTGCCGGGCAGCGCCAGCAGCGCCACAAAGCTAAGAACAAGCCGATTGAACATGACGCCTCTCCTGTCAGGATGAGCCTCGGGCGGCGAGGCAATGCATCTTGCGGTTATCCCACAAAGCGCCTGAACCGGTTGTGAAGCCAGAGTTCAGTTGGCGTTCATCGCCGGAACGTCACGTTTCCCGCCTAAGAAGGCAGCGGATTTCCTCGCATTATGCTATGAGCGGCGACCCAATTCGCTTCGAACCGCGACGCCATGCCATGCGCCTCCTCCTCGTCGCCGATCTGCATTATTCGCTGCCGCAATATGATTGGGTGCTGGAGATGGCGCCGGATTTCGACGTGGTGGTCATCGCCGGCGATCATCTCGATGTGGCTTCGCTGGTGGATGGACGCGCGCAGAGCGTCGTGATCCGGAAATACTTCAATCGATTGCGGGAAAAAACCCGTCTGCTGATCTGCTCCGGCAATCACGATCTCGATTCGAAGAACGAGGCGGGCGAGAAGATCGCCAAATGGCTCGGCACCTCGCAGAATGAAGGCGTGTTGTCGGACGGCGAGTCGGTGGTGATCGATGGCACGCTCTTCACCATTTGCCCGTGGTGGGACGGGCCGATCGTGCGCGCGGGAATTGCGGCGCAACTCGCCGAAGCCGCGGCGAAACGCACCGGTCAATGGATCTGGATCCATCACGCGCCACCGGCGGAGTCGCAGACAAGTTGGGGCGGGGCGCGCTATTTCGGCGACGTCGAACTCAAAGAGTGGATCGAGCGATACAAACCCGACATTGTGCTGTCAGGTCATGTGCATCAGTCGCCCTTCATCCCGGACGGTTCCTGGGTCGATCGCATCGGCGATACATGGGTGTTCAATGCCGGCAATCAGCCGGGTCCGCTGCCGACGCACATCATCATCGACACCGAAACGCATGAGGCATTTTGGTTCTCGGCAATCACCCATCAGTTCATCAAGCTCGATCAGCCGCTGGAACGTCCGGTGAAGCGGCTCGAGGCTATGCCGGATTGGCTCAGAGCATGATCTGCGAAAAGTGGAAACCGGTTTTCCGATAAGATCATGCTCAAGATCAAAGTCGTGGATCCGTCTCACGCTCCGGGCCAAGCGTGAATTCCTGGTGCTGCTGGTGGATCAGCGATTCCAGAATCTCTCCGACCATGCCGAGATGATTGCCGTGTCCTTCGAACTGCCGCTTGAGGTCGACCAGATAGGTGGTGGCGCCGTTGAGACGCTCGGCGAGCAATCTCGCGAGCAGGAAGGCGATCTCCGGATTGGACTTCAGGAAGCTCTGCGCATCGTCGAACATGTAGACGCCGACCGGCGATAGCGCCCGGACCGTCGCGGTGTGAGGCCGGTTGAGCAGCACGGACATTTCGCCGAACACCGCGCCCGGATCGCTGATGATTGCGACCTGGGTATCGCCGCGCAGCACCTCGACGCTGCCCGATGCGAGCACGTAGAGCCGGCCTGAGGTGTCGGCCTCGGAAAGGAGGACGGTCCCGGCCGGGAACTCTTGTCGGGGTGCGCCGACGCAACTATCGAGGATCGAAGCCATCAAGGATCGCTATATTTGTTGCGCGACCCTCTGGGATTAGCCCGGCAAACCCTTCCTGTCATGGCGAAATTTTGGGCAGGACGGGTCTTTGCCCGGATCGTCAGCCGGTTTGGGCGGGTCTCTGGCGGCCTTGTTCCCGTCTACCCTTGGCGGGCGCCCGCATGGCACACTTGCGCGAGTGATTCGGCACCCACTCCTTGGGGAAGTCCCCGGCCAAGACCATGCGCAGCATCCGCATTATCGGCATCGACCCGGGCTTAAGGCGCACCGGCTGGGGCGTCATCGATTATGACGGGGTGAGGCTAGGTTTTATCGCTTGCGGCTCGGTCCAATCGGACCAGGCCGAGAGCCTTGGGGTGCGGCTGCGGCAACTGTTCGACGGCCTCTCCCAGGTGCTGGCGCGGCTTGAGCCAATGGAAGCCGCGATCGAGCAGACCTTCGTCAATCGCGATGCCGGCGCCACGCTGAAACTCGGCCAGGCGCGGGGCATCGCCATGCTGGTGCCGGCGCTGCTCGGATTGCCGATCGCCGAATATGCACCGAACGCGGTGAAGAAGACCGTGGTCGGCGCCGGCCACGCCGGCAAGGATCAGATCCGCGCCATGGTCACGCATCTTCTGCCGCGCGCAAGTTTCGATAGTACGGATGCCGCGGACGCGCTTGCCATCGCCATCACGCATGCGCATGGCCGGACCTTCGCGCGATTGGAAGCGCGGATCGTCGCCGAGTTGAGAGGCGCGCCATGATCGGTAAGCTCACCGGAAAGCTCGACGCTGTCACGCCCAGTGCCGTGATCCTCGATGTCGGCGGCGTCGGCTACGAGGTGACGATCGGCGCGCGCACATTCGGCGCGCTACCTGCGGTCGGCGAAACGGTCAGCCTCGCCATCGACACGTATGTGCGCGAAGACGAGATCAGGCTTTACGGCTTTGCCACCGAGCATGAGCGCAGCTGGTTCCGCGCGTTGCAGACGGTGCAAGGCGTCGGCGCCAAAGTTGCGCTCGCCGTGCTCGGCACCTTGTCGACATCCGATCTCGCCAATGCCGTCGCGCTCGGCGACAAGGGCATGGTGTCGCGCGCGCCTGGCGTCGGGCCCAAGGTTGCATCCCGCATCGTCGCTGAGCTGAAAGACAAGATGCCGACGCTTGCGCCCGCGATCGTCGCGGGGGGTGGCTATGCTCCGGTTGCAATGTTGCCGGACGGCATTGCCGCGCAAGACGCCGTCTCGGCGCTCACCAATCTCGGCTATGGCCATGCGCAAGCCGCTGGCGCGATCTCAGCCGCGATCGGCAAAGTTGGACGCGACGCGCGTCCCGAAGAGCTGATCCGGATCGGCTTAAAGGAGCTCGCTCATGGCTGACCGGATGTTGGCGGCGGTGAAGCGGGACGAGGATCAGGCGGACGTTTCGCTGCGGCCGCAAACGCTCGCCGAATTCATCGGTCAGGCGAAAATCCGCAGCAATCTCAAGGTGTTCATCGATGCCGCCCGGTCCAGGCGAGAGGCGCTCGACCATGTGCTATTCGCCGGGCCGCCCGGGCTTGGGCAAGACCACGCTGGCGCAGATCGTGGCGCGCGAGCTCGGCGTGAATTTCCGCGCGACCTCCGGGCCGGTGATTGCCAAGGCCGGCGATCTCGCGGCCCTGCTCACCAATCTCGAGGACCGCGACGTTCTCTTCATCGACGAAATCCATCGGCTCAATCCGGCGGTCGAGGAAATTCTCTATCCGGCGATGGAGGACTATCAGCTCGACCTCATCATCGGCGAAGGCCCGGCGGCGCGATCGGTCCGCATCGATCTGTCGCGCTTCACCCTGATCGGCGCCACGACGCGCACGGGCCTTCTCACCACGCCGCTCCGCGAACGCTTCGGCATTCCGATCAGACTGGAATTCTACGAAGTGCCGGAGCTTGAAGAGATCGTGCGGCGCGGCGCGCGTCTGCTTGGATTGCCGCTGACGCAAGAAGGCGCGCATGAGATTGCGCGGCGCGCGCGCGGGAACGCCGCGAGTTGCAGGGCGTCTGCTCCGTCGCGTGCGCGACTTCGCCAATGTCGCCGGAGCGACGGCCGTCGACGCCAAGCTCGCAGACGGCGCGCTGTCGCAGCTCGAAGTCGACAATCGCGGGCTCGATGCGCTCGATCATCGCTATCTTCGCTGCATCGCCATCCACTACGCCGGCGGCCCGGTCGGCATCGAGACCATCGCCGCGGCGCTTTCGGAACCGCGTGACGCGATCGAGGAAATCATCGAGCCTTATCTGTTGCAGCAGGGCTTCATCGCGCGAACTCCGCGCGGGCGCATGCTCACGCCTGCCGCGTTCGCGCATCTCGGGCTCGATCAACCGGAGCGGCCGGCGGCGCAATTCCCACTCTTCAGCAACGGTGACGAATGACGAAAGACTGGCCTGACCTGGCCGGGCGGATCGAAGGGGACAGTCATGTGCTTCCCATCCGCGTCTATTTCGAGGACACCGATTTCGCGGGCCTGGTCTATCACGCCAATTATTTGAAATTCTGCGAGCGGGGGCGGACGGACTTTCATCCGCCTGCTCGGCATCCACCATCAGGCGCTGGCCAACCCGGAGGAAGGCGAGCCGGCGGTCTTCGTGGTGCGGCGGGTCGAGATCGATTACCTCAAGCCGGCACGCCTCGACGACGTGCTCGAAGTGGTCACCTGGTGCGGTGAGATCGGGGGAGCGTCGCTTACGCTTTCCCAGGAGGTGCGCCGCGGCGAAGACTGTCATCGTCCGGGCCAAGGTCGTCGTCGTTTTGGTCTCAGAGGCCGGCAAGCCGCAACGGATCGGCACGATGATCCGTGATGCGCTTCAACGCTTCATTAACCATCCCGCTCCCATCGTGGATTCCAAATGAAGCGGGCGGGCCGGGCTCGGTAACCAAGCCCAAGTTTAGTCACATTCGCTCGCGTAAGGTCGGGCCGGTTTAGATGCGGAAAATCTATTCCGGCAATTGGCTGCGGGGTCTTGGCGTGAAAGCTTGAGGCCCCCAGTTTAGCCGTCTCGAGGGCAAAAGCCCGAGGCGGGGGTCGGAGCTATTGCCACGGGGCCATCATGAATCCGCCGGACATCGCCGTCGATCTCTCAGTTTGGCAGCTTTTCAGCAACGCCCATATCGTCGTCAAGATCGTGATGATCGGTCTGCTGGCGGCGTCGGTGTGGAGCTGGGCGATCATCCTCGAGAAATTCTTCCTGTTCGCCAAGACGCGGAAGGAGACCGACAAATTCGAGCAGGTGTTCTGGTCGGGCCAGTCGCTGGAGGAACTTTACCAGGCGCTGGCGCAGCGCAGGAACACCGGCATGGCCGCTTTGTTCGTTGCCGCGATGCGCGAATGGAAGCGAAGCCTCGAACGCGACGCCGGCAAGCCGATGCCCGGCGTGCAGCTCCGCGTCGACAAGGTGATGGACGTGACCATCAGCCGCGAGGTGGAGCGCATGGAGCGGCGACTGACATTTCTGGCAACTGTGGGCTCAACGGCACCATTTGTCGGCCTGTTCGGCACGGTGTGGGGCATCATGTCGAGCTTTCAGGCGATTGCGATGAGCAAGAACACCAATATCGCCGTGGTGGCGCCGGGCATCGCGGAGGCCTTGTTCGCCACCGCGCTCGGCCTGCTCGCGGCCATTCCGGCCGTCATTTTCTATAACAAGTTCAATAGCGATGTCGCTCGCCAGGCGGGCCGGCTCGAGGGTTTCGCCGACGAGTTCGGCGCGATCCTGTCGCGGCAGATCGACAAGACGTCGTAAGGGACAAGCTTCATGGCTGCGGGACTTCAAGTCGGCGGTGCTCTCGGCGGACGACGCGCGCGAAGGCGCTCGTCGCGGCCGATGGCCGAGATCAACGTCACGCCGATGGTCGACGTCATGCTGGTGTTGCTGATCATCTTCATGGTGACGGCGCCGCTGCTCACCGTCGGCGTTCCGATCGAACTGCCGAAGACGGATGCCAAGCAACTCGAAGGCGACAAGGAGCCGCTGACGATCAGCGTGCAGCCTGACGGCAAGATTTTCCTGCAAGAGACCGAGCTTAGTCTCGACGAAATTGTGCCAAAACTCACGGCTATCAGTAAGAACGGATTCGAAGAGCGGATCTTCGTGCGCGGAGATCGCAGGGTCGATTACGGCCAGATCATGAAGGTCATGGCCACGATCAACGCGGCAGGTTTTCGCCGCATCGCGCTGATATCCGATCTCGAAGACAAGCCGTAAAGGGGATCTGGTTTGCGCCGGAGCACTGTCATCTCCATCGCGCTGCATGCGGCGATTCTGGTTTGGGCCGTGGCGATCTTTCCCTCGGCGCGGCTCGACGCGCCGCCGCTGCTCGACGTGCCCGTGGATATCATGACGCCGTCGGAGTTCACCAAGCTCAAGGCCGGCATGGTCGATGCCAAGGACGATGGGCCGATGGCGGCGAAGCCCGACGAGCCGAAGCCGAAGGCGGTGAAGGAGAAGGAGGCGCCGAAGCCGGAGCAGGTTGCTGCCGTGCCTCCAGCACCCAAGGAGCCGGAGAAAGAGACCGAGGCGAAGCCGAAGGATGAGCCCAAGCCGCGAAGAAGAGAAGGAAGTGGTAAAGGCCGAGAAGCCCAAGCCGGTGAAGCCCGAGCCGCCGAAGAAGCCGAAGCCGGCGCCCGAGGCGAAGAAGCGCGACTTCAACGCGGATCGGATCGCGGCACTCCTCAACAAGATCCCGGATCAGGCGCACGCCACGCCGAAAGCGACCGATGCGCCGCCGGATGCGCCGAACAAGCCCGTGCACGGCCAGACGACCGGCACCCAACTCACCATGTCGGTCAACGAGATCGACGCGCTCCGGGCCAAGATCGCGCAATGCTGGAGCCCGCCTCCGGGTGGGCTCGGCGCCGAGCATATCGTGGTGCGAATCAGGCTCCAGCTCAACGAAGACGGCAGCCTGGTCGGCTATCCGAGCGTCGAGAATAGCGGCGGCTCAGGCTTCTTCCAGGCGGCTGCCGATAGCGCGGTGCGCGCCGTGTATCAGTGCCAACCTTATTCCTCGCTTCCGGCCGACAAATATTCGGTGTGGCGCGACCTCATCCTCAATTTCGACCCAAGCCAGATGTACGGCAGCGGCTAGGATAGCCATGACACCTCCACTGAACACTTTCGATCGCCTTCCGAACGCTCCTGCCGGCCGTTGCTGCCTTGGCGCTCCTATTTGCGCCTAAGCCCGCTCTTGCCGTGGTCGAGCTCAACATCACCCAAGGCACGATCCAGCCGCTGCCGATCGCCATCACCGACTTCAGTGCTGACGGCTCGCTCGATCCCGCCACCGCCAAAGAAATCTCGGATGTGGTCACGGCTGACCTCAAGGCGTCGGGCCTGTTCGCCCCGATCGACCATGCGGCCTTCATCGAGCAGGGCCTCGATACGGCAAGGGCGCCACGCTTCCAGGATTGGCGGGTGCTGAACGCCCAAGCTCTCGTCGTCGGCCGAATCGGCGACAGCGACGGCAGGCTCAAGGCTGAGTTCAGGCTTTGGGACGTGCAGGCCGGCAAGCAATTGGCCGGAGAGCAGTTTTTCACCAGGCCCAAGGATGCGCGGCGAATCGGCCATCTGATCGCGGACGCGGTCTACGAGAAGATCACGGGCGAGGCCGGCTATTTCGACACGCGCGTCGTCTTCGTCGACGAATCAGGGCCAAAGAATAAGCGGATCAAGCGCTTAGCCATCATGGACCAGGATGGGCACAATGTCCGCCTGCTGACCTCCGGCCAGGACCTGGTGGTGACGCCGCGATTCAGCCCCTCGACCCAGGACATCACCTACATGTCCTATGAGGGCGATAACCCCAGGGTCTATCTGCTGAATATCGAGACCGGGCAGAAGGAGATCGTGGGCGGCTTTCCCGGCATGACCTTCGCGCCCCGATTCTCCCCCAATGGGCAGCAGATCGTGATGAGCCTGGAGCAGGGCGGCAACTCCAATATCTACGCCATGGACCTGCGCAGCCGGCGCACCACACAGCTGACCAAGGTCGATGCGATCAATACCGGGCCCTGTTACTCGCCGGATGGGCGCCAGGTGGTATTCGAGTCGGATCGGGGCGGTTCGCAGCAGCTCTTTGTCATGAATTCCGACGGCTCCAACCAGCACAAGATCAGCCAGGAAGGTGGCAGCTACTCGACCCCGGTCTGGTCGCCGCGCGGCGATCTGATCGCCTTTACCAAGCAGTCCGGCGGCCAATTCCTGATCGGCGTGATGAAGCCGGACGGCTCGGGCGAGCGGATCCTGACCGAGGGCTTCCACAATGAGGGTCCGACCTGGGCGCCAAACGGCAGGGTGTTGATGTTCTTCAGAGAATCACCCGGGGCGTCGGGCGGCCCGCGTCTCTTTACGATCGATCTTACGGGCTATAACGAGCGCCAGGTGGCGACGCCTGCGTTCGGGTCCGACCCCGCCTGGTCGCCGCTGATCAACTAGCCCCGGCCTCCGCTTGTAGCCTTTTGGCGCAGCGCCAAACGTTTTCTTAACCATCATTGATCAGTCTGCCGTCTTCCGGATAGCGTGAAGGGCGCGCTGGAGGGGTTGAGAATCGGCGCGTTGCATTTTGGCATCAATGACTGACAAAACAGTCGCGGAACTCTCGTCCGATCTTGATCCAGGTGCCCCACACCGGTACATGCAAAGACGGCAACTGCCGGTTAACCAAAGGAGACAAGACCATGCAGGGTTTGAAGGGCGTTATCGTCATCGCCACGATCGTGGCCGCCACCGTTGCGCTTGGTGGCTGCTTCGGACACCACGAGAAGGCAGTGACCCACGAGCCCCTGAAGCTCGGGTCAGCCGATGTCGTGGTCGAGCAGGTTGTTCGCGCCTAAGGGCACGATTGAGAGGTTTCCTCTCAGCGGAAGGCTAACTTCCGCGACTACAGGATAAGGATGCCAGGGAGCCCAAGCCAACGCGGCGGCACCCTCGGCATCCATTCCTTTTTTAGGCTGCCTTTTTTCTAGGCGCTGCCTCAATTTTCCAAACCCACTCCACTTTCTCGTCAATCTCTGCTGCCAACCTCAAGGGAATCAGGGGGTAGGGGATCGTTAAGGTTTTCAGGTCAACGATTTCCTAAAATTTGGGGTAGTGGGAGTAACCATCATGCGGTCGAGTAATAGATTTAGCCGCGCCTGCACAATCGCGGGCGTCCTGGCTGTGGCGGTCTTGCTTGCAGCGTGCTCGAGAGAGCAGTTGCCGCCAAAGCAATACGGTGTCGGTGGCGAAGGCCCCATCGCGCCAGGCACGTCGCGAGATTTCGCGGTCAATGTCGGCGACGTGGTGCGATTTGAGGTCGACAGCTCCGACCTGACGCCGCAGGCAAAGAATATCCTTAACGACCAGTCGCGCTGGCTCAATCAGTACCCGCAATACACCATCACCGTCGAAGGCCATGCGGATGAGCGGGGCACGCGCGAATACAACATCGCGCTCGGCGCCAGGCGCGCGACCTCGGTCAGGAGTTATCTCGCCAGCCACGGCGTGACTTCGTCCCGGCTGCGCACCATCTCCTACGGCAAGGAGCGGCCGATCGCGGTCTGCGACGACATCTCCTGCTGGTCGCAGAACCGGCGCGCGCAGACGGTCCTTAACAATCGGGCGATGGCCGAAAACTAGGCCCTGTGGAGTTCGCCTGAGGCGAGGCGGCATCACAGTTTAGCCGAACAATGCGATATGCTTGCGTGGCGCGACGCTGCCCGATAGGGCTGTCGCCATGCATTGCAAGGCTCGCTCGTGACTGTTTCGCTTTTCAGCCTGCGCCGAACGCGGCGCATCACGCTCCTGGTGGCGACGCTGGTCGCGCTCGCGCTTCCTACCGGAGCCGCGCTGGCGCAAACGGCCGAGCCGCGAAGCCTGCGGGGGATACGACCTCCACTCGCATCGAAAGCATCGAGGAGCAGATCCGCGGGCTCAAGGTCACGGTCGGCGCGCTGGAATCGCTGTTGCGCTCGAAGCCAGGGGTGACGCTGCCGCAAGAAGAGGTACAGGCGCCGCGCGCCGTCGCCGGTCCCGAGGGCCCGAGCGAAATCGATTCGCGCATCGAGGCCCTTGAGACGCAAGTCTCGGCGCTGACCAGCCAGATCGAGCAGATGACCAAGCAGCTCGCAGCCCTACAGGCTAAGCCACAAGCGGCAACGCCCGAGCAATTGCCTCGAAGCGAGGCGCTGCGGCCTTTGCGAGAGGGCGAGCCGGCGCCGCAGCCGTCCCCGCCCGCACTCGCAGCGTCAGGCGGCGAGCCCGACGCCGCCAAGAGCATCTTGCCGGAGAAGGCAGACGATGCCGAGGAGGAGCCGGCGCCGCCGGCGCCAGACGAAGCGCCCGAAGCACCGATGCAAAGCGCCAACGCGCCGACGAGCCTGGCGTCGTTTCCCCCGGCCGATGCTACGACCCTCTATAACCAGGGCTATGGCGATTTGTTGCGGCGCGATTATTCTTCCGCGGAGACCGCCTTCCGGCGGCTGCTGGACGCCCATCCCAACGACAAGCTTGCAGGCGACGCGCAATATTGGCTCGGTGAGAGCTATTATGTGCGCGGCCAATATAAGGACGCGGCTGACGCCTTCCTCAAGGGCTATAAATCCTACGGGGCGAGCCCGAAGGCGCCGGACAGTTTGCTCAAGCTCGGCATGTCGCTTGCAGCGCTTGGACAAAAGGAGGCGGCCTGCTCGAGCTTCGCCGAGCTTGGCACCAGATTTCCGTCCGCGCCTTCCCATGTGCGCGACGAGGCTGCCGCCGAGCGCCGCAAGGCCGGGTGTTGAGATGAACAGCGCGTTGCCATTGTCGATGGAAGAGGCGATCGGGCTGCTTCAGCCCCTGACCCATTATCCGCGCGTTGCGCTCGCCGTGTCGGGAGGTCCGGACAGTCTGGCGCTGCTCTATCTTGCGCATCGACTGCGCGATGAAGGCGCGCTTCGAGCCGAGATCATTGTGCTGACGGTCGATCACGGACTCCGCGCCACTTCGCGCGACGAAGCTGAGATGGTCGGCATGCTTGCGGCGCGGTTTGGTTTCGGCCACGAAGTTCTCGATTGGCGTCCGGCCGAACACCCCAAAGCGGGATTGCAAGAAGCTGCGCGCAACGCACGTTATGGATTGATGGCGGAGTATTGCCACGCTCATGACATTCCGGCGTTAGTCACGGCGCATCAACTCGAGGATCAGGCCGAGACGATGCTGATGCGGCTTGGGCGCGGCAGCGGGCTCGACGGTCTGGCCGCGATCCCCGAGAAGAGTCACTGGGCTGGTCTCGTGCTTCTTCGTCCTCTCCTCCGCGTCCCGAAGCAGCGCCTCATCGCGACGCTTCGAGCTGCCGGGATTGACTGGGTTGAGGATCCGACCAATCGCGACACGCGATACGAACGCGCGCGGATCAGGGCGGCGCGAGGTGCGATGGATGCTCTCGGACTGACGCCGGAGGCGCTGGCGCGTTCGGCGCGACGTTTGGCCCGCGCGCGCGAAGCCCTCGATCGCGTCGACGGAGGATTTTCTCGCGAGCCATTGTGCGACGAGCGAGCGCCGGCTATTGCACGCTCGATATCGAGGCGCTGCTCGATGCGCCGGAAGAGATTGCGCTCCGCGTTCTCGGCAGCGTCATCGAGGCGGTTGGCGCTCGGAACGCGAATTTGAACCTGGCCAAGTTGGAATCGCTTCTCGCTGCGCTCAAGGAGCAGCCCGCGACGTCACAGACTTTGGGCGGTTGCCGGCTGCAATTGTTGGAGCAAGGGCTTGGCGTATTCCGCGAGGCGCGGCGCGGCAGCCTGCCGATCGTGGCGCTTGCTCCCGGCGGCCGGGCGCTGTGGGACAATCGCTTCAGTGTTTCGCTCGCGCCTGAGGCTCCGGGCTCCGTCACGGTGAGGGCTCTCGGGGAGCATCTCTCAAAGGAGCGGCGTGCCGACTTCCCTTGGCTCGCAAGCTTGCCGCATCCGGCCCGAGTTGCGCTCCCTGCCTGTTGGCGAGAGGAGGAACTCATCTCCGTTCCTATGATTTCACCCGATAGCGGCGGGGTCGAAGACGCCCACGGCTTCAGCGCCCATTTCGTCAACGCGCGCTGGACAGGTCGAAATATCGCCTGAATTGGCGCGTGCTCTTAAAGGAGCGTGCACTTCTTTGGGGTAGCTTTACTTGGCAAATTGGCGCCACCTTCCTATGTTAAGAGGTCTTACCGTGGCTGAGGCCTTTGCACTTGGAGGCTGAAGGCGGGGGTGAGGCGAAAGGCGCATGGTGTTGCGTCGGTGCATCGGTCAGGATCGCTTAATGAACTCGAATTTCCGCAACTTCGCCATCTGGGTCTTCATCCTTCTGCTGCTGCTTGCGCTGTTCAATCTGTTTCAGAACCCTGGCGTGCATGTCCGCGGCAACGAGATCAGCTTCTCGCAGCTCTTGACCGACGTCGAGGGCGGCAACGTCCAAGATGTGACCATCGCCGGAAACGACATCACCGGCCATTATTCCGACGGGCGCACGTTCCAGACCTACGCGCCGCAGGATCCGGGCCTGGTCGACCGGCTGAACCGCAAGGGCGTGAAGATCACCGCGAAGCCCTCCGAGGAAGAGGTGCCGTCGCTACTCGGCGTGCTGGTCTCCTGGTTCCCGATGCTGCTGCTGGTCGCTGTGTGGATTTTCTTCATGCGGCAAATGCAATCCGGCGGCGGCCGTGCCATGGGCTTCGGCAAGTCCAAGGCGAAGCTGCTCACCGAACGCCATGGCCGCGTCACGTTCGACGATGTTGCCGGCGTCGAGGAGGCCAAGGAGGATCTCGAAGAGATCGTCGAGTTCCTGCGCGATCCTCAGAAATTTCAGAAGCTCGGCGGACGCATCCCGCGCGGCGCGTTGCTGGTCGGACCTCCCGGCACCGGCAAGACGTTGCTCGCGCGCGCCATCGCCGGCGAAGCCAACGTGCCGTTCTTCACCATTTCCGGTTCTGACTTCGTCGAGATGTTCGTCGGCGTGGGCGCCAGCCGCGTCCGCGACATGTTCGAGCAGGCGAAGAAGAATGCGCCTTGCATCATCTTCATCGATGAGATCGACGCGGTCGGCCGTCATCGTGGCGCGGGCCTCGGCGGCGGCAATGACGAGCGCGAGCAGACGCTGAATCAGTTGCTGGTCGAGATGGACGGCTTCGAAGCCAATGAAGGCATCATCCTGATCGCCGCGACCAACCGTCCCGACGTGCTCGATCCCGCGCTGCTGCGGCCCGGCCGCTTCGACCGGCAGGTCGTGGTGCCGCGTCCCGACATTATCGGCCGCGAGAAGATCCTGAAGGTGCATGTGCGGAAAGTGCCGCTGGCTCCGGATGTGGATTTGCGCGTCATCGCGCGCGGCACGCCGGGCTTCTCCGGCGCCGATCTCGCCAATCTGGTCAACGAGGCGGCTTTGCTCGCCGCGCGCCGCTCGAAGCGCGTGGTCACGCAGCTCGAATTCGAGGACGCCAAGGACAAAGTCATGATGGGCGCCGAGCGCCGCTCCATGGTGATGACCGAGGAGGAAAAGACGCTGACCGCCTATCACGAGGGCGGTCACGCGCTGGTCGCGATGCATATGACGGCGTCAGACCCGGTGCACAAGGCAACGATCATTCCGCGCGGACGTGCGCTCGGCATGGTGATGCGGCTGCCTGAGCGGGATCTGCTGTCCTATACGCGCGCACGGTTGAAGGCCGACATCACGGTCGCCATGGGCGGACGTGTCGCCGAGGAGATCGTGTTCGGCTACGACAAGGTGACATCCGGCGCGTCGTCCGACATCAAGATGGCGACGTTGCTGGCGCGCGCCATGGTCACGCAATATGGCATGAGCGACAAGCTCGGGCCGCTGGCTTATGGCGATAATGAGGAAGAAGTGTTCCTCGGCCATTCCATCGCACGCACGCAAAATCTCTCCGACGAGACGCAGACGATCGTCGACGAGGAGATCCATCGCTTGGTCGATGAGGGCTTCGAGGCCGCGAAGAAGATCATCCAGGAGAATCTCGACGATCTGCACATCGTCGCGCGGGGGCTGTTGGAATATGAGACGCTGTCCGGCGAGGAGATCAAGGATCTGCTGCGTGGGCGGCCGCCGGTGCGTGAGTTCCCGGTCGAGCCGCCGGCGCGCACGACGCCGGCCTCCGCCGTGCCGACAGCCGGCCGCGGCAAGAAGGCGGCTGATCCGGAGCCCGATACTGGCGGCTTGGCGCCCGAGCCTTCGACTTAAGGGCTACTCACCAAAGACTTTGTCATCATGCCCGGCCTCGCGCCGGGCATTTTGTTTTTGGGCGGAGGAAGGGACCTATCCCCGTCATCAGCCGGGTCGGGGGACCCGCTCGCTTCGTCGCACTCCAAGGTTCCATCCGACGGAACTGACGATGCGCCTGTCATTTTCGCCAATCTTATCCTCCACACCCGCCATAGGAATAAACTCCTCTCGGTTAGGAAAGGAGTGTGGCCGTGGAGTCATGGGACTCATGGGACGTCAGCGTCAAGCTGCAGCGGTTTCTTTGGCTGCTGCACGCCCACAACGTCGAGGTTAAAGCTCGCCGTCTCGCGTGGGCGATCAGGACCAACTTCAATCCCAATCAGCCGCGTGTACCGCGGGGCAATCCCGATGGCGGACAGTGGACGAATGGCGGCGGTGGAGGCGTCCAGGTCGCGCAGAATATTCCGCCTGAAGAAGAATTTCGGAGGGATTTTGAGGATGAGAGCTTCGCCTCCGAGGCACGACTGGAAGTCGTTAATGCACAGGCAAAGGCAAGGCTACGTCAGGTCCAGGAAGTCGATCCCAATTGGAAGCCGTCACCAAGAATTAGTCGTCTCAATTCCATCGAAAGCCAAATCACAGCTGCAGAGAGGGAACGGGCCGAGGCGGAGGCGCGGCTTAGGGAATTAGCGCAAGCATCGCCCCAAGAACTGATCGACGCATATCGCCAACGCGATCGGGACCTCTTTGGTGATGAGCTGCTATCCCATGGAAACAACACTGTCGCTGTGTGCAAAACCGGCGATGCTCCGTACTTCGGTGTAAATTCTAAGGCGCCAGGTTCGCTGTACACGCCGAGGGATCAAACGCGCGCAACTGGCGTGCGGACAGACATCATTGCCGACAATCCGGAGCTTGTGACGTCTGGCCATGTGGGACGGATGCCGCTGAACGCTCTATTTCACGCTGAAACGACGTCTCTCCTTCGAGCGGCAGCAGACGCTAAAGGCGGGACGCTTGAAGGTCAGGAGATCGAGGTGCATGTTGATGGAGAAATCTGCAATCACTGCGACACGATTCTTCCTGAGGTGGTCAAAAGAATAGGCAACCCGACAGTGAGATTTACCGACACCAATGGGTATCACGGAACAGTCCGCAAGGGCGAGTGGACGTCGGAGAATGCGCGATGACGAGGCGATGCAGATTTGGTGAGCTGCGAATCGATAGTTGGCCAGAGCCCGAAGAACTGAAGCGCTATTTCTTCGCGCCCCGCGGGAAGGAGTGGCTCCAAAATCCACGCAATGATGGCGCAATCATATGGGATCAGGCGGCCTACGGAACCGAGCACCTACCGGTTGGTAACAAACGGGTCAAAATAAGTCTTCTTCTTTGGGGTAAACCAGAGCTTGGCGTGTTGCTGGTCTACTCGAAATTGGGCGGTGGCTATGCCGAAATGTTCAGCTCCAAGGGCGATATGAGCCGGATTAGGGAATGGGTCCGCACGACCCATTATGACCTAATGCCGGTCGGTCTCTACATTCCCTTTGCGCCAGCCTACGAGGCGACAAAAGAGTTTATCGAGACCAACGGTGAATTGCCGAAATGCATCGAGTGGATCGCCAATCGCGACCTGCCGGCGAACACCTTCCCCGATCCATAGGCGTCGGCCGCGGCACTCATCGGTTGCCCCGCTTGCCCAAGCGCCGTAATGAGCAGGCGTGAAGACTTACCTCAGACCGATAGGATTGCTCTACGGCGCCACGGCCTCGGCCGCGATTGCCGAGGGCTTGGCGTTGCCTCTTGCCGGCGGGCCGATCGCGTTCACGGCGGCGGAGCTGATCGAGGGGACGCCGCGCAAGGCGAAGCGGCGTCTCGTTCCGGCGAAGGAGCTTGCCGCGTCGCGCGATGCCGATCTCAAGGCATTGCTCAAACGCGTCACGGCGAAACGTCCGCCCTTCGCCGGTCTCGAATCTGGATCAGCCGTTGCTGATGGGCATCGTCAATGTCACGCCGGATTCGTTCTCCGATGGCGGGCTGTACGACACCAAGGAAGAGGCCATCACCCAGGCCGCGACGCTCGCGCGCGCCGGCGCTTCCATCGTCGATATTGGCGGGGAGTCGACAAGGCCCGGGTCCGATGCGGTCGAGGAAGAGGATGAGCTCTCCCGCGTCATTCCCGTGCTTGAAGGTCTCAATGGCTTTGGCGCTGTGATCTCGATCGATACGCGGAAAGCCTGTGTGGCGCGGGCAGCGGCGAAAGCCGGCGCCAAGATCTTCAACGATGTGTCGGCGCTGACCTACGATGCGGATAGTCTGAAGGCGGCAGCGGAGACCGGCATGGATGTGGTGCTGATGCATGCCAAGGGCGAGCCGAAGACCATGCAGGACGATCCGCGCTACGAGGACGTGGTGCTCGAAGTCTATGACTATCTCGAGGAGCGCGTGGCTGCAGCGGTCGGGGCCGGTATCGGCCTCGCAAAGATCGCGATCGATCCGGGCATCGGTTTCGGCAAGACCATCGCGCATAATCTGGCGCTGATGGCCAATCTCACCCTGTTCCACGGCCTTGGCGTGCCGATCCTGGTCGGCGCCTCGCGCAAACGCTTCATCGGCGAGGTGAGCCAGAAGCACGAGCCCCGCTTGCGGGAGCCGGGTTCCCACGCCGCGGCCATTGCGGCCGCGAGCCAAGGGGTCCAGATGCTCAGGGTCCACGATGTGGCGGGAACCGCCCAGGCGCTCGAAGTGTGGCGGCTGGCGGTGACCGGCGAGGCCGAAAAGCGCTGAAATGCTGGGTTTCCATGTAACTTTTGCTTACATTTTTTGAACCTAGCCTCAATAAGTTAGGCGCATAATCATGACCGACAAAAAGCCCGATCGGGCCGCCCGCAGGGCCGGCTCAAGATCTAAGGGGGGCTCAACAGAAATGACCCGCAAGTTTTTTGGCACGGATGGCATCCGTGGCAGTGCCAACTCTTATCCGATGACCTCGGAAGTGGCGCTGAAGGTCGGCATGGCCGCCGGCACGCTGTTCAGCAACGGCTCCTACCGGCATCGCGTGGTGATCGGCAAGGATACCAGGCTCTCCGGCTATATGATCGAGTCCGCGTTGATCTCCGGCTTTACCGCGGTCGGCATGGACGTGTTTCTGCTCGGACCGATGCCGACACCCGCCGTCGCGATGCTGACGCGCTCGCTCCGCGCCGATCTCGGCGTGATGATTTCCGCCTCGCACAATCCCTTCGCCGATAACGGCATCAAGCTGTTCGGGCCCGACGGCTACAAGCTCTCCGACGAGAAGGAAGCCGAGATCGAAGCCTTGATGGGCGCAGACATGGACGTTCACCTGGCGGAGCCCGAGAAAATCGGCCGCGCCACGCGCATCGACAGCGCGCGCGAGCGCTATATCGAATTCGCCAAGCGGACGCTACCGAAGAATTTGCGCTTTGACGGCATCCGCTGCGTGATCGATTGCGCCAATGGCGCGGGCTACAAGGTGGCGCCGGAGGCGCTGTGGGAGCTCGGCGCCGATGTGGTCAAAATCGGCGTCGATCCGAACGGTCTCAACATCAACCGCGACTGTGGCTCGACCTCGCCTGAGGATCTGATCCGCAAAGTCGGCGAGGTGCGCGCCGATATCGGCATCGCGCTCGACGGCGACGCGGACCGCGTGGTGATCGTCGACGAGAAGGGCAGCATCATCGACGGCGATCAGCTGATGGCGGTGATCGCGGAGTCCTGGCTGAAGCGGGGACGGCTCGCGGGCGGCGGCATCGTCGCCACGGTGATGTCCAATCTCGGGCTGGAGCGCTATCTGGAAAATCTCGAGCTCGGCCTGGCGCGGACCCCGGTCGGCGACCGCTACGTGGTCGAGCATATGCTCCGGCACGGCTACAATGTCGGCGGCGAGCAATCCGGCCATATCGTGCTGTCGGATTTCTCCACGACCGGCGACGGGCTGGTGACGGCCTTGCAGATCCTCGCCGTGGTGGCGCAGAGCGGCAAGCCGGTGAGCGAGGTCTGCAATCGGTTCGAGCCGCTGCCGCAAGTGCTGAAGAATGTCCGCTACAAGAGCGGCCAGCCGCTCGACAATGTCGCGGTCAGACGCGCCATCGATAGCGGCAAGTCCAAGCTCGGCAAGGCGGGCCGGCTCGTGATCCGCCCCTCAGGCACCGAGCCCGTGATTCGGGTGATGGCGGAAGGCGACGACGAGAAGCTCGTGAACACCGTCGTTTCCGACATCGTGCACGCGCTCAAGGACGCGGCGGCGTAGAGCCGCGCCGCTCGGCAAAATATCTCCTTTTTATCCAGAGAGTGTTGGCCGCCTCGGCTTCGATCGGGCGCGCCCTGCCTCCCTGTTTCGCTCCGGCACGCCGTTTAGGAGTCCGTTAACCGTTGGGCGCCCATAGTCCCGAAACGACACAGTCGGTGCGAAGCGGCCCTGAAGCCGACCGCCGGCTGAAGACCAAAGGGGATAGACATGGGACACACGCGCTCAATCATCGCCGGCATTGCTCTGGCCCTCGTTCAGACCGCCGGCGCTTATGCTGCAGATCTCGGCCTGCCACCACCTCCGCCGCCGGAGGAGCCCTGCTGCGCCAGCGACTGGTACCTCAAGGGCTTCCTCGGCATCACCAGCTACGATGTGGATTCGATCGACACGCCGCTGTTCGACACCGCGGATTTCACCATCTTCGATACCGGCTTCGAAGGCTCGGGCTTTGCCGGCCTCGGCCTCGGCTACAAGTTCAACGACTGGCTCCGCTTCGACGTGACAAGCGAATATCGCAACCGCGCGACCTTCCATGCGCTCGATGCGTATGACGGCGGCAGCTTCTCCGGCACCGATCAATATACCGCGACGCTGAAATCCTGGGTCAGCTTGGCCAACTTTCTATTGGGATATCGGCTGCTGGCAGGGCATCACGCCTTATGTCGGCGGCGGCGTCGGCTACGCCAAGAATTGGATCGGCGACTATACCGACATCAATACGCCCAATCTCGGTGTGGCCTTTGCCAACACGCATTCGGATGGCAGCCTGGCCTGGGCCGTGCACGCCGGTCTCTCCTACGACGTGACCAGGAATTTCACCGTCGATCTCGCTTACCGCTATCTCGATATCGGCGACGCGCAGAGCGGCACCATCCACGCCTATGACAATAGCGGCGTGGCGCCGGGCCTCGAATTCAACGACATCACCTCACACGACGTCATGCTGTCGGCACGCTACAAATTCGGCTGCTGCGGCGGCGAGGCGCCGATGCCGGTTTCGTTCAAGTAGGCTTGTTCAATAACGTTCCACTACCCCAACCGACCAACTCGACCGCCCGTCGCTTCGACGGGCGGTTTTTTTATGCCCCCTTGATCTCTCCCTTAGCGCGACCGTAAGGCGTTCCCTATATGAAGGGGGCCAAAAGGACCGCGCGTGACCAGTGTAGCAAAACCAACCAGGCGCCCCGCCAATCCACGATTCTCGTCGGGGCCTTGCACCAAGCGTCCAGGCTGGTCGGTCGAGGCGCTGAAGGGCGCGCTGCTCGGGCGTAATCATCGCCAAGCCGAAGCCAAGGCCAGATTGGAACTGGCGCTGACAAAGACGCGTGACCTGCTGCAACTGCCCGCCGGCTATCGCGTCGCGCTGGTGCCGGCGTCGGATACCGGCGCCGTGGAAATGGCGCTGTGGTCGCTGCTGGGGCCGCGCGGCGTTGATGTTCTGGCCTGGGATGCGTTCAGCCGGGATTGGGTCACCGACATCAAGGAGCAGCTCAAGCTCAAAGATGTCCGCGCTTTCGTCGCGCCTTATGGCGAGCTTCCCGATCTCTCGCAAGTCGATTGCAACCGCGACGTCGTGTTCGCCTGGAACGGCACCACGTCCGGCGTGCGTGTGCCGAACGCAGATTGGATCGATGCGAATCGCCAAGGGCTCACGATCTGCGACGGGACATCCGCCATCTTCGCGCAAGAGCATCGACTGGACCAAGCTCGACGCCACGACCTTCTCTTGGCAGAAAGTGTTGGGCGGAGAGGCGCAGCACGGCATGCTGATCCTGAGCCCCCGCGCCATCGCGCGACTGGAAAGCTACACGCCGCCCTGGCCGCTGCCGAAACTGTTTCGCATGACCAAGAACGGCAAATTGATGCAGGAGCTGTTCGAAGGCTCGACCATCAACACGCCGTCGATGCTGTGCGTGCAGGATTATCTCGATGCGCTGTCCTGGGTGGAAAGCGTCGGCGGCGTGAAGGGAACGATCGCGCGTTCCGACGCCAATGCGGCAGTCATTGCGAACTGGGTGGCGAAAACGCCTTGGGTCGATTTCGTCGCGCGCATTCCGGAGACCCGCTCCAATACGTCGGTCTGTCTCAAGATCGTGGACAAAGACGTGCTGGCGCTGCCGCCGGGCTTGCAAGCCGAATTGCCGAGACGGATCGCGCGATTGCTCGACGAAGAAAATGTGGCCAAGGACATCGCGTCTTATCGCGACGCTCCGCCCGGTTTGCGCATCTGGACCGGCGCCACGGTGGAACGCAGCGATGTCGAAGCGCTGATGCCGTGGCTCGACTGGGCCTTCGCCGAAGTGAAGCAAAACATCGCTAAGGCAGCTTAGGTCGACGGGACGCCCCTCCCTCGCGAGGAGGGAAGGGCGCCTTCGGTCTTAGCCTCTATACGCAGGGATATGCGGGGCTTGGTAGCTGTGCCTCTGGTTGCTGTAACCCTGTGTCGCGCCGTCCTGGCCGGGGACACCGTAGGCGCGGCAATCCGGCATGGAGGGCTGCTCGTCGCAATGGCCATAATTGGCCAGAGCCGGCGTGAGAGTTGCGGCAGCAAGCGTCAGTGACGCTGCGGCTGCGAGAGTCATGCGTCAGATGTCTAAGCATGGGGGGACTCCTTGCTTAGGTTAATGCAGGCAATCACGCTTCGTGATGCCTGGACCAAGCAAACACCCATCGCCTCGATTAGGTTGCCACCGCGGGATGCCGCAGGATGAAGATGTCGCGCCGCGATTTGACGCGAGCGCCAAATGCCGCAGAGGGCTTGAAGGAAAAGTGCGGAAGTGAGCCCTCGCATCGGCGCGAGACCCGCGCTATAAGTTGTCACGGCCCCGCCCGAAGCGGGGCCGTTCCTGTGTGTTTTCAAGGCATTAGGGGATTATAACCGTGGCCAATGTCGTGGTCGTCGGCTCCCAATGGGGCGACGAGGGCAAGGGCAAGATCGTGGACTGGCTGTCGGAGCGCGCCGATATCGTGGTGCGCTTCCAGGGCGGCCACAATGCCGGCCACACGCTGGTGGTCGACGGCGTCACCTATAAACTTTCGTTGCTCCCGTCCGGCGTGGTGCGCAAGGGCAAGCTCGCGGTGATCGGCAATGGCGTGGTGCTCGACCCGTGGGCGCTCGCCGACGAGATCGCGCGGATGGAAGCGCTCGGCGTCAGCATCAGCCGCGACAATCTCCGCGTCGCCGAGAACGCCACGTTGATCCTGCCGCTGCATCGCGAGCTCGATGCGTTCCGCGAGGCGCGAAGCCGGCGACGGCAAGATCGGCACGACCAAGCGCGGCATCGGGCCAGCCTATGAGGACAAGGTCGGGCGCCGCGCGATCCGGGTGATGGATCTGCAAGATCTGCCGAGCCTGAAGCCGAAGATCGAGCGCGTGCTCGCGCATCACAATGCGCTCCGTCGCGGTCTCGGTCAGCCGGAGATCAGTGCCGACGCGTTGTGCGCGCAGCTAAGAGAGATCGCGCCGAAGGTTCTTCCCTTCGTCGACACGGTGTGGGCGCTGCTCGATACCAAGCGCCGCCAGGGCAAACGGATTCTGTTCGAGGGCGCGCAAGGCGCGCTTGCTCGACATCGATCACGGCACCTATCCGTTCGTCACCTCGTCGAACACGGTGGCGGCGCAAGCCGCGACCGGCTCCGGCGTGGGGCCGGGCGCGATCGGCTATGTGCTCGGCATCACCAAGGCCTATACGACGCGCGTGGGCGAGGGGCCGTTCCCGACCGAGCTGAAAGACGAGATTGGAAAATTGATCGGAGAGCGTGGCGTGGAGTTCGGCACGGTGACGGGGCGGCCGCGGCGCTGCGGCTGGTTCGATGCGTGCCTGGTGCGGCAGACGCGGAAAGTCTCCGGCATCAACGGTCTCGCGCTCACCAAGCTCGACGTGCTGGACGAATTGCCCGAGCTCAAGATTTGCGTCGGCTACAAGCTCGACGGCAAGGAGCTCGATCATCTTCCCGCCGCGCAAGGCGCGCAGGCGCGAGTCGAGCCGATCTACGAGACGATGAAGGGCTGGAAGCAATCGACGCGCGGCGCGCGGAGCTGGGCCGAGCTGCCGGCGCAATGCATCAAATATGTGCGCAGGCTCGAGGAGCTGGTCGGGCGTTCCGGTGGCGCTGCTCTCGACCAGCCCGAAGCGCGAGGACACCATCCTCGTGCGCGATCCGTTTGTGGATTAGGCTGTTAGCGATGGCCACGAATTATCCCTGGAAGCTCGCCTGGATCACCGGAGCCTCCGGCGCGATCTGCGGCGAGGTGGCGAAGCGGTTGGCGGCGGCCGGCGTGACGGTTGCGGCGACGGCGCGCTCTGCCGACAAACTGCAGGCGCTGGGAAACGACAAGATCAAGGCGTATCCAGCCGATGTGCTGCAGCCGGACGAGTTGAAGGCCTGCGCCGCCAAGATCGAGCGCGAGAATGGGCCGATCGATCTCGCGCTGCTCGGCGCCGGAATGTATGCGCCGTTCGACATTCGCAATATCGATCTCGACGGCTTCCATAAGACCATGGCGCTCAATGTCGACGGCGTGATCAACGGGATCGCCGCGGTGCTGCCGTCGATGCTGGCGCGAAAATCAGGCCAAATCGCCCTCATGGGCTCGCTGTTCGGCTATGCCGGCTGGCCGGAGAACGGGTCTTACGGGGCGAGCAAGGCGGCGGTGATCAATCTCGCCGAGAGCCTGAAACTCGAGCTGGAGGGGACCGGCGTCGCGCTCACCCTGATCAATCCGGGCTTCGTCGATACGCCGCTCAACGCCGCCTACGACCCGAAGAAGAAGCTCTATGTGATGAGCAAGGAGCGTTGCGCGCGGAAGATTCTGGAGAAGCTCGGCAACAAGCCTTACGAGATCGCCTTCCCGCCGCAGGTCTCGATTTTCCTGAAGACCATGCGCTCGCTGCCGCGGGTGATTTCGTTCCCGCTGATCCGCGCCTTTACGCGGAAGCTAGGGCAATAACTCCCGGAAATAATTGTCGATGCAGCCGGTCTTGCGGATCCGCTCTCCGACGCGCATCGGCGAAGATTTGCAGGCGCTGGCCGAAGGCC
Source organism: uncultured Alphaproteobacteria bacterium (assembly GCA_963764005.1). Lineage (GTDB taxonomy): Bacteria > Pseudomonadota > Alphaproteobacteria > Rhizobiales > Methyloligellaceae > Methyloceanibacter. The sequence goes on along the minus strand of CAVXQX010000006.1, from coordinate 15,246 downwards.
TTCGTCACGTGCGGCTTGGTCAGGAACGGCGTCTGGTTGAACAAAGGCGTGCCGCCATGCGCGCTGCAAAACTCGTTATAGGCAACCAGGAATTTCTCCCATTCCTTGCCGCCGGTCGATGCCGGGTCGATCGAGAGCGTCGGCCCGTCCCAGCAATATGAGAGTAGCGCCTCACGGTCTTGCGAGATGGCATAGCCCACGCTCGGCAGGTCGCAGCGATAGCCGGTCTTGGCGGCGTAGTCGGCGCAGAAATCGCAATAGGCATCGAGCGTGTCGAAGAAGCCGGGCTCCTGGAACGCCCACATGCTGAAGATGTATTTGTTCTGACCAGGGTCGCGCGGATAGTTGATGATCTGGGCATGCGGCCAGGTGCGGTCGGAGCGCACGACATAGACGAGGCCTTGGCGGAGCAGAAAGGAGATCAGGTTCGAGGCGGCCTCGCGATATTTCTCGTTGGTCGTCTTGACGCCGGATCCAGTGATTGAGCGCCGGTCCGTATTTTCGCCAAAAGCGATTGCGGTAGGACCAGCGATGCCGCGATGTGGGCTTCGCGTTCGGATTGTCCTTCCTGAGCTCGACGACGATGCGGCGCGCATAGGGGAAGATGTAATACATCACCGCGTAGCCTTCCGCCTTGTAGCGCGGGAAGTTGTCGCGGAACTCCTTCAAGGAGAGCGAGACGTGACGGACCGAGAGCGCGGTCGTCGGCCTGCACCTTGATCGTCACTTCGTAGACGATGCCGAACAATCCATAGGACGAGCGGATCAGCCGCATCTCGTCGGGATTGTCCTTGGCCGTGATCTCGCGGACCTGGCCTTGCGGCGTCACCAGCTTGACACTCGTCACGTAAGAGCTGATCTGGCCGAAGCCGCCGGGAAAGGATGAGTCCTTGGTCGCCGCCGTCGCCATCGCGGCCAGCGTCACATTGCCGATCTCGGTGGTGATGTAAGGCTGCAAGCCACGCTCCTTCAGCGCGTTGGCGAGTTGCTGATGGGAGACGCCGGCTTCGACCGTGACCGAGTCCTCGTTGAAATACAGAATGTGGTTCATGGCCTTCATGTCGACCATGGTGCCGCCTTGGTCGTCGCCGTTCATGCGCGCGGTCGAGTGCATCGAGCCGGCGGGGCGCACCGGCGAGGGGTAGCGGGATTTGTCCTTCATGATCTCGACGATGTCGTCGACGGAAGTCGGCGTCGCCAAGACCTTGGGATGGTAGGTCCAGGTCTGGTCCCAGCTCTTGATGGTGATGTCTTGCTTGGTATCCATGCCTACCCCCTGACGCGACGCCAGACCATAATGCAATCGGGGCTGGAATACAGGCTCACATCGCGCAGGCCCGATTGTCGCAGCGGTTTGATCGGGATCAATGAGTTTCCGAAATTTTGCCGCATTCCGGGCCGAGGAGCCGCTTCCCGGCGGTTTTGACATTTGGTGCGCGTTTAAGCTTCTGTGCTATCCACTTCTGGCCGGATTCGAGGCTTAGCGGCAGTCAGTTAACATGGAGCGGAATTGAAGCGATATTGCATCATTGGCGCTGGCGCCTCCGGGCTTCCCGTGGTGAAGGCCTTCGCCGATAACGGCATCGCGTTCGATTGTTTCGAGGCGCTGGCCGATGTCGGCGGCATCTGGAATCCGGAGAGCCCGCATTCCGTCTACGGCTCGACCCATCTGAACTCCTCGGAAAAACTCACGCGCTATATCGATCTGTGGTTTCCCGAAGGGCTGCCTTATTACCTCAGCTGCCAGCAGGCGGAAGATTATCTCCGCTCTTACGCGCGCGAGTTCGGCCTCTACGACAAGATCAGCTTCAACAAGAAGGTCAAGTCGGCCAAGCGCGTCAACGGACGCTGGGAGATCGAGATCGAGGGCGAGAAGAATCCCCGCGTCTATGATGGGCTGGTCGTTGCCAACGGACATCATTGGCATGCCAAGATGCCGACCGATCCCGGCAAGTTCGACGGCGAGATCCTTCACTCGCACGACGTTAAGTCCCGCGACCAGATCAAGGGCAAACGCGTGCTCGTCGTCGGCGCCGGCAATTCGGCCGTCGATATTCTGTCCGACGCCGCGCTCGATGGCGAAAAGGCCGTGCACTCGATGCGGCGCTCGTATTATTTCTTCCCGAAGACGCTGTGGGGCAAGCCGACCGATCTCGTGATCGACCGCTTGAGCCGCCCGCCATTCCCGCGACGCTGGCGCTATCGCCTGTTCAACATCGGCATGCGGGTGCTGATCGGCTCGCATTACAAATATGGATTGCCGGCGCCCGACCACAAATTGTTCGAGGCGCATCCGACCGCCTGCAACACCTATCTCGACCACATCATCCATGGACGCGTCGTGACCAAGCCGGGGATCGAACGGCTGGACGGCAAGCGCGTCTATTTCGTCGACGACACCTCCGAAGAGATCGATCTCATCGTTTACGCCACCGGCTACGACATCAGCTTCCCGTTCATGGACCGCTCCTACATTCTGGATGAAACCGGCGCGTCGAAGCTGTTCATCCATACCTTCGATCGGGAGACCGACGATCTGTTTGTCGTCGGCCTGTTCGAGCCGGCGGAGGGGGGCGTGTGGCAGCTCGCCGACTATCAGGCGAAGCTGATCGCGGCCTATATCGCTGCGTGCTCCACGGATCCCAAGCGCGCGGCCTGGTTCCGCCGCCTCAAGGCGACCGCCACGCCGGATATCGGCCACGGCATCAAATGGCAGGACACGGCCTGGCACCGCTTTGAAATCCATCACCTTTATTTCCGCCGCTACATGAAGCGTCTGTTGCGGAAATTCGGGTTGGGCAAGATCGAGCCAATACCGCGGCCCGAGCCGGACAGCGTGCCAGCGAAAAAAGCCGCCTGAGCTCAAGCTCGCCTCCTGATTCATAAACGCTCCTGATGGTCGAGTCTGTGCGTTCGTGCCGCTCAGGAGGCTTTGCCCGTGATCCGACTTGTCTTCGCCTCGCTGCTCACCTTCGGGCTGCTGATGTCCATGGTGACCGGCGTCGTGCTCGCCGCCATGGTGTCGATGGGGGAGGTCAATCTCGGGCTCGCCATCGGGCTCACCATCGCCATCAATCTCGTCATCTGGCTGATCAGTCCGTGGCTGTCGGACCTGACGCTGCGCTGGTTCAACAAGCTCGAATTTCTCGACGACGCCACCGTGAAGCAGCGTTATCGCGAGCGTGCATCAGCTGATCCACCAGGTCGCCGACGAATATCGTTTCAAGGCGCCGCGCATCGGTTTCATTCCAGACCGCAATCCAACGGCCTTCACCTATGGGCTGCTGCGGTCCAACGCCCGCATCGTGGTGACGCAAGGCATCTTCGAATTTCTCAATGAGGATGAGCAGCGCGCCGTCGTCGGCCACGAGCTCGGCCACATCGTCAATCGCGATTTCATCCTGATGACGATGGCGGGGATGCTGGTGCAGATTCTGTATCAGGTCTACGCGGCGCTGGTCGCGCGAGCGGCAGCGACAACGACAAGAAGGGTAGCGCGCGCGATCATCGGGCTCGCGGCGCTGATCTGCTATTACATCGGCATCTATCTGCTGCTGTTTCTCAGCCGCACGCGCGAATATCTCGCCGACAGCTTCTCGGCGAGCCGTGTCGAGCCGAAGCATCTGGCGAGCGCCCTGGTCAAGATCGCCTATGGCATCGTCAAGATCGAGGACACCGAGGCCACGCAAAGCCTGCTGCGCAGCTCGCGCCATCTCGGCGTGATCGATGTGAAGAATGCGAAAGGCGCTGGCCTGATCGGCGAGAGCGCGGCGGAGGGCGGAGGCTCGGTCGCCGAGGCCATGCTGTTCGATGCCTATAATCCCTGGGCGCCTCTCATCCAGCTCAACTCGACCCATCCTTTGACCGGCCGGCGCATCGCCCATCTCGGGCGGCTGGCCAAGGCAAAGGGCCAGGAATTCAGCGGTTATGACGTCGAAGCCGCCGCGGCGCGGGTCAAGCTCAGCCGAGGCAAGCTCTGGGGCAAATTCCTGTTCGAGCTTCTGCTGCTCGCGGTGCCCGTCATCGCCGCCCTCATTGCCCTAACTTCCGGGGTGTGGCCGTTGGCGCTCGCGGCGGGGGCGATTGGCGTGCTGATTACGCTGCCATTGCGCTATCCGTTCCGCACCCCGGCCAATACGACGGTGATGGCCTTGATGAGCGATCCCGCGGCGTCGCCGGTGCGGGCCCAGAGCGTGAGGCTCGAGGGCAAGGCGATCGGCCGGGTCGATGCCGGCTTCATCGCCGGAGAAGATCTGATCTATCAAGACAAGACCGGGCTGATGGCGGTCGATTTCCGCTCGATGCTTGGATTTATCGGCGACCTCTTCGCCGGCTGGAAGCGGGTGCCGAAGCATTTCGATCAGCCCGGCAACTGTGACCGGCTGGTTCAAGCGCGGCATGGGCGGCTATCTGGTGCTGAAGGAGCTATCCTCGACCGGCGGCACGCTCCGCGCCAGGCCGCTGTTCTGGCAGATCTTCCTCTGTCTCATCGTGATCGCGGGAAGTGTCTGCCTTCGCTGTGGCTCAGTAGCCGGATCGCCTATCTGCCGGTTGTCATGACTTGGTGCAACAGCTCGGGCCCGACTGAGATCTCCCCGGTGAAGGGCCGGCTATAGCTCGCGATCAGCAAGATCGCCACGGCAACGCCGGTCGAAAACAGCCCGAGCGCGATGGCAGCCGTCAGCCGATTGTCGCTGTGCACCATGGCGATGGCGATCAGCGTGCAGAGCGCTTGCAGCAACAGCCCAAGCCCATTTGACCGAGCTGACCGTCGATTGACTGACGATGATGCGTTGGCGCCGCGCATCGAGCGCAGCTCTGCAGCGCCCTCAAAATTTCCTGCTGAGCAAGTCTTTTGCCCCTCGTCCGCCGGTGTCACGGCGAGCGTGGTCTTCAGCGCATCGATGAGATGCGAAGGGAGGGCGGTGCAGAGTCGGCGCGCTGGTGCGCCATGGACGGCCATTCTTGATTGACCGCACTTCGATATGCTCGCTGACACGGTCGAGCGAAGGCGCGATCCTGCTCGGCGGGCAGGTTCGGTAGACAGACAGCACGACCGCGCGAAGCGAGCTCGCTTCGGTGCAACCGCCAATTTTGCCCGTTCGAAATCGCCCCAGACTTGAGCGGCGGTAAAACCGATGAGAAGGGCGAAGAGGATGCCGAGCGGCGGCAGCATGCCCGGCGACAGGGCTTTGAAGGCCTTGGCGCGATCGTTCACCGCGAGCCGCGTGACCACGAAAAGGATGGCGGCGGCGAACGAGATAGGTGCCGATGAAGACGAGAAGCGCCATCCAAAACACGGGCAGATTCAGCAACCAGTCGCTCATTGGTTTCCCCCTTGTGCCGTCACGCCCTCGTTTCGATGCACGCCGCATCTGTGCCGCGACCAGTCTTGGCATGAGCGCATTGAGCAGGAAAAGCGGGCGGAGCAGGAAAGGCTTGACCACGGTCCGCGATCCCCTGGCGATGCCGGCGTAGATTGCCCTCGCCGCGTCCTCGGTCGACAGGACGGGCAGCAGTTTGGTGGCCTTGGGCACGTTGTCGCGACTCCCTGGATTGTGCTTCCAATAGGGGCTCTCGACCATGCCGAGAACGACGAGGGTGACGGCGATGCCCTTGCCACGCATTTCGGTGCGCAGCGCCTCGGTGAAGCCGGAGAGAGCGTGGCGCGCGGCGGTATAGGCCGAGGCATTCGGCCAAACCAGATAGGAAGCGGGCGAGGTGATGCAGGCAATGCTGCCGCTGCCCCGGGCAAGCATCGCCGGCAGGAACGCCTGTGTGACGTAGAAGGCCGCAAGATAGGGCACCGCGATCATCGCGCGGGCGTCTTCCGGGCTGGTCTCAAGGAAGGGCAGCCAACGGCCTGCACCGGCATTATTGATCAGAATATCGGGCGTTCCGAGCTCCCGGCTGATGCGCCGGCCGAGCTCGCTGACGGCATCGGAGTCGGCAAGGTCGATCGGGTAGGGGGTGGCCACGCCGCCTGCCTGTTTGATCTCAGCTGCCACTCGCTCCAGACGATCCTTGTCTCCGTGCCAGCAAGACGACGCTGGCGCCGCGGCTAGCGTAGAGCTTGGCGGTCGCCTCGCCGATCCCGCTCGAGGCTCCGGTAATCAGTACGAGACTGGCCGCCATCGGATTTTCCTCATTTGCCCGCACGGTCGCCGACGCGCTTCATGCAAACGTTTCGAATTGGAGCAAGCACTGTGTCTTTAGAGCTACAGCCAAGCATCAACCTCTAGCTGCGGCCGTAAAGGCACTGCCATGCAGCTTCAGGCCGGACTATCCTATCCCATCATTCGTGTGTCTGAGGGAGGCGTTTCATGAGGTCGCGGTGGCGGTTCTTGGTTGTTGCTTTGATTGCGGCGGTCATCGGCATGGCGCAAGGCTCGCCGGCTTCCGCAGGGTGTGTTGGGTTCTCCGGAACCGCCGATGGGTTTGACAAGGAGACGGCCATCGAGCGCGCGCAAGCCGCTCTTGCCGACGCCGTCACCGGCTTCAAGGCTGAGAAGAAACTGGGCGCGATTACGGTCAGCGGCATGAAAGCCAAGCCGCAGCCTTATTGGCGCGACAGCGTCTCCGCCGACCTGTTCCGCGGACCCGCCGATCGTTAAATCGAATTCCTACACGATCTGCTGGACTGGCGTGATCTCGCCGTATGTCTGCACGTCGGGCGCCAAGGTCTGCTACTAGATTTTAGAGATTGATTTATTTCTCCGGGACGGTCTTGGCGTCCCGGAGTTGCCTTGTTGTGTGCCGGCTCAGGCGTGCGCGGGTACGTACAGGGTCTTGCTCGACGGCCGCTTCATGATCAGCACCAGCGGCAGGATGGCGAGCGTCACCAATCCGATGAACCAGAACAGATCGACGAAGGCGAGCATCTGCGCTTGCCGCGCGATCTCCTGCGCCATGCCAACAATGGTCGTCGGGGATTGCGGGTTCAGTCCTTGCGCGGCGAGGTAAGGCGGCAGCGCGGGGTTAAACGGGCTGATATGAGCTATGAGCTCATCCCAGTGAATTTGGCCTTGGCGAACGAAGAGCCAGCTCACCACGGCGATGCCGATTGAAGAGCCGATGCCGCGCAGTGAGGGCGTAGAGACCCGCAGCCTCGTCAAGTTTGTTATCAGCGATGCTGCCGAAGGCGACGGCGGTCAGCGGCACGAAGAACAAGCCCATGCCGATGCCCGCGATGATTCCGGGCGAGGCAAGGGCCCAGGCATCGGCCTGCAGCGAGAGACCCGCCATCATGAAGGTTCCGAGCGCCGAGAGAACGAGCCCGGCGGCCACGAGCAGGCGCTGATCGATGAAGCGAATGAGAAATTGGCCGGTAATGCCGAGCGTGATGGCGCTCGCGATGGCGCGGGGGACGAACAGCATGCCGGCGTTCATCGGCGGATAGCCCATGAGGCGTTGGGTCAAGAGCGGCAACAGCGCGACGGTGCCGAAGAGCGTGATGCCGTAGGCGGTGATGGCGATGAGACCCGCCAGGAAGTTGCGGTTCTTGAGCAGCGACAGATCGACGATGGCGCCCTGGCCGGTTCCAGGCGTGCATAACGAAGGCCGTGCCGGCGAAGATGGTAACCGCGGTGAAGACTTGGATCAGGCGGGAGTTGAACCAGTCGCGGGTCTGGCCCTGATCGAGCACGAATTGCAGCGAGCCCACAGCCAGGACCAATAGAATGAGGCCGATCCAGTCGGTCTTAAGGTAGCGAATGGCGGTCTGCGGCAGATGGCCCATGGCGAGCAGCAGGGCGAACAGGCCGATCGGCACGTTGATGTAGAACACGGCCCGCCACATGAAGGTTTCCGTCAGCCAGCCGCCGAAGGTTGGCCCGAGCACGGGCGCCACCATGATGCCGAGGCCGAAAATGGCGAGCGCCTGTCCGGACTTTTCGCGCGGGAAGGCGTCGAGCAGGATGGCTTGGCTCAAGGGGACGAGCGGCGCGCCGACCAAGCCTTGCGCCAGCCGGAACACCACCATGCTTTCCAGGCTCCAAGACAGCCCGCAAAGCGCCGAGGCGATGACGAAGCCCAGAATCGAGATGATGAGGAGACGCCGCCGCCCGAGCCTTGCCGAGAGGTAGCCGGTGAGCGGCATCACCACGGCCGCGGAGACGAGGTAAGACGTGAGCACCCAGGTGATCTGATCCGAGGTGGCGCCGAAGCTGCCCAGCATATGCGGGATGGCCACGCTCACGATGGTGATGTCGAGGACCTCAAGAAAGGCGGTGAGCACGACCGCCACGACCAGCGCGACCGACGGCTTCTTCGGTGGCGGCGGGGCAGGCGGCGCGGAGCGCTGCGGAGGTTTCGGCGGACGCGACTTGGCGCCACCGAGATTGCGCCGGCTCATTTGTCGTCCTGAGTCGTGTCTACCGTGACTGTCGCGCTCGCGCCAACGCGAAGGGGTTCCGTCGGGTCGTGCGGCGGATTGCTGATCCTGATCCGCACGGGGAAACGCTGCGTAACCTTCACCCAATTGCCGGTGGCGTTCTCCGGCGGCAGCACCGAGAAGATGGCGCCGGAGCCGGCGCTGATGCTTTCGACCACCCCGTCAAACGTGACGGTCGGGTACATGTCGAGGCGCACCGTCGCTGGCTGGCCGAGCCGGATGCGGGCGAGATCGGTTTCCTTGAAATTTGCGTTCACCCACCATGCGTTGGAGCCGATGATGGCGAAGAGCGGCGTGCCGGCCTGCACGGTGGCGCCGGGGCGCAGGCTTACGTTCGATAGGATGCCGTCGGATGGCGCGATGACGTGAGTCTTGACCCGGTCATGCGTGGATTTGGTGAGCGCCGCAGCCGCCGAACGCAGCTGGACGGTCGGCGTGGTGACGGTCAATTGCTTGTCTTGCGCCGCCTCAAAATCGCTCTCGGCGTCCCTATAGGCCTTAAGCGCGTCACGCCATCCGGAGATCGCGCTGCTCATGGTGGCGGACGGCGATGTGCTGTCGCCTTGCGCATCCTTGGCGTCGCGGTAGGTGGTCAGCGCAGCTTCCAGTGCTTTGCGCTTATCTTCGAGCGTGTTGGCGGCTTGCTTCAGATTGTCGGCGGCGGTGCCTGCGGCGGCGACCGCGGCATCGAATTGGGCGCGGGCGTTGCGCAGGCCGGAATCGTAGAGGGTGGGATCGATGTCGAACAGCGGATCGTCGGTCTGCACGGCGTCGTCGGTGGTGACGTAAACGCGGATCACGGGGCCGGAGACTTCGCTCGCCACCCGGACGATGTCGGAGCCGACATAAGCGTTGTCGGTCGAGGGATAGAGCTCGCTATGGCGCCAGTAAACGATGGCGAAACCGATCGAGCCGAGCACGACCAGCAGAAGCGCGATCCACCGCAAGGTGGCGAACACATTGCCAGGTTTGGTACGAGAGTCCGTCGAGGCGTCTTGGTTCACCTTACATCCTATCCAGGTTGCAGCAGGGAATGGCGTGGCTGCCGTGGCTGTTCTTTAGAACGCAATTCGCGGCGAAGCACGGCGGAATAATGGCGGAGGATTAAACCGGATAGAGGCTCGCCGCAACATACTCGTTATTTCCCATGTGGAGCGCCAGTTTGCCGCAAGTTCACGAATAAATACGACTTTGCCGGGCCTTAAGGCCGCAAGTTCCTGCTTTAGAGCCACTTGGGTTATGTTATGATTAGAATCACAATTAGTCATATTTCAGTGGGCGCCCGAGTCCTTAGCGACCAAGTCGATTAGCGCTCAAGTTTCAGTGAAAAGTTGATCCAGTCCGTACGGCGTTGGAACCAAGTGGTTCTCCGTCTGTGCTGGACCTTTACTGCCTGACGATCCGCGGATTACGACACAAACGGGAGGGGAGAATGAAACATTCGATTTTGATCGCAAGACTTATGGGTCCGGTCTTGCTGCTGATGGGTGTCGGCATGATGCTCGGGCTTTGGCTGAGCCCGGACACCTATACCGGTGTGATGAAAGACTTCATGGGCAACCTCGCCATCATCTGGCTGATCGGCATTCTGGCGCTGGTCGCCGGTCTTGCCATTGTGAATGCCCATAATATCTGGATCGGCGATTGGCGGGTGCTGATCACCATCCTCGGCTGGCTGTTGATCTTGCGCGGCGTGACCAATCTGCTGCTTCCCGGCAAGGTGCAGGCACTCGGCAATCGCATGCTGGAGGGTCACGGCCCGTCGGTGATCGGCGCTATCGCGCTTATCGTCCTTGGCGGGATTCTCTCGGCCATGGGTTATGAAGACGAGTGCAAGAAATATTGCAGCGCCAAGCCTGCCAGATCGGCGGCACCGGCCCGCGCGGCCAAGCCGGCCGGTCGGCCAAACCGGCGCGGAAAACGACACGGCGGCGGCGCAGATAGCGCTTTCAGCGTTGTGAAGGTTCGCCACCGGCGGCGAGATTGATTGTCGCCGGTAGCAAGCCTGAATTGTCTCTGACGCATAATCTTGTCCGAAAAGTCTGCAACTTTTCGGGATTATGCCGATTGTCTCTGCTAGATTGATTTCATTCCGAGGGGAGCCCCAGGAAGGGGCTGAGAGTCCGCTTGCCTTGTCGCCGACAAGGCCCTGCGGAGACCCTTTGAACCTGATCCGGGTCGTGCCGGCGAAGGGACTGGAATTTTTCGGCCCCGAGCCTCGCTTGCCCCGGCAGCTGCCTCACAAGGAGCATGCCGATGAACAAGCAAATCTCTCCCAAAGACATCCAGCCGACCGAGGTGACGACAGGTCCGCTCTCCGGCAGCCGCAAGGTCTATTCGGCGCCGGACGGGCACGACGATGTGCGCGTGCCGTTCCGTGAGATTGCGCTCAACGGGGGCGAGCCTCCGTTCCGGGTCTATGACACGTCAGGGCCCTACACTGACCCCGTCATTACCAATGATGTGCGTCGCGGGCTGCCTCCGTTGCGTGCGCCCTGGATCGAAGCGCGGAGCAAGGACAAGCTTGTCACCCAGCTCGAATTCGCGCGCGCCGGCATCGTCACCAAGGAGATGATCTATATCGCGCATCGCGAAAATATCGGGCGCGCCAAAGCGCGCGGACGAGGCGGAAGCGCGGCTCGCCGACGGGGAAAGCTTCGGCGCTGAGCTGCCTTCCTTCGTGACGCCGGAATTCGTGCGGTCGGAGGTTGCGCGCGGCCGCGCCATCATCCCCGCCAATATCAAGCATCCCGAATCCGAGCCGATGATCATCGGGCGGAACTTCCTCACCAAGATCAACGCCAATATCGGCAACTCCGCCGTCACCTCTTCGGTCGAGGAGGAGGTGGAGAAGATGGTGTGGGCGATCCGCTGGGGCGCCGACACGGTGATGGACCTTTCCACGGGCAAGAACATCCACGCCACGCGGGAATGGATCTTGCGCAATTCCCCGGTGCCGATCGGCACGGTGCCGATCTATCAGGCGCTGGAGAAGGTGCATGGCGATCCGGTCAAGCTCGATTGGGAAGTCTATCGCGATACGCTGATCGAGCAGGCCGAGCAGGGCGTCGACTATTTCACCATCCATGCCGGGGTGCGGCTGAAATATATCCATCTCACCGCGAAGCGCGTCACCGGCATCGTCTCCAGAGGCGGTGCGATCATGGCGAAGTGGTGCCTGGCGCATCACAAAGAGAGCTTCCTCTATGAGCGCTTCGACGAGATCTGCGACATCATGCGGAAATACGATGTGTCGTTCTCGCTCGGCGACGGCCTGCGGCCCGGTTCGATCGCCGACGCCAATGACGCGCGCGCAATTCGCCGAGCTCGAGACGCTCGGCGAGCTGACCAAGATCGCCTGGGAACGCGGCTGCCAGGTGATGATCGAGGGGCCGGGCCACGTGCCGCTGCACAAGATCAAGATCAATGTGGAGAAGCAGCTCGCCGAATGCGGCGAGGCGCCGTTCTATACGCTGGGCCCGCTCGTCACCGACATCGCGCCGGCCTACGACCACATCACGAGCGCGATCGGGGCGGCGATGATCGGCTGGTTCGGCACCGCCATGCTTTGCTACGTGACGCCGAAGGAGCATCTCGGGCTGCCCAACCGCGACGACGTCAAGGCGGGCGTGATCGCCTATAAGATCGCGGCGCACGCCGCCGACCTCGCCAAGGGCCATCCGGGCGCGCAAGCCCGCGACGACGCGCTGTCAAAGGCGCGGTTCGAGTTCCGCTGGGAGGATCAGTTCAACCTCTCGCTCGATCCGGACACGGCGCGGTCCTATCACGACGAGACCATGCCGAAAGAGGCGCACAAGCTCGCGCATTTCTGCTCGATGTGCGGGCCGAAATTCTGCTCGATGGAGATCACGCAGCAGGTGCGGGATTATGCGGCGGCGCTGGCGGAGAAGGAGCAGGTCTCAAGCAGCGAAGCGGTAGACCTGGCAAGGAAGCGCGGCATGGCGGAGATGAGCGCGAAGTTCAAGGAGATGGGCGGCGAGGTTTATGTGGAGGAGGACGATCAAGTGAGGATGGGGAAGCGCTATGAAATCTGAGAGAGACGGCATCAATCCCCTAGCCACGCCGAGCGGCACGGGCTGCGTGGAATGTCTGGCGACAGGCGGCTGGTGGTTCCACTTACGCAGATGTGCGGAATGCGGTCATATCGGCTGCTGCGATAGTTCGCCGAATCAGCACGCATCGAAACATCACGCCGAGACCGGCCATCCGGTCATCGCCAGCTTCGAGCCCGGCGAGCGATGGTTCTGGGACTATCGCACGGAAGACTTCTTCAAAGGTCCGAGCCTGGCCGCCGCCGCAGTCGCATCCCGCCGATCAACCGGTGCCGGGACCTGATGGAAAGGTCCCACCCGACTGGGAATCCTTGCTTCACGAGTAGACGCTGGCCCCGGGGCGTGCCTCCGGCTACAGCCCGGCCTTGATGGCCTTTCCTGACCCAAAGCGGACGTTAGCGTGGATAGAGCGCGGCAAGTTCGGCGCGCCCGAATAGGCCTTAAATAAGTCTCGATGTGTTTGGAAGCATTTCCGATTGGGGCAACGCACCGCCTAACATAGAGAAAATCGTGGAGGCTTTTTGCGGCCCAATGTGTGCAGTTGGCCACGGCTTCAGCCGGGTCGAAATCTAAGGGGAGAGATTATGGGTAAGTATTTTTTTGCGGTCGCAGTTCTGGCTGGAGTTGTTTCCACGGCGGCCTTAGCGGGTCCGCCCACGGATGAGGAAACCAAATACTGCGCTTATGATTATCGGCAATACTGCAACCAGGACGGACTCGGAAGTCAACTGCTGGCACTTTGCATGCGCGATCACGGCAAGGAACTCTCGCCGCAGTGCATCAAAGCCCTCGAAGATGCCGGCGAGGTCACTCCGGAAGAGAAATCCGAACTCAAGAAGGAAGGCGAGTAATGACGGTGCCTCGGTTTCCGGCGCAGTTCTCGCTGAACAATTCGTCTGGCCGGTCATTGGTCGCCAAGATGTTGGTCAAGGCTGGAACGGGTCGGAAACCGGGGCTCAGCAAAGCCGGGGCCCCGCGCTTTACGACACCCCTAACGTTGTCCGCTTCTCGCAGTTAACGGACATCGCGGCTGACGAGCGTTCGGTCAACTGCTCCGGCTACAGCGCCGCCTTGATGGCCTTGAGCAGCTGGAAGCGTAACGGGCCGTTGGTCTTGAGCGCGATCACGAAGCGCACGCGGCCGTGGCTTTTGGTGTCGGCGTAGCCCGCGAGCGTGCTGATGCCGGACATCGTGCCGGTTTTGTTCAAGCCGCCGTCATGGCCGTGCAGCAGTTCGGCGTGCGGCGCGAACAGGTCGAGCACGTGCGCAAGGCCGCGCGCGGTGAAGCGGTTGTTGCGGCTGATGCCCGAGCCTTCCTCGATATGGATGTCCTCGGCGAGGCCGTTGGTGGCGAGCATCGAGTTCGCCACCTTTAGCGATTTCTCCAAGCTGACGGACCCGCCCAGGGTACCGCCGATCTCCAGGAAGACCTGGTTGGCGATGTAATTGTTCGAGGCGATGAGCAGTTGGACGAGGATCTGCGAAAGGGCGCGCGACTTGTGAACATAGACCGGCTTCAGGCCCTCGGGCACCGCTCCGGTCGTGATTTTCCCCTTAACGCTGCCCCCGGTTTTTTCGATGAATGCGGCGATCAACTCGCCGGCATATTTCAGGCTCACCGCCGGGTCCTTGCTCAGGCTGATGCGGCCGCGGCCTTGGGGGCCCCGCGCCTGGAACTCACTGATCGCGAGCGGGGTGATCGGCGTCTGTTCCTCGGCGGAGCTGACCGTCTTGCCCTTGCGCATAGCGGCGATGGTGTTGAAGTTCACCGCGAGTGCTGTGTTCAGCGCGTCGTAGGACTCGGTGGTGTTCTCGATGCCCGGGATGCGGAGGTCGGAAGGATAGTAGCTCGCATCGAGGACGATGCCGGTGATCGGCTCCTTGCCGATTGTCGCGACGAGTTCCGGCGCGAGCTTGGCCAGTTCCTCGGAGACCAGGAAGGGATCGCCGCCCCCGCGGATGTACAGCACGCGCTTGTCGTCTAGGTAGAAGCTTGTCTCGAAGCGGTAGTCGCCGCCAAGCACCTCCATCGCGAGCCAGGCCGTCACGATCTTGGTGACGGAAGCCGGGGCGAAGGACTTGTCCGCGTTCTGGGCGATCAGCTCATTGCCCTTTTCGTCCATCACGAGCACGACCCCGGATGGCGCAAGAGCAGCGATTTTTTCCTTGGCGCCGGCGAGCGCCGGGGCGGGCAGCAGCAGCAGGGCGAAGGCGAAGGCGGGCAGGCGAGACGCTCATGGCGACTCCGGCGCGCGGGGGAGTATGCGACTTGCAATCCTATGCTAGCGTCACTCGAGCGTTAAGTCAGGCAGATCGCGTTCCGGGCGGTAGCGGGTTCAGATGGAAATCGCGCGGCGGGTGCGGGATGATGCGGTGGGGGGAATATGTTGAAAGATAACGGCTCTTCGGGGGCGGCGCTCATCTTGCTTGCCGCCACGATGGCGCCCGCCATTGCTGCGGAATTGAGCGCGGCGGATATCGCCTGGATCGAGAAATGCGTCGCCGATCGCAAGATCGAACAGCTCGATCCGGTCAAGCTCCACAAATATTGCGCCTGCATGCAGCAGATCGTGGAGGACGACGAACCTTTCAGCGTGAGCGAGCTGGAGCACTCTTATCCCCCGGCGCATGTGATGTGCCAGGACGAAGCCGGCTTTCGTTAGCGCGGGGTACCCGGCGTGGCGTTCAGCGTTGAGGCGTAAGAAAAATGGCCCGGCCAATTGCTGTGGCTGAGCAGCGTCTCCAATTCGCCCTTGAATGGCCCCGCTCGACGCGCCGAAG
>CAVXQX010000005.1:0-127426 GCA_963764005.1 uncultured Alphaproteobacteria bacterium | reverse complement strand
ATCGCACCGATGAGTCGATCATCCTGACCGGCCGGCATGTGGTGACTGGCGTCGTACGCCGTGATCGTCCCTTGTGCATCGAGTCCGATGCGGATGTCCGAGAACGCAGCCGGGGATTGCGTGGACCACTGCAGGTCCTCGGGTCGCATCCACTGCACGCGCACGGGCCGGCCAACAGCCTGCGACAGGATCACGGCTTCGTCTTCAGCGCCGGCGTTGCCGCCATTGGACCGGCCGTAGTGTCCCGGCCCTGCGTAGATGCGGATGACGACGTTGTCGATCGGCGTCGCGAGCATCATCGCAATCTGGCCGCGCAGCGCCTGCGGGTTCTGATTGTGTGTGTGCACGAACACGATGCCGTCGGGCCGCACGTCGCCCACGGCGATCGTTGGGCCGATTGGCGCGTGCTTCATGTAGGGCAGCTCGTAGCTCGCGGTCAGCGTCTTGGCCGCCGAGCTGAGTGCTGGAGCCTGCGCCGCTGTTCTTTCCGCCCTTCGCGACAGGCGTAGCCTTCCAGTCCGCCTTGTCACGCATCCACCTGTGGACCTGCGTGTGGCCGGGCAGGCCCTTCCACTCGGTCCACTTGGTGGTGGCGGCGAGACTCTGCGCGGCTTTGATGGCTTCCCATTCCGTGAACGCAACCACGCCGACGAGGTTGCCCTTCACGACGACCTTCGCGGTGGGAAACTGCGCCTTGTCGAGAGTGCCCGCGGAAATCAATGTGGACCCGAGCGTCTTCGGGTGCACCACGCGGCCGTGCAGCATGTTGGGCAGGCGGACGTTGGTGACCCACTGCTCCTTGCCCATCACCTTTCCTGGTGTCACCGCGTTCGCGAATGACTTGCCGATGATGGTGTATTGACTCGTCGGCTTCATCGGCGGGTTGCCGGTCACCATGAGCCCGAACATGGTTGTCAGATCGCCATTGACGGGAATGGTGAGCTTCAATTCCTGCCGCGGACAAGCTCGCCGGACGTCAGGCGTCGGCCGCCGCCGGTGATGACGCCGTCTTTCACGATGAGCTGGCTCTTGTCGACGCGCAGCGTCGTCGCGGCCAGCTCGAGAATCGCGAGCAGGCTGTACGCGGCTGCCTTGCGGAGGTTCTGGCCACCATACTCGAGATAGCCGGCGGAAAAGCCACCGTCCGGCGTGCGATTGGTATCACCCATCACAACCGAGGTGATGCGGCCTCGAATGGCACGTTCAGCTCTTCGGCGACGAGCTGCTTGTAGGCCGTGCGGTGGACTGACCGAAGTCCACCTTGCCCGTGCGCATCACGAGCGTGTTGTCCGCGTGGATTTCGAACCACGACGTCGAGAGCGACGGGTCGAGCGAGTTCTTCGCCGTCTCGGCGTGCACGGTCTCCTCAAACAATTCCCGTCCGACGAGGCTGAAGCCCACAACAAGCGCGCCGCCGGTCTTCACGAACTGCCGCCTGGTCAGCGTGGCCCCGAGCACGTTCATTGGTGTGTCCATGGCTTACGTCCTCTTCGTCATCAGCGTGGCCGCGTGCTGCACGGCTTCCACGATCGCCGAGTAGGTGCCGCAGCGGCACAGGTGCGGCGACGGCCCGCTCATGAACGCCGTCTTGATCTGATCAACCGTAGGCGAGGGCGTCGCTTCGAGGAGTTCCGTCGCCTTGATCATCATGCCGTGCTGACAGAATCCGCACATAGGCACCTGTTCGTCGATCCACGCCTGCTGCACAGGATGGAGGGTCTTGTCCGCGTCGGCGGCAGGCAGGCCCTTTTGGCTGGCCCACCGCGCGGAAGACCTCCGATCGTCGTGACCTGCTTGTCGGAGACGCTTCGGACCGCCATCGTGCAGGCGCGCACTTCCTTGCCGTCGACGAGCACGGAACACGCGCCGCACTGCGACAGGCCGCAGCCGAACTGCGGGCTGCCGATCTCCAGGTCGTTCCGGAGCACATAGAGTAGCGGGGTGTCGGGAGGCGCATCGACTTGGCGACGCGTGCCGTTGACGGTAAATGTGATGGGCATGACGGCTCCTTCTGCAGCGGGCGAGTAACGATCGTACTGTACCGCGCCCGGGGCTATCTGGGCGCGTTTTGGGCGTAGACTCTGGCGCTACCGGCACTCCAACGACCTGGCGGTCGAGTTGTCCGACACGAAGACCCGGGGAGGGCTAGCCGAATCAGAAGGAGAATGACATGGCTATACTTGCGATGTTTGAGGTGAATGGGGCGACGGCAGCGAAATACGACGAGGTCATTCGTCGACTGACGGCAATCGGTCAGCGAATACCGGATGGACAGCTGTACCACGTCTGCTACGGCGACCAGCAGCGACTGCAGGTCATCAACGCTTCGAGAGCCAAGCCAAACTGACGCCTTCGGCGCGAAGCTGGTGCCAATCCTGCAAGAGCTGGGTATCCAGGCCAACGCGACAATCTCTCCGATCTACAACATCATTGAGGGGCCGTAGCGCAATTGAGGGACCATAGGGCATGAGTGAGCCGATCAAACCGTCTGGCCCTGAGTTGGACCAGGGCGTTCCCTTCGCCGACCTGCCCGACCAGGGCGTGTTGGTCGGCCAGGTGAAGGGCGAGCCGGGACCGCTGGTCCGCCGGGGAGACGACGTCTCGGCGGTCGCCGCCGGGTGCTCGCACACCGGGGCCCCGTGGCGGACGGCGCCGTGATCGGCGATGAGATCCGCTGCCCGTGGCATCACGCCTGCTTCGACGTGCGCACCGGTGAGGCGGTTGGCCCTCCGGCGCTGACGCCGATCGAGACCTGGGAGGTGGTACGCGACGGCGAGCGCGTCGTGGTGACAGGCAAACGGCCCGTCCCAGCGCCCGCGATCGAAGCGAGCGGCCCAAGCTCGGTGGTCATCGTGGGCGCCGGCGCTGTGGGTGACTCGACGGCCGAATTGCTCCGTCGACGTGGCTACGGTGGACCGATCACGTTGATCTCGCGCGACGACGAGCCCCTGCCTGTGGACCGGCCCAACCTATCGAAGGACTACCTCGACGGCACCGCCCCCGAAGCCTGGGTTCCCCTTCGCAACGCCGAGTTCTACAGGGCGCAGAAGATTACGCTACTTCCGGCACCGAAGTGACGCGGATCGACCCGGCGAACCACCAGGTGACACTCAGCGACGGACGCACGCTCGACTACGGCGCGCTCGTCCTCGCCACCGGAGCCGCGCCCATCCGCCTCGACATTCCCGGTGCGACGCTACCGCACGTCTTTCTCCTTCGCACGCAAGAGCGACAGCCGCCGCATCATCGAGCGATTCGCGACGGCCAGCGGGTGGTGGTGCTGGGCAGCAGCTTCATCGGCCTCGAGGCCGCGGCGTCGCTGCGCAAGCGCGGGCTGGAGGTGCACGTCGTCTCGCCCGACACACTGCCGCTCGAGAAGGTGCTCGGTGCGGAGCTGGGCGGCTTCGTGAAGGCGCTGCACGAGAGCACGGCGTCACCTTTCACCTCGGACGGAAACCGGCGAAGATCACCGACGCGGATGTCGCTCTCGACGACGGGAGCCGGATCGCGGCGGACTTGGTGGTGATGGGCGTGGGCGTGCGGCCCAACACCGCGCTCGCCGAGGCGGCCGGCCTGAAGGTCAACCGCGGATCGTGGTGGACGAATACCCTCGCACCAGCGCCGCTGACGTGTACGCCGCCGGCGACGTGGCGCGCTACCCGGTCGACGGCGGCGACGTGCGCATCGAGCACTGGGTGGTCGCGCAGCAGCACGGCCAGACGGTCGCGCGCAACCTGCTCGGCAGCGGCGAGCGCTACAAAGCAGTGCCGTTCTTCTGGAGCCAGCACTACGACGTGCCCATCAACTACACCGGCCACGCCGAACCGTGGGACGCCCTTCAGGTCGCCGGCAAGGTAGAAGACATGAACTGCCTGGTGGCCTATCGGCAGAAGGGACGCATCGTAGCCATGGCGAGCATCTACCGCGACCGCGACAGCCTGCTGGCCGAAGACGCGCTCGGGCGCGGCGACCAGTCTGCACTCGAACGCCTGATGCGCTCGGTCCAGTGAGCATCAGCCCAGGCGCCTGACGTTCTCCTCCACCTCGCCGTCGTCGTCAACATCTCGCACAGATCAGGTGTGGAGGCCCAGGTTCCCACAGCCCTCAAATGAACAGCAAATGACAACGCGCGCAGCTCATCGTGTCGCTCGGCACGATGAATGCACTCCGCACGTGGGATGTTAGCGGGAATGAACGCGGCTACATAGTGAATGAACGCGACTACATGGTCGAGGTCGATGAGCACGAAATGAATGCGCGAACCATGGGCCGTTGTGCTGTCGGGTTCCTGGTGCTGCGCGCTGAGCGTGCCCGCTCATGCACAGGAGGCAGGCTCAGTACCGGATGCTAGCGCTACAGGCGTTCTCGAAGAGATTGTCCAGAAACCGGACGGCCCTCCCCCGACGCCAGAGCATACCGGCATCAAGGCCATGCTCAAGGGGCTGCTGACGGACTTCGAGCATCTGCCCACCGCACAAAATGCCTTAATCGCTGGTGTCGGCGGCGGGTTGGCGCTCGCTGGACATCCCGCCGATTACAGCGTGAACGCGCACCTGGTCGGTAGCCCCTGGGTCCACGAGGTCTTTGTGCCCGGGGAAACGGCCGGCGCCAGTCCAACCCTCTTCGGCGTGGCGGCGATCATTTACGCGGTCGGCCGAATCCAGGATGAACCGAAGGTCTCGACGTCGGTATGGATTCGATCTGGTCTCTCGTTGTCTCAGAAGTGCTGACGCAGACAATCAAATACACCGTCGCAAGAGAGCGCCCCGATGGGAGCGGAGCAAACTCCTTCCCGTCCGGGCACGCGGCGGATACGTTTGCGTTCGCGACGGCGCTCGAACGACACCTCGGTTGGCGAGGAGCCGTACCCGTGTACTCTATCGCTGTCTCATGTCGCCACGTCGCGTCTCCATGAAAACCGTCATTATGCGAGCGACGTTGTGTTTGGCGCGACAATCGGCATCATCGCCGGGCGCACCGTGACACGTCATGGCAAGAGCTACTACGCCGCCGACGTTCAATTCGTGCCTGGCGGCATCGCGCTCGCGTTTGTGCGACATCCGCCAACCTGAGACGGCGTGCCCTGTCGTTCCGGTCGATCCGCACCACAGATCCCGAGGAGTGGTGCCGCGTGACATGACACGGCCGATCCTGTCGGACTACCGAGGCGCTTCACGATTTCGTCCGTCATCGCCGTCGTCGTCAACGTCCCGCCCAGATCACGGTCTGGCAGCCGTCCGTGATCGCCCGGTCCACGGCCTGCTCGATCGTCACGGCTTCGCGTTCGAGCTTGAGCGAGTGGCGAAGGAGCAACGCGGCCGAGAGGATCGTCCCGAACGGGTTCGCGATGCCCTTGCCGGCGATGTCGGGCGCGCTGCCGTGGATCGGCTCGTACAGGCCGGTGCCCTGCGCCGAGCGACGCCGACGGCAGCATGCCCAGTGAGCCGGCGAGCACCGACGCCTCGTCGGTCAGGATGTCGCCGAACATGTTCTCGGTGACGATCACGTCGAAGCGGCCGGGCGCCGGACAGGCTGCATGGCCGCCGGGTCGACGAGCATGTGATCGAGCGCGACGTCGGGATAGCCGCGCGCGACCTCGGTCGCGACCTGCCGCCACAGCCGCGACGAGGTACCGAGGACGTTGGCCTTGTCGACGGAGGTCACCTTCCTTCCCGCCGGCCCGGCCAGCTGAAACGCGAGCTCGACCACGCGCCGGATCTCGTAGTCGTGATACTCCAGGGTGTCGGCACCGCGCGTCGACCCCGGCCTTCTCTTCGCGCCCTTCGTCGGCCGAAGTAGAGCCCGCCCGTCAGCTCGCGGATCACGACGATGTCGACGCCCCTCACGAGTTCCGGCTTGAGGGGCGAGGCGTCGACGAGGGCCGGGTGGACCTTCACCGGGCGCAGGTTCGCGAAGACGCCGAGGCCCTTGCGCAGCGCGAGAAGACCCTGCTCCGGCCGCACCCGCGCCTGCGGGTCATCCCACTTCGGACCGCCCACCGCCCCGAGCAGCACCGCGTCCGCGGCCTGGCACTCCGCCAGCGACGTCGTCGGTCAGCGCCGTCCCGTGGGCGTCGATCGAGCAGCCCCCCATCAGGCGCTCGATGAACTCGAACGAGTGGCTGCCCCGCCGCGCGACCGCCTGAAGCGCCCGCACCGCCTCCGTCGTCACCTCGGGGCCGATGCCGTCGCCCGGCAGGACCACGATCTTCGCCTCATGCCGGCGTGCCCTCCCCTGCGCTTCAGCCCTCGGCGCGCACCCGCGCGGCCCGCCCCGGCGACGGTCAGCCCGTACTCGATGGCGTCGACGAGCGCCACCCAGCTCGCCTCGATGACGTTCGGGCTCGCCCCCACGGTGCTCCAGCGCCGCCCCCGCCATTGCATGTCGACGAGGACGCGGGTGACGGCGCGGTGCCCTCGGGGCCGTTCGAGGACGCGCGCCTTGTAGTCGGCGAGGTGGCAGCGCGTCCCCGGGGTAGTGGCCGCGGAGCGCCTTGCGCAGCGCGGCGTCGAGCGCGTCGACCGGGCCGTCGCCCTCGGCGGCGGTGTGGAGCTGCTCGCCGACCCGCACCCGCACCTTGACCGTGGCCTCCGCGAAGAGCCCGCGGCCGCGATCGGTGCTCGACCGTCACCACGAAGTCGACGAGCTCGAACGGCGCCCGGTAGCTCGGCGTCGTGGCGCTTCAGCATCATCGCGACCGACGCATCGGCGGCCTCGAACGGCGAACCCGCAGCCTCGAGGGCCTTGATGTCGCTCAGCATGTCGCTCACGTCGGTGCTCGCCCAGCGCGCGACGCCGTGCTCCGTCGGCCTTCGCGAGGACGATTGCCGCGCCCCGACAGCTCGCTGACCACGACGCGCATGCGGTTGCCGACGAGCGCGGGGTCGACGTGCTGGTAGCTGTCCGGCGTGCGCCGCATCGCCGCGACGTGGATGCCGCCCTTGTGGGCGAAAGCGCGCTTGCCGACGTAGGCCAGGTGATCGTCGGGGGCGAGGTTGGCGACCTCGGCCACGAGGTGCGACGACCTCGGGAAGGTCGCGAGCCGGCCCTCGGGCAGCGCCGGAGCCCCAGCTTGAGCTCGAGGTCGGGGACGATCGAGCACAGGTTCGCGTTGCCGCAGCGCTCGCCGTAGCCGTTGATCGTGCCCTGCACGTGGACGCGCCGGCGCGGATGGCCGCGAGCGAGTTGGCCACGGCGCAGCTCGGCATCGTTGTGCGCGTGGATCCCGAGCGGATCGCCGGACGCGCGCTCGCAGCGCGCGCACGATCTCGCCGACCTCCCACGGCAGCGAGCCGCCGTTGGTATCGCACAGCACGACCGTCTGGCCCCGCCGCGCACGGCCGCCGCAGCGTCTCGAGCGCGTAGCCGGGGTCGGCGCGGTAGCCGTCGAAGAAGTGCTCGGCGTCGTAGATGACCTCGCCGGCCCTGCGGCGCGCAGCGCAGGCCGACGGCTCTCCTCGATCATCCGCAGGTTGTCCTCGAGGTCGTGCGCAGGCACCTCGCGCACGTGCAGCGTCGAGCGTCTTGCCGACGACCGTGCACACCGGCGTGCGCGCGGCCCGAGCAGCGCCCGGAGTCTGGCGTCGTCCTCGCGGCGATCGCCGGCCCGGCAGGTCGCGCCGAAGCCGCGACGATGCGTGCGCACCAGGCGATCGTCCCGCGCCGCGCTCGAAGAACTCGGCGTCCTTCGGGTTCGATCCCGGCCAGCCGCCCTCGATGAAGGCCACCCCGAGCGTCGTCGAGCCGGCGGGCGACGCGGATGCTTGTCCTCCGAGAGCGAGATCCCCTCGCGCTGGGTGCCGTCGCGCAGCGTGGTGTCGTAGATCTGGATCACGCCGACGCGACCACGCTGGCGTTCGAACGCCGCGATCTCGGGCTCGAAGCGCCAGCAGGAAGCCGAGCTCGTCGACGCCGTCGAGCAGGCAGCGCCGCGCGAACGGGTCGACGGGGAACGCGGGCCGCGCGCCCGTCGGCAGCGTGAGGGTCTGGGCCTCGAGATCGACCGAGAAGATCGGCGGCGGGGTCGGCCGCCGCGCGGCGACGAGCTCCGCGTGGACCCGGGGCCGACCACCACCGGCAGCAGCCCGTTCTTGAGCGCGTTGTTGCGGAAGATGTCGGCGAACGAGGTGCGACGACCGCGCGGAAGCCGAACCGACGAGCAGCGCCCACGGCGCGTGCTCGCGCGAGCTGCCGCAGCCGAAGTTGTCGCCCGGCGACGAGGATCTGCGCGCCCGCGCTTGCCCGGCGGTTGAGGACGAAGTCCGGCTTCGGCTATCCGTCGGCGGCGTAGCGCCAGTCGGCGAACAGCGCTCGCGCCGAGCCCGGCCTTGTCGGTCACCTTGAGGTAACGCGCGGGGATGATCTGATCGGTGTCGACGTCGTTCGACCGGCAGGGACGACGCGCGAGACGAGCTCGTGAACTGGGCCATGTGCGTCCTCCTCGTCAGCGAGCAGGAGCGTCCGCGCGTCGGTCGACGCGCCCGGTGACGGCGGCGGCCGCCGCGGTGAGCGGCGACGCCAGGAGCGTGCGCCCGCCTTTGCCCTGCCGGCCCTCGAAGTTGCGGTTCGACGGTCGACACCGCGTACTGGCCGGGCTCGAGCTGGTCGCCGTTCATCGCGATGCACATCGAGCAGCCGGGCTCGCGCCACTCGGCGCCGGCGTCGCGGAAGATCGCGTCGAGGCCTTCCGCCTCCGCCTGCGCCTTGATCGCCTGCGATGCCGGGCACGACCAGCATGCGCACGTTCGGCGCGACCTGGCGGCCGCGAAGACCGACGCCGCGGCGCGCAGATCGGAGATCCGGGAGTTCGTGCAGCTGCCGATGAACACGACGTCGACCTGGTGGCCGAGGAGCGGCTGCCCCGGCCGCAGCCCCATGTACTCGACGCGCCTTCTCGAGCGCCGCGCGCTGATCTCGAGTCCGCGATCGGCATCGGATCGGGGACCGGCTGCGTGATCCCGATGCCCGTGCCGGGGTTGGTGCCCCACGTGATCATCGGCTCGAGCGCCGTCGCGTCGATCCGGGAGCTCGCGTCGAACGCGCGCCGTCGTCGGTCGGCGAGCTCCGCGCCAGCGCTCCACCGCGCGATCCCAGGCGGCGCCCTGCGGGCGCGTGCCCGGCCGGCGAGGTACGCGAAGTCGTGTCGTCGGGCGCGACCATTCCCGGCGCGCGCGCCGCCCTCGATCGACATGTTGCAGACCGTCATGCGGCCGCTCCATGTCGAGCGCGCGGATCGCCTCGCCGGCGTACTCGATCACGTGGCCGGTCGCGCCGCCGATCGCCGATCTTCGCGATCATCGCGAGGATCAGTCCTTCGCGGTCACGCCCTGCCCCGGACGCCGTCGAACCGCACGCGCAGCGTCTTCGGCCCGCGCTGCAGCAGGCACTGGCGCGCGAGCACGTGCTCGACCTCGCTCGTGCCGATGCCGAACGCGAGCGCGCCGAACGCGCCGTGCGTCGACGTGTGCCAGTCGCCGCACACGATCGTCATGCCGGGCTGCGTCAGCCCTTGCTCGGGCCCGATGACGTGAACGATGCCGTGACCCGGCGACCGAGCGCGTGCAGCGGAATACCGAACTCCCTGCAGTTGTCCTCGAAGCACCGAATTGGCCTTGCTGCTCTATCTCGTCGAGGATCGGCAGCGCGCGATCGGTGGTCGGAATGCTGTGATCCATGGTCGCCACCGTCCGGTTGGGAATGATGTACCTTGAGGCCGCGCTGTCGCAGCCCGGTAATGTGGCGCAGTGACGCGGATGACGCCGTTCCGCAGCGAGAAGAACACCAACTGGGAAGGTGCCTGGCGCGTGCCCGCGATGGTTCGCTGGCCCGGTCATATCAAGCCCGGTTCGGTATCAAATGACATCATGCATCATATGGATTGGCTCCCGACCTTCCTTGCCGCCGCAGGGGCACCGGACGTCAAGGAGAAGCTGCTCAATGGCATGAATGTAGACGGCACGACCTTCAAGGTTCACTTGGACGGTTATAATTCGTTGCCCTATCTGACTGGCCAAGAGGACAAAGGTCCGCGCAAGGAGGTGTTCTACTTCTCGGACGACGGGGACCTGATGGCGCTCCGTTACGAGGCCTGGAAGATCGTGTTCATGGAGCAACGCGAGACAGGCACACTTGCGATATGGGCCAATCCCTTTACGCCCCTCCGCGTCCCCAAGATCTTCAATCTTCGGCGCGATCCTTACGAGCGCGCTGACATCACCTCGAACACTTATTACGATTGGATGCTCTCACGCGCTTACGCACTCGTACCGGCGCAGGCTTATGTCGGGAAATTCCTGGAAACCTTCAAAGCCTATCCGCCACGGCAAAAGCCAGCGAGCTTCAGTGTAGGCGAACAGATGGAAGCCCTCGAGAAGTCGCTGTCAAAACTTCAAGGCGACATCGATTAAGTCGTGAGGAGAGGTCGAGCTTCGGCCTCTCCTACTCGCCTTCGTAAGAGAACGTCGCGCAGAGCTGGTCGCTATCCGATCCGTTTGGCGCGGTTGCGCCGGTGTAGAGATTGAGATTGAGGTCGTCGGGGCTGAGGAAATACATCACCGCATAGGTCACCAGCGAGCCGCATAGCCGATTGCCGTTGAGCAATTTGGGATAGGCCGGCGGAATGAGCTTGAAAATATCGCCCGGCACCGGTGCGCCGCCAAGCTGCCAATTGCCGTCTTGTCCGATCGTCACGTCGACGAGATTGATCTTGGCCCCGTTCTGGAACGTGATGGTTCCGGGCACGAAGTCGATGTCGCCGGTGATCGACATCGCGGACTTGCTGACCGCGGCATATTTCTCCGCGAGCGCGGGCGTCGCGGCGAGCAAAGCGGCAAGGATGGCAACCGGGGCTAGGCGCATCGAGACTCCCGTTCTCTTCAGAATCCTTTCACCGGCGGCACCAAGCCAAGCTGCTGAAGCAGCGCCAGCGCATCGTAATTGACCCAGGAACTCTACAATCTGGCCGTTTGCGATCCGGTTAAGATCCATGCCGGTATAGGTGACGACGCGTCCCGTCGGGGCCACGCCGAGGAACGGGCCTCTTTGCGTGCCGCGCGCGGAAAATCTGGTCATCACTAAGTCGCGCTCGGCAATCTCTTCATGGACCGTGTAAGTCAAATCCGGGAAGGCGGTGCGGAACAGCGTGACCGCCTGCTCGATGCCTTCAGGGCCCCTCACCTGACCGGGCTCAGGCCCTCGGCCGACATGATCGACATAATCAGGCGCATACAGTTCATCCGCGACCTCGAGCTCTGCCTTGGCCCCAAAGCTCGAGCAACACGCGGCGCCCGATCCACCGGTTTGCGGCGAGCGTAGCGTCATCGCTCATTGTCAGTTCCTCACCCATCAACTATTCAGCGCCGAGAACAAGAGTCCTCAGTAAGCTCTGCCGCTTTCCCCTTGAGCCATGGCGACGCCGATCGCGGTCACATTCGGCCGCAACAGATTTTCCCGATGACCGGAACTTGTTTCCCACAAATGCATGACGTCGCTGAACGACTTCTGACCCGCGGCGACATTCTCCGAGGCGATCTTGGCGGGGTAGCCCGCGCGCGCGGCGCGGTCCTTCGGCTTGGAACCATCCGAGCCGTAATGTCCGCCTGAGCCACGCTTGGCCTGATCCTCGGATTGCATCGAAGCTGCGCGCGACAGCCGCTGGTCAAGAACGAGCGCCCCCCGCCCGTTCTTGGCGCGATAGGCGTTGATTTCGGCAAGCGCCGCTTGCGGATTGAGCTTCTCGACCGGTTTCGCCGCGTATTCCGGCGACACCAAGGTGACGGAGCAACCGCCGAACGGCTTCCACAAACACGGAATCGAAAACTCGGCAAAAGCCGGGCTCGCCAGCAGACTGAGCCCAGCTATCATAAGACTTCGCCGCATTGTCCCCGTCCCCAGCAACCCTTGTGGTCAGCCGATCTTAGCCGGGAAAAACGGCATCACCTAGATGACGACGCCAGATCGGCCTACGGGACGACGTAGACGATCCTCCTCCCCGTGGGATCGACCAGAACTCTTTGGCCGTTGACATAGGCGAAGTCGTAGTCCGAGGCCGGGATGTCATAGGTGGGCGCGGCCGCGGGCAGCGCGGCGCCGATCATGACCTCGCCGTTGACGATCACAGGCGCCACCGTCTGCCTCGTGACGAAGGTGACGACGTTGGGTGCGGGAGCAATCGGCGCAACGACCGTGGTCACCGGCACCATTGCGCCAACGGGCGGCGGCGTGGCGACAACGTTCGACCCGGTGTTGACCGGCACAATGACGGGAATGCCGAGCGCGGCACCGGCAACTTGAGAATTCTTCGGCTGACCCGTGGCCTTGGTCACCAAATAGGGGGCAGATGCCCAGCCCGTCACACCGCCCGGAAGCGCGACGGCGCACCAGGAATAATCCGACACGCAGCCCGTGATCTCGACCGGGACGTTGGCCGCGATCTTATTCACGACCGGATATTGGAAACCGGGGCCGCTCCGCACGTTGAGATTGCCGGTCGGCGAAAAACCCATGACCACCGCCAAGGCTGGCCCGGCTATCAAGACAGCGCCCCACAGCGCCGCGACGCCAATCATTCCATGTACGCGTTGCATTACACTTCTCCCTCTTATGAAATCCCATAGGCCTGAATGTCTCACAACGGAATGTTGTCGTGCTTCTTCCACGGATTCTCCACATGCTTGTTGCGCAGCATCTGTAAGGCTCGCGCCACGCGCTTCCGCGTCGAATGCGGCATGATCACCTCGTCGATATAGCCGCGCTCCGCCGCCACGAAGGGATTGGCGAAGCGCTTCTGATAGTCGTCGATGCGTTTCTTGATCTTGCCCTCATCGCCAAGCTCGGCGCGATACAGAATCTCGACGGCGCCTTTCGCCCCCATCACCGCGATCTCGGCCGAGGGCCACGCATAGTTGATGTCGCCGCGGATATGTTTCGAGCTCATAACGTCATAGGCGCCGCCATAGGCTTTGCGGGTGATGACAGTCACCTTCGGCACCGTCGCCTCGGCGAAGGCAAACAGCAGCTTGGCGCCGTGCTTGATCAATCCGCCATATTCCTGGTCGGTGCCCGGTAGGAAGCCCGGCACATCGACGAACGTGACGATCGGAATATTGAAGCAATCGCAGAAGCGGACGAAGCGCGCGGCCTTTCGCGACGCATCGCTGTCGAGCACGCCGGCGAGCATCAGCGGCTGATTGGCGACGATACCGATGGTGCGACCTTCCAGCCGAGCGAAGCCGGTCACCATGTTGCGGGCGAAGGTCTCCTGGATCTCGAAGAAATCCCCCTCGTCCACGAGCTTATGGATCAGCTCCTTGATGTCATAAGGCTTGTTCGGGTTGTCGGGGATCAAGGTGTCGAGCGAAGGCTCCATCCGATCGCCCGGATCGTAGGTCGGCAGCTCCGGCACGCCGGACTCGTTATTGGCGGGGAGGAAATCCATCAGCCGGCGCATCTGCAATAGCGCTTGGACATCGTTGTCATAGGCGCCGTCGGCGATCGAGGATTTGGTGGTGTGCACGATGGCGCCGCCCAGCTCCTCCGCCGTCACTTCTTCCTTGGTCACCGTCTTCACCACGTCCGGTCCGGTGACGAACATGTAGGAGGTGTCTTTGACCATGAAGATGAAATCGGTCATCGCCGGCGAATACACGTCGCCGCCGGCGCACGGCCCCATGATCACTGAAATCTGCGGGATCACGCCCGACGCCAGGACGTTCCGTGTAAACACTTCGCCATAGCCGCCGAGCGCCGCCACGCCCTCTTGGATGCGCGCGCCGCCGGCATCGAACAGGCCGATGATCGGCGCGCGGTTCTTGATCGCCATGTCCTGGATCTTGGTTATCTTGTCGGCATGCGCTTCGGAGAGCGAGCCGCCGAACACGGTGAAGTCCTTGGCGAACACGTAGACGACGCGGCCGTTGATGGTGCCCCACCCCGTGACCACGCCGTCGCCGGGAACTTTCGTCTTCTCCATGCCGAAATCGATGCAGCGATGCTCGACGAACATATCGAACTCCTCGAAGGAGCCGTCGTCGAGCAGCAGGTCGATGCGCTCCCGCGCCGTAAGCTTGCCCCGCTTATGCTGAGCCTCGCTACGCTGCTCGCCGCCTCCGGCGCGCGCGCGATCGCGCCTGATTTCCAGCTCTTCCAGGACTTCTTTCATGGCAATCGCCGCCCCCTCGCCTGTGATGCCCCCGTGAGGGTGAATAGCATGGGCTCAAAGTGAGGCAAATGGGCTTGGATGCGAAGCAATGCACCCTTAGGACGAGCCTCAAAATAGTATCCACCCTCCCCAAAGGCCTGGCGGACATTAACTTTCAGTCGTCAATCCTCGGCTGTAAGTGCAAGCAGAGATCACTATTTTCACGGCAATTCATGGCCCGCTCGAGGGCCGCTGTCCAAATTCAGGGAGGACATCCATGGCTTTCGGCCTCGCTCGCCCCCCTCCCAGGCAATCTCTATCTTCCCCAATCGATCCGTTGAGCCGTCCCCGCTAGGAGGAGATCACCATGGCTTCAGAGGGGGGGGTTCTTCCGATCTTGCAGCAGCCGCAGCATCCTCGCCGCCGCATCGAACTCCTGCCGGCGCCTCGCCCGACGCGCCGCGGCTTCGGCGTCCTCGCCCCATTGGCTGATCTGCCAATCCTCGTCGACATGGGCCGCCGCCCAGGCCTCGATCCGGCGTTAGGCGGCTCGAGCGCGACGGCAAGCGCCAGCAGCGCCGAGCCGGTGAGCGATGTCATGACATGCAGCGCCGCAAGACTGAAGGCATCGCAGCCCGTTCAGCCGCTCCCGCAGTCGTTCGAGCGAGGCTTGCGGCTGCGCCACATGGACGATCCCTTGCGCCAAATTGAGCGGCACACCCAAATCCTGTTTCGCCCAGGCGAGCACAGGATCCCAATGCTCGTTCTGCTTGGCGATCAGCCCTTCGGGCCCTTCGGCGCGATAACAGAGCAAGATCGGACCCGGCGAAGGCAATGAGATCGTCGAGCACCGCCGCCTCCCGGCCCCTCACCCCGTCAATGGCGCTATTGGCGAGCTTGGTCAGCCTCATCGTCTCTGGATCGATGCGCTCTTCTTGCGCGCGCCATTCGTCCGCAATCGCCTCGGCCAGCGCTTGCGACGGCACGGACAGTCTCGCCTTGGCGGGCGTGCGGATCGGCTTGCCGTCGAGCAGAACGGCGACGCCGTCGCCTTCGGGCGCCGTGCTAACCTCCTTGTAGAAGCGCTTGGGCAAACTCATCCCCATACTTATGACCGACCTCAGCGCGGCGGCGAATGTCTCGCGCGGCGGCGCTCAAGGTGAACGGGAATTTCCTGCGCCAACCGCTCATAGTCCTTGCGCAGGGCCTCAAGCTCGTGATCGTCGAGCTCCTCCAAATTCATCAACGCGTTGCGCGCCTTTTGCGTCACGAAGATCAGCTCGTCGAGCTTGATCTGGATGGCGATGGTATCGCGGTTCTGCGTGTTCTGAATCACGAACACCATAAGGAAAGTGATAATCGTGGTCGCCGTGTTGATCACGAGCTGCCAAGTGTCGCTGAAGCCGAAGAATCTCCCGGTTAGTCCCCAGATGACAATGGCCGAGAACGCCACAATGAAGGAGACCGGCCGGCCGGTAATGTGAGAGACATATTGCGCGAAGCGCGCGAACCAGCTTGGTCTTTGATGCATCGAAGTCTCTCCTCTCAAGAACTCCAAATTGTCTATTGCGCGCCGGTTCGACTAGAGATCGCTTGCGGCCTTTTCGCCGAAGCCGAACGCCGCGAAGCTCCGCGCCATATGCTCCGGCAACGGCGCGGTGACATCGACCACGCCCTCTCCGCTCGGATGCGGGAAGCTGATCCGCCGCGCGTGGAGGTGCAGGCGCTTATCGATACCTTCCGGCACGTCCTGGTCGCCATGATATTTATCATCGCCGAGGATGGGGTGGCCGATAATCGCCATATGGGCGCGGAGCTGGTGTTGCCGGCCGGTGACCGGCTTCAACGACACGAACGAGACCGCCTGCCCGGCGCGGTCGACCACCGCATAATAGGTCACCGCGGATTGCGCTCGCTCCTGCTCGCCAGGCCTGGCTTTGCGCACGCGATCGCCCTCCGGGCCTGCCGATTTCACCAAAGCCGCCTCGACCTTGCCTTGCGGCGGCTTCGGCACGCCCTTGACCAGCGCCCAATAGATCTTGCGCACCGAGCGGGTCTGGAACTCACGGCCAAGCTTGGCCGCGACTGCACGCCGCTTGGCGACGATGAGCACGCCGGACGTATCGCGATCGAGCCGGTGCACCAGCCTGGCCCTCGTCTCCGGTCCATCGCCAAGACCTTCCAGCAACCTGTCGAGATGCTGCACCGTCTTGGTGCCGCCTTGCACTGCCATGCCCGACGGCTTGTTCAGCACCATGAGGTCGTCGTCTTCATAGAGCGTAATCGAAGCGAGGAAATCCCGGTCCGCCTGCGAGAGAGCATGCTTCGGCGCGATTGGCGCGCTCGCCGGCAGCGGCGGCACACGCACGACCTGACCGGCCTCGAGCCTGGTGCTCGCCTTCACGCGTCCGCCATCCACCCTCACCTGCCCGGTGCGCAGCAGCTTTTCCAAACGGCTATGCGGAAGGTCGGGGTGATGCGTCTTGAACCAGCGATCGAGCCGCATGCCGTCTTCGCCGCTGGAGACTTCCTTTTGCTCGACACCCGCCATTGTCAAAGAGCGCGCACGATAGCGACGCCAAGGAACACAGCCGCCAACGAAAGGCCGACCGAAGCCGTGAGGTAGATTGCTGCGCCCGAATAGTCGTTCCGCTCCACCAGCAACAAAATGTCAGCAGAAAAGGCGGAGAACGTGGTGAAGCCGCCGAGAATGCCGACAGTGAGAAACGCGCGGAGATCGTTGCCGACCGACCAAAACAGCGCCATCGCCCCGATCAGAAGCCCCATGATGAAGCAACCGAGCACGTTGACGATCAGCGTGCCATAAGGAAAGCCGTCAAGACCAAGCAGCTGCCCCACTCCGATGCCGGTCAGATACCGTGCGCTCGCACCGATGGCGCCGCCCGCCGCGACGCAGAGCAATGTTATCACGGCCTGTTGCCCCCTTTTGCCTTTCGCAACGCGGCCCAACGATCGAGCCGCTCCTTCACTTGCCCCTCATAACCATAAGATGTCGGCTCATAGAAGTGCTGACGCTCCATGCCCTCCGGAAAATAGTTCTGGCCGGAGAAGGCCTCAGCCTCGTTATGGTCGTAGGCATAACCGCCGCCATAACCCTCGTCTTTCATCAGCTTGGTCGGCGCGTTGAGAATATGTTTCGGCGGCAGCAGCGAGCCGCTTTCCTTGGCCGCGCGCGATGCTTCGTTGAAGGCCATATAGGCCGCATTCGATTTCGGCGCGGTGGCGAGATAGACGGTGGCTTGCGCCAGCGCGAGCTCCCCTTCCGGCGAGCCCAGAAAGTCGTAGGCGTCCTTCGCCGCATTGGTTTGCACCAAAGCATTGGGGTCGGCGAGCCCGATATCCTCGACGGCCATGCGCACCAGCCGCCGCGCGAGATAGAGCGGGTCCTCGCCGCCGGCGAGCATGCGAGCCAGCCAATATAGGGCTGCGTCGGGATCCGAACCGCGCACGGATTTGTGCAACGCGCTGATCAGATTGTAGTGACCGTCTTGGTGCTTGTCGTAGATGGGCGCTCTTCGTTGCACGAGCTTGACCAAATCATCCCGCGTCAGCTCCTTCCGTGCGCCCTCGCCCGCCAGAAACACCTCCTCGGCGAGATTGATCAGCCCGCGTCCATCACCGTCGGCCATCGAGATGAGCGCCTCGCGCGCATCCTCGGTGAGCGGCAATTTCCGGCCCTGATGCGCCTCGGCGCGATCGAGCAGCATGCGCAACGCGTCATCGTCGAGCCGCTTGAAGGTCAGCACACTCGCCCGCGACAGCAGCGCCGAATTCAGCTCGAAGGACGGGTTCTCGGTGGTCGCGCCAACCAGAATGATGGTGCCGTCTTCCATATGCGGCAGGAACGCGTCCTGCTGCGCGCGGTTGAAGCGATGAATCTCGTCGATGAACAGCAGCGTACCCTTGCCATGCTCGCGCCTGGCGCGAGCGGCGTCGAACACTTTGCGCAAATCCGAAACCCCGGTCTGGATCGCAGAAAGCTGCTCGAAATGCAGATCGGTGGTCTCGGCCAGCAGCCGCGCCACGGTGGTCTTGCCGGTCCCTGGCGGACCCCAGAAGATCACCGAACCGAGCCGGCCCGCGCGCACCATGCGTCCAAGAATGCCGGTGGCACCTAACAGATGCTCTTGACCGATCACGTCGTCGAGTTTCGCTGGCCGCAAGCGATCGGCGAGCGGCCGCGGCGCGCTCCGTTCCATTCCCGCAGCTTCGAATAGGCTCACCATGGCAGATGCCGCATTAGCCCCTGAACGCCAGGTTGAATGTCTTTCCGTCGCGCTCGACCGAAAGCAGCCAGCCTTCGGTGGAAGCGTCGAGTGTCTTCACCAGATGAGTCACCGACTCGATCTTCTGATCATTGAGCTTGGCGATGATATCGCCCCGCTTCACGCCGATCCTCGCCGCCGGCGTATTGTCCTTGACGTCGAGCACGACCACACCTTGCCGCTCCTCGATCATGCCCAGCTCTTCCGACACTGCTGGCGATAGATTGGCGACCTTGCATCCCGACAACGGGTTTTGCCCGCCGAGATCGCGCGTATCCCGTGGCGGGTCTTCGACCGCGCCAACCAGCGGAATGGTGAGCTTGACCGGCTGACCCTTGCGGATCAGCGCGAGCTCGGCCTCTCCGCCAATGCCTTTGGTGACAAAGCGATATTGGAAGGCTTGCGGATCCTGGATGGGCTTGCCGTCCACCGATGTAATGACATCGCCGGCTTTCAGGCCCGCGCGCGCGGCCGGGCCCTTGCCGTTCACATCCTTGACCAGGACGCCGGTCGGGCGGTCGAGCCCGAGACTGTCGGCGATCTCCGACGTCACGCTTTGCAGTGACGCGCCGAACCAGGGGCGTTGCACCTTGCCGCCCTTGAGCGCTGCTTGCACCACGAGCCGTACCATATTCGACGGAATCGCGAATCCGATGCCGAGCGATCCGCCGGTTCGCGAGAAGATCGCGGTATTGATGCCGACGAGCCGGCCTTCCATGTCGACCAGCGCACCCCCGGAATTGCCGGGGTTGATGGCGGCGTCGGTCTGAATGAAGAATTGATAGTCGGAGATGCCGACTTGCGTGCGGGCTAAGGCCGACACGATGCCGCTGGTCACGGTCTGCCCAACGCCAAACGGATCGCCGATTGCAAGCACGATGTCGCCAACTTCAAGGCTGTCGGAATCGTTGAACTCGATCGGAGTGAATTCGTTACCCTTCGCCTCCAAACTTCAGCACCGCAAGATCGGTTTGCTCGTCCTTCAGCATGAGCTTCGCCGGAAACTCGCGCCCGTCCGCCAGCGCCACCGTGATCTCTGCCTCGCCGCTGCCCGAGATCACATGATTGTTGGTGACGACGACGCCTTCTTTGCTCACCAGCACGCCGGAGCCGAGCGAATTCTGCACGCGCTCGCGCGGGATGCCGAAATTCTCGCCGAACAGACGGCTGAAAAACGGATCGTTGGCGAACGGCGAAACCGCTTGCGCGACCTTGCGGCTCACATAGACGTTCACCACCGCGGGCGCCACGCGCTTGACCACGGGCGCGAAGGATTGCTTCACCTGGACCATGCTCTCAGGCACGACGCGCTTCGCGTCTTCGGCCACGACCGGGCACAAGAATAACGTGACGCAGATCGCGGCCACGGGCCCCGTCTTACCAAGTCTCAGCAGTAGATTTGCCAAAGCTCTCACTCGAATTGCTCCGTATCGGCAAACTATGAACTATTCTCTCCAGTTTCTCCAATAACTCATGCCGATCAAAGTAAGAAACCTGACCCAACGCCGCAAGTTTCAGGCCTTCGCACTTGCCCGCCTGAGTGTTTCTACTAAGATGCGTCGCGGTATGTATCGAAAGACAAACATCTCTGGAGGAAATGCATGCGTATCATGAGACTGGCCCTGATTGCAGCGGCCACGCTCCTTGTTTTCGTCGGGTCGGCCAATGCCATCACGGTCAAGAAGCGTACCGAAGCCCCCGGCCTTCCCCCGGAAATTTGGGAGATCGTCGGTGGTTTCTGCGCTATCAAAGACTGGCATCCCGCCGCAGCCGATTGCGTCGAAACCAAAGAAGGCGACGTAACGTTCCGCACCATCACGCTGAAGGATGGCGGCAAGCTCAAGGAGAAACTGACCGGCACCGATGGGACGTCGTATTCTTACGAGATCGTCGAAGGGCCCCTCCCCGTCAAGAATTACAAATCCAAGCTGTGGCTCGAAGTTGACGACGAGCCCGATCGCAGCGTGATCTACTGGCAATCCGATTTCGACGCCAATGGCGCGAGCGACGATGAGGCCAAGAAGACCATCACCGGCATTCTCGCTGACGGAGTCAAAGGCATCAAGAAGGCCGCCATCGCCGCGTGGGACAAGAAGCACCCCGATGAAGCTCAGGACGATGATGACGACGACGACGACAAAAAATAGCGTCGAAGTCGGATGGTAACCTAAAGGGCGCGACGTGACTGCGGCGCGCCCTTTTTCTATTTCAGGCGGCTGAAAATAGCGCCATAAGGCGGTCTTCGTGGAGAAGGAGACGCCCTTATGCGCACGATCAAATTCATCATATTGGCGGTAGCCGCCCTTACGCTCGGCTTCGGCCCTGCCACGGCGCTTGAACTCAGCCGCCATATCGAGGCTCCCGGCCTGCCGCCGGCCGTGTGGGAATTTGCCGGCGGCTTCTGCGCCATCAAGGACTGGCATCCCCTCATCGCCGATTGCCAGGAGACCAAGGAAGGCGACGTCACCTACCGCACGCTGACCTTGAAGGATGGCGGCAAGATCAAGGAGAAACTGCTCGAGTCCGACGACACGAGTTACAGCTACGAGATTATCGAGAGCCCGCTTCCGGTCAAAAATTACAAGGCCAAACTCTCGGTGGCGGACGGCAATCACGAAAACCGGACCATGGTTGAGTGGAGCGCGGAATTCGAGGCCAACGGCGCCAGCGACGACGAAGCCACCAAGAAGATCAAGGACATCTTCGATGGCGGCCTGAAGGGCATCAAGCACAAGATGCTGGATATCTCGGGCGACGAGAGCTCAGGCGGCGGCCCAGGTAGCGAATAGAGGATCGGCGTGACGAACGCTGGTCGAATTCCAGCCTAAGCGGCGACCTTCGCGGCTGCTTTACGTCCGCGCGGGGCCTTGGCTTTGGTCTCTGGCTTGGCTTCGACCGGCGCCTCGGTGTCTTCCACCGGACCCGAATCCTTGCCGCGCGCATCGACGTCACGGTCGACCAACTCGATCACCGCCATCGGCGCGGAGTCCCCATAGCGGAACCCCGCCTTCATCACGCGCGTATAGCCGCCCGGCCGCTCCGCATAACGCGGACCCAGCGTATCGAACAACTTCGCCACTTGCACCTCGTCACGGACGCGGGACAGCGCCTGTCTGCGCGCATGCAACGTGCCGGCCTTGCCGAGCGTGATGAGCCGGTCAGCGACGCGCTTCAGTTCCTTGGCCTTGGGCAGCGTCGTCACGATCTGCTCGTGCTTGATCAACGCCGCAGAGAGAGCCGCGAACATCGCGCGGCGATGGCTCGCGGTGCGGTTCAGCTTACGGAAGGCATTGCCGTGACGCATGTCAGTCTCCAACTACCCCAGACTTAATCTGGCCTAATAATGATCTTCGAAGCGCTTTGCCAGCTCTTCGATATTTTCCGGCGGCCAGTTCGGCACTTCCATGCCGAGATGGAGACCCATCGATGCGAGCACCTCTTTGATCTCGTTCAGCGACTTGCGCCCGAAATTCGGCGTCCTCAGCATCTCTGCCTCGGTCTTCTGAATGAGATCGCCGATATAGACGATATTATCGTTCTTGAGGCAGTTGGCGGAACGCACCGAGAGCTCGAGTTCGTCCACCTTCTTGAGCAGTGCCGCATTGAACTCCAGTTCAGGCTGCCGCTCGTAGGTGACTTCCTTCTTCGGCTCTTCGAAATTCACGAACACCGAGAGCTGGTCTTGCACGATGCGCGCGGCGAGCGCGATCGTGTCGTCGGGCCGCACCGACCCATCGGTCTCGATGTCCATGGTGAGCTTGTCGTAATCGAGGATCTGGCCCTCGCGGGTATTCTCCACGCGGTAGGACACTTTCCGCACCGGGCTGTAGAGCGAATCCACCGGGATATATCCGATCGGCGCATCGTCCGGGCGGTTCCGCTCGGCGGGCACGTAACCCTTGCCGGTGGCGGTGGTGAACTCCATGCGGATCGACGCGCCCTGATCGAGCGTGCAGATCACATGATCCGGATTCAGAATCTCGACGTCCGCGCCGGTCTCGATATCGCCGGCCTTGGCCACGCCTGGACCTTCCTTCTTCAACACCATGCGCTTCACGCCATCGGCGTGCTGACGAATAGCGATCTCTTTGATGTTGAGAACGATATTGGTCACGTCCTCGCGGACGCCCGGGATCGAAGAGAATTCATGCAGCACGCCGTCGATATGCACGGATGTGATAGCGGCGCCTTGCAGCGACGATAGCAGCACGCGGCGAAGCGCATTGCCCAGTGTCAGACCGAAGCCGCGCTCGAGCGGCTCGGCGATCACCGTGGCGAAGCGCTGCGGGTCGCGGCCCGAAACGACATTGAGCTTGGTGGGCTTTATGAGATCTTGCCAGTTCTTCTGCAGCACCTGGGGGGCCCTTTCCTGGTCCTTGAGCGGGGCGGCCTGCCCTAACTTGCGAATATCCTCGTGCAACATATGCGGTATACGCCTTCCCTTACTTAGACACGCCGACGCTTGCGCGGGCGGCAGCCATTGTGCGGGATTGGCGTGACGTCACGAATCGAGATGACAGTAAACCCTGCCGTCTGCAGCGCACGAAGCGCCGACTCGCGTCCCGAACCCGGTCCACGAACCTCGATCTCAATATTTTTCATACCGTGCTCCATCGCCTTCTTGCCGGCATCCTCGGCTGCGACCTGCGCCGCATAAGGCGTGGATTTACGCGATCCTTTGAAACCCATGGCACCCGCCGACGACCAGGAAATCGTGTTCCCTTGCGCATCGGTGATGGTGATCATCGTATTGTTGAAACTCGCCTGCACATGCGCCACGCCGGACGTGATGTTCTTTTTTTCCCGGCGACGAACGCGCGCTTTCTCTTTGACCATGATCTAGTCCCGCATTTGACGAATACGATGGGAGCGATCGAACGCGCCCGCCGCTAGTTCAGCCTCTATTTCTTTTTGCCAGCGATCGGTTTGGCTGGCCCTTTGCGCGTGCGCGCATTGGTGTGAGTCCTTTGACCGCGCACCGGCAGCCCACGGCGATGGCGTAATCCTCTGTAGCAGCCGAGGTCCATCAGCCTCTTGATATTCATCGAAACATCGCGCCGAAGATCACCCTCCACGACATAGTCGCGGTCGATCACCTCGCGAATCTGGATAATCTCCGATTCCGTGAGCTGGCTGACGCGCCGCTCAATGGGGATATTCACCTTGCCGCAAATTTCCTTGGCGTAGGTGTCACCGATGCCATGGATATAAGTCAGCGCCACCTCGACCCGCTTATTGGTCGGGATATTCACACCTGCAATTCGGGCCACGAAGTCGTCTCCTTAAGCACGAGCTAACGTGCTGAAACGAAAGATGAATTACCTATGAAACGCAGCAAGACCGGCCTCGAAAGTCAAAACCCCCGGGGCCTGTCCGTCCTCTCCAACAATGGATCGTGCCCTATCTAGCGATTCCGCTTGACAAGGTCAACCCAGCCTATCTGCGCAAAATCGACCCTACCCCTCCAGGGCTTGCACAATCGCCGCCTGGACTGCCCCAATATCGGCCATGCCATCGACCGTCCTGAGCTTTCCCTGGCTCTCATAATAGTGGATCAGAGGCTTAGTTTGGGCATGATAGGCTTTCAGCCTGGCCCGCACGACCTCCTCGGTATCGTCTTTTCTCCGCACAAACTTGGTGCCACCGCAGCGGTCGCACACCCCTTCGACTTTGGGCATCTTGAAGGGGTCGTGATAGCCCTCCCCGCAAGTGGCGCAAGCGAAACGGCCTGTGATTCGCTCGATCAGCGCCTCATCGTCGACCCGCATCTCGACCGCCACATCGACCGTCTTGCCGCGCTCGGCCATCAGGCTGTCGAGAGCTTCGGCCTGCGCGATCGTCCGCGGAAAACCGTCGAGAATGAATCCGGGCACATCGCCATCCTGATCGACACGCTCGGCAATCAACCCGATGACAAGCGAATCCGGCACCAGCTCGCCGCGCTCCATGATCTCACCGGCTTGCCGGCCGAGTTCGGTGCCAGCGACGACCGCAGCCCGTAACATGTCGCCAGTGGACAGCTTGACCAGCCCGTGCCGCTCCTCAAGCATCTTGGCCTGGGTTCCTTTGCCGGCGCCAGGCGGGCCCAGCAGAACCAGGTTCATGACCGCCTCGCCCCTCTTAAGCGGGAGCGCTTGATCAGCCCTTCATATTGATGGGCGAGCATGTGGCTCTGAATTTGCGCCACCGTGTCCATAGTGACGCTCACCACGATGAGCAACGAGGTGCCGCCGAAATAAAACGGCACGCCGGCATACGAGATCAGAATTTCAGGCAGCACGCAGACGGCTGCGAGATAGATCGCGCCCACTACCGTGATTCTGGTCAAAACGTAGTCGATATATTCGGCCGTACGTTCGCCTGGCCTGATCCCCGGCAAGAAGCCGCCATACTTCTTCAGATTCTCTGCGGTGTCCTTCGGATTGAAAACAACCGCCGTGTAGAAGAAAGCGAAGAAGATGATCAGCGCGATATAGATGATGATATGGAGCGGCTGCCCGCGGCCGAGCATGGCCGTCATCGTGGTCAGCCATTCCGGTCCTTGGCCTGCGGAAAAATTCGCGACCGTGATCGGCAACAGCAGCAGCGACGAGGCGAAGATCGGCGGAATGACGCCGGCGCTGTTCAACTTCAGCGGCAAATGCGAGGCATCGCCCTGGAACATGCGGTTGCCGACCTGGCGCTTGGGATATTGCACGAGAAGGCGACGCTGCGCCCGCTCCATGAACACGATCACGGCGATGACGACCACCGCCATGACCAAGAGCGCAATGATGAGCGCGGTGGACAGCGCGCCCTCGCGGCCGAGTTCCAGCGTGCCGGCGATCGCATGTGGCAATTGCGCGACGATGCCGGCGAAGATGATGAGCGAGATACCGTTGCCCACGCCGCGCGCCGTGATCTGCTCGCCGAGCCACATCAGGAACACCGTGCCGCCCACCAGCGTAAACACCGTGGTGATGCGGAAGAACATGCCGGGCTCGAGCACGACGCTGCCGGCGCCTTCGAGGCCGACGGCGATGCCGTAGCCCTGTAGCGCCGCGAGCAGCACGGTGCCGTAGCGCGTATATTGGTTGATCTGACGCCGGCCCTGTTCGCCCTCTTTCTTCAGCTGCTCCAGATGCGGCGACACCGTGGTCATCAGCTGAATGATGATGGAGGCGGAAATATACGGCATGATGTTGAGCGCGAAGATCGCCATGCGCCCGACCGCGCCGCCCGAGAACATGTTGAACATGCCAAGGATGCCCGACTGGTTCTGATTGAACACGTCGGCCAGCGCTTGCGGATTGATGCCAGGAATCGGGATATAGGTTCCGAGCCGATACACGATCAGCGCGCCCAGCGTGAACCAGATGCGCTTCTTCAGCTCCTCGGCCTTGCCAAAGGCCGCGAAATTGAGATTCTTTACGAGCTGTTCGGCGGCGGAGACCATATTAGCGCTTCCCTTCCCGCCGGCGGCATCGCTGCCGCCAGACCAATTGTTTTAGGCTTCGGCCCTTAGATTAAGCATGATCTTGGCGGAAAACCGGTTCCCACTTTTCCGGATCATGCTCTAGGCCTCGTCGTCCTTCTTGGCCGGCTTCGGCTTGTCTTTCTTGGCCGGCTTCGCTTCGGACGTGGCGCCTGCATCGGCGGCTTCCTCGCCGCCGCCCTTCTTCTTGGGCGCGGCCGCGGCACGCTTGTCCGCGCGCTTCTTCGCCTTGATCGCATCGGCTGCGGGCTTCTCGCGGCCCGTGATCGACTTCAACGTGACCGAGCCGCCGGCCGCCTCGACTGCCTTGATCGCGCTCGCGGAGGCGCCCGTGATCTCGAAGGCGAGTTTGGCTTTGAGCTCGCCCTGACCCAGCAGGCGAACGCCGTCGCGAGCGCTCTTGATCAGGCCCGCTTGCTTCAACGCCTCGATGGTGATCGGCTTCTTGCCGTCGAGCCGGCCGGAATCGACCGCCGCCTGGATACGTCCGAGATTGAGCTCGTTGTAACGGTTGGCGAAAATATTGTTGAAGCCACGCTTCGGCAGACGCCGATGCAGCGGCATCTGACCGCCTTCAAAACCCTTGATGGCGACGCCAGAGCGGGCCTTCTGGCCCTTCACACCGCGGCCTGAGGTCTTGCCCAGGCCCGAGCCCGGACCGCGTCCTAGACGCTTCTTGGCCTTTGTGGCGCCTGGCCTGTCGCTGATCTCGTTCAATCGCATGGAATTACCCTTAAGCTCCCGCCTCGTCGTCGACGATGCGCACGAGGTGACTGATTTTGGCGACCATGCCGCGCACTTGCGGGCTGTCGATGAGGGTGCGGCGCTTATGCATCTTGTTCAGGCCGAGCCCGATCAGCGTCGCGCGCTGAATATAGGGGCGGCGGATCGGACTGCCGATCTGCTCCACCACAATCGTCTTCTTGTCTTTGGCCATCTTGCCTGATCCTTGCTACGCGCGTTCCGGGGAGCCTCTTAGGCTTCCGCGGTCG
The DNA here is from genome assembly GCA_963764005.1 of uncultured Alphaproteobacteria bacterium. Taxonomy (GTDB): domain Bacteria; phylum Pseudomonadota; class Alphaproteobacteria; order Rhizobiales; family Methyloligellaceae; genus Methyloceanibacter. Next base: position 100,537 of record CAVXQX010000005.1, on the reverse strand, counting down.
CTCCGCCTTCGCTGGCGCCATCTCTGCGACGCGTCACGATCTCGCTTACCTTCTTGCCGCGACGGGCCGCGACGCCTCTCGGGCTGTCCTCTTGGCGCAGAGCGTCGAACGTCGCCCGCACCATGTTGTAAGGATTCGAACTTCCGAGCGACTTCGCCACCACATCCTGGATACCGAGCGTCTCGAACACAGCGCGCATCGGGCCGCCGGCGATGATGCCGGTACCGGGAGGCGCTGCGCGCAAGATCACGCGTCCCGCACCATGGTGTCCGACAACGTCGTGATGCAGCGTGCGCCCCTCGCGGAGCGGCACTCTGACCAAATTGCGCTTCGCGCCCTCGGTCGCCTTGCGAATGGCCTCAGGCACCTCTCGCGCCTTGCCATGGCCAAATCCGACCCGGCCCTTCTGGTCGCCGACAACGACGAGCGCGGCAAAACCGAAGCGCTTGCCGCCCTTGACCACCTTGGCCACGCGATTGATGTGCACCAGCTTGTCGACGAATTCGCTGTCGCGATCGCGATCGTCGCGATCTCGCCCGCCCCGGCCACCTGGTCTACGTTCAGCCATATCGAACCTCTAGAAATTAAGACCGCCCTCGCGGGCGGCCTCTGCGAGCGCCTTCACGCGCCCATGATAAAGATAGCCGCCGCGATCGAACACGACGTCCTTGACCCCTGCCTTCAATGCGCGCTCGGCGACCAGCTTGCCGACGGCTCCCGCGGCCGCGACATCGCTGCCCTTCGTGAGCGAGGACTTCAGGTCCTTGTCGAGGCTCGAAGCGGCAGCCACGGTCTTGCCGTCCTTGTCGTCGATCACTTGCGCGTAGATATGCTTCGATGACCGGAACACCGACAAGCGCGCGCGGCCACCCGACACCCGTTTCAGGGTCTGGCGCACCCGATGCGAGCGCCGCATAAAACCTTCTCTCAACGTGCCCATGGCGAAATCCTGTTACTTCTTCTTGCCTTCTTTGCGGTAAATATACTCTCCCGCATAGCGAACGCCCTTGCCCTTATACGGCTCCGGCGGCCTGTAACCTCTGAGCTCGGCCGCAACCTGGCCGACCTTCTGCTTGTCGATGCCGGTGATCACGATCTCGGTCGGCTTCGGGCACACCACCTGAATGCCTTGCGGGATCGGATGCACCACGTCGTGGCTATAACCGAGCTGAAGCTGCACGTTCTGCCCCTGCACCGCGGCGCGATAGCCGACGCCAGTGATCTCGAGCTTCTTGGTGAAGCCTTCCGTGACCCCGGTGATGAGGTTGGCGACCATGGTGCGGGACATGCCCCACATGGCACGCGCCTCTTTGGTGTCTTCGCGCATGGCAACTTCAAGCTCGTTATTCTCGAGCTTGGCGACCAGCTGCTCGACCAGCACATGCTTGAGCTCGCCCTTGGGCCCCTTCATTGCCACTTCCTGGCCGTTCACGCGCGCGGTGACCCCGCCTGGGATCGTCACGGGCTTTTTGCCGATACGGGACATGATCGAACCTTCGCTTCTCTCGCCTAGAATACGTTACAAAGAATCTCGCCGCCGACATTCTCGTTCCGCGCGCGCGCATCGGACATCACACCTTTCGGCGTGGACAGAATGGCGACGCCGAGACCGTTGGCGACCGTCGGCAGATCCTTCACCGAGGAATACACCCGGCGCCCCGGCGTCGAGATGCGCTTGATGTCCTTGATGACCGGCTCGCCATCGAAATATTTGAGCTCGATATCGAACTCCGACTTGCCGCCGTCGTACTCGACGCGGGCATAGCCGCGAATATAGCCCTCCTCGACCAGCACATCGAGCACGTGCTCGCGCAGCTTCGAGGCCGGGGTCGTGACTTTATTCTTGTGCCGCATCTGCGCATTGCGGATGCGGGCCAACATATCGCCTAAAGGATCGTTGATGCTCATCGATGGTCCTTACCAGCTCGACTTGATCATGCCGGGGATCAGTCCCTGGCTCGCGAGATCGCGCAACGCGATACGCGACATTTTCAGTTTGCGGTAATAGGCCCGCGGGCGTCCTGACAGCTCGCAACGATTGCGAATCCGCGTTGGCGAGGAGTTGCGCGGCAGCTCGGCGAGTTTCAGCCGCGCCGCGAAGCGCTCCTCGGCGGGCAGCTTGCGGTCGGCGGAGATCGCCTTCAGCCGCGTCCTGCGCACCTTGAATTTCTCTGCCAGCCGGCGCCGCTTATTGTTGCGCTCGACCATACTTGTCTTTGCCATCCACTCCTCCTTCGTGCCGGAACCTGGACCTAGCTCCGGAACGGAAAATTCAAGCCCTTCAACAGGGCACGCGCCTCGTCGTCGTTTCGCGCCGTGGTGCAGACGACGATGTCCATACCCAGCACCGACTCGACTTTGTCGTACTCGATCTCCGGAAAGATGATGTGCTCCTTCAGGCCGATCGAAAAATTGCCGCGCCCGTCGAAACTCTTCGGATTGAGCCCGCGGAAGTCGCGCACACGCGGCAGCGCGATATTCACCAGCCTGTCGACGAACTCATACATCCGGTTCTTCCTGAGCGTCACCTTGGTGCCGATCGCCATGCCCTCGCGCAGCTTGAAGGTCGCGATCGACTTCCGCGCTTTGGTGATCACCGGCTTCTGCCCCGCGATCAGACCAAGGTCGCCGACAGCGGCGGTCACCTTCTTGGAATCGCCGACACCCTCGCCGACACCCATGTTCAGCACGACCTTGTCGAGCCTGGGCACCTGCATCGGATTCTTGTAGCCGAACTCCTTGGCGAGCTCCTCGCGGATCACGTCTTGGTAGAGCAGCTTCAATCGCGGCACGTAAGCGCCGTTGTTTTCGTCTTTAGACATCGATCACCTCGCCGGAACGCTTGGCAAAGCGGACTTTGCGTCCATCCTTCAGAAACTTGTAGCCGACCCGCGTCGGCTTGCCGTCCTTGGGGTCTTCCAAGGCCAGGTTGGAGATATGGATCGCGGCTTCCTTGGTGATGATCCCGCCTTCTTGCGCCGCGGTCTGCTTCTGGTGACGCCGCACCATGGCGACGCCCGAGACGACAGCGCGGTTCTCGTCCGGAATCATCTTCAGGACTTCGCCCTTCTTGCCCTTGTCCTTGCCGGTGATGACCACGACATGGTCACCCTTTTTGATCTTGAATTTCGGCATCTACAGAACCTCCGGCGCAAGCGACACGATCTTCATGTGCTTCTTGCCTCTGAGCTCGCGCGTGACGGGGCCGAAAATACGCGTACCGACCGGCTCACCTTGCGGATTGATCAACACCGCCGCATTGCGATCGAAGCGGATGATCGAACCATCAGGACGGCGGACGCCCTTCGCGGTGCGCACCACGACGGCCTTCATCACTTGGCCCTTCTTGACGCGGCCGCGCGGAATTGCCTCCTTCACACTGACGACGATGGTGTCGCCGATCGAGGCGTATTTCCGCTTCGAGCCGCCGAGCACCTTGATGCACTGGACGCGGCGCGCGCCGGAATTGTCGGCCACATCGAGATTGGTCTGCATCTGAATCATGACAACTATCCTTGCCGGCGCCCCTTAAGGCGCCCGCATTCGATCCTCTAACTTGCTGCTCGCTCGCGCGACAGCACGACCCAACGTTTCTGTTTCGACTTCGGCGGGCATTCCTCGATCCGCACGATGTCACCCACCTTCATCTCGTTCGCCTCGTCATGGGCGTGATAATTCTTGGTCCGCCGCACGGTCTTCTGCAGCAGCGGATGCGTGAAGCGGCGCTCGACGCGCACCACCACGGTCTTGTCGTTCTTGTCGCTCACCACGACCCCTTGCAATACTCGTTTCGGCATCGTGTGTTCCTAGCCCTTCGTCTTCGTCTTTGCCTTGGCCGCCGCCTTTGGCTTGGCCGGAGCCTTGGTCTTGGGCGCGGCCTTGGTCGCTGTCTTGGTCTTGGCCTCGGCACCACCCACCGGCTTCTGCCGCGAGATGGTCTGGATGCGCGCGATATCGCGCCTGATCTGTCTCACCCGCGCCGTGTTCTCAAGCTGGCCGGAGGCCGCCTGGAAGCGCAGATTGAACTGCTCCTTCTTCAGCTTGACCAGCTCGTCACCGAGCTGGTCGGATGTCATATCGCGGACTTGACCGGCCTTCATCTCGACTAACCCTCGATGCGCGCGATGACGCGCGTTCTGATCGGAAGTTTGGCCGCGGCGAGCCGCAGCAACTCACGCGCCACCTGATCGGTGACACCGTCAATCTCGAACATCACCCGGCCCGGCTTGACGCGAGCCACCCAGAATTCGGGCGTGCCCTTGCCTTTACCCATGCGCACCTCGGTCGGCTTCTTCGACACCGGCACATCCGGGAAAAGCCGAATCCAGACGCGGCCGGCGCGCTTCATTTGACGCGTCATGGCGCGGCGCGCCGCCTCGATCTGACGCGCGGTGATACGCGCAGGCTCCTGCGCCTTCAGCCCATAGGTGCCGAAGCTCAAGCTGGAGCAGCTCGAGGCTGTGCCCTTGATGCGGCCTTTATGGGCCTTGCGGTATTTGGTTCGTTTCGGTTGCAACATGATCGTAAGCCTTGTCCTAAGCCGGTGCGCCTTGCGTTTCGCGACGTCCGGTCGAGCGGCCGCCTTCTTGCGACTCCAACGCCCGGGTTTCTTGCGCCATCGGATCGTGTTCCATGATCTCGCCTTTGAAGATCCACACCTTCACGCCGATGATGCCGTAAGCGGTGCGCCCCAAAGCGGTGCCGTAATCGATGTCGGCGCGGAGCGTGTGCAGCGGCACGCGGCCCTCGCGATACCACTCCATGCGCGCGATTTCAGCGCCGCCCAGCCGGCCGCCGCAATTGATGCGGATGCCGAGCGCACCCATGCGCATCGCCGATTGCACGGCGCGCTTCATGGCGCGGCGGAACGCGACGCGGCGCTCGAGCTGCTGCGCGATGCCTTCCGCCACCAGCGTGGCGTCGATTTCGGGCTTGCGGACCTCGAGAATATTCAGATGCACTTCGGAATCGGTGAAGCCCGCGAGCTCGCGACGCAGCTTCTCGATATCGGCGCCCTTCTTGCCAATCAGGATGCCCGGCCGCGCGGTATGCACCGTCACCCGGCATTTCTTGTGCGGGCGCTCGATCACGACCTTGGAGATGCCCGCCTGCTTGCGCGACTCGAGAATGTGATTGCGCATCTTCAGATCTTCATGCAGCAGCCGCGCATATTCTCCCCGGGACGCGAACCAACGCGAATCCCAAGTCCGATTGATGCCGAGCCTGAGCCCGATCGGATTGATCTTCTGTCCCATCAGGCGGACTCCCCGACTTGGCGCACGACCACGGTGATCTGCGCGAATGGTTTCAAAATGGCCGCGCCACGGCCGCGTGCTCGCGGCCGCATGCGCTTCATCACCAGCTTCTTGCCGACATAAGCCTCCGACACGACAAGCGCGTCGACATCGAGGTCATGGTTGTTCTCGGCATTGGCGATGGCCGATTGCAGTGTCTTCTTCACGTCCTTGGCGATGCGCTTCCGCGAAAACGTGAGGTCGGCCAGCGCGCGATCCACCTTCTTGCCGCGGATCAACTGGGCAAGCAGGTTCAGCTTCTGCGGGCTCACCCGCAGCAACTTGGTGACGGCACGCGCCTCGTTCTCCGGCAGCGTCCGCTCGCGCTTGACCTTGCCCATTACGCTTTCGCCTTCTTCGCTTTGCGGTCCGCCGAGTGCCCGTAAAACGTCCGGGTTGGAGCGAACTCGCCGAATTTGTGTCCAATCATGTCCTCGGTGACGAGCACCGGAATGTGTTTCACCCCGTTATGCACGCCGAAGGTCAGGCCGACGAATTGCGGCAAAATGGTCGAACGGCGCGACCAGATCTTGATCACGGCGTTGGAGCCGGAGCCACGCGCCTTCTCCGCCTTCTTCAACATATATCCGTCGACGAACGGACCTTTCCAAATCGAGCGACCCACGAGGACTATCCCTTCTTCTGATGCCGGCTGCGCACGATGAACTGGTCGGTGGAGCGGTTATGCCGCGTCTTCTTGCCCTTGGTCGACTTGCCCCAAGGCGTCACCGGATGACGGCCGCCGGAGGTCCGTCCCTCGCCGCCGCCATGAGGGTGATCGACGGGGTTCATCGCCACACCGCGTACCACAGGTTTCTTGCCCTTCCAGCGCATGCGGCCAGCCTTGCCGAACGACACGTTGGAATTGTCGGGGTTGGAGACGGCGCCCACGGTTGCCATGCAATCGGCCGGCACCATGCGCGTCTCACCGGAATTGAGCCGCAAAATCGCATAGCCTAAATCGCGGCCGACGAGCTGAACATATGTGCCCGCCGCACGCGCGATCTGGCCACCCTTGCCGAGCTTCATCTCCACATTGTGGACGATGGTGCCGATCGGCACGTTGGCCAGTGGCATCGCATTGCCGGGCTTCACGTCGACGCGGTCGTCCGCGATGACGCTATCGCCAACCTGCAAACGCTGCGGCGCCAGAATGTACGACAGCTCGCCATCTTCATATTTGATCAGCGCGATGAACGCGGTGCGGTTCGGATCGTACTCGATCCGCTCCACCTTCGCCGGCACGCCGAACTTGCCGCGCCGCTTGAAGTCGACCATGCGATAGGTGCGCTTATGGCCACCGCCGCGATGCCACATCGTCACCCGGCCGTGATTGTTGCGGCCGCCGGACTTGCTGAGGCCTTCGGTCAGCGCCTTGACGGGCTTGCCCTTCCACAGCTGGCTGCGGTCGATCAGCACGAGGTTGCGCTGGCTCGGCGTGGTTGGTTTGTATGTTTTCAGAGCCATGGCGCTAGATCCTCGTCGTCACGTCGATCTTCTCGCCTTCGGCGAGCGTCACGATCGCTTTCTTGATGTCTTGCTGCTTGCCCTTCACACCGCGGAATTGCTTGGTCTTGCCCTTGCGCAGCAGCGTATTCACGCCGACCACCTTGACCTTGAACAGCTGCTCGATCGCGGCCTTGATCTCCGGCTTGGTCGCGTCGCGGCGAACCTTGAAGACCACCTGATTGGCCTCCGACGCCATGCTCGATTTCTCGGTGATCACGGGCGAAAGGATGATGTCGTAAGCGGAAAGCGCACTCATTTGAACCGCGCCTCCAGCGCCTCAAGCGCGGCCTTGGTCAGGACCAGCGTGTCGTGCCGTAAAATGTCGTAGACGTTGATGCCCTGAACCGGGAGCACATCGACCCGCGGCAAGTTTCTCGCCGCACGCGCGAAAGCCGCATGCACCTCGGCGCCGTCGATGATCAGAGCCGAGCCGAGACCGAGCTTGGCGAAGCGCGACTTCAGCTCTTTCGTCTTGCCGTCTTTCAGCTCGATGGTGTCGATCAGCATCAGCGTCTTAGTCTTGGCCTTCGACGACAGCGCATGCTTCAGCGCCAGCGCCCTCACCTTCTTCGGCAGGTCGATAGCGAAGCTTCGCGGCTTAGGCCCGAACGACCTGCCGCCGCCCCTGAACAGATTAGCCCGGCGGCTGCCGTGGCGAGCCTGGCCGGTGCCCTTCTGCTTATAGGCCTTGTGGCCGGTACGGTTGATCTCGGAACGATCCTTGACCGAGACGGTGCCGCTGCGGCGCTTGGCGAGCTGATAGCGCACCATGCGCTGCAAGATGTCGGCACGCGGTTCGAGCCCGAACACCGCGTCGGAGAGTTCGACCGTTCCGGCCTTCTTGGCGTCGAGCGTGGTCATTTCGGCTTGCATTACGCTTGACCTCCGGCTTCGGCCGCGCCGGCCTCGGCGCTCTGCGATGTCTCAGCCTTGGGCGCTTTCGCCCCGCCGGCGGGCGCCTTGAACGCACCCGGCTTCGGCGCGGCTTCCGGCAATCGGCGCTTCACCGCATCGCGGAGCAGCACCCAGCCGCCTTTGGCGCCCGGCACCGCACCGCTGATCATGATCAGCCCGCGGGTCGGATCGGTCTTCACCACCTTCAAATTCTGCGTGGTGACATTGGTATCGCCCATATGGCCGGCCATCTTCTTGCCCTTGAACACTTTGCCCGGATCCTGGCGTTGGCCGGTCGAGCCGTGGCTACGATGGCTCACGGAAACGCCGTGCGACGCACGCAGGCCGTGAAAGCCGTGACGCTTCATGGCGCCGGCGAAGCCTTTGCCGATCGTCGTGCCCGAAACATCGACGAACTGTCCCTCGACGAAATGGTCGGCGGTGATCTCCGCGCCCACCTCGATGAGATTGTCCGGGCTCACGCGGAACTCGGCGAGTTTCCGCTTCGGCTCGATGTGAACGGCCGCGAAGAATCCACGATCGGCGCGCGTCAGCCGCTTCGCTTTCGGCTTGCCGACGCCAAGCTGCAGCGCCGTGTAGCCGTTCTTCTCCGCGGTGCGGTGGCCGATGACCTGACAATTGTCGAGTTTCAGCACCGTCACCGGGATGTGCTCCCCGGCATCGGTGAAGATTCTGGTCATGCCGACCTTTTGCGCGATAACACCTGATCGCATCGGTCTAGTTTCCTTGCCTCGCCTTGCCAGCCTTTAGAGCTTGATCTCAACGTCGACACCGGCCGCGAGGTCGAGCTTCATCAAAGCATCGACGGTCTGCGGGGTCGGATCGACGATGTCGAGAAGACGCTTATGCGTGCGCATCTCGAACTGCTCACGGCTCTTCTTATCGATATGGGGCGAGCGGTTGACGGTGAATTTCTCGATACGGGTCGGCAACGGGATTGGTCCGCGGACTTCCGCGCCCGTACGCTTCGCCGTATTGACGATCTCCTTGGTCGACGCATCGAGAATGCGATGATCGAAGGCTTTTAGCCTAATTCTTATGTTCTGGCTCTGCATCTCGATGTCCTTGAAAAGAAGAGCGCGCCTTCATGGCGCGCTCTCAAATCGTTCCTCTACTCGATGATCGACGCCACCACGCCGGCGCCGACGGTGCGGCCGCCTTCGCGGATAGCGAAGCGAAGTTTCTCTTCCATGGCGATCGGCACGATCAACGACACCGTCCATGGCGATATTGTCGCCCGGCATCACCATCTCGGTGCCTTCCGGCAGCTCAACCACACCGGTCACATCGGTGGTGCGGAAATAGAACTGCGGACGGTAATTGCCGAAGAACGGCGTATGGCGGCCACCCTCTTCCTTGGTGAGGATGTAGGCCTCGGCCTTGAACTTCGTGTGCGGCGTCACCGTGCCCGGCTTGGCCAGAACCTGGCCGCGCTCGACACCCTCGCGATCAATACCGCGCAACAGGCAGCCGACATTGTCGCCGGCCTCGCCCGAATCGAGCAGCTTGCGGAACATCTCGACGCCGGTGACCACGGTCTTGGATGTCGGCTTGATGCCGACGATCTCGACCTCTTCGCCAACCTTGACGATGCCACGCTCGATACGGCCCGTGACCACCGTGCCGCGACCGGAAATCGAGAACACGTCCTCGATCGGCATCAGGAACGGCTTGTCCTTCGGGCGATCCGGCTGCGGGATATAGGCATCGACCGCATCCATCAGCGCCATGATCGACTTCTTGCCGATCTCGTCGTCCTTGCCTTCCAGCGCCGCCAACGCCGACCCCTTGATGATCGGAATATCGTCGCCGGGATAGTCGTATTTGGTCAGGAGTTCGCGCACCTCGAGCTCGACGAGATCGAGCAGCTCGGGATCGTCGACCATGTCGACCTTGTTCATGAACACGACCAGCGACGGCACACCGACCTGGTGGGCAAGCAGGATGTGCTCGCGGGTCTGCGGCATCGGTCCGTCGGCGGCCGACACCACGAGAATACCGCCGTCCATCTGCGCGGCGCCGGTGATCATGTTCTTCACGTAGTCGGCGTGACCGGGACAGTCGACATGCGCGTAGTGGCGCTTGGCAGTCTCATACTCGACGTGAGCCGTCGAGATGGTGATGCCGCGCGCCTTCTCTTCCGGCGCCTTGTCGATCTCGTCATAGGCGGTGAATTTGGCACCGCCCTTCTCGGCCAAGACCTTGGTGATCGCAGCCGTCAGCGTGGTCTTGCCGTGATCGACGTGACCAATCGTGCCGATGTTGCAATGTGGCTTCGTCCGCTGGAATTTTTCCTTAGCCATCTTGGCTCTCCATCCTTCGATACTCAGTCAATCTTCGGCCGGCGCTACCGGCCAATCTCATTAGGCGAACTTCGCCTGAACCTCTTCGGCAACTGCCTGCGGCACCTGCGCATAATGATCGAACTGCATCGTGAACTGCGCGCGGCCCTGGCTCATCGAGCGCAGCGTGTTCACGTAACCAAACATATTGGCGAGCGGCACCATGGCATTGATCACCACCGCGTTGCCGCGCGACTCTTGCCCGCGCACCTGGCCTCTACGGCTCGTCAGGTCGCCGATGATGCCGCCGACATAGTCTTCCGGCGTCACCGCCTCGACCTTCATAATCGGCTCGAGCAGCTTCGGCGCGGCCTTGAGGGCTCCTTCGCGGAAAGCGGCACGGGCCGCGATCTCGAAAGCCATCACCGATGAGTCCACGTCGTGATAGGCGCCGTCGATCAGGCTGACCTTCACGTCGAGGATCGGGAAACCCGCAATCACGCCAGCGTCCACGACGCTCTTCACGCCCTTTTGCACGCCTGGAACATATTCCTTCGGCACGTTGCCGCCGACCACCTTGTTCTCGAACACATAGCCCGCACCGGCCTCGTTCGGCTCGATCACGAGCTTCACCCGGGCAAACTGGCCGGAGCCGCCCGTCTGCTTCTTGTGGGTGTAATCGACATCGACCTTCTTCGTCACGGTCTCGCGATAGGCGACCTGCGGTGCGCCGACATTGGCCTCGACCTTGAACTCGCGGCGCATGCGATCGACGATGATGTCGAGATGCAGCTCGCCCATGCCCTTAATGATGGTCTGACCGGATTCGTGGTCCACCGAGACACGGAAGGACGGATCTTCTTGTGCGAGACGATGTAGCGCCACCCCGAGCTTCTCCTGGTCGCCCTTGGTCTTGGGCTCCACGGCGACCTCGATAACCGGCTCCGGAAATTCCATGCGCTCGAGGATCACAGGTTTAGCGGGATCGCACAGCGTGTCGCCAGTCGTGACGTCCTTGAGGCCGGCCAGCGCCACGATGTCGCCGGTATAGGCCTCCTTGATGTCCTCGCGGTGATTGGCGTGCATCAGCAGCATGCGGCCAATCCGTTCCTTCTTGTCCTTCACCGTGTTGATAAGAGTTCGTGCCGGTTTCCACCTTCCCGGAATAGATCCGGCAGAACGTGAGCGAGCCCACGAACGGGTCGTTCATGATCTTGAAGGCCAACATGGATAGCGGCTCGGAATCGTCCGGCGCGCGGGTCGCTTCCCCGCCGGTCTTGAAGTCGATGCCCTTCATCGGCGGCACGTCGAGCGGCGACGGCAGATAATCGACGACGGCGTCGAGCATCGGCTGCACGCCTTTGTTCTTGAAGGCCGAGCCACACAGGATCGGCACGAACACGTTATGCACCGTGCCCTTACGGATCAGAGCCTTGATGGTATCGACGTCGGGGTGCTTGCCTTCGAGATAGGCTTCCATCGCGCCCTCATCGAGCTCGACGGCCTGCTCAACCAGCTTCTCGTGATATTCCTTGGCTTGATCGAGGAGATCGGCGGGAATGTCCTCGTCGTGGAACTTGGCGCCCAGCGCCTCATCGTCCCAGACCACCGCTTTCATGCGAACGAGATCGATAACGCCGGCAAACTTGTTCTCGGCGCCGATCGGGAGCTGGATCACGATCGTGTTAGCGCCGAGACGATCCTTCACCATCTGCACCGAAAGGAAGAAATCGGCGCCGATCTTGTCCATCTTGTTGACGAAGATCATGCGCGGTACGCCGTATTTGTCGGCCTGGCGCCATACCGTCTCGGTCTGCGGCTCTACGCCCTGGTTGGCGTCGAGCAGCGCCACGGCGCCGTCGAGCACACGCAAAGACCGCTCGACCTCGATGGTGAAATCCACGTGGCCGGGCGTGTCGATAATGTTGATGCGCTTGTCGTTCCAGTAAGCGGTCGTCGCGGCGGACGTAATCGTAATGCCGCGCTCTTGCTCCTGCTCCATCCAGTCCATGGTCGCGGCGCCGTCATGCACCTCGCCGATCTTGTGGCTCTTACCCGTGTAGTAGAGCACACGCTCGGTGGTCGTGGTCTTGCCGGCGTCGATATGCGCCATGATCCCGATGTTGCGGTAGTCTTGGAGCGGGGTCGTGCGGGGCATCTCAGTGGTCCTTGAACTCGTTACCAGCGGTAATGCGAGAAGGCGCGGTTCGCGTCCGCCATGCGGTGCGTATCCTCGCGCTTCTTCACCGCAGTTCCGCGGTTATTGGCAGCGTCGAGCAGCTCGCCGGACAGGCGCTCGACCATCGTGTTCTCGTTGCGGCCACGCGCCGAGGCGATAATCCAGCGAATTGCCAGAGCCTGGCGGCGATCGGTCCGCACCTCAACCGGCACCTGATAGGTGGCGCCGCCGACGCGGCGTGAACGCACTTCCAGCGCCGGCATCACATTGCGCAGCGCCTCATGAAACAGCTCGATCGGATTCTGCTTTCGACTTCCGCTCCATCTGATCGAGCGCGCCATAGACAATGCGCTCGGCAGCCGACTTCTTGCCTTGCAGCATGATCGAGTTCATGAATTTGGTCAGCACGACATCCCCGAATTTCGGATCCGGGATGATCTCGCGTTTATCTGCTCTGCGCCGCCGGGACATGGTTCTCTATCGTCTCTTACTGTTATGCGGACCTATTTCGGCCGCTTCGCTCCGTATTTCGAACGGCGCTGCCGGCGCGCACTGACGCCTTGCGTATCCAGCACGCCACGAATGATGTGATAGCGCACGCCGGGCAGGTCCTTGACGCGACCGCCGCGGATCATGACCACCGAGTGCTCTTGCAAATTATGCCCCTCGCCCGGGATGTAGCTCGTCACCTCGAAGCCGTTGGTGAGGCGAACGCGAGCGACCTTCCTCAAAGCCGAGTTGGGCTTCTTCGGCGTCGTCGTATAGACGCGCGTGCAGACACCCCGCTTCTGCGGGCAAGACTGCATCGCCGGAACCTTATTCCGCTTGCCCGGCTGTTTGCGCGGTTTGCGGATCAGCTGTTGTATCGTCGGCATGGCCGCTCTCGTCTCGTTCTTTCCAAGGGCTATAGGGCCCAAAACAATCGAAGCCGAAGCCCCGCGCGAACGCGCGCCTTCAGCGTTAAACACCAGAGGACCTTGGGGGCCAAACCCCCAAGATCATGTCCCGAATTTGATCCGGTATGATCCGGCAGCGTCTAGCTCGCGCCTCGAGCAGTCAAACAACTCCGAGGCTTGAAAGGCTACCGCCTGCCACGAAAGTGCGCGGGTTTTAACAGGCTGATTCCAATATCGTCAAGGGTTCCATGCGGAAAATCGGGCGTCAGAGCCGGAAAAGCCTGTCATCTGACGCCCGTTTTATTCCTTGATCGCTTAGACCCGCTCCGCCTCCTCCTCCTCCTGGGCGATCCGATCCTCGGCGGAGCGTTGCTCCTCCAGGATCAGTTCGTCGCGATGGGCGGCGATGCGGTTGAGCCTGGCAAGCGTACCGCCGGTGCCAGCCGGGATCAGCCGGCCGACAATGACGTTCTCTTTCAGGCCTTCGAGCGAATCTGACTTGCCGTTAACAGCCGCATCCGTGAGCACCCTTGTGGTCTCCTGGAACGAGGCCGCCGAGATGAACGAGCGGGTCTGCAACGAGGCCTTGGTGATGCCAAGCAGCACCGGCTGGCCGGTGGCGGGCTTGCCGCCTTTGGCTTCCGTCGCCTTGTTGATATCCTCGAAGTCGATCCGGTCGATCTGCTCCGCCTTGAGCAATCCGGTATCGCCAGGGTCGCTCACTTCGGTCTTCTGCAGCATCTGCCTGACGATCACTTCGATATGCTTGTCGTTGATCGTCACGCCTTGCAGCCGGTAGACCTGCTGAATCTCGTCCACGAGATAGTTGGCAAGCTCCTCGACGCCCTTGATCGCCAGGATATCGTGCGGCGCCGGGTGACCGTCGAGCAGGAACTCGCCCTTCTCGATCCGATCGCCCTCTTGCACGGCAAGATGCCGCCCCTTGGGGATCAGATACTCGACCGGTTCGGTGCCGTCCTCGGGCGCGATGGTGATGCGCCGCTTGTTCTTGTAGTCGCGGCCCATCTGCACGATGCCGGAGATCTCGGCGATGATGGCGTGATCCTTTGGACGCCGCGCCTCGAACAGCTCCGCCACCCGCGGCAAGCCACCGGTGATGTCGCGCGTCTTGGCGCTTTCCATCGGGATACGGGCCAGAACGTCGCCCGCCTTCACATCGTGACCGCCTTCGACCGACATGATGGCTTCGACCGGGAGCAAGTACCGGGCCTCGGAGCCGCGCGAAAGCTTGGACACCTTGCCCTTCTTGTCCTTTAGCACGACCGCAGGCCTCAAATCCGCGCCACGCGGTGTTGCGCGCCAATCGATGATCACGCTATTGGTGATGCCGGTCGACTCGTCCCGCCGCTCGCTGACCGACACGCCTTCCACCAAGTCCTCGAAATCGATAGTTCCATCAATTTCGGTGAGCACCGGACGCGTATACGGGTCCCACTCGGCCAAACGGTCGCCGCGCTTGACCTTGGCACCCTCGTCGACGCGGAGATGCGTACCGTAAGGCAGCTTGTGCACGGCACGCTCGGTGCCATCCACGTCGAGCACGTGAAGCGTGGTATTGCGCCCCATGACCATGAGCCGGCCTTGCGAATCCTTCACCACGTTGCGCTGCTTGATCGTCACCGTGCCTTCAAAGTTCGACTCTAAGGACGACTGATCCACCACCTTGGACGATGCGACACCGCCCAAATGGAAGGTGCGCATGGTGAGCTGGGTTCCCGGCTCTCCGATCGACTGCGCGGCGATGACGCCGACAGCCTCTCCGAGATTGACCGGCGTGCCGCGGGCAAGATCGCGCCCGTAGCACTTGCCGCAGATCCCGTTCCGCGTCTCGCAAGTAAGGGCGGACCGAATCTTGATCTCCTGCACGCGTGCGTTCTCGAGCAGTTCGATTTGCTCCTCCTCCATCAGCTCGCCACCCTTGATGATGGTTTTGCCGGTGGAAGGATGCTTCACGTTCTCGGCCGCCGTGCGTCCGAGCACGCGCGCGCCGAGCGTGACGGTCACCTCGCCGGATTCGACCACCGCTCGCGCGGTAATCCCGTCCGTGGTGCCGCAATCTTCCTCGGTGACGATGCAGTCTTGCGCCACGTCGACGAGACGCCGCGTCAGATAGCCGGAATTGGCCGTCTTCAAGGCGGTATCGGCGAGACCCTTGCGGGCACCGTGAGTCGAGTTGAAGTACTCGAGCACCGACAGCCCCTCCTTGAAGTTGGAGATGATCGGCGTCTCGATGATCTCGCCGGACGGCTTGGTCATCAGACCGCGCATGCCGGCAAGCTGCTTCATCTGGGCGGGCGAGCCGCGCGCGCCGGAATGCGACATCATATAGATCGAGTTCATCGCCTTCTCGCGCTTCGTCTTCGGATCGATCTCGACCGAGGAGATGCGCTTCATCATCTCCTTGGCGACGAGCTCCGTGCACTCGGTCCAGGCGTCGACCACCTTATTGTACTTCTCGCCCCTGGTGATCAGGCCGTCATTATATTGCTGCTCGTACTCACGGACGAGATCGCTCGTCTTGTGCACGATGGCATCCTTGGACTCCGGCACCACCATGTCGTCCTTGCCGAACGAGATGCCGGCGCGGCACGCATAGGAGAAGCCAAGCCCCATGATCCGGTCGCAGAAGATGACCGTCTCCTTCTGACCGCAATGGCGATACACCACGTCGATCATGTGGGAGATGTCCTTCTTCGTCAGCAAGCGGTTGACGAGGTCGAAGCCGATAAAAGGCTTACGCGGCAACAGCTCGACGAGCAGCATGCGGCCCGGGGTCGTGTCGTAGATCGCGGTGACCGGCTTGCCCTTCTCGTCGACCATGGTGACGCGGCCCTTGATCTTGGTGTGCAAGGTCACGACCTTGGCGTCGAGCGCATGGTGGATCTCCGACATGGAGCCGAACAACATGCCCTCGCCGGGCTCGTTGTCCATGATCAGCGACAGGTAATAGAGACCGAGCACGATGTCCTGAGACGGCACGATGATCGGCGAGCCGTTGGCCGGATGCAGGATGTTGTTGGTCGACATCATCAGCACGCGAGCCTCGAGCTGCGCTTCCAGCGACAACGGCACGTGCACGGCCATCTGATCGCCGTCGAAATCGGCGTTGAAGGCCGCGCAGACGAGCGGATGCAACTGGATCGCCTTGCCCTCGATCAATACGGGCTCGAACGCCTGAATGCCGAGACGATGCAACGTGGGCGCTCGGTTGAGCAGGATCGGATGCTCGCGGATCACCTCATCGAGAATGTCCCAAACCTCGGGCTTCTCCTTTTCAACCAGCTTCTTCGCCTGCTTCACCGTGGCGGCGAGACCCTTATTGTCGAGCCGCGCATAGATGAAGGGCTTGAACAGCTCGAGCGCCATCTTCTTCGGCAGCCCGCACTGATGCAGCTTGAGCTCGGGCCCGACCACGATCACCGAACGGCCTGAATAGTCGACGCGCTTGCCGAGCAGGTTCTGCCGGAACCGGCCCTGCTTGCCCTTCAGCATGTCGGCGAGCGACTTCAACGGTCGCTTGTTGGCGCCGGTGATGACGCGGCCGCGGCGGCCATTGTCGAACAATGCGTCGACGGCCTCCTGCAACATGCGCTTCTCGTTGCGAATGATAATGTCCGGCGCGCGAAGCTCCATCAGCCGCTTCAAGCGATTGTTGCGGTTGATGACGCGGCGATACAGATCGTTGAGGTCGGACGTGGCGAAACGGCCGCCGTCGAGCGGCACGAGCGGACGCAACTCCGGCGGAATGACCGGAACATGCGTGAGAATCATCCACTCAGGCTTATTGCCCGAGTTCGATGAACGCCTCGACGACCTTCAGCCGCTTGGCGAGCTTCTTCGGCTTGAGCTCCGTGGTCGACTCCGCGATTTCAACGCGGAGTTCCGCGGCGAGCCTCTCCAGATCGAGCCCCTTCAACAGCTCGCGGATCGCCTCCGCCCCGATCGCGGCGGTGAAGCTGTCCTCGCCAAACGTCTCTTGCGCCTCGAAATGCTGCTCCTCGCTCAACAGCTGCAGCGGCTTCAACGTGGTCAGCCCCGGCTCGAGCACGATGTAGTTCTCGAAATAGAGCACGCGCTCGAGGTCCTTCAGCGTCATGTCGAGCAGAAGACCGATGCGCGACGGCAGCGATTTCAGGAACCAGATATGCGCGACAGGCGCTGCGAGCTCGATATGGCCCATGCGCTCGCGCCGGACCTTGGCCAGCGTCACCTCGACGCCGCACTTCTCGCAGATGACGCCCTTGTACTTCATGCGCTTGTACTTGCCGCACAAGCACTCATAGTCCTTCACCGGGCCAAAGATGCGCGCGCAGAACAGGCCGTCACGCTCCGGCTTGAAGGTCCGGTAGTTGATCGTCTCGGGCTTCTTGATCTCTCCAAACGACCAGGACAGGATCTTCTCCGGGCTGGCGATGCCGATCCGGATCTGATCGAAATTCTGCTGCTGGACCTGAGGGCCGAAGAGATTGGCGATTTCTTGGTTCATTCTCTGGTCTCCCAACGGGCGGCCATGCCGCCACTTCGCTTATCGCGCATTCAGACTCTTTAGGCGGCTCACTCGGCCGCCGGGCGTGGCAACCTCGCCCGCACCGGAGGCGTGTCTTCCGGCCGCAGTTGCTCAAGCTCGACATTCAATCCTAGCGCCCGCATTTCCTTCACGAGCACGTTGAACGATTCCGGAATGCCAGCCTCGAACGTATCGTCGCCGCGCACGATGGCCTCGTAGACCTTGGTGCGTCCGGCAACGTCGTCCGACTTCACGGTCAGCATTTCCTGCAGCGTGTAGGCGGCGCCGTAAGCTTCGAGCGCCCAGACCTCCATTTCGCCGAAACGCTGGCCGCCGAACTGCGCCTTGCCGCCGAGCGGTTGCTGCGTGACCAGGCTGTACGGACCGATCGAGCGGGCATGGATCTTGTCGTCCACGAGGTGATGCAGCTTCAGCATATAGATGTAGCCCACCGTCACCTTGCGCTCGAACTCCTCGCCCGTGCGCCCGTCATGCAGCGTCACCTGGCCGGAACCGGCGAAGCCGGCCTGCTCCAGCATCGCCGTGACGTCGCTCTCATGCGCGCCGTCGAACACGGGCGTCGCCACCGGCACGCCTTTGCGCAAGAGTTCGCTCGACTCGATCAGATGCTCCTCTTTCAAGGCGTTCAGGGCCTTGTCGTCGCCATAGATCGACTTGAGCAACTCCTTGAGTGGCTTCATCTTCTTCGTTTCGTAATAGACTTCGAGCGCCTCGCCGATCTTCCGGCCCAAACCGGCGCAAGCCCAGCCGAGATGCGTCTCCAAAATCTGGCCGACATTCATGCGGCTCGGCACGCCGAGCGGGTTCAGCACGATGTCGATCGGGGTGCCGTCCTCGTGATAGGGCATGTCCTCGATCGGCACGATCATACTAATGACGCCCTTATTGCCGTGACGGCCGGCCATCTTGTCGCCGGGCTGGATCTTCCGCTTCACCGCGACGAAGACCTTGACCATCTTCATCACGCCGGGCGGCAACTCATCGCCACGCTGCAGCTTGTCGACCTTGTCGACAAAGCGCTGCTCGAGACGCTTCTTGGCCTCTTCATATTGGCGATGAATGGCCTCGACTTCGGCCATCGCCTTCTCGTTCTTGAGCGCGATCTCCCACCAATGGCTGCGCGCCACCTCGTCGAGAATCGCCTCGGTGATCTTGGCTTCCTTCTTGATGCCCTTAGGACCCTTGGCCACCACCTTGTGCATCAGGGTGTCCCTGAGGCGCCCATAAACGTTGCGGTCGAGGATCGCGAGCTCGTCGTCGCGGTCTTTCGCCAACCGCTCGATCTCCTCGCGCTCGATCGCCATGGCGCGCTCGTCCTTCTCGACGCCGTGCCGATTGAACACGCGCACCTCAACCACCGTGCCGGCAACGCCGGGCGGCAGCTTGAGCGAGGTATCGCGAACGTCCGACGCCTTCTCGCCGAAGATGGCGCGGAGCAATTTCTCCTCCGGCGTCATCGGGCTCTCACCCTTTGGCGTGATCTTGCCCACGAGAATGTCGCCGGGGTTCACCTCGGCGCCGATATAGACGATGCCGGCCTCGTCGAGATTCTTTAGCGCCTCTTCCGAGACGTTGGGAATGTCGCGCGTGATCTCCTCCGGCCCAAGCTTGGTGTCGCGGGCCATCACCTCGAATTCCTCGATATGGATCGAGGTGAAGACGTCGTCGCGGACGACGCGCTCCGAGATCAGGATGGAGTCCTCGAAATTGTAGCCCATCCACGGCATGAAGGCGACGAGCACGTTCCGGCCAAGCGCAAGCTCGCCGAGATCGGTCGAGGGACCGTCGGCAATGATCTCGCCTTCCTGAACCGCATCGCCGACACGAACCAGCGGCCGCTGATTGATGCAGGTGTTCTGGTTCGAGCGCTGGAACTTGCGCAAATTATAAATGTCCACGCCCGACTTCGACGGATCGGTCTCTTCCGTGGCGCGAATGACGATACGGGTGGCGTCCACCTGATCGACCACGCCGGTACGGCGCGCGCCGATGGCGGCACCCGAATCGCGCGCCACCACTTCTTCCATGCCGGTTCCGACCAGCGGCGCCTCCGCCGTGATCAACGGCACGGCCTGACGCTGCATGTTCGAGCCCATCAGAGCGCGGTTGGCGTCGTCATTCTCCAGGAACGGAATCAGCGCGGCAGCCACCGACACCAGCTGCTTCGGCGACACGTCGATGAGATCGACCTTGTCCGGCGAGTAAAGCTCGACGTCGCCGGCATGCCGGCAAACGATCAGCTCTTCCTCGAAGGTACCATTCGGCGCGAGCTTGGCATTGGCTTGCGCGATGACATAGCGCGCCTCCTCCATGGCCGAAAGATAGACCACCTCGTCCGTCACCTTGGCCTTGACCACGCGGCGATACGGGCTCTCGATGAAGCCATATTTGTTCACCCGCGCAAAAGTGGCGAGCGAATTGATCAGGCCGATATTCGGACCTTCCGGCGTCTCGATCGGGCAGATACGGCCGTAATGCGTGGTGTGCACGTCGCGCACCTCGAAGCCGGCACGCTCGCGGGTAAGACCGCCCGGCCCAAGCGCGGAGAGACGACGCTTATGCGTGATCTCCGACAGCGGATTGGTCTGGTCCATGAACTGCGACAGCTGCGAGGAACCGAAGAACTCGCGCACGGCTGCGGCCGCGGGCTTCGCATTGATCAGATCCTGCGGCATGACCGTGTCGATATCGACCGAGCTCATACGCTCCTTGATCGCGCGTTCCATGCGCAACAGTCCGACGCGGTACTGATTCTCCATCAGCTCGCCGACCGACCGCACCCGGCGATTGCCGAGATGATCGATATCGTCGATCTCGCCCTTGCCGTCGCGCAAACCGACCAGCGTCTTGATCACGGCGAGGATGTCCTCTTTCCGCAACGTACGCACGGTGTCGGGGCAATCGAGGTCGAGCCTCATGTTCATTTTCACGCGGCCCACGGCCGAAAGGTCGTAGCGCTCGGAATCGAAGAAGATGCCGTTGAACAACGTGAGCGCGGTATCCGGCGTCGGCGGCTCGCCCGGGCGCATCACCCGGTAAATGTCGAGCAACGCCTCGTCAGTGTTCGAGTTCTTGTCGACGTGAAGCGTGTTGCGGATGAAGGCGCCAACATTGACGTGATCGATGTCGAGGATCGGGATCTCTTTCAGCCCGAGCTCCTTCAGCGTGGCAAGCAGCTTGGCGTCGAGCTCCTCACCTGCCTCGCCATAGATCTCGCCGGATTCGAGATTGACGATGTCCTCGGCGAGATAACGGCCGAACAGATCCTCGTCCTGCACGAGCAGCTCTTTCAAACCTTCGTCGGCAAGCTTCTTGGCGAGCCGCGCCGTGACTTTACGGCCGGCCTCGATCGCCACCTTGCCGCTCTTGGCGTCGATCAGGTCATGCATCGGCTTGATGCCGCGCATGCGGTCGGCGCGGAACGGCGTGCGCCAGCCGTCCTTAGTCAGCTTGAACGGAGTGCGGTCATAGAACGTGGAGAGAATCTCTTCGTCGTCCAAACCGAGCGCATAGAGCAGCGTCGTCACCGGAAGTTTCCGGCGGCGGTCGATGCGCACATAAACGATGTCCTTGGCGTCGAATTCGAAATCGAGCCAGGAGCCACGATAGGGAATGATGCGCGCGGCAAACAGCAGCTTGCCCGACGAATGCGTCTTGCCGCGATCATGGTCGAAAAACACGCCGGGCGAGCGATGCATCTGCGAGACGATGACGCGCTCAGTGCCGTTGATGACGAAGGTGCCGTTCATGGTCATGAACGGCATGTCGCCCATATAGACGTCTTGCTCTTTGATGTCCTTGACGGAGCGCGCGCCGGTCTCTTCGTTCACATCGAACACGATCAGTCGCAGCGTCACCTTGAGCGGCGCCGCAAACGTCATGCCGCGCTGCTGGCACTCGTCGACATCATATTTGGGCTGCTCGAAAGCGAAACGCACGAACTCGAGTTGCGCGCGCTCGCCAAAATCCCGGATCGGAAACACCGAGCGGAACACCGATTGAAGACCCTCGTCGAGGCGCCCGCCCTCGGGCTCGTCCACCATCAGGAACTGATCGTAAGATTGCTTCTGCACTTCGATGAGGTTCGGCATCTCGGCAACTTCATGAATCTTGCCGAACATCTTCCGCAAACGCTTGATGCCACTCGTCATCTGCTGCGCCATGCTTGATCCTCTTAAGGTCGAAAAACGGCTCGCCGGAAACTCCGCTTTCCGCGGAGACTTCTGGAGAGACGCTCTGGTTACTGATTTCAATGGGTTGGCCCGAACGGACCCCTCTATTTGGGGCCCGTCCGGGAAAATTTCAACCCTAACTACTTGAGCTCTACGGTCGCACCTGCGGCTTCGAGCTGCTTCTTAATCTTCTCGGCCTCGTCCTTGCTCACGCCTTCCTTAACGGCCTTCGGCGCGCCTTCGACCAAGTCCTTGGCCTCTTTCAGGCCGAGGCTAGTGATCACACGGACTTCCTTAATGACGTTGATCTTGTTAGCACCGGCGGCGGCCAGGATAACATTGAACTCCGTCTTCTCTTCGACCGCGGCCGCCGGTGCGGCCCCGCCGGCCATCATGGCCACGGGTGCTGCGGCGGAAACGCCCCATTTCTCTTCCAGCATCTTGGCGAGATCGGCCGCCTCGAGCACGGTGAGCTTGGAGAGGTCGTCAACGATTTTCTGTAGGTCTGCCATTCGATTATCCTCGTAACTTCACAAACGTTGTTAAGACAAATCCGGCCATCAAGCGGCCTCTCCGGTCCTGCCATAGGCTGCGACCACGCGCGCAAGCTGAGCGCCGGGCTCGTTCAGCGTCCGAGCGATCTTAGTCGCCGGCGCTTGTAAGAGACCGATCAGCTTGCTCCGTAGCTCGTCGAGCGAAGGCAGACTGGCGAGCGCGTTCACGCCCTTGGAATCGAGCACCGTCTGCCCCATCGAGCCGCCAAGGATGATGAACTTCTCGTTCGTCTTGGCGAATTTGACAGCGGCTTTCGGCGCCGCGACCGGGTCGGCGGAATATGCGAGGCAGGTTGGCCCCTTAAGCAGATCCGCAATCCCTTTCGCGTCGGTTCCTTCGAGCGCGAGCTTGACCAGCTTGTTCTTGGCCACCTTGACGTTCCCGCCCGCGCCGCGAACTTCGCGGCGGAACTTGGTCATCTCGGCAACCGAGAGGCCGGCATAATGAGCGACGACAATCACGCCAGTCTTGGCGAAAGCGTCGTGAAGCGCCGCTACAACTTCGCGCTTCTCTGCTCTTTCCATGCTCACTCCGTCAGTTCGAAGAAGAAAGGCGTGTCGCCCTTCTCTTCACCACACCTGCCGCGAGGAATGCAGCGTAAGCGACAAGCAATGCCGCTTCGCTTGTTCCAAGCGACGCTCCATTTGCCTGCCCTGCTCGCGAACGCTTAACAGCGTCGAAGCCGATACGAGGTTCAAACCGATCTCCTGGCGTGGGAGTTCCTCCACACGCCCTGAACCGTTCGCCTCCCGTCTATTGCAGGCCCAAAAGGCTTAAGCGGGGACATCCCGCACCTGCAGTCTCGGACAGGTTCGGATCGCCTCTTTTGGAAACGATCCGTTCCGGGCCCTCGATCGGACCCTGAAACTTTCAACCCTATGCGCCGGCGCCCGAAATGCTCGCCGGCTCGATCTTCACACCAGGCCCCATCGTGGAGGCCACCGCCATCCGCTTCAGGAACGTGCCCTTGGAGCCTGACGGTTTCGCCTTGATCACCGCATCGGCGAAGGCGCGGATATTCTCGATCAGCGCCTTCTCCGTGAAACTTGCTTTGCCGACGCCAGCCTGCACGATGCCGGCCTTCTCGACGCGGAACTCGACGGCGCCGCCCTTGGCGCCCGCCACTGCGGTCGTGACGTCCATGGTCACCGTTCCAACTTTCGGATTCGGCATCAGGCCGCGCGGGCCGAGCACCTTACCCAAGCGTCCGACCAGCGGCATCATGTCCGGCGTGGCAATGCAGCGATCGAAATCGATGGTTCCCTTTTGCACCGTCTCAACCAGGTCCTCGGCACCAACAATATCGGCACCCGCCTTCTTTGCCTCTTCGGCCTTGGCACCCTTGGCGAACACGGCGACGCGAAGCTTGCGCCCAGAGCCGTTCGGCAAATTGCAGACGCCGCGAACCATCTGATCGGCGTGGCGCGGATCGACGCCGAGATTCATCGCGACCTCGATCGTCTCGTCGAACTTGGTCGTGGCAGCAGCTTTGACCAGCTTCACCGCCTCTTCGACCGTGTATAGCTTCTCGCGCTCGACGGTCTCTTTGGCTGCGCGAAATCTTTTGCCGGGCTTGCTCATGTTCTACTCCTGCACCTCTAGTCCCATCGAGCGCGCTGAACCCGCGATGATCTTCATCGCCTGCTCGACGGAATTGGCATTCAAATCCTTCATCTTGACCTCGGCGATCTCGCGAAGCTGAGCCTGCGAGACGCTGCCGGCCACGTTGCGGCCGGGCGCGGTCGAGCCCTTGCCGATCTTCGCGGCCTTCTTCAACAGATACGACGCCGGCGGCGTCTTCATCTCAAACGAGAACGAGCGGTCCGAATAGACCGTGATGACGGTCGGGATCGGCGCGCCGGCATCGAGCTTCTGCGTCGCTGCATTGAACTGCTTGCAGAACTCCGGGATGTTGACGCCGCGCTGTCCGAGCGCTGGCCCGATCGGCGGCGAAGGATTCGCCTGCCCTGCCGGCACCTGCAATTTGATGTAACCGTCGATCTTCTTAGCCATCGCTCACTCTCGCATCTCGAAGAAGCTTACAGCTTCTCCACCTGTCCATATTCCAGTTCGACCGGCGTCGCGCGCCCGAAAATCGAAACCGCAACTTTGAGCCGCGCGCGCTCTTCGTCTACTTCCTCGACCAGTCCGTTGAACGAAGCGAACGGGCCATCGGCCACCCTCACCTGCTCGCCGATCTCGAACGTAACCGACGGCTTCGGGCGCTCGACGCCTTCCTGCACTTGCTGCAGGATACGTCCCGCTTCCGCCTCGGTGATCGGGATCGGCTTGTTCTCGGTGCCGAGAAACCCGGTGACCTTGGGCGTGTTCTTGATGAGGTGATAGGTCTCGTCGCTGAGCTCCATCTTCACCAGCACATAACCCGGAAAGAACTTCCGCTCCGAACTCACCTTCCGGCCGCGGCGCATCTCCACGACCTCTTCCATCGGCACCAGCACCTCTTCGAACTTGTCGCCAAGGCTAGCCGCCGCCGCCCGCTCCTTGATGGACTCGGCGACCTTCCTCTCGAAATTCGAGTAGGCGTGGACAATGTACCAGCGCATGGCCATTGGACTTCAGTCTACCTCTCCGCGCCTCGCGCCTAATGACCGATCTTCAAGACCAGCAGAATCAAATTATGCAGCGCCCAATCCGCCGCCAGAAAGAACAGCGCCGCCAACACCGACATCACGAGCACCATGCCCGTGGTGACGACAGTCTCCGAGCGCGTCGGCCAGGTGACCTTGGCCACCTCGGTGCGCACCTGCTGGAGAAATTCGAAAGGGTTGGTTCTCGCCATCTCTTCTCTTCTTGCCCGCTCAACCTGAATAATCTCAGTCTCGTTTAGCCCTCAGGTGGCAGGAGTGGAGGGACTCGAACCCCCAACCCCCGGTTTTGGAGACCGGTGCTCTAGCCAGTTGAGCTACACTCCTATTTCGGTGTCAGGTATCAGGTGTCAGGCGTCAGTAACAAGTTTTCCTTGTAGTTTAACGCCTGGCACCTAACACCCGACTGGAGCGGGTGAAGGGAATCGAACCCTCGTCCTCAGCTTGGAAGGCTGCTGCTCTACCATTGAGCTACACCCGCAAACCATCCGTCCGGAAGGCATACTGGTGGAGGGGGTAGGATTCGAACCTACGTAGGCATAGCCAACGGGTTTACAGCCCGTCCCCTTTAGCCACTCGGGCACCCCTCCTTGATCAGATGGATTGTCGGACTGTTGATATACAAGCAAAAACGCCCCGCCGTTGACCGGCAGGGGCTGCCTCGCCGGCGTTTTATGGGAATAGCTTAGGCGGCTGTCAACTCTATTCCGGCGGGAACCGCCAAAATTCTGTACCCTTTCAACGATTCACCCCGCCCAACCCCCCTCACTTACCGCTGAGCCATGCGCAACAAGAAGCATCGACCCCCATCGCCCCACCGTCAGCACCGGCGCTCCGAGGCGCCCAAAGGCTCTGCCCCTGTCTTGTTATATGGGATTCATGCGGTCGAGGCGGCACTCGCCAACCCAAAACGTGAGATCCGCAAGCTGCATCTGACGGAGAACGCAGCGCACAGGCTCGAGCCTCTCCTCCTCAAGCGCGGACTGAAAACCGAGCCGACGCTGCCGAAGACCCTGGATCGGCTCGTCGGCGATGCCGTCCATCAAGGCGCGGTGATCGAGGTCGAGGACCTTCCGCCGGTCGATCTCGACGACATCGCCACTGAGGGTCTCCTTGTCGTGCTCGATCAAGTCACGGACCCGCAAAATGTCGGCGCGGTGCTGCGCTCGGCTGCGGCCTTCGGCGCCATTGGTCTCGTGCTCCACGACCGGCACAGCCCTCCGCTCACCGGCGCGTTGGCCAAGGCGGCAAGTGGCGCGCTCGACATCGTCCCCATCATCCTCGTGACCAATCTCGCCCGAACTCTGGCCGAACTCGGCGAGCGTGCGTTCTCGCGCGTCGGATTGGCCGAAGAAGGAAGCGAAGCGCTGGAGACGGCAAAGCTCACGCTGCCGATGGCGCTCGTGCTCGGTGCGGAGGGAAAAGGCTTGCGGCAATTGACGCGCGAACATTGCGATCAACTCTGCCGCATCACGACGCGCGGCACGCTCGCGAGCCTCAACGTGTCCAATGCCGCGGCGATCGCGCTGCATTGGGCAAGCACGACGGCACGTCCGCGCTAAGCCGCACGTCGCGACAAGAGAATGAGAGGAGGGTCGAGGCCCTCCCCTGAGACTCTAGTTGCAGAAGCGCCGGCCGAACGCGTCGTACCAGCAATTCCGTCGAAAATAGCAGGAGCTACCGGCATAGCAGGCCGGCGTCGCCGCGTAGTAGCCGTAGATCACCGGCGCGTAGGCGTAGCCGACAGCACCAGCACCGACGCAACCACCGCCGCAAGGCGCCCGGAGCGGTATCGGATTCGGCGCGGGCACCGAGACGACGATGGCGGGGGCCGCCGGCGAGACAATCACGGGAGCCGGCATCACAACTGCCGATGGCATAACGGCAACCGCGCCGCGGCAACGCCATCCGCACCAAGCGCTGGCGGGATCGGCCGCCGCGAAACTAATGCCAACCGTCAGCGCCAGGACGGCAGCGAACCAATACGCAACTTTCATTGTGCAACTCCACGACGCCGGTCAGCTGAACCGGCAGGACTAGGAACGCGTGCTCGGGGAAGTCCCGAAGCGTTTATGCTTAAGGGAAACCAGTATCAGTCGCGTTAATGGCGCGCGCTGGAACGAGCGTAACTCTTGTGAAGCTCTTAATGCGTGAGTCCGAATGAGACAGTTTTGGTCGCGGGCGCGCGAACTCATCCCCAAAAAGAAACGGGCGGCCGAAGCCGCCCGCTTGAACCCTCATCGCGCTGGAAGGCTCAATAGCCTCCGCCACCGCCATTGTAGTAGCGGCGCTTGTTATAATAGCCGCCACCGCTGTGATAAGGCGAGCAGTCGTAATAGCTGTAATGCGTGCAATATCTGTGACCGTAATTGTAGCCGTAGCTGTCGCATTGGCGCGAGCAGGAATAGCAGCCCGAGTAATCACAGTGTTTGTAGCCCGCGAGATGCAACACGGAACCTTGCGTTCCGATCGCCCCTGAGAGCCTCGACGCCGTGCCGGCATCGATCGCCAAAGCCTGTCCAGACATAAATGCTAATGCCGCGAACGCCGCGGTCGCCAATAATGATTTGCGCATGGTCACCTCCAGTTGGACGTCTCGCGAACCTTCCTCAGTTCCGTATCAGTCCCGCGACCCAGACGCGGCATCATTTGGGTGGCGCGTAACCCCTACGCCGATCATAGGCCTGGGGCAGATAATGAAAATAGGGCATGCACCGGGCATAGCCTTCATCGGCCGTGGTGTAGGGCCGGTAGAACCACCAATAATTGCGCGGGTAACAATAGGATTCGATCTTGCGATGGTGCCCGAAGACCACCGCCTGGACCGGCAATGGCCGGGCATCGACGGCGCCTATCGTGGCGGGGACTGCGTACGCAAATCCCGTTGAGATTGCGAGGCCAAACAGAGCCGCAACCCCCGGAAATATCAGCGTGCGCGCGTTCAACCTTCCCACTCCCCCAACGTCAAACCCCGGCTTTTGGCACTTTAGCCGATCGAATTGGCCACGTCGCGGACAAAACAGTCACACGCGAGCCCGATAATAAGAGGAAAGTCACCAACTGGGCGTATGGTCGTCCCGACCAGGCCAAATCCTATGTGGAAGGATACCTCTCATGTCTCCCGCCAAAGACGAACTTGCCGACGAGATCGAAGCGATCCGCGCCGATATCCAGAACCTGACCTCGACCGTCGGCCGTATTGCCAACGACAAGCTCAACCGCGCGCAAGCGGGCGCCACCGAGACCGCGAAGGAGGCCGAAGACGCCATCCGGCGCAATCCTCTCCAGGCCGTCGCGATCGCCATCGGCGTTGGATTCCTGTTCGGCGTCCTGACCCGGCGCTAAAGGCAAAAACCGAATGTGGAGGCTCGCGCTTACGCTGCTGTCGTCTTTGCAAGCCGGCACCAGGATCAAACAATCGTTCGAGCGCGCGCTGCGCCAAGCGATCGCGATTGCGATTGCGGTCCTGATCCTGCTCGCCGCCGCGTGCTTCGGACTGCTTGCGGCATACCATGCGCTGATCTCGAGCTACGGCTTCAGCCCTGCCGAAGCGGCCGGGATCATGGCGAGCATCCTCTTGCTGTTGGGCGCCGCCCTCCTCGCCTGGTCGGCGTTCGGCCAGACACGGCGCGAGACCCCTCCGGCAGCGGCCAACTTCGCCGACGGCATCGGCAATGTCGATCGCGAGATCGGCAAGGCGATGCAGCAGATCGGCCCCATCACGCTTCTCGCCGTCGCCTTCGTCGCCGGCATCCTTGCCAGCCGCAAGCGTTGACCACCGTTCCAAGACGGGACGGAGCTTAATCAGCTCTTAACCAGCCGCCCTGCATTGTGGATTCGAAACACGATGAGGGCGGGCTGTGGCTCGAATTGCCGGACATAAATGGGCTTGGCTGCTCTCGCTCGCTTGGCTCGTACTCTTACCCAGCCTCGCCGGCGCCCAAACCTGGAATCCTTCCGGAATTTACACCGGACCGATGGTCATCCCCCCGCCACCCATGCCGGATCCGGCGTTTGAGCTCGGCACGCGCCTCTGGTTCAGCCAGGGCAAGACCAATTTCGGCATCAACTCGACCAAGATCAATCCACAGCTCGGCAATCCAACCTCGACATTGAGCTATGACGACTTGGATGCAGTCTCCGGCGAGGTTACCTTCAGGGCGAAGAACGACACCGGCATGGTGTTCAAAGGCTTCGTCGGCGGCGGCGGCATCGTCTCGGGCAGCCTCGACGACCAGGATTACCTCAAGCACCAAATCCGCTTCTCCGACACCTATAGCAACGTCGAGGGCAGCGACCTGGTCTATGGCACCATCGACCTCGGCTATGACTTCAAGCTCAGCGAAGACTTCAGGGTAACACCCTTCGTCGGTTTCAACATGTGGCAGGAGACGGTCGAGGCCTTCGGCGCGCGTTGCCTCAAGGACGAGGTGCAAGGAGCCTTTTGCGGACCGCCCGGTCATGTCGCGGTGCCTTTCACCACCAAGGTGATCAATAACGACACCAATTGGGCCTCCCTCCGTCTCGGCACCGAAGTGCAAAGAAAGCTGTCGGATCGCATCACCTTCGTCGGCGACTTCGCCCTTCTACCCGGCGCCTATGTCTGGAACGAGGACAGCCATCGGCTTCGTCGCGATCTCGGCCAAATCCCCAATATCGAGGATCGCGGCACTGGCTGGGGTGCCCAGATCGAGGCCGAGCTCCGCTATGACATCAGTCCAAACTGGACGGCGGGCGCCGGCGTTCGCTACTGGTACGCGACAACGAATGGCGTGAGCGACTTTGTCAATGTCGGCGTCAAATCCGAACTTGAGGATTTCACCAGCGAGCGCTTCGGCGTGATCACCGATTTCACCTATCGTTTTGCGACGTATTAGGAGGCCTGCTTCGAAGGTGGAAACGGCGAACCATCCGGGCTAGAACGCGGTTCTCGTCCTTCGTAAGCGAGCAGCGCCGGCATAGCTCAGTTGGTAGAGCGGCTGATTTGTAATCAGTAGGTCAGGGGTTCGAATCCTCTTGCCGGCACCATTAAGTCAGACCTGGTGGTTGAGTTCATCGACGAGGCGATCAACCGACTTAGCTTGCGACCATGAGATTCACGAGACTTGCATTCTGCTTACTGGCGACCGCGAGCCTGCTCGCCGCTTGCGACGAGGAAGGCCACCTTCTGTTCAGGCGCTTCGTCGAAGCCGAGCACAGCCGTCCGACGCCGCTCGAGTATCAGCAACAAGTGTCGGACTGCTTCTACGACACCGCCAACGATCAGATGGGGGCTGACGGATATTCCGTCCTGCTCGCCTATCTGACCGAGATCGCCAATCGCGCGGACAAGAACAATTTGCACAATCTCCCCATTGCGAAGCAGGTCAAATACATGGCCTACGGTCAAATCGCGATGGACTTATATCTCGGCTGCCGGTCTCAGCTCGTGCCGCAAACCGCGCTGAATGAATCTTGCCGCGAGAAGGATCATTGCGGCCCTGGCTAGAGAACGAAATCCGCCGAGCTCCAACTGATGGAGTGACTTAGCGTCGCCGCCTCAGGCCATGAAGAACAGTTCAGACCCCGTCTCGACTCGTGCTAATAACAAGCCGGGGAAACTCTAAAAAAGGGGGGAATGATGCTTGAGACACTACTCATAACGTTGGTGATTGGCGCCATTGCCGGCTGGCTCGCCGGAGTCATCGTGCAGGGCTCTGGCTTTGGCCTTGTGGGCGATATCCTGGTCGGGATCGCGGGTGCGTTTGTCGCCGGCATCCTGTTTCCCGCGCTCGGCATCGGCTTCACGATTGTCGGCGGCATTCTCGGCGCCATTATCGTCGCCGCACTCGGAGCGATCGTTCTGCTCCTCGTCGTCGGACTGATCCGGAAGCTCGTGTCCTAACTCAGCCGTGCAAGCCGATCGTTGGCATTACGCCGCGCGCTTGATCTCGGGCGCGCGGGCGGTGTCGCATGTCAGGCCTTTGAGCGGGTGAAGACTCGCCGTGACGAGATCCGTTCCGAGGCCCGTCATGCGGCCGCACTCCTCCGCATAGTCCGCGGCTGCGTCCGAGCACCATTGCTGTTGATGCTTGAGCACGTCCTGCGCATTCGCGCATCGCGTCAGGCCCCAGAAGAACTCGAAATTCTGATGTGCCCGCTTCGTGGCGAAGTGGAGCGCCTCGGACTGCAACGCCATGAACAATTTCAGCCCATGCTGAACACCCCATCTCGAGGCGCCGAACTCCGGCCCGAACAATTGGCGCAACGAACCTTGTTCCTTTGTCTCCGAAATGTGCTGCATGTGAGCCTCCAACTGGGGCAATAACCCGCCCAATTCTTTCCTAGGCCGATTGCAGCTGGTTGACATTGAGCTGGATCAAGCCGAGCGCCTTTGGGACTTCTTGACCATCCTTGAGAATAGCCAGTTTGACGGCCGCGTGACGCCTTGAGGTTGCCTTGAGGCGCGCTTAAGTCTTTGAGCGAGGAACGTCGCGAAACCGCCCCCTTCAAGACTGGAGCCCTCCGCTGACCAAACCGCCCCTTCCCGTCTCCGCGCTGTTAGCCGCCTCATTGCTGACGCTCGTCGTTGTCCTGCCTGGCGCCTTCGCCGAGGACCACCCGCAGTCCTCCCCGCCACCAGCGAGTGAGGCGCAAACGACACCGCCCGAGACGAAGCCGGCGCCGGAGGCGAAGCCTGAGCTGCCTCCGCCAGGCGCTATCACTCAGCATACGATCAAGCTCGGCAGCGAGACCGTTTCCTACACCGCCGAGATCGGCGCGCTTCCGTTGCGCGACGCCCAAGGCACCGTGACCGCCAACATCTACTACGTCGCCTATACGCGCGATCCGAAAGACGCCAAGCGGCCCATCAGTTTTGTCTTCAATGGCGGCCCTGGTGCTGCCTCCGCCTATCTCAATCTCGGGGCACTCGGGCCGCGCATCGTCGACACCACCGCGAACGGCGAGTTGCTCGGTCCGCCGCCAAGACTCATGGACAACGATCAGACCTGGCTCGGCTTCACCGACCTCGTCTTTATCGATCCTGTCGGCACCGGCTTCAGCCGCGCCGCCAAGGACGAAGATAAATTCTATGGCATCAAGCAGGATACCGAAGCGCTCTCGGAATTTGTCCGGCTCTTCCTCGTCAAATCAGGCCGCATGGTCTCGCCGGTGTATTTTGTCGGCGAGAGCTATGGTGGCTTCCGCGCCGCGAACCTGACCCACAATTTGCAGAAGGAGGGAATCCTGTCGCCGAGCGGCATGATCCTGATCTCGCCCGCGCTCGAATTCTCGCTCCTCAATACCGACGATTACGATCCGCTCGCTTGGGCGCTGCCTTTGCCGTCTATGGCGGCGGTAAACCTCGAGCAGAAGGGCGTCACCGGTCGCGATGCGCTCGCGGCGGCCCTGAAGGATGCGGAGCATTATGCGCTGACCGACTATCTCGTCGCGCTCGCCTCGGGCAACGCCCAAGGCGGCAAGGCGGCGAGCAAGACCGTCGCCAAATTGACCGGACTTCCCCTCGATCTTGTCGAGCAGCAAAACGCGCGCATCACTCCTCATTTGTTCATGAAGGAATTTGATCGCGCGCACGGAAAAGTTCTCAGCCGATACGACGGCAGCGTCAGCGGACCGGATCCCAATCCAGCGAGCGCCTGGCCGAACGGGCCAGATCCCGTGCTGGACGCGACCGCGCCGCTCTGGACCGCCGCCTTCGTTTCCTATGCGGAGAGCGAGCTCAATTTCAAAACCGATACGAGCTACAAATTGCTCAATCGCGAGATCCGCAACAAATGGGATTTCGGCACCAGCTCGACGCGCCAAGGTTATGCGGGCGTGATCGACGACATCCAGCAGGCACGCGCGGCGAACCCCAACCTCGCCGTCGTGATTGCCGTAGGCTACACCGATCTGATCACGCCTTATTTCTGTGCCGTCTTATCTCGTAGCCCAATTGCCGGAACTGCAGGGTGCGCGGCCTATTCAGGTGCAGACCTATGCCGGGGGTCATATGCTCTATACGCGGCCGGATTCACGCCGAGACCTACGCAAGGACGTCGAGGCGGTCTATCGGGCTCCAGCTAAGCCGTTGACGAGCTCCGGAGGATTGGGCGAAGGTCCGAAAGATGAAGCCACGCCTCTGATCCGCTAAACTGCCGATTCGAGTTGCAAGACTTAAGGGACGTTACGATGCTGAGACGCGGCGCGATCATTACGAGCTTCCTCCTGCTTGCCGGCGTAACCCATGGGCTGGCGGAGGATACGCCGCCCGCATCATCTCAAGAGCAGGCGCCGGGCTGGACGGAATTTCAGTCGCCGGAGCGCGGTTTCGCCGTCTCCTTCCCTGGCGCGCCCAAGACCTCGAGCGTCTCGGTGGCGGGACAGAATCCGCTGGTTCAATACGACTACACGGTCGGCGTCGGCGACAACATTGTCTATCAAGTCGTCGCCTTCGAATATCCGGCCGGCAAGGCCCCCAACCCGCCCGCGCCCGAATATTACGTCAAGCTGGTGACGGCCTATGCCAAAGGCAGCGACGCGCGGCTCCGCAAGAAGGGCACCGCCGACGATTGCGGGCAAGGACGGCTATGAAGCGATCGCCGACGACAACAAGGGCAAGCTCGTGCATCTGATCGACGTCGTGCCCGGCGGCAATGACCGCATCTATATGCTGGTCACCGCGGGACCGAAGGGACACGTGGCGAGCGACGAGGCTCAGCGCTTCCGCGACTCCTTCAGGCTTGCTCGGCGAACAGCCGGCGACGGCCACGACCCCGGAATCGACCGGAACCACGCCCTAATCTTCGGCGCGGCGAAGCTCACCGACAAAATTCTCCACGTCTGCCGGTGGCCTCGCCGTGCAAAGGCTGACCACGATCGCCACCGCGAAGCCGAGCGGCACGGCGAACAGCGCCGCGTAATGCCGGTCGACGCCGCCCCAATTGGCGAACTTTCGCGCCTCGTTGACCCAGGCATCGACCGCCGCCTGCTTGGCGGAACCATCCGCCAAATTGGCCGCCTGTTTCAGCGCGAGATAATGCGGCCATTGATCCTGGGCCCCGCCTGAGAGCCCACTCATCGCCTCGTAGAACTGCACCGGAAAATGAGTACGGCGCGAAGAGATAGAACAGCGCCAGCGCAACGGCGGCGACCATGCCGGCGATGGCCCCTGCCTGATTGGTGCGGCGCCACCACAATCCAAGCACAAGCGCCGGGAAGAAGGCGGCAGCGGCGAGCGACAGCGAGGCCGCCGCCCAATCGCTTAAGTCGCGCCCGCTCAACGCGATGAGCGCCGCCGCGCCGGCCACCATGATGAGCATTAGCCGAAGCACGGCGAACTGCCGCGACTGCGTCGCCGTTCGGTCAAACGATTTGAGATAGAGATCGTGGCCGAGAGAATTCGCCATCACGATGAGGAGGCCGATCGCGATCGCGAGATTGGCTGCAAGCGCGCAAAATAGAAGTGCCCCGCCTTTGAGTGTGGACGACGCACCGGGCAGAGTTGCCTTGAAAATTCCAGGTTCCGTGACGGCGGCCAGCGAAAGCAGCGCGAGGAACAACGCGCCCCAGAGGAACGAGACCCGCGCGCCCCTGACTGTCGGCGTGACAAACGAATGCATCAGCACATGGGGGAAGCAGGCGGCGGCGGCGGCGATGGTCACGATCAGACCGATCCGGTCGGCGCTGTTGCGAAGCGAAAATGCCGAGACTGCCGCGCTCAGGCTCTCGCGCCTTGC
The DNA here is from genome assembly GCA_963764005.1 of uncultured Alphaproteobacteria bacterium. GTDB lineage: Bacteria > Pseudomonadota > Alphaproteobacteria > Rhizobiales > Methyloligellaceae > Methyloceanibacter. The sequence continues at coordinate 65,861 of CAVXQX010000005.1, read as the reverse complement.
GTGCGCCCCTCCCTGCCATTTGATCGCGACGACGGCGACAAGCAGCCGCGACCAGCAGCAAGGCGCCGAGCGCGGCCTGATTGAAGCTCACCGCGCGCATGCCGCCGAACAGGGCGCAAACGACAAGGAAGGCCGCCACCATCCAAATCGCCGATGCGCGGCGCGAGGTCGAAGGCCGCGGCGGTAAGCGCCGCAAGCGACGAAAGCGCCACGACCAGAAGCGGCAGCGAGCACAGGATCAGAAACAACACGGCGAGGATGCGTGCCGCCTCGCCATAACGCTCACCAAAGAAATCCGGCAGGCTATAGCCGCCAAAGCTGCGCAAATAGGGCGCGAAGATTGCGGCACTCACCAGAAGTCCGAGCACACCGGCGAGCCCAAGGATGAGCGCATCCCCCACACTCAGGCCGCAAGCCAAGAATCAGAGCGATCGGCAGCACGATCGACGCAAAGATGCCGGCGCCGTTGACCGCCGGCGCGATCTCTCGACCCGCGACATAGAATTGCGATAACCGGCCCGACCGGAAGGTCAACGCGATTGCCACCACGGCCGCGAGGGCGAAAAGCATCGTCAGCCTGAAAACAGAATTGGCGTCCACGGCTTCCCCTTGCGCGCCTGCCTTTGAGGGTCGCGCTCTACCGATCAGACCATTTCCGCCCTTGGCACCACTTCGCGGAGCAGCTCCGCGAATTTCAGAAAGTCGGCTTTGCGCGGACTGGTCTTTCGCCAAGCAAGACCGATCTCGCGTTTCGGCTCCATCCCCTCGAAGCGCAACAGCCGGATGTCGCCGCGATGATGCGTCTCGCTTCCGATCGCCATCTCGGGCAGCAGCGTGACGCCATAACCGTTGGCGACCATCTGCACGATGGTGGCGAGGCTCGACGCGCCGAAACTGTTTCGCGTCTCCGGTGTCACCAGCCGGCAGAAGGACAGCGCCTGGTCGCGCAGGCAATGTCCCTCCTCGAGCAAAAGCAAACGCTCTTCGGCGAGCATCATCGGCGTCGCGTGCTTGCGCTTCTTATTCTCCTGCGTCGCCTTGGTCGCGAAAATGAATTTGTCGTCGAACAGATGCAGCGTCTCGATCTCTGGATCTTCGATCGGAAGCGCAATCAGGATCAAGTCGAGCTCCCCGGCGAGAAGCTCATGCACGAGGTTCTCGGTGAGCGTCTCGCGGAGTTGCAGATTGAGCTTGGGGAAGCGGCTCTGCAACTCGGGCAGCACTTCAGGCAAGAGATAGGGCGCGATCGAGGGGATGGCACCGAGCTTCAAGGAGCCCGACAGCACCTCGTCGCGATGCTTGGCATAGTCGAGCAGATCGCGCACCGATGCGAGGATGGCGCGCGCCCGGTCGGCCACCTCCATGCCCTGGTCGGTGAGCGCAATCCCGCTCTTCCGCCGCTCGACCAGGCTCACCCCGAGCTCGTCCTCGAGCTCCTTGATCTGCATGCTGAGCGCAGGCTGGCTGACCGCGCAGGCCTCGGCCGCATGGCCGAAATGGCGGGTTTCTGCCAGAGATTCGAAATAGCGGAGCTGCCGAAGCGTAACCATGCCGATAAGCGTCACTTATCTACTCTATAAGGAAATACGATTTGAAATTATCATGGCCAATGCCCAAATAGAAGGGCAAGAGCCGGGAGCCGATCCTTGCAGACGATCGGTGAGGCCGGTTTAGGGTGAAACTCGAAAAGGAGAGCTTCAAATGCGTGAGTGGCAGAAGCCGACGATTGACGAGACCGAGTCTGGCATGGAAGTGACGAGCTACCTGCCTGCGGAGCTGGATCGCGCTTAATCTCGCGATACTCATCTCGGAGCAATGAACGGCGATCCGGCGTGAAGCAGGATCGCCGTTTCGTTTTTCGGGTCTGATCCATGCCGTCCGCCCGCCGACGATGGCGCATTGGGGCAAGTTCGACTACCATCCTCGCGGAGATACCAAGTCTTCCCGTTCAGGTTTCCTTAATTTGGTATCCAGCTTCTGTTCATCGGCGCTTCATGCATTTCTCATTTAAGCTTGCCATCTTAAAACATGGAGTAGTTCTGTTCGGAGACGATCCAAGATCACCTTGCTGTATTGTTTTAGTATTGATGCACGTCAAGGCACCCATGACACCGTTCGTTTGCAGTGTCCTCTCAAGCCAATGGTAGAAATAGGGGTATGACTGTGACCAAGATCATGAGCCCGGACGAACTGGAGCAGGAGCTTCGCGCCATCGGCGCAGCGCAGTATCACGATAAGCATCCATTTCATAAGCTGCTGCATGGCGGGAAGCTGAATAAGGGCCAGGTCCAAGCCTGGGCGCTGAACCGCTACTGCTATCAGTCTGCCGTACCCCGCAAGGACGCGGCGCTGATGAGTCGCTGTCATGATCGCGAGCTCCGCCGCGAATGGATTCATCGCATCATGGATCATGATGGTTATGGCGAAGAGGAAGGCGGCATCGAGCGTTGGCTCGTGCTGACCGACGCGCTCGGGCTCGACCGCGACTATGTCATCTCGCGCAAAGGCGCCCTGCCCGAGACGATCTTTGCCGTCGAGGCCTATGTGAACTTCGTGCGCGACAAGACCCTCGTCGAGGCAGTGGCCTCCTCGCTCACCGAGCTGTTCGCGCCAAGCATTCATAAAGAGCGCATCGCCGGCATGCTGGCGAACTACGATTTCGTCGACGATAACGTGATGGCATACTTCAAGCGCCGGCTGACTCAGGCGCCCCGCGATGCAGACTTTGCTCTCCAATATGTGAAGCAGAACGCGCGGACGCCCGAGGCGCAACAGGCCGTGCTCGATGCGCTTCGTTTCAAGACCAACGTGCTGTGGGCGCAGCTTGATGCGCTTCACTATGCCTATGTCGAACCGGGACTTGTTCCCCCTGGCGCCTTCGTGCCGGCTAAAGCATGAGCGGTGAGCATAAGTCTGCCGGGCGCCTTATTGTCGATCGGCAGACAAAGCCCCATCTGCCTACCTACCTCAAGCTCCGTAACGATCCGGGGCGCGGGCGGTGGGTGCTTCTGGCGCCGGAACGTGTGCTGACGCCGGATCAGACTGCCGTCGCTGTGCTCAAACTCTGCGACGGAAAAAGAACCGTGGAGGAAATCGCCGAGACGCTGGCCAAGGAATATTCCGCACCCGTGGAGACGATCGCCACCGACGTGCTGGATCTGCTCCAAGGCTTGGCAGACAAGGGATACATAAAGGGATGAGCCCGACAAGCTATGGACAACGGAAGGGCCACTCCGAAACCGTTCGATGACGAGAGCCGACCACGGCGTCGAGGAGCGCGGCGACCGAAGCGCTTTGCGCGCTCGCGCCGATCGGCATGCTGACCGAGCTGACGCATCGCTGTCCGCTGCAATGCTCCTATTGCTCCAATCCGATCGAACTCGAGCGCGTGAACAAGGAGCTCTCCACCGAGATGTGGTGCTCGGTGATGAGCCAAGCCGGCGAGATGGGCATCTTGCAGGTGCACCTCTCCGGCGGCGAGCCGACTGCCCGCAAGGATCTCGAGGAGATCGTATCGGCGGCATCGAAGGCCGGTCTCTATTCCAATCTGATTACGGCCGCCGTCACGCTCAATCGCGCCCGGCTCGAAGACCTCGCCAAGCGCGGCCTCGATCACGTCCAGATTTCATTCCAGGACGTCGATGCCGAGAATGCCGAGCGCATCGGCGCCTATCCCGGCGCCACGCAGAAGAAGCTCGATGTCGCCAAATGGGTGTCGGAGCTTGGCCTTCCCCTCACCGTCAATGCGCCGATCCATCGCCAGAACATTCACAATGTCGGCCGCTATATCGACCTCGCCGTGAAGCTCGGTGCGCAGCGGCTCGAGATCGCGCATGTGCAATATTACGGTTGGGCCTTTCTCAACCGCGCGGCTCTGATCCCCACCTATGACGAGACGCTAGCCTCGATCGAGCTCGTTGAGCGCGAGCGGGAGCGGCTCAAAGGCGTGCTCACCATCGACATGGTGGTCCCCGATTATTACGCCAAGCGTCCGAAGCCCTGCATGGGCGGCTGGGGCAAAGGCTTCATGAACATCACGCCGGCCGGCAAGGTTCTTCCCTGCCATGCCGCCGAGACCATTCCCGGTCTCGAATTCGACAACGTCCAGGAGCGGAAGCTGCTCGACATCTGGCTCAACGGCAAGGCGTTCAATGCCTTCCGTGGCACGGATTGGATGAAAGAGCCGTGCCGGTCTTGCGCCTTCAAGGACATCGATTTCGGCGGCTGCCGCTGCCAGGCCATGGCCATTACGGCCGACCCGCGCAACACCGACCCGGCTTGCGCGCTGTCGCCTTATCACGGTGAGATGGTGGCGCTTGCTCGCGCGGAAGCCGCGCGGCCCGCGCCGGCCTTCATCTATCGCAATCCGCGCAACGCCGCCCAGGCGACAAAGCCTGCCGAACGCGAGCCGGCTCTCGCCGGCTCCTAGAGCGATCTCCGTCTAGACGGACAGTGAAGCATCGCGCGTCGCCGGCGCCGCTCCACCGAGCACGCGATAAGCATGCGCAAACGCGAGCGTCGATACGGGGATAGAGACAAAAAGACCCACGACGAACGCGAGCAGACCGGCAATATTGATCAGCAGAAGCAGCAGCACGAAGCCGAGCAGTGGCCATCTATGGCCCTTGGTGATGAGTTTGCTGACCGCCATCGACTCGATCGGACCTTTTTCGCGGTCGATGACGACAAACGATGAGAACATGAACATCAGCATCGCGATGATGCCGGGCACGATCAGAAGCACGAAGCCGACTGCGACCACGATCCCCACCGCCAGATTGGCGATCAGAAAGCTCCAGAACGGCCTCGGATGCCACAGCGAGGAGTAGCCGGCGGTCTGCGGATGATCATGAGCATCCAGATAGAATGCCGTCATGCCCATGCTGACGAGCGTGCTGAACACGAAACTGACCAAGCCGCCGGGAAGCGATTGTTTTTCGAAATCGCCGGTGACCGCATAATCGATCCCGCCGGTGATTAGGCCCGCGACGAGATAGGCCAGCATGATCAGCAGACTCGCGCCAATATAGAACCACGGTCGGCTCTTGAACGCTTCCCACCCGAAGCGGATGCACGCCTTGCTCGAAAAATCCATCGTCCCACCCTCTTCCTGCATGGCCCTAAGCGACGAACGTTCTAAGCGACACTAGGCAAAAAGCCATTAACGATTTTGAGGCGATCTCAATCGCTTCAGCGCTTGCCATCTGATGGTACCATTTTTTCCCGTCTAGGTTTCCACCTTGCAATGCCTAATTCTTTATCGGTACGATGAGGCCGCCTGCCCACTGGCTTCGCATCGAGCCAGCCAAATCAGGGCCCTTGATGCCGTGACCGGTCCGCGTTGCCATGCCGTTGCCCCCAGCTAACGCTTTATTTCCACGGCGAAATGCTTGGCGAGCGTTGCTGATTATCGGCGCGCTTCTTTGCGTCAACGCACCTTCGTTCGCCGAGGATTCCCCTGCGCCTCAACAACAGGCACCTGCCGGTCAAAGGCGAGACCCGAAGGCGGCATCGACGTGTTGATGCCGCAGGGTCCGGCCATGGCGCCGATACCCATCGGCTATCTGAAAGAAGTTTACGAGCATCCGCGCCCCTCCTCGCGACTGGACGTTGATCCGAGCGATGCCGGCGTTGCCGGGGCGAAAATGGCGCTCGACGAAAACAATGCCGGCGGCAAGTTCACCGGTGACTTCTATTCGCTTGACGTGAAGACCGTCGCGTCACCCGAAGCGGCCTTGGCAGCGCTAGAGAAACTTTACGAGACCGGGCACCACTTCATCATCGTCGATGCTCAAGCGCCGACCCTGCTGCGGCTTTCAGATTGGGCGAAAGACAAGGACATCCTCCTCTTCAATGTCCGCGCCACCGACGTTTCGCTCCGCCAGGAAAATTGCCGCGCCAATATGCTGCACACGGTCCCGGACCGTTACATGCTTGCCGACGCATTGGCGCAATTCCTCGTCGCCAACAAATGGACCAATTGGCTGTTGGTGCGCGGATCGACTGAGGGCGACATAGCCTATGCCGACGCGATCAAGCGCGCGGCCTCGCGCTTCGGCGGCAATATCGTCGATGAGCGTGAATACCAGGATGTCTCCGGCGGCAAGCGCGACAGTATGGGTGTCATTCCGCCGATCCGAAGGCCGAAGCCGCAGGCGGCGCGGCAAAGGCCGCCGGCGTCGACTATCAGGTGATCATCGTCGCCGACGAAGAGCAACTTTGGGGGCCGTATGTCCCCTATCGTGGTGGGATCACGCACCTCGTGCCGGTCGCCGGAACGACGGGGCTCGTAGCAACGACCTGGAGCCCAGGACACGAAAAATGGGGCGCCACCCAAGCCAACAATCATTTCGAGAAAGACTACAAACGGATCATGTTGCCGATCGACTATCAGGCCTATGTCGCCGCCCGCACCATTGGCGAGGCCGTGACCCGGAACCATGGCCAGGAGTTCAAAGTCGTTGCGGACTTCATTACCAGCGACGAATTTCAACTCGCGCCCTTTAAGGGCATCAAGCAGACCTACCGCAAATGGGACGGCCAATTCCGCCAGCCGATCCTGATCGCGACCGACAAAGTTCCGGTATCGATCTCGCCTCAGCGTGGTTTCCCGCATCCGAGCCATCCCGAAATCGAGGTGGACACGCTCGGGATCGACCAGCCTGAGAGTAAGTGCAAATTGTAGCGTTTGGCTTCGTCTAGCGTTCAGCCGTCGCTGGCTTCACCGGATTACCCTCGGCGTCGAGCAGCGGCATGCCGTAATCGAGCAAGATGTCGTTGATCTCGGGCTGGTTCTCCGCGATGAGCTTGTTCATCGTGTGCTTCCACTCCGGCGCATTGGGCCGAATGCCGAGCGTGATGCCATAGAGCATCCGCGGGCCGAGCTTCTCCTTCACCAGGGGCACGACCGAGAGCGGCACCTTGGAGCTTTGCGCGACATAACCGGCAAGCGGTCCCCACAAGATTCCGGCATCGAGTTCGCTTGACGCGATCTTGGCGATGATCTCGGCGACCGGATCGGTCGCGCCGGGGATAGTGCTCGTAGCCAAACGGCTTGGCATTCGCAGCGAGGCCGTTGATGGCCATGATGCTCACCGGCGGTGTTCCGGCCACGATCCCGATCTTCTTGTCGAGCAGGCGCTTGTCCGAAAGATCGTCTACTCCGGTCAGGCTGGCGTCGCCTTTGCGGAACACGAGCACGTAGGATGTGTAGTAGTAGGGATTGGTGTCTTCGATTAGGCCGGTGCCTTGCGCATAGCCCATGACGATATCGCAACTCTCATTTCCCATCGTATTGGGGACGAGCCCGCTCCCTTCCGGAAACCAGACATAGGAGACCTTGGCGTCAAGCTTGCCGGCAATCAGCTCGGCCAGCTTATTCTCGAAACCTTGTCCCTTATCATTTGAGAACGGTAAGTTGTCCGGATCGGCGCACACCCGAAGCGAGCCTCCGCCAAACCCAATGTCTTCCGCCCGCGCGCGCTCCGCCTGCAACATGACAATTGACACCAAGCCGATGGTCAAAGCCGTCGCGCCCGCGCAAATGGCGCGCCTCCAACGCGGCGATAGCCTTGGCAAACTCACGCGTTTCGCTCCGGTGCCGACCGATCCTTCAGCTTAGCATAAGCCGGTGGCCGCAAATCGACTCCACTCCGGAGGATACCTCACGAAGCCTGAATAGAGCGTGGAAGCCCGTCAGACCAAATTTGGCCTGCACGGCAACACTTTAACTTGAGACGCTAATCCTTGGCGGCGCAGTTCGCGATATTATCCGCCCGCTCGTCGCCGGTCGGATAATGCGCCCCCGTGGGGCTACTGCCGAACTGAGACATGGCGACCCTACCCGCCTCGATGGCATCGAGGTCGCCCTTCTGCTTCAACATCTTGACGGCACAGCAATCCGCCTCCAGCTCCATGCCCTTGAGCTGTGGAGCGATATAGAAGAAGGGCTGCGGCCCAAGCTGGCCCAGAACACGATGAACGCTGGCGACATGGCCAAGCGTATGGTGGCAGCACTCATGCGCCATAAGGAATTCGGCGTAAGCATGCTCCTGCCGCACCATGAGACCGTTGATCACGATGACCGGATGCTCATCCGCATCCATCGTGGACATGGCCTGCTCAGCCAAATCAGGCAACACATAGGTCGTGATGGCGCAATAAGGATTGTCGATGGTCGGCGCCCAGATCGGGCGAGCCGAAACATCGCCGCTTGAAACGTAAGCGATAATAACAGCGGCAATTAAAATTACCGGAAGACGCATGGCGAGCCCTCCGTTCTGTCGAGTCGTTTCACACCGAAAGTCTAACGTCATGAAAGGGTTGGTCCAAAGCCTTTTCTCAGTCACACACGGAAACGTCATTATATGTCGCAAGGTTTCAACTCGGGGATTACTGATGCGGCAAATGCCCATTGCGTGAGCTGGTTCTGGCGCGAAAACAGATTCCGGTTTGATCCAGATAAATGGCAAAAGCCGCCAAGGGCCCTGCGATTGACTTGCGTCGGCAGGCGACTAGACTTGGGAAGCGGCCAAAATGGCTCCGGATTTGCGGCGATTTAACCGAAATGCCGCTGACCGGAGAACCGAGCACCCCATTCAGCTGCCATTCAGGCGGCCGGCCCTAAACGGGGATAAGCCAGACTGCCGGCTGGCGAAGGCGCATTAGGCCAAGGGAGGCTTGCATGCTTACAAAGCTCGCACTCAAGCGGCTCACCGCGATGCTCTGTGGGGTCGTGGCTTTACTCGCCATCTCGGACCCTGCCGCGGCAGAGAAGCGCGTGGCCCTCGTCATCGGCAACTCCGCCTATCAGCATACCGCAGCTCTGAAGAACCCGAGCAACGATGCGACCGATATCGCCGGTAAGCTTCGGGCGCTCGGCTTTGAGGTGATCGACGGCACCGACCTGTCCAAAGCGGACATGGAGAGTCGCATCCGCGCCTTCGCCGACAAACTCCAAGGCTCCGACGTCGGGCTATTCTTCTACGCCGGCCACGGTCTGGCCGCGGATGGCAGAAACTTTCTCGCGCCCGTCGATGCCAAGCTGCAAAGCGAAACCGATCTCGATTTCGAGGCTGTCGACCTCGGCCTCGTGCTGAAACAGATGGAGCGAAATTCCCGCGTCTCCATCGTCTTTCTCGACGCGTGCCGCGATAACCCCCTCGCCCTCAACCTCGCCGCGACCAGCCGCTCGCTGCAAGTGAGCCGCGGTCTCGCGCGCGTGGACCGGGCCGTCGGCATGATGATCGCCTTCTCCACCCAGCCCGGCAACGTCGCGCTCGACGGCGAGGGCCGCAACAGCCCCTTCACCAATGCCCTGCTCCATCACATCGATGCCGCAGGCACCAGCATCAACGACATGATGATCGAGGTCAGGAACGATGTGTTGAAGGAGACCGACGGCAAGCAGGTTCCTTGGGAGAACTCTTCGCTCACCGGCCAATTCTTCTTCAAGCCGGCCGAGGCGAAGGTCGCCGATGCTTCGACCGGAACCTCTTCGGATATCGCCGAACTCCGCAAGGAGATCGGGCGCATCCAATCCGATCAAGGTGCATTGCTCGCGTCCCAGCAGGAGCAGTTGAAGCTCTTGCGCGAAAAGCTTGCCGACGAGACCACCAAGGTCGAGGCCGAGAAGGCGGAACCGGCGAATGGAGAGCAAAAGCTCGCGACCAGCCGCGTCATCACAGTCGAGCCGGCCAAGCCGGAGGTTAAGCCAGCTGAAACCGCCGCGGCGAGCCCGACCGACGATAAGTCTGCAGAGGACAAGCCGGCCGACGGTAAGGCCGTTGATGACAAAGCCGCCGATGACAAATCAGCGGGCGACAAGCCCGAGGAAACCAAAGTCGCGACCGCCGAGGAAGAGAAGGGCGCGGCGCCGGAGCCATCCAAGTCCGAAGCAGCGACGCTGCCCGAAGGGATCACGCGTGACGAGCTCGCGACCGATATCATTACGAGGCTCAGCGAGCTGCAATGCTATCAGGGTCCTATCACCAAGACCTGGGGCGAGAAGCCGCAAGATGCGCTTCAGCGCTTCAACGACCTCGCCAAACTTGAGTTGCCGCTCGACGAGCCGTTGCCGGAGACGCTTGCAGCGCTGAAAGATTGGAAAGGCGAGCATTGCGAGATCAGAGCGAGCGTGCCCAAGGGTAAGCCCCCCGTCGCGAACTTCACGCCGAAGGCGCCCACGCCAAAATATAAGGCGAAAGGGCCCTCGCGGCCTCCCTATCGGAATAAATCCGCGTCCTCGCCGCCGCCTTCGCATCATGGCAGCGCCGGCGACGAGCAGCAGGAACTGCAGCGGGCCTTCCCGTCCACCAACTGGCCCGGCAGCCGCTAGTTCTGAGCCGATAGTTCAGCGGCCGATGCTCGCATAGGTGAAGCCGGCGGCTTCGGCCTGGTCTGGCTGATACACATTGCGAAGATCGACGAGGACATCGCCGCGCATGCGCGATCGCAAGGTCTCCAGGCTCAGCGCCCGAAACTCGTTCCACTCGGTGAGCACGACAGTGACATCGGCCTGCTCGACGGCCTCGAGCGCGCTTCCGCACCAAACCACACCGGGCAGCAGCGCCTCGGCATTCTCCCGCGCATGCGGATCGTAGCCACGAACCGTCGCGCCCTTTTCCTGCAACATCGGCACCACGATCAGGCTGGGCGCCTCGCGGATATCGTCGGTATCCGGCTTGAAGGCGATCCCGAGCACGGCAACCGTCTTGCCCGCGACGGATCCTCCCGCGGCGTGCTCGATGCGCTTTGCCATGGCGATCTTCCGCTCCGAATTCACCGTCTGCACCTGCTCGATCAGCGACAACGGCGAGCGCGCCTCGCGCGCAATTCGGATCAGCGCGGCAACGTCCTTGGGAAAGCAGGAACCGCCATAGCCCGGACCCGGATGCAGAAACTTGTTCCCGATGCGCCCGTCGGCTCCGATCGCCGTCGCCACCTCCTGCACATCGGCATCGACCGCCTCGCAAAGATCGGCAACCTCATTGATGAAGCTGATCTTCATCGCGAGAAAGGCGTTCGCGGCATATTTCGCCAGCTCCGCCGATTCCCGGCTCACGAACATCACCGGCGCATTGCGGAGCGCGAGCGGCTTATACAGCCGCTCCATGACCTCCCTCGCGCGGTCGTCATCGCAGCCGACCAGCACACGGTCGGGATGGGTGAAATCGTAGATCGCCGAGCCCTCCCGCAAGAACTCGGGATTGGAGCACACCGCGAACTCGGCGTCGGGACGCAGCGCCCGCAAGCGCTTCTCGATCTCGCGGCTCGTGCCGACAGGCACCGTCGATTTCGTCGTGATGACGGTGAAGTCCTTGATATGCGGCGCGAGATCCTCCACCGCCTGGAAGATGAACGAGAGATCGGCATGGCCGTCGCCGCGGCGCATCGGGGTGCCCACGGCAAGAAACACCAGATCGGCTTCAGACACGGGCTTGGCGAGGGCGGTCGAGAAACTGATCCGCCCCATCCTCAAGTTGCGTTCCAGCAATTCGTCGAGGCGCGGCTCGTAAATCGGCACATGACCTTTGTTAAGCAAATCGATCTTGGCGGGGTCGTTGTCGATACACGTCACTTTCCAGCCGAACTCGGAAAAACAGGCGGCTGAAACCAGGCCGACATAGCCGGCACCAATCATGCAAATATTCACGAAACCCACCCTGAATTGAAGGATTGAGCCCTAAGCCCTGCCCGCTTCCCTAGGCCATTCTGCCCAATGGTTCAATGCTGCTGGACCCCCCTTTGCCATTGGCGGCAAGTTGACGCTGGAGTGGGCCGGAGCCATCGATTAGGCTCTGCCCCGCGCCGCTCCGGCGCGTTCCTCGAGAGGCATATTGGGCAGTCTGGATGGGTCCCCGCTTCCTTTACGCCTTGATCGTAGGCGCGGTCATCGTTGCTGCGCTGGCGCTCCGCATTTGGGATCCGAGCCCGGTCGCCAGACTGCGCTCGCTCGTCTTCGACACCTATCAGCAAATCGAGCCGCGCAAATTCGACCCCAATCTTCCGGTCCGCATCGTCGATATTGACGAGGAGTCGCTGAGGAAGATCGGTCAATGGCCCTGGCCGCGCACGGTCCTTGCCGAGCTCGTACAGAAATTGAGCGAGAATGGCGCGGCGGCGATCGGCTTCGACATGGTGTTCCCCGAGCCGGATCGGATGTCGCCCGCGAACACGCTCCGCTTCTGGCCCAACTCGGAAGCAGCTCGCCGCATTGAAATCCGAGGTTGAGAAACTCCCCTCGAACGACACGATTTTAGCTGAGGCGATCGCCAAGGCACCTGTCGTACTCGGGTTCATCGCCTCCCCGCAAGGCGCATCGATCCCCGAGACCAAGGCAGGCTTTGCCACTGGCGGCGACGATCCACGTCTCTTCGCTCCTCCCTATCCGGGCGCGGCCGCCAGCCTCAAAGAACTGCAAGACAAGGCGTCAGGCGGAGGCTCGGTCAACTGGCTGCCTGAGCACGACCAGATCATCCGTCGCATGCCGATGATCGTGAGCGTTGGCGGCAATCTCTATCCCTCGCTCGCCGCCGACATGTTGCGGCTGGCTCAAGGCGCATCGACCTATCTCGTCAAGTCTTCCGGTGCGAGCGGCGAGAAGGCGTTCGGCGAGAAGACCGGCATCGTCAAAATCAAGATCGGCGACTTTGAGGTCCCGACCGAGGCTAACGGTCAAATGTGGATCAGATTTACCCGCCATGCCGAGGAGCGCTTTCTGCCGGCCTGGAAGATCCTCAATGGTGAGATCGGCAAGGACGAGATCGAGGGCCGCCTTCTGCTCATCGGCACCAGCGCCGCTGGCCTGCTCGACTTGAGAGCGACGCCGCTTGAAGCCTCCGTGCCGGGCGTCGAACTGCACGCCCAAGCCATGGAGCAGGTCCTGCAGGGCGGATATTTGCAGCGGCCCGATTTCGCCACACCCGCCGAGCTCATCTACATTCTGGCCCTTGGCGTCATCATCGCCGTGCTGATCTATCGCGCGGGCGCGCTGGGCAGCGCCATCCTTGGCGGCGCGGCGATTGCAGCCGTGCTTGGCGTCTCCTGGTACGCCTTCTCCTCTTTCGGCTGGCTGGTCGACCCGGTTTACCCCGCGATCGCGCTCACCGCCGTCTATCTCGCCGGCACACTCTTTGTCTTCTTGCGCACCGAGCGGGAGCGGAACCGCGTGCGCCATGCCTTCTCGCATTATATGGCTCCCGCCCTAGTCGCGCGTCTCGCCGCCGACCCGGGACAGCTGAAGCTCGGCGGCGAAACCCGCGACATGACGCTGCTGTTCAGCGACGTGCGCGGCTTCACCACAATCTCCGAAGGCCTCGACGCCGAGGAGCTGACCAGGTTCCTGAATACGTTGTTCACCCCGCTCAGCAACATCATCCTCGAAGAGCAAGGCACCATCGACAAATTCATGGGCGATGCGGTGATGGCCTTCTGGAACGCGCCGCTCGACGACAAGGACCATCCGAGCCATGCCTGCCAGGCGGCGCTGCGCATGATGGATGAGATGCGCGTGCTGAATGAGCGCTGGCGCCACGAAGCCGAAAGCAAAGGCCGCGAGTACAAGCCGGTGAAGCTGGGGATCGGTCTCAATACCGGCATCTGCTGCGTCGGCAATCTCGGCACCGAAACCCGCTTCGACTATTCGGTGATCGGCGACAACGTCAACGTCGCCTCCCGCATCGAGGGCCAATCCAAGACTTACGAGGTCGGCACCATTGTCGGCGAGACCACCACCATGCGCGCGCCAGACTTCGCCTTTCTCGAACTCGACTTCCTCAAAATGAAGGGCAAGACCGAAGCGACCCGCATCTACGCGCTATTGGGCAACGCTGCGCTGAAGCAGTCGCAAGGTTTTATCGATCTCTCCGCGCATCACAACGAATTGCTGAGGCGATACCGCGCCAAGGATTGGGACGGCGCCGCGAGCCTTGTCCGCGAATGCGAAGCGATGCACGTGAACGGCCTCGATCGACTCTACGCGCTCTATGCCGAACGTATCGACTATTTCCGGCGCAATCCTCCTCCCGAAAACTGGGACGGCACGGCAGAGGCCCTCTCCAAATAATGCCCGAACTCGCCCTTCTTATCCTCGCTGCCGTCGCCGTGCTGATGGCCAAGCATACGCTCGCGGATTTTTATCTGCAGACCGCCTATCAATACTTGAACAAGGGAACTTACGGACATCCGGGTGGGCTGATCCATGCCGGCATCCATGTCGCGCTCACCCCGCTCGTCTATCTCGTGCTGGCCCCTGCCTCCGTCCTCCTCGCGCTCGGCATCGCGGCGGGCGAATTCCTCGTCCACTACCACACCGACTGGCTGAAAGAGCAGATCAACCGCCGCAAAGGTTGGACGGTGAAAGATCATAAATTCTGGTCGCTGCTCGGCACCGATCAGCTCATACATGGGCTGACCTACCTCGCCATCGTCGGCGCCCTCGTCGCTTGGCGCTAGCTAGAGCAGCGCCGAAATTTCCCGATTGGCAAATTCGAGACGATCCGCAAGCAGCCTGATGATCAGCTTGTGGAAGGCGACCGCCGCCGCGGGGTCCTTCTCCTGCATGTCGTCGAACGCCGTCTTCGTCAGCCGGTAGATCAAACTCGGCTCCTCGGCGATGACGGTGGCGGTGCGCGGCACCTGCCGGAAAAAGCCCATCTCGCCCACCACCGTATAGCCCACCATGCGCCGGAGCCTGATCGGGCGCCCTTGCTCGTCGTCGATGGTGATGGCGACGCAGCCGGACGCGAGCAGCACCAGCGAGTCCGAAGGCTCGCCCTGGCGGAACAGGCATTCGCCGACCGCCACCTCTTGGCGCTCGAGGTAAGGCGTGATGCGCGACATGTCCGCGCCTTCGCCGAATTCCGCCGTAAGCCAGCTCTCGAAGCTATGCGTCGAGGCTTCTCCCACCTCGTGATACATCAAGCAGCATATCCTCGCACCATTCCAGCGCCTCGTTGCGGCTGCCGAACAGTTGATGCGGCGCGATGGCGCTAAAGAATTGCGCCTTCTGGAAGCTAGCCCGCATCGGCTTCGCTCAAGCCGGAGAAAGCGAGCGTCACATGGTGCTCGTCGCAATAGTTGCGAAGCTTGATCAGGCTGAGCAGCGCCGAGCTATCCAGCCCCGGCACGGAGGTGAAATCGAGCAGAACGTATCCGACCGGCTTCTCATGCTGCGCGTCGATCGCCTTCCTGATGTACTCGAACAAACCATTGGACGAGCCGAAGAAGATGAAGCCGGAGAGCCAGAACACGTGCACGCGCTCGCCCTCCTCGCGCAACAGCCGCGACTGTTCCGGCGCGCGTTCGACATTGCTCGAGAAGACTTGGCGTGTGAGGTGACGGCGGATCACGCCGATGCGGCTATAGCTCAGCGCAAACATCAGGCAGGCGCCGATGACGCCGAGCACGACGCCCATGAAATATCCGAAATTGACGATGACGAGCATCATGGCGAGCGCCAGCGCAGCGTCGGTCCAGGAGCGCTGCGCCGGCGAGGACGCGAGCTCGACCAGGATCATGGCGCCGAGATAAGCGAGCATCCCGCCCAAGATTGTCTTCGGCACGATGGTGCCAATATCGGCGCCGGAAAACAGAATCAGGGCACAAGCGACGCCAACGATGGCGCCGGCCCAACGCGTCGTGGCGCCGGATTCGTCGAGCAACAGACAGCCATTCATCGACAGCGAGCCGGCGAAGCCGCCAGTGGCCGCGGCGAGCAGATTGGCGATGCCGTTGGTGCGGAACTCCTTGTCCAGGTCGGCGGTTTTCTGTCGCGCCACTTCCAGGCCGGAGACATCGAGCAGCAACGCGATCGCCATGACGCCGCACACCGCGCCGATCTCGGCGCTGCTCTGCGCGATCGCCCACCAATCGACTTCGTTGTTGAGCACCGCGCTCATCGGCCACCACAAAGAAAGGCTCCCGAGGCTCGGCAGGAACCACGCATTTCGCGTCGTCATCGCGTGCGAAACCGAACAGGCTGATATCGAGAACGATCACGAAGGCGGCGAAGACGCGAGCGGAAGCGCCACGTAGCTCGGCACCCAGCGCCCGACGATCGGGATCGAAAGCGCGAACAAGGCACCGGCAAGAATCTGCGGCGCATAGACCGGCGAGAACAGCACCTGCCAACTCGAAGGCGACAGCGAAAGATTGGTCTGGGTGACGACCTCCATGCCGCCGGTGATGAGAAGCAGTCCCGACGCTGCGAGGAAGCCGCCGATCACCGGATAGGGCACGAAGCGCAGCCACTGGCCGAGCTTGAGAGCGCCGATGCCGTAGAGCAACACGCCGGTGAAGAAGGTGCTGACCGAAAGCGCCACGAGCACATTGATGATGATGGCCTGCTCGCTGCCGCCGCTTGCCGCGAGCGACGCCGACACCGTTCCGGCGAGCACGCTCATGACGGCGACCGCCGGCGAATCCGGACCGCCATTGGCCGGCGAAAGCGTCGAGGTGAGCGCGATGACCACGCCCGTGACCGCCGTGCCCATGATCATGGCTGCCAACCCCAGCGAGAAGCCGGCGGCGAGCGCACCCTGAAAGATCAGTGCGGCGAAGGAGATGCAGTAAGCGATCTGCACCACAGCGGAAATCACCCCCGCCAAGGCATCGCGCCCGAGCGTCGGCACATCGATATTGCGCGGGCGTCTCAGCGCCAAATTGGCGAACGGCAACAAGGGCGTGTTCGGAGGTTTTAAGGGTCCAGCTCTGGCCGATCATGGCCGGGACCCACAACAATGAAAAGGGCTAAATTGGCTCTGGCACTGGCCTCGGACAGACCTAAAGGGCGCGTTAGCCCGGAAAACCTTACGCGGCGATTGCCGCCACTTTCGGATTCCAATTGGCGATGTCGATGCTCGGATCGACCTCCCAATGGCCTTCCCGTGATGGCTCCTTGCAAGCCGAGGCGATCAGAGCGTTGAAGCTGTGCCTCGGAATCAGTGTGAAACCGAGCTGCGCCAAATGCCCGGTTAAATGCTTGCCGTCATTGAGCACGAAGCCCCAACGTTGCAGGTGGCAATTGAGCGTAGCAAATCCGACTTTGGAGGCGTCACGCTTCCGGCTGAATTGCGACTCGGTGAAGAAGACGCGCCCGATGGCGAGCCCATAGGCGCCGCCGACGAGATTGCCTTCCTCGTCCCAGACTTCGACCGAATGCGCGATCCCTGCACGATGCGCGCGCGTATAGGCCTCGATGATGTCGTCCCTGATCCAGGTGAGCGGCAGTCGCCCCGCCCGCGGTTCAGCGCAGGCGCGAATCACGGCGTCGAAATCGTGGTCGAAGGTGACGCTGAACTCTTTCTGCTTCAGCCGCCGGCGCAAATTCCGCTCGATATGGAAGTCCTCGATGAAGAGCACCATGCGCTCCTTGGGCGACCACCATTTCTGCGGCCCGATATGAGCGAAGGGATAGAGACCCTTCGCATACGCGGATTTGAGCGTCGCCACGCTCATTTCGGTGCAAATGCCGGCGAGGCCATCGGGATGACGCAAGGCTTGGCGCGGATCGGGCAATTGCCCTCTCCGTGGGCCGAGGCCCGCATAATATTTGCAGAGCATCGCGAGCGTGCCCGGTAACCCGTAAAGCCGGGGCGGCTTCAAGCTCCACAGAGCTCCCAGCAGCCAAGTCCGCAGCCGGGCTGGAAGCGAATTCTGATGTTGCTGGGGTAGCCTCGAAGGCCCGCAAGCGCGCTAGCGCAGGCCATTTCGAGCTCTGTCCTAACAGGTCCATCAACGCCCCGATACGCAACTGAACTCAACAAAACGCGGCAGACCATCCGCGCCGACCGGCAACTATCATTTTGCAAACGCCATGCCGCCAACCCCCGGCACAGGCGTTCCGAACCAATACGTCTCTAAGCAGAATTAACAGGCGAGCCTTAATAAGGCTTTGCACATCGCACGCCCTGGTTAACCGGCGAGCCTGCAAAGGAGCGATTACGTTAAGGCCTGCTTAACCTTCGCCTTCAGATCGCACCTTGCCGACGGCTTCGAGCCAGCCAGCGTGCCGCTCCGAGCTCTCGCTCGCGCTCATCTCGGGCAGATAGGTCGTGACCGAGACGCGGCGGGCGGCAAGCTCGGTGTCGTTGCCATAAAAGCCGATGGCTTGACCGGCGATATAGGCGGCGCCCAGCGCCGTGGTTTCGGCCATCAAATTGGACTCGACCGGTTTCTGCAAGATGTCGGCAAGCCGTTGCATGAACCACCGATTCGCGGTCATGCCGCCATCGGCGCGCACAATCTCCGGCGACGGCAACAAGCTCACCGCCATATCTCTCGCCATCGCATCGAGCAGATCGCGCGTCTGAAAGGCGACGGCCTCGAGCCCAGCCGCCACGATATCTTCTTTGCTCGAGGCCCGCGTCATGCCGAGGATCGCGGCCCGCGCGCCACTGTCCCAGAAGGGCGCGCCCAGTCCCTGGAACGCCGGAACGAGGTAAACGCCGGATTTCGGATCTGAGCGTCGCGCCAACTCTTCGCTCTGCTCGGCCGAACCGATAACGCCGAGCCCGTCTCTGAGCCATTGCACCGTGGCGCCGGCCATGAAGATCGCGCCTTCGAGCGCGTAGGTCCGCTTGCCGTTCCGTTGATGGAAGATGGTCGCCAGCATGCGCGATGCCGACTGCACTTTGGTGTCGCCGCTATTGGCGACGACAAAGCAGCCAGTGCCGTAGGTCGCCTTCAAGGCGCCGGGCGTGAAGCAGGCTTGGCCGAAGGCGGCGGCCTGCTGGTCGCCGAGCACGCCTGTGATCGGAATCGTCGCGTCGAAATGTTCGCTTCCCGTCTTCCCGAATGCACCTTGGCTGTCGCGCACCTCGGGAAGCAATTCGTCCGGGATCCGGAGCCGATCGAGCAGACGCTTGTCCCATGCGCCTTGCTTGATGTCGTAGAGCATGGTCCGCGCCGCGTTGCTCGCATCCGTCGCATGAAGGCCACCGGTCAATTTGAATAGAAGAAACGCGTCCACTGTGCCGAAGCAAAGCTCGCCCCGCATCGCTCTCGCTCGCGCGCCCGGGACCGCATCCAACATCCAGGCGAGCTTGGTCGCGGAGAAATATGGGTCAATGACAAGTCCGGTAGATTCGGCGACGTGAGGGCCCCACCCCTCGTCCCTCAACGTCGCACAGAGATCGGCGGTGCGCCGGTCTTGCCAGACGATGGCATTGCCGATCGGCCGCCCCGTGGCTCGCTCCCACAGCAGCGTCGTCTCGCGCTGATTGGTGATGCCGATTGCAGCGATCGCGTCGGTTCCGGTCTCGCGCAGCACCTGCCGGCTCACCTCCAGCACCGAGTGCCAAATCTCTTCTGGATCGTGCTCGACAAGCCCGGGCGCCGGGAAATATTGCGTCAGCGGTTTCTGCGCGGTGGCACGCGGACGTCCCTCCTCGTCGAAGGCAATCGCGCGCGTGCTCGTCGTGCCCTGATCGATGGCGAGAACGAGCTTCCGCCCGCTCATGGCAGAACCGGGTTCTGCGTTTGCTCCAGGATCCAGCTGCAATATTCGGCGCTGCCGCCTTGCGTCGGCAACACCAGCAGCGCCGGAACCTCGTAAGGGTGGAGCCGCTTCACCTCGGCCATGACCCCATCGACCAGTGCGGCCCTAGTCTTGATGATCATGGCAGTTTCGTTTGCTTCCTCGCGTTTCCCCTTCCACTCGAAGATCGAGACCATGCCCGGGAAGATATTGACGCAAGCCGCGAGCCTGGCCTCGACGAGAACGGCGCCGACCCGCTTCGCATCCTCGATCTCGGGGAACGTCGTATAGATCAGAACCGGATCCTCGCCGCTTGCCATCTATTCACCATGCTCGGTTCAAGCTCGACAAAGCTTGCAATCTTAAGCTCCGTCCCTCTTATAGTGCCCGCAATCTTAACCGGCTCCAAGTATTGAGCTGACGTCATGGGAAGTTTCCGCAATATCGCCTTCGTGGCGAGCGAAACCAAAGAGGCCATGGCCGCCCGCGAAGCCCTCGTCGAGCGCTACGGCAACGCGGCGCCTGACAAGGCCGATGCCATCGTGGCTTTGGGCGGCGACGGCCTGATGCTGCAGACCATGCACCGTCACCTCAATAGCCGCATCCCGATCTATGGCATGAACCGCGGCTCGGTCGGCTTCCTGCTCAACGACTATAGCGAAGACGGTTTGATCGAGCGTCTTGATGCCGCCGAAACAAGCGTCATCCACCCGCTTCGCATGGTTGCGACCGACCTCGATGGCGCCACCCACCAGGCGCTCGCCATCAACGAGGTCTCGCTGTTCCGGCAAACTTATCAGGCGGCAAAACTCCGGATCATCGTCGATGGCAGGCTGCGAATGGGAGAGCTGATCTGCGACGGCGTGCTGGTTTCGACGCCGGCCGGAAGCACGGCGTATAATCTCTCCGCGCATGGACCGATCCTCCCCATCAACGCGCCGCTTCTGGCACTCACCCCGATCTGCCCGTTCCGCCCGCGGCGCTGGCGCGGTGCGCTTCTGCCCAATGTCGCGACCGTCCTGATCGAAGTGGTCGAAGCCGACAAGCGTCCAACAAGCGCGGTGGCCGACCATACCGAGTTCCGCAACGTCGTTGCCGTCGAGGTCAAGGAAGAGACCGGCATCGACATCTACATGATGTTCGACCCCGGCCATTCGCTCGCCGAGCGCATCCTGTCTGAGCAGTTCAGCTTCTAATTTTTAGCGGGCGTCCAGGCCGAGACGATGTCAGCGAGATTCGGCCGCTCGCGTTCGTCCGGCTTCTCCTTCGCCGTGCCGATATAGACAAAGCCCGCCACGCGCTCGTTCGGCGCGAGCTTCAAGGCTTGGCGCACCGTCTCGCTATAGCCATACCATTCGGTAATCCACTGCGCGCCGAAACCGAGCGCCGTCGCGGCGAGGATCGTGTTTTGGCACGCCGCACCAACGGAGAGAATTTGTTCCCATTCCGGGGCCGCCAGGAGTTGGCACCACGCGCGAGATCACCGCGATCACGATCGGCGCGCGCATGAAGCGCGCGGCCTCGGTCTCCAAGCGAAATGCGCTCGGCTCCTTTTCCTCAAGCCGGCAGGCCTCCGCCAGCACCGCGCCGAACACTTTGCGCGCCTCGCCCTGGAACAGGATAAACCGCCACGGCGCGAGCTTCTTATGGTCGGGAACTCTGGAGGCGGCGGTGAGGATCTGCTTCAACTCCTCCTCGTTCGGCCCCGGCTCGCCCAAGGAGTTCGCCGAGACCGAGCGGCGCCGGAGCAGAAGGTCGAGGGCTTGATTGGACATGGTGCGGAGGCTCGACGTGGAAGGGAGCCATCCCCTATCGCGATTGGGGGCGCCCAACAATGCCCGAATTGGCTGAATCCAGGCTCACTGCCCACCCCAAATCCGCCGCACTCCTAACCGATTTTCGCTAGGATTCTAGGGCCGGAAACCCGCTATAAGTCGTTGCGGACGGCTGATTTTGGAGCAAAGGCATGCGGGGGAAACGCTGCGCCGGCTTTGGGCTTTTGCTCATGCCCTCAATGCTGCTCGCCGTCGCGGCCCTGGCCGAGACCAAACCGCAAGCGGCAGCCCCATCAAGCTTGAGCAGCGTGGTCGTGGTTCTCGACGCCTCCAAAGCGATGGGCGACAAGAACGGCGCCACGACAAAGCTCTCAATCGCCCGCTCGGTGCTGATCGAAGCACTCCCCACTTACGAAGCTCGCCTCTCCTTCGGTCTTGTTGCTTACGGTCATCGCCAGGCATCGAATTGCGCCGACACACAGACTTTGGCGAAGCCGGGTGAGTTGACCGCCAAGACGCAAAGCAAGTTCCTCGACAAGATCAAGCCGAAGGGCCAGTCGCCGATCGCGGCGGCGATGACCGAGGCCGCGAAGATCCCAGCACCCCAAGACGTCAAGCGCGACATCGTGCTCATGGTTGGCGCAGGCGATAGCTGCAAGGCGGATTTTTGCGGCACCGCCGAGCTGTTGAAGAAGAAGTCGCCGCAAATGCGCATCCACGTTCTCGCCTACGATGCAAAGGCCGCGGAGACGCTGATGCCGCTCACCTGCATTGCCGAGAAGACCGGTGGCACGTTCATTACCGCGGCCAATGCCGATGAGTTGAAGCAAGGGCTCACCACCCTGCTCGATATCGCTTCGGGCAAACCGTCGGCTCCGGCTTCGGCTCCAATTGCAACTGCGACGCCGAATGCGGTACCCGCGTCGAACTCCGCCCCCGACACTGTCGCTGCCCTGCCCCCCACCACATCTACGCGTGACCCCGACGATGCCGGCGGCGACGAAATCCCGCTGGCCGCTCCCGCGCCACCGAAAACCGGCGCTAGCGCCGTTACGTCCACCGCTTCGCCGGGCCAGTCCGATATTCAGAAATCTGTCGCGCCCCCGGCAGCAGCAGCCGGCGCAGCGCCCGCGGTAACGACAGCGCCGCACCCACAGCGCCGGCCCATCCCGTGCCTGTCACCTTCAAGGCGATGTTGACCGAGGCCGGACCCAAGCTTCAAGGCGGATTGACCTGGCGGGTCTATTCGACAGAGTCAGGACTGACTGGCGGCCGGAAGCTCGTCAGCACGTTGCGCGAGGCGATGCCGACCACGGGGCTGCTCCCCGGCGACTACCTGGTCAACGCCGCCTACGGGCTGTCCAATCTCACCAAGCAGATCAAGGTCGAAAGCGGCCGCTCCATCGAGGAGACCTTCATCCTCAATACCGGCGCCTTAAGACTGTCCGCCGCTCTCGCCGACAACGAACCGCTCCCCGCGGGCGCGGTCCATTTCGACATCATGTCGGACGAAGAAGACCAATTCGGCAATCGCCGCACCATCCTCGGCAGCGCCAAGCCCGGCCTCACCATCAGGCTCAATGCCGGCGCCTACCACATTGTCAGCCTCTATGGCGACGCCAACGCCACCGTCCGCGCCGACGTGACCGTGGAGCCTGGCAAGGTCACCGAGGCGACGGTAAAGCACGCCGCTGCCGCCATCACCTTCAAGCTGGTGGAAGAAGCAGGCGGCGAGGCGCTCGCCGATACGCAATGGAGCGTGCTCACGACAGCCGGGGATATGGTGAAGGAAACCACCGGCGCGCTGCCGACCCACATTCTTGCCGCCGGCAATTATGCCGTGGTCGCCCGCCATGGCGGCTTGAGCTATACGAGCAGATTCAGCGTGGAGACGGGCCAGCCGAAGCAGATCGAGGTGGTCGTCGAAGCAGGACCAACCTCAGCAGAGGCGCTACGCGCCATTACCAATCCCGAGCCGCCGGCCGCGGAAGTCCAAGCCACGCCCGACGTCATTCCCGGTGCCGATACCGGCGCCGCCTTCGATGGCACACCGCAATCCGTACCGAGCGGCCCGCTGCTCAATCCGGGGGTGCTGCTGCGGCCGCAATTGCGCTGACGGCTTTGTCCAGCGGCAAGACTTCTTGCTCTTGCTGACCGTGCCGCCGGATTGAAACCGTCTTCTCCTCCGCCTCGCGCTTTCCCACCACGAACAACACCGGCACCTTGGCGAGCGCGTGCTCGCGGACCTTGTAGTTGATCTTCTCGTTGCGAAGATCGGTCTCGGCTCTGATGCCGACCGCTTCGAGCTTCGCCAACACTTCGGTCGCGTAGTCGTTGGCATCGGAGACAATCGTCGCCACCACGACTTGAACCGGCGCAAGCCAAAGCGGCAGATGTCCCGCATAATGCTCGATGAGAATTCCGGTGAACCGTTCGAGCGATCCGAACATGGCGCGGTGAATCATCACCGGAACCTTCTTCTCGCCGTCCGGCCCGATATAGAACGCCCCGAGCCGTCCCGGCAGATTGAGATCGACCTGGATGGTGCCGCATTGCCAATCGCGGCCGATGGCGTCGCGCAAAACATATTCGAGCTTCGGCCCGTAGAAGGCGCCCTCGCCCGGGTTCAATTCGTAGGACAGCCCGGCAACTTCGACGGCGCGCTTCAGCGCGGCTTCCGCCTTGTCCCACACCTCGTCGGCGCCGACGCGCTTCTCGGGCCGATCCGAGAATTTGATACGGACATCGGTGAAGCCGAAATCGCGATAGATGGCGAGGAGCTGCTCGTTGAGCTTCACGCATTCCTCGGTGATCTGCTCCTCGGTGCAGAAAATATGCGCGTCGTCCTGCGTGAAATGCCGCACGCGCAATAGCCCATGCAACGCACCCGACGGCTCGTAGCGATGCACCTTGCCAAACTCGGCAATGCGCAACGGCAGATCGCGATAGCTCTTCAGTCCGTTCTTGAAGATCTGCACATGGCCAGGGCAATTCATCGGCTTGCAAGCATAGATGCGCTCGTCCGGAGTTTCGCTGACATACATGAGGTCGCCGAATTTCTCCCAATGGCCGGACTGCTCCCACAGCGCGCGGTCCATCATGTCCGGCGAATTGACCTCGTGATAGCCCCAGGCCTGCTGGCGTCGGCGCATATAGGCGATCAGCGCCTGGAACAGCGACCAGCCGTGCGCGTGCCAGAACACAGCACCAGGCGCCTCTTCCTGGAAATGGAACAGATCCATCTCGCGGCCCAGGCGACGATGGTCGCGCTTTTCCGCCTCCTCGAGCTGGTTGAGATATGCGGCAAGATCCTCCTCGCTCGCCCAGGCCGTGCCATAAATGCGCTGAAGCATGGGCCGGTTGGAATCGCCCCGCCAATAGGCGCCGGCGATCTTCAAGAGCTTGAAGCCTTTGCCGACTTTACCGACTGAAGTCATATGCGGGCCGCGGCAAAGATCGAGCCAATCGCCCTGGCTATAGAGTTTGACCTCATCGCCTTTCGGAATGGCATCGATCAGCTCTAGCTTGAACTCTTCCCCCTTTTTCTTGAACAGCGCCTTGGCATCGTCTCGGTCGACGATTTCGCAAGTGAAAGGTTTATCGCGCGCAATGATCTCGTGCATCTTCGCCTCGATCTTGGGCAGATCGTCAGGCGTAAAATGTTCCTCGCGGGCGAAGTCGTAATAAAACCCGTTCTCGATCACCGGGCCGATCGTGACCTGCGTGCCGGGATAAAGCTCCTGCACCGCTTGCGCCATCACATGCGCGGCGTCGTGGCGGATCAGTTCGAGCGTGGCCGGATCGGTGCGCGAGAGAAAGTTGATCGCTGCGTCCGCCTTGATGGGAGCGGCGAGGTCAGCAAGCTTGCCGTCGAGGCTCATCGCCACGGTGCGCTTGGCGAGCGATGGCGAGATCGACTTTGCAACCTCAAGGCCGGAAGTGCCGGCGGGCACCTCGCGCTTTGCACCATCGGGAAATGTCAGGGAGATTTGCGACATGAATTTCTCTCCTCTCACTCCTGCGTACCGGCGCAGGTAAGAAGGTTGGGTGTTATCCGCGCCAGCTTTTAGCCGGAAACGGCGCGCTCGTCACCTGGGTTTATCCGCCACCTGCCATAGCGCCACGGCGCAAACGGGTGACGCTCGGCCCCGAGATCCGGCACCGGATCGAGACCGTGACCTCCCCAAGGATGACAACGGCAAAGTCTTGCAAGCGTGAGCCAGCCGCCCTTCCAGGCGCCATTCGTCTCAATAGCCTCGCGCGCATAATCAGAACAGGTCGGCAGATACCGGCAATCCGTGCCGACGAACGGCGACAGCGTCAGCCGGTAGAGCGCGATAGCGCCGAGCAATGGCGCCTTGGTCATGCGCGCGATGAAGCTCATTCGTAGGGCTCGCCGTTCTTATGCGTAAAGACGAAGCGCCCACCGTTTTCTTTCCTCGCCATCATGTCGATGTCGCTGTACTGAGCCTCTTCGATGTCCGCGCGGGTGCCGACTTCGAGATACCGCACCGGACTTCCGCTACGATTGATGAGATGATGGCCATCAGGCTTACCCGCCGGAAATCCTGCCACCATGCCTGGCCCAAGCACAATCTCGCCGGCGTCGGTGATGAGGGTCACCTCTCCCTCTACCACATAGATGAACTCGTCCTCGTTGGCGTGCCAGTGCCGCTGCGACGACCAGCTCCCAGGCGCGAGCGTGACCAGATTGACTCCGAACTGGCTGAGACCGAGCGGATCGCCAAGCGCGCGCTTCTCGCGGCCCGCAAGTTTCTCGCCGAAGGGCGATGGATAGATGCTGCCGAGCCTGGGCGTCACGCCCGCGGGATCAAGCCACGGGCTCTTCGTCGTAGAGGATCCTTGCATTTGTGCTCCAGTCGATTGGCGCGTCACACCGAGGGCGTCGGGATATCGCACACGGGCGTTGCGTGTTCCTTCCGCTTCGCTTCGATCTCGGCGATGGCATTCTCCACCGCGTCGAACACCAGCAGCGTCGAGGCGTGCCGGGCTTTATAGTCGCGGACCGGTTCCAGCACGGCAAGATCGGCCCAGCGCCCTGAAGGGGCCGGTCCCCCCTCTTTCAACATCTTCCGCATCGCGGCACCCACGGCCCGCAGCTCTTTTGCGCTCGAGCCCACGACCTCCTGGCCCATCACCGAGGCTGAGGTCTGGCCGAGCAGGCAGGCCCTGACGGTCTGGCCGTAATCGGTCACCACGTCCCCCTCCATGGCGAGGTCGACTGTGACCGTGCTGCCGCAGAGCTTCGAATGCGCCGTCGTCGTGGCTCCGGGGCTCGCCAGCCGCTTCGTCCTGGGGATCGATGCCGCGAGCTCCAGGATGCGTTGGCTATAGATGTCGTTGGGCAGGCTCATGGACTTCAAATTCCGTTGTACCCCTCGCCTTGCGGGCGAAGCTCACGCATTATATATGCACCGCCGATGCATTTTTCCGGGCGCGGCGAAATATCGGCTCGAACCCTTGACGATCCCGGTATACTACGTCGGTCCCTGGCCGAGAACCGGCAGGGCTGTTACGCGTTTTGAAGGGTGAGGAACGCCTCATGGATGCCACGGTGAAGAAACTGCCAACGCGGGCTCAAAACGAGGCCAGCCGCGGTCCGCGCATCGTGCGGCCCTCCCGCGAGGAGGCTGAAGAGGCCGTTCGCACCCTGATCGCCTATGCCGGCGACGATCCGGCGCGCGAGGGCTTGCGCGACACCCCGAAGCGGGTGACGAGCGCCTATGACGAATTCTTCGCGGGCTATCACGAGGACCCGATGGAGGTGCTCTCGCGCACTTTCGACGAGGTTGCCGGCTATGACGACATCGTCATGCTCCGCGATATCGAGCTGCACTCCCATTGTGAGCACCACATGATCCCCTTCATCGGCAGGGCGCATGTCGCTTACTTCCCGACCGACCGGGTCGTTGGCATCTCCAAGCTCGCCCGCGTGGTCGAGGTGTTCGCACGGCGCTTGCAGACGCAAGAGACGATGACCGCCCAGATCGCCGAGACCATCGACAAGGCGCTGAAGCCGAAAGGCGTCGCCGTGATGATCGAAGCCGTGCATCAATGCATGTCGATCCGTGGGGTGAAGAAGCCGGATGTGGCAACCATCACCACGCAGTTCACCGGCATCTTCAAGGAGGATCCTGCCCAGCAGGCTCGCTTCATGATGCTTGCTACAGAGCGCGGCCGTTCTTGAGCGTGATGGCCGCGAAGGACATATCGCGGTGACGCAATCTGCCATTTTTCCCAAACCAGGCTCCGAAGCCGACATCGAAAGCGGGACGGTATTTGCGCCCCGCTTCGATGCCGATGGTTTGGTACCTGTGGTCACCACCTCGGCGAAGACCGGCGAGGTGCTGATGCTCGCTTATATGAATGACGAGGCGCTGGCGCTCACGCTGAAAACCGGCGAAGCGCACTATTGGAGCCGGTCGCGCAAGAAGCTATGGCGCAAGGGCGAGGAGAGCGGCAACACGCAACGTGTCGTCGAACTCCGCACCGACTGCGACCAGGATGCGATCTGGCTCAAGGTCGAGCTGCAAGGCATCGAAGCGAGCTGCCACACGGGGCGCCGCTCCTGCTTCTACCGGGCTGTCCCGATGGGTGACCCAGCCTCGGGCGCCCCTCCCGCCCTGCGCTTCGTCGACAGCGAAAAACTGTTCGATCCCGAGGCCGTCTATGGTCACGCTACTGCCGCAAGGGAACCTTAAAGCCTTCCTGCTAGCGTCTTGCCCATGGCCTGGCGTAGCTTAGAACCGATGAAAACCTGGACTGCCACCCAGTCCGGCAAAGGAACTATGAACCGCATGGCAAGACCGAAAATCGGCATTGCGCTCGGAGGCGGAGCCGCCAGGGGCTGGGCCCATATCGGCGTGCTCAAGACCCTGCTTGAAGCGGGCATCGAGCCTGACATCGTCGCCGGCACCTCGATGGGCGCGGTCGCCGGGGCCTGCTATGTCGCCGGCAAGCTCGGCGCGCTCGAAGAGTTCGCCCTTGGGCTGACGCGCCGGCGCATCTTCGGCTTCCTCGATTTTAATTTCGGCGGTTCCGGCCTCATCACGGGACAGCGCCTCGGCAACAGGCTCGAGGGTCATTTGCGCGAGTTTGCCATCGAGAAACTGGATCGGCGATTTGTCGCTGTCGCCACCGAGCTCGGCACTGGTCACGAGGTCTGGCTCAACAAAGGCAGCCTGGTGAATGCCCTCAAGGCCTCGTTTGCGCTCCCCGGCATCTTTCGCCCAGTTCAGATCAATGGCCGCTGGCTGATCGACGGCGCGCTGGTCAATCCTGTTCCTGTCTCAGTGTGCCGCGCACTCGGCGCACGTATTGTCATCGCCGTAAATTTGAGCGGCGACGTGTTCGGCAGGGGTAGCATCATCCATGACCAGGATGCGTTCGCCGAGACGCCGATGGCGCTCGAGGATCAAGAACTGCCTGACGGCAATGGCCGAGCCGCCGTGCATCTGCTGCATCGGCAAATCTTTGGCCGAGGTAACGGCGCTCCTGGCATTTCCGCGGTGATGATGGATGCCATCAACATCACTCAGGACCGCATCGCGCGCTCCCGCCTTGCCGGCGACCCACCCGACATTCTCATCGCGCCGAAGGTGGGAAACATCAAACTGTTCGATTTCCATTTGGCCGCCGATACCATCGCGCTCGGCGCCAAGGCGACGGAAAAGCATCTCGACGAAATCGCCGCGGCCATGCATGCGCTCGCGGCCTGATGCTGGCCTCGAACGCAATCCGCTCGAAGCGTCTTTAATTTTTCTTGGATCGAGTCTCAGCCCGTCGCGATGTACTGCCGCATCGCCGCGGCTTCCATCTCGGCCTCCGCGATCCGCATCCGAACCACATCGCCGATCGAGACGAGGCCGACTAGCCGTCCCCTCTCGACCACGGGCATGTGACGGAAGCGGTGCGATGTCATCTCCGACATCAGGCGGTCGATCGTATCGCCCTCGCGGCAGGTGACGACTGTCTTCGTCATGCAAGTCTCGACCGGCTCGTCGAGCGCCTTCGGCCCTTCACTCCCGACGACGCGCACGATGTCGCGCTCCGACACGATGCCGGCGACCTTGCCCTCCTCGTCGACCACAACGATGCAACCGATACGGTGACTGCCGAGCAGGGCCGCGATTTCCATGAGGGGTATGTCCGGCCTGGCGGTCAGGACGTCACGGCCCTTCAACTTTAAAATTGTGGCTACGTTCATGCTCGTTTCCTCCAAGGCGCGGGAACTTTCGTCCCATTTGCCCTGCGACATCATGTCCCGCCGGCGCGATCTGCGCAAGGGAGTGAATGATTCGAATTGGAGAGAAACCCCGCTATTGCAGTGCAATCTTCTCTTCTCGCACCGCACCAACGCGATCGAAGAACCCGTAGAACAACAAGCCGAATAGGAAGCCGCCGACATGCGCTTCCCAGGCGATCTCGCCCTCGACCCCACCCATGGTCACGGCGCCGAGCCCAAACACGAGGTTCAGTCCGGCCCACATCGCGATGATGATGATCATGCGCGGATCCGTCAGACTCTTCCCGAGGCTGGGCAAGGCCGAGCGAGTGAAATCGAACCTGCCGCCGCTTCGGTCTCCGAACACCACCCTGAGCGCGGCAGCCATTTGTCCTGAAATAGCGGCAGACGCGCCGACTACCGGCGCCATCTCGCCGAAATGGAGCGCCAAATGCGTCAGCGCGCCAGCGATGCCACACAGAATGGAGAAAGCGAAGAACTTGGTCTCCCCGATCCGCCTTTCTACTCCACTTCCGAAAGCGACCATCCAGGCGAGATTGACCAAGAGATGGACCCAACCGGCATGGACGATCATGTAGGTGACGAAGGACGTGATGCAGGCGAGATAGCCGCCAGGCAGTTCCGCGGCGGCCCCGCTATAGCGCGCCGGAATGAAGGCGAGCAGCCGCACGACGTAGAGCGCCGCGTCATCGGGAAGAAAGCCGAGAACGAGCTGCACGGCGACCATAATCGCGCTCGCCGTAAGCACCCCTTTCGGCACGTTAAAGATCGGCGGCTCTGCTGACATCGGCGAACGCGTCCCTTTCAAGCCTTAACCCTTCCGGCTGTCCAACCCACCGCTCTCCAGGGCGCGACATCGCTGGCACGCTCCCTGCTTTGTTATGCCCGTCGGTCCATACCTTGTGCCAAAGCGGGATGTTTACCTTGCGGCGGGGCAGTCTTGGGGCGGCTGTTATCCACGAAGCAGCGTTCGCCCGGGTCGGTCATGCAACAGAATACGAGTAGGCAGCTTTACGCGTATTGGGATCGCGTG
The DNA here is from genome assembly GCA_963764005.1 of uncultured Alphaproteobacteria bacterium. Taxonomy (GTDB): domain Bacteria; phylum Pseudomonadota; class Alphaproteobacteria; order Rhizobiales; family Methyloligellaceae; genus Methyloceanibacter. Next base: position 35,310 of record CAVXQX010000005.1, on the reverse strand, counting down.
CGCAATGACCGTATTGCGCCTCGCCGTTTCGAAATCGAGCCGGGTCAGATCACCTCGATCTTGCCGGAAACCTTTATCGCCGAGCATGTCGGCGTGCCGGGATGCCGCTTTCGCTTGGTCGGCACAAAAATCTGCGCGCAATTCGGTAGGGAGCTGAGAGGCAATGATCTTTTAAGCCTTTTCGGCACGGAAGATCGTGATTCACTCGCGGCGTTACTGCGCTCTGTCTATCGCGATGCTACGATGGGCGAGGTTCAATTCGATGCCTATACTGATGGCCACCGGCAAGTGAAATTCGAAATGATCTTGCTGCCGCTGATCCATACTGGGAATACCGTCAATCGCATTCTCGGGTCGATGAGCGCATTTGATCCGCCGTTCTGGCTCGGGGCCACCCCGATCCGCCATTGCGAAATCGCCAAACTCGACCTGCACTGGCCTTCCGCGGACCAGGACCAGGACCCACCGGCACCGAAGCCCATGATGGACCGGCCTTTAAGCGCCACCGATCTTGTGCGCTCCGTCCGGCATCGCTTTCGAGTTTACCAAGGCGGCCTGGACCAGCACGACTAACTACATCCCCTGGCTGAATAATCCTGATCGCACTACCTGCGACTTAGACGTTCTTTAACCTCAAGAGCGCAAGTTCCGGGAGATTGACTGTTCCAAGGCTAGGTGTGCCCGCTCTCGGCACCCATATTGGAGGGCGTCCCGCGAGTAGGCCAGATATGTCCACCGTCAATCTTCAGCAACTGGCCACGTCTGAGCCTGTTGTGGCGATGCGCACGCATGCGCCGGCCGCGACCGCTAAATCCATTCGCTCTCTCGCCAGGCTTGTTCCCGACAGACGCAGGTATCGGCGCGTTCCGATCCGCGTGCTTGGCCGCTTCATGCGCGAGGACAAGGAAGAATATCCTTGCCAAGTGGTGAACATGTCGGCTGGCGGCATGGCCATGCTCTCGCCGGCGCAATGCCGCGATGGCGAGCGGATCGTCGCCTATCTGGAAAATTTCGGCCGCATCGAGGGCATCGTGATCCGCAGCGTTGATGGCGGTATCGCCGTCCGTATCGTTGCCAGTCAGTACAAGCGCGAGAAGATCGCCAATCTTCTCACTTGGCTGATCAATCGCGAGAGCCTCGGGCTAACTGAAGAGCGCAAACATGAGCGCGTCGTGCCGCGCAATCCGTTGTCCAAGCTCATCCTGCCGAATGGCGACGTGTTCGACTGCCGCATTATCGACGTGTCCTTGAGCGGCGCATCGATCGCCATTGAGAAGAAGCCTCCGCTGCAAACCGAGGTTATTCTCGGACGAATGCGCGGACGCATCGTGCGCCATCACGATATCGGCCTGGCCGTTCAGTTTGCAGAAATGCAGGACCCCGACAGCATCGCCCGCTCGTTCGGCTAGGTTACCGCGCCCTCAACTGCCAAATCCAAAGTTCACCGCAGATTCAGCCGCTTTTTGGCGTATCGGCACGCCCATGGTTAACACTATGTATGCGCGCGCGATTTAGTTTTGAGTAGTTCTCTCTAAAAATACCTTACCAATACTGCGCTAAAACACGAGTATCTCTTATCCGGATGTCAAAATCTTTCTGAGATAGTGCTCCTCAAGAACATGGGGGGTGCAATGAAACAGTTCATTCTAGGTTGGGCGATGTTGATGTTCATCTCATCTTTGCCTGCCGACGCCACAAACAATCATCCGATCCAGCTCGAGCCAGATCTCGCTGTGGACACGGGAACGTTCCTGCAGTCCTTCGGCGATACCTTGCCGCCGATCGGTTACGTCACGTTCTGCCGCGACCACGAGACGGAGTGCCGGCCGGAGACGAAGCTTACCGACCGCGTGCAGCTCACCGCGCAGAAGCGGGTTGAGCTCGAGCAGGTCAACAAGAACGTCAACGACTCCGTGAGCCCTGTCACCGACCTCGATCTCTACGGTCAGGTCGAGATGTGGGCCTATCCGACCAACCACAAGGGCGACTGCGAAGACTATGTGCTTTTGAAGCGCCGCATGCTGATCGAGCGCGGCTGGCCGGAAAGCACGCTTCTCATCACCGTCGTGCGCGACGAGAACAACGAAGGCCATGCGGTCCTGACCGTACGCACCGACCGCGGTGACCTGGTGCTCGACAATAAGCGCCGCGAAATCCTTACCTGGAACGCGACGGCCTACACCTTCATCAAGCAGCAGTCGGAGCGCAATCCGCTTGTTTGGATCTCGCTCGTCGCCCCCGACCAATCGACGCCGGCGGCCGTTGCCACGTCGCGTAGCAACTAAGGAGCGCGCAGCAAGATTTCACGAGATAAGGCCCGGTGACCATCCCCCACCCATCCCCGACCCCACCGGGCCTTTACTAGAGCCGGCCTCTTCCCCAAGAGGTCGGCTCACTTTTTTTCAGGGCGACAAGACAGGCGACGTAGAGCGCTGTTCCGCTCGCGTCTTTGACGGGAGCGCCCGGTTTTTTTGACGGTCCAAGGTGCGGGGAAGCGTCGCGTCACCAGTCTCGCCATGTGATGTACATTGTCATCCGTCCGATGGTGCGGAACTAGCGGGAGGATCGGCTATGCGGATTCTTGTTGCAATCATCGTCGCACTTGCAGCCACGCCGACACTCGCCTGCATGGATGATTCAGATTGCGACTCTGGGGCAGCATGCCTGAAGGGCACCGGCATTTATGGCGTTTGCATGGGCGGCAAATCAAGCAATGCGCGCGATGCCGACCCCCGCAAGGATCTACCGGCCGATACCGACGAACCGACGCAAAAGACCTGCAAGGACGATGGCGATTGCGGCGCCGGCTCCATATGCCAGCGAAGTATTTGCAGCGACCGATAAGTCGCTACCGAGCCGCTTCGGAGGTCGACCCCGTTAGAGTTTCAGCACCAGGCCGAGTCAGAAGCGCGCCTGAGAACAGACTCCACATTCCCGCAACCAGAACCGACAGGCCGAGCCAGACCGGCGAGCGTGCTCGCTGCTTGGCGTCCACCCAGGTATTGCGCATCAGGATGCACCGGTCCGCACAGCACGCGGAGCAGCACGCCCCCGAGCGAGGCGAGAATAGATGATGGTTCGATACTGAAGCGAAGCGGCTCGCCCGAAACGAGTTGCACGAAACTCGCGACGAGTCCCGCAGCGGTAAAGCCAATCGCCATCGCATAAAGATGGATCGCAACGTAATGCATGGTCCTCGCCTCGCCTTCCAGTCATGGACTGTAGCGAAGTCGGTTGCGGCGTTGCGCGCAATCTTAAGGATTGGTTAACCAAGCGGCCGGGGAGCGGAGCTCCCTAGCCCGCCAAGTCGAAATCGAGGATCGCCATCTGGAATTGATAGGAGGTCTCGCCCTCCTCCTCGTCTCGGAACAGCACGCCGATGAACTCGTCGCCGATGAACACTTCGGCGGAGTCCTCCTTTTGCGGCCGCTGCTTGACCTCGATGTCCTTCATGCGGAAGGTCCGCTGCAGATAACGTTCAAGCTTCAAGATTTCGTCGCGTGTCACTCTTGCCCCCTTGCTGGGTTCTGAAAGCTGGATCTTGGTTTAGCGGCTCGGTTCGCCTTCGCCCTGGAAGAACTGGTCCATGGCAAGCGCAGGCTCTTCGCATCCGGCAAATCCGATTTCGCGCGCCGGCACGCCCGCAACCGTGGTGCGGGGCGGCACGTCCCTGAGCACGACGCTACCCGCCGCGATCCGGGCGCAATCGCCAACCGTGATGTTGCCGAGAATCTTGGCGCCAGAGCCCATCATCACGCCGCGGCCGATCTTGGGATGCCGGTCGCCCTTCTCGTTGCCGGTGCCGCCAAGCGTCACGCCATGCAGAAGCGAGCAATTGTCGCCGATGACTGCCGTCTCGCCGATCACGATGCCGGTGGCATGATCGAACATGACGCCCTTGCCGATCTTGGCAGCCGGATGGATGTCGACCTGAAACACGCGCGACGACAGGCTTTGCAGATAGAGCGCGAAATCCTTGCGCCCCGCCTGCCACAACTGATGCGCAAGGCGATAGGTTTGCAGCGCGTGGAAACCTTTGAAATAGAGCACTGGCTCGATCATGCGGCCGGCGGCGGGATCGCGCTTGGCGACGGCCATGATGTCGGCCCGGAAAGCGTCCCCTAGGCTCGGCTCGGCAGCAAGCACCTCGTGAAACGTCTTATGCAGCAGGCCGGCATCAAGCGAAGGCTGTAGCCGCTGGGCAAGTCTGTGGACCACGGCGTCCTCGAGTTGAGGCTGGCACAGGATCGTCGCATAGATGAAACCGGCAAGCGCCGGCTCCGCCGCGCTCACCTCCTCTGCCTCGCGACGGACCTGGCTCCAGATCGGATCGTAGGTCTTGATCCGTGCCTGGGCCACAGTCGAATGCTTCTGCATGTCTGCCTCCATGCCACGGCTCTCGCCGAGGGCAAAACCGGAACTCATTAGCCTATTGAACTAAGCCCGCTTGGTTAAAAAGTCGAGCACACCCTGTTTGAAGCTGGCGTCGCCGACCGCCTTCATATGGTCGCGGCCTTCAATCTCAAGGAGTTGGGCGCCCGGGATCAGCTTTGCAAGTTCGGCCCCCGAGCCGCCGATGACATCCCTGGTGCCCACAGCGACGAGGACCGGGACCCGAATTGTGGCAAGCTGCTCGGCCGAGACTTTTTCGCGCGGCCCCCGCATGCAAGCTGCCATGGCCTTGAGATCGCTGCCCGTCTGCTCGGCGAAGGCCCTGAAACTTCTCGCCGTATCGTTGCTGACGTCATCGATGGAGTCTTGTTCGAGCGCCTTGGCGAGCGGGCCAGACCCTACCATGCCTCGCACCATGTTGATGCCGAGCCCGCCAAAGATGACGCTGCGGACCCGCTCAGGGTGATGGAACACCAGAAAGGCCGCGATGCGGGCGCCCATCGAGTAGCCAAGCACATCCGCGCGCTCGATCCCGAGATGATCGAGCAGCCGCCTAGCGTCTTCCGCCATCGAGGGCGCGCCATAGACCGAGGGGTCGTAGAGCTTTTCGCTCAAACCATGCCCGCGATTGTCAAAGGCAATCACGCGACGCCCACTCTCGACCAGAAACGAGATCCAGCGCGTGTCAGCCCAATTGGTCGCAGTGTTGGAGGCAAAGCCGTGAATTAAAAGGATCGGCTCGCCTTCCCCCTCGTCGCGATAGGCGATCCTGATACCATCTGAATCGAAGTTCTGCATTCGGCCCTATTGTTTCGTCCCCGACCACTCTATTCTTTGCCATCCTAGCGTGAACCTAAGATTGGACCATGGCTCAATCCAACATCCCTCATTTCGTCAACGACCTTGGTGTCAGTAGCATCAAGATCGGCGTCAAAGAATTTCAATGCATGGGTGCGAAGCCCACCTCACGATCATCCTCATGTCTATCTCGACATGGGCCACGAGGCGGAGATCGTCTGTCCCTATTGCTCGACCCTTTTTGTCTTCGATCCGAAGCTGAAAGCTGATGCGAGCGATCCGCCAGGCTGCGTCTATGAGGTCACCGCGCCGGCCGGCGCACCCGCTTCCTGATGCAAGGCACGTTGCGCGAGCCAAATCACCTCATCGTTGGCGGCGGCATTGGCGGTCTTGCGGCGGCGATCGCGTTTGGACGTAACGGGCGCAAAGCTACCGTCCTCGAGCGCTCGAGCTTCACCGAAGAGAGCGGAGCCGGCATTCAGCTCGGTCCAAACGCCACACGGATCTTACGCAAGCTCGGCGTCCTGCCGGCGATCGAGGCTCTCGCCTTCAAGCCCGAAGCGCTTGCCATGTTCGACGCCCTATCGGGGCAAAGGCTCGCGACCGTCCCGCTCGGCAGTTCTGTCGAGGCTCGCTACGGCGCACCTTACCTCACGCTGCATCGCGCCGATCTCCATTCGGCCCTCCTCGCCTCCTGTGCGCAACATAGCTCCATTACGCTAAGGCCCGGCTTCGACGTCCGATCGATTGACCAATCGGCTGGTGAAATTGTCGCGAGAAGCTCGGATGGAGAGCAAGTCGGCGGAGAAATTCTGGTAGGCGCGGACGGTCTGTGGTCAGGCATGCGAAAGTTCGTAGCGCCCGAAGCCCAGCCCCGCTTCGCCCACGCAACTGCCTATCGCGCGTTGCTGCCGCGCGAGACCTTGCCGGCCCAATTCCGCGCGCCGATCGTCGGGCTTTGGCTTGGACCAAAAACGCATCTGGTCCATTACCCCGTCCGCGGCGGCAAGGAGCTGAACCTGGTCGCCGTGGTCGAGGGCGGCGACGCGCGCGAAGGCTGGAACGCGCCCGCCGAGCCGGCGCAGTTTCTGTCCAGATTCACCGGCTGGTGTAAGGATTCGAAATCATTGATGGAAACGGCAACGGAGTGGCGGGGCTGGTCGCTGCATCGACTGCCCCCGCTTCGCCATTGGAGCAAGGGCCGCATCGTCCTTCTCGGCGATGCGGCTCACCCCGTGCTGCCTTATCTTGCACAAGGTGCCGCGCTCGCCATCGAGGATGCCGCGGCCCTTGTCGATTGCCTCGATCGGTCCGCCAATGCGGAGAAAGCCATGCGGCTCTATCAGCTGGAACGAAAGAGCCGCGCCGGCAGAGTTCAACACCGCTCTCGGCGGCTCGGGCAATATTATCATTTGAGTGGTGCGTCGCGCGTCATCCGCAATGCAATTTTGCCCCGGCGCGGGGCCGATAGCTTGCTGCGCTCTCTGGACTGGCTCTATGGCAAAGCGCTCGGGCAGTGAGGCCGGATCAATTTAGAGGAGAAAGTCGCCGTCCGGGCCGGCCGTCAAAGTTGCGGCATTGATCGCAATTGCGAAATCCGCGTGCCCATCGCCGTTCACGTCACCCTTCAGCACATGATTGACGTAGCGAAGCTCACCGAAAACATGATGCTTTCCATGAGAATGGAATTTAGCGGCCCCAATGAAGTGGAAATCCTGATCTCCGGCCGCGCGCGTATTGGCGTCGATGGCGGACAAATCGATAATATCGTTTTCGATCGAGTTGAAATCGACGATCTGATCGCGGCCCGCACCGGCGGGCGCTATCCTTGACACCATTGAAAACAAAATTGTCGGATCCAGTGCCCCCCGTGAGCACGTCGTGCCCGCGGCCGCCGACAAGAGTGTCCCCGCCGCCCGCGCCGTCGAGCGCATTGGCGCCTCCTGTTCCGAACAGCGTGTTGGCGTCGGAATTTCCTGTCCCATTCAGATTGCCCGCGCCGAGCAGCAGGAGATCCACGGCCCCGCTGCCCAGTGTTGTCGACGCCGACGATCCGACCAGCGACGCCCCAAGCAGATCGACCTTCACATTATGCGTACCGGCATCCACTGAAACCACGATTGGCTGAGAGAGTCCGCCGCCTGAAAACGTGACGGTCGCAGGGCCGCCGCCATAGGAAACAGCATAGCCACCGGCCGCCTCCGTCGTGCCCGATGTGGTTGCCGCCGCGATGACACTGACACCAATGCCGCCAATCCCCTCGCCCACATCGTAAAACGCGTTGTCGTTCGCATCGGTGATCGCAACACCCGTAACGAAGAATCGCACCGTTTCGAGCACCGAAATCCTGCGTCAGCATGGTGCTGTTGAAATTGTTGCCGCCCTGACTGAAAACGCCCGTCTGCTCACCAACGCCGATCTCGCGGAACGACGCATTGAGAATGTTTAGGCGGTGGCCGCGACCAGCTATGCCTGTGTCTACGAACAGGTCACGATACATCGCAGCGGCGAAAGCATTCTCGTCGACCGCGCCGGTGGTACCTCTGAAGGCGATGTTCTCCCCGAGCGTCATGGCAGAACTGTAACCGGCGGCGGCGATGCGGCTTTGCGGCGTGCCGTCCCCGATGTCCTGATGCGCAAATACATCATGGTCGAGCATGAACTGGCTATGAGCGTCAGCGGCGTTGTGCAGCGCGTCGTTTGAAGCGAGCGGATCCTTCGGCGCGGACGAAATGCTTCCCGCTTTCAGGCCCTCATTCAGTTTGATACCTAGCCGGGCCGCTTCGGCCGCCGGATCGAGGCGCGCGCGGTTGACAAGTTCAAGGATAAGTTGCTCGACGGCTGTCAACGGCATCGCTTGCTCCGGGCGGATTTGGACGCCTGTTGCACCCAATGCTAAACGCCCAGCCTAAAGCGATGTTCAAACAGCACCCTGCCAATCGACGGAGAGGTTAAGCGTCGCTCAATGAAATCGCGACACTTGTCGTTAGGCTCAATTGCCTAATTCACCCGGCTCACCTCGACCAGATTGTCGGAGAAGGAAGGCGCCCGCCCGAGCCCGCAATGCGCGTCCGACGAGATCGAGTTCACCGACCCGTCCGAGCGATTGAGGCTTCGCCAATAACCGAGTGTCGCCACGACGATGCCCGGATTGACGTCATCGGTGACTTTGGCCACGCCTTCGAAATCGCCGCGGTCGTTATAGACGCGCACCGGATCGCCTTCGCGGATATTCCGCTTGGTGGCGTCCGCCGGCGAGATCAGCACGAATTGCTCGCCCTGGCCTTTGATCTTGTGCTTCTCGTTGGCGTAGCAGGAGTTCAAAAAGCCGTGGCTCTTCGGCGAGATGATATTGAGCGCGTAGAGCTTGGCGCGCTCAGGATTGGTCTCGGGCGCCTCACGATTTGGGATGTAGCCCGGCAACGGATCGACAGGCGATCCGTCCTGATCGCCGTCATACATGGCGCGGAACGGACCGGCGACGAAGTTCTTGGCATCATGCAGGAGAAACTCGACCTTGCCGGACGGCGTCGGGAACTTGCCGTCTTTATGCGGCGTGCGCGTATCCGCCGAGCCGACATCGATCTTGTAGTAGCCGTTGGCCTTGAGATACTCCATGTCGATGCCGCCCATCTTGGCATCGTCCCAATTGATGTAATAGGCGGCGAGCTCGCGTCGGTCATGTTGAAGACCGGATCGTCGAAGCCCATTTCCTTGGCGAGCAACCGCCACATGTCGGATGTCGGCTTGCATTCGCCGGGCGGGTCGATCGCCTTCTCATTATACGTGAAATAGAAATGACCCCACGACCACATCATGTCCTCGGCCTCCCCGGCCATGGCGGCGGGGAGCACGATGTCGGCATATTTCGCCGTATCGGTGAGGAAATGCTCGGCGACGACGGTAAACAAATCCTCGCGCTGTAACCCCTTCACGATCTTGTTGGTCTCTGGCGCTTGGCTCACCGGATTGGTGCAGTACACGAACAGGCTCTTGATCGGCGGATCGAGCTTCATCTCACCTGTCAGCGCCGCGCCGAGCTTGAGATTGTTGATCGCGCGCGTGCCGGGCTTGATCCAGTCGCCGCGCGAGACTTTCATCCAATCGACGGGGAACTCCCAGAGCGGCATCTGCAACAGACCGCCGCCGACATGCTTCCACGACCCGACCAGAGCGGGCAACGCGCACACGGCGCGGATCGCCTGCCCGCCGCCGGCATGGCGCTCGAGCGCCACGCCCAAGCGGATCACCGATGGCTGTGCCGTCGCGAACTCTTTGGCAAATTGTTTGATATCGGAGGCTTTGACCCCTGTGATCTTCTCAACGTACTCGGGCGTAAACTCCGCCGCGCGCGCCTTCAGCTCCGCGAAGCCATAAGTGTGCTGATCGACATAGTCCTGGTCGACGAGACCTTGGCTGATGATCGAGTTGATGAAGCCCATCGCCAGCGCGCCATCGGTGCCGGGACGCGGGCAGATATGCCAATCGCCGGCCTTGGCCGTGCGCGATTTGTAGCTGTCGATGACCACCACCTTGGCGCCGCGCTTCTGCGCCTCGAGCACGAAGGGCCAATGATGCAGATTGGTCGAGATCGAGTTGCACGCCCAGATCACGATAAACTTGGAATGGACGAAACTTTCCGGATCGACGCCGCCGGTCGGACCCACCGTCAACAGCCACGCCGTCGATGAACCAGACGCGCAGAACGTCTTTTCATTCACCGTCGTGCCGAGCCTGTTGAAGAACGGATCGCCGGAATTGATGCCCTGCACCAGACCCATATTGCCGAGATAGGAATAGGGCATGATCGCTTGGGCGCCATAGGTCGCGATAATCTCGCGCCAGCGCTTGCCGATTTCCGCGATCGCCTCGTCCCAGCTAATGCGCTCGAATTGCTTGGAGCCTTTTGGTCCAGTGCGCCGCAGCGGAAATTTCAGCCGATCCGGATTGGCATGATGGTCGTGGAAGTCTTTCAGCTTCACGCAGAGCGTGCCGCGGGTCAGCGGATGTTCCTTGTTGCCATGGACTTCGACGAGCTTGCCGTTCTCGACCTCGTAAATCATGGCGCAGGTGTCCGGACAGTCGTGCGGACAGGCGCCAAAAAACTCTTTCCGTGCCGGCTGTTCGTTCATGGCGCATCCCTCCCTCAGGCTCAATTCGCGGTTCTTGGCGGCCGCTGATCTAGGTCAGCCTACGAGGGTTAGGGAGGATTGTCGATCCATCAGCGGGCATAGAATGACGCCGCTGGAACTACCAATTGTAGCGCATGCCGGCCTTGCCGCCGATGCCGTCGAGGTCCTCGCCGAAGCTCACATCGAGCTTGGCATAAACTGAGGTCTGCGCCCCGGGATTGAAGAAATTCACGCCGGTCGAGATCACGCCCCAGACATCGGTGGTCTCATCGGAGAAGGTCGGGAATGTCGTGCCAAGCGAGGTGAGCGTGGCGCTATTGGTGCCGGACAGCGTGCTCCACACGCTGCCGATGACAAACGGCTCGAACGTCGTGCCCTCCCAGGCTTGCATGCTGGTGCCGACGCGCAAGCCAAGCCGCCCCCTGACATTGGGATCGTCTTCGAACTCAACGTTGTTGCCGTCCTTGGTAAAGCCTTCGACATTCGCCCAGGCAACAGCGATGGTCGCCAGCGGCTCGACGAACATGCCGCCGTTGAACCCGCCGAAGCGGTAGCCGGTGTCGACGCGGCCGCCGACATTGGTGTCATCGAGGGTATCCGGGAAGCCGCGCACATCGCGCGGATCGAGCGTGAGCAAGTCTGCCTTCGCCAGCGTATCGACGAACAATCCGCCATGGAGATAGGTCGCGTAAACGCCGACCTCGCCGCCTTCGTAGGAGAACTGCCTCAGAATATTGTCGTAGTCGAGAGAAGCCTGGATCGCGCCGCCGAGCACGCCGAACACCAGGATATCGCCTGGTGTCAGAAAATCGCGTTTGCCGAGATCGATGCCGGATTCGAAATTCATGATCTGCAAATCGCGATTGAGATTGAAATTGTAGCTCCGCCCATAGGCCGTGGCGCCCGCCGTGTCGCCTTGATTGAGCACGGCGCCGCCGCCGCGCGCCCAGATCGCCGGATTGAACGACAGGCCGTCCGCTTCATCCCCCGGAGCAGACGGACTCTGCTGCACGCCCGGGCCGCCGCCATTCAACAAGACGCGGAGATCGGCCGTGCGATCGAACCAGGTTTCGCTGGTGGTGAAGAACACGTCCTGGGACGCCGTGGTGAGCTCAGGCAGCAGGAACGAGCCGGTGTGGCCGTCCGGAATGGTGCGCAGTTCGAAGAAGCCGCTGCCGGTCTTCGTGAAGAACAGGTCGTAAGCGACCAGACCCGCATCGATCGGGCCGTCCTTCAGATAGAACTGGTTGCCCGCGACATTGCCTTCGACGAAGACCACGGGGATACCTTCTTTGTTGGTCGCGCCGTTGCCCGGATTGGTGTTGTTCACGACAAGCGCGGTCTTGCCCTTCACATCGGCATTGATGAAGACATTGTCCGCGGGCGAGCCTGGCCCGCCGAGAAAGACATCGACCGCCACCGCGCCTTTGCCCTTGCCGACATAGGTCTGGCCGTTACCGAAGGGCGCGATCTCGAAGACGTCATTCGGATCGTGATCGACCAGCGAAATCGTACCCGCGTTGCTGAAGCTGCGAAGGCCGGTGAACGTCACCACCTCATTCAAGCCCGGCGTGCGCGCGGTGTGCACCACGGCGCCGGCTCTCGTTGATGAAGGTGCCCGTTGCCGAAATTCGCTCGACAAGGCCTCGAACAGCCGCCGCTCTGATTGTCAAACTTTGTCGTGCCCGCAAGGTCTACCGAACCGATGACAGTACCGGTGTTGACGACATCGACCGTCTGGGCGCCTGCTTGAATTGCTAGATTACTTCCCGCCGAGACGGTGCCCGAATTGATGATCGTAAGTTGGTTTCCGGCCCCAGCCGTGATCCCCACCTCGCCACCCGATACGGTTCCGAGATTGTTGACCAGACCGCGTATTGGCCGCCGCGACTGAAATTCCCTGGCCGGTCGCCGTCACGTCTCCGCTGTTTATCACTGAGAGCTGCTGCGCCCCCCCAGACGTCGCAACCAAGCCAACAGCGTTACTCCCCGTCACACTGACCGCGCCTTTATTGGTCAAGGAGAGTTTGCCAGTATTGGAACGGACTGCGATGCCCGAGGCCTGATTGCCGCTGACGCTGACCTTGCCGCTATTGATGACCGTCACATCGTCGATTGCAACGGCCGCGATTCCGTCGGCGCTGTTTCCCTTCACCGACAAATCTCCGCTATTGGAGAGTTGCAGGTCGTCGCCCGCAGCGGCAGCAATCGCCGTGACCGAGCCGCCATTAGCCGAGATGTTGCCGCCATTGGTGACGGAAACATTGTCGCTTGCCGAACCGGCGATCCCGAAGGCATTGTTCCCTTCACCGATAGCTTGCCGTTGTTGGTGAGATTGAGATCGTCGCCGGCGGATGCGAAGAGTGCTCTGACGGAGTCGCCACTCACCGAGACGCTGCCTTTGTTTCCGAACGTCACATCGCTGGTAGCGGTAATTGCCGCAATGCCGAAAACGCCGGCGCCGGCCGCCGCGACTTGCCGCTGTTTTGAAGATCGATATCGCCCGTGCCCGCGGCGGCGGAAATACCGAACACACCCGCGCCCGCCACAGCGATATTGCCGCTGTTCTTGAGAGTGATATCCCCGAGCCCGGCCGCCGCCGAAATACCGAACACGCCCGCGCCCGCCGTGGCGATATCGCCACTGTTCTGCAAGAACAGGTCGCCAACGGCAGCGTTGGCGAAAATTCCCGAAGTGCCGAGACCTGCCGTCGCGATGTCGCCGCTATTGGTTACAGACAGTTTGCCCAGGCCGGCGAACGAAAAAATTCCAAACGTCCCGAGACCGGCGGCGGCGATGTCGCCCTCATTGACGATGGTAACCTTAGAGAACAAGGCATTTGCCGAAATTCCGGTGCCATTAGAGGCGACATTGCCGCTGTTGGTGATGCTGATGGGCGAGAACCCGAGCAAGGTGTCCACGAGGATGCCGTTGGTGAACCCATGCAGGTTGCCGCTTGTTGTTGAGTGTAATGGAACCACCAAGGATCGCGGTGTCGAGATCGACGACGATCGGCGCGCTGCGGCTGTCCGAATTGTTGCAGGTGATCGTAATGCCGATGAGCGGATTGAACGATCGGTCCGTGCTTGCCGATCTTCAAACATGGCGCGGCCGAAGCGGGGTCGCTCGATGCGAAGACACCCAGAAATGCAAGCGCCGAGGCGAACGCGACAAGGCGCGTAGGCAGAGTCCTCCCCGCAAGGACGTTCAATTCCCCCGTCATTGGCCCCCCAGCCGCTGCCTTCAGGAATGTAACGCGCGAGCCTAAGCAATCTCGCGCGCCGTCCGCCTCAAGCCTTTCAGTGTGGATCAAAACTATCCACAGCTCAATTAGTTGTAATAAATCGCAGATTCGTCGGCAACTGGCAATGGTGCGGACGCCGGGAGTCGAACCCGGACGGCCTTTCGGCCTCAGGATTTTAAGTCCTGTGTGTCTACCAGTTCCACCACGTCCGCGAGCTGGTGTCGCGAACTTACGCGGAGCCTTGCCATGCGCCAAGCGCCGAACGCGTCCCTTCGGCCTCGATCCTACTCGGATTCACCTTCCGGCGCCTCATCGGCGGGCATCTCTTCGTCGCCGGGCTGATCGTCGCCATCCGTGTTCACCGGCAAACCAAGGGTCTTCTTGCACGCATCTTCCGTGCGCTCATTGGCGCTGAGCAGATCCTCGAGCGTCGGATAGGTCGCGGAGTCCTCGTCGGTTATCGCGTCTTTGTGCATCTTGGTCAGCATGTCGACGTCTTTTTGACTGAGCTTGCCCTCTTGGTATTTGCCGGCCACGCAATCGCAAAATTGCTTCGGCGTGACCTCGGTGTCCTCCTGGGTGCCCAATTGTCCGGTGACCACTTCATCCTCCGAGCAGGCGGCGATGAAGGCATCCGTGTTGAGCTTGGCAGAAGCGGCGAAGCTTGTGGAGGCCGCAAGCGCGGCTGCGAGCGCAACACCGACCCCAAGAAAGGCGACGCGATACCTCATGTTTCCCTCCCGCAAAGCCACCCTTATTCGCTGGGCGTACGCTTACGCCCCAACGATATGAAATGAATCGGAGATTGGAAATAGGAGAAAACGGTTAAGCCAAGCCGGCGAGCCTTGTCGCCAAGCGCCGCTATTTTTTCGGCAGGTCGAGCTTAATATGTAGCTCTTTCAATTGCTTGGGTGAGACCTCCGACGGCGCTCCCATCAGCAGATCTTCGGCCTGCTGGTTCATCGGGAACATCACCACCTGGCGGAGATTCTCCTCGCCGCAGAGCAGCATCACGATGCGGTCGATACCGGGCGCGATGCCGCCATGGGGCGGCGCGCCATATTGCAGCGCGCGCAGCATGCCGCCGAACCGCGCCTCGAACTCTTCCTTCGGATAGCCCGCGATGGCGAAGGCCTTCTCCATGATCTCCGGCTTGTGGTTCCGGATCGCGCCCGACGACAGCTCAACGCCGTTGCAGACGATGTCGTATTGATAAGCGAGAATGTCCTCGGGCTGCTTGGTCTCGAGCGCTTCGAGCCCGCCTTGCGGCATCGAGAACGGATTGTGCGAGAAGTCGATCTTCTTCTCCTCCTCGTTCCACTCGAACATCGGGAAGTCGACGATCCAGCAGAAATCGAAGCGGTCTTGCGCGACGAGACCGAGATCGGTGCCGACCTTGGTGCGGGCGAGACCGGCGAACGCCGCCATCTCTTTCGGCAGGCCGGCGACAAAGAACACGGCATCGCCTTCGGCAAGACCAAGCTGCGTGCGGATCGCCTCGGTGCGTTCCGGCTCCGAGATTCTTGGCGACGGGGCCGGCACCTTCGCCTTCGCGGAAGAAAATATAGCCAAGCCCGGGCTGGCCTTCACCTTGCGCCCAGGAATTCATCCGGTCGCAGAAGGCTCTGGTGCCGCCACTCTTCGCCGGGATCGCCCAGATGCGCGTATTGGCGTCCATCTCGATCATCGAGGCGAACACCTTGAAGCCCCCGCCCCGGAAATGCTCGGTCACGTCCTGCATCTCGATCGGATTGCGTAAGTCCGGCTTGTCGGTGCCGTATTTCCGCATCGCATCGGCGTAAGCGATGCGCGGGAATTTCTGCGTGACCGGCTTGCCGCCGCCGAACTCCTCGAACAGCCCGCGCAAGATCGGCTCGACCGCGTCGAACACATCGTCCTGGGTGACGAAGCTCATCTCGATGTCGAGCTGATAGAACTCGCCCGGTGAGCGGTCGGCGCGCGCATCCTCGTCGCGGAAGCACGGCGCGATCTGGAAATAGCGGTCGAAGCCCGCGATCATGATCAGCTGCTTGAATTGCTGCGGCGCCTGCGGCAACGCGTAGAACTTGCCCGGATGCACGCGGGACGGCACCAGATAATCGCGCGCGCCTTCCGGCGACGACGCGGTCAGGATCGGCGTCTGGAACTCGAAGAAGCCCGCCTCGCGCATGCGCTGGCGCAGCGACCAGATGATGTCCTGCCGCTTCATGATATTGGCGTGGAGACTATCGCGGCGAAGATCGAGGAAGCGATATTTGAGCCGCGTCTCTTCCGGGTAATCCGGCTCGCCGAACACCGGCAGCGGCAGCTCTTTCGCCTCCGAGAGAATTTCGAGCTCTTTCAGCCGGACCTCGACCTCGCCAGTCGGCAGATTGGGATTGATGGTCTCGGCCGAGCGCGCCACCACCTCGCCGTCGACCCTGATCACCCATTCCGGTTTCACCTTCTCGGCGAGCTTGAAGGCAGGAGATGCCGGATCGACCACGATCTGGGTCAGCCCGTAATGGTCGCGGAGATCGATGAACAGCAGGCCGCCATGATCGCGCAAGCGATGCACCCAGCCCGAGAGCCGGACGGACTTGCCGACATCTTCTTTGCGGAGCGCGCCGCAAGTATGAGAGCGATAGGCGTGCATGGTGGTTAAGAGTGAATCGGGTTGAATCTGGCTTGGGAATTGGCCGCGAACAGCGCATGGGGCCCTTGTTTTGTCAAGGCGAGGCTCGACCGAGCCTCCCCACACGCAAGACACACTCCGGCATCGCCGCGATGCATTGCTGCATCCGGACTATGCCGAATTTCCCTCCCCTCCTTCGCGACCGGCCTTCGTGCCATCCGCAAGGTAGGGGAGCGGCGCGCCGAAAGACGCAAAACCTATGGTGTCCGCGATCCTTGCCGGACGCAGGCGCGTCTCGGCGACGACACCTTCGACGTTCAACACCACAGGCCGGGCCGCGCTTTATAGCGGCGCGGCGACGTGATCTCATCCTCGATTTCAGCCAGCGCCTGGCAGGACTCTTAATGGTCCCGGGCGGAGCCTCGACGCCGCTCGAGCGCCAGACCTGCGTGACCAAGCTCGCGGGCGATCGCGACTTACCCCGCAACGTGGATCGCCTCGCGAAGCGCACGTTCCGATCGACGAGGCGGGCGAGCATAATCCAGCTTTCGTCGCGCGGATAAGTTCAGCGTCTATGTCGAAGTGCGATATCAACGTTGCGACGATTGCAGGGGACTTCCAGACTTGCCGAACTGAGTCGATATAAGCCGGAAGCTCGCCACGGCGGATTTCGACCTGAGGGTCCGCCCTGCGGCTAACCTGCCCTTGGCCTAACCCCCTCGCTTGGGCTATATCCGCATCCCATGCACCTTATCACGCGTACGGAGGACCTGGCTGAGGCCTGTGCCCGGCTAGCCCAATCTCCCTTTATCGCCATCGACACCGAGTTCATGCGCGAGCAGACCTTCTGGCCGAAGCTCTGCCTCATTCAGATGGCTGGCGAAGGCACCGAGGCGCTGGTCGATAGCCTGGCTCCCGGCCTGGATCTGCAGCCCTTCTTCGACCTCATGATGAATGAACGCGTGTTGAAGGTGTTCCATTCGGGCCGCCAGGACATCGAGATCGTGCATCATCTCGCCGGCGTGATTCCGCACCCGATCTTCGACACCCAAGTCGCCGCCATGGTTTGCGGCTTCGGCGAGTCCGTCAGCTATTCGATGCTGGTGAAGCGCCTGCTCAACCACAATCTCGACAAGACCTCGCGCTTCACCGATTGGAGCCGGCGTCCCCTCTCCGACCGCCAGCTCGTTTACGCGCTCGGCGATGTGGAGCATCTCCGCGACCTCTATCCCAAGCTCCAAAGTCAGCTCGACAAATCGGAGCGCGCGAGCTGGCTCACCGAGGAAATGGCGGTGCTCACCGATCCCGCCACCTACGAGCTGCATCCGGAGCAGGCTTGGAAGCGTCTCAAGATGCGGGTGAAGAACGCCAAGGCCCTCGGCGTGCTCATGGAGCTTGCCGCCTGGCGCGAGCGTGAGGCGCAAAGCCAAGACGTCCCGCGCGCGCGCGTGCTGAAAGATGACGCGCTCTACGACATTGCGAGCCAAGCGCCGCGCAGTGTCGAGGAGCTCGGTTCGCTGCGCAGCCTGCATAACGGCTTCGCCCGCTCTTCGCGTGGCCGGGGCGTGCTCGACGCCGTCGCCAAGGGGCTTGAGCGCGATCCAAAGTCGCTGCCGCGCATCGAGCGCGGCGAGCCGACGCCGCCCGAGGCGCAAGCCGTCGTCGATCTCCTCCGCGTGCTGTTGAAATCGACCGCCGGCCGTCACGGCGTGGCGCCGAAACTAATCGCGACATCCGACGAGCTGGAAGAGATTGCCCGCTCCGACGATGTCGATGTTCCCGTGCTCAAAGGCTGGCGCAAGAAACTGTTCGGCGACGATGCGCTGAGATTGAAGCGGGGCGAGCTTGCGCTTCGCATCAAGGACGGCGAAGTGACGGTGCTACCGGCGGACGAGCCGAGAACAAGACTTAGGATCAGGCTCACGAAGATCGTCGTCGTGAACGGCACGTAGAAATAGAAGCCTCCTCCACGATCGACAACAATATCGCCGGGTAGCCGGCCGAGGCCGAAAAACACGCTCCCATAAGCGAGCGCAACGACCACGGCAAAGAATGCCAACACGCCAAGCAACGTTCTCGGCATCACCCGTGCTCGTCTTTACGCGCCGTCAGGCGCATCCTGACCGTGGCCCGCGCCTCTTCGGGCAATTCCTCCAGCGCGGCGAGCAGCGTCGACAGCTCGAAGCGCAGTCCGTGAATCTGATCGATGAGGCTGAGCAGCACCGGCACATCGTCTTCCGCGAAGCCGAGTTCGTCCTCGAGATCGCGGATCAGCGATGCCCGCGCGAGGTCCGCCTCGGAATAGGCTTGCTGGGCTTCATCGACCGGCCTGATCCAACCCTGACGCACCCAGACGCGAAGCCGCGTTACCGTGAGGTGCTCCACTCTCGCAATCAGATCGCGCTCGGTCAGCATCACGCCTGCTCCTTCAGCTTCCGCCTCGGATCGTAACTGTGCTTCGCCCGCCAGGCTTCGGCGAGCGCTTTCAAATCGTCATCGACACCGTCGGGCAGCACCACGGAGAGCTTGGCCAGCTGATCGCCGGCCCCGCTTCTCGTCTTCACGCCCTTCCCCTTCAGTCTGAGAATCTGGCCGGTATTAGCTCCGGCGGGCACCGTCACCGCCACACGGCCCGTCGTCGTCGGCACCTCGATCTTGCCGCCGAGCACCGCCTCGTCGAAGGTGATCGGCACCTCGACGACAATGTCGTCCCCCTCGCGGGTGAAAACCGGATGCGGCGCGACCGAAACCTCGACCAGCGCGTCGCCCGGTTCCGCCCCGCCAGCGCCCGGCATGCCCTTCCCCTTTAGCCGCATCACCAAGCCATCGGAAGCACCGGCGGGAATCGTCACGTCGAGCGTGTTGCCATCGGGAAGCGTGATCCGCTTCTTGGCGCCGTTCACCGCCTCGAGAAAATCGATGCCGAGCCGATATTGCGCATCCTGCCCGCGCATGGCGAAGCGTTGACCGCCGCGCGCGCCGCCACGTCCCGCGCGTCCGAACAGATCGCCGAACAGATCGGAGAACTCGCCAATATCCTCGAAGCCGGCGCTGGTGTGGTAGCGCGCGCCTTCAGGTCCGCCGGCGAAGTCCCGATAATATTGTTGTTGCGGCCGCTCCTGGCCGGTCGCATCGATCTCGCCGCGGTCGTAGCGCCCGCGCTTGTCTGCGTCGTTCAGGATCGAATAGGCGGCGGAGATTTGCTTGAACTTCTCCTCGGCCGCCTTGTCGCCCGGGTTGAGATCGGGATGCAGCTTCTTGGCGAGCTTGCGGTAGGCCTTGGTGATGGCCTCAGGCGTCGCGGTCTTGGCCACACCGAGAGTGGAATACAGGTCTTCTGCCATCTACCGTTCTGCTGGATCGCTTTAGTCAGGCTCAACCTAACTCATGCACCGGGACGCTAGCTCGCCGCAAGCCGGAATGCCGAGCCGAGCCGAAGCTCCGGCTCCCGGTCCAGCGAACTCGCAAGCTCCTTCAGCCGCCGTTCGACGCGTTCGCCTTCGAGATTGGAGTGAGGCTCAGGCAGGGTCCAGACCAGCCGATTGCCCTCGAAACTGAGCGGGCAATGCGCAAGCGCGCCGGGCTGCGCCGCCGAGATCATATGGGCCGCGCGGAACGCCGCGCCAAGGATGCGGGCGCGCTTGACCATGTCCTTGCCGACCAGATCGACCAGGCTTTGGCTGAGATCGTCCTTCACCAGTCCCTCGTTTCGATAATAGACGGTGAGCGCGAGGAAGGCCCGGCCGCGATGATCGACGCCGGCGAAATTGCCATGAGCGATCAGATTGAGGCTTTGCACGCCACGATAATCGGGGTGCGCATGCCAGCCAATATCGGAGAGCAGACAGGCCGCCTGACGCAAGCGCTCCTGCTCCGGAGTTTCGTAAAGCCCCTGTCCGCGGAACAAGGCTTCGGTCCAGGCGATGAGCTCATAGGCGGTGTCGACCGAACGCGAGCGGCGCCGCGCCAAATCCTCGCATCCCACCAGCAACGCATCGCGCCCCTTCTCTTCGTCGCTCAACAGCCTGAACACCAAACCTTCGCGAATGCCGAAGGTGGAGACGACGACGGCTTTGGGCTTCACGCGCCGCAACAGCCTCTCGAGCACCAGCGCGCCATAGGGCACGGTCTCACGCCGCGCGCTTGAGATGTCGCGGATGCCTGCGAGCGAGCCTTGCGATTGCTGATCGAGGAGGCCCGCGAATTTGAGCGCCTCGGCCGCCTCGATGCGATAATTGTGCATGACGCTTAACGGATAACCGGTCTGAATCTGGTGGAGCCGCGCAAGCGCGCGCCAGGTCCCGCCGATCGCATAGAAATCCCGATCCTTGCCTTTATCGAGCCAATCGATCTTGGCCAGTTCCGC
The DNA here is from genome assembly GCA_963764005.1 of uncultured Alphaproteobacteria bacterium. Lineage (GTDB taxonomy): Bacteria > Pseudomonadota > Alphaproteobacteria > Rhizobiales > Methyloligellaceae > Methyloceanibacter. Next base: position 14,764 of record CAVXQX010000005.1, on the reverse strand, counting down.
ATCGACGATCTCGCGCGCCTTCTTCAGATTGCCGCCCGACGCATCGATCAACCGCAAGCCGCCGAGCGGAAGCGTCGCGGCTTCCGCCAACTTCGCCTTCTCGATATTGACGAGCTCCAAACTGCCGCCGCCAAGATCGCCCGCGATGCCGTCGGCGTCTTGGATGCCGGCAATGACGCCCAGCGCCGCAAGTTCGGCTTCTTCCGTGCCCGTAAGCACGTGGACGCGCGCGTCGAGAATGCGCTCAGCCTGCGCGATAAACTCCGGCCCGTTCTCGGCCTCGCGCGCCGCCGCGGTGGCGATGACTTCGACCCACTTCACATCCATCTGATCGATCAACGCGCGAAAGCGCCGGAGCGCACGCAGCGCCCGGGCAACCGCGTCAGCCGCCAGCCGGCCGGTGGAGGCGATCGACCGTCCGAGCCCGCATAGGATCTTTTCGTTGAACAGCACCGCCGGCGCGCGCGACGCACCCTCATAGACCACGAGTCGGACCGAGTTCGACCCGATATCGACGACGGCAATGGGATTGGTTTCGTGCTCGCGCGACATTCTGTCTAAAGCCTCGCCAACGGCGTCAACCGGCCTCGGATGCAGGCGTGAAACGCAACGGCATGTCCTCTTTCAGCGACGTCCCGCGCCCTGACAGGCTGGGATTGGTCATGAAATATTCCTGCGCGCTAAACGCTTCTTGGCCTTGCCCGGGCTTGATGCGCTCGGAGCTTCCATCGGGCCGCACCCGCCAGCTTTGCACATTGTCCTTCATGTTCGCGACCATGATCTGATCGAGAATCTGCTCGTGCACTGTCGGGTTTTTGATCGGCACCATCACCTCGACGCGGCGATCGAGATTGCGCGGCATCATGTCGGCCGAGCTGATATAGACCACGGCTTTGCGGTGCGGCAGCCCATGGCCCGCGCCGAAGCAGTAAATGCGCGAATGCTCGAGGAAGCGCCCGACAATGCTCTTCACTTGGATCGTCTCGGAAAGATCGGGCACGCCCGGGCGCAGGCAGCAAATACCGCGCACCACCAGATCGATTTCGACCCCTGCCTGGCTCGCCAAGTAAAGCGCATCGATGATCTCCGCATCGACCAGCGAGTTCATCTTCATCCAGATCGCGGCGGGACGCCCCGCTTTGGCGTGATACATCTCCTCGCGAATATGATCGAGAATGCGCGCCCTGATGCCATGCGGCGACACCGCCATGGCTTCGAGCTCGGCGGGCTCGGCATAACCGGTGACGAAATTAAAGATGCGCGAAATATCGTGGCCGACTGTGCGCTCGGCGGTGAAGAACGACAGATCGGTATAAATCTTGGCCGTCACCGGGTGATAATTTCCCGTGCCGACATGGCAATAGGTGACGAGCTCGCCCTTTTCGCGCCGAACGATGAGGCTGAGCTTGGCGTGGGTCTTGAGCTCGAGGAAGCCATACACGACCTGGACGCCCGCGCTTTCAAGGTCGCGCGCCCATTTGATGTTCGCCTCTTCGTCGAAGCGCGCCTTCAGCTCGACCACGACGGTGACGGACTTGCCCGCTTCCGCCGCGTCTTTCAGCGCCTCGATGATCGGCGAACTCTTCGATGTCCGGTAGAGCGTCCATTTGATCGCCACCACCTCCGGGTCCGCCGCCGCCTGTTTCAGGAATTGCAGCACGACGTCGAAGGATTCGTAAGGGTGATGGACGACGATGTCCTTCATGCGGATGGCGGCAAAGCAGTCGCCATGGTGCTCCCGGATGCGCTCCGGGAAGCGGCTCACATAAGGCTCGAATTTCAGGTCTGGGCGCTCGGCCACGATCAGCTGGTTAGTGTCTTCGAGCCCGATCAAGCCCTTCTGCACGAAGCTCTCACGCTCGGTGACTTTCAGTTCCTGCATGACGAAGCGTTGCAGGCGCGACGGCATCGAGGCCTCGATCTCGAGCCGGATCACCGAACCGCGTCGCCGTCTGCTTCAGTGCCGACTCGAACAGGCGCACCAGATCCTCGGCTTCCTCCTGCACCTCGATGTCACTATCACGCAGCACCCGGAACGCGCCCTGGCTGCGAACGCGATAGCCGGGGAACAATCTCGCGACGAATAGGCCGACCACCGTTTCCAGCCTGATGAACCGGATGGCGTCGCCGCCCTCGTTGGGCAGCCGGATGAAACGCTTCAGCTGCGACGGGATCGGCATCAAGGCGTGCATGGTCCTGAGCGAGCCCTCGCGCACCAACTCTAGCCCGAGCGTGAAGCCGAAATTCGGGATGAAGGGGAACGGGTGCGCAGGATCGACCGCGATCGGCGTGAGCACCGGGAAGATATGTCCGAGGAAATGGTCCTCGAGCCACGAGCGTTCGGTATCGCTGAGCTGATCGGACTGGATGACATGGATCCCGGCATCCGCCAGCAAGCCTTCGAGCGTGACCCAGTCCTCCTGCTGCTCGGCAGTGAGCTCGACCACGAAGCGGTTGATGCGGTCGAGCTGCTCGGTAGGTGTGAGCCCATCCTCGCTCGGCGTCTCGATTCCGGCGACGACCTGCCCCCGCAAGCCGGCCACGCGGACCATGTAGAATTCGTCGAGGTTGGAGGCGGAGATGGAGAGGAAGCGCAAGCGTTCGAGCAGCGGATGGCGCTCGTTCTCGGCCTCTTCCAACACGCGTTTGTTGAAATGGAGCCAGGATTGCTCGCGGTTGAAGAAGCGGCTGGGACCGAACGCGGCAATGCCGGCCTGCTGATCCGTTGCCTGCGTTCGTTCTGGTAAGCTCATGGAAATCCTCGTAAAATAACGCAAATCCCCCGTCAAGCCGGCGTCAACAGAAGATGCTACTCCATCAACTGTATCACTAGCGTTACGGCGAAGGCCAATTCTGGCCCTCCGCGGCGCCTTCCCGAGCCATGGCGGCCAACACTTCGGCGGCGAGTTGCCGGCTAATCTTGCGTCCCGAACCGAGCGCGGCCCGGTCGACCGCCTCAACCGCGCGGGCAGCCGCGTCGAGCGAGCGGTCGACATGCAACGCCAGATAGTCGAGCACCTTGGGATCGATGTCGAGTTGCCGGTCGGCGAAATGCTTCAGCATCACCGCCTTGAGCAAAGCTTCGTCCGGCGCGCCGATCTGCACCGGCGGCAGCGCGTTTAGACGCGACAGAAGATCGGGAAGCGTCCAGTCGACCCGCGAGGGGACCTCCCGTGTCGAGAGCAGCACGAACAGACCCTTTTCGCGGGCGAGGTTGATGAGATGGAACAACGCCTTCTCGTCATGGAGCCCGCGATCGATGTCCTCGACCACCAGCGCCGTGCCCTCGCCCATCGCATCGATCGCGGCGATGCCGAGGAGATGCGGCCGTGGCGCAGTGGCGCCGGACCGTGCCTGCCACACCCTGGCGAGATGCGTCTTGCCGCTCGCCGCAGGCCCGATCAGGAGCTGCACATTGCCCTGCCATTCCGGCCAGGCATCGATGAGCCGGACCGCCGCGAGGTTGCAATCGCTGACAAGAAAGTCTTCCGCACCTAGCGCCGCGCGATGCGGCAGGTCGAGGGAGAGCTGGGCGACGTTCACGTCGCCCTCACCCCCGAGCGCTCCACACTCTTCAGCGGCGCGGACTTCGTCTTGCGGGACGGCAACGGCGCGCGGGCCGGCTCATAGCTCGCCATATGCGTGAGCCACGCCCAGAAATAGACGGCGGCAGAGAGAATCGTCAGCGCGCCTGTGATCCACACGCAGACGGCCACGAGTTCCTCAAGCCCGAGACCAAGGCCGAGCTCCGCCAAAACGAGTCCCGCTAGGACGATCTGCGAGAACGTATTCAACTTGCTGACCAGGATCGGATGCAGCGACATCGGCCTCGACAACATCCAGGCCAGAAGCACCGCGCCTACGATCAGAATGTCGCGGCTGACCACGGCAATGACGAGCCACGCCGGCAGATGTCCGGCGAAACCGAGCGTCACATAGATGCTGACAAGCAGCGCCTTGTCGGCGATCGGATCGAGATAGGCGCCGAGCTCGGTGTGCCAGCCATAGCGTTTGGCAAGGTATCCATCCGCGGCATCGGACAGGCCAGCCATCAGGAACAGCAGGAACGCCGCCAGATTCTGATGGGTGATGATCAACCACACGACGAGCGGCACGAGAATGATGCGCGCCAAAGTGAGCGTATTGGGAATGTTCACCAACTCTGGACCTCCCTCGTCCAACTGGCCGGCTTGGCTTGCCGCTTTTCTACGCGCCGGAACTTAACAGATTCGAGCCTCAAAATGCGATCCTCCCCACTGTCACTGGCGCGATCGGAGGACAAAGCTTTCCTCGCCGTTTTCAAAGGAAAAACCGTTTCCTTCCAACTCCTTCTGTAGTTTGCCGAGGGTACCTGCATATTCGAAACTGATCGAAGCCGTGCGCGCGGAAAGCGAATTGACCTCGAGCGCCTGAATTCCCGGGACGTTCATCAACTTGGAGCGCATCTCCTGCCAATTTTTCAGCCCTGAAAACTGCACCTGCGCCACGACGCTTCGCGCGACCTCGCCTTGCGGCTTCTCACCCTCAGACGGTTGCTCGCCTTCGGCCGGAACCCCCTGCTTCGCGTCCGTGGCGGCAGGCTGCTGTCCTTGTGTCGTCGTCCAACGTTCCTCGATAATCCCAAGCGCTGTCGCGGCGGCATCGCGCGCGGCCTGCTTCGCGCCGCCCTGACCGATCTTGTCGGTGCGCCCGAAATTGATTGCGCCAACACCGTCGGCGCCCGCGAGCCGCGTGACGAAATTGCCTTGCGACGCCTGCCCGACCGCGATCACCAGCGGCGCATCGCCATAACCGCTCTTGAGCGCGGCGAAGGCCTCTTCGTCGCCATCAAGGACGGCCTTCACCTGCTTCGCGTCGAGCTCCGGCTCGCGGCTGTAGCAGCGTGATGGGCACCGTGCCATGGGACAGGTCGAGCGCTTGCCAGGCCTGCCGCCAGCCTTCCGTCCCTTCACTCTTGACGGCGTCGCCTTCGATGACGATCGGCAATACCGAGATCATCGGCGCGCGTTGTTCGCTGACGCCGAGACTATAACTTTGCAGCAATTGCTTCACCGCCTGCTCGCTGAAGCTGATATCGAGCGTGGCGATGTAGCGCGTCGTCGACATCTGCTCGTTCAACACCGAGACGCCTTCGACCAAACCCTCGACATCCTCCTGGCTGAGCTCCGGCAACTCCCCGGACGGCACCAGCCGCTTCAGCACGACGTTCAGTCCCTTGCGTTGCGCTTCCGCCATGCCGGCCGCCTTGGCGGCGACGGCGTCCTTTGCCGTGGTATCCACGCTGATCTTGGCTGCGGTGTAGAGGCTATCGGCGGCCTGCACCTTGGAGCCGGTCAGCGAACCGCCAATCGCCAACAGGCCGAAGAGAGCAGCGATGCCGCCCACCCGCCTGAAGATGCCAGCTAACCCGCCAACAAAATCACGTCTAACCGGCACCATCTCGCGCTTCTCGCTGCACCCTGCTAGGCCTGACTATAAGCCCGGCCGGATACGGAAAATATGACGCGTACAGGATCTGCCAAGGCCTTGACGCGCACCCCATTAACCCGATTGTTAGGCGAAATCCAAGAACCGTCCACCCCGAGGCAAGCGTGCCCGCAAAGTCCAAGCAGCAAGCGCCTTTGACCTATCGCGACTCAGGCGTCGACATCGACGCCGGGAACGCCCTGGTCGATGCCATCGGGCCCCTGGCGGCCAAGACCAAGCGGGCCGGCCTCATGGGCGGCATTGGCGGTTTCGGCGGCCTGTTCGACCTCAAGGCATGCGGCTTCAAGGACCCGGTTCTGGTCGCCGCGACCGACGGCGTCGGCACCAAGCTCAAGCTCGCCATCGAGACCGGGTTCCATGACGGCATCGGCATCGATCTGGTCGCCATGAACGTCAACGACCTCATCGTTCAAGGCGCCGAGCCGCTGTTCTTTCTCGACTATTTTGCGACCGGCAAGCTCGATGTCGGTGTCGCGACCAAAGTCGTGGGCAGCATCGCCGAGGGCTGCAAGGAAGCCGGCTGCGCGTTGATCGGCGGCGAGACGGCGGAGATGCCCGGCCTCTACGCGGCCGGCGATTACGATCTCGCCGGTTTTGCCGTCGGCGCGGTCGAGCGCGATGGTTTGCTGCCGCGGAAAGACATCGAACCGGGCGACGTCATCCTCGCCCTTCCCTCCTCAGGCGTGCACGCCAATGGCTTCTCGCTGGTCCGGCGTGTCGTCGAGAAATCAGGTTTGCGATTGAGCGACGCCGCGCCCTTCGCGCCGCGGAAAACACTTGGGCAGGCGCTCCTCACCCCAACACGTATCTATGTCCGCCAAATCCTTGAAACAATTCGCACAACACGGCGCCGTCAAAGCCCTGGCGCATATCACCGGCGGCGGTCTCACCGAGAATATTCCCGCGCGTGCTCCCTGAGCATCTCGCAGCTGCAGATCGATCTCGGCAGCTTCGTCCTGCCGCCCGTCTTCGCTTGGCTGAAGCAGGAAGCCAATCTCGATGACGCGGAGATGCTGCGCACCTTCAATTGCGGCATCGGCATGATCGTCGTCGTGGGCGCGAAGGATGCGGCTCGCGTGCTCGCAAGTCTCGGAGCTGAAGCGAGCCAGATCGGCAACATCGTCGCGCGCGATGCAGGCTCGGCGATGCGCTTCCAAGGCAGACTAGAACCGGCGGGCAGGAATTGACCAGGAAACGCGTCGGCGTCCTCATCTCCGGACGGGGCTCAAATCTTCAAGCCCTGATCGATGCCTGCAACGAACCCGACTACCCTGCCGAGATCGTCCTCGTCATTTCCAACGTGCCGGGTGCGCAAGGGCTGTTGCGTGCCGAGGCCGCCGGCATTCTCGCAACATCGATCGACCACAAGGAGTTTTCTTCCCGCGAGGACTTCGATCAGGCGCTTTGCCGTGCGCTCGATGAGGCGAAGATCGACCTCCTCTGCAATGCCGGCTTCATGCGGCTGCACACGGAAGGATTCGTCGAGCATTGGCGCGACCGCCACATCAATATTCATCCGTCCCTGCTGCCCGCCTTCAAGGGGCTCGATACGCATGCCCGCGTGCTTGCGGCGGGTGTCGCCATAACGGGATGCACCGTGCATTTCGTCCGGACGGAGATGGATGAGGGCCCAATCGTGGCGCAAGCCGCCGTGCCCGTGCTCGCGGGCGACAATGTGGACACCCTAGCGGCGCGCGTGCTCGAGGCCGAGCACCGCCTTTACCCGCATGCGTTGAGATTGGTGGCCTCCGGCGAGGTCCGCGTCGAGGGCGAGCGAATTGTTGGGCCAGATGCGCCGAACCAGCCCCCGCTTTTTTCGCCGCCGCTTTGATCGAGATCATTAATGGCCGATTAGACGCGCGACAACATGTGGGTGCGGCAGATTGTGCCAAAGATGGACAAAATCGCACGCTAGATGCTAGAGATTGGCTAGAAACGGGGCTTGGCCGGATTGGAGCCGCTCCAAACAGCGCGAAAGCAACCAGCTCTTCCGCGCGCGGCGATAACCAAGGAGCAAGGGGAAAGGCGTAAATGGCGGACATGACGGTCGCCTATTCTCCATCGCATGGGCTCGGCGAAGAGCAGAGCATTTGGTTCAAGCTGACACCGCTGCTGAACCAGGAGAACCCCATGCAGGTTCTCATGGCGCTCAGCGAAAAATATGGGGGCGTCATCCCCATCAATCTGAAGAACCAGCGCATCATTCTGCTCGACGAGCCCGCCCATGCCGAGCGCGTGCTCGTGAGCAACGCCGACAACTACACCAAATATTTCGACGGGCTGCGACCGGTGTTCGGCAGGAGCATGATCACCATCGACGGCGCGCTCTGGCAGAAGATCAGAACGCCGCAGCAGCCGGCCTTCCACCCCAATATGTTCGAAGCCTACTTCCCCTATCTGATGTCGGCGATCGACTCCAAGATGGCGCGTTGGTCCGAACTCGCCGAGACCGGCGAGACCGTCGAGATGGTGGAGGAGACCTGGACGCTTGCCGCCGAGATGGTGTGCAAGGCACTGTTCGACCGCGAGATGCCCTTCAACCCGCATTTCGTCTTCAAGCAGGTCAAGACCTACACCGACGTGTTCAACCACAAATCCATTCGCCTGAAAAAGGTGAGCGGCGAGCTCTCCGAGATCACCGAAGAAGAGGCCGCCAAGGCCATGGCGATCTGGGGATCGATTCCGGAGACCGTGATCGGCGCCAACATCGTCGATCATCGCGAGAAGACGCTGCTCCGCATGATCGAGACCGCCGAGGCCGATCCCGAGCTTCCCCGAATTCGATCGCCAGCAGGTGATCGACGAGATGAAGCAATATCTCTGGGCCGGCACCGAGACCACGGCGCTCACTCTCGCCTGGTCGCTCTATCTGCTATCGATGAACCCCGAGGCGCTCGACCGCATTCGCGCTGAGGCGCGCACCGTCTGCGGCGACCGCGATCCTGTATGGAACGAGGTGCAGCAGCTCTCTTACACGCGCATGGTGATCCAGGAGACCATGCGGCTGTTCCCGCCGATCTGGGCGCTGATCCGCATCGCCGGCGGCGACGACGAGATCGAAGGCCACAAGATCAAGGCCGGCGACAAGGTGGTGATCCTCACCTATATCGCCCATCACAGCCCGAAATATTGGGACGACCCGGAGAAGTTCGATCCGGAGCGCTTCGCGCCGGAGCGGAGCAAGAAGCGGGTGAAATATTCCTACCTGCCCTTCGCCGCCGGCAAGCGCGCCTGCATCGGTGGCGCGCTGTCGCAGATCGAGAACACCCTCGCCTTGGTGCAGCTGCTCCGCCGCTTCACGCCGGAATATGTCGGGCCCATGCCGGCCAAGATTCACGCCACCGTGACGCTCTGCCCCAAGGGCGGCCTGCCCTTCCGTATCAAGAAACTGTAGGGCGGCACGCAGCCCCGAGTTCGCCATCATTCCGGGGCAAGCGGAGTGAGTATATCCGCGCGGGAGATGGCTGACCTTGCGAGCTTTGCGCACGAGCACGACACTTGGCTGGGCCGTCTTGGCGATCTCAGCCTATCTGACGCCTCTTGCAGCTCTCGCCGGCACCGACACCGCGAAGCGTTGTCCTGAGCCGGCCGCATCTTCCGTCACCATCAACGTCAAGAGCAAAGGTGCCAAGGGCGACGGCCGCGCCGATGACACCGCCGCGATTCAAGCGGCGATCGATGCGGTAGCCAAAGGCGGAGCCGTTCTCGTTCCCGACGGCACCTATCTGGTGAGCACGCTGCCGCGCGAAACCGTGCGACTCAAGAGCGACATGATCTTGAAACTCAGCCCCCACGCGGTGCTCAAGGCCATTCCAAGCAATGAGAAACGTGTCGCGCTGTTGCGCATCTCCAACGCCTCAAACGTCATCGTCGTTGGCGGCACGCTTCAAGGCCAGCGCGACAAGCTGCAAGAAGCGCGCGGCCTCGGCATGGGCATTCGCATCGATAACGGAGCGTCCCAAGATTTCAGTCCTGAACGTGACCGCCAACGACATGTGGGGCGACGGCTTCTATATCGAAGATGCGAGCGATGTGACGTTATGCGGCGTCACCGCGAGCAACAACCGCCGCCAGGGTCTGTCCATCATCCAAGGCGACAACATCTTGGTGAAGAACTCGCTGTTTCAGACCACCAACGGCGCGCGTCCCGGCGCCGGCATCGACCTCGAGCCAGACGAGCGCGGGCAGGCCATCGACAATATCCGCATTCAGTCGTCGCGATTTCTCGACAATGCCGGACCCGGCATTCTCATCAACGGCAAGAAGGGACCGGTCTCGAATGTCGAAATCACGTCGGAATGTGTTTCGCACGCGCCAGCCGATCCTGATCAGGGACGCGACGGCCCCGCTATCATCGGCGGTCTGCGGCAATCGCTACATCCAAATTGTCGCCGAGCCCGGCGGTCTCTACGCCTTCGCCGACCCTGTCGAGCTTTCCGCAAGCGACTATCAATTGACGACGCTCACCCGTGCCAAAGCCACTGCGCCCTGCACGAAAAGCAAGGCAAGTCAGAACAACTGACGTCACGGCGCCCGCGAATAGGTCGTGGTCATCGTGGTATTCTGAGGCATGGGTTGCACCGTTGAGAGCGAATCGCCGCTACAGGTGTAGCTCCATGGTGCTGACGGACGCCTTCACCTGCGGCGTCGGCATATTCACGGTCATGCCATTCGGCAATTTGATCTGAGCGCTGCCCTTCGAGGCGACGGCATCCATGCATAAAGTGAGTTTGCCATCCGCCGCCGACCATTGCCCGCTGCCTTGCGATGTCATCTGGGCCGAAGCCTGCATCTCCGCGTCTTTTCGCGGCGACCTCCGCGTTCGCGTCGACTTGAGACGTGGAGAACGTTCCGTCGCGATTGAGTGTGATGACCGCATCGCTCGCCGACATTTTCACCTGCGCCATCTTCATATTTTCGCGCATCCATTCCGCCGCGCCGCCGCCGGTCTGTTTCCAGGCTCCGATCAGACACGCGTCGACCTGCGTGGGTGCCGCACTCCGCCGCGGCCGCTTCGCCAGAGATGAAAGCGGCCAGCACTGCCGCAAGCGCAATTCCAGAACGTCGTCCGCGCTCCCATGGTGTTGCCTCCGCCCTTGAGCCGATCCGGGACTGCACCAAGTCTTTGCGGCAGGCGCAAGGCGCTCTACCCCTATCGCATCTTCGACTTGAGCTTGATCGCCGGCCCGTCCACCACGAATGTGCCGTAGCCGTGATGATGGATCGTCTTTGGGTTCTTCTGCTCGGGATCGATCCAGGCGGCGAGGACTTTGAGGACAAACATATTGTACCTCTCGACCAGAGTGGTGTCGGTCACCTTGCATTCGAGATTGGCAAAGCACTCCGCGACCAGCGGGGCGGAGACGCGGCTCGCAGGCAACGGCGTAAATCCGAAGGACGCGAATTTGTCGATGTCGCGCCCGGACGCATTTCCGACTTTCACCACCTTCGCCGCCAACTTTCGCGCCGGAATTGCGATCACGCATTCGCCCGTATCGCGCAAGGCAGCAAAGCTGTAATCGCCTTGACTTACGATACAGGCGATCAGCGGCGGCTCGAAATCGACCATCATGTGCCAGGACATGGTCATGATGTTCGGCCCGTCCTTGCCTGAGGTAGCGAGCAAGACGACGGGGCCAGGTTCGATCAGCTGGTAGACCCTGGAGAGCGGAAATTTTCGCGTCACAATGTGCCGAGCATATCAGCGCGCCGCCTCAAAGGCCTGGAATCGCCGCTCCAGCTCCCATTGCTGCTTGGCCTTCTCGCTCCCGTCGATGAAGGCTGCGCACTCCGCCGACGGCTTGTCTGACCCTAAGCCATCCTTGCCGCAAGAAGGCGCGACCCGCGCATAGACGCCGCGATCCTCAAACAGCGAGGCGCCGGGCAAGAAACTATATTCGAGACTGTTGCGCACGAGCTGCTTCAAATCCTCATAACTCAGCCCATAGGTCTCGACCGCCCGCTGATATTCATGGGTGAGATCGATGCGGGAGACGCCCTCGTCGTCGGTCGAGAGCGCGACGGGCACACCAAATTTCCGATACAGCGAGAACGGGTGGTTCTTGCCCTCAACTCCGAGGATCACGGCGTTGCTGGTGAGATTGGTCTCAACCAGCACGCCTTTGGCCGCCATGTCCTTCAACAGCTCGTAAGGTCGGTCCTCATACATGACATCCACCCCATGACCGATGCGCTCCGCCTTGGCCACTTCGACCGCCTGTCTAACATGGCAGCAAAGTCCTTCCGGTGGCACGAGGCCCGGCGCGAGCTCGCCCGCGTGCAAACTGACTTTCACGCCGGGATAGAGACTCGCGCAAGAAGCCGATCATGCGCATCTGCTCTTCATAGTCCGCCATGGAGATAACATCGTCCTCGGCGCCGACGAAATTGATCGCCACGATACGCTTGTCCGCAGCGGCGAGCTCGAAACCGAACAGCGTTTGGGCAAAGACCAACTCCTTCGGCGTGTTACGGAACACTTGATAGATATAGCGAGTCTCGACCGTGCATCCCGGAACCGCGTCAGGTTTGCCGCAATCTCCACGTTCGCTGCGCACAGCCTCGGCCTGATCCCAAAACGCGCGCGCCGCTGGAATGTCCTCTTTCAATCCTTTGGCTAGCAGCTCGTCGCGTAAGCCCTTCAGATCCTCGCGCCACGCCACATCCTTGGTGATGGTGTTGAGTCGATGCCAAGTCGGCGTTTCCATAAGTTCGAGATATTGCTCGTTCTGGGCAGCGGCTCTCGTCGTCACCTCGTGAAGAAAATCACCGGTGTGGCGCGGATCGGTGCCGCCGAACTTCGCGAAGGTTCCGAAGAAATGGTCGTGTCCCGTCTCGCCTTCCGAAGCAACGAAGCCGCGCATCGAGAAGGAATCGACCAGCTCGTCGTAGAGGCGCTGGTTCTTCGGAACAGTAGCCGCAGCGACATCGCCTGCCTCACACGCAGGCTCCGGCTCCGCGCCTGACTTGATTGGCTGCGACTTGGTGAAGCCCTTGGCGACAGGATCGACACAGAGACCGTCCTCACCGCCGACCCGGATAAACGTCTCGGCGTAGACGGCGCCGTCGAGGTGATTGTGCAGATCCGCGCCCTTGGGCATGCGCTTGAGAAACTCGCGGAGCGCCAGCGGGTCCGACCGCACTCGCTCCAGTTCCTGCGTGGTGCGTCGCTGGCCGTCACCTTCCGCGCGGCCCTGACCGGCGCTCGCGGTCAGCATGAGCGCAGCGAAGACCAGCGACCAAAAGCGGATAGAATCGAGCGCGAAACCTTCGCCGTCGAACTCTCGAACAATCACGTTCCCCGCTCCAGTCTTTCGCTTGTTGACTTGCACGCCATACTCTGTAAGCACGTAACACTTAGCTAATCGGAGTCCTTAATTTTCGCGCTCTCAGGGCAAACTTCGAGTCATGCCTTAGACTTCCGAATATCTCCCAACTGCCGCCAGTCACAATGCCCTCAATCCCTAGCCAACCCATTCGCCCATTCAATTGGTCCGTGTTCGCGCTCGCGAGTCTTGCGGCCGCGCTCGTCCTCGGATCGATCGTGGCAATGCCTCAATTCCTGTCAAGGGACGCAAGATGGGAAGCCCTTCGCGCTCATGTCGGCGAAATGGCCCAGCTTGCTGCGAGCGCGATTGACGGTGATCTGCATCACCAACTGCTCGATCCCAAAAACTATACCGACGAGCTTTACGCCGAAGCCCTGAAGCAGCTTGTTCGCTTCCACTCCGCCGATCCGAATATCCACTACCTTTACACCATGGTCGAGCGCGACGGCGTTCCCTATTTCGTCCTCGACACGGCCGAGGCTCCCGGCCTCAAGACCGAGCGCAAGCTGGAAAAGTCAAAATATATGGAGCGCTTCGACGTCAAGGCGGAGCAGGGCAACGATTGGCTCAAACAAATTGCCTCGGGCAAGACTTACGTGACCCCCTCATTCGAGGAAGACGACTACGGCACCTTTCTCACCGGTCACGCGCCAATCTATGACAGCCAGGGCCGTTACAGCGGATTTGTCGGCGTCGATTTTGATGTCGACTATTACTTCGCCTCGGAAGCGCGTTTCCGCGCCATTGCGATCGGCAGCCTGGTCGTGGCGTTCGTCTTGTCTCTTGGGATCGGGTATCTCGTTGCCCAATATTATGTCGATCATCCAAAGTCGGATGCAGGACAGGTTTGAGGGCTCGATGCTCCGCCGTAGCGGCGTCAGCCGACGATCTCACTCTTCTTGAAGCACAAGGCGATCTCTTTCTTCGCCGTCTCCGGAGCATCGGACCCGTGCACCGAATTCCGCTGATGATTGACGCCGAAATCTTTGCGGATGGTTCCGGGCTCGGCATCCACAGGATTGGTCGCACCCATGATCTCGCGGTATTTGGTGATGGCGTCGTCGCCTTCAAGAACCGTAAGCACGATGGGGCCTGAGGTCATGTAGTTGATGAGCTCCTTGTAAAACGGCTGCCCTTTGTGCACCTCGTAGAATTTCTTGGCGTCCTTCTTCCGCCACCACACGCGCTTTTGCGCGATGACGCGAAGTCCCGCGCCCTCCAGCCGCGCCACGATCAGCCCGGTCAGATTCCGTTCGGTTGCATCCGGCTTGATGATCGACAGCGTACGCTCAATGGCCATGGCGAAATGATTCCTCTAAGCCTTGAAATATTGCGGGCTTATAACGGCGCCTGATGACAGCGGCAAGGCATCCGGTGCTATCTGTCGTGGTATAGTTTGCGTCTGTGTTACCACACTCTGACCTAGATCGGAGAAAGCGATGCTTTATGCGACATTGAAAGTCCTGATCACGAGTATCCTCGTCGTCGCGGTCTCCGAAGCGGCGAAGCGATCGAGCCTGTTCGGCGCGCTGCTGGCGTCGCTTCCTCTCGTGTCGGTGCTCGCCTTCATCTGGCTCTAGTCGAGACCGGCGATATCGAGAAGATCGCAAGCCTGGCGCAGGGAATTTTCTGGCTGGTGCTACCCTCGCTCGTGCTCTTCTTGGCGCTGCCGTTCCTGCTTCGCCAAGGCATGGGCTTCTACGCGAGCCTCGGCCTGTCGATCGGGCTGACCGCCGGAGCCTATCTGCTGATGACATTTGCCCTTGGCCGCTTCGGCATCACCGTCTGACGGGTCACGCTTTCTGCTGCCAGCGTCCGTCCGCATCTTGCTGCCAATAGCTGACCGCGTGACCAGAGCCCCGCGCGGCCTGCCATTGCGCCCGCGCCCGCGCCAAGGCCTCCGCGTCGCGCCCGTCGAAGATAAACACCACCCGTTGATAGCCGGAAGC
>CAVXQX010000004.1:0-13424 GCA_963764005.1 uncultured Alphaproteobacteria bacterium | reverse complement strand
ACCGTTCGATGCCAACCGCCGCCGGCAAACTGCGTTCGCGGTCGTTCGACTGCGTCCCTGCGTTGAGGAAACCGAAGAGCCCGACATCGACCCGAGCGACCTGCGCATCGACACGTACCGTTCGTCGGGCGCGGGCGGGCAGCACGTGAACGTAACTGACTCCGTGGTGCGCATCACGCACATTCCGACCGGTGTGGTGGTGTCGTGCCAGAACGAGCGGTCGCAGACGCAGAACAAGGCCAAGGCGATGCAGAATCCTTGTGGCGCGGCTCGCGGAGCGGGCGCGTGAGGAGCACCGCAAGGAGCTCGAAGCGCTCTCGGGCGACAAGCGAGACGTCGCGTTCGGCAATCAGATCCGCACGTACACGCCGTGCCCTACCAACTCGTGAAAGACAAGCGAACACGCGCCGAGACCGGCAATGTGCAAGCGGTGATCGACGGCGACCTCGACATGTTCATCGAGTCGTACCTGCAGTGGCGGCGAAGTGGCGAAGGGGGAGGGACCAGCTAGCCTGTCCCGCGCCACACCGGCGGGCGGACTCCCAGCTGGTACCTTCATCAGGCTCTCATGATTCGATTCGAGAACGTCAGCAAGACCTACAAGGGCGACGTCGTCGCCCTGCGTGAGGTCGACCTCGATATCGCCAAGGGCGAGTTCGTGTTCCTCGTCGGGCCCTCGGGTTCGGGGAAATCGACGCTGCTCAAGCTCTTGCTCCGTGACGAAGTCTCCACCGAGGGGCGTGTGCTCGTCGCGGGCCGCGACATCGGCCGGCTCGCGCGTGCGGAGGTTCCCGCAGCTCCGCCGGAACATCGGCTGCGTCTTCCAGGACTACAAGCTCCTCACCAACAAGACCGTGTACGAGAACGTCCGCGTTCGCACTCGAGGTGATCGGGCGTCCGAAGCACATCATCCGCGCCCAGGTTCCGCAGATTCTCGATCTCGTCGGTCTGTCGAAGAAGTCCAGAATTTCCCGACGGAGCTTTCCGGCGGTGAGCAGCAACGAGTGTCGATCGCACGGCGGGTTCGTGAACCGTCCGCTGATCCTTCTCGCCGACGAGCCCACCGGAAACCTCGACCCCGCCACGACGGTGGGGATCATGCGCTTGCTCGACCGCATCAACCGCACCGGCACCACGGTCGTGATGGCAACCCACGACCAGCGCATCGTCGACGCGATGCGGCGGCGTGTGATGGAGCTCGACCACGGTTCGCTCGTGCGCGACCAGGTACGCGGCGTCTACGGCGTCGGTTCCTGACCGACCAACACTTCTCGAGGAGCTCTTCTGTTGTCGCGACTTGATCCGGCGATCGGCCGCAAATAATCGAAAATTTTTTGGTAGTCTATTTTGGTTCGTGGTGCGAGGTCTTGAAAGGTAGATGAGTTTCGATAATCGCAAACCAGTGAACCAAGCGTTCCGGGCTTTTCTTGTGTGGCAGCGGCCTTCGCTTCGGCAGACCTAACAATTCTGTTGCACTCCGCGAAGAATCAAACCGAGCCGAGCGGCGTTTTTTTAAGATCGATCGGAATGCCGGTTGCGCGGTGATAGCATCGAAGCTTGCCATGCCGATCTTTATAAGTTTTGAATCCCTGGACCCTGATAACGGTCATAGCCTTTCCGCTTCCTGTTGGTCGCAAGTCCCAAGGCTGCGATAAACGTGGACCCCGAGGTGCGTCCCGCGCGCGTACCAATTGGGTAAGTTGTGCCGCTTCATGAGCCCGATCACCGAAGTTTCTCAACAATTTTGTCGGCGTCGCTTGACTCTGGTGAGTGTTCGCCACGGTTTCGCGGAATGATGACCATCTTGTTGTCGATAAATTCGAGGCGCTCGACCTCAAGCCCCGCCGCCTGGAGAGCAGGGGAATCGGGTGAAGGAATCATCATTCAGTGATGAGGCTTGCGAGGAAGTCGTCGTCCCATGCGGCGGCTTTGCGCTTCAAGCGCATGGAGCCTTTTGCGGTGGCGTTTCGCATGAGGTTGCTCGCCATGTGTTTTATCGTTGTGAAGTTGGCGGGAGCATGATCCTTACGGATGCGGCATTCGTCATCGCGGAAAACCATGTCCATCACCCAATGGAGGCTATTCTCCACCGTCCAATGATCGCGGACAAGTGGCCCAAGAACACTCGCCAACAACAATAATGAAGTGATGTAGAAACGCGTTTCCCGTTCAATCTTCTCGCCAATTTCGCGCACCGTCTCGACCATGACGACGCTCTGCAACCCGGGCCAATCATGGCGCTCCCGTAGCCAGGCGGCATCTTGGATCACGGTGGTGGTTCGCGTCTCGATGCGGCCGTGATCGCCATCGACCGTCTCATGTCGACTGATTGTCGTATCCTTGAAACCATTGGCTTTCTGTTCGGCGGCGAGCACCTCTACATCCTTGCGCAACGTGCCATGGTTGCCTTTCAGCGCGAGGATGTAATCGGCCTTCTTGTCCATGATCTTCGCGGCGATTTCCCGCTGACAACCCATCGCGTCAATCGTGACGATGGCGCCTTCGATCGCCAGCATGTCGAGGAGCTTGGGAATCGCGACAATTTCGTTCGACTTTTCCGCCACCTTGACCTGTCCGAGCACGAGACGCTGGCGCGCGGCGAAGGCCGAGACCATGTGGATCGGAGCCTTGGCGTTCTTCTTCTGGTAGGAACGGCGCGACGTTTTCCCATCGATGGCGATGACGCCGGCCGGTGCTCCCGTCACCGATGCGACCCAAGCGGCGAAGCACTGCTGAAATTGCCCGGCGTCAAGCGAGGCAAAAATATCGCCCAGATGATCGTGCGAGGGCGTGCTGTCGCGAAACGGCCGGAACCGACGCAAGAATTCGAGTTTCATTTGACCGAACAGCGCGATGTCGACAAAGGTTTCCGCTCCCGCGAGAACCGCGAGTAGACACAACAGCAGGATTTCGTCCAGCGGATAAAGCACCTTGCCGCGCTGGCGCGGATCCGGCAACTCCCTGAAATGATCCAGAAAAACAATGGCTTCGGCTTTTGCCCCGATTTCCTCCGCAACCTCTTCCATCGCCATCCTCCGTGGTCCGAATCAGAGGACCACAAAAGATTCAGCATTTTACACGCTTGTCACGCACTTCTTCACCCGATTGCCCTGGCCTGGAGAGCCTTCACTCCGCGTGTTGCCTCGCGTTGTCTCCAGCGAACGTGATTTTTTCCTGACATTTTTACCTCACAAACGCATTACGCTGTCACATTCATGGAAACGCCCGATTCCTGAATCCGTCAATGGAGGGTTAGACAAAATCCACCCGGCGATGTGCGAGAGCGCCTTTCAAAATCAACGTCATACAAATGTTTGAGTTATTCACAGTATTGTTTTCGGTCATTTGCTCAACCGCACTTGAGCCAAAGTTTTTCAGGCATTGTTCCTGCTTTACTGTAAACGGGCCGCACCACTTGGCAAGCAACCCGGCCGCGAAGGTGCGTTCCCACTCGGTCGCCAAGTCCGGACTTCGCAACCACTTTCGCCTTGTCGCGCCACGTTGGCGGCGGTGGTGGCGGCTCTGGCGGCTGCGTGGCTTGGCGCGCTTGCGCGGCTTGCGGGCCTTGCGTGGCCGCGCCTCTGGCAACGGCAAAACAAAATCGTGCCACGTCAAGCCGGACTTGCGGCGGTGTTCGTCGGCAAGCCGCGCGGCGTTCGCGCGCTCGCCATCGTGATCGCTGCCCAGCATGCCCAAAAGCTTGACCAGCTTGGCGCGGTAGTCCGGTTGAAGCGAGGGCAAGCCGGGCATGGTCGCTCACTTGTCAGCCCAACGGAAAGGGCCAACTTCCGCAGCCCTGGTTTCATTCTCGTCCGCGGCCGCGGAGGACAGCTGGGTCGAGAGTGGCGGTAGGCGGCGGTCACGCGCTGCCATCTCCGAACTTGCAGACCGGGACGCCGAGTATTCGTGCCTTGTCTGCAAGGTTGTCTTGGATGCCCGTGCCGGGGAACACCATGACGCCGATCGGGAGGATTTCGAGCATCTGATCGTTGCGCTTGAACGGCGCTGCCTTGGCGTGCTTCGTCCAATCGGGCCTGAAGGCGATTTGCGGCACCTTGCGGTGATCGGCCCAGCGGGCGGCGATACGTTCAGCGCCCTTCGGCGAACCGCCGTGCAAGAGCACCATGTCGGGATGCTTAGTGTGGACCTTGTCGAGCTTATCCCAGATCAGACGATGATCGTTGAAGTCAAGTCCGCCGGTGAAGGCGATCTTGGGGCCAGCCGGCAGCAGCACCTCGCTTTCGGCTCGGCGCTTTGCGGCGAGGAAGTCGCGGCTGTCGATCATGGCCGAGGTCAGTGCGCGGTGGTTGACCATCGACCCTGTGTGCGGTCGCCAGGCTGAGCCGGTGTGGCGCTCGAACTGGTCGGCGGCCTGGTCGCGGAAGAACTCCATGCTGTTTCTGCGCTCGATCAGCGTCTGGCCTTCGGCCGTGAGGCGTTCGAGTTCGACCGAGCGGATTTCCGATCCGTCCTGTTCCTCCTGGCTGCGCCGCTGCGCCTGCTCGTTGTCATCCAGCTTGCGCTCGTTGCGGCCGACGGCGCGGTGGAAGAGATTGACGGTCGACCAGAGCAGGTCGTCGAGGTCGGGTTCGAGACGGGTGTCCCTCATGGTCACGACGAGGTCGTCGAAAATGTCGGCGATCGCGCCAGCGACGGCCTGGGCTTCCGGCAACGGTCTCGGGTCTGGTTCGTCCTGAAAGGGGCGATAGCCGTAGAGCTGGAGTTCGGTGAGAAGGTGATCGGTCGGGGATGAGGTCTGCGGCGGCTCGGCTCCGGTGTCGTCGTGTGCGGTCGTCATGGTGCTTCCTTTCGTCGGATCGACCGCGCCCATCGCGGCCTTCGTGGCGACGAAAGGGTGGGCAAGCGGACCGGACCTGCACCGCGGAGCGAAGCGAGCGGCCGAAGCGAAGCGGAGGATGGCGGGGACCGGCTATTTTGCCTCGCGATGTAAAGGCGCTCACCGCCGACGGAAAATAACCTGCCATCCGCCATTGCCGGGCCGGACCGTTTGCCGCCCCGATCGCCCTCTCAGAAGGCCGTGGGTGCGGTCCTCTTCGACAAAGCCAGGCAGCACCACAACTAGAGGCTACATGAAACTCTGGCGGCCGCCGACTTCATCTCTCCGTTCCGGCACATTCCGCCAGCTCCATGAAGCGAGCGACATCCTCGGGAGCGATCTGCACCCTGAGGGCCGCCCGGAGCGCATCGATGCCGAGCGTGTGGAGATCCTCGTTGAAGTCTCCGAGCCCCGGTGACAGTGCGATCGCCTCGATCCCGATTTCGGTTGCCCGATCGATCAGGCTTGCCATAGCGCCATCACCTGCTGGATCATCGTCGCGGGCAATGTAGAGGCGCTGCAGCGTGACCGGAAACAGAATGGCCGCCAGATGCGCGGCCGAAAGTGCGGCGACCATCGGCATGGCGGGTATGACGCATCGGAGCGACAGCATGGTCTCGATGCCTTCGCCAGCCGCCATGACATCATGCGCGACGCCGAAGCGGACTCCTTGCCCGCGGAGATGACCCATCGCGCGTCGCGGTGAATCGACCGGAGCTTTGTCACGCCCTGATGGATCGAGCCAAGTGCGATGCACGCCGGTGATCGTGCCGTTAAGATCGGTGACCGCGGCGATCAGCGCGGGCCAGGTCTCGGTCGGTGCCTCGGCGTCGGATCGATAGTAGCAGCGTGGATGAAAACGGAGTCCGTTATTGTCATGCAGAGCCGTAATGCCGCGCCGGCGCAGATACGCTTCGGCGATCGTGCCCGCGATTGGCCGTGAGTTGGCGAATAAGCGGCGCGCGGATTCCGGCGATCGAGTCGGAGCAGAAGTCTGTTGAGTGGATCGATCCGAAGGATATTCTTCCCGCGGCAGACGAAGAAATGACCTTGCCTCGTCGAGCACGTCGCGCACATGATCAAGCCTACGGTTCCGTGCGATAAGGTCTAGGAGATCGCCGTGATCGCCAGTCGCGGCATCCGTCCATTTGCCGGCGGCGCCCTTGCCGCTATCCGGCCCTGTCAGCCGAACGAACAGGCTACGGCCGGGCGTGTTCGCGACATCGCCAACCAACCAGTACCGACCAGCACGACGACCGTTGGAGAGATAATGGCGGCACACCGCTTGTGCCTCACGCGCAAGACGGCGTGCCAGCTCATCGGCTGCGCTCCGCATGTGAATGCTCCGAAAAGAAAGGGCCCGTTTCGGCAGCGGGCCCTAGCAGGTGGGAGGAGTTTTGTTATTCGGCTGCAACGGCGTGTGCTGGGTCCGGCGCCTCACCAGTCTCCGTTTGACCGCCGGCTATGTCGATGGCCGATTCGCCGCCGCTTGCCGCCGCTTGCTCTCCATCCACTGGCATTCCTGGTTCGACGGTTTCGATCTCAGCGTTGCCGGTCGCCACGACGAGGTCACGACCTCGCGTCCGGAGCGGTTCCGGTAGCCAGCCCGAGCCCGCAAGCAGTTCCTGTGCCTTTTCGGCCATTTCGCCCTTCTTGAGATGGCCGATGACCTGCGCCTGGCCGTCGCCTTTCGCCTCCCGCAGCGCGCCGCAGAATGCGAGCCTTCGTGACCCGACCGAAATAATTGTCGACGGTTGGCGTCCAGCCCGCCATGACCATGTCGAGACCAACGGCCTCGGCGATCCGATCGGCATGAGCGAGCGCGCGCGGGCGCCGGTTCCAGGCCTCAACAACGGCGTTAAGACTGAGCGCTACGCAATGCGCGAACAGCGCCTGGCGGCTGTCGCCATCGAAGGCGACGAGAGTGTCCCACAGATCCTCGGTCTCGCGGGGCAGTTGCCCGGCCCATGCACGATGCCGTTCGTCGACGGCCTTGGCGAGTGCAGTATCATTCAGCCCCGGCGACTGCTGTCCGAAAGCGATGCTCTTTGCGTCGATCTCCAGGCAGGAATCGGAGCCATAGCGATAGAAGAGTTTTAGACAGAGAACGTGCAAGGCCGCAAGGAAGGCAGTGCCGGGATCCCCTCCGAGGGCATGCCGCAGCGCTAGAGTGCGGTGCGCTGTGATTTCCGTCATCAGCCGATCCGGAAGTGGTTTTAGCCCGTCATCCTCCTCGGGATCGGTTTCCTCTCCGGGCTCGCCGCGCACGACGGCATCAGGCTCCTCGCTGGCTAACAAGGCCGCATTGCCCGCTTCGACGTCGTGATCCGGCGCCTCCGAAGCGACTGGTGCCTCGTCCTCGGGCCTGACGAATCCGCGTTCGACGCGCAATGCACCGGATCCATCGATGCTGACGAAGGCGCCGGCTCGAGCGTCGATCGGCCATGTCGTAGATCACCGGCCGCTCCTCGAAGGCCGCCAGCGCGGTCTCGATCTCCGAAAGGCGGTGGTCAACCTCCTCCGGCACGTCGTCGGCCTCGGCATAGGTCTGTTCGAGCTGTTCGAGTTCCGCCTGAAGCGCTTCCTGCGTTACGATCTCTTCCGCCGTCAGCGGCAATTTCTCGCCGACGAGCCGGCGGAGGCCATTGCTATGGCCATAGGGAAATTCGGTGGCGACCTCGATCCAGCGCCATCCTTCGGCGCGGATCGCCTCGGCCTCACGTTCCAGCTTCTCGGCGACCAGCCGTTCGAGGAGGCCTGCGTCCTGCAGCCAGCCGCCGTCATCTGCCTGAAAAAGATCGCGCATGACGGCGCCTCCGGCCGCTTCATAGGCAGCGACGCCGACGAATTGAGCGCGTTTGTCGGAGGCGCGCACGGCGCCTTCGGTCAGCAAGCGCCGAATCTGGTATGGCTCCTTTGCATAGGACCGTTGCAGGCCTTCCCAAACCTGCTCTTGCCGCTCGTGATCGGCGTTGACCGTGAAGGCCATAAGCTGGTCGAGGGTCATGCCGTCCTCGGCATAGACCTCTAAAAGCTTCGGCGACACAGAGGCGAGCTTCAGGCGCTGTCGCACGACCTGGACGGTGACGAAAAAGGTGGCCGCGATTTCCTCCTCGCCGAGGCCTTTTTCGCGAAGCGCCAGGAAGGCGCGGAACTGATCGAGGGGATGTAGTGGCGCACGCTGGATATTTTCGGCGAGCGAATCCTCCTCGGCGATACCGTCGGTGCGGATGACGCAGGGGATCGGCGCGGTGCGGGCGAGACGCTTCTGTTTGACCAGGAGTTCGATGGCCCGATAACGCCGCCCCCCGGCGGGAATCTCGAACATGCCTGTCTCCACGCCCTCGGCGTCGACAACAGGACGCACGGTCAGGCTCTGCAGAAGCGTGCGCCGGGCGATGTCTTCGGCGAGCTCCTCGATCGAGACGCCGGCCTTGATACGCCGGACGTTCGATTGGGACAGCACGAGCTTACTGAAAGGAATGTCGCGCGACGAGCTCAGGACGAGCTTCCGAACGGACTGTGACATCATCTTTCTCCGCGACGGGCCGGCCGGGAGCCTCTCTCTCGACCTCCAAACCCGTCACGAAAATTCCCTCCGCCCTCTTCCTCTCTGCATGCCGCTGCCACACCGGATGCCAACCGCTTGTCGCGAACCCGCGAAGCCAGTGAGGTGGCTAGCTTCGTCTTACTTTGATGATCTAAAATTTGCTCATGGCGACCAAGATCGCCTGCGGATCATCGAATAGGTGCTCGCGCATCGGCCGAAACTGCCTTGATTTTGTTGTTCGTCGAGAGTTGCGCTGCGACCGCGCATTGTTTGGCATAAGGCCACATCACGGTGTGAGCGCTTACGCGCCTTGAAGAGCCGCGAGGAACGCGGCGGCCTCGGACGCCTTGGATGCGGCGGTGAAGATCGCCTTCTTGTCGGCCTTCAGGACGGAAAGCCAGGACGCGAGATATTGCGCGTGATCCGCGCGCGGCTCGTCGGTGATGCGAAGATCGGCGCAGAGGAAAGCGGCTCCGAGTTCGGCGATGAGCTCCTCCATCGCATAGGCCTGGTCGCCGAAGCGCTTGCCGAGCTGCCGATTGCAGCGGCTCTCGTGGCTGCGTCCAATGCGTCAGCTCGTGCAGCAGGGTGGAATAGTACGATTCCGCCGGCGTGCTGGTCGGGGTGCCGATGAAGGCTTCGCGCGGGGGAAGCTGAATGCTGTCCGTCGAGGGACGATAGAAGGCCCGGCTGCCGCCATGGTGGATGGTTGCGCCGGTCGCGGCGACGAAAGCCTCGGCCTGCTCGATCGGCGTGATGACCGTCGCGGGCAGGGGGTCGATGACCGGAACCTGATAGCCGTCCACTTGCTCGGCGGCGAAGACCGGCGTTGCGCGGGCGAAGAGGCGGGTGTCCGTCTCGGCGTCACCGGTCTCAGGATCGGCGGCGAATTCAAGCTCCTTGTAGAAGACGACGTAGGCGGCTTTCTCGCCCTTGCGGACCTGAGCGCCGGCCTCGGCCCATTGCTTGTAAGTGCCCCAGGTGCCGGAGCTGTAACCGAATTCCTCGGCATAGGCCCAGAGCGCCACGACGTTGACGCCGCGATAGGCCTTCTTCGAGGCGATGTTGACGGGTCGCATGATGTTGCCGGCGGAGCGATGCCAGGGCAGGCGGAAGTCTCCCGCGCCGCGCTCGATCGCGCTGACGATCTTGTCGGTGATGTGCTGGTGAATATCGAAGCGTTCTTTGGTCATGGCGGTTCCCCTTTGCTTGCGGGCCGCGCGATTGCGGCCTCGTGGGGCAAAAGGGACCGGGACCATTGAGCCGAGGGATCAAACGCCGCGCCTTAAGGCGCGCCGCGAAGCGGGGCGGAGCTGCACAAGCAAAGCGCGGAAGCGAGCCGCGTTGATCCGGAGGCGGGACCGGTCATCTTGGCCCACATGAGAGGCCGCCTGCGGGCCGCCTTGGTGGGGGAAGTGCCAAGAGAAAGCTGCGGAGATAGTCACGCGCATCGGCGCGGAATGAATACGAGTGCTTGGCCCCGGCACGAAATCGACTTAATAGTGGCTCGCCCAATGCTATACTTTAAGATGTAGTTGCGACTCTGCCGTGCTAGACTGATTCATCATTATCTCAATGGGCAATGCTCGTGCGCGAGACGCTTGTCATACATTCGCGCCTCTCGTGGCGTCAGGTTCGCGGAGCGGCAGCGATCGAGCGCCAGCACGGATTGCAGGCACTTGCGATCGAGCACGTAGCTGCACGGTTAGCGGGCGGATTTCTCCAGCCTATCAATCCCGACTCGCTCAAAGAGGCAATTGGCGAAGCCATCGCCATGGACCTCGGCGAATTCAACGACATCAAAACACTTCCCGGCTTTTCACGAGCGGCGGCTGCAACACTTAAGAAGGCTTGGGCCGCAGGCCTCAAATTCACCGAACTGGCCAAAACGTCGGACGCCCTCGTTCGCTCGCGCATTGACGCCGTGACCCGACTTGAAGCTGAGGTGCTGAAGCGATTGCCTCCGTCAATGCGTCGGCCTGCGGACTTAGTTGATCTTGCACTTCCGCACCTTCGGCACGCGAAGACTCTGTTCGGGGCGATCCACGTGCTCGGCAGAACAGAAATGTCGCCAGTATGGCGACCACTGCTCGCGGCGCTGAAGAACGTGACGGACGTACGGTGGGTGGCGGGTCCGCGGCAAGTGCCTGCCTGGGTGCGAGAGCTTGGGATTGCTGTCGTTGAGACGGCACCAGAGCAACCCGAAATTCAGAGCGAATCCTGCGCAAGCCCACGCCACGAAGCCCTGGAAGCAATGCGTTGGGCGCGGGCTCTTCTTGCCAGTGGACGAGCCAAACCAGAGGAGATCGCGATCGCAGCCGCATCGCCGGCAGAGTGGGACGATCACTTTCAGGCTCTGAGCGAGATGGCCGGTATCGATCTGCACTTCGTCCATGGCCGCAAAGCATTATCGACGCCGGAGGGCCAGCTCGCGGCCGCGCTTGCCGAGGTGCTATTGCGGGGCTTTAGCCAAGCGCGCATGACACGCTTGATCGCGTTACTGCGCTCACAAAATCCCGATTTTAAGATCATCCCCGGGAACTGGTGGCACAATCTTCCGGAGGACGCGCCGCTGCTTGACGCCGCCTCATGGCGCGACGTTCTGCCAGCGATCGCGAGTTCGGCCGATGCAAATTCCGAATCGGTGGTTCGCGTTCTTGGCGGCCTAACTGAAACCCTGGCGTTCGGACTAAAGCGGGCAGGGGAGGTCGGCGGCATTCTCTTGCGCGGCCGCAGCCTTGCGATTTGG
The DNA here is from genome assembly GCA_963764005.1 of uncultured Alphaproteobacteria bacterium. Lineage (GTDB taxonomy): Bacteria > Pseudomonadota > Alphaproteobacteria > Rhizobiales > Methyloligellaceae > Methyloceanibacter. The sequence continues at coordinate 2,288 of CAVXQX010000004.1, read as the reverse complement.
GAGCGGGCACTGACTGAAGGCCCTCCCGAAGCCCTCGATGTAACGCTCGCATCTCTCGCATTGCCCGACCAGGTGGCTCAGGAAGCAAATATCATCTGGGGTCCGGCGGCAGCGCTCGCGGCCGATCCTCGGCCGTGGGTGCGGCTCGTTGGGCTCACCTCGCGCGCCTGGCCACGTCACCAGGCCGAGGATGCACTTCTGCCAAACCATATCCTAGGTTCATCTTTGCTTGATCCTCTGCCGGTGCATCAAGCTGATCGGCGGGATTTTGATACGATCCTCAAGACAACAGCCCGACAAGTCGTCTGCTCACGGGCGCGGCGCGACACGCAAGGGCGCATCAACGGCGTTTCACCGCTGTATCCGAGGGTGCCGGGGGAGATATACCGCCAACGCGCTCGCATCCCGGAGCACGCAGCCGCGTGGACTGATCGTTTGTTCGCGCGGCCCGCAGAGTTCGAGGACCTGCCGGTTGCTCGTTCTGCGCGCTCCTGTTGGATCGATTGGCACACAGAGCGACTGACGGCCCATGACGGTCTAATAAAAGCCAATCACCCCCTTATTGTTGCTTCACTCAGTCGACGGCAGTCCGCTACGTCACTGACAAAGCTACTGCGCGACCCGCTCGGGTATCTGTGGACCTATGGGTTTCGATGGCAGGAGCCCAATGAGACAGAAGAGCCGCTGCAGCTTGATGCGCTGGCTATTGGAGGCATTCTCCATGCGGCGCTGGAACGCGCTGTATCGGGTCTTGAGTTAGCGAAGCCGGGAGGATTTGGCACCGCAGACCACGCTTCGATTGCGGCGGCTGTTGGCAAGGCCCTCGCTGCTGTCGCGCGGGAATGGGAGCGTACGCGCCCAGTCCCACCACCAGTGATATGGGAACGAAAGCTGCAGGACATTCGCACGCTTGCAGTTGCCGCTTTGGAATATCGAGAGCAATCACTGCAGGGGCAGCGAAGCTGGGCCGAATTACCATTTGGTGGCGATACAAGCGTGCAGGATTTGACCGACGAGCGCCGCGCCTTGTTGCCGTGGGACCCGACCAAGCCAGTCGTGATCCCTGAAACGACGATTGCGATCGGCGGATCAATCGATCGACTCGACCTTGATGGTGCAGGGACAATCGCGCGCGTGACCGACTACAAGTCGGGGAAGTCGCCTGGCAAAAAGCAGCTGGTCCTCAAGGGTGGAGCCGAACTGCAGCGCTGCCTCTATGCCTATGCGGTTCGCTCGCTTGTCCCGGCCGCGAAAGACGTTCAGACGCGGCTTCTATTTCCAAGGGCGGAAAAGGACGGCCTATATCCGCTGGCGGAGCCGGCGGCAGTGCTTGCACGTCTGGCAGACTTTGTAATTGCCGTGCAGCGTTATGCGAAGGCGGGGAATATGCTGCCCGGGGCGGGAGCGCAGGATGATAACAATGATCTCGCCTTTGCGCTGCCCGGCGGCGCAAAGGAAAGCTACTTCGAGCTGAAGAGCAATCTTATCGCCGAACGTCTCGCCGATCTCTCACCTTTGTGGGAGATGGAGTGATGTCTAAAGCTAGCGTTTTACCCGACATTTCCGCGCGGCGTCGCGCACTACTTGATCACAGCACGACGCTCCTCGTGGAGGCGGGAGCCGGAAGCGGGAAGACGGCGCTCATGGCGGGGCGTGTGGCGCTTCTTCTTGCGTCGGGCCACCCCACCCGTGAGATCGTTGCGATCACCTTCACGGAGGCCGCCGCATCGGAGCTGCGCGAGCGCATCGAGGGGATTCGTTAACCGCCTAGCGCGGGCGGACATTCCGGATGAATTGCGGCTCGCACTGCCCGAAGGGCTTTCCGCTGGGCAGTCCGCGGCGATCGCCGCGGCGAACGAAACGCTTGATGAGCTGACCTGCACGACGATCCATGGGTTCTGTCAGCAGCTTGTCAAACCCTATCCTGTCGAAGCAGGTATCGACCCGGGGGCGACGATCATTGACCCGGAGGCGGCTGACCTTGCCTATCAAGACTTAGTGCAAGCCTGGTTGTCAGCACGCTTCGGTCGCGATCGGGGTGCAGAGGGCCTCGGCCGGCTACCTCAATTGCCAGCGCTCGGCGAGCAGGACTTCTTCGCAGAACTCTTGGTGGGCGAGCCAGACCAGGTCATAAAGCGCATTCAAGAGACTGCGGCGTTTCTTAGGAAGACTCGAACGGCCACAGCACCTCCTGCGGCAATTGACCCTGGCGTCCTCGACGAACTCTCACGCCAAATCGAAGCACTCGCAGGATGGTACGCACAGTGTGGCGTCGAGGAAGAGGACAC
>CAVXQX010000003.1:0-387300 GCA_963764005.1 uncultured Alphaproteobacteria bacterium | reverse complement strand
CGTCGACAAGCTCTGCGCCATCGAGCAAGAAGCGAACCTGCGCCCCATTTGGGTTGTCATCCTCGACGGTCAGATAAATTGGCTGAGCCGACGCCTGTCCGTCCTTGGCGGTGCCATGCGCCAGGAAACTCTCCTCCGAAAACGACCAGAGCAGCGTGTCGAGCGCCTCGACCCGCTCCTCGCTCGTCGCCTGCACCGCCGCGCGCCAGCCCTTCTCCACCGATCGCAGCAGCAAGGTCGGCAGCACGTCTTCCAGCGTTCGCCGCTCGAGATGATAGAAGAAGATCTCAGTCTCCCCGCTCATTCCGGCGCGCCCTTGGCATACGGGTTGGCGCCGCCGCGCAAATGCAGACGTATCGGCACGCCCGGCATGTCGAATGCTTTGCGCAACCCGTTGACGAGGTAACGCACATAGGAATCCGGCACGGCCTTCGGCCGCGAGCAGAATAGAATGAATGTCGGCGGTCGCGCATTGGCTTGCGTCATGTAACGAAGCTTGAGCCGCCTGCCCGAGACAGCGGGCGGCGGATGCGACTCGACGGCTTCTTGTAGCCATTCGTTCAGCCGGCGCGTGGGGAGTCGTCGATTCCACAGCGCATCGGCCTCGAACACCGCCCGCATCAATTTGTCGAGTCCCTTACCGCTCAACGCCGACACCGGTACCAGCGGCACACCTTTAATCTGCGGCAGCAGCCGGTCGCATTTTTCACGAAGCTCGGCGAGCCGCTGCTGCGGCTCCGCCATCAAGTCCCATTTGTTGACGGCAACAACGAGGGCCCTTCCCTCCTGCTCGATGAGATCGATGATCTGCAAATCCTGTTTCTCGAACGGCGTCTCGGCGTCCAAGACGATGACGACCGCCTCGGCAAAGCGGATGGCCTTGAGCGTGTCGCCGACGGAAAGCTCCTCGGCTTTGCCTTCGACGCGCATCTTGCGCCTGAGGCCCGCCGTATCGAACAACTGTAACGGCCGTTCGTCCCAAGTGAGATCGGCGGCGATGGCATCTCGTGTGATGCCGGCTTCCGGCCCGGTGATCATGCGCTCCTCGCCGAGCAGCGAATTGACCAACGTGGATTTTCCCACATTCGGCCGGCCGATAATGGCGAGGCGCAAGGGACGCGCATCGGCTTCCTCGGCCGCTGACTCTTCGTCTTGGGTGAGCGCGATCTCGCCGGCCGCGCCTGCCTTTGCTTCGATCGCCTCGATCAGCTCGCCGATGCCGGTGCCATGCTCCGCCGAGATCGCGATGGGTTCTCCGAACCCGAGCCTGAAGGCCTCATACAGGCCAGGATCGGCGGCACGCCCCTCGCATTTATTGGCGGCGAGGATCACGGGCTTGCCGGAACTTCTCACCAAATCTGCGAAACTCTCATCAGAGCCGATCACGCCAGCGCGGGCATCGATCATAAACACCACAACATCGGCCTGCGCGATGGCCGCTAAGGTCTGCTCCCGCATTCTCGGACCAAGTCCGGTCTTGGCATCCTCGAAGCCGGCGGTATCGATCAGCGTCGCGTCGAACGGTCCGATCGACGTTTCGGCTTCGCGCCGGTCGCGCGTGAGCCCGGGCTGATCGTCGACCAGCGCCAGCCTGCTTCCCGCAAGACGGTTGAACAGCGTGGACTTGCCGACATTCGGGCGTCCGATAATGGCGATGGTGAGGGACATCTCGGCGAATTCGGCTAGGGCAACCGGTGAGTGCCGGCGGCGCTCAATTGAGGGCAATCAGGCGGGCGTTGTCTGACAGAATATACATCCGTCCGTCAGCGACAACCGGTGCAACATACACCGAAGTGCCGAGATCGACCTGGCTTGCCAGCGTCCCGGTTCTGGCATCGGCCCCGACAAGGAGGCCATCCGCCGATACGGCCCAGACTTTGCCGCCGGCCAGCACCGGCCCGCTCCAGCGACCGCTCGCTGGCAAATCGACCATCCAGCGAATCTTCCCATCCGCCCGGGTGAGCGCCATCAATTTTCCGGTGACCTCGACCACATAGACCGTATCGCCGGCGACCCAAGGCATCTGCGTGCTGGCGAGCGTCCGCGTCCACAGCCTCTGTCCCGTCGCTTCGGAGGATGCGATCATCTTGCCGCCATGGCTTACGGCGAACACCACGCCCTGGTCGATCACCGGCCGCGCCGGATCGCCAAGGACACCGGAAGCCGAATTATCGCCTTCCCGCGACAGCGATTCGTTCCAAGCCCTCTGACCGTCCATCTGATAGGCCACGATGTCGCCGGCGGCGAAGGGCGCGATGACCAATCCTTTACCGACCGCTGGGCTAACATTGCTGAGCAGCGTTGCCGGTTGTGGCAAGCCGCGCGCCGTCCACAATTCAGCGCCGTCCGCGGCGTTGAGACTATGCAACACGCTGTCCGTCGAAACGAAATAGATCTTGCCGCCCGCCGCCGTGGGCGAGCTTCTGATCGGCTCTCCGGTGCGCTTCGTCCAAATGATCGCGCCGCTGCCCGGATTGAGCGCAACGACGGTGCCATAGCCCGTAGTCGCATAAAGCTGGCCGCCGTCAAGCGCGATGCCGCCGCCGAATCCTTCAGTGCTCTTCTCATTCTCCGGCGTGACGCTTGCGCTCCAGATCCGCGCGCCCGTCCCGGCGTTGAAGGCAGAAACGTCGCCGCCGGCATCGAGCGTGAACACCTTGCCGTCGGCGACCAGCGGTAACGCGCTCAAGCGCCCCCTCGACGACGATCCAGTTCCCGCATCCGCCGTCCAGATTTGGTGGACCGAGTCGCCAAGGGCCAGATGGCCGAGATTGTTCGAAGCGATGCCGCCCGGCTGAGTCCAGCTCGGATTGTTGCGTGGCGGCGGCAGCGCCATCGGCTTGGCCGCCAAAGCCCGGTCGACGTCGCCGACACCTGGCGATGTGAGGACGGCGACACGCTGCCCCGGCAACTTCTCTTCCTCCTTGGAGAAAGGATTCTTGATCGAAGGCAAGCCGCTGGCGCAGCCGCTGAGGCATAGCGACAGCGCGATCACGGCCAAAGCCGCTATGAGAACGCGATGTCGCATTTGCCTTCGCCCCGGGGCCACATCAAACTACCCCTCTTGTGAAAGCTAATTGGCCGCAGGCGCCGGCGCCTTCATAGCGCCTGCGATCAGGGCCAACATCATGTCGGCGCGTTCGCGCATGTTCGACGGCGTCGACTCATCCCCCGCAAGCGCGCTGAATTGCTTCTCGGCTTCCGGCATGTTGTCGAGCTTGTACGCGGAAAGCCCCAGGAGTTCGCGCGCGGAAAATCGCCACGGGCTCTTACCCTCGGTGAGGCTCTTCAAGCGGCGCTCCATCTCGGCATAGTCGGCGCTGACGAGCTTGAGCGTCGCGGCCTGGATCGTCGCGTAGCCCTTGAGAATGTCATCGACGGCGGCATCGTTGGAGAGCGCGTCGTAGCTCGCGACCGCCTTGTCGGTTTCGCCGGCCTTAGCCTCCGCCGCCGCGAGCTGGAACTGTGCGAGCACGCGGTAGCCTGCGGGGCCCTTCTCGGCAAGCTGGGTAAAGGCCTCGTGCGCCTTGGCGGCATCGCCGGATTTCGCCAACGTCAGCGCCTCGCGTGAATTGCGCGCCTGCGTCGCCAGCCTGCTTGTCACGCCAATAGATCCAGCCTTTGTACCCGGCGACGCCTGCGATGATCAGGCAAGCGCCGAAGATGGCGAAGATGCCGTAGCGATCCCACAGCTTTTTATATTGCTCGTGGCGGACGGCCTCGTCCACCTCGCGAAAAAATTCACTATCGCTCATTGCTAGCGCACTCTGATGCCGGTGATTGACCGGGAGCTCGGATCGGCCCCCGCCCAACGCCCTATAGTGAAGGCCCTTCGCCCGCGCAAGGCAAGGAGCCGCGAAATCGGCGCCAAGCCCTTAACGCTAAATCCGTCAGACCGGCTAACTGCCTGTCATTTTGGCCTTTTTCGTGGCCTGCGGATCGTCGTCATACATCGGATAGGTATGCTCGGCCGCCGGGAAGGCGCGTGAGCGCACATCGTCCGCATAGGCTTTCACCGCGGTCTCGATTGCCTCGCCAAGCTGAGCGTATTCCTTGACGAATTTGGGCGCCTTCGGGTTCAGGCCGAGCACATCCTCGAGCACGAGGATCTGCCCATCGCACTCCGCACTCGCCCCGATGCCGATGGTCGGGATCGGAATTTGCTTGGTGATGCGCGCTGCGAGAAGTTCGGCGAGCGCCTCGATCACCACGGCGAAGGCGCCGGCCTCGGCGACAGCGCGCGCATCTGCCTCGAACGCCGCCCATTCGGAACGGTGACGCCCCAGCGGCTTGAAGCTGCCGATCATGTTCACGGCCTGCGGCGTCATGCCGATATGGCTCATCACCGGAATGCCGCGCGCGGTCAGGTAACGGATGGTCTCCGCCATATGCGCGCCGCCCTCGATCTTGATGGCGCCGCAGCCCGTCTCTTTCAGCACCCGCGCGGCATTGCGGAAGGCGATCGACGGGCTCTCCTCATAGGAGCCGAACGGCATGTCGACCACGACCAGCGCGCGGCTCGAACCGCGCACCACGGCCTGGGCATGCATGATCATGAGATCGAGCGGCACCGGCACGGTGGTTTCGTAGCCGTGCATCACCATGCCGAGCGAGTCGCCGACCAGCAGCATGTCGACATAAGGGTCGATGATGCGCGCGGTATGGGCGTGATAGGCGGTCAGCGCCACGATCGGCGCCTGACCTTTGCGCCGGGCGATATCCGGCGCGGTAACCCGCTTCGTCGTCACCTGCTTGGACACGGTGTCAAAACTCCCAAGGGAGCGATGGGCCAACTGGCGTCTTATGACAGATATATGAGGGCTTTTTGCAGTGCAAAAAACTGTCGCAGGGCCCTACCCCGTGGCCAACGGCGAAACCCCGATCAGGAGCGGGTGCAGCCAGAATAAAAAGGCCACATAAAGCGCCAGATCCGGCCCCGATGCTGATCAGGTCATTGCGGCGAGCCTCGGCCTCGGAAACCGCCAAGACCGGCTCGCGCGCCGCCCCGCCGCTTGAGCAGAATACGGTCGAGCCACCGCGTAGGCCAGGAACGAGCCGAACAGAATGATCGAGGCGAGATCGCCATTGGCGATGAGATGGGCGAGCGCCCAGAACTTGATCGCGGCGAGCATCGGATGCCGCACCTTGGCTTTGATCTTGCCTGGCAGGTAGGCGGCGAACAGCAGCGGAAACACCGGCAGCATCAACAACAAGGCAAGGTGCCGCGTCCAAACCGGCGGATACCAGATCTGCACGACGGGCGCCTTGGCGAAACCCCAAACCACAAGCGCAAGGCCAAGCGTGGAGACGACGGAGAACAACGCGCGGTAACCGTTCTTGCCGAGCCTTGCCATCAGGCTGTCGCGCAAATTCGGGGAAGGCCGGCACGAAATGAATGCCGATCAGAACGATGATGCCAAGAACGAGAATGGTCATGGGATTGCCTGTTTAGGATTTGCTCGCTTCCGCCACCGTCTTTAACTGAGCCAGGCCCTTGTCGAGCACCTTGCCCATCATCTTCTTGCCGTTCATCACCAAGCAGAACGCCTTGCCCACGAAATTCTGATGACCGTACAGAGTCCAAGTAACATGGGTCTGATCGCCCTCCGGCTTGAAACCGAATTCGGTGGTGTTGGTCATCTCCATCGGCTTCACGATATCGGTCTTGATCTTGATAAACTCGTCGGGACGACTCTCGGTGATCGTCATCGTCCCCTCGCCGACTTGACTATTGCCGGACCAATGCAAGATCGAGCCGGTCCCCGACTCCGGCCCCTCGAAGCTGATCTTGGCAGTCGGATCGAGCTTCGCCCAGGGCGACCACGCATCCCATTTATGCAAATCGTTCACTTGCGCGAACACCGTCGAGACCGGCGCCGCGATCTTGGTCGATCGCTCAACGCGGAACTCCGATGGCTGCATCGCGACGACGATGACGATGATTGCGATGATCGCCGCAAGTGCGATCAGAATTTTCTTTAACATGGCGTCCTCCGCTTCGCGTCGCTTTTCATTCTGCCTTGTGTTTCATTTTCGGCCGCGAAGGGCAATAGCCGAAGATTTCTTTGCGGAGATTATCGGACGGGATGGCCGCCCAGTTCCGCATGAAGCGCGTTGCATCGCTGCTACTTGCAAATCGGCAGCGGTCGCGCCGGCGGCGGCTCAGGTTGAGCCTTCTTGAGTTTCTCGAGGATCGGCTCGAGGGTTTCCTTCGGCCAGAATTTCGGCGCGCCGATCGCCTTCAAGCAGGAGGCATTCCAATACAAGCCGGCGCGTGACGGCGACTTCCCCGCTTTTATCGCCTGCGCGACTGCGTTAATGTCGGTCGACTCGGGGTAGATGTAGAGAGCCGACGGCTCCTGCATCATCGGAATGATTTTCGCGGCATCGCCTTGCGACCAGCTAGTGCAGCCATTGCTGCGGCCTGCCGCGTAATCCACCAGCTTCCCAACGGGAACATATCCCTCTTTGGCGTAGGGACTATCCGGATCTTTCCGCCGGCATGACACCCGCAACACGGCGGCCGGATGTCCGCCGATGGCGCGGGGCCTCGCATTCTCGGTGTCGCCTTCGCCCTCGAACTGCACGAACGATCGGTTGAACGCGACGTATTTTCCGGAAGCGTTGCGGTAATAGCCCTTGAAGCGCGTGACCGTCTCGTCCGTCACATAGGGTCCGCCCGTCGTCAGCTTGGAATCCATCGCGTTGCTGAAGTTCTTGGCGCACTGAATCCCGTTGGTGAAATTCGCGCCTGGCACGGCGCGACCGCTGCCGTGGCCCGACGGGACCGCGCGAAAGCTCTGATCGGCTTCGCAGATGACATAGAACCGTCGCCCAAAACCGGCGGGGCGCGTCGCGTCCATGGCGAAGTAGCAGGGATTTTGACCCCGCCTGCGCTCGACTTTTGCAGATAGAGCGCGCGCGCCCTTTGTAACACCACTGACGCGATCTGACCGTCGCCCTCGCCGACATGCGCCTTGAGCCAAGCCGGGATGTCTGACGCTTGCTCCGCCGCAAAAGATCGGGGCAATCCCGACAAGGCAAGCACGATGACGATGAGGCTGACGATACCGACGACAGTTGGAAGGAGCGATCTTGACTGCAACGGATTATTCTCCGGTCGGAACCATCAGAAGACGTCTATGGGAATTGATAAAACTGATCGTTCAAATATTTGAGGATGTTCTGCGTCTCAAGCGCGGAGAATTCTTTTTTTGCCGTATGGCTGCAATTGGCCAACTGCTCTGTGAGCGCATCCAAAGACTGAACCTGTCGGTCCTTTCGGGTATAGACGCTGGTATCGTGGCATCCCATGCAGTTAGCCTCGAGCAAGCGCTTCCCGTCAGCGCTGTCGCCCGGCAATGATGCTGCGTAAGCGCTCGGAATGAGCTGAAGCAACAGCAACGCACACACCATGCTTTTCACGGTTTGCATTCTCCACCCTACCCCGGTTGGCCTGAAAACGCATCCCTGTCTCAGCGAGCGGTAGACGGCCTACTCCCACTCGATCGTCCCCGGCGGTTTCGAGGTGATGTCGTACACCACGCGGTTGATGCCGCGCACCTCGTTGATGATGCGCCGCGCCGCGTGGCCGAGAAACGCGTGGCTGAAATCGTAATAATCCGCCGTCATGCCGTCGGTCGAGGTGACGGCGCGGAGCGCGCAAACGAAGTCGTAAGTGCGCGCGTCGCCCATCACGCCGACGGTCCGCACCGGCAGCAGCACGGCGAAGGCCTGCCAGATCGTGTCGTACAGCCCCGCCTTCCGGATCTCCTCGATATAGATCGCGTCGGCCTTGCGCAGGATCGCGAGTTTCTCTTCGGTGATATCGCCCGGAATGCGGATGGCGAGACCGGGCCCCGGGAACGGGTGGCGGTTGACGAAAGCCGGCGGCAGCCCAAGCTCGCGGCCGAGCACCCTCACCTCGTCCTTGAACAATTCGCGTAACGGCTCGATCAGCTTGAAGCGCATCCGCTCCGGCAAGCCGCCGACATTATGATGCGACTTGATGGTGACGGACGGACCGCCGGTAAACGACACGCTCTCGATCACGTCGGGATAGAGCGTGCCTTGGGCCAGAAAATCGACCTGGCCGAGCTTCCGCGCCTCCTCGTCGAACACATCGATGAACAGACGTCCGATGGTTTTCCGCTTGGCTTCCGGGTCGGCGACGCCTTTCAGCTCGCCGAGGAAACGCGCAGCGGCATCGACCGCGATCAGTGGAATGTTGTAATGACCCCGAAACAGCTCGACCACCTCGCGCGCCTCGTTCTGCCTGAGCAGGCCGTGATCGACGAAGATGCAGGTGAGCTGATCGCCGATCGCTTCATGGATCAGGAGTGCGGCGACAGCGGAGTCGACGCCACCGGAAAGTCCGCAGACCACGCGCCCCTTGCCGACCTGCGCGCGGATGCGCTCCACTTCCGTCTCGCGGAATTGCGCCATGGTCCAATCGCCGGCGCAACCTGCGATGCGATGCACGAAATTGGAGAGCAGCTTGGCGCCGTCCGGCGTGTGCACCACTTCTGGATGAAACTGCACGCCGTAAATCTTGCGCTCGTCGTTGGCGATGGCCGCGAACGGCGCGCCGTTCGAGATGCCGACGCTGCGGAAACCTTTCGGCAGCTTGGTCACGCGGTCGCCATGGCTCATCCAGACTTGCGCGCGACTGCCCTTGCGCCACACGCCGTCGAATAGCGGCGTCTCATCCACGATCTCGATCTCGGCCCGGCCAAACTCGCGGTCATGCCCGCCTTCCACCACCCCGCCAAGCGCGGCGACCAGCGCCTGCTCGCCATAGCAGATACCGAGCACCGGCACGTTTGCATCGAGGATCGCCTGGTTCACGCGCGGCGTGCCCGTCTCATGCACGCTCGCCGGTCCGCCGGAGAGAATAATGGCTCTGGGCTTCACCGCCTTGATCGCTTCTTCCGCCTTGTCGAACGGCACGATCTCGGAATAGACGCCGGCCTCCCGCACCCGCCGCGCGATCAGCTGCGTCACCTGGCTGCCGAAATCGACGATGAGGATTTTATCGTGCTCGGGGGCGTGGGGCCTCATGGCATTGGTTAGCGGATGGGGGCCAAGTCGGCAAGGCCGCCACCCGCACCCCAACCTTCCCCCTTGCAGGGCCAGGGAAAACCTCTGCCCTCACTTCCCAGGCCCATCCATCACCACGAAATCTTCGCCCGACCGCGTCTCGGGCGTCGCCGCGGCATCGGTGGTGACCAGGACCGTACCCGGCCGCATCTTCTTGCCGATCGCCGCCATCACATCGCTCGAACCTTTGATACGCTCGAGCACGGCCGTGGTCGGCGAGGTCGCGCCCTCGCCATCGGCATGGAAGCCCATGCCCTCCCAGCTCGAGCCGTTGGGGTCGCCGCCCTGCCAGACGAACACATTGGAGCCGAGCGGCTTCGAGGCGTCTTCGATATTGGCGTCGCCTTGCGCGACGATGGCGCCGTTCTGCAGCACGTAGATGCGGTTATCGGCGCGACTGACCAGGATCGAGGTAACGGCGTTCTTGCCGCCGCCGCCGCCCTTCTTCTTGCCGGCCTTGGCATCCAGCGCCTGCTTGGCGTCGGAACCCAGGATCGGACCCGGATCCTTGACCGATTGTGGATCGGTGTAATCGCCGGCGATGATCACCGGGGTTCCGACTTGCGTCACCGCGTAAAGAGCTTCAGCGAATTTCGGCGGTAGCCGCACGCAGCCATGGCTCGCCGGATAACCGGGCAGCTTGCCGGCGTGCAGCGCCACCCCGCCCCAGGTCAGCCGTTCCATATGCGGCATCGGCGCGTCGTCGAATTCGCTGGAGTAATGTTCCTTGGCCTTTTCCAGAATGGTGAACACGCCGAGCGGCGTCTCGTGGCCCTTCTTACCCGTCGAGCAGGTGGCGACGCCGATCAGAATGCCGTTGCGATAAACGAAGGCGCGCTGCTTCGGCACCGAGACGATGATGGCGACCGGCCCTTCCGGCGATCGCTCGGGATGCCAGGCAAATCCACCGGGTTTGAGGTTCTTGAAATCGTCCGCCGGCGCCTTGGCGGCCTTCGGGGCCTTGGTGCTTTTGCCGCGCTTGGTCTTGGCCAGCGCCGCCGTGATGAGCGAACCGTGAAAAGCAACCACGCACGATGCCGACCAGCGCCGAAACCACAAATGACCCGGCGCGTTCGCAAACGATCTGACATGTCCCAACCCCGAATTGACGACGCTCGATCCGACGATCCCCTGACTTCAGGTGGAGAGTCAACAGCAGCCGAGTCGCGCAAGCCCCTGGAATGACCCACTTTGCCGATGAGGCCATTCCTGCGAATTCGACCCATCCGCTCCAGCACCGCCACGAAGAACCCATCGGTTGCGTGGCTGAGCGGCGTCATCAATAAAGTGTCTGTTGATCCGTCTGCCGATGGTGGCGGTTCCGTCCCGATGGCTTCGCGCCAGAGTTCGAGCCAGGGCACGATCTTGAAATCCGGATGGCGCCCCAGAAACGCCTCGACCTGAGCGCCATTCTCTGGCGGCAGGATCGAGCAAGTGATGTAGGCGAGTTCTGCCTCCCGGCTTCACCAGGGGCGCCCCCTGGTCGAGCACCTCGCGCTGCTCGGCAAGGCGCATCTCCAGCATCTCCGGCTTCAACCGCCATTTGGCGTCGGGTCTGCGGCGCCAGACTCCGGACCCCGTGCAAGGCGCATCGATCAGCACGAGGTCCATCTTGTCTCGGAAAGCGGCGAGCGCCGTCTCGTCGCCGCCTGGCAACACTTGCACATTCCGCGCCCCTGCCCGCTTCAGACGCTCGAAGATCGGCCGCAAACGCAAACGATCCGAATCATAGGCGTAGAGCTGACCGCTATTCTCCATGGCCGCCGCGAGAGCCAAGGTCTTGCCGCCGGCGCCGGCGCAAAGATCGATGATTTGCTGCTTCGGCTTCGCGCCCGTAAGCAGCGTCGCCATTTGCGAGCCCTCGTCCTGCACCTCGAACCAGCCTTTGCCATGGGCGGCTTCGGCCTCGACATGCGGGCTGCGGCCAGCCCCCGGCGCGTGCGCGATGCGCACCCCCAAAGGCGAATGTGGCGTGGGCGTGGGCTTGAAGCGATCCAGCGCCTTCAGCAGCTTCTCGCGTGTCGATTTCAGCGTGTTGGCGCGGAGATCGACCGGCGCGCGCTTGGCAAGTGCCGTGCCCTCCTCCGCCGCATGATCGCCGAAGGCTTGGCGCATCAGCGGATCGAGCCATTCGGGATAGTCGCCACGGATGTGAGCGGGCGCATCGGCGGCAAGCTCGCGCGCCAGTCCCTCGAGCTCAGCCTCGGTGAGCGGCGGCGGCGCGAAGCGGCTGCCATCGGCGAGTGCTGCGACTTGCTGCGGCGTTTGCCCCCAGCCCGTGACGAGCGTCCGCAACACAATGGCTCGCGCGCTGTTCTCGCCCATCGCGGAACCCGACGAGGCGCGATTGCGCAATGCATCGAATACGAGGTTGCCGATCGCGGCGCGATCGCCCGAGCCGGCGAAACGATGATTGACGCCCCAATCCTTCAGCGCTTCGGACGCCGGCCGCTTCCGCGTCTCGATATCGGTCAGAACCTCGATCGCGGCGCTCGCCCGCGCCCCCGGTGTCATTCCGAGGCGACGAGGATGCGCCCCGCAATGACAATGAACATCAGGCAAAGCGCGGTGGCGCTAATCAGGAACAGCGGACCCCTGCGGTCGATGCGATTTGAGGTGACGTGCACATAGGCGTGCGCGATGCGCGCCAGCACGAACATCCAGCTCAATACCCACAGGATCGAATCCGCGGTGCCGGTGATCAGCGAGATCAGCGTCAGCACGTAAAAGATTAGCGGCAGCTCGAGCTGATTTTGAAACGCGTTGCCGACCTGCGTGGCGCGCGGCGGCCAGTTCGGCTCGCGCAGTGACACGGCTTGCGGCTGCACCAGCCCGTGCCTTATGGCCTGAACGCGCAGATAGGACATCCAGAACAGCAGCACGAAGGTCAGAACGAGCTGCGCCATCACCGGCATCAGCATGGATTTCATCAACATGGGTCCCTCCGCTCATTTTGTTCGCGCTATAATCGTTTAGCACATGGCACAGGAGCTAGAGCAATGTCCGGCAGTTTAGGCAAGTCCGCCGTGACCTTTGGCCTCGCTCTTCTGGGCGGCATCGTCGGTGCCGTCTTCGGCTGGATCGTAACCGGCTTCGCCGCGGACGCGATCTTAAGCGTCGGTGGCATGTCGGACATCAACGGCGGCCGCGCCATGGTCGCCTTCTTTACCTTTGCGCCCTTCGGCGCCATCGCCGGCCTAATTCTTGGCGTCTGGCTTGTGCTCCGCCGCCGGACCGGCAATCGGAGTTTTGCCCATCTGGCGGGCTACTCCGCGCTCGTTGTTCTGCTCTGCGCCGGTGTCGGCGCGGCCTATGTCGGTTACCTCTATCTCAGCGATGATGTCCTGGTGCACAACGGACCGCCGCCGGTCTTGAAGTTCGAGCTTCGCTTTCCAGCCAACGCCACGCTCCCGGACAAACTCGACGGCGTCAAAATCGACCTGGAGACCGACAAGAACACCATGCCCGGCATCTTCGAAAGCGTAGCCAAGACGGACGATGGCAGGACGATGGCTGTCGGGCAGCGTCGAGGTTTATTTCCGCAGCTCGCGGCGCTTCGTTGTGCTGCGCGTGCCCGGCCAGCCGGACCGGCTATTCAAGCTGAACCTCGCGAGCAACCCCCAAGCCTCCCCCGAATATGGGCCCTGGCAGGCTCTGGATTTTGTCGACGACGACCCAAATGGCGAGATTCGCAAGGCAAAGGCCGACGAGGGCTATGAAATCCGCTACCGGATCGAGCGAAACGACTAACCCTGCCAAGATTTCTTACCGGAAGTTCAATTGACGGCAACCCGGTTCATCGCGTTAAAAGGTCCCAACATTTTCAAGAACTTCAAGTTCCGTCGGAGGAAATCATGCAGTTGTTTGGGCGTAACCTTGTTTTGCCGCGCATCGCGGTGCTTGCCGGTTTGTTGGCACTCGGGTGGAGTTTTATCGGCCATAGCCACGCCGAGGACGCGCCCGCCACGCCTCAGGCAGAAACCGCCCAACCTCCAGTCTTGACGCCGGTCGATCCTGCTCAAGTGGGCGAGACCACCGCCCCCTCCGCCAACGGGGAGACCGAGCCGTGCTTCACCGGCAAGGGCTCGATCAAAGAGGTCCTGGACTCTTGCGCCGCCATTATCGCCTCGGGCGAAACCGACAAAGACAAGCTCGCGGCCGCTCACGGCAATCGCGCGCTCGGCTTCTCGGCGACCCGCGATTTCGACGCGGCGGTCGCGGAGCTAGACAAGGCGATCGAGCTCAAACCGGAGATCGCCAACCTCTATCTCATGCGGGGCGCCGCCTACCGCGCCAAGCAGGATCTCGACAAGGCCATGGTCGACATCGACAAGGCCATCAGCATCGATGCCGCCAAGGGCGATTTCTACACCATGCGCGGCATGATCTATGCCGACCAAGGCGACCTCGACAAAGCCATCGCCGAACTAAACCGGAAGATCGAGCTCGATCCGAAGCAGTCGCAAGGCTACGCCAAGCGCGCGGAGTTCTTCCGCATGAAGAAGGACTATGACAGCGCCATCGCCGATTATAGCGAAGTCATCACGCGCGATCCCGAACTGTCGAAGGGTTATGTCGATCGCGGCTGGATCTACGTGCTCAAGAACGATCTCGACAAGGCGCAGGAGGATTTCGACAAGGCGCTTAAGCTGCACGATAACGACGCCTCGGCGCTGGTCGGACGCGGCTACATCAAGAGCCATAAAGGCAAGCCGACCGACGGCAGCGCCGACATATCGCTGGCGCTGAAGCTCGAACCGAACGTCATCGACGAGATCAAGAAGCTCGGCGTGCAGTAGGACGAGTAACCGCCGAAGTCCTCGCGTCCTCATGCTCTCAGGGTGAGGACTCCTTCCTTATCCCTCTCGCGGATAATTCGGCGATTCGCGCGTGATGGTCACGTCGTGGACGTGGCTCTCGCGTAACGCCGCCTGCGACACGCGGATGAACTCGGCACGCTCCACGAACTCTCTCAGAGTCCGCGCGCCGGTATAACCCATCGAGGCGCGCAAACCGCCGATGAGCTGGTGCAGCACGCTGCCAACCGGCCCCTTATAAGGCACCTGCCCCTCGACGCCTTCCGGCACGAGCTTCAGCGTGTCCTTGATGTCCTGCTGGAAGTAGCGGTCGGCCGAGCCGCGCGCCATGGCGCCGACCGCGCCCATGCCGCGATAAGATTTATAAGACCGCCCCTGATAGAGATAGACCTCGCCCGGGCTTTCGTCGGTGCCGGCAAGCAGCGAGCCGATCATGGCGCAATCCGCACCCGCGGCCAGCGCCTTGGCGAGATCGCCCGAATATTTGATGCCGCCGTCCGAGATCACCGGCACGTCGTGCTTCTTCGCCACCTCGACCGCCTCCATCAGCGCGGTGAATTGCGGCACGCCGACGCCGGCAACGATGCGCGTGGTGCAGATCGAGCCGGGCCCGATACCGACCTTGACCGCGTCCGCGCCCGCATCGATCAGCGCCATGGTGCCGTCGCGTGTCGCGACATTTCCCGCCATCACCTGCACCGCATTCGACATACGTTTGATGCGACCGATCGCGTCCAACACCCGCTGCTGATGCCCGTGCGCCGTGTCGACGACGATCAGATCGGCGCCGGCATCGATCAGCTGTTCGGTGCGGGCGAAACCTTGATCGCCGACGGTCGTCGCCGCCGCGACACGCAAGCGGCCCTGCTCGTCCTTGCAAGCATGCGGATGCACCCTCGCCTTCTCGATGTCCTTCACCGTGATCAACCCGGTGCAACAATACTGGTCGTCGACGACAATGAGCTTCTCGATGCGGTGCTGATGCAACAGCCGCTTCGCCTCCTCCATACCGACATCCTCGGTGACGGTGACGAGACGTTCCTTGGTCATCAATTCGTGCACCGGCTGGTTCGGATTGCTGGCGAAGCGCACATCGCGGTTGGTGAGAATGCCGACCAGCTTGCCCTCGCGGCCGCCGTTCTTCGCCGGCTCGACCACCGGGATGCCGGAGATCTGATAATCGGACATCAGTTTCAGCGCGTCGGCCAGCGTGCCCGTCGGCGCGATGGTGACGGGGTTCACCACCATGCCGGACTCGAATTTCTTCACTTGCGCGACTTCCGCCGCCTGCTGCCCGGGATCCAGATTGCGATGAATCACCCCGATGCCGCCGGCCTGCGCCATGGCGATGGCGAGCTTCGCTTCGGTGACCGTGTCCATCGCGGACGAAAGAATTGGAATATTGACGCTGATCGAGCGGGTGACGCGCGAAGACACGTCCGCGTCCCCCGGCATCACGTTTGAGGCGCCGGGCCGGATCAGCACGTCGTCGAAGGTGAGCGCAATGGCGCCGTCGGCAAACTGGAATTTATTCGTAGAGCGCCCTTCGGGCATCGGCCAACCTCGTGGTCCTGGGAGGCTCTAGCGTGCGGCGACACGCCGCCTCCGGTTGGCGGCTTCCTTTAGCAGCTTGCGGCGCTTTGGGAAGCGGGGCCGGTTTGCACAAGTCTCGGCCCATCCCCACAAACCTCACGCCTTCGGGCGATTGGCAAGCTGCCTCCGGGCTGATATTTGTGGTCTCAGTTGCCCGATAAGCTCCCTGGAGGACGTTTCACGATGACCGACGCCACGTGGAAGGGCGTAGCCGGCTCCAATAGTTTCAACGTCGGATCGAACTGGAGCACCGAAACAGTGCCCGATGGCACTGCCTTTTTCGACAGTTCCAACTTTACGTCGCTCTCGATCACCGGCGTAATTTTTCTCGATGGGCTGACCCTCGATCCAGGCGCTCCAGATTACACCCTGACGATTGCCAGCGGCGCCTTATTCGATCTTCTCTCGACCGGCGTGACCGCAAATGGGGGAAACCTCAGCATCGTCAACAATGCCGCCTATGGCACCATTTCGCGCGGACTGTTTTCCGGGCTGTTTTTTGTCAACGGCACGACCGCCGACACAGCTTCGATCACCAATAACGGCTATGCCGCTTTTTACGACACCAGCACGGCTGGCAGCGCCCACATCACCAATAATTCTATTCTGAATTTTCAGGGCGCCACTCAGGCCGGCAACTCGCAAATCGCCAATCACGGCCTCAATACATTTTTCAACAGCAGCTCGGCTGGAAGCGCCCAGATTGCCAACTTCGACGAGATCGATTTTCGCGGCACCTCGACCGCCGGAACCTCGGTCATCACGACTGAGGACGGTGGCAGCGTTTTCTTCTTGGAAAGAAGTAGAGGTGGCGCCGCCCGGCTGATAACCGATGACGGCGGAATTGTCGATTTCTCCGCTGAAATCGGACCAGGAAAGAAGGGCCACACCCGGCCGTTCCAAGCAACCGCGGGATCGATCGAAGGCGGCGGCAGTTATTTTCTCGGCAAGCATCAACTCACCGTCGGCAGCAACAATCTCTCCACCACGCTGAGCGGCGGCATTTTCGACGGCGGCATTAAGGGTGGCCACGGCGCGTCGCTGATCAAAGTCGGCGCCGGCACGCTCACCCTGTCCGGCGCCAATGGCTACACCGGCCTCACCACGATCAATGGCGGCGCGCTCAAGGTCGACGGCTCCATCCATGGCGCGGTCACGGTCAATACCGGCGCGAGCTTGTTCGGGAACGGCACCACCGGCGCGGTGACCGTCGCATCCGGGGGCACGCTGGCGCCGGGGGCCAGCGCGGGACTTCTTCACGCCGGCGCGACCAACCTCCTGTCCGGCGCCACCTTCGCCGCGGAGATCGGCGGAACCGGCGTGGGCATTGGCGGTTACGATCAGCTCGACGTCACCGGCGGCTTGAAGCTCGCCGGCGCCAATTTGGCCGTGACTTTTCTCGTGGGCTTTGACCCGACAGCGGGCACCGAGTTCACCATCATCAACAATGACGGCGTCGACAAACCGATTGGACGATTCGCTGTTCCCGACATTTTCTGGATCGCTGTCGGCGAGCGTGTTTTTTCCCTCAACTATCTCGCCGGCGACGGCAACGACGTCGCCCTAACGGCGGAAGGCTCGAACATCGTCGGCACCGGTGCCGCCGACATTATTGACGACACGCAGGCCCCTTTGGGTCAGCCCTTCGCCACGATCCACGACGACATCATTCACGGCGGTGGCGGCCACGACGAGCTCCACGGCGGCGCCGGCGCGGACATCTTATATGGCGGCCTTGGCGATGACACGCTCGATGGTGGAGCCGACTCCGGTGATGTCGCGAATTATCGGGACGATGCTGGCGTCACGGTGAACTTGGCGACTGCTGGGCCGCAAGACACCGTGGGCGCCGGGCGTGGATACGTTGATCGACATCGAGGACATCATCGGTTCGGCGCTCGGCAACGACACGCTGACCGGCGACGACGGCAGCAACGTCTTTTATGGTTTGGGCGGCAAGGATACGCTCGACGGCGACGGCGGTGACGATCTCCTCATCGGAGGTCTAGGCAAAGACATCCTCACCGGCGGTTCTGGATTCGACGTCTTTATTTTTGACGAGGCGATCGAGAGCACCAAGAGCGCCAATCGCGACGTGATCACCGATTTTCATCGCGCCGAGGGAGACAAGATCGGGTTGGTCAACATCGATGCCAACAGCAAGACCCCTCTGACAAATGAGACCTTCAAATTTACCGGCACAAATGACTTCACGCACAAGGCGGGCCAGCTGCACTACGTGAAGCATTCCGGTTACCTCATGGTGGAAGGCGATATTGACGGCAACGGCAAAGCCGACTTCCAGATCGAGGTGCACGGCGCCACCAAGCTCATTGCCGGCGACTTCGGTCTTTAAGCTTCAGCTCCTAAGCGCCGGCGCCTGTGAGATAAGCCTCAAGCTGATCCAACGTGCCGGTCCAGCCGGCGCGGCCTTCTTCGAAAGTCCTGCGCTCCGCTTCAGTGGTATTGTGCGGCGCCCAGCTGCGAAATGCGATCTAGCGCGGAAACATCGCGCGGTACGGCTCCGCTTCCTTGACCGCCCGGCGAAGGACGGACGTTGCATTAATCGCTCCAGATAAGCCGCCGCGTTCTTGTGACGGTCGCCTAGCGGCATCACCAGATCGGCGTAGTACAAGGCCGGCGCTGCGGCGCAGTCGGCCATGCTGAATCGATCGCCGATCGACCAACGCCTCGCCGCCATTTCCTGGTCGGTGATATCGAGCGCGATCGCGAGTTGCGTCTTCGCCTGTTCGACGCCATGCGGATCCTTCATCCCTTCCGGGCGAAGCCTGTCGCCGACAATCTTCTGCATCGGCACCTGCAAATAGAGATCGTAGAAGCGGTCGGCTTGCCGGGTTCGCGACGCAAGATCGTCCGTCTCCGGTATCAGCCGCTCTTTGCCGGGATAATGCCGATCGAGATACTCGATGATGATGGTTGACTTGGGGATGGTTCGATCGTTCGCATCATCCCGCAACACCGGGAACTTGCCGATCGGCCAGAGTTTCTTGAACGAGGCCGCAGAGTTCGGATCGCCGAGATTGACGATCTGCCGCTCGAACGGCGTGTCGTTTTCATAGAGCGCAATAAGCACCTTCTGGCAGAAGGACGATAACGGGTGATAATAGAGCGTGAGGGTCATCGTGAACTCGCGGATCAAGCGGTGGCTTTGGCAAGATATGCTTCAAGCTGCTCCAGCGTGCCGCTCCACCCTTGCGTCATGCTGGTGCGGCCTTCCTCGAAGGTCTTGCACTCCTCTTCGGTGGCATTGTGCGGCGCCCAGCGGATCGTGAGCTTGGTCTTGCCGCCCTTCTCCTCCTCAAAGGTGAAGGTCGAGAGCAACGTGAGCGGCCACGATTATTTCCGCGGTGCCGCGTGAGCCGCCTTTCTCATCCGAGAACGAATTGATGAACACGATCCGCTCCGGCGCCACGATTTCGCGGAAGACGAACCTGCCCCACATCGGCGAGCCGTTCGGCGCCTCCAGCCCATAGTGATACAAGCCCCCGGGCCGAAGATCCATCTTCGAAGGGATCACCTTGAAGCCCTTCGGCCCCCACCATTGCGCCATGCGCTTCGGATCGGTGAATGCTTTCCACACCAGATCGCGCGGCGCATCGAGCGTGCGCGAAATGACGAAATCCTCTGAACTGGACATCTACCTGCTCCTCTTGCCCAAGATTTCGACGATAGTCCGAAAGCCGCGTCAGCGTCTGCACCAGACCCTTGTCGGCGCCGTATTCCTTGATCACGTGCTCGCGTAGCCTCCGCCGACGGGAAGGTGGCGCGCCACGTGCAGCCTGGTCTTGCCGCCGACATCCTCGAAGGTCGCGATGGTGCGGAACTGCACCGGCTCCACATCGTCGCCGCCGCCATGGTGATAGGCGATCCGCTCCGGGCGCACGATCTCATCGAAGGTGACGCGGTTCTGGTAATCGCGCCCATCGGGTCCGTGCATGACGAAACGCCAGACGCCGCCCGGCTTGAAGTCGAAGTCATGCGTGGTGATGGTGAAGCCGT
Organism: uncultured Alphaproteobacteria bacterium; assembly: GCA_963764005.1. Classification (GTDB taxonomy): domain Bacteria; phylum Pseudomonadota; class Alphaproteobacteria; order Rhizobiales; family Methyloligellaceae; genus Methyloceanibacter. The sequence continues at coordinate 367,771 of CAVXQX010000003.1, read as the reverse complement.
TTGGTCCCCACCATTCGGCGAGATGTTCGGGCTTGGTCCAGGCCTCGAACACCAGATCGCGCGGCGCATCGAACAGACGCGAGCCGATGATGACTTCTCGGATCGTGATTCAGATCAAGGCTGACTTTTTCCAACATGGTTCCCCCCGCTCCACTTTAGCTCGCGAGCATTTCTGCCTCTCACGCCTTCGCCGAAACCGAGATTCAATGGTCCGAGAACCTCTCACTGCGCTGCCTTTCCCGCTTCGTGCGGCGCTTCTTCCGCTGCTTCGCTTGCAGCTTCTGCAAATAAGCGTCGAGCCGGTCGAAGCGTTCCTCCCAAAGTTTCCGATAATCCTCGAGCCAGCCATCGACATCCTTGAAGGCGCTCGGCGCGATTTTGCAGGGCCGCATCTGCGCGTCTCGCGAGCGCGTGATCAGCCCTGCCCCCTCCAGCACTTTGAGATGCTTGGAGATCGCGGGCATGCTCATGTCGAAGGGTTTGGCGAGCTCGGTCACGGACGTCTCGCCGAGCGCGAGCCTTGCCAGAATAGCGCGCCTCGTCGGATCGGCGAGGGCTGCGAATTTGGTGCTGAGCGGATCGGTTTGCATATCAACCATCCAGTTAAATAACCTATTGGTTAAATACAAAGCCGAACGGCAAATGTCAAGAGTCGGGCTACAGAAAAGCGAGAGCGCTGACTACTTGCCGGATTTGCGCTTCGACGCGCTTTTCGGGCGCAGCTCGGTTCAGCGAACAGCCAGCCGAACAGAATCGCCGCGGCAAACGCTCCGGCAAGTTCCGCGACGATGAATCCCGGCGCATCGCCGGGCGCGATGCCGGCGAACGTATCGCTCAACGACCGCGCGATGGTCACGGCCGGATTGGCAAAGGAAGTCGACGCCGTGAACCAATAGGCGCTCGTAATATAGAGAGCGACCGCCGTCGCCACCGCCTTGGGCTTGAAGCGCACGCAGCCGAGGATCGTGGCAATCAGACCGAACGTGGCGATGAATTCTCCGGCCCACTGCCCGACACCGTTCCGCGCCGTCGAGCCGAACTGCAACAGATCGAGCCCGAACATAAGGTGCGCGACGATGGCGCCGAGACAGCCGCCGACGATCTGCACGACGATATAGGCAAGCGTGTCCGGCCAGCTCAATTCTCCGCGCGAGGCCATCACCAGACTGACCGCTGGATTGAAATGTGCGCCGGAAATCGAAGCGAAGATCGTGATGATGACGAACAACACCGCGCCGGTGGCGATCGTATTGCACAGCAGCGCGATCGCGACATTACCGCCGGCGAGCTTCTGCGCCATGATGCCGGAGCCGACCACCGCCATGACGAGAATGAATGTGCCGAGCGCCTCGGCCGCCAGACGGCGCGTCAAATCGTAGTTCACTGCTCCCCCTCCCCCGATCGTCCTGAAAGCGTCAGCAACAGCTCCCGCTGCTCGGCGCCGCCGCCACGCTCGTCGCGAACGGGATCGACGTGCCGCAGCCCGGGAAGATGCCGTAATGCGTGGAGAAATCTCCGATGAAATCGAAATGCGGTTTGAAGCGCGTATCCGCCAGCATGCGCCAGGTATTGCCGCAGACCGGAAACACTTTGCCGCGCTCGATGCAGATGATGGCCGTCGAGCTCGAAACCGTCGGGCTGCTCCGGCACGCTGCCCTTGTAGATCACGGCCTGCCCGTAATCCTCGCAAGCGCTCTCCAGTCCGTCGAGCTTGAACAGCCGATAGGTCGCCGAGAAAAATTGCGCCTGCCCGAGCTTCTTGCGCAGCACCTCGTTGGTGACCTCGATCGGTTTGCTGGTCACGAGCCGCGGATCGAGGAATCCGGCCTGCTTCGCCATCGGCAGGAAGTCGTTCCAATACAGCGCGCCGCCGAGACATTCGCCATAGAGCACGGGATCGTTCCTCACGCTGTCGGGCAAGCGCCGGTCGCAATAGACATCGGCGAAATAGAGTTCCCCGCCCGGCTTCAATAAATTGAGCGCGCCGCGCAACACCGCGAGCTTGTCCACCGAGAGATTGATCACGCAATTCGACACCACCACGTCGAAGCTCTGCGGCTCGAGCCCGAGCTCGTCGAGCTTCTCGATATAGCCTTTGAGGAATTTGACGTTCGCGCGCTTGTAGCCGAAGCGTTCGCGATGCCAATCGACATGGGCATTGGCGGTTGCCAATTGCTCGTCGGTCATGTCGACGCCGACGACTTCGCCATTGTCGCCGACGAGCTGAGCCATGAGATAGACGTCGCGGCCCGAGCCCGAGCCGAGATCGAGAATGCGGCGGCCTTCGAGCCCCGCCGGCACCACGATGCCGCAGCCGTAATATTTGGCGGCGACCTCCGGGATGGACGTTCTCCATCAAGGCCGCCAGATGCGGCGGCAACCCGCCCCCGTCGCAACAGGCCGAAGTCTTCAAATCTTCCGATTTTTTCAGGACCTTGCCGTAATAGTCCTTCACCACTTCGAGCTGCATGAGATGACTCCGTCCCGGGCTAAATTTGCCACACCGTAGCAATACTCACGTCGATTGTGCAGAAACAAAGTTGTGAGCGGGCGGCGGATACGGCCCTAGTGCCGTTTCCCTTTCGCTCGCGGCTCCAGCGCCTCGCGCAAGCGTGGTGCGGCAAAGCCGATGAATTGTTGTACCTTGGCCTGCGGCAGCCGGTCCTCACGATGCAGCAGGCTGACAGGAATTTCCTCGGGCTCGAAATCTTCCAGGACCAAACGCAGCGAACCCTCGCTCAGCCTGCGTAGCGACCTGATAGGACAAGACCCGCGTGACACCAAGACCGGCAATAGCAGCATCGATGGCTGCCTCCGCGGTGTTGACCAGCAGACGCGGCCGGACGCTGATGCGCTCGCGCTTGGGCCCTCCGAAAGTCCACCGGTCGGCGCCTCCCAGCGCCGTAAAACCGATGCAGTCATGTTGCAACAGATCGCGGGGCGACTGAGGCTTTCCTCGCGCCTTGAGATAGCCGGGACCCGCGCAGGTGACATGACGGATCGCGCCAACGCGTTTCGCGATCTGCGAAGAATCCGGCAACGATCCGATGCGCAGCGACACGTCGAGCCCCTCCTCGATGAGATCGACGACGCGATCGAGAAGCACCAGCCGCGCCGTGACCGACGGAAATTTCTTGAGAAACTCGACGACAATCGGCAGCACATGCAGCCTGCCGAACACGACCGGCGCCGTCAGCGCAAGCTCACCCTTCGGTTCCCCCTCCTGGCCGGCAAGACGACCCTCCGCGACATCCAGCGCTTCGAGGATCGCGCGGCACGAGGCCAGATAGTCGCGGCCCGGCTCGGTGAGCGTCAGCGAGCGGGTCGTGCGCGTGATGAGACGCACGCCGAGCTTATCTTCGAGGGAAGCGAGTTGCCGGCTGACCGTGGTCAGGGGCAGGCCTGTGCCGCGCGCCGCAGCCGACAGGCTGCCCGCTTCGGCGACGGCGACAAAGACCTTCATGGCGGCGAGGCGGTCCATGACCATTATTCCATAAAACGGGAGAAACTTAGCCAATAAAACCGTCTACTCCCAAATACTGGAAGTGTCCATCTTCACCCCAGGCGGCAATGATGACGCCGACAACAAAGCAAAGGAGCTGGACCATGTGGAAAGCACTCACCCTACCCTTCTTGGCAGCACTGACCCCGCTGGGATCAGCGGCGGCCGAAGACGAGATCAACGTCTCCAAAGGCGCGACCCTGGCCGGCCCCGGCCTCGCCGCCCACGGCTACGACGTCGTGGCCTTCTTCACCGAAGGCAAACCGGTGATCGGCTCCGATACTTACGCGCTCGCGCATGACGGCGGCACCTACCGCTTCGCGAGCCAGGCCAATCTCGATGCCTTCAAGGCCGATCCCCGCAAATACGAGCCGGCCTATGGCGGCTTCTGTGCCTATGGCGCGGCGCTCGGCAAGAAATTCGATGGCGATCCGCGCTTTTGGAAAATCGTCGACGGCAAGCTGTATCTGAACCTCAACGGCGACATTCAAGCCGAATGGTCCAAGGACGTCGCCGGCAATATCCAAAAGGGCGACGTGAACTGGGACCGGATTCGCGCGGTCCCCGTAAGCAAGCTGTAGTCACAATCCAAGGCCGGCTCTGTCGGAAACGTCCGGAGCCGGCCTTCGCATCCCGGACTTAAATCCATGACGCCATCTTCGGACATTGCCTTCTCGCCCGCGGTCAAGTCGGTGCAGACGCGGCGCGGCTCGCGCGGCGGCTACGCCCGCTTGGAGGACAAAGGCGGTTTTGCCACCACCATCGATCCGAGCCTCGCGGAGTTCATCGCCGGGATGCGGTCGTTCTACCTCGCCACCGCCAGCAAGGATGGCCAGCCTTATATGCAACATCGCGGCGGCCCTCCCGGCTTCTTGCGCGTCATCGACGAGAAGACGCTCGCCTTCGCCGATTTCGCCGGCAACCGGCAATACATCACCACCGGCAATCTCGAAGAGAATCCGAAGGCCATGATCTTCCTGATGGACTACGCGCATCGCCAGCGCGTGAAGATCTGGGGCACCGCGCGCGTGGTCGAGAACGATGCCGAACTGAACGCCCGGCTGTTCCCGGAAGGCTACAAGGCCCGCGCCGAAGCCGCGATCCTGTTCACGGTGGAAGCTATCGACTTCAACTGCCCGCAACATATTCCGCAAATGCTGTTCGCCGAGGATGTCGCCGCGACCGTCGCCGCGCTGAGGGACCGCATCGACACGCTCGAGATTGAAAATGAGCGTCTGCGCGCCGGCTCCCTAGCGACGAAACCCCGTCGCCAGCACATAGACCTCTGGCGACTCCGCGCGGCGACGCCTTCGGCTTCACGTGTTGCACCTTGGCGAAGTCCTGCTTCAGCCGCGCCACCAAATCCTGGCCGGCGCCGCCCTGAAATACTTTGGCGAGAAAGGCGCCGCCCGGCGCAAGTAATTCCTCGGTAATATCGAGCGCGGTCTCGACCAGCGCCACGACGCGAATATGATCGGTGGCCCGGTGGCCCATGGCGGGCGAGGCCATGTCGGACAGCACGAGATCGGCCTTGCCGCCGAGTGCTTCAAGGATGCGAGCGAGCGCGCCCGCCTCGGTCACGTCGAGCTGCAGGATCTCCACGCCCGGCAGAGCGTCGAACTCGGTGACATCGGCGGCGACCACCCTGCCCTTGCCTCCGGCCGACTTCACCCGCTCCGCCGCGATCTCGACTCCAGCCGCCCGGCGCGGCGCCAAGATCGAGCACGCGAAGGCCCGGCCGGAGGATGTGGTATTTGTCGTCGATCTCGGCGAGCTTGAAGGCCGCGCGTGAGCGATAGCCCTGGCGCTTGGCCTCGGCGACGTAAGGATCGTTGAGCTGGCGCTGCAGCCAGCGTGTCGAGCCGGATTTTCGCTTCTTCGCCGTCTTCACCCTGACGGTGAGATTGCGTCTTCCGCCGCCCTCTTTCACCTGTCTTACCATATGTTAATCCGCCATTCCTGTAGTGCGCCTTGACCCACCAGCGCTCCGGACCCCATGTCCGCCTTATAGACTTGAGAGCCAAACCCGCAACATGCCCCGCTATTTCGTCACCCTCATCGTCGCCGTCGCCCTGTTCATGGAGCAGATGGATTCGACCGTGATCGCGACATCGCTGCCTGCCATTGCCCGCGATCTCGGCGAGGACCCGATCACGCTGAAGCTGGCGATGACGTCATACCTCTTGTCGCTGGCCGTGTTCATCCCGGTCAGCGGCTGGATGGCCGACCGCTTCGGCGCGAGGACCGTGTTCCGGGCGGCAATCGTGATTTTCACCCTCGGCTCTGCCGCTTGCGGCTTCGCGCACTCGCTCCCCGATTTCGTGCTCTACCGCATCATCCAAGGCATGGGCGGCGCCATGATGGTGCCGGTCGGCAGGCTCGTCATCCTGCGCACCGTGCCCAAGGCCGAGCTGATCTCCGCGCTCGCCTGGCTCACCATCCCCGCCATGCTCGGCCCGGTGATCGGACCGCCGCTCGGCGGCTTCATCACCACCTATATCGATTGGCCGTGGATCTTCTGGATCAACATTCCGATCGGCATCGTGGGCGTCATCCTCGCCAGCCGCTATGTCGGCAATTTTCGCGAGGACAATCTGCCGCCGCTCGATCTGAAAGGATTTTTCCTCTCTGGTATCGGCCTGTCCGGCCTCGCTTTCGGCTTCACCACCATCGGCCAGGACCTGCTGCCGAGCTACGTACCTCCCGGCTTGATCGTGATCGGCGTGGTGTTTTGCTATCTCTATGTGCGCCATGCCAAGGCAATTCCCGCGCCCTTGATCAATCTTCGGCTGCTCAAGATCGAGACCTTTTACGCGAGCGTCGTCGGCGGCTTCCTCTATCGTATCGGCATCGGTTCGATGCCCTTCCTCATGCCGCTCCTGTTCCAGCTCGGCTTCGGCATGACGCCATTTCAATCCGGCATGCTCACCTTTGCCGGCGCTGTCGGCGCCATCACCATGAAGACGACGGCGGCACCCATTTTGCGCCGCTTCGGCTTCCGGCGCGTGCTGCTCATCAACGCCTTCATCAGTTGCGCGTTTATCGCGGCGGCGGCGACATTCCAACTATCGACCCCGCACTTCGTCATTCTTGCGGTGCTGCTTGCGGGCGGCTTCTTCCGCTCGCTGCAATTCACCTCGATCAATGCCTTGGCTTATGCCGACATCGCGCAAGCCAATATGAGCCAAGCCACGAGTTTTGCCAGCGTGGCGCAGCAATTGTCGCTCTCGGCAGGCGTCGCGGCCGCAGCCCTCGTGCTCGAGTTCGAGCGCTATTGGCACGAAACGACTCAAGTCTCGGTGAGCGATTTCGCGGCGGCCTTCATCGTGGTGGCGTTGATCGCGCTCACCTCGACCTTGGTTTTCGCGCAGCTGCCCAAGAACGCCGGCGCAACGCTGTCCGGCCGCGGCAAGCCGGTCACAAGTCCAAGCCAAGCCCCGCCGGAGTAAACAAGTTCAACGTGAGGCGCGCTCGTCCGGCTTGCGCTGACCGGGGCGGCGGTCATGGCCATCCTCGGCCATCAAGGTCGCAAGAATACCCTCGCGTAAGCCCCGATCCGCCACGCGCAATCTCTCGCACGGCCAGATCCTGAGCAGGGCCTCGAGAATGGCACAGCCCGCCAGCACGAGATCGGCGCGCTCATGTCCGATGCAAGGCTGCGCCGCGCGCTGGGCATAGCTCATGGCGAGCAGCTTGTCGGAGACCTCGCGGGCATCGCCGGCACCGAGCCAGCAACCATCGACGCGCGACCGCTCATAGACCGGAAGCGCCAGATGAATGCCGGCGATCGTCGTGACCGTTCCTGACGTGCCGAGGAAATGCACGCCGCGTCCTTTCGTGCGCTCGCCAAAGCGGTGTTCTTCTTCGAACGCGGCGAGGCTTTGCATCACATCGCGCACCATGGCCTCATACCCCTCAGGGGTTACGTCGCGCCCGCCATGGCGTTCGGCGAGGCTGACGACGCCGACCGGCAACGATGTCCACGCCGCGATGGAATTCTGCACGTCGAGCCGATCGAACAGCGACCGGCGCCAAGGACGCTGCAAATTGCTCAAGTCGAGCCAGATCAGCTCGGAGCTGCCCCCGCCAATATCGAACACCAGCGCCCAATCGGCATTTCTGTCGATCAGCGAAGCACAGCCCGAGACCGCAAGCTTGGCCTCGGTTTCCCGGCTGACGATCTCAAGAGAGAGGCCCGTCTCGTTCCTCACCCGCTCGATGAACTCGCCGCTATTTTCGGCGATGCGGCAGGCTTCCGTCGCAATCAGTCGCGAGCGCGACACGCCGCGCCGCCGCATCTTATCCGAGCAGACCCGCAAGGCATCCACGGTCCTGTCCATGGCGGCATCCGATAGCCTGCCTGAGCGCAACGCGCCCTCGCCAAGCCGGATGATCCGGGAGAAGGCGTCGATGACGAGAAAACCGCGCCGCGAGGGCCTGGCGACCAGCAGGCGGCAATTATTGGTGCCGAGATCGAGTGCGCCATACACCTTGGCGGCAGGCCCGCGGTTCGGCGTGCCTCGATCGTTTTCGCCCCTTGCTGCCGCCCCGAGACCTTGCGCCGGCGCGCCCAGCAGCACCCGCGCCACATCGGGCGTTGTGCCGCCTCCATTGCATTCGGTCTCGCTCCGCATGGCATTGGCGTCACGCGGAGCCGTGGCAGCCGTGCGGGGAATTCCGCTCGGCTCAGTCACGGTAATGAACCTCTAAACCGCGCGAACCGCCGAACTCCTGCCTCGGGCGAGGCGGCCGCGGCATGATACGATGGGACCAATCTAGCAATCTCTAGAGGGAGGTAAAGCTGATTTCCACATCCGAACGCTTTCCTCCCTGGGGTGTTATGAGCATTGCGGAAGTCGCGAGCCAAGTCTGAGGTCGTCGTTGCTATCCTTCGATTGGATTTGATTGCCGTGCCATCGCGCTGCCACCTTCCGGGTTTTGATAGCCTATGACTTGGCCATCCGGCGAATTGGCGCTTTCGCACCCGATTCCTCGTCCTGCGAACGGAAGCGCTAAGGATTGTCTAGACAGGATCGCTTTGCATTATCTCTGGAGGACTTCCAACATGACATTTGAAACGAAACATGGCGCCCGCCGCAAAGGCTGGGCTCCGTTGCGTTCCGCGCTTTCCGTCGTCGTGGCCGCGGCTTTTGCCGTCACCATGACCGCGCCAGGCCAATTATGCCTTTGCCGGCGTCGGCGGCGCGAGCGTGCTCGACCATTCTTCGACCGCCGGACAGCTCCTGATCCAAGTTGGACAAGGCGGCGGCGGTAAGGGCAAAGGCAATCAGGCTCGGCACGGCGGCGGCGGCGGCGGCGGCGGCGCAATCGAACGGTCGTGCGCGGACCAGGTGGCAACAAGACCGTCGTGACCAGGGGCCAGAAGAACACTGTCGTTAAGCGCACTTACGTCAACAAGACCTACGTGAATAAGCGGGTGGTGGTCGTTCGCCCCGTCCGCGGTTGGAACCGGAGGCCCTATTACGGCAATTTCGTCGCCGGCGTGGCGCTCGGAACCGTGCTGGCCGTCGGCGCCGTCGGCATCGCACCGGTCGCGCCTGCATCCAATCTTTGCTGGTATTGGTCCGACCCCGCAATGATCAACGGCTACTGGGATTATTGCTATTAGCCGACTCGCCAGTCGTCGCTAGACGACTGATTCTCAAGAAGATCTCAGAGCGAAATCGCCTTACGGCGGTTTCGCTCTTATTCTGTGCGGGCGCGCCCGTAGCTCAACGGATAGAGCACCAGACTTCGAATTTGGGGGTTGCACGTTCGAGCCGTGCCGGGCGCACCACCCTTGAATTTCCGCCAATTTCGGCAAACTACCGAAAGACTCGGTTGCTTCCGGGCTTCCAAGTGAGTCCCACCGCGCTCTTCTTCGCTGTTTGGCTTAATCGCGCGACGATGAGTTTTTGCAGCTGGCCTCTAGGGGCGCAACCAAACCAGGCGCGTTTCGAGAGCTAGAAAAGTGATTGAAAATCAAATATATATAGTCACCAGATGAGCCGTTTTTTTAGCTGAACCGGCCCGTCGCCGAGAGCACGAAATCTCTCCACTGTGACCAAAGAGTCACAAACATTTTCGACGAAACGCTATAAGGTGAGTCCCAGAATAAACCAACGAACGGGGGACTAACCATGCGTGTTCTTATTGCCTGCGCCATCATCATCACGGCGACGATCGGCCTGGGTGGATGCTTCCATCACGACCAGCAAGTTGCAGCGACGCCGCTGAAATAGGTGGATTGAGCTTAGTCAGTTTCTGACGAGCTAACGCCTGAACTTCTTTTTGACGGCATTGCCAAACCTCGGCCGGGTAAACCCGGCCGAGGTTCTTTCCACCTCGGCGATTCTCCGGTAATGGCGATCGCTAGCCGATCCGCTTCAAGATTGGGGGTGGACGGCAGACTCTAGCCGCGCGGTAGCCGCCGGCGATCCCACATTTTTTCGTCGAGCACGCGCTGCACCCGCTCGCCTGCTGGAATCTTCTCCAGGTCGGTCGTGAATCCCTCATACTCGGCCTTCCCCTCCTCCGAGGCGAGCCCGTAGAGGAGATCGGCCCGCCATTCGAGGAGACGCTTCCAGCCTCGCGCGTCGCCGCCCTTGACTGGTGCCGGCACGCCTGAGGCGATCAGCCTGCGCATGATGATCTGCGCGGCCTCGCTTTCCTCATAGCCCGCACGGACCAGGAGATCGATCACGGCGGAGACACGCGCCAGCAAGGTTTCGCTCGGGCCACGCCCGCGTCGCCGCTCCCGCTCGGCGGGCGTTTCGGCCGCTTTGGGCTTATGCACCAGGCCTGCCTGAAGGTCGATCAGCGGCTGTAGCAACTCTTGCGGCACGCCGTCTTCGAACAACTGCGCCAACACCACTTTGAGGCATTTGGCGGCGTAGGCCTTCTTGTCGCTCTGATCGCCGTCATGCTCATGCGTCATCCTGAGCGCCTTCAAAGCGGCGCTGAGACGTTCGGCGGTAGGTGTGAGCGTCGTCGTCTGCATGATTTCATTCCGGACCCGTTGGGCCCGTATCGGCTACAGAAATGGTTCGCAGGGATTGGACCCCATTCCATCCTGCGGCATAGAGTTAAACGATTGGTGAGAAATAGCCTTAGAATGCTGTGGAATTGGCCAGCCTTGCCAAGGATCAGGAACTGCGGCAAGAACGCATGGCTGACGCGCCCGCTTTGCGCGAAGCCAGCAAAGCCCAGACGCCTTAGGTTGAGAGGCAATTGGGGGATCGTCTAACGGTAGGACAGCGGACTCTGACTCCGCCAGTCTAGGTTCGAATCCTAGTCCCCCAACCAAGCACCTGCTAAATCGAGATCACGCTTGGCTGAGACCCCTTATCCTCGTGATCGAATCGAGGATTTCGGACAATTTGCCTTTCGATGTTAAGCCAACCAACGGGGACTCAATGCTGCTGAACACGCGACGCCGGGCCATCGGGTTGATCCTTGCCGGTACGGCCGCCTTGCGCCTGCCGCCTCATGCCTTCGCCAAGCCCGCTGAATGCTTCGCGACCCAGCCCGTGCCGCCTTGGGTCGCCCTCGCCACCAATACCCAAGCCGGCGCCAAGATCAGCCAAATCGCCTTTCTCGATCCAAGCCATTGCGATCTGCATGCCGAAGTCCAGGTCGGGGCCAGCTTCGAAGGCAAGCTCGTCGTCTATGGCAATCCGGACAAGACGCCGCTGCCGAAGAAATTTCTGATCCAGCCCGAGAACCGCCTGCTGGTGCGAACCTCGGCCGGGGTCGTTGCCGTCGATGAGCCGCTTTGCGGCGTCTGCACCGACATCCATGACGACAAGGTCTCGATCGTGCTGCCGCTCGCCTGCAAGCCCCTTTTTCGAATCCGAGCCCGAGATCGAAATGTCGATCAAGCTCGGCTCGACCGAGGAGTGCCGTTTCAAGCTCAATTGCGAGGCCCTCCGCAAGGCGATTGACCTGGGCGGTATCGCAGCGCGATATCCTGGAAAAAGGCTTTGAAGACGAACAATGCGTGCCGCCGAAAGGCTGCTTTATCACCTCCGCGTGCTGCGAGGTGCTCGGACTTCCCGACAATTGCTTCGAGCTCCGCGCGCTCCGCCGCTACCGCGATGATATTTTAGCCGGAACGCCGGACGGCCGCGCGAATATCGCGCTTTATTATGCGCTCGCCCCCACCCTCCTCAACGCGCTCGACGAGAAAAAACGCGCGGAAATCCTGCGTAGGCTCTATGCCCGCTTCATTCTGCCGAGCGCCATCGCGGCGCATCTCGGCTTCGACCGCCTCGCCTTCAGGCTCTATGCGCGCATGATGCAAGAGCTGTCGGCCCACGCTTCGCCGCAATCAAGCCGACATGGCGCCCAAGTCGCGGTCTAGTTTGTTAACCGAACAATAAAAACGCCTTGAAAGTCCTGGGCACGGACGAAACGGGGCGACGCAAAATCGGTGGGAGCAGGATGAAAACATCCGCTCGCGCCGAGAGGGAACAGTGTCATGTCGTTGCGTTCAGTGCAAAATCTGGCGCGCCTTGCGCTCGCCTCCATCCTTGTCACCAGTTTCCTGGGACAGGCCGATGCCGGCACGGCGCTCTCCATCGCGTCCGGCGATGCGGGCGGATCGGAAATTCTGCTCGCGCGCGATATGGCAGGCCTCGTTCCCGCCAAGGCTGATTTCGGCGTGGCGGCAGCCCAGGGCGATTGCGGCCTTCGCAATATCGAGCGGCTGCTGGAGACCCCCGACACGTCACTCGCTTTCGTGGCCACCGACGCGCTCTATGCCGCCCGCGATGAAGAGCCGCTCCGGGCCGGACGTCTGCGGCTGGTCGCGAGTTTCGGACCCCAGGAAATCCATATCGTTGCGCGACCCGACATTGCGAGCTTGAGCGACCTTGCAGGAAAGGCCGTAAATCTTGGGCCGGAGGGCAGCGGCTCCGCAATCACCGGAGCGCGTCTCTTCACGGCGCTCGACATTGCAGATCAAACCGGTAGCGCTCGATGGCGCGGCTTCCATCGCCGCCTTGCAGCAAGGCAGCATTGCCGCGAGCTTGGTGTTGGGTGCAAGGCCGGTACCGCTGCTGGCCAAGCTCGATTCCAGCACCGGACTGCATCTGGTTCCGATCAGTTTCGAAGGGCCGCTCGAAGCCTCTTATCTCCCGGCTTCGCTGGATCACGATGACTATCCGGGCTTGATCGCCGCATCGGCGACGCTCCCGACCGTGGCGACCGGATTATTGCTGCTCACCGCGGATCGAAGCAACGATCCCGCTTTCGAGAAGACTGAGCGAGTCCTATATCGCCACGCTGTTTTCCAAGATCGATACGCTCAAGACTGGCCGGCATCACCCGAAATGGCGCGACGTCAATCTCGCCGCTTCGTTGCCGGGCTTCATCAGGGCGAAAGCCGCGGAAGCGTGGCTCAACGAGCATCAACAAGGCGCTCCCAAGCGGGTCATCGAGGCCGGCATGGCTGCGCCAGCATTTGGCAGGGATCAGAAGGAGGCATTGTTCAAATCATTCATCGAATGGCAGCGCGCTAAGAGCCAGTAGCTTGGCTTCCAAGCCCGGGGATGGGGGGCATGGATAGGGTGGGGTTAGCCCACTCGATCAAGCATACGGAGCACGAGACCATGACCGCTTCCACTCTGCGCCTCGAGAGCTGTCCCGATTGGGCAGACGATCTCGGCGACCGGATTCCGCCCTCAATTTTCGCTCTCGCCGACGACAGCGTCGATGAAGCGACCGCAGACACTCCCAAAGGCGCCCATCGCATCCTTGCCGCCCTCCAATCCGAGATGGCAAAACCAATCGCGGCCGCGCGAGAAGCGCAACTTCGAGCCCTGATCCACGATTTCCGCAAACGTCAGCGCGACGCCAACCTGCTGGTGGCGGCGAGCCTCTTGTCCGCCTGTCTGCTGACATTTCTCGGCTTCGCCACCGCGATGAGTTTTGCCAAGCCGCAGCCGGATGTCGAGAACCCGACGCTGAAGCGCCGCGCGACGAGCGTGGCCTGGCAGCGGCCGCTTCAGGAGACCAAGGGAGATTCCCTGCTGATTGCCGCGGCGGCACCCTCCTCCGGACGCTCGCCGCTCCTGATCGATGCCGCGCTTCACTCGAGCGCCGATCCGGCGCCGCAGATCATTCTCGCCTCCCATGGCCGCGAGCTCGCCCTCGCCCCGCTGCTACCGCGCCGGCAAGCGCGTTATGTGCTCATCCGCGGTCTCCCTGCCGATGCCAAGCTGTCCTCGGGTTTGCGCAACACGAGCGGCGGTTGGATGGTCAGGAACGAGGATGTCGGCAATCTCACCCTCGCCTTCCGCGGCGCGGAGTTCGAGCCTGCTACAGCCCCGGCCTCCGGCGATTATCCTCTGGAGGTGTACCTGCTCGGCGACGAGGCCGCGCCGCAAGCGCGCCGCAACTTCATCCTGCGCGTCGATGCGCAAGCCTCCGACCAGGAGCAAACAGCGATGAGCTCGTCGTCCTCCCTTATGGAGCTGGCCGTGCTGAGCATGCCGCCCGAGAACATCTCCCTGCTCTCGCGCGCCGACGATCTGATGGATCAAGGCGATGTCGCCAGCGCCCGGTTGCTGTTCCGGCATCTCGCCGATCGAGGCGTGGACCGCGCCGCCTTCGAGCTCGCGCGCACCTTCGATGCCGATGTGTTGGCCTCGCTCAACGTACGCGGGGTCTCTGGAGACAAGAAAGAAGCGAAGCTCTGGTACGAACGCGCTGCCGGCATCGGCAATGTCGCGGCGACAGAGCGCTTGAAGATCCTCGCTAGCCTGGCGGACTAGAGCATGATCCCGAAAAGTTGGCGGACCTTTCGGAGACCTTGCATCAAGACAAGGAGCTAGTGAGGAAGGGCCGCAGCCGTCTATTTCCGAGGGACCAATCGGGGGGAACGGCGGCTGCGGCCTATTTCTTAAACGACGTGAAGACGCCTCAGCTCTTCGAGCAATTTGTCGGCCAGAATTTCTGGGCTGGTATGGCTGGTCGCAAACGACAGCTCGGCGTTCTCCGGCGGCTCATAAGTGGAATCGATGCCGGTGAAATTGCTGATCAGGCCGGCGCGCGCCTTGCGATACAGCCCCTTGGGATCGCGCGCCTCGCAGACTTCAAGCGGCGTATCGACATAGACCTCGATGAACTCGCCTTCTTGGAACAAATCGCGCGCCATGCGGCGTTCGGAGCGGAACGGCGAGATGAACGACACCATGACGATGAGGCCCGGCTTCGACGAACAGCCGCGCCGCCTCCGCCACGCGGCGGATATTCTCGACGCGGTCCACATCGGTGAAGCCGAGATCCTTGTTCAGCCCATGGCGGATATTGTCGCCGTCGAGCACGTAAGTATGCCGGCCAAGCGCGTGTAAGCGCTTCTCCAGCGCGTTCGCGATCGTGGATTTGCCCGAGCCGGAAAGCCCTGTGAACCAGAGCACGCAAGGCTTCTGGTGCTTCAGCCCGGCGCGGGCGGTCTTATCGACGGATAGCTCCTGCCATTTGATGTTGGTCGCGCGGCGCAAGCCAAACTCGATCATCCCGGCAGCCACCGTCGCATTGGTGAAGCGGTCGATCAGAATGAACGAGCCGGTATCGACATTCTCGGCGTAAGCATCGAACACCAGCGGCTTTGCCGTCGAAAGGTTGCACAAGCCGACCTCGTTCAGCTCCAGCGTCTTGCCGGCGACGTGATCGAGATTGTCGACATTGAGCTTATATTTGAGGCTGGAAATCGTGGCCGTGGAGTTCTGGCAGCCGGTCTTGATGGCGTAGGACCGGCCCGGAAGCATCGGTTCCTCATCGAACCAGATCACCTTGGCCGCGATCTGATCGGCGACCGAGGGAGCCGAGTCCGGCGTCGAGAGCACGTCGCCGCGGCTGACATCGACCTCCTCGGCGAAAACGATCGTCACCGCGTCGCCTTCCCGCGCCACATCGAGATCGCCCTCCTCCACGACGATGCGCGCCACATGCACGCGCCTGCCGGAAGGATGGATCACCACTTCGTCGCCTGGCTTGATCTCCCCGCTCGACACCGTGCCGCTATAGCCGCGGAAATCGAGATGCGGACGGTTCACCCATTGCACGGCGAAACGGAACGGCTTGCCCTCGACGCTCCGTGTGATGTCCACAGTCTCGAGATGTCCGAGCAGCGTCGGCCCGTGATACCAATGCATATGGGCGCTCGGGTTCAGCACGTTGTCGCCCTTGAGCGCCGAGACTGGAATGCAAGTGACTTGCTCGAAGCCGAGCGGTGCGGCGAAACTTGTTGAAGTCCTCGACGATCTGGTCGAACCGCACCTGATCGAAATCGATCAGGTCCATCTTGTTCACGGCGAGCGCTACCTTTTTGATGCCAAGCAGCGACACGATGCAGGCGTGCCGCCGCGTTTGGGTGAGCACGCCGAGCCGCGCATCGATCAGAAGCACGGCGAAATCGCAGTTTGAGGCGCCGGTCGCCATGTTGCGCGTGTACTGCACATGGCCCGGCGTATCGGCGACGATGAATTTCCGCCGCGGCGTCGAGAAATAGCGATAGGCGACGTCGATGGTGATGCCCTGCTCGCGCTCGGCCTGAAGCCCATCGACCAGCAAAGCAAGATCCAGCGCGCCGCCGGTGCCGCCAGCCGAACGCTTGGAATCGTGCTCCGCCGTCTTGAGCTGATCCTCGTAGACTTGAGCCGCATCGTAGAGCAGCCTGCCGATCAGCGTGCTCTTGCCGTCATCCACGCTGCCGCAGGTGAGAAAGCGAAGCAGCCCGCGATGCTCCTCCGCATCGAGCCGGGCTTTCAACCGCGCTTCCGCGTCCTCGCCGGAGGTTTCGACCAGGCTCAAATGCTGCATCAGAAATAGCCCTCTTGCTTCTTCTTCTCCATCGAGCCCGACTGATCGTGGTCGATGACGCGCCCTTGCCGCTCCGAAGAACGCGCGACGACCAGCTCTTCGATGATTTGTGGCAGCGTCGTCGCCTTCGACTCGATCGCGCCGGTCAAAGGATAGCACCCAAGCGTGCGGAAGCGAATGTTGCGCATTTGCGGCTTCTCGCCGGGATCGACCGGCAGCCGCTCGTCATCGACCATGATCAGCATGCCGCTCCGCTCGACGACAGGACGCATCGCGGCGAAATACAGCGGCACCACCGGGATATTCTCCAGATGAATGTAGGTCCACACATCGAGCTCGGTCCAATTCGACAGCGGGAACACCCGCATGCTCTCGCCAGGCTTCACATGGGTGTTGGCGAGATGCCAAAGCTCAGGCCGCTGCCGCTTCGGATCCCAGGCATGCGCAGCGTTGCGGAAAGAGAAAATGCGCTCCTTGGCGCGGCTCTTCTCCTCGTCGCGGCGCGCGCCGCCGAACGCCGCGTCGTAGCCGCCGGCTTCGAGCGCCTGCTTCAGGCTCTGCGTCTTCATGGTGTCGGTATAGAGCGCGCTGCCATGGGTGATCGGCGAGATGCCGTCGCGCACGCCCTGCTCGTTGGTATGCACCAGCAACTCGAGTCCGAGCCGCTTGGCCTCGGCATCGCGAAACTGGATCATCTCGCGGAACTTCCACGTCGTGTCGATATGCAGCAGCGGGAATGGCGGCTTCGACGGATAGAACGCCTTCATCGCCAGATGCAGCATGACCGAGGAGTCCTTGCCGATCGAATACAGCATCACGGGATGGCGGAATTCCGCCGCAACTTCCCGCATAATCTGGATGCTCTCGGCCTCGAGCTGCTGGAGATAGGTTGAAAGCGTTTGCTTCATTCTGGGACCGTCCTTTTTCGCCCTCGGCCTTAGCACCTTGAGGGCTTTGAGGAAACCCGCGAGCGCCGGAAAGTCGCATGGCTTTGCGCCATTCCCGCCGAAATGCTAAGCCAAAAGAGACAGAAGGGGCGGAAACCACCGATGAACGACCAATCTCTGATTGAGCCGGGAGCTGCGAAATCGGCAAGCCTATTGCCGAGCCTCGAAAATGTGCGCATCGGCATCGTCGGCCTAGGCTATGTCGGGCTGCCGCTCGCCGTCTATCTGGCGCGGAGCTTCCCCGTCACCGGTTTCGACGTCAATAATTCCCGCGTCGCCGAGCTTGGCGCTGGCAAGGACCGCACCGGCGAGGTCACCGACGAGGAATTCGCCGCCGCCAAGACGCTCTCCTTCAGCGCCGACCCGAAGGCGCTCGAGAGCCTGCAATTTCTATATCGTCACCGTGCCGACCCCGATCGATCAGGCGAAGCGGCCGGACCTCACCGCGCTGATGCGCGCGAGCGAGACGGTCGGCAAGACGCTCCGTCCCGGCGACGTGGTCGTGTATGAATCCACGGTCTATCCCGGCGCCACCGAAGAAGTTTGCGTGCCCATTCTGGAGCGCGCCTCCGGCCTCGTCTTCAACCAGGATTTCTTCGCCGGCTATTCGCCAGAGCGCATCAATCCCGGCGATCTCCAGCACCGCTTGCCCGACATCGTCAAGGTCACCTCTGGCTCGACGCCGGAAGCGGCCGAACTCGTCGATCGCGTCTATGGCAGCGTCATCACGGCGGGCACCCATCGCGTGACCTCGATCCGCGTAGCGGAAGCCGCCAAGGTGATCGAGAACATTCAGCGCGACGTGAACATCGCTCTGATCAACGAACTCGCCATGCTGTTCAAGGACCTTGGCCTCGATACGCGCGAGGTGCTGAAAGCCTCTGCGCACGAAGTGGAATTTTCACTCCTACCGCCCGGGGCTTGTTGGCGGTCACTGTATCGGCGTCGATCCCTATTATCTGACGCACAAGGCGCAATCCATCGGCTTCCACCCCGAAATGATTCTGGCCGGCCGCCGCATCAATGACGGCATGGCGAGCTTCGTCGCCCGCGACGTCATCAAGGCGATGCTGAAGCGGAAGATCAAGATGGACGACGCCCGCGTGCTGGTGATGGGCTTCACCTTCAAGGAGAATTGCCCCGACACCCGCAACACCAAGGTCGCCGATCTGGTGCGGGAGCTTGCCGGCTTCGTCGAGGTGGTGATCTACGATCCCGTCGCGGACAAGGACGACGCGCTGCACGAATATGGCGTGAAGATCGAAGACAAACTACCGGGCGGAAAATTTCAGGCCATCGTGCTCGCAGTCAGACACCACGAAATCATGGAGCTTGGCCGCGCGCGGCTCGATCAATCGCTGGCGCCCGGCGGCCTGATCTACGACGTCACCGGCGTGCTGCCGCCTGGCGAAAGCGACGCTTGCGTCTAGACAGTGCGGCTTGAAGCGTCAGGCTTCCGCTTCGGAAAGGCCTCGACGGTGCCGGCTTTGGTCGCCTCCCGCAGCGCAGCCTTGGCGGCTTCGGCCTTGGCATTCACCGCATCGCGCCGCTCGAGCTGGAAATAGCGATAGGCGCTGACCGGGATGAAGGCGAGATAGACGCACCGACCCCACCGCCAGCGTCAGCGACGGATAGGTGACGAGCACGCCGATGAAGAACGCCGCCAGCACGAAGACGGGAAGCACATTCTCGCGTGGAATTTTCTGCCCGATCAGCTTGCCCGAGAAGGTAGGCACCTTGCTCACCATGAGCAGCGCGATGGCGAGCGTATAGATCAACACCAGCGGCGTCAGGATCGGCACGTGGATACCGAGATCTTGCGCATAGATCGGCAGCAAGAGAATAATGGCGCCGGCCGGCGCCGGCACGCCGACAAAATAGCTGTTCTTCCACGCCGGAAGATCGGTGCGCTCGAGCGCCACGTTGAATCGCGCGAGCCGGAGCGCGGCGCAGACCGCGAACACCAGCACGGCAATCCATCCCATCGAGTGCAGATCGTCGAGCGCCCAATTGAACATGATGATCGCCGGCGCCACGCCGAAATTGACGAAATCGGCGAGACTGTCGAGCTCGGCGCCGAAACGCGACGACGCCTTCAACAGCCGCGCGATGCGCCCATCGATGCCGTCGAGAAACGCCGCGAACACCAGCATCGCGACCGCGACATCCCAGCGATGCTCGATCGCCATGCGGATCGCGGTCAGTCCGGCGCAAAGTCCGAGCAGCGTGAAGATATTCGGGATCAGCACCCGGACCGGCACCTGCCCGCGGGCGAATACGAAGGCCCGACGCTTGCGGTCGTCACGCTCTGGATCGAAAGGCGGGAACATTCGACGACCTCTTAAAACTCGGCCAACACCGTCTCGCCGCCAACCGCAATCTGGCCGATCTCGACCAGAGGCTTGGCCGCATCCGGCAAATAAACATCGGCGCGGCTGCCGAAGCGGATCAGCCCGATACGCTGCCCCGCCTCTACGCTATCCCCCTCTTTGACGAATGTCACGATGCGCCGCGCGATCAGCCCGGCGATCAGCACGAGCCCGATCTTGTCGCCTGTCGGCATCTCGATCACCAGCGCCAACCGTTCATTCTCCTCGCTCGCTTTGTCGAGCTCGGCGTTGAGGAATTTGCCGGGCACGTAGGTCGCGCGAACCAGTTTGCCGCCGACCGGGGCGCGAACGATATGCACGTCGAGCACCGAGAGAAACACCGAGACGCGCGTCGCGGGCGACCCCGCAAGCCCAAGTTCCGGCGGCGGAAGCGACCTTGCCCAAACCCGCGATCCGCCCATCCGCCGCGCTGACGACGAGCCCGGGGCGCTTCGGCGTCACCCGCTCCGGATCGCGAAAGAAATAGGCGCAATAGGCCGTGGCGATGACGCCAAGCCAACCGAGCGGCCCAGCCAGTAAGAACAAAAGCAGCGTGACCCCCGCCGCCCCGAACACGAATTTGCGTCCATCGGGATGGATCGGCACGAAGGCGCCCCTGATGCTGTCGATTACGCTATGTCGGTCGTCCATGGGCCTCCTTGGGCGATGATCAATGGCTCGCCAGCGCTTCTTCTTCGAGACGATCGGCGGCCCGCGATTCCGGCTCCGGCTCGTCGAGCACGAGCGCCAACCGCTCCCGCGCCTCGTCGGCCTCGCGCTGACGCGTCCAAAGGCTCGCATAGAGCCCGCCGCGTGCCAGCAACTCGAGATGCGTGCCCTGCTCGACGATCTCGCCTTGGTCGAGCACGAGGATATTGTCGGCATGGACCACGGTCGTAAGCCGATGCGCGATGACGAGCGAGGTCCGCCCGCGCGCGATCCGCTCCAGCGCGTCCTGGATGTCTTTTTCGGTGTGACTGTCGAGCGCGCTGGTGGCCTCGTCCAAGATCAGGATTGGCGGCGCCTTGAGGATGGTCCGGGCGATTGCCACACGCTGCTTCTCGCCGCCGGAGAGCTTCAAGCCGCGCTCGCCGACAAGGGCGTCGTAGCCTTGCGGCAGCGTCATGATGAACCTGTCGATCTGAGCGTTGCGCGCCGCCTCGCGGACTTGCGCTTCCGTCGCGTCCGGCTTGCCGTAGCGGATGTTGTATTCGATCGTGTCGTTGAACAGCACCGTGTCCTGCGGCACCATGCCGATCGCGGCGCGGAGCGAGCTTTGCGTGACATCGCGCGATGTTCTGCCCGTCGATCGTCACCTTGCCGCCGGCAATCTCATAGAAGCGGAACAGAATGCGCGAGATCGTCGACTTGCCCGCGCCCGACGGTCCGACGATCGCCACCATCTTCCCCGCCGGCACCTCGAAACTGACGTCTTTCAGGATCGGCCGCTCGGGGTCGTAGGCGAACGACACATGATCGAATTTGATCGCGCCCTTCTTGACGTCGAGCGCCTTGGCGCCGGGCCGATCGATGATCTCCGCCGGCTCGTTCAGCAGCGCAAACATGGTCTCGATGTCGATCAGCCCCTGCTTGATCTCGCGATAGACCATGCCCATGAAATTCAGCGGCAGGTAAAGCTGCATCAGAATGGCGTTGATCATCACGAACCCGCCAATAGTGAGCGCGCCACTTGCGACGTCTCGCGCCGCCGAGAATCATGCAGATCACGGTGCCGATGGTGAAGATCACCGCCTGCCCGGTATTGAGCACACCGAGCGACGAATAGGTGCGGATCGCGGCCCTCTCGTAGCGGGCCATGGAGGAATCGAAGCGCCGTGCCTCCAGCTCCTCGTTGCCGAAATATTTCACCGTCTCGTAGTTGAGCAGGCTGTCGACGGCCTTGGAATGGGCTTCGGTATCGGACTCGTTCATGTCGCGGCGAATGGCGATGCGTTGCTCGCTCGCCCAGAACGTGAACCAGACATAGATGCCCACCGTGGCGAGAACCACGACGACATAGATCCAGCCGAAATAATACCCGACCAGACCGGCGATCATCAGCAGCTCAACCGCGGTCGGGATCGAGTTCAACACGGCCATGCGCACGATGGTATCGACGCCGGTGACGCCGCGCTCGATCACCCGGTTGAGGCCGCCGGTGCGCCGCTCGAGATGAAACCGGAGCGAAAGTTCATGTAAGTGCCGGAAGGTTCGATTGGCGAGCTGGCGCACGGCGTTCTGCGCCACGACCGTGAACCACACGTCGCGGAACTGCGCGAACAGCACCATCAGCACGCGGCCCACGCCATAGGCGATGATCAGGAAGATGGGGCTCGCGGCCAGCCCAAGCGTCGTGAGCTCCGCCCCGCTCGCTTCCCCCGTCAGGAGATCGACGATGGCCTTGTAGGCGATGGGAACGCAGAGCGTGATCGCCTTGGCGACGATCAGCGCAAGAAGCGCCCACACCACGCGCATCCGCAAATCGGGACGTCCCTTGGGCCAGATATAAGGGGCCAATTCGCGCAACACGCTGAGATGGCCGGCTCTCGCCTGCATCACGGCATCGCTTCGCGTTTGCGGCAGTCTGTCTCGCATCTTGCTCGTTTCTAGAGGCGCGGGCGGCAAAAGGGGGCAGCGCCTGACGCCGCCCCCCTTGACCTTAGATATAGTCGCCGGGCGCGTCCGCGCCAAGCGCGACCGCGCTGTTACTTCTTCTGATCCATGCGCGCGACGGTGATGGAAGCGCGTCCGATCACGATGCCACCGTCGATACGGTCGGCACGAAACGTATGCTGGCCGGGGCCCATTTTCTCGTCGGACTCGAATTTCCAAGTTCCGTCCTCGCCGATGGCGGCTTCGCCAAGCGGAGCGTTATCGAAGAACAGCTGGATCTGCGCTCCGGCATCGCCCTTCCCGGCCAGCGTCAACTTGCCCGCGTCGCCGGCGTCCTCATAATTGACGTCCGTAAACGCGACCGGCGGTGTCTTTCGTCTTGGGTCGTTCACGCCCGAGGCGTTCTGGTCCGGCGCGGGCGTTTCCGCGCTTTGGGGCTGCGGCTGATCGCGCAGCAGGCGCGGCCTCGTCGGCGGCCATCGCGACACCTACAAAGCCGAACAGCGCCGCTGCGACCGTGATCATTGCGATAGACTTACTCCTGAACATGTTCCTCATTCCTTTTGGCGACTGTTGTTTTGCAAGGGTCTTAG
Source organism: uncultured Alphaproteobacteria bacterium (assembly GCA_963764005.1). Lineage (GTDB taxonomy): Bacteria > Pseudomonadota > Alphaproteobacteria > Rhizobiales > Methyloligellaceae > Methyloceanibacter. The sequence goes on along the minus strand of CAVXQX010000003.1, from coordinate 344,922 downwards.
GGCAGTCTTGTCTTGGGCCGCAACCTAGTCGATTGGCGCCCCCTATGCCAAGTCCCGGCGCGGCCGCAGATTACCCCTTTCTTGACGTGGCCTTGGGGCGAATGCGAGATGGGCCGATGACAAGCCGAAAACCCATCCCCGGCCTTAATAATATCTGCGTCTATTGCGGCTCGGGCTCAGGCCAAAATCCGGCCTATGCCGAGGCGGCCCGCGAGTTCGGCCGCATTCTCGTCAAGAACGGCATCGGCCTCGTCTATGGCGGCGGCAATCTCGGGCTGATGGGCGAAATCGCCCGGACCGTGCTGCAACAAGGCGGCCATGTCACCGGCATCATCCCGAGCTTCCTGAGCGAGCGCGAGCATATGCTGCTCGACGCGCAGGAACTTCATGTCGTCGAGGACATGCATCAGCGGAAAAGACTGATGTTCCTCAAGTCCGAGGCCTTCGTGGCGTTTCCGGGCGGCCTCGGCACGCTGGAAGAATTTGTCGAGCAGCTCACCTGGTCGCAGCTCGGGCGTCACAACAAGCCGATCGTGCTCGTCAATATTGAGGGCTTCTGGGATCCGCTGCTGACGCTGTTCAAGCGCATGCAGAGTGAAACCTTCATCCGGCCGGGACTTGAATTGAAGCTCGAGCTCGTGGATCGCGTGAAGGACATTCTTCCCGTCATCAGCGCGCTGCGATCCGCAGCGCCGAGCCGGAAGCAGCGGTCACCGCGAAGTTTTGATCAAGCCGCAGGTGCGGCGTCGCGGATCAGCTTGTAATTGATGGAATCGATCAGCGCCTCGAACGACGCGTCCACGATATTCGGCGACACGCCCACGGTGAACCAGCGCCTGCCCTTCCCGTCCCGGCTCTCGACCAGAACCCGCGTCACGGCATCGGTGCCGCCGGTTAGGATACGCACCTTGTAATCGACCAGTTCGAGGTCGGAGATGTAGCTCTGATAGCGGCCGAGATCTTTGCGAAGCGCCATGTCGAGCGCATTCACCGGACCATTGCCCTCGCCGACCGACATGACCGTCTCGCCGTCGATGCGGACCTTGACCGTCGCCTCCGACACGGTGACGAGCTTGCCTTCGGCATTGTGCCGCCGCTCGACCAGCACGCGGAAGGATTCCACGTCGAAGAATTGCGGCACGTTGCCCAGCATCCGCCGCGCCAGCAGCTCGAAGGAGGCTTCCGCCGCCTCATAGGCATAGCCTTGCGACTCCTTCTCCTTCACTTCGTCGAGGAGACGTGCCGACACGCGGGTCGTCCTTCGGCACCTTGATGCCGATGCGGTCGAGCTCGGCGAGGATATTGGAGCGGCCGGCCTGATCCGAGACCAGCATCTTCCGCGTGTTGCCGATCGCCTCCGGCGGCACATGCTCGTAAGTGCGCGGGTCCTTCTGCACGGCGGAGGCATGGATGCCGCCTTTATGCGCGAAGGCCGCTTCGCCGACATAAGGCGCATGCCGGTTCGGCGCCCGGTTCAACAGCTCATCGAGAACGCGCGACGCATGCGTGAGCATGCGGAGCTTCTCCGGCGTCACGGACGTCTCATAGCGCTCGGCATAATCCGGCTTCAGCATCAGCGTCGGGATGATCGAGGTGAGATTGGCGTTGCCGCAGCGCTCGCCAAGCCCGTTCAGCGTGCCTTGGATCTGACGCGCGCCGGCGCGCACCGCCGCCAGCGAATTGGCGACGCCGTTGTCGGTGTCGTTATGCACGTGGATGCCGAGATGATCGCCGGGGATCTGCTTCACCACTTCGGTGACGATCGCCTCGATCTCCTCGGGCAGCGTGCCGCCATTGGTGTCGCACAGCACGACCCAGCGCGCGCCGGCCTCATAGGCCGTCTTGGCGCAATGAGAGCGCATAGTCGGGATTCGCCTTATAGCCGTCGAAGAAATGCTCGCAGTCGAGCAGCGCCTCGCGGCCTGACGCCACCACGGCCTCGACCGATTCCTTGATGCCGGCGAGATTCTCCTGAAGGCTGATGCCGAGCGCGACATCGACATGGAAGTCCCAGGTCTTGGCGACCAGACAAATCGCGTCGCATTTTGCCGCCAACACGTCCTGGAAGCCGGGATCGTTGGCGAGCGAGCGGCCGGGCCGTTTGGTCATGCCGAACGCCGTGAGCTTGACCGCGCCGATATCGCGCTTCTCGGCGAACAGTTTGGTGTCGGTCGGATTGGCGCCCGGATAGCCCGCCTCGATATAATCGAGCCCGAGCGCGTCGAGCTGCCCGGCGATCAGCAGCTTGTCCTCGAGCGAGAAATCGACGCCGAAGGTCTGCGCGCCGTCGCGAAGCGTGGTGTCGTAAAGCGAAAGTCGTTCGCGGGCCATCACAACACCCCGAACACGAAATGCAGCGCGAGCAGCACGGCAAGCGCGATCACCAGCATCTTGATGGTGAAATAGACGCCATGCGAGCCCTTGAACGGCGCGTCCTTGAGAAACTTGATCATCGCGCCACCTCCCAGGTTGTCACCAGCTCGCCGGTCTTCGGATCCTTGGCGTCTTTCAGCACGACACCCATGGATGCGAGTTCATCGCGGATCCGATCGGCCTTGGCAAAATCCTTCGCCTCGCGCGCGGCACGGCGGGCGGCGATCTTGTCTGTCGACTTCTGGCTCGGATCGAGACCGGTGCCTCACTCGGAACTCGCATCGTGACGAACCGACGTGCACGGACCAGTCTCTGCTTGTCACCGGAAAATCCGAGCAGCGCCAGCGTCGGCACGAAGCTCGCCCCAATGCCCGGCGCTATGCAGCTTGTGCAACTCGGCGATTGCCTTCGGCGTATTCAGATCGTCGCTGAGCGCATCGAGCACATTGCCCGAGACGCCGCCCGCTCCGGGTCTTGACCTTCGAGATCGCCATACCACTCCCAAAGCGTCTTGTGCGCTTCGTTCGAGACCAACTTCGGTCCAATCGAGCGGCTGACGGTATTGCGTGCGAAGCATGTTGAATCGGATCGCCTCGCCCGGCCACGCATAGCCCTGCCAACCCTCCAGCAACTCATGCACCGTGACGAAATTGCCGGCGCTCTTCGCCATCTTCTCGCCTTCGACCTGAAGGAAGCCGTTATGCATCCAGACCTTGGCCATGATCGTCGTGCCGTGCGCGCAGCGTGACTGCGCGATCTCGTTCTCATGATGCGGAAACACGAGGTCGATGCCGCCGCCGTGAATGTCGAAGGTCTGCCCGAGATGCGCTTCGGCCATCGCCGAGCACTCGATATGCCAGCCGGGACGCCCGGGCGCCTCGATGCCGCAAGGCGACGGCCAAGACGGCTCGCCCGGCTTCGACGGCTTCCACAACACGAAATCCATCGGGTCGCGCTTGTAGGGCGCCACATCGACTCTCGCGCCCGCGATCATCTCGTCGAGCGAGCGGCCCGACAATTTGCCGTAATCCGGCATCGGCGCCGACATTGAACAGCACATGATCCTCGGCGACATAGGCGCTGCCGTTCTTCACCAGCGTCTCGATCATCGCCTTCATCTGCTCGATATAGGCGGTGGCGCGCGGCTCGACCGTCGGATCGAGCGCGCCGAGCGCATGCATATCGTCATGGAACTGCGCCTCGGTCTGCTTGGTGACCTTGGCGATCGCCTCGTTCAGCGGCAGGTCCGGGATAGTCCCGCGCCGCCCGCGCATTGATCTTGTCGTCGACGTCGGTGATGTTGCGGACATAGGTGACGTGGTCCTCGCCGTAGATGTGCCGCAGCAGCCTGAACAGCACGTCGAACACGATGACCGGGCGCGCATTGCCGATATGGGCGAAGTCGTAGACCGTGGGCCCGCACACATAGACGCGCACGTTGGACTTATCCAACGGGACGAAGGCATCCTTCTTCCGCGTGAGCGTGTTGTAAAGCGTAAGCGCCACTGACCAAGCCCCTTGGCTTTCAGGCCCGGGCGGGCGTCCAACGAAAGTAAATCTTGGTTAAAGGAGGACCGACCGCGCGAGCTTATTGTTAGCCGGTAATAATGCCGCGCGAAATCATAAGGATCGGTTGCTCGTTAGTCCTCATGGGCCGAGTTATGGGCAAAAACCCCAACAGCGTCAAGGAGCTCATCTTATTGATGCCGCATTGACCGCCAATCCTAAGGGCGCATAATAGCCAAATAAGCGGTGCGGACTTCTTTAAAGACGGGGTGGGAGCTTGGGCATTCAGAGCGAGATGAGGCGCGCGTTCGCCGTGCCGGTCGTCCTGGCCGGGGCGTTTATCGTGTGCGCCACGGGTCTGACCCTGGCCCAGCCCATGAGCGAGCAGCAGATCCGCTGCCTCCAGCTCCAGCGCGAACTCGCGAGCGCGCCGAGTGCCGGCGGAGGCGGTCGGTGGCGACGACTTGGCAGCCATCCAGGGCCAAATTGCCCAATTGCAGAAAGTCTATGACGGCACCCACGCCTCGATGGAAGACGCAGGGTGCTTCGAAAGCATCTTCATCTTCGGCCGCGGCCTGGTTCGCAGCCCAAAATGCATCAGCATGAATAGCCGCATGGAAGATGCCGGGCGCCAGCTCTCACAGCTGCAGCAACAGCGCGACGCTCTGCGCGGCGGTGGCGGCAGCAAGCGTCGTCAAGCCGAGCTGCAAGATGCGCTCGCTCGCAACGGCTGTAGCGGCGCCGCGGCGGCGCCCCAGCGCAGAGGCGGCGGCGTGTTCGACTGGTTCGGCGGCGGCAGAGACGAAGAGGTTCAGCCGGAACAGCCGGAGCAGCCGATCTATCGCAGCATCGATCCCAATGGCCGCTATCGGTCGATCTGCGTTCGGCTCTGCGACGGCTTCTTTTATCCGATCAGCTATTCGACCTATGCCGGCCACCTGACCCAAGACGCGACCGAATGCCAGTCGAATTGCGCGGCCCCCGCCGAGCTTTATGTCTATCGCAATCCCGGTCAGGGTCCCGAGCAAGCCATCTCGCTCAACGGCTCGGCCTATGCCGATCTCCCAGTCGCGTTCAAATACCGCAAGGAATATGTGAAGGGCTGCTCGTGCAAGCAGGCCGAATATAATCCGACCGACATCGAGACCTACAACAAGAGCGCGGAAGCCACCGCCGCCACGACGCCGGTCAAAGGCAAGCCTGGCGCGAAGAAAGGCACGCCCGCGCCTCAGGCCAAGGCTCCAGCGCCTCAAGCAGCGCCGGCAGCAGCACGCCGCACCGGCTGGCGCACGCACCTGCGCAACTCGATCTAGGCATCACCGGAAGCGGCGCCCCCGCGGCCCCTGCTGCCGAGCCGCAAGCCGAGGCACAGCCAGTGCCGCCCGCTCCTGCTGCCCCCGCGCCGGCCCCAGCCCCGCAAGCGCAGCAATCGACCATCACCAAGTCGAAGACGCCCGCCGGCCTCAGCCGCAATAGTTGAGCTTGTAAGCTTCGCTTCAGCGCAGCCTTTGCCTTCGAGCCGCGCCAGCGCGCGGGCTCGCCCAATGAGTGGCAGCAGCGATTTCAGCTCGGGTCCATGCTCACGGCCCGTGAGTGCGAGCCGCAAGGGTCCGAACAGCGCTTTGCCCTTCGCGCCCGTCGCCTCTTTCACCGCAGCCGTCCAGGCGGACCAAGTCCCCTCGTCCCAGGGCTCGGGCGGCAAGAGCGCGGCCGCCGTCGCGCAAAGCGAGCGATCGGCGATCTCAGGCTCGATGCGTCGCATTGACGATCCGCCACCACCCTTCCGCATCGCCGAGCACAGCGAGATTGCCGCGCACCGCGTTCCAGAACGCTTCACCGCCGCCGACACCCATCGCCTTCAGCCGATCCGCGACCGCCTCATAGGGCAGCATGTGCAGCAGCTTGGCATTCAGCGCCCGGAGCTCGTCCGCATCGAATCGCGCCGGCGCCCGCGACAATTTCTCAAAGCCGAACAGCTCGACCAGCTCATCGACGCTTCCATGCGGCACGATGGGGTCGGACGTGCCGATCGCCGAGACATAGCTCGCCACGCTCATCGCCTCGAGCCCCTCCTCGCGCAAGCCGGAGATCGCAATCGCGCGGTCGCGCTTCGACAGCGCATGTCCGTCGGCGCTGACCAGCAGGCTGTGATGCCCGAACGCCGGCGGCGTGGCGGCGAGCGCCTCGAACAACTGGATTTGCGGCGCGGTGTTGGCGACATGATCCTCGCCGCGGATCACGTGGGTGATGCCGAGATCGATGTCGTCGACCACGCTCGGCAGCGTATAGAGATAGGTGCCGTCGGCGCGCACCAGCACCGGATCGGACAGCGAGGCGGCATCGACATGCTGCTCGCCCGCGCACCAGATCGTCCCACACCACATCGCGCGTTTCGAGCTTGAAGCGCCAATGCGGCTTGACGCCCTTTCGCCTCCAGCGCGGCGCGATCCTCGTCGGTGAGCTTCAGCGCCGAGCGGTCATAGACCGGTGGGCGTCCCCGCGCGAGTTGGCGTTTGCGTTTCAGCTCCAACTCTTCGGGGGTCTCGTAGGCCGGGTAGAGCCGCCCCGATGCTTTCAACTTTTCGACGGCGGCATCGTACAGCTTGGAACGCTCGGACTGGCGGTAACGCGCCGCCCAGTCGATCCCGAGCCAATTGAGATCCTCCTCGATCCCGCGGGCGAAGACTTCCGTCGATCGCTCGACGTCGGTGTCGTCCAGCCGAAACAGCAAGCGCCCGCCCATCTTCCGCGCGAACAGATGGTTGAGCAGCGCGGTGCGAATATTGCCGGCATGCAGCCGGCCGGTCGGGCTCGGCGCGAATCGAACAGTGACCGTCATGTCACAGAGCTTCTCTCGGAATTTGTTGGTGATCGGATAGCGGCGATCGCGGCCGAAATTCTTGGCCGTGATCTTGACCCCCGGCGCGGACTGCCGGCGCTTATACTCCGCCGGATAGAGCATGCGCTCGACTTTCTTCACCGTCTCCGCCTTGTGTCCCCTCGCCACGATCTCGGCAAGCGGCATCTCCATCTCGACCAGGCAATTCAAGATGTCGTCGAGCTCAGGATATGGCGGCAGCGTGTCCTGATCGAGCTGATTGGCTTTCAGTTCCGCCGTCGGCGCGCGGGTCAGAATATTTTCCGGGATCACCGCGCCCTCCGGCCCCAAACAGGTCTTCGGCCTGGCGTTGTTGCGATAGCGGGCCAGCGCATAGACCTGACCTTTGTACAAATCCTTCACCGGATTGAAGCCGCCATTCATGTCGCCATAGAGCGTGGCATAGCCGACCGAGACCTCCGACTTGTTGCCGGTGGTGATCACCATCGGCCCATATTTGTTGGAGATCGCCATCAGCAGCGTGCCGCGCGCGCGCGCCTGCAAATTCTCTTCCGTGGCGTCAGCGCCGCCCTTGTCGGTCATGGCGGCGAAGCTTTTCGACAGGCCCTCGACCGCTGCGTTTATCGGCAGGATGTCGTAGCGCACGCCGAGATTGGCCGCGAGCTCCGCGGCATCGTTCAAACTCTCATTGCTGGTGTAGAGATAAGGCAGCATCACGCAATGCACGCGCTTCGCTCCGAGCGCGTCCACCGCCAGGATAGCGCACAGCGCGGAGTCGACGCCGCCGGAGAGCCCGAGCACCACGCCGGGAAATCCATTCTTGTTGACGTAATCGCGCAAGCCCGTGACGCAGGCGAGATAGTTGGCGGCGTCGCCCTCCTCGATCTCCGCGATCATCCCCTTCTTGCAGTCCCAGCCTTTGCTTCCGCGCTGCCAATCGGTCGTGACCACCGCTTCTTCCCAGGCCGGCATCTGCACGGCGGTCTCGCCCGCGCGATCGAGCACGAACGATGCACCGTCGAACACGAGCTCGTCCTGCCCTCCGAACTGATTGACGTAAGCGAGCGGCAATCCGGTCTCGCGCACCCGCGCGGCCGCGACCAGATAACGCTGGTCCTGCTTGTCCATCCAATAGGGCGAGCCGTTGGGCACGATCAGGAGTTCGGCGCCGGCCTTGGCCATGGCGCGGCAAACCTCCTCGCTCCAAATATCCTCGCAGACCGGCACGCCGATATTGACCCCGCGAAACGCGATCGGATCCTGAAAAGGCCCGGGAGCAAACACCCGCTTCTCGTCGAACACGCCGTAATTCGGCAGATTGGTCTTGAACCGGATCGCCTCCACGCGCCCATGATCGAGCAGCGCCATGGCGTTATAGACGAAGGGTCCTTCCGCCCAGGGCAGCCCGATCAGCATGGCGGGGCCGCCGTCCGAAGTATCTTTCGCCAAGGCCTCGCAGGCCTCGCGCGCGGCGCGCTGCAGGGCAGGCTTCAGCACCAGATCCTCGATCGGATAGCCGGTGAGGAAGAGCTCGGTATAGGCGACCAGATCGGCGCCCTTGGCCTTGGCGCGGGCATCGCGCGCGCGGGCGATATTGCCGTCAATATCGCCGACGACCGGGTTCAGCTGCGCCAGCGCCAGCTTGAACTTATCCGTGATCTCTTTCGTCATGAGGTGAACTTAGCGGCACATGCCGAACTGTCCAGCGGCGGAACGAGGCCGATCGCCTGCTACTCCCCGGCCGCCATCGAAAGCTCAGGCTCTGGCCGCCCTTCGCGATCGCGCCGCAGCCGCTCGGCCACGATGAAGGCAAGCTCGAGCGATTGATCGGCGTTGAGCCTCGGGTCGCAATGGGTGTGGTAGCGATCGGACAGGTCCGTCTCGGTGACAGCCTTGGCGCCGCCGACACATTCGGTGACGTTCTGCCCCGTCATCTCGACATGGATGCCGCCGGCATGAGTGCCTTCGCTGCGATGAATGTCGAAGAACGCCTCGACCTCCTTCAGGATCAGATCGAAGGGCCGCGTCTTGTAACCATTGCCCGCCTTGATGGTGTTGCCATGCATCGGATCGCAGGCCCACACCACGACCTTGCCCTCGCGCTTCACCGCGCCGATCAGCTGCGGCAGATGCTTGCCGACCTTCTCCGCGCCGAACCGCGAGATCAGCGTGAGCCGGCCGGGCTCGTTCTGCGGATTGAGCAGATCGATCAGCTTGAGCAGCTCGTCCGGGTTCGATGCTCGGCCCGATCTTGACCCCGATCGGATTCTTGATGCCGCGCAGATAATCGACATGCGCATGGTCGAGCTGGCGCGTGCGGTCGCCGATCCAGAGGAAATGTCCCGAGGTCGCGTACCAATCGCCAGTGGTGGAATCGATCCGGGTCATCGCCTGCTCATAGCCGAGCAGCAGCGCCTCGTGGCTCGTAAAGAAGCTCGAGGTGCGAAGCTGCGGCGTGTTCTCCGGCGTGATGCCGCAAGCGCGCATGAAGCGGAGCGACTCGGCGATATGCTCGGCGAGATCGGCATAGCGATGCCCCGCCGGGCTATCCTTCAAAAAGCCCAGCGTCCAGCGATGCACATGCTCCAGATTGGCATAGCCGCCTTGCGCGAAGGCGCGCAGCAGATTGAGCGTCGCCGCCGACTGGCGGTACGCCATCAGCATGCGCTGCGGGTCTGGCGTGCGCGCGGCTTCGGTGAACTCGGTGGCGTTGACGATGTCGCCGCGATAGCTCGGCAGCGACTTGCCGTTCAGCTCCTCGGTCCCCGAGGAGCGCGGCTTGGCGAACTGCCCGGCGACGCGGCCAAGCTTCACCACCGGCACGCCGCCGGCGAAAGTCAGCACCACCGCCATCTGCAGGAACACGCGGAAGAAGTCGCGAATATTGTCGGCGCCATGCTCGGCGAAGCTCTCGGCGCAATCGCCGCCCTGCAGCAGGAAGGCCTCGCCTTGCGCAACTTGCGCCAACTTCGCCTTCAGACTGCGCGCCTCGCCTGCAAAAACCAGCGGCGGAAAGGTCTTAAGCTGAGCCTCAACGTCCGCAAGCTGGCCCAAATCCGGATAGACCGGGGCCTGCTCGACCGGCTTGTTCCGCCAGGTTTCTGGACTCCAACGCACGCTCATCTCGAAACTCTCCTGAAAGCTCACGGCTATATAAGCTTTTCATAGAGTTGTGGCTAGGTAACGTTGTTTCCGCGTTAAGACCATGCCAAATAGCTGACCCTCGAAAGAGGAACCTCCCTTGGATCCCCGGCATCTCGAACACAGCCACCACCCGGCCGAGATCGCCCATCGCCTCGCGCAAGGCCCGAAGGCGAGCTATTTGCGCGATTGGGTCTATGGCGGCATTGACGGCACGGTGACGACCTTTGCGGTGGTGGCCGGCGTGGTCGGGGCCGACCTCTCCACCAAGGCTCTGCTCATCCTGGGCGCGGCCAATCTCTTCGCCGACGGCTTCTCCATGGCGGCCGCCAATTATTCCGGCAGCAAGGCCGAAGCCGAGGAATATGAGCATGTCCGCCTCATGGAAGAGCGCCATGTCGAACAGGCGCCGGAGGGCGAGCGCGAGGAGATCAGGCAGATCTTTCGCGCCAAGGGCTTCGAAGGCGAAGCACTGGACGCCGCCGTCAAGGTCATCACCGGCAAGCGCGAGCGCTGGATCGAGACCATGATGACGGAAGAGCATGGGCTGCCGCCGATCAACCGCTCGTCCGCCCGCGCCGCCTTCACCACCTTTCTCGCCTTCGTGATTTGCGGCTCGGTTCCCCTCATTCCGTTTGTTCTCGGCCTCCCCACCTCCATCGAACTCTCCACGGCGATGACCGGGCTCACCTTCTTCTTGATCGGCTCCATGCGGAGCCGCTGGTCGCCGATGCCCTGGTGGCGCGCCGGTCTCGAGACCTTCAGCATCGGCATTGTCGCCGCGGCGATGGCCTATCTCGTTGGCGTCGTGCTTGGGAGCGCTCTCTGATGGCCATTCGCGAACCGAGCTTCACCATCGGCATCGAGGAGGAATATCTCCTCGTCGACAAGGAGACGCGCAACCTTGCGCAGGAGCAACCCGCCGCGCTTCTCGCCAAATGTCAGGCGGCGCTGCCCGGCCAAGTCAGCCCCGAATTCCTGCGCTCGCAGATCGAGGTCGGCACCAAGGTCTGCCGTTCGATCCAGGAGGCGCGCGCCGATTTGATCCGCCTGCGTTCGACCGTGGGCGCCATCGCCGGCGAGTTCGGCCTCGCTCCCATCGCCGCCTCCACCCATCCCTTCGCCGAATGGTCGAGCCAGCAGCACACCGACAAAGAGCGCTACAACATCCTCGCGCAGGATTTGCAGCAAGTGGTGCGGCGTCTGGTGATTTGCGGCATGCATGTCCATGTCGGCATCGACGACGACGAGCTCCGCATCGATATTCTGGGCCAGGCCGCGTATTTCCTGCCGCATCTGCTCGCGCTCTCGACCTCGTCCCCCTTCTGGCAGGGCAATGTCACCGGCCTGAAATCCTACCGGCTCGCCGTGTTCGACGAGCTGCCGCGCACCGGCATCCCGCATCAATTCTCGAGCTACAGCGAATATCTCCGCACCGTCGAACTTCTGGTCAGCGCCGGCCTGATCGAGGACGCGACCAAGCTCTGGTGGGATTTGCGTCTCTCGGCGCGTTTCCCCACGCTCGAAATGCGCATCACCGATGTCTGCCCGCTGCATCGAGGACGGCATCGCCATCGCCGCCCTGTTCGTGTGTCTCTGCCGCATGCTCTATCGCTTGCGGCGCGACAACAAGCGCTGGCGCTATTACCCGCCTTTCCTCGTTCGCGAGAATCGCTGGCGGGCGCAGCGCTACGGCACCCAAGAGGGCCTCGTCGATTTCGGCGAAGGCGCCGTGGTGCCCTTCCCGACTTTGCTCGAAGAATTGTTCGATCTCGTCGCCGAGGACGCGGCCTATTTCGGTTGCGCCAAGGAAATCGCCCACGCCCGCACCATCGTGCAGCGCGGCACATCCGCCGACCGTCAACTCGCCCGCTTCGATGCGGTGAAGAAACTCGGCGGCACCGAGCAGGCGGCCCTCGTCGCCGTGGTCGACGATCTCATCGAAGAGACGATGCGGCTGCCGAAGGCCTAAAGCGTCGTGCCCATGCCGCCATCGACATGCAGGCTCGAGCCGGTGATATAGGCGGCCTCGTCGGAGGCGAGGAACAGCGCCGCATTGGCGATGTCTTGCGGCGTGCCGAAACGCCTAAGCGGCGTCTGCGCCAACAGCCCCTTGGCGATCATCGGATTGGCGGTATAGCGCCCGATCAAAGCCGTCTCGACATAGCCGGGGCAAAGGCAATTCACCCGGATATTGTACGGCGCGTATTCCACCGCGAGGCTTCGCGACAGCGCCGACACCGCGCCCTTGGTCGCCGAATAGACGCTCATCTGCCGCGTATGCTTGGTCGCCATCACCGAGGAGAGATTGACCACCGAGCCCTTGCCTGAGGCCTTCAGCAGATCGAACGCCTCGCGCGCGCAGCGCACCGTGCCGTCGAGATTGACCGCCCACACCCGCTCCCAGGCCTCGTCGCTCATATGCCGGAAATCGGCGCGCTCGCCGACGCCCGCATTATTGACCAGCACGTCGAGCCTGCCGAATTGCTTTTTGATCCGGGCCATCAGCGCCTTGACCTCGTCCGTCGCGGTGACGTCGACGGTCTCGGCCTGCGCTGCGCCATTGCTCTTGACGATGGCGTCCGCCACTTCCTTCGCCGCGTCGCCGTCGCGATCGGCGATGATGACGCTGGCGCCCTCGCGCGCGAAAGTCTCGGCGACGGCGCGGCCAATCCCGGCCCCGCCGCCCGGTCACCAGCGCGATCTTATCCTCAAGCCGCCGCATCGGACCCCACGATCGGCTTCGGCGGCTCCCAGCGATGCCGCATGGTGACGAGCTCTTCCGCCGAGCTTGGATGCAACGCCATGGTGCGATCGAAATCCGCCTTGGTCGCCCCCATCTTCAGCGCGATCGCGGCCATCTGCACGATCTCCGCGGCGTCGGGCCCAAGGATATGGCAGCCGAGCACCTTGTCGGTATCGGCGTCGATCACGAGCTTCATCAGCATTTTGTCGTCGCGTCCGGGCAGCGTGTATTTCATCGGCCTGAACAGGCTCTTATAGAGATCGATATTCGCATACATCTCCCGCGCCTTGGCCTCCGACAGATCCGACCGTTCCCAATTCGGGATCGGAGAACACCGCGGTCGGAATGCAGTCATAATCGATCGGCGTCGGTTTGTTGTTGAACACAGTCTCGGCGAAATCGTTGGCCTCGCGAATCGCGACGGGCGTCAAATTCACCCGGTCGGTCACATCGCCGACCGCATAGATATTGTCGACCGACGACTTTGAGTACTCATCCACCACAATGTTGCCGTTCCAGCCACGCTCGACCCCAACAGCCTCCAGTCCCATGCCGGCCGTATTCGGCGCTCGCCCCGTCGCCGCCATCACCAGACCAGCGCTGATCGAGTCGCCATCCTTCAGCTTGACGCGATAGCCACCCTCTTCCTTCGCAACCGCTTCGATATCGGCATTCATGCGCAGGTCGATGCCATGATTCCGCATCGCCAGCCGCGAGTCCGTTGCGCAGATCGTCGTCGAAATCGCGCAAGATCTGGTCGCCGCGATAGAGCACGGTGACGTGCACGCCGAGCCCGTTGAAGATCGAGGCGAACTCCATCGCTATATAGCCCGCGCCGACGATGACGATGCTGTCGGGCAGCGCCTCGAGCTGAAAGCACTCATTGGAGCTGATCAGATGCTCCTTCCCCGGCACATCGGGGATGATTGGATGGCCGCCGGTGGCGATCAGGATGATCTTGGCCGTGATCGTCTTGTCCGGATCGGCGAGACGCACGGTATGCGCATCCTCAAGCACGGCCCGGGTGAGAAACCGATCGACACCGATATTCTCCAGAGTGCGCGTATAGACGCCGTTCAGCCGATCGACCTCGCGCCGGACATTGCCGATCAGCGTCGGCCAATCGAATTTGAGATTGTCAAAAGTCCAACCGTAGCTGGCTGCATCCGCGAACGCGGCTGCGTAGCGGCTGCCATAGACCAGCAGCTTCTTCGGCACGCAGCCCCGGATCACGCAAGTTCCGCCGATGCGGTATTCCTCGGCGATACCAACCTTGACGCCGAGCTCGGCAGCAAGCCGCGCGGCGCGCACACCACCCGAACCGGCGCCAATGACAAAAAGCTCGTAGTCGTAATCCGCCACTGCTCTAACTCCCGCTCGGCCGCGCGATCATCTGCACGCCGTCCGGCCCGGCAACGATGGCCGCATCGGCAATGCCGAGGAACAGGCCATGCTCGACCACGCCGGGCACCTGCTTCAGGGCGAAGCTGAGGAGATCCGGTTCGGGGATCTGGCCGAAGGCGCAATCGAGAATATGGTTGCCTTGATCGGTCACGAACGGCCTGCCCATGCGATCCGGTCTCAGCGTGATATTGCCTTTGCATCCGGCCTCCTGCGCCATGGCTTCAATCAGCGCCCGCGTCGCCGCAAGCCCGAAGCTCACCACCTCCACAGGCAACGGAAACTTGCCGAGCGTCGCCACCAGCTTGCTCCGGTCGGCGATCACCACCACCCGGTCGGACGCCGACGCCACGATCTTCTCCCGGAGCAATGCGCCGCCGCCGCCTTTGATCAGCCTGAGCTGATCGTCGAGCTCGTCGGCGCCGTCGACCGTGAGATCGAGATGCGGGGTGTCGTCGAGCGTGGTCAGCGGAATTTGCAGGCGCTCGGCTTGAATGCGGGTCGCCTCCGAGGTCGGCACGCAGATCAGTTGCAGCCCTTGGGCGACCTTGGCGCCGACGCCGTCGACGAAATAGGCCGCCGTGGAACCCGTGCCGAGCCCGAGCCGCATGCCGTCCTCAACGAGGTCGAGCGCCATGGCGGCGGCACGAGCCTTGAAGTCATCAGCGCTCATCGTCCTTGCCCCCGCCGCGCCCTGAGTCGCCCGAGCCAGCCTCCTGACTAGCATGGGAAATCTTTGTGTGGAGCGTCAACCCACCCGCTATCCGCCCAAATCCTGCCGCAGATCAGTCTTATTTCCACCGGCCTGCTCTCAACGAAGAGCCATAGTGAAAGCACAATTTCCCACGCTTTATTGCGATTAGGGGCTGAAGATTCATCCAAGGAGAAATGGGATGCTGAGACTTGTCGTGATCGGCGCGAGCCTGCTCTTCCTGCTGGGCGGCGCTGCCTATGCTCAAGACGATACCGCGCCGGCGCCCGCGGGCGCCCAGGACGAGGCGGCGCCACCGGCCGCCGGAGAAGAGGGCGAGGGTGAAGGCGACGCCTGCAGCCAAGCGCTTGCCGCCACCGAAGAATCAGTGCGCGACAAACTCGAGTCTGGCTCAATGAGCGAGGCCGACACCGAGAAGGTGAACGAGCTCCTCGATCACCGCCGACGGACAATGCACCGAAGGCGACATGGACGGGGCGACGGCAACCCTGGAACAGGTCAAGACCATGATGGCCAAGGCCAAATAGGCCTTTTTCGATTTCTGCGATCAGGGCGGCGCTGCACGAGGCGCCGCCCTCGTTGTTTCGAGTTTAGTGGAATAGCGTTGCGTCATGGCGAGGTGCCCGGCCGTCCTTCGAGGCTTGGCCTTCGCCCTCGTTACCTCAAGATGACGGCCGGTCCTCGAACCCTTCCCGCTTCCTTGACTTACCGGGGCCCCAATCGCTAAACCCCACAGATCAGCACCACGACCGGGCGGTTAGCTCAGCTGGTAGAGCACTGTGTTCACATCGCAGGGGTCACTGGTTCAAGTCCAGTACCGCCCACCATCAAATTGGCCATTCTTTTTTCGCCCGCGCTCTTTGTTGCCGAACTGTCGCTCGGTCGGTACGCATAGTACGCCTTGCCAAAAAGCACTGCCGACCGAATTGTGTAGGCCCACGCGAGGGAGTGACCCTTCTCCAAGACTAAGCGCTGGCAGTAACCAAGAGCGACCGCGTTAACGTATGGCTCAAGAGATCTTACCATTCATACTGTGCGGAGGAGCGGGCACGAGACTGTGGCCGCTGTCGCGCGAAGCGCTTCCCAAGCAATTTCATAAGATCGCTGGAAGCGAAACGCTGCTGCAGGAGACCTGCCGCAGGTTGGAAGGCGAACCCTTCGCTAAGCCATTCATCCTCGGTCATCACCAGCATCGCTTCCTGATCCGAGAACAGCTCGAAGAGATCGGGCTGGTCCCAGAAGGCATCGTGCTCGAGCCCGCAGGGAGGAATACCGCCCCCGCAGCCTGCGTTGCTGCTCTGATCGCAGAACAGATCGACAAGGAGGCCCTGGTGCTGCTCGCCCCCTCCGACCACATGATCGCCGATGCGCGTGCCTTTGCCCGTGCCGTCGCCGATGGCGTCCCGGCGGCGGCGGCGGGCGCGCTCGTTATCTTCGGCGTTGAGCCAGACCGGCCGCATACGGGTTATGGCTATATCGAGACCGACAAGAGTGAGGACGTCGATCTCGTCGTCAGGCGTTTCGTCGAGAAGCCGTCGCAAGCCGCCGCCGAGGCGTTTCTCGACAGCGGACGGTTCTATTGGAATTCTGGCCTCTTCCTGTTTCGCGCCGCGACCTTGGTCGAGCTGATGGAGACCCACGCGCCGGAGATCGTTCAAGCCTGTCGACGCGCGCTCGACGGCGCGGTCGAGGATCTCGGCTTTTTCGTTCTTGGCAAAGCTTATGCCGAAGCACCCGCGATCTCTCTCGACTACGCCGTAGCTGAAAAAACCAACAACCTGCGTTGCGTGAAGCTCGACGCGCGCTGGAGCGACATCGGATCGTGGCCGGCTGTCTGGCAAGCGCTGCCAAAGGATGGCGACAGCAATGTGACCCATGGCGGCGGCGAGATTTTGCTTCAAGCCACACACGGCAGCTTCGCCTATAGCGACCATCCTTGCCTCGCTCTGATCGGGCTCGAGAACATCGTGGTGGTGGCCACCGAGGATGCGGTGCTGGTCGCCTCGAAGGAGCACTGCGAAGACGTCAAGGCCGTTGTCGAGCAGCTCAAACGCAATGGCAGCGCGCCGGCGCTACACCATAAGCGGGTGTATCGGCCTTGGGGCTGGTACCAGACTCTCAACCGCGGCGACGGCTATCAGGTCAAATGCATCATGGTGAAACCCGGCGGCAAACTTTCGCTGCAAAGCCATAAGCACCGCTCCGAGCATTGGGTCGTCGTCAAGGGCGCCCTTGAGGTCACCAAGGGCGACAGGGTCGAGCTTCTAAGTGAGAACCAATCGACCTATATCTCCATCGGCGAGAAGCACCGGCTCTCCAATCCGGGATCCGCGCCGGCATTCCTCATCGAAGTCCAGTCTGGGACTTACCTCGGAGAAGACGATACCGTCAGGTTCGACGACGTGTACCGGCGCAGTCCGGATGAGTAGTTGAAAAGCCACGCCACCCGGAGACAGCGATCAAATGCTCAGCGGACGGTCGCCCCTTCGTTCCGGGACGACCGTCGCCGAACTGAATTGGTTATGGGCAGATCATCTTCCAGCGGCCGAAAATGCCTTGCTTCCAATAGCAAGCGGGGCGCACCGGCGGTCCCCAGGCCAAGGCGTAGGCCGGCTCATCGACATCGTAATTCACCCACACACATTGATTGGCCGAGCACAGCCATTCGGCCTTGGCCGACTGACCGGTAAAAAGAAACGCGGTTAGTACCAGCAAACCCGTCAGAATAATCTTCGTCACGATCGAACCTCCCATGGTTATGGCCCCACCGGATTTAACCCCGGCGGGGGCTAAGAGTCCAATCGCAAGCGGGGTTAGGTCCTTAAGCTCGGGCGGTCTTGAGCCTCGGTGCGGAGCACTTCATCCTAGGCATCGAAGCCGTTGAAAGGACTCGCGAACACTCGGCCCAGGCGCCGATCTGGTCGATCTCGATGGAGTTTCTGTCGCCCACAAGGCCGGCGCGCCGATGGCGCGAGAGCCGGATCGGCTCCCACGCCACCTTGCGGTATTGCCCCCAACAATCGAACTCGCGCCGGCCCTCAGCTCAGGCCGCGACGCTGACCTTCTCCGTCGCGACAGATGCGATGGTTTTCAGGATCTGCGAGGCGATCTGATAGGGATCGCCTTGCGAGTTGGGACGGCGATCTTCCAGATAACCCTTGTAATCGTTCTTCGCGAAGCTGTGCGGCACGCGGACCGATGCGCCGCGGTCGGCGATGCCATAGCTGAACTGGTTGATCGCCGCCGTCTCGTGCTTGCCGGTCAGGCGCATGTGGTTGTCGGGACCGTAGACGGCGATATGATCGTCTAGGTTCTTCTCGAACGCCGCCATCAGCGCTTCGAAATACGCCTTGCCGCCCACCTCACGCAGATAGGTGGTCGAGAAATTGGCGTGCATGCCGGAACCGTTCCAGTCGGTGTCGCCGAGCGGCTTGCAGTGATACTCGACGTCGACGCCATATTTCTCCGTCAGCCGCTGCAGCAGATAGCGAGCCATCCACATCTCGTCGGCAGCCTTCTTGGAGCCCTTGCCGAAGATCTGGAACTCCCATTGACCCTTCGCCACCTCGGCGTTGATGCCTTCGTGATTGATGCCGGCGGCGAGGCACTGATCGAGATGCTCCTCGACGATCTCACGCGCGACCGAGCCGACATTCTTGTAGCCGACGCCGGTGTAATAGGGCCCCTGCGGCGCAGGGTAGCCCTCGGCTGGGAAGCCGAGCGGCCGGCCGTCCTTGTAGAGGAAATATTCCTGCTCGAAGCCGAACCACGCGCCCGGATCGTCGAGGATGGTGGCGCGCTTGTTGGTGGGGTGCGGCGTGACGCCGTCGGGCATCATCACCTCGCACAACACCAGCACGCCGTCCTTGCGCGCGGCGTCCGGATAAACCGCGACGGGCTTTAGTACGCAGTCGGAGCTGTGGCCCTCGGCCTGCTTGGTCGAGCTTCCGTCAAAGCCCCATAGCGGTAAGTCTTCGAGCGTCGGGAAGCTGTCATACGCTTTGATCTGGGTCTTTCCACGCAGATTCGGCGTCGGAGCGTATCCGTCGAGCCAAATGTACTCGAGTTTGAACTTTGTCATTGCGAGTCCTTCATGAGCTGTTGACGGGAAATTTGCGCAAGTCCCTACCTGGCCAACGACGCGAGGCGATCAGTGGCTGGGGTGTTCAAGCATCAAATGTGCCAGGAGGGCGGCGGTCCTCCACAGCGTCATGGGTGCTCGTGTCGCAAGGGCCGTCACGTCCACTCGACCCAAAATTTCGTAGCCATTTGCGTGACTTCGTCGGAGGGACGAAAGCGTCGGGCTCTAAGACGAACCGCGACGGACCGACCGGCGGCTCGATGGCGCACGACTGAGCAGAAGCTACAGTGCTGAAATGATAGTCATTCTGCGAATTTATTATGCAAAGCCCCTTACGACTCTCTTATAGGGGACCCACATAGATTCAACGCGTGCCGCGTGAACCTTTAGCCAAAAGTGGAGACAGCAATGACGGAAGACCTTCATCGGCCCTCAGCCAAGATTTATCAGTTTCCTGCAGGTGGTCGCTCGGCTCTCGGCGGCCGTCGCGACGTGGCCACGCCCGCCGAGGAGTTTGCTGCGCCGCGAGTGACCAAAGCGGTGAGCAGCGCCTGGTATCATGACGAGGCCATTCAGGAAGCGAACCGTGTCCACAAGTACTGACATCGGCGTATCGCCGCGAGGACGACACCCTCGACGAGCGAAGCGCAAACAAACAGAGGGCCAACTCGCAAAAGTTGGCCCTCTTCGTTTTTGAACTGCTTATTGGCTTAGGCCCGCGCCGTCATCGGCGTGGACGGCACCTGCTCCACTTCATCCTGATACATCGACAGCATCGGCTCGTCCGTGAGGATCACCTCATCGTAGGCGCCGAAGCCGTTGAAAGGACTCGCGAACACCCTGCCATAGGCGCCGATCTGCCCGATCTCGATATAGTCGCCCTCGCGCACCGAGTTCGGCAGGATGAACGGCCCCGGCATGAAATCGTCGCTGTCGCAGGTCGGGCCGTAGAGCGAGAACTCGGTCTGGGTCTTGGTCTTCCGTCCGGTGGCACGCACCAGCCGCGACGGAAAACGGAATCCGCAATAGGCGGCGTCGAACAGCGTGCCGAATGCTCCGTCATTGACGTAAAGCGCATTGCCCCGCCGCGCATCGACCCGCACGATCACCGACTCGGCCTCCGCCACCAGAGCGCGTCCGGGCTCGCAGAGCAGCTCGCAATTATGCTTCACCGCAAGCTCGTCGGCGGCCTTGACGATCTCCTCCATGAAGGCGGCGAGCGACGGCGGGTCTGAATGCGGATAGCGGCTCGGAAAGCCGCCCCCAATGTCCATGGCATCGACCAGCACGCCGGAGGTGATGATCAACTGCCCGATCTGGCGCAGCGCCTCGCCATAGGCTTGCGGCACCACGGCCTGCGAACCGACATGGAAGGTGAGGCCGAGGCGCCCCGCGATCTGCCGAGCGCGCAAGAGCAACGCCGGAGCTTCGTCGCTTGAGGCGCCGAACTTGCCCTCGAGCGGGATCAGGCTATGCGTATTGGGACACGCAACCCGCAAATAGAGCTCGAGGTCTTGCGCCTTGCCCGTCTCCTCGATGATTTTGTCGAGTTCCTCGTCGCTGTCGAAGGCGAAGCGGCGCACGCCGAAATCGCGATAGGCGCGCGCAATCGACTCCCGGGACTTCACCGGGTTCATATAATAGAGCTCACCGCCCGGCACGGCGGCCAGGCGCTCGATCTCCACCGATGAGGCGACGTCGAACGCGGTGACACCCCCATCGATCAAGGCATCGATGATGAGTTTTGAGTCGTTGGCCTTAGCGGCGTAAAGGACGCGGCCGGGGAAATTCGCAACGAACCACCGCGCGGCTCTGGTCGCCGCGTGTGGCCTCAAGGCCAGGACGGGACGCTCTGGCCGATGATCGCGCAGTAGCTCTGTAGCAGAAGTGAAAACGTCCATCCCATGTCTTCTCCCACACGAGATCGCCGGTTACAGTTGCTGCCCTTGAGCGAAATCGCCTCCGAGCCGCGTGGTCCGTATGAAATATAGAAGGGATTGTAAAGCGTTTTCGCGACAGCCCCACGATTAATCTCGCGTCCTGCCCGCGACCAATGGCGCCACCGTCCCAGAATAGATCGGATTCTGCATCAGCCCGAAGCTCTTCCGCGCGGCGAGCTCCACCATGACGGCGGAATAAGCAAAAATTTCTGTGCTATCGACCGCGCCATCTCCGTTGCCCAAAGGGATTCGATCGGCTCCGCCTGAGAGTCCTTCGATCAGATAGCGCGTGAACAATCCTACACCGTAGGTCGGATCGATCAGCCTGCGCTGTCCCCGGTCGGCGGCGGCGAGGATGGAAACGCCAGGGAGCGGCGACGAGGGAATCACGCTCCGCATCGTCTCAGGCGCGTTCGGTGGCAAGAGATAAGGTCCCTGCTCGCGTCCAAAATCGGCCTCGAGCAGCACGAGAACGGACTTGGCACCGAGTTTTTGCAAGTTGGCGTAGAGCGTGGAGAGCTTGTAGCCGCTGCGCTCCTCGCGAAACCGCTCGGTGTCTACGGGAAGCAAATAGGTCTCGCTCTGGGCCTCGTCGGTCGCCCCAAGTCCGGCATAGTAGATAAGGACATTGGCGCCTTGATGCGCCCGCGCGAGGCGGCTAAGCGTGCTGTCCGCCCCCTCGCCCGTCCCGAACAACCGCTCGAGCTCGAGCTTCTTGGTGTCTCTGACATCGATGATGTTGTCCGGCGCATAGCCGAGATGCTCGGTCAGGAACGCGTAGACGGCGCCCGCCTCGTCGGAAGCCGTCTCGTCATGCGGATAGGACGCGTAGTTTCGATTGCCGACGATCAGCGCGATGGCGTTCTCCGGCCCGTCCGCTGGCGGCAGCCCACGATAAAGCTCGCGAATGCGCGTATAGGCGGCATCATCTCCATCGAGGCCGGACGCCCTGGGCAGCTGATTCGGCGGCGTGGCGCAGAGCTGCAAATTGCCGGCCTTCTCGATCCGCAGAATGTCCGCAAGCGGGAGCTGGCCCTCGATAGTCACGCAGGCCGTGCACCAGTGCAGCCCGTGCCGCGCGGCGAGAGCATCGAGGTCCGCCTGCGCGACACCCTTGGGCGCCGGCAGGCAGCTATCCGTGCAGGCCTTCAATGCCGAGCCGACGCGGTGCTGACGGAGCTGTGCCAAAAGGTTGGCGGGCACGCAGTCGATCTCGACCGGGGTGAAGGCCCGCGCTCGTCTCTCTCGCCGGAACCACGGCATGCTCGGTCAGGCCGGCATCGTTCGCCGCAGGCGCAGCCGAAGCGGGAGTGGCGGCGGCGATCTGTTCGGGAGACTTGCAGAGCGAGGCGAATTTTTCCTGCACGGGGCCGGCGACAAAGTCGCCATAGCCCTTGAGCCCCTGGTTGCGCTTGAAGTACCAGAACGCGGTCCAGGTATCGTTGTTGACAACACCGTCTACCGGACCCTTGTAGAGGCCGAGCTGTTGCAGGCAGCTTTGCGCGCGGAGCGTAGCCTCGGCGCGAGGATCGACCGGCGTCGCAGGATCGGCGACCGGCAGAGCAGGCCCCAATGTCGCGGTCTCATCCTCGCCTTCGACGCAAGCGCCGTTGTCGCGATGCAAGCCCTTGGCACAAACGCAGGCGGCCGTTCGCGGCGACCAGCGCTCGCGGTCTCCGCAAGACGCGCTGGCGCCGTCCGGTGCGCATGCGCCCTGCTGCACGCTATAGCCGGCCCGCAAGCAAACGCAGCGGTGCAGGCCCCGCGAATAGGTCCAAGGAAAACCGCATGTGGTCGAGCGTGCCTTCAGCCGTGGCGGGTCCTCGGGATAGAACCGGGACCGCTCATGACGATTGCGGAATTCGGAGTCTAACCAGGCTTGCGCGTTGGCCGGCAAAATTTCCGCCAAGACCAAAAGGACTTGAGCAACAGGATGAGGAGAACCAGGCGTTTCCGGTCCTTCCCCTCAGCGCCGAAGACAAACCCATCCCCCGGCATGCACACCCTCGCCACTCAAAAACAGAACCCTCGACCGCACTCTAGGCGAAGGCCTCTGCCCCCACCTAACGCGTGTCTCGAACGATGTTAATGAAGGAGAGCGGCGAAAGCTTGGCGTGGAGCGGCGAGGAGCAAAAATTTGCTCCTCGCCTTTGTCCGCTTACTTGACCTGTAGCTTGATCGCGGTGCGGGACAGGATGTCGCTCCCAGGCGCGCCCTGCTTCTTGGTCGCCTTACCCTCGGCAATCTTCTCCGCGCCTTCGACCGCGATCTGCCGCGTCAGGAAGCCGCGATAATTGCCGAGCGGCGTGAACTCCCGCTTCTTGAAGTCGTGCTTGATGCCGTCTGCTTCCTTACCCGAGGCGTTGCAGATGGCGATCACCGTTTCCGTGCCCGGGTCTTTCAGCCGGAACTGGAACGGCGCCGATGATCCGGGGAACTGGACCTCCTTGCCGGCCGGCAGGAAATTGTCCTGCTGGAACTTGTTGGGGAAGATCACCGTGCCCTCGCCGCTGGCATCGACGTTGATCAAAGTGAGATTGCAGTCCTCCTTCGCCTTGATGGTGAAGACCGGCAGATCGTTCACTTTATAGTCGCTGCGGTCGGAGATCAGAGCCAGGTCGAAATCGTGAGCATCTTCCTTCGACTTGCCGCCGACTTTGGCCACGAGCTCGCCGCCCGCGATTTCGATCGGCTCATTGTCGGAGACTAGCACGATGATGTCCTTGAACTCGGCTTCCAGAATCTCGCGCGGTAGCACGCCCTGCTCCAGCCTGCGCTTCAGCTGGGCGGATTCGCCGCCGGCATCAGCCAGGCCTTGCGCGAAGGCTTGCGCTTCCAGGCCATATTCGGCCGCCGCGATCCGAAGATCGATCGACTTCTCATAGGACTTGGAGAGGAAGTTGATGCTCTCCACGCCGACCTTCTGCGAGTCGAGGTCCGGATCGAGCCCGGCCCGCTGCATGGCGCTCTTGAAGCGCGACGCATCCTGGTCGAGCAGGTCCTTGAACTCCTCTTGGCTTGGATAGAGCGCCTCAACTTGCGTGCGCACTTCCTTGGAGAAGGTGCGGTCTGACAGCACATGCTTGCGGATGTCGTCCGTCGCCTGGCGGATGCCCTGATTGTGGCAACCCATGCAGGAGATGCCGTCGGTCACCGCGCGGTCGAGCTGGCTGTCGTCGAGCACGATCTCGGTCGGGCCCTTGTCCAGCCGCTCGCCCGTGGCTTTGTTCAGATAATAAGCCTGGAAGCCATTCGGCAGGCTGAAGATAGACTCGCCGCCGTCATGCTTGAAGGCACTCTCGCCGTCCGGCCCAAGCGGATGGATGAACAGGCTCTGCTCCGGCTTGTCGCCCTTGAAGTCGTAGGACGTCCAGAAATAGCCGGTGGGGATCGCGTGCCGCTCGATCAGGCGGTTATGCTTGGAGACGCCAGAGTTCTGGAAGCCCGCGCGCTTGGCGAGAAACTTCTCGATGTCGCTCTTGATGTTGACGTCCTCGGCTTTCTCCAGTCCGGCGAAATTCTCCGGCAGCTTGAGCAGCTGGTAGTAGAGCGGCGGCCGCGAGGCGGTAAAGGCGAACCAGTCGCCGCGTATCCATGCGAGCGGCGTGTCGGTTTCCTCGGCAACCGTCTTGTAGACCGTTGCATCCGGCTTCATCGCATAAGGATAGGTGGCGATGATCCGGTTCCAGTCGGCCTCGGTCCAGGCGAGATCGTCGAGGTTGAAGGCGACGATCGATTGTTCCTGATCGATGGTGCGCATCTTCAGCACGTCTGAGGAGCGGCTCAAGCTGTTGAGCAACTTCACCACACCCTGGCGATACCGCACCATATCGGTTTCGGGGACGCAGGCATTGTAGAAATGGGTCAGCGTGATGTAGCGCATGCCCTTGCGGCGATGATCGGGCTGGGCCTCGATGTCGTTCGCGATCAGCGTGACAAGCGCTTCCTCGTCGATCACTTTCCGGCCGGTGCAGTTTGCAAGCTGAGCGGCACCCAGGCTCTTGATCCAGTCATAGATCGCCTGGACTTCTTTCTCGCTCGGCTCCTGCTTGCAGTCGAACTCCTGATAGCAATCGTAAGGCATCTCCTTCTTGGCGACCTGCACGAACAGCTTGGAGCCGTCCGGATTGCCGGGAAGGATGAAGTTCGGATCCTGCGCGAGTTCCTCGCAGATGCAGGATGTTGCCGAAATTCTTGGCGGGCTTGGCGCGCTTCAGCGTCGGCCCGGCCTGATGGCAGCGTGAGCAATTCTTCTCCAGCGCTTCGAACGCAGCTTGCGCCACCGGATCGGTCGGCTCTGGAATGTCGCCGGACTTCACCTTCTCCGCCGCCGCCGTGGCTGTCCGCGGTCTGCTCTGACTTGGCAGCGGTCTGCTCAGGCTTGGCAGCCTCTGGCTCATCCGCCGCGGGCTTGTCGGCGGCGTCTTTGGAGATTTCCTGTGGCTTGTAAGCGGGCGAAGGCTTCCTCGGACTTTGTCTCGGTCGCCTCGCCGTCCTTCGCATCCTTGTCATCGGCCGGCTTAGCCGCCTCGGTCGGCTCCGGAGCCGCCTCGTCCTTCGCATCGTCCTTGGCCGGCGTGGCGTCCGGCTCACCGCTCTCGGATTTCTCTTCCGTCGCACCTTCTGGCGCGCCTCGGAACCTTCGGAGGCGCCGGGCGCAACCGCCGGCTCGTCACCGGCCTCGCCAGGAGCAGCGCCGGACTCACCGGAATCGCCAGGCCCTTCGGCGACCTGGAGGCCTTTAGCCTCGGAGGCCAAAGGCGCGGTTGAAGTCAGCAGCGTGCAATAGGCCGCCGCGGCAATAAGAACGGCAATGAATGTGGTCCAGCGCAGTATCATGAAAACCTCCCATGGCTTGGAGAGCCTAGCATTGCTGCCTCCTTAGCCGCCTCGAACTGAACCCACGATGAACGTTTCGGCCCGATCTTCCTTCACGTCTGGCACTCCTGGAAAGCCAGCTCATCCGCCGCCGCCTGTATAGATGTCGATCACGCCAATTTGTACGTCATGGCCCGCTAGGGCCTGCTCCAGCACCGGCCGCAAGGCCTCGGCCCGCTCCGGCGAGGTCATCCCGCTCAAAGCCGCATTGAGGTCGCTGATCTCGTCCTTGGAGAAGATGGCCACCATGTGCTCCGCGCCAAACGGGGGTTTGTCCACCTTGAAGCTCTCCCGGATTGGCTCGCGGCTCCAGTCCTTTTTCGCCTCGTCCGGCTTTTTGGGGTCGGGAATAAAGAACTCGACATGGCCGTCAGGCGGCAAATTGAACAAGGTCAGATGCGGATATTTGGCGCCGTCGATGTCGAGCTTAACCACGTCGCCCGGGGCGTAACGCTGATTTCCGGTCTCGAGCTTGGCTTCAACGGGGGTGAGCGCGGCCTGCGCATTTAGCCATTTCAGCGCGGCCCATTTCGACGCCACGCCCTTGATGGCTTGAGCGTCGACATTCTCCGCCACCACCCCGCCCACGACATGCTCGACCTTGCCGCTCGCGGGCGACCAGACCAGGTCGGCCTTCGCCTTGTCGTCGACGATGGCGACAAAGGGAAGCTCGCCGAGCGGCGCCGGCATCGCCGCCATCGACGGCAATCTTCAGCTTGAGGTCCTCGCCGCTTTCCTTCGCCGGGGCTTTGGTCTCGCGCAACGTCACCAGCGGCACCGAGCGCGCCCGCAGCGGCAAGACGGACGGCGTCTGCTGACTTTCCACCATCGCATGCACGGCGGGCACGATGAAGCCGAGCAGCTCGAACTCGCTCACCTCGCCGTCTCCATCCTTGTCGGCGCGCCCCTCGAGCGCGCGGGCGAACGCCCAGCTCAGCGCGCCGCGCTTCTTGCCCTCGATCGTCACTTCCGGCGTCAGCTTGTCCTCGGCCACGGCGCCGACAAAGGTCACGTTGTCAAAATCGATTTCGCTCATCTTGGCGAATTTCTCGGGCGGCAAAGTCAGCTGGTCGCCCGCGATCGCGGCGAAGCGGCCTTTGCGGAATTTCACGCCGCTCGCGGACGCGCTTCGCTCCATGCCGCCCGAGTGACAGGAATCGGCGACGAAGATCACCTTCACCTTCTTGTCGTCGGCCTCCTTCATCCACTCGAACACTTCGTCGTCGAGAATGCGCTGTTTGGTACCGGGCCCTTCCGCGGCGAAACCTCCGAGCAGGAAGCTCTCGTTCATGCCGTCGGCTTCGTCGTGACGGCCTGCCGGTTCGGGCTCCTGCCCGCCATGGCCGGCATAACTGAAGATGATGGTGTCGCCGGGCTTCGCCTTGGCGACCAGATCGTTCCACGCGGAGAAGATGTGCTCCTTGGTGGCATCGCCGTTGAACAGCGTGACCACCTCCTTGGCGCCGAGACCGTTGAGCGATTTCGCCACGTCGCTCGCGTCATTCACCGCGCCGTCGAGATCGTTCACCGTGCCGATATAGTCGTCAATGCCAACCACCATGCCGTAGAGATCGGCCGCGTGCGCTTGCGAAGACGCCATGAACGCGAGCGCCAACGCAGCCGAAGAGCCCCACCTGGAATTTCCGGCTCATCCGACGCATGCACATACTTGAAACCTGCTTGTCAGTAATCTTCTTCGTCCGGCTTCTTCTTGTCGCCCGCGTCGCCGCTATCCGGGGCTGGCTTATCCCCGGCCTCGCCGCCCTCTTCCTCCTCGTCCTTGGACGCCTTCTTTTCTTTCGGCACGGCATTCGGCCTAGGCGGCAGCGATTTCAGATAGGACGCGATGTCCTTGCGGTCTTCCGGCGTGAGCTTCGCCATGTTCTCCTGCACGGCCGCCATCGCGCCGCCGATCACGTCGAAATCCGGCGTATTGCCAGTCTCCAGCAGATCGACAATTTCGTCGTGGCTCCAACTGCCGATGCCGTCATCGCTCGGGGTAATATTCGGGATGGTGCCTTTGCCTTCGGGATTCTTCGCGCCGGCAAAGGCTTTGTCCTGCTCGATGCCGCCGATCAGATTTCGCTTCGAGTGACATTCGGCGCAATGACCCGGCCCTAGGACCAGATACGCGCCGCGATTGATCTCCTCGCTTTGTTTCGGGTCTGGTTTGAACGTCTTGCCGTCGACATAGAGAAACTGCCAGGCGCCCAGTCCCCTGCGAATATTGAAGGGGAAGGAGAGCGCATGCGGCGGCACCTCGCTCTTCACCGCCGGCAGCGTGTCGAGATAGGCTTTGAGGTCGATCAGATCCTCGAACGTCATGTGCTGGTAGGACGCGATAGGGGAATGCCGGATAGAGATGCTCGCCGCCCGGCGCAATGCCCCTCTTCATGGCGTTGACGAAATCGATCGTGCTCCAGGTCCCGATCCCGCTCTCTTTGTCCGGAGAGATGTTCGGCACGTTGAAGACGCCGAATGGCGTGTTCAGGCAGCGTCCGCCGGATAAAATCGTCTTGTCTTTGGTTTTGGTGGCGTTGCATTTCTTCAGCGGCTCGGCGTGGCACTCCGCGCAGCCGCCGGCGGTAAACATATACTCGCCATTCTTGACGTCAGGGTTGTGAGCGGGCAGCGCCGAGACCGGAATCGTGCGCGGCATCGTCAGAACAAAGAAGATAGCTCCGCCGACGACGGCAAGAACCAAAACCGCCAACAAGACCCGGCGCAAGCGCTCCTCCCAACCTTACGGTGCCCGACGCGACAACAGCCTCTGCTATTCGATCTTCTCGCGGAACGTCTCGTGGCACTCTTTGCAGATCTTGGTCATATCGTTGAAGGCCGCGGTGAAGTTGCCCTTGCCTTGCTTGGCGGCGCCGGCAGCCTTGGTGCTCGCGTCTTTCAGTTTCTGCGCCGTGGCTTTGAACTTGTCGAAATCCTCCCAGATCTCGGGCTTGGCTTCGCTGTCGGCGATCTCGCCATGCGCGGTGCCCTTCGGGAACAGCGTCACATATTTATCTGGCACGTTGCTGATATCGGTCATCGCCGCAGCGGCCTTGTCGGCATCGAACTCAACCACGCCCTTCACCATCTGGCCGCCAAGCTTCGCCGACGGCGCCACGGTCTTCTTCATCAGATCCCGCCGCTCCTTCACCGCAGCCGCGAGATCCTCCGCCGAGCTCGCGATCGTCGCGAACGCCGCAATGCCGCCAAGCGTAATCAACACCATCGTCAGTTTCTTCATCACCCTCTCCAGTCGCTGGGGCACAGGAACGGCCCGCCCGTTTTCAAATTCTCAGCTCGTTTGAATATGCGCCACGCTCCCCTAGCGTCTCATCCGCCCTGTTGGACCATGAGGTTGAGAAGCGCGGGCGACGGACGTCCGTCGACCGGCAGGCGATTATAGACTTGAAACTGACTGATCGCGTCGGCGGTGCGCTGGCCAAAGACGCCGTCGACCGGACCCGGATCGTAACCGAGCCGCGTCAGCGAGGCTTGCGTGTCGTAGACGATATTGCCACCGGGTCCAGGCGGCGGTCCGTAATATTGCGGCGGCCCGTAAGCCGCGCGCGCATTGGCGTCGGCTTCCGCCGCGCCGGTGATCACGCCGACGCCAGCGCCGATCGCAGCTCCGGTGCCGGCACCTCTGCCGCCACCGACAATGCCGCCAATGATGGCGCCGACCACGCCGCCTTGCACGCCGCGCTCGATGACTTGCGCGTGCGCCGGCTGCGACTGGAGAGTGATAGCGATGGTCAGGGAACCAATAAGCAGGGGGAAACCGAATAGGGGTAAAGGCGCGGTCGCCTTCGACATCGTCATGTCCTCCTCAATCTCGCGCCCGCCTCTAACGGCGAGCGACGGCCCGTCTTGATGGGCGCCTTTCTCGGCAGGGCGCCCAAGACACGCGAACCTTTGGCCCATTCTGCCACAGTCCAAGCGCGTCCGGCTACAGTCTACCCATCTGAAGGCATGGGAATATGGCGGTGTTCTGGCACATTAAAGCCCCTCTCGACCGCCGGCCGGGCCGCGATGGCCAGATACCAGCGCAACACATTGGGATGGTCGGCGAAGCGCACCCCCTGCCAATGGAACCGTGAGATCCAGGGGAAGATGGCGATATCGGCGATGGAATAGTCGCCCGCCACATACTCGACTTGCGCCAGCCGCCGGTCCAGCACCCCCCAAAGGCGCTTGGCCTCCTTGCCGTACCGCTCCTCGGCGTAAGAGCTCTTGCCCGGATTGAATTTGAGGAAATGATGCGCCTGCCCGAGAAACGGACCGGGCCCGCCCATCTGCCACATCAGCCATTCGACCACGCGCCATTTCTCCGGGAGGCTTTGCGGCCAGAGTTGACCGGTCTTCTCGGCGAGATAGAGCAGGATGGCGCCCGACTCCATCAGGTGCAGGTCGTTGTCCGTATCGACGATCGCCGGGATCCGATTGTTCGGCGAGATGGCGAGGAACTCCGGCGCGAACTGCTCGTCTTTGGTGATGTCGATCGGATGCACGCGATAGGGCAGTCCGACCTCTTCCAGCATGATCGAGATCTTCTGTCCGTTCGGCGTCGACCAAGTGTAAAGCTCGATCATCTTCCATCCATTCTCGTCGCTTGGTGCACCGCGCTCACAATAAACGCAATCCCCCTTCGCACTTGCGAACAATCATCTTCGCCAGAACTGAAACACTCCTTCATCCTCTCTTCATGTCTTAGCCTCTCTATCGTCAAGAACCTGTCGCGCCCTCGCCACAGGTCGCTGCTAGCTACAGCGCGATAATTCACACACACGCGAATCAAGACGGAATGCTTGGGGAGAAATTCGATGCTCGACCGTGCCCAATATAAAGACGAGTTCAAGGGCGCGCCCCAACCGAGCTTTGTCCGTTACGCCATCTTCTATACGCCGCAACCCGGCACGGCCTTGAGCGCCTTCGGCCGCTCCTGGTTCGGCCGCGCCAATGACGGCGCGACGCTCGAGGCCTTTTCCGATTCCGGGTTGAGCTCCGCATTCACCAGATTGCCAACCGCGGTGTCGCGCTATAGCGGCCTGCATGCCGTCTTCAAGCAACCCTTCGCGCTGAAGAGCGGCATCACCGCCGACGCCATGAAGGCGCGGCTGGTCAGCTTCGCGCAGCGCCGCAAGCCCGTCGCCACCGGTCCGCTCACGCTGTCGCGCGCCGGCCGCTTCCTGGTGTTGCGTCCCGTGCGCCCCGCGCCCGCGCTCGATTGGCTCGCGGCGCAATGCGTCACCACCTTCGACAGTTTCGCCGCGCCAATGAGCGAGACCGATCGCGAGGAGCGCATGGCCACCCATCACAACGACTACCAGCGTCTCCTGCTGGAGAGCTATGGCGACGCCAACGTGCTCAACGAATATCGCTTCCACATCACGCTGACCGGTCCGCTCGACAGCACTCATCTCGATCGCGTGGCGCAGGCGCTATGGCCGGTGATCGAGGAGATTTGCGCGGCAGGCGTCACCGTGGATGCGCTGTCGCTGTTCGGCGATCCGGGCGGACGCACGCCGCTGAAGCTGATCGGGCGTCATCGCCTCGGAGCTTGAAGCATGATCCCGAAAAGTTGCAGACTTTTCGGATAGGGTCATGCGTCAAAGACAAACCTAGAGCGAAATCCAAGCAGATTTCGCTCTAGCGTCACGCTGCAACTGCGTCGTTCCGAACGCCAATCTCGCACCACACCCGCAACAAAGTTTGGTCACTTAGCTCGGGCAGCCTCGTTTCCGCTTGGGGGGATAAGGGGGAACTGTCATGCCTGACTATGAGGAGATCCTTGTCTTCCTCGCCTCAAACCCGCCGCAGTTCGCGGCGGAACGCGAGTTGCACGCGTCTCTGTTGGAGCTTTTGGCCAAATGCCTGCGTGGCGAGCTTGAGGGCAAAGAAGCCATCAAGGTTCCGGATCCCGGACGCTTCCGCAAATCGGGGGTCAATTAGACCCTCGTTTAGGTGATCGTCAGTTCCGCGTCGCGCCTTGATTTACCTCAATCCCATTGCGGCGAATTGGCTGCATTAGGCGTTTTGCTGGAGCCGGTGCCCGTGCTATTGGAACCCCAGAGATGGAGGGGCCTGGGCGCTGGCTGACCAGCATTTCACCAAGTTTTCGAGGGAGAATACAGGCATCATGAGGGACAGCGTCGCGCTGAAGCGCTCGACTGAGCACGCGGGCAAGAGCTCGCCGGAAGACGTACTCAACTGCTTCATCAAGAGTATCGACTCGAGCAAACGTTCCGATCAGCCTTATGCCCATTGGCTGCTGAAGGATTGCTTCCCCACCGAAGTCGTCGACGACATTCTCGCTTTGCCGTTCCCGGCGCCGTCGCTTGAGGGCGTCTCCGGCAAACGCGAGCTGCACAACAACACGCGCAGATATTTCGACGTGGAAAATCGGGAAGCCTTCCCGGTCTGCGATGCGGTGTCACGCGCCTTCCAAGACAAGCGCATGATCGAGCACATCGAGCAGGTCTTCACCACCGATCTCGCCGGCACCTATCTTCGCATCGAGTTCGCGCAAGACATCGACGGCTTCTGGCTCGAGCCGCACACCGATCTCGGCGTGAAGAAGTTCACCTTGCTGATCTATCTATCGAAGGATCCGAGCCACCACGATCTCGGCACCGATATTTACGGTCCGGATAAGGCCCATCTCGGCCGTCCACACTTCGCCTCTAATGGCGCCATGGTGTTCGTGCCTGCCGACAACACCTATCACGGCTTCGAGAAGCGCCCGATCAAGGGCGTGCGTACCTCGCTGATCATCAATTACGTGACCGATGAATGGCGCGCGCGCGAGCAGCTCGCCTTCCCGGAAAAGACGGTCGCTTAGTCGCTCAGTTTGCAACGAAATTCGTCATGGCCGGGCTTGTCCCGGTCATTTCGTTTTGGGCTAAGATGAAGCATGAGCAAAGTCGCCTTCATCGGGCTCGGCGTCATGGGCTTTCCGATTGCCGGGCATCTCGCCACGCGCGGTCAACACGATGTCACGGTCTACAATCGCACGCGGGCGAAAGCCGAAACCTGGTCGGCGAAATTCGGTGGACGGATCGCAGTCTCGCCTGCCGACGCCGCCCGCGAGGCGGACTTCGTCTTCACCTGCGTCGGCAATGACGAGCATTTGCGCAGCGTCACGCTCGGGGAGAATGGCGCGTTTGCGGCGCTGAAAAAAGGCGCCATCGCCGTCGATCATACCACTGCGTCCGCGACCATCGCCCGCGAGCTGCATGAGTTGCCAAGCAGCGTGGTGCCGGCTTCCTCGATGCGCCGGTGTCCGGCGGCCAGGCGGGCGCGGAGAGCGGCAGCTTAAGCGTGATGGTCGGCGGCGACGAGGCAGACTTTGCCAAGGCCAAGCCTGTAATCCACGCCTATGCCAAGGCGGTGAATCTGATCGGTCCCTCCGGCTCTGGCCAGCTCACCAAGATGGTCAATCAGATCTGCATCGGCGGCCTGATCCAGGCGCTGGCCGAGGCGCTTAATTTCGCCGAACGCTCGAACCTCGACATCGAGAAGGTGATCGCACCATCTCCAAGGGCGCGGCGCAAAGCTGGCAGATGGAGAATAGGTGGCAGACCATGGTCGACGGCAAATTCGATTTCGGCTTCGCCGTCGATTGGGTGCGGAAGGATTTCGCCCTTGTGTTCGACGAGGCTCGCGCCAACGGTGCCGAACTCCCCGTCACCGCCCTGGTCGATCAATTCTACGCCGAATTGCAGGCGATGGGCGGCAATCGCTGGGACACCTCCAGCCTGATCGCGCTGCTCCAGCGCAACAAGAAGAGCTAAGCCGCCTTCTCCACCAGCGCGTAGTCCAGCGGCAGCGCCGTCGTGTATTTGATCTGCTCCATGGCGAAGGCCGAACTCACGTCGGAAAGTTCGATCTTGGAGATCAGCCGCTTATAGAACGCATCGTAGCGCTCGATATCCGGGACCACGACGCGCAGCAGATAGTCCACCTGCCCGCTCATGCGGTAAAACTCCACCACTTCCGGAAAATCCTTCAGCGCCGCATGAAACCGGTCGAGCCAATCTTGCGTGTGATGGCTCGTGGTGATGGAGACGAACACCGTCACCCCGACATTGACCTCTTTCGGATTGAGCACGGCCACGCGCTTCTGGATCACGCCCTGCTCCTCGAGCTTCTGGATGCGCCGCCAGCAAGGCGTCGTCGAGAGCCCGATCTGCTTGCCGATCTCGGCAACGGGAATGGTGCAATCCCGCTGCAGGATGTCGAGAATCTTCCGGTCCATTCTATCGATCATGGGGTTACCCGCTAGTTT
Source organism: uncultured Alphaproteobacteria bacterium (assembly GCA_963764005.1). Lineage (GTDB taxonomy): Bacteria > Pseudomonadota > Alphaproteobacteria > Rhizobiales > Methyloligellaceae > Methyloceanibacter. Next base: position 311,021 of record CAVXQX010000003.1, on the reverse strand, counting down.
CATTCCTGAAACAGCCATATATGTAGGATACGTTTGCGTCATAATGTAATCTCTACCAGATTAGTAGAATATATTTCTCTACCTGACAAGTAGGAATTTGACGCCACCCCCAAAAATTTTTGCGCGATCGCCGCCGTTAGCGCAGCAGACCCCTCACCTCGCGCCTGAGCACGGGCAAAAGCTCCTCCTCAAACCAGGGATTCCGCTTCAGCCAGCCATTATTGCGCCAGGAGGGATGCGGCAGCGGCAGCACGTGGGGCCGCGTCGTTCGTTTCAGATGTTTGCGCCAATCCAGCATCGTCTCTTGCAGGCTCGCGCCAACGTCCTCGCCGAGATGCCAATTTTGCGCGTAAGACCCGACCGCGAGAACAAGGTCGAGCTGCGGCAGCGCCGCGAACAAGCGCCGATGCCACAGCGTCGGCGCATTCGCTTCGCGGCGGCAGGTCCGCGCCCTTCGCGTCCTGGCCGGGGAAGCAGAATCCCATCGGCACGATGGCGACGCGTCCCTCGTCGTAAAATTCTTGCGGGCTCACCCCCATCCAATCGCGCAAGCGATCGCCGGAAGCATCGGTGAAAGGAATTCCGGATCGATAGACCCGCGTGCCCGGCGCCTGACTACACACAGCGAGCCGCGCCGTGGCGCTCGCCCGCAATACCGGCCGCGGCTCATGCGGCAGCTTCACCCCTGACGGCGTCTCGACACAATAGCGGCAGGCCCTGATCGAGCGGAGCAGAGCATCGAGCTCGCTGACGCTTCCGTTCATAGATCGAGCGACATCCCATCCTCGGCCAACAGATAGCGCGAGCGATCGACCTTGCCGGTCTCGGCCAGCATCGCCTCGCCCATATGCGTGAGCAGAACGCGCTTGGCTCCGAGTCGTTCAAAATTGGCGTCGATGGTCTGGTAGTCGAGATGAAGGTCGAGATGGACGTCGTATTGGAAACATTCGCTGATCAGGAGATCGGCGCCGCTCGCCGCGCGGCAGAGGCTTTCAGTCCAGCCTGTGTCGCCGGTAAAGGCAATGGTCTTGCCGTCAATCTCGACGCGCAGTGCATAAGGCGGCGCGCCCGAAGGATGCCGCACCTCGAACGGCGTCACCGCGGCGCCGGCAATCTCGATCCGCTTCCCCTCATCATACTCGATGAAGTTGAGCTCGAACGGACGTGGCGTCGTCGTCATGCCGGGATACAGCGCCTCGGTCGCGGCGACGAAGCGGGCCTCGATGCCGCGAGGACCGGTAACGATCAGCGGGCGCGTGCGCTTGCTGACATACAGCGCATCGATCAGCAGCCAGGACAATCCGCCGAAATGATCGCCATGGAGATGACTGATAAAAACCGCATCGATCTCCGCAGGGCTCAGCCCGAGCTTGTGCATCCCGATCAATGTCGAGGCACCGCAATCGATCAGATAGCGCTTAGGCCCAGCGCCCAAATGCAAGGCGGTCTGTAGGCGTCCGCCTGAGCCAAACGCATCCCCGCAGCCAATAATGGTCAATCGCATAATCTTCCTCGGCGGCAGGGACTTTAGAGTTAACGAGGGCCCACGCAAAGCGGGTTCGAACCATTACCAATCCTCCCTTTTTCGTGTCAGGGCGGAGCGCTGATAAACGCCTCATTAGGGATTTCAGCCGATAGTCGAGGCAAGCATTGGGATTTTCGCGCCCGGCTTCTCGCCGGGGTTCGCTCCCGATTGGTTTACCTCGTTAGGTTGTATTGGTTGGTCGCGTCATGAGTGTGCAAGCCGAGGCAGGTAAAGTCCGTTTGGGGACCGATGCCAAGCGCCGCGCCGCGCGTCACGTCCAGGAAGCCCGCGAAAAGCTCACCTACTCATCGGAAAACCGGCCGGAGTTCGAATACGAACTCCTGATGATGTTCGTGAAGAACGAGCTTGCGGCCGCGGTGACCACGCCGCTACTCGCCGTCATCGTCGCCATGGGTGCGATGTTTTGGGCACCGCCCGAACAGCTCTTGCTCTGGCTCGCGACCGTCTTCGTCTCCAAAGGCATCTTGATCAGCATCTGCCGGCAATTCGTCAACGAGCCGCGCGAGGACGGCAAGTTGGAGATCTGGCGCGCCAAGATCGCCGCCGCCGAATTCTTCTACGGGGTCTCATGGGCGAGCGTCGCTTTCGTCAGCGTCGGCCCGCAAGGGGAGTCGGCGCACACCTTCATCTTCGCCGCCCTCCTCATCGTCATCTCGATGCGCATGCTGTTCGCCTCGACCGTGATGCCGATCGTCTATGCCGGCACGCTGCCGATCACCATCGCCATCGTGGTCAGCTTCGCGCTGCTCGACAATCCGTTCTATTGGGCAATGGCCGCCATGGCTGTCGGCGTGCACATCTACTTCATCTGGCTGATGATCGGCTTCCACGCCACCGTCACCACCATGCTGGAATTTCGTGCCGAGAAGGACGCGCTGATCGCGGAGCTGGAACAGGCGAAGTCGATTTCCGATGAAGCCCGAGCTCGCGCCGAGGAGGCCAATTTCGCCAAGTCTCGCTTTCTCGCCACCATGAGCCACGAGCTGCGCACCCCGCTCAATGCCATCCTCGGCTTCTCCGACATCATGCGCGCGCAGATCTTGGGACCGCACAGCAACCCGACCTACACCGAATATGCCAATGACATCCATCAGAGCGGCCAGCATCTCCTCAATCTCATCAACGAGATTCTCGATATCAGCCGCATCGAGGCCGGCCGTTATGAGCTGCACGAGGGACCAGTGACCTTCGCCGACGTCGTCACGGATTGCGACCGGCTGATGCGGCTCCGCGCCGAGAACAAGGGACTCAAGATCGTCGAGAATTTCGATCCGGCGTTGCCGCAACTTTGGGCCGATGAGCGCGCCATGCGTCAGATCTGCCTCAATCTGTTGTCCAACGCCATCAAGTTCACGCCATCCGGCGGCACGATCACCATGACCATTGGGCGCACCGCGCTTGGCGGCCAATATCTCAGCGTGAAAGACACTGGCCCCGGCATTCCCGAAGACGAGATTCCGCGCGTGCTGAAAGCCTTCGGCCAAGGCTCGCTCGCGCACCATACCGCCGAAGGCGGCACCGGACTTGGGCTTCCGATCACCAAGGGCCTGATCGAGTTGCACCAGGGCAGCTTCGAGCTCAAGAGCAAGCTTCGCTATGGCACCGAGGTGATCATCACCTTTCCAAGGAAACGTATCATGGAAGCCCTGCCGCGCCTTGCCGAGCCTGGCGAGCGCGGTGCCGTAAAAACCCACGGCGCTTGGCGGGCAAGCGCGCGAGGCTGATCCTCGAAGGCCGATTGCTTGGGGCCTCCCGGCTGCTTACATAGCAGCCAACACCCACGCGAGATGCCCTTGGAAACGCCCTGCATCGATATCTGCACCATCGACGAAGCGAACGGCCTGTGCAAAGGCTGCTCCCGCACCATCGATGAGATCGCGCGCTGGGCGTCGATGACGGCCGAGCAGCGACGCGCCGTCATGGCGATCCTGCCTGAGCGCAATCAAGCCAAAGCCGTCGAGAAATAAGATGTCAGTCTGGATTGCCCTCTTCATCCTCGCGCTTGGCGCCATGTTCCTGGTCGCCGACTCCGGCGGCACCATCGCCGGCTTGGACAGCACCACGTTCGGCTACGTGGTTTTGTGCGTCGCCCTCCTGGTCTATCTCGCGGGCGGAACGCTCTCGCAATATAGCGGCCGGGCCACGCCCTTCTTGCGCGATGCCGTGACCTGGCTCGCGCTCGGGCTCGGCCTCGTCACCATCTATACCTATCGCGACACGCTGCTTCCCATTGCCGGGCGCGTCACCGGCGAGCTGATTCCGGGCAGCGCCATGACGGTCGAAGAGAGCAGCAATGGTGCGACCGAGGTGCGCTTACGCAAGCGCATGGACGGCCACTTTGTCGCGAACGTCGAAGTGAACGGCAAATCAGTGTCGATGATCGTCGATACCGGCGCGTCTGAGATCGTGCTTCGCCCTGAAGACGCGGAGAAGCTCGGGATCGACACCACAAAGCTCAACTACTCGATTCCGGTCCACACCGCCAACGGCCGCAGCATGACCGCGCGGGTGCGTCTCGACACCGTCGCCATTGGTCCGCTCGACCGGCAAAAAGTCGAGGCGCTGATCGCCAAGCCCGGCGCGTTAACCCAAAGCCTGCTCGGTATGAGTTTTTTAAGCCGCCTGCGCTCCTATGAATTCTCGGGAGATTTCCTGACCTTGCGCGGGTGATCCGCGCGAGGACGAGAGCATGATCCCGAAAAGTTGCAGACTTTTCGGACAAGATCATGCGTCAAAGAGGAGCTGGCAATTGGGTTCGGCCGCAAAACATGCGCTGCAAGAGGCGCTGCTCTGGTCAAGCATCGCGCTTGCTGGATTCGGACTCTTTTATTTCTATGACGACCTCATCGCGGCATTGCGCCTCCAGCCTGAAATTGCGGCGGTGATACCGGCGCCACAGCAAAATCGCGACGCCAAGATCGCGATGTCCGATTTCGGCGGCGAAGTGCGCGTTCGCGCCGACCGGCAAGGTCACTTCATTGTCGATGCCGCCATCAACGGCCGCCCCGTAACGCTGATGGCCGACACCGGCGCCACGCTCGTCGTGCTCTCCTTCGAGGACGCCGAGAAATTGGGACTGTCGCCGCGAAGCCTCGACTTCACCGGCCTTGCGCAAACCGCAAACGGCGTTTCCAGGATCGCGCCCGTCACGCTCGATCGCGTGCGCGTCGATCGGCATCACGCTTTACGGCATTCAAGCGGCGGTTGCGGAGCGCGGCGCGCTCTCCGGGAATTTGCTCGGCATGAGCTTCTTGGGCAAATTGTCGCGCTTCGAAATGAAGGGCGACGAGCTGGTGCTGGCGCAATAACCAGAAGCCCGCTATGAGGGGCGATGCTGCCAAAACCTCGCCAAGACCTTATTCCCAATACGCTCGAGTTTGAACGGCTGCCCTTCGTCAAGGCGACCGGCTTCCGCGAATATGACGCGCGCTGGCGTTACCCTGAGGAGATCAACCTGCTTGGGTTGACCGCGGTTGGCGCGGGTCTCGCCACCTTGATGCGAAAGCGCGGCGTGCCGGTCCGGCTCGTGGTCGGTCACGACTACCGCTCTTATTCCGCCGCGATCAAGGCCGCGCTGATCGAGGGCTTGCTTGCTGCCGGCGCCGAAGTTCACGACATCGGGCTCGCGCTGTCGCCGATGGCCTATTTCGCGCAATTCGATCTCGGCGTCGAAGGCGTCGCCATGGTCACGGCGAGCCACAACGACAATGGCTGGACCGGAATCAAAATGGGGATCGAGCGTCCCCTCACCTTCGCGCCGGACGACATGACCGAGCTGAAAGAGATCGTGCTCGGCGGCAAATTCGAACTGCCAGGCGCCGGCCGTTACATCTTCGTGCCGGATATGCCCGAGCGCTATATGGCCGATCTCTTGAAGCACCCGAAATTCCGCCGCAACATGAAAGCGGTGGTGTCATGCGGCAACGGCACGGCGAGCGCGTTTGCGCCGCGTGTCCTCGCCGACCTTGGCGTCGATGTCATTCCGCTCAACTGCACGCCCGACTACAGTTTCCCCGCACACAATCCGAACCCGGAAGACATGGGCATGCTGCACGCGACCCGCGACGCGGTGCTCGCGAATGGCGCCGATCTCGGTCTGGCGTTCGACGGCGACGGCGACCGCTGCGGCGTCGTCGACAATGAAGGCGAGGCGATCTTCGCCGACAAAGTCGGTGTCATGCTCGCGCGCGACATCTCAAGCCGGCACAAATCCGCGCTCTTCATCGCCGACGTAAAATCGACGGGTCTTTTCCTCACCGATCCCGTGCTGCAAGCCGAACGGCGCCAAGACATTGTTCTGGAAGACCGGCCATTCCTACATCAAGCGTTACAGCCATGAGACCGGCGCGCTGGTCGGCTTCGAGAAATCGGGGCACTTCTTTTTCAATCCGCCGCTCGGGCCGCGGTTATGATGACGGCCTCATCGCGGCGATCGCCGTTCTCGATATGCTCGACCGCGCTCCCGGCAAGACACTCGCCGAGTTGAAGCACGCGCTGCCCAAGACCTGGCAATCGCCAACCATGTCTCCGCATTGCGACGACGAGCTGAAATACGGTGTCGTCGATCGCATCGTCGATCACTACCAGAAGGTCGCCTCGAACGGCGGCGAGCTCGCAGGTCAGAAAATTCGCGAGCTGATCACCGTGAACGGCATCAGGATCGTGCTTGACGACGGCACCTGGGGCCTGGTGCGCGCGTCCTCGAACAAGCCAGAGCTTGTCGTCGTCGTCGAGAGCCCGACTTCGGAAGCGAATATGCGGGCGATCTTCTCCGAGATCGACACGCTGCTCGCGAAGCAGCCTGAGGTCGGCGAATATAACCAGAAGATCTGACGTCCACTCGGCGTCATACCGGCGAAAGCCGGTATCCAGCACAAAATGAGCTGACGTTCCTCCAACGGCGAACTTTATTGTTTTTCACTGGATGCCGGCTTTCGCCGGCATGACGGAACGCGGCAAACAACCCCCTTAGCAAAAACGTCAACGAGCCGTCGTAAATCTGCAAAACGACTCTGGTTTCTGCCTGCCCATGACAATGATCATCTTCGCTTCTGGATTAATCGCAGGGCTAACCCTCGACCTGCTCCTGGCGCGCACCCTGTTCGCGCCGCCATTCCGCATCTGGCCGACGCCTGCGCCGGGCAGTTGGCAGAGCTTCACCTTCTGGTCCCTGTTTCGCGGCGGCATGGTCGCGACCTTCATCACCGCGGCGCTCGACTGGAACAGCGTGCCCCTGCTCGATTGGACGCGCTTCATCCCCGGCCTGCCGCTCGGCCTGATCGGCCTCTTCATCACAGTCTGCGGCTATTTCAATCTCGGCCTCGGCAATACCTATTGCGGCGCCGACGGCCTCGTCACCGGCGGACTCTATCGCTTCAGCCGGAACCCGCAATATACCGCCTCGATCGTCGGGCTGATCGGCCTCTCCATCGGCGCCAACTCGATCCTCACCATCATGCTGTCCTGCGTGATGACCTGCGCCTATGTGCTGATGGCGCTGGTCGAGGAAGATTGGCTGAAGCAACTTTATGGCGCGCCCTATCGCGACTATTGCCGCGAGACCGCGCGCTTCCTCGATGTGCAGGGTCTCATCGCGCTCATCGAAAAGAAGAAGCCGTCGCAGCAAACGAGTTGAAATGAGTTGGAGATTCGTCAGGCCGGGCACGTTTTGGGGTGAATGTCAGTCTCCCGCGTGTCCGGCATGACGGAATAGGTCAGCGAAAGCCTATTCCGCCGCGATGGCCTTTTCACCATCGCCGCCCGCCGCGACGTTGCGGGCCTCTTCGAGCACCGAAACTCCCGCGCCATCGAGATGCGCGTTCTCGGCCAAGTAACGCCGGAACAGGCGCGCGCGTGGCACCCCGTGAAATAGCCCGAGAATGTGCCGCGTCATCTGATTGAGCCGAACGCCCTTGGCGAGCTGCGCCTCGACATAAGGCATGAACCGATCGAGCACATCGAGCCGCGACGGCGGCACAGCCTCACTTCCGAAAATCTCCCGATCGACCTCCGCCAGGATATAGGGATCGGCATAAGAGGCGCGGCCGACCATGGCGCCATCGACGTGGTCTAAATGCGCCTTCGCGTCCGACAAGGTCTCGATGCCGCCATTGATGGCGATAGTGAGATCGGGTCTCCGCGCCTTCAAGCGCCATACCCGATCGTAATCGAGCGGCGGCACCTCGCGGTTCTCCTTCGGGCTCAAGCCATCGAGCCAGGCTTTGCGCGCATGCACGATGAAGCTCGCGCAGCCGGCATCCGCCACAACGTCAATGAACCTATCGAGGCTCGCTTCCGCGTCCTGATCGTCGATACCGATGCGGCATTTCACCGTGACCGGCACCGTGACGGCGCCACGCATCGCGCTCACGCATTCCGCGACGAGCGCGGGCTCGGCCATCAGACAGGCGCCAAACCGCCCCGACTGTACTCGGTCCGACGGGCAGCCAATGTTGAGATTGATCTCGTCATAGCCGAAGCCTTCGCCGATGCGCGAGGCTTCGGCGAGTTTCGTCGGATCGCTGCCGCCGAGCTGGAGCGCGACCGGATGCTCGGCCGCATCGAAGCCAAGCAGCCGTTCCCGGTCTCCATGCAGCACCGCGTCCGCCGTGACCATCTCGGTATAGAGCAGCGCGTGGCGTGACAGCAGCCGGAGGAAATAGCGGCAATGCCGGTCCGTCCGCTCCATCATCGGCGCGACGGAAAAGCGGTGCGGCGGCTCTATTTTTGCCCGCATTGCGGTATCTGCGGCCTTATTCATGCGGAACACATGGCGCGGACTGGTCAGGATGGCAAGACCATAAGCCCCCGCTTAACGCGGCGTCCTCACTCCGGCAGTGTCGCCTCTGCCCCAGCCTCCACCGGCGCCGGCGGACGCGGCTTCGAAATCATATAGGCCGCCACGTCCCATGCCTGCTGCAAGCTCAACACCGGCTCCTGGTAGTTGATGGTGAACGGCATGTTGGCGCGGATATAGGAAGCGGCGTAAGCGAGCTTCGCCATGCCGGCGCCTGCATTGAAACTGTCATCGCCCCATAGCGGTGGAATCGAATAGCCCAATGCGGGCGAAGCTTTGCGCTCCCCCTGCCCGTCCGGCTTGTGGCAACTGGCGCAGGACTTGGCATAGACCGTCTCGCCGCGCGTCGCGTCCGCCGCCGATGGCGGGTCTTGCAAGGACAACAGCCCCATGCCGGCGATGCGCACGCCTTGCGGCGTGTCGTGGCCGAGATATTTCATATAGGCGATCAGCGCCTCCATCTCTTTACCATCCACCGGCAGATTCTTGCCGTTCATGCTGCGGCGCATGCAGCCATTGATGCGCTCGGTGAGCGTGATGACTTGATCGTCCACCATCATCGGAAACGTGGCGAAGGTCGAGACGAAGGGCGCGGCAAACGGCTGTAGCCCGGCATTCAGATGACAGTTGACGCAAGCGAGCTCATTGCCGGCGTAACGCTTGTCGGCGTCCTTGGCGTTCTTGCCGATATGTTCGGCGGTATCGACGATCAGCGCGTGCCCATAACGGATGAGATCGTTCTCGGGGCTGTCCTTCAGCTTGGCGACGCCTGGCACGTCGTACCAATCCACGGCACGGCCCCAGAGCAGATAGCCCGCCACCAGACCCAAGATCCCCGCCACTGCGAAAATCGCGAGCGACTTGACCGATCGTTCCGAACCCTGCTTGTCCATCTGCCTAGCCTCCCGAAGCGTCTTTTGTGTTGGAACCCAGCATAGGCGCCGATGCTTGCGAAATCTTCAAGACCTCTCGGCCTTGCGCCGATGTTTGTGGAATTTTCAGGCCTTCTACCCCATGTTCCCTTCCATGAACGAGGCGTCTCACACCCACATGCATATGGAGATCGATCCCGTCTGCGGGATGAAGGTCGATCCCGGCGCCGGGCGGCCGACCGCCGCCCATGATGGACATACCTATTATTTCTGCTCGCCCGGTTGCCAGACCAAGTTCAATGCCGATCCCAAGCGCTACCTGACCAAACAAGACGCGCCCAAGCCGCTGCCCAAGGGCACACTCTATACCTGCCCGATGCACCCGGAGATCGTGCAAGAAGGCCCCGGCCATTGCCCGATCTGCGGCATGTCGCTCGAGCCGATGGGGGTGCCGCCGGAGATCACCGACAATCCCGAGCTTCGCGACTTCACCCGTCGCCTCGCTGTCGGCGCGCCTTTGTCCCTCGCGCTTCTCGTCATGGACATGGGCAGCCATGTTTTCGGCATCAATCTCCTGCCCTGGCTCTCGCCGCAGGCTCAGCAATGGCTGCAATTGGCCATCGCCATTCCCGCCGTGCTCTGGTGCGGCTGGCCGTTCTTCGTGCGGGGCTTTCATTCGCTCCGCACGATGCGGCTCAATATGTTCACGCTGATCGCGCTCGGCACCGGAGCGGCCTTTCTCTATAGCCTCGTCGCCACTTTTGCGCCGGGCCTGTTCCCTGCTGCCATGCAAGACGCTCACGGCGTCATCCCGGTCTATTACGAGGCCGCCGCCGTCATTGTATCGCTCGTGCTGCTGGGGCAAGTGCTCGAGCTTCGCGCCCGCGAAAAGACCGGTGGCGCCATCCGCGCCCTGCTCGACCTCGCACCGAAGACCGCGCTCCGCATCCTCGCGAGCGGCGCCACCGAGACCATCCCCCTCGCTGACGTGAAAGTCGGCGATGTGCTTCGTGTCCGTCCTGGCGACAAGGTGCCGATCGACGGCACTGTCGTCGAGGGCAGAAGCGCTGTCGATGAATCGATGCTGACCGGCGAGCCCGTGCCTGTCGAAAAGACCAAGGGCGACCGCGTCACCGGCGGCACGCTGAACGGCAATGGCAGTTTCGACATGCGCGTCGACCGCACCGGCGCGGAGACCACGCTGTCGCAAGTCGTCGCCATGGTCGCCGATGCGCAACGCTCGCGCGCGCCAATTCAGGCGCTGGCCGATACCGTCTCCGGCTATTTCGTGCCGGCGGTGATGCTCGTTGCCCTCATCGCCTTCATCGCCTGGTACAGCTTCGGTCCCGCGCCACAGCTCGCTTACGCGCTGGTCGCCGCTGTGAGCGTTCTCATCATCGCCTGCCCATGCGCATTGGGACTCGCCACTCCCATCTCGATCATGGTGGCGACGGGCCGCGGCGCGCAAAGCGGCGTGCTGGTGCGGAATGCCGGCGCGCTGGAGCGGCTCGCCGCCGTCGATACCATCGTGATCGACAAGACCGGAACCCTGACCGAAGGCAAACCGCGTCTGACCGGGATCGAGGCCGCCAACGGCTTCACCGAGGACGAGGTGCTGCGTGTTGCCGCCTCGCTCGAGGCCGGCAGCGAGCATCCGCTGGCCGCCGCCATTCTCGATGCCGCCCGGATGCGCAACATCACGCCGGCGAAAATCGGAAACTTCGAAGCCGTCACCGGCGGTGGCGTCACCGGGAAGATTGACAGCGCGCTCGCGCTGCTCGGCAATGCGCGCTTCATCGAGGCGGCGGGAATCGCGTTAGCGCCGCTGGCGCCCTCCGCCGAGGCCCGTCGCAAGCAGGGCGAGACGGTGATGTTCTTGGCCCATCGGCGGCAAGCTCGCCGGGCTGATCGCCGTCGCCGACCCGATCAAAGCCTCAAGCGCCGAGGCCATCGCCAAGCTTCATGCGCTCGGTTTGAAGATCGTGATGGCGACCGGCGACAATGCCACCACGGCGAAGGCGGTCGCCTCGACGCTCGGTATCGACGAGGTTCGCGCCGACATGAAACCCGAAGGCAAGCTCGAGTTGATCAAGTCCTTGCAAGCCGACGGCGCGGTCGTCGCCATGGCCGGCGACGGCATCAACGACGCGCCGGCTCTGGCCGCGGCCGATGTCGGCATCGCCATGGGCACCGGCGCCGATGTCGCCATGGAGAGTGCCGGCCTGACCTTGTTGAAGGGCGATTTGCGCGGCGTCGTGCGCGGCGTGAAGCTCGGCCGCGCCACCATGCGCAACATCAAGCAGAATCTCGTCTTTGCTTTTGCCTATAACGCGCTGGGCGTGCCCATCGCCGCCGGCGTGCTCTACCCGGTGTTCGGCTTGCTGCTGTCGCCGATGATCGCAGCGGCCGCCATGAGCTTCTCCTCGGTCTCCGTGGTCGGCAACGCGCTCCGCCTGAAGAACGTGGATCTCGATTAGCTGCTACGGCACCACGCTCGACATCGCCGCTCGCGGGCGGCCCGGCCGTGGGCGCGCGGCCCCGCGGTAGGCGCGGACGCGAGGTCGCAAGCGCGCCAAGCCTCTGCCAGGTGGCGAAACGCGTTGAGCGGCGTGCGCTCAAGCGCCGCGATCGCCGCCGCGGCCAGGAATGGCAGGCTCTGCACCAGCAGCACGGCGCTGAAGATGGAGATCTCGCGAACATTTTGGTCGTTCGTCACATAAAGCGTAATCGAGCCGAGCACGAGCAATCCGCCAAGCACTGCTTCGAACAGCGCCGGGAATTTCTCTCCCCAGCAAGCACCGCCACCTTTGGCGGTGCGCACGAATGGCAGCCCGTCACGGAACGCCCCCTCCGCCACCGCGCGTCCAACCGTAAATTGCAACGACATGGCCGCCAGTGCGGCGCCGAGCGAGGTCATCACCGGTGCCTCGACCCGCGCGCGGTAGAGCACGAGAAAATGCAGCAGCATGACCACGAAGGTGGCGATCACCGGCAGCGTCAGCACCGCCTCCGGCACCGCGATATGGAAGAACGCCACCAGCGGCATCCAGATCAGATTGAGCACCGCGATGACCACGCCGAGCGCTTCCGCGCCGAGCCAATTCAACCAGCCGGACAGGAACGCGGCTCTCTGCTGCTGCGTGAGATGGCCCCGCCCCGGCAAAAATTCGCGCCAATGCTTCTTGATCAGTTGCAGCCCGCCATAGGCCCAGCGATGGCGCTGGCGCTTATAGGCGTTGAAATCGTTCGGCAGCAGTCCCCAGCCATAGCGCTTGCGCGTATAGAGCGACTGCCAGCCGCGCGCGAGCAGGGTAAGGCCGAGATCGGTGTCCTCGACAATGGTGTCGCTCGACCAGCTGCCGGCATCTTCCAGTGCCGCGCGGCGCACCAGGCACATCGTGCCGTGGGTGACGATGGCGTTGACCTCGTTCCGCTGCACCATGCCGATATCGAAGAAGCCGGCATATTCGCCGTTCATCAGCGCGCGCGTGACGCTTGAGCCGCCGTCGCGATGATCTTGCGGCGCCTGCACCAGTCCGACTGAGGCATCGACGAAGGCCGGCACGAGTTCCTTCAGCCAGTTCGGATCGACAACATAGTCGGCGTCGATCACGCCGATGATCTCCGTTTCCGGCGCGCTATGCGCAAGTGCAAGCCGGAGCGCGCCGGCCTTGAAGCCTTCGAGCCGCTCGGCATGAATGAATTTGAAGCGCGGGCCGAGCGCCTTGCAGTGTTCCTCGACCGGGCGCCACAAGCTCGCGTCCGGCGTATTGTTGCTCACCACCACGCATTCGAAATTCGGCCAGTCGAGCTTCGCCACGCTGTCCAGCGTCTCGCGCAGCATCTCCGCCGGCTCGCGGCAGGTCGGAATATGGATCGACACGAACGGCGCGTGATTAAGCGCGGTCGCCGGCGCGGCGGCCAGCAAGCGGCGCGGGCCCGAGCCGAACAGAATCGCGGCCAGCTCCTCGATGCGCTGTCGCATGATGATGATCAGGGGCACCAGCAAGAGCGCCCCGATCATCATCGCGAGTTGCGAGCCGAATACGAAATAATGCGTCGCCCAATAGTCGAACACCTGCGAGCCCCACGCGCCGATCGCGTTCGCGGTGACGGCAAGCACGAAAGCCTGCACCGGGCGGACGCCCGGAATGGCGAAGATCGCGAGCGAAAGCAAAAGCCCGAGGCCGAGGGCCGCTCCCGCCTTCAGATACCAATTCTGTGCTGCGACCGTGCCGGCGAGCTCGAATTTCGGGTGCCGGCTCGCGTCGAACACGCCCCAATAGGGACCGACGCTGCCTTCGAACGTCTTCCACGGCTGATCGAAGGCCTCGACGATCGAATAGTCGATGCCCATCGCGTCGGCGCGCGCCATGAAATCGCGCAACACTTGCGCTTGGGTGAGCGGGTCGGGCACCGCCTCCTTGCGATTGAGACCCGCGCTCGGCCAGCCGAACTCGGCGATGACGATGCGCTTTCCGGGATAAGTCTGGCGAAGCTTTTCGTAGATCTTCGCGGCATGGTCGACCGCGGCAGAACCCGGCAGCCCTTCCCAATAGGGCAAGATATGGACGGCGAGATAATCGACCGACGACGCCAGCTCCGGATGCTCCAGCCAGATGTTCCACACCTCGGCGGTCGTCACCGGCACCGAGACCTCGCGCTTGACGCGTTGGATCTGGGCGATCAGTTCAGGAACTGTGAGGTTCTGGCGATAGATCGTTTCGTTGCCGACGATCACGCTGTCGATATTGGTATGGCGCTTGGCGAGCGCGACGCCGCTCTCCATCTCCCGCTCGTCGCGCTCTTGTTGCCCGTCGAGCCAAATCCCTTGGCTCACATGCAAGCCGAAATCCGCCGCGATTCCCGGCACCAGCTCCATGCCGTTGGTGGCGGAGTAGGTTCTGATCTTCCGCGTATAAGGCGCGATCGCCGTCAGGTCGGATCTGATCTGGGCTTCGTTGGTGCCCTCGACCAGACCGTTTGCATCAGGATCGATCGGCGAAAATGAGAGACTCGCAATCTCCCCTGCATCCGGCGGCGCCACGCTCGATTGCGTCAGATACCAGGCCAGAGCATGGAGAAGGGTCGCGACGGCAACGAGGGCCACGACAAGTAGACTGCGCATAACAAATGGTCTTTCGCTCGAACACAGGCCTGCCCAGTCCTCCTCGGCCATCGCCGCAGAGAAATTCTGCAGTCCTCCCTAAACTCTTTCGTCCGGTGATAGGTTCCCGCCGTCTTAGTTCGGTACCGTCCCACTCTTTGTTGTTGTCGTTGTCGTCGTCGTTGCCGTCGTCGCTTCGGTCAGTCCCGTCGGTCCCTCCGGCGCTATCCAGCAATTATGCACGCGCGACGCCAGACGGTCGGCGGCCTTGGGGTCGATCGGCCCCTGCTGCACGACGCACCTGAATGCGAGCCGTAAATGATCCTGCGAGCAGCCGAACCGGTCATACAGCGCGATATAGCGGTTGGCGGTGTCGATATCGTCACGCCACAGCAGGCTCGTGATCCGGCGCCCGGTCCACACGCACTCCCCGGCCCCCGCTGAACGGGGCAGTTTTGCTTTCGCCTCTTCATATTCGGCGATGGCCTTGGCCTGAGCCTCGTGCTCGGCGGCGGCCTGGTCGGCGGGCTTTTGCCCCTCTTCCGCCGGCGCGGCCTTCTGCTCGCCTTGGGCCTGCTCGGGAGGCTTTTGCTCCCCGGAGCCCTGGGCGGCGGCCAATTGAACGGATGCCAATAAAACGCCGCCGGCGAAAGCCACGGCGGCTGAACGAGAGACGAAGCACAGCATGTGTGGAGTGCTCATGCCCGATAGGGTTTCAACGCGGTACGATGCATTGGATGCCTAAAATTTGTCATCCAGACGGCAAAACCTCTCTATCATCTCGCAATTGCACAAACTAGTGCATTCCGTTCAAAAATCCCCGCAAAGCTGCTATTGGTCGCGGCCCCCGTCCCCCTAAACAGCCCCGATGATCCGCCTCCCCCTCCTCTTCGCGTTCACCGCCGCCTCGGTCTGGCTGGCCTGGTCCGTCCTGGGGCGGCCGATAGCCATGCCACCCTCTCCTCTTGGCCCCGGCGAAAAGCTCTCTTGCGTCTCGTATACCCCCTACCAAGCCAACCAGACGCCCTTTGACCGGCCGCTTATTGTCACCGACGAAGAGATCGAGAGGGACATGGAGCGGCTGGCCAAATTCAGTTCTTGCATCCGCACCTATAGTGCTGGAGGTCCCCAGAGCCGAGTGAGCCGGATCGCCGCTCAGCACGGCATGAAAGTGCTGCAAGGAATTTGGCTGGCGCGGAATCTCGCGGCCAATCGGCGTGAAATCGACAGCGCGATCCGGATCGCCAGGCTGAACCCCGGCAAGATCGAAGCCTTCGTTGTGGGCAATGAAGTCTCGCTCCGCGGCGAGCTCCCGCCCGCCAAGATCGCCGACTACCTGAAAGAGGTAAAGCGCCGCTCGGGGCTTCCCGTGACCTATGCCGATGTCTGGGAATTCTGGTTGAGGCTTGCCGAGCTCGCGCCCGATGTCGACTTTCTCACCATCCACATCCTTCCCTATTGGGAGGACATGCCGGTGGCGGCGAAAGACGCCGCCAGTTACGTCCGTGACATCAGAGCCGAGGTCGCCAAGCGATTCGAAGGAAAGGAGATTTTGATCGGCGAGGTCGGTTGGCCAAGCCACGGCCGGATGCGCGAAGCCGCGCTCCCCTCACCGTCAAATCAGGTCCGCGCTCTTGAGCGACATCGTCGCCGCGGCCAAGGAGGGAAATTGGAAGGTGAATTACATCGAGGCCTTCGACCAGCCGTGGAAGCGGCGGCTGGAAGGAACCGTCGGCGGCTATTGGGGGCTGTTCGACGCACACGCGCGGGAACCGAAATTCCACTTCGGCGAGCCCATCTCCAACTACCCGCACTGGCAGCTTCAAGCCGCGCTCGGTATCGGCGCGGCGTTGATCGTCTTCGCATCCGCCTGGCTCGGACGCCGGGGCAATCTCAGCGGGGATTGGAGACGAGACATGGCCATAACCGTCATCGCGCTCGTCACCGGTCTACTGCTTCGGGCTCGCCGTGGTGAACCTCACCATCGAGAGCCCGTATCAAGGCGATTGGATCAGGGCGCTGATCCTGGTCGCGCTCGCAGGTGCCGTGCCGGCGGTCGCAAGCTTCGCCATTGCCCGCAAGACCCAGCTTCCCGGTTTCGCCTTTGCCCTAAACAGATCTTATTCACACCGACTGGACTGGCCGGAATTTAGTCTCGCCATCCTCTTCGCGGTTTCGATCGCGGCCGCAATTCACGTCGCGCTCGGGCTCGTCACGGATTCGCGCTACCAAGATTTTCACTTCGCCGCGCTTTCGCCAATTGCGATTGCGTTCGCCGTCGCTGCCTTTGCCGGCAAGCCGAGGTCAAGGCCGGGGCTTGCGGAAATCGTCGCGATGACTGTGCTTTCCGGTTCGGCTCTCTTTATCGTCGCCAATGAGGGCTTGTACAATTGGCAAGCCTTGTGGGTCGCCTCTCTCCTTATTCTGCTTTCGCTCGCATGTCTCCGCGCGCGAGCCGCGCCAGGCTGAAGACGAGGAACGCCACCGCGAGCGCGGATAACCGCGTGTTGTAAAGCACAACTCCGAACGCGGCGAAGATGAGCCCAATCCCGAACGCGACGATGTTCGGGCGGCACAGTTGGAGGCAAGCGGCCGCGATCGCCACGGCGCCGAATACGTGCGAATTGAACAGATAGATCGTCGCGAGCCGAAGCCGGCAAAGGAAGCTCAGGTCTCCGGCGTCGCAAGCGAGCCCGAGAGCCGTATTCTCAACCACGCCATAGCGGAGATAGAGCGCCGCTCCGAGCGCCACGACCAACATTCCGCCAAGTGCGAGCCCCTGCCGCAATGACGGACGGAACATGCCCCCCGCATCACCCGCACCCCTCTTGGCCATCATGCTTTCCAATGCCTTCACCCTGTTTCATCCAGCGAAGTTGAGCCGTTCCTTCCGCCAAATTTTAACAATTCGCGCATAGCCTTCGCCCCCACACTCATCCTTCAAGCGAGCCTAGAACGACAATGGCCAAAGCCAAATACCATAAGGCGCAGCGCGTGTTCGTGAAGCCGGTCGGCACCTGGGCCTATATCGAGGCCGTGGTGCCCAAATGGGTCAAGGGCTGCGAGGAACCGATCAAGATCGCCTACGACGTGGGAATGGGCCGCGAATTCACGCCGGAAGAACTGGAGCCGGAATCCTCCGGCCTCCAGAATGGCAGCGTCGAAGAATCCTTCACCGGCGAGTGGCGCATCATGCGCGGCCAGAATCGCTGGAAGAGCGCCGAGCAATGCGGCCATCACCCCCACCCCGGCACCCATCCCATGGTGGTGACCTCCGATCACGATTGGGGCGGCTGGCGCGTCCCAGGCTCCGAATACGATCTCGACCCCTATCGTATCGAGCAGCAGGCGCAAGTCATCGTGCGCGCGCCCGTGTTCCTCAAGCTCCTTGAGCAATTCGTGCAGCACGCCGAGCACGAGCCGGAGAATCTCAGCGACGATTTGACCAAGCTTGCCCAGGTCGCCCGGCGCATCTTAGGCGAACTCGCCGAATAGGCGTCCGCCGACACCCCTGACATTGCAGCTCCGCTCTTGGCAGCGCGGCCCCGTCCGTTTATGAGCGGCGGATGAACCAACCCGTCAGAACGCCAAAACTCCTCCAGGATTACGCCCCGTCGGACTATTTGATCGAGGAGGTCGAGCTCGACGTCGCCCTCGAGCCCAAAGCAACGCGGGTCAAATCCAAGCTTCGCCTCCGCGCCAATCCCAAGGTGCCAAGCGGGCGCCCGCTCAAGCTCGACGGCGAAGGCCTGACGCTCGAAAGCGTCTCGCTCGACGGCAAGCCTCTGCTGGCTTCCGATTACACCCTCGACGGCGCAACGCTCACCATCCCGCGCGTGCCCTCGCTTCCCTTCACGCTCGAAATCGTGACGCTGTGCGACCCGGAAGCCAACACCGCGCTCTCCGGTCTCTATCGCTCGCGCGGCACCTATTGCACCCAATGCGAGCCGGAAGGCTTTCGCCGCATCACCTTCTTCATCGATCGCCCCGACGTGCTCGCCGTCTATACCGTCCGCATCGAGGCCGACAAGCAAGCCGCCCCCATCCTGCTCGCCAACGGCAACCCGGTGGCACAAGGCGACATCGGAGCCACCGGCCGGCATTTCGCCATCTGGCACGATCCGCATCCGAAGCCGTCTTATCTCTTTGCGCTGGTCGGCGGCGACCTCGCTTGCGTGCCCGACAATTTCACCACCGTGTCGGGCCGCAAGGTCGCGCTCAATATCTATGTCGAACGCGGCAAGGAGGACCGCTGCTCCTGGGCGATGGAGTCGCTCAAGCGCGCCATGCGCTGGGACGAGGAGCGCTTCGGCCGCGAATACGACCTCGATGTCTTCAACATCGTCGCCGTCAGCGACTTCAATATGGGGGCGATGGAGAATAAGGGGCTCAACATCTTCAACGACAAGCTGGTGCTGGCGCGCCCTGACACCGCGAGCGACGCCGACTACGTCTCGATCGAAAGCGTCATCGCGCATGAATATTTTCACAACTGGACCGGAAATCGCGTCACCTGCCGCGACTGGTTTCAGCTTTGTCTGAAAGAAGGTCTGACCGTGTTCCGCGACCAGGAATTCACCGCCGACACCCGCGCCGGTCCCGTCGAGCGCATCCTCGCCGTGCGTATGTTGAAGACGCATCAATTCCCGGAGGATGCCGGCCCCCTCGCCCATCCCGTGCGGCCGGGGTCTTATATCGAGATCAACAATTTCTACACGGCGACCGTCTACGAGAAGGGCGCCGAGCTCTGCCGCATGTTGCAGACGCTGCTGGGACGCGACTTCTTCCGCAAAGGTCTCGACCTCTATTTCGAGCGCCATGACGGCGAGGCGGTGACGGTCGAGGATTTTGTCGACGCCATGGCCGACGCCTCGGGCCGCGACCTCAAGCAATTCATGCTCTGGTATACGCAAAGCGGCACGCCGGAGCTGGCCTGCTCGCTCGATTACGATCCACACACCAAGACCGCGACGCTCAACGTGAGCCAGGTCACGCCGCCCACGCCCGGCCAGAACAAGAAAGACCCGCTGCTGATTCCCCTCAAAGTTGGCCTGCTCGGCGCCGGCGGCGACGATCTTCCCCTTGTTATGGAGGACGGCAGCAAGATTCGCGATGGCATGCTGGAGATGCGGGAGCGCAGTCAGAGCTTCACCTTCCGCGATATTCCCGCAGCCCCGATCCCGTCCTTGCTGCGCGGCTTCTCCTCGCCGGTCCGCCTCACGCAAAGTCTCGACCTGCCGCAAATTGAATTTCTGATGCGCCACGACGACGATGCCTTCAATCGCTGGCAGGCCGCGCAGAGCTACGCCACTGTTCTCCTCGTCGCGGCCTCGCGCGGCGGCTCAAACCTTGGGCGCGTCAGCGGCGAGGAAGCCTTGCGGCTCGCAAGCGCGCTTGCCGCCACCGCGAAAGATGACGCCCTGCTCAGCGCCTATCGCGCCGAGTTCCTGAAACTGCCGAACGAATCCGACATCGCCCGCGAGCTTGGACGCGATGTCGACACCGACGCCGTGCGCCGCGCCCGCGAGACCTTGCGCGCCACCATCGGCACCGCCATTCGCGACGACCTGATCGCGCTGTACGAGGCGAACCAGCAGTCTGGGCCCTACTCCCCGGATGCCGACAGCGCCGGCAAACGCGCGCTTCGGGGCGCCGCCCTCGATCTTCTGGTCGGCACCGGCGATGAGGCAGAGGCCGAGCGCACCTTCCGCCATTATCGCGAAGCCACCAACATGACGGACTCCATCTCCGCGCTCGCCATCCTCGCCTTTCTCGACGGAGGCGTTCGCGACAAGGCCTTGGCCGATTTCTATCAGCGCTGGCAGGACGAGCCTCTCGTGCTCGACAAATGGTTCGCGGTGCAGGCGCGGGCCGCGCGCGAGGATTCGGTCGAGATCGTGCATACGCTGCTGTCGCATCCGAAATTCTCGCTGAAGAACCCGAATCGCGTCCGGGCTCTGATCGGCAGCTTCGTGCACGGCAATCCGACCGGCTTCAACCGCGCCGACGGCGCCGGCTACGAATTGCTCGCCTCCTGCGCGCTCGAGATCGACGGCTTCAACCCCCATATGGCGGCGAGGCTGCTCGGCGCCTTCGAAAGTTGGCAGAGCTTGGAGCCAATTCGCCAGGCACGCGCCAAGGAAACGCTCAGCCGGCTTGCCGCCGCCAAGCTCTCCACCGACAGCTACGAGATTGTCGCCAAGACCCTCGGCACAACCTAGATTCGAAAGCTGTCAACAGAATATTAACCATCTTTCCACAGTTTCCCTCTAGACAGAAGACTCGGCAATCGCCTCAATTGGCTAGGCGATTCGGAGATGCGGCAGTTCTCCGTTTTGCAATGCGGAGAACGCGAAGAAGGGGGACCGAATGCCGCGGACACGTTCCGCGCGTACGGAGTCATTCGCGATCGGGGGGCCATTTTATGAGCTCCGCGAGCGCCTTTATCCTTATATTCCGTCCGCCAAAGCCCTTCGGCGCAGCATTCCGATCCTGATCGCGGCCTTTTTGCTGCTCGCGGGCTTCGGCACCTCCATCCAACTCAACCAGGGCAAAGAGACCACGCTTGCCTCCGCCCGCGATCGATTGGCGCTGATGGCCGATCTCGCCTCGCTCAGGCTGAAAGACGAGATGCAGGCCAGCAAGGACGACTGGCAGGGTGCGCTCGCTTCGAGCCTGCCCCAGGGCGCCACGCTGGACGCACGCATGGCTCTCCTTGCCAATACCGACGGCAAGATCGAGGCCCGCGCGCCGTTGCAAGGTGAAGCGCCCGAAGATCTGCTCTCCATCCTCGGGCCGCAACAGCCGCTGACAACCCTCGGTGCCAATGCCGGCGTTCTCCAATTGGCACTCGCCGACGGCACCGAGGCCATCGTCACCGTGCGCGACGTCCCCGACACCGACGCGCAACTCACTCTGATCCAGCCCATCGACGCGGCGCTCGCGGTTTGGCGCTGGAATACCAGGATCGAAGTCACGCTCCTCGCCGGTTCGTGCCTGCTCCTGCT
Source organism: uncultured Alphaproteobacteria bacterium (assembly GCA_963764005.1). Taxonomy (GTDB): domain Bacteria; phylum Pseudomonadota; class Alphaproteobacteria; order Rhizobiales; family Methyloligellaceae; genus Methyloceanibacter. The sequence goes on along the minus strand of CAVXQX010000003.1, from coordinate 289,693 downwards.
TTTGCTGGGCGGCGCGGTCTTCTATCTCGGCGAACCTGAAGTCGATGTGGCGAGCCAAGACGGTTTCGCCGATGAACTGCGCGAGGCGCTGCCCGGCTGCGGCGTCTGGCGCTGGAATTTGGCCCGCGGCCACGTGCATTGGTCGGCACCGATGTATCGCTTGCTCGGTCTTGAGCCGGCCGACGAACCCATGAGCTTCCGCGCTATCGCCACGCTGCTGCATCCGGCCGACGATCTCCGCGCGCTGGCCGACCGCCATCTTCGCGACGGCGACATGAGCTTCGATGAATGTATCCGGCTCCGCCATGCCGGCGGCCATCATTTGCGGCTCAGGCTTCGCGGCCATATCAGCCGCGACGCGGAGACCAACGAGCCCTACCTCACCGTGATCGCCGCGCCGTCCGAGATGGAGCAGCAATCATCCAGTTCCGACGCCAATCTCCGCCTGCGCGACGCCGTCGAGACGATCTCCGAGGCCTTCGTGCTCTGGGACGATCAAAACCGCCTCGTCATGTGCAATTCGAAATACCAGCAATTCCACGGGCTCACAGACGGCGCGGTCCGCCCCGGCACGCCCTACGAGCACGTGATCGCCGCCTCCACCGAGCCGATCGTGCGGAAGCGCATCGACGTCGATTTCAGAGACACCGACAGCCGCACCTATGAGGCGCAACTCGAAGACGGCCGCTGGCTGCACATCAATGAGCGCCGCACCAAGGATGGCGGCTTTGTCAGCGTCGGCACCGACGTCACCATCCTGAAGCAGAACCAGCAGCGCCTCGCCGAGAACGAGGAGCAGCTCGAGTCGGAAGGCACCGAACTCCGACACTCACGCCGCGAGCTCGAGCAGCAGAAGCAGCAGCTGGCCGAGCTCGCCGAGAAATATGCGCTGGAGCGGAACCGCGCCGAGGCGGCGAACCGGGCCAAGTCGGAATTCCTCGCCAATATCAGCCATGAGCTGCGCACGCCGCTGAATGCCGTCATCGGTTTCTCCGAAGTCATGCAGCAATCCCTGTTCGGGCCGCTCGGTCACGCCAAATATCAGGAATATGCCCGCGACATTCACGACAGCGGTGCCTATCTGCTTGAGGTCATCAACGACATTCTCGACATGTCGAAGATCGAGGCCGGCCGCATGAGCCTCGATATCGACCATGTCGACGTCGCCGATATCGTCGCCGACAGCATGAAGGTGGTGAGCCAAGCCGCCGCCGATCGCGGCATCGCATTATCGCGTCACGGTCCCTCGCGCCTGATGATCGAGGCGGACCGTCGCGCGCTGAAACAGATCTTCCTCAACCTGCTCTCCAATGCCGTCAAATTTACCCGCGAGGACGGCACGGTCGATGTGCATCTGTCGCGGTCGAAGGGCATTGTGCGCATCGCCATCAAGGATACCGGCATCGGCATCCCCGAGACCGATATCGTCAAGCTCGGACGCCCCTTCGAGCAGGTGGAGAACCAATTCTCCAAATCTCATCAGGGCAGCGGCTTGGGCCTCGCCATCTCGCGCGCCCTGGTCGAGCTCCATGGCGGCACGCTGCGCATCACCAGCCGCGAGGGCCAAGGCACCACCGTGGCCTGCACCCTCCCCGTCAAGGCCGTCATGGCCGAGGACGAAGACTACGAGGCCCACGCCGCGTCGGCCTAAGTCTCCTGTTGTCATGCCCGCGAAGACTGTCCCTCACCGTACGATGCGCTCGAAGGCGTCATGCACCGCAGCGAGCGTGTCCTTCAGGCTCGCTTCCAGCGTCGCGGAAATCCGGCATGTCGGAGGCGCGCGCCAACAGCTCCTTCAACCCGCGTGGCGCCTCTGCCGGCACGAAGGGTTTGTCGAGGCAGAGCCGCAGCACTTGCGTCAGCGTGTGATAGAGCTTGATGGCGGGGAGCAAAATCTCGGCATCGCCCGGCGGCAACACGCCGGCCTGCGCGAGCTTTGACAGCGCGACCGCTGTGTTCCGGTCCAGCACGTCGGGATGGGTATGCGCATTCGCCACCTGAAGAAATTGCGTGAGAAACTCGATATCCACGAGCCCGCCCCGCACCTGCTTCAGCTCCCAGATGTCCTTGGTCCCCTTCTCCGTCTCGATCTTTGCACGCATCTCGCGCACCTCAGCCGCGAGCCGCGCCCGGTCGCGCGGACGGCGAAGCACCTCGGCGATCGTCGCTTCGATCTCGCGGATCAACTCCGGCGATCCCGTGAGCACGCGCGCCCGCGTCAGCGCCAGATGCTCCCAGGTCCAGGCCTGGTTGCGCTGATAGTCGATGAAGCTCGACAGCCGCGTCGCCACCGGCCCTTGCGTCCCCGAAGGCCGCAGCCGCATATCGACCTGATAGAGCGAGCCTTCCGCGGTCGGCGCCGAGAGGGCCGCGATCAGGCGCTGTGTCAGCCGCGCGAAATACTGAACAGCCGGCAGGCTCCTCGCGCCGTCGGACTGCGCGCCATCTTTGAAGTCATAGATCAGGATCAGATCGAGATCGGACGACGCGGTCATCTCGTAGCCGCCGAGCTTGCCCATGGCGAGCACAGCCGCGCGGCCGCCCTCGATGCGCCCATGCTGGCGCACCAGCTCCGCCTCGACGCGAGGCAACAAGGCCTCGATCAGCGCTGCGGCGAGATTGGCATAGGCCGACCCGGCCTGCTCCGCCGAGATCGTACCCGACAGCACGCGAACGCCGATGAGAAAGGCTTGCTCGCGGCCGACGATCCGCGCCCGGTCGAGCGCCTCGGAATAGTCGCGGGCCTGCCCAAGCGAATTCTCGATCAGCGCCTTGACCTTGGCGGGCGTGGGCACCGCCTCGAAGAACCCCGGATCGAGCACGACGTCGAGCAGCCGCGACTGACGCGCGATGGTTTGCGCCAGCCTTGGCGCGGTTCCCATGATGTCGGCGATCAGCCGGGTGAGGCTCGGATTGGCGGCGAGCAGCGAGAACAGCTGCACGCCCGCCGGCATCGAGGCCATCACGCGGTCGAAATTGGCGAGCGCCAGGTCCGGTTCCGCCGTGCGCCCGAACGCGTCGAGCAGATGCGGGAGAAATTCCGTCAGCCGCTCGCGTGCACGCGCGCTCTTGGTCGCAGCGTAGCGGCCGGACTGCCAGGCGCGGACCGTTTCGATGGCTTGGGAGGGATTGGCATAGCCGAGCTGCTCGAGCGAAGCGAGCGTCGCAGGCTCGTTCTCGGCGCCAGTGACGACGATAGAGGGCGCGGAGGCGGGCATTTGCGGCAGTCGCTCGAATAGCGCACCGTAATGCGTCTCGACCTTGCGAAGTTCGGCGAGCAGCGCGTCCGCGAAGGCGTCGGTGGTTTCGAAGCCGGACAGCCGCGCCACGCGCAGCAACTCCTCCGGCGTCGTGGGCAGGCTATGGGTTTGCTCGTCGCCGATCATCTGCAAGCGGTTTTCGATCCGCCGCAAAAAGCGATAGGCGGCGCTCAAGCTCGCCAGCGGCCTCCGAAGTGATCCAACCGCCCTCGGCGAGATGCGACAGCGTCTCGATCGCTGCCTCGGGTCCTGAGCTCCGGATGTCGCCCGCCCGCGATCAATTGCTGGGTCTGCACGAAAAACTCGATGTCGCGGATGCCGCCACGTCCGAGCTTGATGTCATGGCCCTCGACCGCGACCGCGCCGTGACCCTTGAATTCATGCACGCGCCGCTTCATCGCATGGATGTCGGCGACCGCGGCATAGTCGAGATATTTCCGCCAGATGAAGGGCGAGAGCTGGCGCAAGAACGCCTCGCCGAGCGCTTTGTCGCCGGCTGCGGCCCGCGCCTTGATCAGCGCCGCGCGCTCCCAATTCTGCCCGAAGCTTTCGTAATAAGACAATGCGGCATCGGTCGAGAGCGCGATCTGCGTCGCGCCCGGATCGGGACGGAGCCGCAAATCGGTGCGGAACGCGTAACCCTCGCCCGTGTGCTCTTGCAGCAGCTTGACCAGATCGCGGGTGATCTTGACGAAGAAAGTGGATGGCTCGCTACCTGGCTTCAGGCCGGCGCGCTTCGCGTCGTAGAACACGATGAGATCGATATCGCTGGAATAGTTCAGCTCGGAGGCTCCGAGCTTGCCCATGGCGATCACGATATAGCCGTGGCCGGGCGCCATACCCTCGCCAATCTCTCCCGACTCTTGCGCCTTCCGGAATAGAAATTCGACCGCTTCGTTCAGCGCAGCGTCTGCCGCCTCACTCATCGCGGCGATGACGACATCGACCTCCCACACCCCGCCAAGATCGGCGAGGCCCGCAAGCAGCGCGACACGCCGCTTGAAGCGCCTCAGCAGCGCGCTGACGTCTTTCGCAGACCCGCTCTGCCCAACCCCTTTCGCAAGCTCCGCGCGCGCGAGCGCCATATGCTCCTCCGGATCGCGCAACAGGCAATCGGCGAGAAGGTCAGGATCTCGCAGCGCGAGCGAGGCAAGATAGGAGGAGCCGGAGAAGGCGCCTTCGAGTAGAGCGCGCACGTTGGAGGATCGAGTGATGAGTTCGGCGAGCGGGCCCGAATTCTTGCTCAGCGTGTCGAGCACATCGCGCGCCCGGCTCTCATCGAAGATCAGCGGGAACTCGGCGATACGCTCGTAGAATTGTGTCACGCGTGGTGGGTCTCTGCTTTCGGCTCAGCCTCGGCAATTGTCCCATTGATAAGAGCGTTGCTCTCCCGCGGCAAGCTCAGCACCACGCGCAAGCCCGGCGCGTTGTCTTCCAATTTGAGCGTGCCGCCATGCAGGCTCGCGACGGCGGCAACGAGGCTTAGACCCAAGCCGCTGCCAGGCTCCGACCGGCTGGCCTCGAGCCGAATGAAACGGCCGAGCACCCGCTCGCGCTCTTGCGCCGGCACGCCTGGCCCGTGATCGGCCACGGTAATCTCCGCCATGTCGCCGGCCAGCCTCGCCGCGATCCCAATCTCGGGCTTGGCTCCGGAGACCGGCGCCCCCTCTCTCGGCGCGCCATATTTGATCGCATTGTCGAGCAGATTAGCAATGGCCTGGCCCAACAGCTGGCGATCCGCGCGCACGAAAATCGGCTCGTCGGTGGACACCCTCAGCACGAGCCCGCGCTCCTCCGCCGCCGGCTCGTAGAGCTCGGCCAATTCATCCGCCAGCGCCGCGACATCGAGCGTCTCGCGATTCTCGCCCCCGGCGCCGGCCTCAAGCCGCGCGATCGAGAGCAATGCGTTGAACGTTTTGATCAGTCCATCGGCCTCTTCGATAGTCCGCTCCAACGCCTCGCGGTACACCGGCTCGCCATAGGGCTCGCTGAGCGCGGCCTCGACCCGGTTTCGCAAGCGGCTGAGCGGCGTCTTGAGGTCGTGGGCAATATTGTCGGAGACTTCGCGCAAGCTGGTCATCAATTGCTCGATGCGCGACAGCATCGAGTTCAAGCCGTCCGAAAGCCGATCGAGCTCGTCGCCCGAACCCTTCACCGGCAGTCGCCGCGACAGATCTCCGTCCATGATTCTTCGCGACGTCGCCGCGATCTCGTCGACCCGATCCAGCAGATTGCGGCTCACCCAATAGCCGCCGCCAATGCCGAGCAGGGCCATGAAGCCGAGCCCCCACAGCATGGCGGACCCGATCACCCGCGCCAGCTCTCGTCGTTCCTCGATATCGCGGCCGACGATCAGGCGATAATCGCCGGTCAGCCGAAACACATTGGCATAAGCCAGCCGGGTTTCGGTGCCGCCTGGCGCAGGCCGGCTATAAACGAATTCGACCGGTCCGAGACTGTTCCACAGCTCAGGCGAGACGGCGCTCAGATTGCCGGCGATGCGATGGCCTTGCGCGTCCGCGACCAGATAGAGGCTGTTGCCCGGCGTCTCGCTGCGATCGGCGACGGTCTTGACCAGCTGATCGAGCCCGCCGGCCTTATATTGCTCGGCAAGTCCCTTCAGCTCGGCGTCGATGGTCTGGTGCAGCTGCCGCGACAACAGCACCGTCGTATTCCAATAGATATAGACCATCGCGATCGTGGCCGCCGCGCCGAACAGCGCAAGATAGGTCAGCGATAGACGGAAGGTGACGGTGCGAAAAAGTTTAGTGAGCGCTATCACGGATGGTGTAACCGGCGCCGCGAACAGTATGCAGCAGCGGGCTCCCAAAACTCTTGTCGATTTTCGACCTTAGCCGTGAAATGTGCACGTCGATCACGTTGGTCTGTGGGTCGAAATGATAATCCCACACATTCTCCAGCAGCATGGTGCGGGTGACGACCTGCCCTGCATGTTTCATCAGATATTCGAGCAGGCGGAATTCGCGCGGCTGCAAGATGATGGCATCGCCCGCGCGAGTGACTTTATGGGAGAGCCGGTCCAACACCAGGTCGCCGACCACCAATTTGGTGTTCGACTCGTCAGGCGAGGTGCGGCGCGCCAAAGCTTCGATCCGCGCCAGAAGCTCGCTGAATGAATAAGGCTTGGTCAGATAGTCGTCGCCGCCGGCGCGCAAGCCCTTGACCCGGTCATCGACTTCGCCGAGCGCGCTCAAGATCAGCGCAGGGGTGCGCACCTCTTCGGCGCGGAGCGTGCCGATCACCGCGAGCCCGTCGCATTTGGGCAGCATGCGGTCGACGATCAGGACGTCGTAAACCCCTCCCCTTGCCAGCTCGAGCCCGGTCTGCCCGTCGGCGGCATATTCCGCGACGTGACCCTGCTCCTTCAGTGCCCGCTTGAGAAAGTTCGCGGTCTCCTGGTCATCCTCGATCACCAGTACCCGCATGGCTGGAAAGCTCCTGAAGTTAGCTGCAACGGAAGAGAACATAGGGACGACAATGTTAAGAAAAAAGGTGGGCGGCGCGGTTGGGGGGGAACCGCGCCGCCCTCCGGCGTCGAAGGTGGTTTAGGCCTTCTTTAGGGAGAGCGCGACGAATCGCGTCTGATCGCCGGACTTCACTTGTACGAGAACGTTGACCTTGTCCTTGTCCTTGGCCTTGTCGATTGCCTTCTTGATGCCCTTGGAGACATCGCCGGGCTCGGACACGGTCTCGCCTGCAACCTGCAAGATGACGTCGCCTGGCTTCAGGCCCTTCTCGGCGGCGTCGCTGGCCGGATCGACTTGGGTGATGACCACGCCTGCCTCGCCGGCACCCGGCACACGGGTGGCGGCCGCAAGCGACATGCCGAGCGTCTCGAGCTCTTCGCCCTGATCCGGCTTGTCCTCTTCCAGCGCGGCAACTTTCTTGCCGGTCGGGAAGGCTCCAAGCTTCATATCGACGTCATGCTTGTCGCCATAGCGCATGATGGAAAGCTTGACGTCGGTGTTCGGATGCATCTCGGCGATCTTGCGCGCGAGATCGCGGGAGTCGTCGATATTCTCGCCGTTCACCGCGACGATCACGTCGCCGGCCTTGACGTCCTGCTTCGCCGCGGGACCATCCTCGGCAACCTTGGTCACCATGGCGCCCTTGGCCTCCGTCAACCCGATCGAGTCGGCGATATCCTCGCTGACATTCTGGATGACGACGCCAAGCCAGCCGCGATCGACGGTGCCATGCGTTTGCAGCTGACCGACCACGTCCTTGACCAGCGCAGCCGGCACGGCAAACGCGATACCGACATTGCCGCCGCTCGGCGAGAAGATGGCGGTGTTCATGCCGACCACCTTGCCGTCGAGATCGAAGGACGGACCGCCGGAATTGCCGCGGTTCACGGCCGCGTCGATCTGGAGATAGTCGTAAGGACCGGACCCGATGTCGCGATTATGCGCGGAGATAATGCCGGCCGTGACCGTTCCGCCGAGGCCGAACGGATTGCCGACCGCGAGCACCCAATCGCCAACGCGCGGATCCTTCTCGGTGAAGTCGACGAACGCGAACTTCTTGCCGTCAGCCTTCACCTTGATCAAAGCGATATCGGTGCGCGGATCGGCGCCGACCAGGGTCGCGGGAAATTTGTCGCCGTTTTCCAGCGTCACCGAGATATCCTCGGCATCCTCGACCACATGGTTGTTGGTGACGACATAGCCGTCGGGCGAAATGAAGAAGCCCGAACCTTGCGCCAGCGTCGGATGCGGCACAGGCTTGCCGCCATCGGGCTGGCCCTGCTTGAAGCGCTTGAAGAAATCGTAGAGCGGGCTGTCCTCGGGAATATCCGGCATGCCTGGGATCTGCATCTCGTTCTCGGCGACCTTGGCATCGCTCTTGACGTTGATGCTGACAACGGCCGGGCTCACCTTCTGCACCAGGTCGGCGAAGCTGATGGGAGCCGGGCCATAAGGCGTCTGCACCGACTGAGCGGTCTGCCCGGTCTCGGCTTCGGCCAGAGGCACCTTGGTGCCAAGCGTCACGGCAAGAGCGCTCGTGGCGAGCAGTGCCGCGACGGCAACGAGGGCGCGTTTCACGGCAAGATTCCGTGTCGGTTGGCTCTCGGAGCTTCTGTTCGATTTCGTTCATAGGTCAGCCTCTCCACTAAAGGATGATGGAAATCCGATGGTTAGCCACTCGCCCCGACGGAGAGAGGCTTCCTTAGCCATCAGATATAGGCGTTTACGAATTACGCAGCCGTTTCGACGGCATTAAATTTCGGTAAGGTAGGAGAGAAAGATGGTGGCCGGACCCTTGCTCTGCAAGGCGTTGCCGGGGCGGCAACTCCGGCCGTTAATCAGGCCTCGTCGAGCAGCTTCTTGAGCTTCTGCTTCTCGCTTTTGCTTAACGGAACCGTCTGATTTGCCTCGATCTTCCGCCGTCTTGCGGCAAGGATCACCACACCAATGGCCGCGAGCCCGACCACGGGCGTGGCGAGCCAGAGCAGCATCGTGTGGGGCTCGAACCGGGGCTTGAGCAGCACGAACTCGCCATAACGGGCGACGACGAAGTCGATAATTTGTTCGTCGCTGTCCCCCGCTTTCAGCCGGTCGCGCACCAAGATGCGAAGGTCGCGCGCGAGCGGCGCGTCCGAATCGTCGATCGATTGATTTTGGCACACCAGGCAGCGCAAGCCCGCGGAGATCGCCCGCGCCCGGGCTTCTAACGCTGGATCGGGCAGGATTTCATCGGGCTGCACCGCGAGCGCTGGTGCGGCGACAGAAAGTGCCACCATGGCGAGGAAGGCGAAGAGAGCGCGGCGCATGTCTAGGCCGCTGCCTTGGCCGGCATCGCGCGCGAACCGGCGCGCCGTGGCGCCCCCACACGCAAGCGCCGGTCGGAGAGCGATACCGCGCCGCCGATGAACATCACCACCGCGCCAAGCCAGATCAATCGGACCAGCGGATTGAAATACATCCGCACGCTATAGGCGCCGTCCTTCAACGCATCGCCGAGCACGACATAGAGATCGCCACGCCAGCTCACATGAATGGCCGCTTCCGTGGTGCTATTGCGCTCGACGGTGAACTCGCGCTTCGAAGGTTCGAGATTTGTGACCGCAGCACCATTCCGCGTGACACTGAACAAACCGACGCGCTCGCGATAGTTTGGACCTTGACGGGGTGCCACGCCGTCGAATGTGAGATGATAGCCGGCGAGGTCCGCGGCCTCCCCCGGCTTCAGCGCCAGGATCCGCTCCTCGCGCCACGCCGTGGTGGCGACGATCCCGATGACGGCCATGCCCATGCCCGCATGGGCGAGCATGGTGCCGAAGGCCGAGCGCGGCAGGTTGCGCAACCGGCGCCAGACTTCCGCGGGCCCCACCTCGAAGATCTTCACCCGCGTCGCGACCTCGGTGAGCGCGCCGCAATCAGCCACACGCCGAGGCCGATGCCGAACGGCGCGAGCCACGGTCCGCGCCGCGTCGCCGCAAGGATGGCGACCGCGACAATGAGAGCCACCGCCGCCGCTGCCGTCAGACGCTGCGCCGCGGCAAGCGCGTCACCGCGTTTCCAGGCGAGCATCGGCCCGAAGGGAAGCACGATCAGGAGCGGCACGATCAGGGGCGCGAAGGTGAGATTGAAGAACGGCGCGCCGACGGAAATTTTCTCACCGGTGAGCGATTCCAGCAGCAGCGGATAGAGCGTGCCGACGAACACCGCGGCGCAAGCCGTGGTGAGCAGCAGATTGTTCAGCACCAGAGCGCCCTCGCGGCTGATCGGCGCGAAAATCCCGCCTTGCTTCAGCAGCGGCGCGCGCCAGGCGAACAGCGCCAGCGCGCCCCCGATAAACACCCCCATGATGCCGAGAATGAAGGCGCCGCGCGCCGGATCGACGGCAAAAGCATGCACGCTTGTGAGCACGCCGGAGCGGACCAGGAATGTCCCCATCAGACTTAAGGAGAAGGTGATGATGGCAAGCAGCAGCGTCCAGACTTTGAGCGCGTCGCGCTTTTCCATCACCAGCGCCGAATGCAGCAGCGCGGTCCCGGCGAGCCACGGCATGAAGGAGGCGTTCTCGACCGGATCCCAGAACCAGAACCCGCCCCAGCCGAGTTCGTAATAGGCCCACCACGAGCCCATGGCGATGCCGAGCGTGAGGCACATCCAGGCGAGAAGCGTCCACGGCCGCACCCAACGCGCCCAGGCCGCATCGATGCGGCCGTCGATCAGCGCCGCGACCGCAAACGAGAAGGCCATCGAGAAACCGACATAGCCCGTGTAGAGAAACGGCGGATGGAACGCGAGTGCGGGGTCTTGCAGCACCGGGTTCAGTCCATTGCCGTCGAGCGGCGCCGGGTCCAACCTCAGAAACGGGTTCGACGTCATGACGATAAACAGCAGAAACGCCACCCCGATCGAGCCCTGCACCGCCAGCACATTGGCGCGAAGCTCAGGCGGCAGATTGCTGCCGAAGGTGGCGACCGCGGCGCCGAACAGCGCCAGGATCAGCACCCACAGCACCATCGAGCCTTCGTGGTTGCCCCAGACGCCGGAGATTTTGTACAGCAACGGTTTCGCCGCCGCCGAATTCTGCCAGACATTGGCGAGCGAGAAATCCGAGGTGACGTAGGCCGTCATCAGCGCGCCGAAGGCGAGCGCGATCAGAAGAAATTGCATTTGCGCCGCCGGTGCGGCGATGGCCATCAGCTCGGGGTCGCGCGTCCGCGTGCCCCAAAGCGGCAACACCGTCTGCAGGATGGCGACGCCGAGCGCGAGGATCAGCGCATAATGTCCGGTCTCAGCGATCACTTTGCATCGTCTCCCCGCCACACGCCTTGCGCCTTCAATTTCGCCGCGACCTCCGGCGGCATATATTTCTCGTCGTGCTTGGCGAGCACGCTGTCGGCATGGAACACGCCGTCATTTTGCAACACGCCCTCGGCGACGACGCCCTGCCCTTCGCGGAACAGATCGGGCAACACCCCGGTAAAGGTCACCGGCAATTGCTTGGCCAGATCGGTGACGACGAAGCGAACATTGGTCCCTTCGCTTCGCACCACGCTGCCGTCCTCGACCAATCCGCCGAGTCGGAAACGCGTGCCCGGCGCCAATTGCTTTTCCGCGACTTCGGTCGGGGTATAGAAGAAGACGATCGAATCCCGCATCGCGAACAGCACGAGGCCGACCGCCAGGCCGAGCACGGCGAGCGCCGTGCCGATCAGAACGCCTCTTCGCTGCTTCCGCGTCATTCCTTATTCTCTCCGCTCAGGACTTGAGCCCAAGCTCTGTCGCCAGCCTGTCGAGTTGGCCCAGCGCGTCTTCATTGCCGTTGAATTTGGCCTTGGCCTTGGCGAGCGCTTGTTCCGCCTCGTCCTTCCGGTCGAGCACGCTATAGGCTCTGACCAGTTTCAGCCAGCCTGCCAAATCGTCGCCATTGACCTCGAGCTTGGCCGCCAGCCCCGCCACCATGCGCTCGATCATGGCCTGGCGATCCGCTGGGCTCATCTCCTTTGACGCCTCAACAGCTTCGGGAGTTGGACCGCCTTTCAGCTTGGCCTCATCCTCGGCGAGTCTTTGCTCCGCCGATTTTCGCCAGGCTGCATCGACTGGCGCTTTGTCGAGCAACGCCTTCCAGTCTGCAATCGCCTCATCGAGCTTGCCGTCCTGCTCCTTGGCGATGATCAGCAGGATGCGCGCTTGCACCTGCTCAGGGTCGAGAGTAATTGCCTTCTCCAGCACCACGCGCGCCGGTTCGGTGACGATGCCGTCATTGGCGAGCACGAGCGCCTGTCCCTGGCCCACGAGCCGCTTTGGCGTCTCCCCGAGTAGGCGTGCCGCTTGACCATAGGCCTCGGCGGCATCCGCATAGCGGCGCCAAGCCATATAGACCGGAGCGATAGCTTCCCACCCCTCGCCTTCCTCGGGATGCTCGCGAAGCCTCGCCTCGACGCGCGCGACCAGCACTTCGATATCTTGCTCTTTGCCATTGTCTTCGAGCCGCGCCGCGAGCGGCTGATCGGGGAGCTTCGGCGAGCCGTAGACGAGATAGACGCCAAGCGCCAACAGCGGCAGCGCGATCGCCACCGCGATCATCACCCCGCGATTGGGAGCACGAGGCTCTTTCGCTTCGCCTTCTCGTTCGCGCGCGTCCGCCGCAAGCAATCGTCTCGCGATCTCGATCCGCGCGGCTTCAGCTTCTTTCTCGCCAATCAGGCCGCGGTCGCGGTCGGCCTCAACCTCGCCGAGCTGATCGCGATAGACCGCGGCATCGAAGGCCGCGCGCTCCCGCTCAGCCACCCGCGCGCGATAGAGCGGACCGAGCAGAAAGAACAGCACGATGGCCGTGAGACAGCCGAGAACGAACCATAGCAGCACGAAAGACGAGCCTCCGCTCAACCCGAAGGAGGCTAGCCATAGGCGAAAGCAGATTGGGGGGGAAGAGGCCTGCAAGGAAACGATGAATGGGGGCCGGGGCGGCCTTGCCTTGCAGGACTTGAGATCGCAGGATTGGAGTCCGGAGAACTGCCTTAGAGGCCGGCCAGCCAGGTGCCGTCCGGCTTGCGGCAGGCGATCTCGCGGATCGTCTCGCCGGTCGCCGCCGAGTTCGACATTATGCGTGAAGCCGCGGCAATATTCGTCGCCTTGCGGGTAAGGCTTCTCCGGCACGATCACGCCGCGATGTTGCGTGACCGGGTTCTCCCACGTAGTGGACGATCCGGGCTGGCCGAATTCCAGCGCCCGATACTCGGCGTCGGCCGCCATGCGGCGGTCCCCGTCGTCCATGCGGCGCGCGATCTTCTGACCGAGAATGCCGCCGATGACCGCGCCGGCGGCCTGTGGGTTGTTCTGATAGACGGGAGGAGGAGCGGGCTCCGGTTCAGCAGGCGCGCCGACAACAGCGGTCGCGCCTAGGCCGGAGATAACAGCCGCAGTTGAAAGCATGAGAAGAGAGAACGGCAAACGCATTGATGTCACCCTTGGCGTTGATCAGATCAGGGTAAGTCACCTTGGGCTCCGAGAGGAGGTGATCACGCCCGCATCCTTAATAATGTTCTGTGGCCGATTTGGTTGCTGCTCGGACGAAAAGCAAGGGCCGTCACTTCGTTGCGCGCACCGTAGTTCAGGCCGATGGCAGATCGAGCCTGGCTCTGAGCCCGCCTTCGGGCGAAGGTTCCAGTTCGAATTCACCTTTATAGAGATGGGCCAGGTCGGCGACGATGGAAAGTCCGAGCCCTGAACCGGGCTTGGTCTCGTCGAGGCGCTGGCCTCGCTTCACCACTTTGGCGCGATCTTCTTCGGTGAGGCCGGGACCATCGTCATCGACAAAAACTGTGAGCATGTCCGCATCGTGGGCGCGCTCGGCACTGACGCGAACCTTTGTCTTTGCCCATTTGCAGGCATTGTCGAGAAGGTTGCCGACCATCTCCTCCAAATCCTGCTTCTCGCCTCGGAACTTGAGCCCGTCGGCACAGATAATGTCGAGTTCGAGACCGCGCCCCTCGTAAATTCGGTCCAGCGTCCGCTTCAGCGCGGCAAGCACCGGTTCACCTCCGTCACGTCGCCAATCGCGTCCGGAGCGAGCCGCGACACGCGCCCGGTCCAGATGATGGGTGATTTGCGTCCGCATGATCTCGGCCTGCTCGACCACCTTGTCGGCGAGCGGCCCTTTTTGCTCACGCGCCTCGTTGGTGATGACGCTGAGCGGCGTCTTCAGCGCGTGCGCCAGATTGCCGACATGGGTGCGCGCCCGCTCCACGATGTCGCGATTGGATTGGATCAGCGCGTTGAGCTCATCTTGCAGCGGCATGATCTCGTCTGGCGGGCGTCCGGTGAGCTTCTCGGCCTCCCCAGCGCGCACCGCCGCGACCTCGCGGCGAATGACGCGAAGCGGCAGGAGCCCGAACCGCACCTGGAACAAGGTCGCGACGATAAGACCGATCGCAAGCACGCCAAGGGCCGCGATCAACATCGTGGTGAAGGAGGCGATGTCGCCGGCGATCTCGGCGGCGTCGCCCGCGACAGCATAGGAATAAGGTGTGGAGTTGGGACCGGCGAGCCGGATCTCGCGTTCGACAATGCGCAAGCGCTGATCTTGCGGGCCCGGCGCATAATCGCGCCGGGTCAAATTCTGGTCGGGGGAGATGCCGTTTTGGCTCGGCAGGGCGAGCTGCTGATCGAGCAGCGAGTCCGACACGAACAGCGGACGCTCCGCGCCGTCGAGCGGCTTGACCTGCCAATACCAGCCGGAGAAAGGGAGGGTGAAAATGGGGGCGCCAAGGCTTGTAGGCGCGGTGGGGTGGGTGGCGCCTCCTGCCGTCGTCGAGGCGACGAGGCTCGTGAGGTAGACGTTGAGGCGCGCGTCGAAGCTGCGTTCGACGGTCTGGCGATACAGCGAAATGAGGAGGATCGCGGCGATCGGCACCACCACGAGCGTCCACGCCGCGGCGGAAGCGAACAGGCGAAAGGCGAGGGAGTTAAGCCTCATCGCTCTTGTCCGAGAGGCGATAGCCTAGTCCTCGGACGGTCTGGATCAGGTCTTCGGGAAGTTTTTTCCGCAAGCGCCCGATAAAAACCTCGACCGTGTTCGAGTCGCGGTCGAAATCCTGCTCGTAGAGATGCTCGACGAGCTCGGTGCGCGAGACCACGCGGTCCCTGTGATGCATCAGATAGGACAGCACGCGATATTCGTGGCTGAAGTGAGCTTCACCGCCTGGCCGCCGACCGTGACCTTCGAGGTCTTGGCGTCGACCCGCAGCGGCCCGCACTCCATCTCGTTGCTGGCATGCCCCGCCGAGCGCCGCAGCAGCGCCCGGATCCGGGCCAGTATTTCTTCCATGTGGAAAGGCTTGGCGACATAGTCGTCGGCGCCCGCGTCCATGCCGGCGACCTTGTCGCTCCAGCGCTCCCGCGCGGTGAGAATGAGCACCGGCATTTTGCGGTCGTCGCGGCGCCATTGCTCGAGCACGCTCAAGCCGTCCTTCTTGGGCAGGCCGAGATCGAGCACCACGGCGTCGTAAGGTTCGGTATCGCCGAGGAAGTGCCCCTCCTCCCCGTCAAAGGCCGTATCGACGGCATAGCCCGCATCGCTCAAGGCTGACACGAGCTGACGGTTGAGGTCCGGATCGTCCTCGATGACGAGAAGCCGCAAAGTCATGTCCTCCCGAACACGCTTCATTCAGCCCTACAGCATGATCCGGAAAAGTGGAAACCGGTTTTCCGAAAAGATCATGCGCCAACAAATCCCTTAGCGGGCGATTATAGCGCTCTAAGGCTGGCCGGTCAGAGCGTCAACGGTGACGTTGGTGACGTCACCTTTAGCCCCCAGCACCACGAGCTTATAGACGAATTTGCCGCCCTCTTCACAGAGGCTCTGATTGACGATCGTGCCGCCGGTCCTGTCCTGCACCATCTGGTAAATGACCTTGGCGGGAAGCAGCGAATTCTTGGCGATGATGGGGGCCGCGGCACTCCAGCCGATGCAGTCGGGATCGCCGGCATAGGCCGGAGCCGTCAGCCAGAACATGGCCAGCGTCGCGATAACCACTTTCTGCATAACCCGGTACATGGCTCCGATTCCCAAGCTCCCCAAAGGGAGAAAATACGGGTTAGCGCATGAACCGTGGATGAACGGGGCGGAAATGGGCGCTATTTTGCCTTGGGCGCCTTGGTTCCGATGAGTTTTGACGGCGCTTGGCATCGTCGACTTTGACGCCGAGCGCCGCGAGCCCGAGAGGTGCGCCGTCGCGACAATGGCTTCGCGTGCTATCATGGACCATCGTAGAATTTGAGCGACGGGGCGAAGAGGACCAATGAGCGCCGAGAAACTCACCGCCGACGAGATCCGCAAGCTGCTCAAGCTGGAGCCGCACTCAACTTTCGGCTATGTGCGCGAGACCTATACATCCGCGCTGCATATCGCGCCGGGCGGATTGCCTGCGCCCTTCGCCGACGGCCGCCCATCTAGGCAGCGCGCTCTATTTCATGATGACGCCGGAAGCCCCGGTGAAGCTTCACCGCATCAAGAACCACCAGCTCTATCATTATTATCTCGGCGATCCCGTAGAGGTGCTGGTGCTGAACCGCGACGGCACCCACCATTTCGTCACCTTCGGGCCGGACGTGAAGCGCGGTCAGCGCGTGCAGCTCTTCATCCCGGGCAACACCTTCCACACCGCGCGCATCACCGGCAAACGCCGCTGGTTCCTCGGCGCCAGCACCGAATGGCCTGGCGTGGTGCCGTCCGAAGATGTGGAGCTCGGCGATCCGGACGCGCTGGCGAAGCAATATCCCGCCGTCGCCGATTTGATCCGGACGTTTCCTGTGCCATCCTACTAATTTGTCCCGACCCTCGACCCGCGGTACGCCCTGATCATCTTTCAAATCGTCTAGCGCAAACAAAAAGGGCGGTCGAAGACCGCCCTTCCGAAATTCTGTTGTTGGGCTGCTAAGCCGCCTCGGCCAGAGGCTCGGTCACGGCGCGATAGCGCACGATGCCGTGGAAAGTGTCGCCGTCGGGATCCGGACGCGCCTCGGAAAATTCGTGGCGCAGATTGACCAGATGATGATCGGCGAGCGAGAGCGGCTTGTCATGCAGCACGCCCCTGATCGCCTCGATGATGTCATGCACCTGCTTTTTGCCGCCGGCCCGCGACCAGACATGCAAGGTCAGAAGATGCTCCGCACCGTCTTCGGTGCCGGTGCTCCAATCGCGAAGCTCGGTCTGGCCGAGACTGACGAAGGGAAGATTCGCGGCCTGCGGGGGATCGTCATAGATGCGCGCGCCGCCGAGCAGCGCGGTGACATCGGTGGAATTTGCCAGCGCCTGGTAGATGCCGCGCTGAATCGCCCAACTCGAAGCTGCACTCATGACCGGTCTCCAAACACTAAGATCCGTTAACCCTGATATGGGGTCGCGGCAGCGCTGTTTCAAACCCGGGAGCCGGAAGGCCCGCGCCTCCCTTCATCGCATCCTTGAGCAATGTCCGCAGATTATGCTTAAGGCGTGGTAAACGCCCATGCAGGGCCGGCAAAAGCCAAGGATTTCCGGCCCGTTTGAGAAGTCAAAAGACGGTGAGTTGGCCTATAATCGTCCTTCAGAGACGCACGCTGACATCTTTCTCTTCACCGCAAATGACACGGCACCCCGAGCGCGAAGCATTTGCTGTAGAGCCCCTGCTTCACGCAGGACAGATCGGCCTTTCCCGCCGTCTCCCATGTGGTCAGCGAATCTTGTTTCTTCGCGAGCTCGAGCCAGGCGGCGATGGCCGCGTCTTCGGAGGCTTCCTGCGAGCTCAAGAAACCTTGGCCGCTGCCTTCCACTTTATCGCCATGACATTCGAGATTGGGCGGCGGCGGCGCGTCGGGCGCTTCCTCGTCGCCCGGCATGCCCTCCTCCATGGCGGGATCGCCGCCCGGAGCCTGATCGCCGTCTTGCGCGAGGAGAGGAGACGACAGCGCCAAGATCAAACCGGCGGCCAAGACAAATCGGCACGCAACACCACTCGACATTATTCCCCTCCCCAATCCTGCTTTTGTTTTTAGCCCGAAGGCTTGTCCTTGCAGTTCGGCGCATAGGTGAAATCGCCGGTATGTTTCAGTGGCTCGCAAGGGCTCATCGCGTCGGACGGCGGCGCCTCGACCTTAGCGCCGAGCGGCTCGACGCAGAGCACGTGTCCCGTGACGGGGTTCACTTCGGCTTTCCGGCATTCAGGCTTGGCTTGGTCCGCTTCGCCCGCCGCGAGCGCAGGCCCGGCAAGCGCAACGAGTGCGGCAACGCCCAACATTAGTCCTCTGATCGGCATGACATTCTCCTTATGGTCTCAGAGCATAGCCAAGGATGCGGCCCCGGGCGACACGATTTCTCGGTCGTTAGGCATATTCTGGATGCCGGACACGATAAGGGCCCGCGAGATGTCACGGGCCCTTACGTCATCGCGAGGCAGACAGAGTCTAGCCGTGATGCTCTTTCTGATAAAAGGCCTCGGCTTTGGAGAGATGGGTCGCCGGGTCCTTCATGAAGGTCTCTTTGGCCTGATCGTTGCCGAAGCAATAGGTCTTGCCCTGATAAGAGCCACTGATCGAGCAGTCGGTCTTGATCTGCTTATGCTGTGCCAGTCCTTCGGCGCAGAGATTGTTGAACTCGCCTTGTGCCGCATAAGCGGACGTGGCGAGTCCAAGTGCGAGCGCGGCTGCCAGCACGGTTCCGGTGTTGATGTTACGCATTTGAACCTCCTTCGTTTAACCCCCAGCCACAGCTAAAACGCGCCGCCTCAACAGCAGTTCCTTAAGGCAATCGGCCCAAACTATAACTCGCTTAATCCAAGGAAAGAGCGCACTGTTCGGAAAGTGCGTGGGTGACCCGTCCGGCGAGTATGGTCACCTCTTGTGGCGTTCCCTGTAGATGCGGAGCTCACGCACACCGGCTCGATCCGGGCCCCATCAGAAGTTTAGCAACACAATCCGAGGCACACCGTGGCGAGAGACTGGACGCCTGCGCAGATCTTCACGCGCTTGGCCGCGATGATTTCGCCGCCACAGCAGCGCAGGCTGGTGCCGATCGACAATCGCGTCGCCGTCAGCGACGTCCGCACCACCTTCGGCCAGCGGCCGTCACCGACGAAAGCTTCGCGACGCACGAAGAAAAGGAAATAACAAATGCAGATCGCAGTCCCGTGGTGGACCTATAGCGTCGCCGCCTATTTTGTCTGCATCGCCGGTTTCATGGCGCTGCTGGTCTGGGGCATCGCCGGCTGAGGCCGGCGCTCCGACCTCTCAGACCTCAACGATACGGCTTGGCGAGCATCCAGGTCTGCGCTGGAACTTTGGCGCAAGAATTCGCGAACACGTCGGTGATATTCTGCGAATTCGGACCGGGATTGTCGAGGCAGCGCGGAAAGATTCGCATGTCCTCGTTGCGGAGCGCGACCCGGTCGTTCCATTTCAGCGTCTCCGCCATGTCCTTGCTCAGCGTCGCGAACTTGATGGAGAGCTCCTTCAGGGCGGCGTCGAGACAGACGATCTTTTCCTGATCGGTGCCTTGGTCGCAATCGCCGGCGCGCGCCGGAGACGAGAACGCTTGGCCGGCAACAAGCACGAGCACGGCAATAATTGGCGCGAGGCGCATGAGCATTTGGATCTCCTCCCAGGACTTTATCCGTCCAATGCTAATGCATGATCCGGAGTTGCGCGAGCCGCTCACGCCATCGTGAACCGGGCCGTCGCGGCGCAAACGAATGCCTCGCCCGGAAAGCATACGCTCCCGAAGCCCCGCATCCTTTGCTTGAGTGGTGACTCCGCTAGCGCTTCTTCTTCGCCGGCGCCGGGTTCATGTAATAGGTGATCATCAGCAGCGCCATCAGCAGCGCGGAGAACAGACCGGCAAGCGTGCCGATCCAAACCGGCGAGGCCTCGCCCAGGATCGTCGCGATGTCATGTCCCGCGAGGCTGCCGGCGATCGAGGCGATCGCCGCATAGGTCAGCACCACGCCTGGCACGCGTGAATCGTCCGGACCCACGCCGGAGAAACGATGCACCAGCGTATTGCGCACCACGCTCGCGGCCAGCGTGGCGGCGAAACCGGCAACCAGTGCCAGCACCACCGCGTTGCTGATAAATCCTCCGAGGCCGAGCCCGATCAGAGCGCCGACCAGAACGGCGGTGAGCACCACCACCAAAATGCTTGCAGACGTCATTGTTTGAATCCCCCCAGATTGTGGCCCAGTATCGCCGCCAGTCTATGGCCCCGTCTTATAGCCCGCGCCGGACAGAACCGCCAAGCTGGAGATTTGAGCCGCCGCGCGCCTATGCGCTCACGCCATCGTGACGCCCCAACCTGCCTCTAGGCCGCTACGACAGAGGCTCATCCACCGAGGTCCGCGTCGTCATGATCGCAAAGCTGCTTCTCCGCACTGTCCTCACGATTGTTTTGGTCGGCGGGCTGATGTTCGTCTCCGCCGGCACCTATGACTGGCCGGGCGCTTGGATTTTTCTCGCGCTGCTCGCCACGATGGGTCTCGGCGGAGGCTTGTGGCTGCTCAAGACCGACCCCGAGCTGTTCGACGAGCGCATGAAGCCGATGTTTCAGCGCGGGCAGAAGGGTTGGGACAAGAAGCTGATGGCTGCGGTGCTCGTGGCATGGTTCGGCTGGTTCGTGGTGATGGGGCTCGATCATCGCTATGGCTGGTCGAGCGTGCCGGTTTTCGTTCAGGTCCTCGGCTTCCTTCTGCTGATCGTAATGATGGCGATCGTCGTCTATACGCTCCGCGAGAACCGCTTCGCCGCACCCGTGGTCAGGGTGCAGACCGAGCGCGGCCATCGGGTGGTCTCGACCGGTCCTTACGCTGTCGTCCGCCATCCGATGTATTCGAGCATGCTGCTCTATGGGCTCGGCGTGCCGCTCCTGCTCGGCGCGTTGTCAGGTTTGATCGTCTCTGCCCTGATGATCGCGCTGGTCGCGGTCCGCGCCGTGCTCGAGGAGCGTACCCTTGCCGCCGAGCTGCCGGGCTACGCCGAATATGCGGAGCGCGTCCGCTATCGGCTGGTGCCCAGGGTGTGGTGAGATGCCGCTGCCGCCGCGGAATTCTGCCCACAATCCATCCAATTTCGATGGCCTGCTTGCGCGTGGCCGCACGCCACGGCTATTTCTCTTAGGTTGCGGTTGAAGTCAGCGGGCGGCGGGGGCCACGCTTAAAGTCATGAGACCGGATCACAATTTTTCTGGCGTTGCTGGACGCGGACGTAGGCTTGGCGTTCCTCGCCGCGCTTGCTCCTGCTTGCCGGATGCAGTCACCCGGACCTGCCGCCTACCGCGACGGCAGTTGCGACGCCGGCCGTCGCCTCCGGCGATGACAAAGATGCAAATGCCCAGGAAGCGGCGAGCAAAGCCTGCAAGGACGAGACGGAGAAGAAGGGCTTCAGCAGCGTCCTTGGCATTTTCTCGCGGTTGCGTCGCGGCAGTACCGAAGAGCAATTCGCGGCCTGCATGAAAGCCCGCGGCTACCAGGTCTAGTCGGAGGCAATTAGCTAAAATTGGAGGTATCCGGCGGAGCAGCCCGCAAGGATTTCTGCGCTAGCTTTCCCCCTGACAAGAACAAGGCGTCAGGCGACCATGGACAACGTAACGCACCCTCCCCTCGTCCTCATTGAATGGGTCGATAGCGGCCAGCCGATCCCTGGCTGGCAATGGCTCGACATGATCGAGGAGCGAAAACCCCATCGCTGCGTCTCGGTCGGATTTCTGGTGCAGGATGATGAGGCCGCGAAAGTGCTGGTGCCCAATCTCGGGGCCAGCGACGGCGGAAGCGGTTTCGATCAGGCCTCCGGCCTGACCACGATCCCCACTGCCGCCGTCGAAACCATGGTCGAGCTTACTTGGCCTTCGACTTCGGCTTCGCCTTGCTCGCGGCCTTCGCTTTCGGCTTGTCCGGACGCTGCGTCAACACCGATGCTGCGAGCGTCTTAATCTCCGCATGGCTCAGCGCGCCGGGATCCTTTAGCGCCTTCGAAGCAATCTTTCCGGCTGAGTCCCCAGACCTCTCAATTTTGGCCATTCATCCCTCCCCTTTTTGGTCGTCCGACTATACGCGGCTTTAGCAAGCCGACAAGCGCCTGCGGTATGGCGTTCCCCATCCGCAATCTCTATAAATGGCCTCATTCCGAGTATAGTTCATGACCCTCGCCGGATCGCCCGCCGGCCGGGTTGGGATGGGAACGGGCTCGCCTGAGAAGGCTCTAAGACGGTGCGGGATTTCTACGGCGGCGGACGCCGCAAGCTCATCGATTGGCTGGCGATCGATTCTTGGATCGATTCCGGCCTCTATAATCTTTGGATCGGTTTCAAGAATTGGTGGGGCGCCTACTCCACATTCTTCGGCCGCTTCGAGGTCAAGGGCTTCGTCCGCGGTCTCAACGACCTTGCCTGCGAAGCGTTGACGCTCGGCTGTGGCGGGCTCGTTGTCTTGCTGGTGTTCGCGCTCCCCGCCTTCGAGGTTGCTCACGGCAAGATCAATCTATCCGACGAATACAGCGTCACCTTCCTCGACCGTTTCGGCAACGAAATCGGCAAACGTGGCCTGCTTCGCGACGACTCCGTTCCGCTCGAGGAAATCCCGGACATGATGATCAAGGCGACGCTCGCCACCGAAGATCGCCGCTTCTACGAGCATTTCGGTGTCGACGTCATGGGCACCTTCCGCGCGCTCGCCGAGAACGCGCGGCACGACTCCGTGGTGCAAGGCGGCAGCTCGCTCACCCAGCAGCTCGCCAAGAATATGTTTCTGTCTCCGGAACGCTCGCTCAGCCGCAAGATCAAGGAAGCGCTGATCGCCGTTTATCTCGAGTCGCATTACACCAAGCCAGAGATTCTGAAGCTCTATTTCGACCGCGCCTATCTCGGGGGCGGCTCTTACGGCGTGGAGGCGGCGGCCCAATTCTATTTCGGCAAGTCGATCCGCGACGTGACCCTTCCCGAGGCCGCCATGCTCGCCGGCATGTTCAAGGCCCCGACCCGCTACGCGCCGCACGTCGATCTCGCCGCATCGCGCAAGCGCGCCGACGAAGTTCTGACCAACATGGTCGAGGCCGGCTACCTGACCGAAGGCCAAGTCTATGGCGCCCGCCACCATCCGGCTAAGGTCGTCGAGCGCGGCGACTATTACAGCCCCGACTGGTTCCTCGATTGGGCCTTCGAGGAAGTTCAGCGCCTCATGCAAGGCAAGCCAGAACACATTCTGTTGGCGCGCACGACGGTCGATATCGGCCTGCAAAAAATGGCCGAGCAATCGCTGCAGCAAACCATCGCCACCAATGGCCGCACCCGTCATTTCGATCAGGGCGCCATGGTCGTGTTGGAGACGGACGGCGCCGCGCGCGCCATCGTTGGCGGCAAAGACTACGGCGCCAGCCAGTTCAATCGCGCCACTCACGCTCTGCGCCAGCCCGGATCTTCCTTCAAGGGCTACGTCTATCTCACCGCGCTTGAGAACGGCTTCACGCCGAAATCCGTCGTCGCCGACGGTTTCGTCAAATGCGGGAACTGGTCGCCCAAGAATTATTCCGGCGGCTTCAGAGGACGCATGACGTTGGCTGACGCGCTGGCGAAATCGATCAACACCATTGCGGTGAAGCTGTCGCTCACCGTCGGACGCGAGAAAGTCCTCGCCAACGTGCGGAAATTGGGCAACGTCCATACCAAGATGACTTGCTCCATGGCGCTTGGCGACACCGGCATCACCCCGCTCGAACACACCGGCGGCTACGCGCATTTTGCTTCCGGGGGTTTGTCGGCGCGGCCTTACGGCATCGACACCATCAGCACGCTGCAAAATCAGGTCCTCTATAATCGCGAAACCGACGAGCCGCCTCGGAAGCAGGTCCTGGACCGCAAGGTCGTGGAGACGCTGAACACCATGCTGCAAGGTGTGGTGCTGAACGGGACCGGCAAGGCGGCGCAACTCGACTTCACCAACTCGGCCGGCAAGACCGGAACCAGCTCCAACTATCGCGACGCGTGGTTCCTCGGCTTCACCGGCCAGTACGTCGCCGGCGTCTGGCTCGGCAACGACGACTTCACTCCGATGTCGAAGGTAACCGGCGGCAGCTTCCCGGCGCAGACCTGGCACAATTTCATGGTGGCCGCGCACGATACCGACAACATCGCGACCATCCCGGGCCTTCCCGTGCATCCGGCGCAGGCCGCCGAACAAGCGCGCTTGGCCCTGAACGCGCCGGCGAGCGTGCCCACCGCCGATCTTCCGGCGCCGTCGCCCGAAAGCGTCAAGGACATGCCAAGCGCGACAAAATCGCTCCTCGAAAAGCTTGGCACCATGCTGAAAGCAGCACCGCCTCTGACGCCGAGCGACAAGCCTCGTGACAATCGCGCCGAGGCGCCTCCGGCTTCCACGGTTCCCTCCAATCCGAGCGTTGGGTCCGCCACAAATCCTGAGGCTAGCGCTACGCCGGCCAAGGCCGCCGCCCAAACGGCGACCGCACCGCAAGCGTCGTCAGCGGAAGCCGGCAATGGTGGCCTCACGTTACCGCCATAAGCATTTTGCCGCGTGCCTTGCTCGCGCCAGCGCTTGACAAGCGCTTCCCCGCTTGCGCTTGTTTCCCCGGCCACTCAGTGGGCTTGAAGGCCCGTTCATGCGCACTATCGTCTTTGTCATTGCGACCTTCGCCGCCGCGCTCTTCATCGGCACCAGCTCGGCCTGGTACGTGATCGATCACGGCACACCGCTGACCACCGAGCGGATCGGCCCCTGGGCGAGCTGGACTACCGAAGGCAATCCGCTCGCCGACCCGTACACCAAGGCGCATCTCGCCAGGAGCGGGCGCCTCCCCCTCACCTCGACGGCTGCGCGATATTTCGTTGCCCGCACCGATAGCGATGGCTACACGCTCAGCGCATCTTGCGAATATGCGATTGCCGGACCCTCGATCAACGCGCGCTGGTGGTCGCTCGCCCTCTACGACGACCAGGGCTCTGTCATTGATAATCCATCGCAACGTTACAGCTTCAATAGCGACGAATTGCTGCGTCACGCCGACGGGACCTATCGCATCAATCTCTCTAAAACCGCGCGTCCGGAGAATTGGCTGCCGAGTGGCGACGACTCCGATCGGAATCTCTCGCTCATGCTCCGCATCTATTCGCCCCGCGTTACCGATGCGACCGGCACCGGCCAGGTTCTTCCCGACCGCCTGCCGAAGATCGAGCGAAAATCATGCGACTGAGAATCCCCCTGCTCCTCATCTTGATCGCCATTGTCCTCGGCGGGCTCATCCATATCGCCGCGGTCCTCGCTCTCCCCTCGGTCGCGCCGAAAAATGCCTTCGCGCGGCTGAAGCCGCTCGGCGAAGCCAACGTGATGATCGAACTGCCGCCGGTGAAGCCGGGCGAAGAGACCATGCCGATGCAGGCGCCCGACGTGCGGTATGCTTTTTGCCGCTACGATCTTTCCGCCGGTCCCGTGCGATTGAGCGCGGTCGTCCCCGACGATCTCTGGCTGATCGCGTTCTACACGCCGAAGGGTGACAATTTCTACGCCGTCTCCGGCGCCGATATGCGGCGTGGCCGAGTGGACATGATCATCAACGAGACCGGCCAGCCAGTGCCGGAAGCCGAAGGCGATGCGCCCGAGGAGCAGGAAGTCGTCGTAGTGGAATCGCCGCTGAAAGAAGGCATCGCCATGATCAGAGCGCCGCTCTCAGGCGCAAGCCGCTCGGCGCGAACCGCCGAAGCGCTGAACGCCGCGACCTGCGCGCCGTTCTCTCGCTGACGCATGATCCGGAAAAGTGGAATCCGGTTTTCCGAATAGATCATGCTCTAACAGAAAATCAGATTACTTCTTGCGGCGCTGCGCCCGTCCGCGTGATGCGCTGCGGATGGGACGTGGCGCCGGTCCCGGATTGCGCCGCTCGATCCGTACGCCCGGGAAGATCACGATCTCCCCGCGCGGACCGTCAATAGAGTCTTGCTGCTCGTTTGCCGCGTCTCGATCGCGACTCCCCACCGCCAGAAGGCTCTGGGCCGCAGGGCGGAATTCGAGGATGATCGCCATAGTCGGGGTCTCCTATTTACCGCTCACGGCGTGAGGACCCCCTTCTCGTTGGGCGTGCCCCCACGCGCCTTCCGCTATTAAGACGCCGGTAAGGTTAACGGAGTCCTAACCGGCCTCATCCAAGCTCAGCCTCGGCGAGATGATGTCGCCCTTGCCGATCTTCGATCTCGACAACCCAAAAATCGGAATCGAATTCGGCTTCACGTGCGAGATAACCGTCGGCCTCTTGTCCCGCCACTCTATCGCTCCTCAAGCAAATCACAAAACGCCGCTCGGTGTCACTCGTCTCGAGCCCCGCAGGCGCTGGACCATAGAGGCTGACCGTGCCGTCGAGCCGATTGATGGAAAGATAGATCGCGCCGGCCTGATCGTCGCCGCGCCTGACGACCACCGCCGGAACACCGGCAACCTCGCAGCGGCGCAAATACGCCCTCACCCAAATCTCGCTTCTGATGCGCATGATGAAAACTCTAGCGTGGGAAGCCGTGCCGTCATACCGGCACGTTACGGCTTACGCGAGGGTCCGCTACTCGATCGACTTGCCGGTGACGCGCTTGATCTCCTGCAGCAGGGACGGCGTGATGCGGCCGTCCTGCGCGACCTTACGGTCCTTCTGGAAGGCTTCGATCGCGGTTTTGGTCGCAGCCCCCATCGCGCCATCGGGTGGACCCGGATCGTAACCGAGATCCGCGAGCACTTGCTGCACGCTCTTCACGGTAGTGTCGGCAGTCGCAGCCGGCTTTGCAGGTTGCGGCCCTGCGCCCGATGACGCCGGCGCCACCGAGCCGGTCGTAGCCGCGCTCTTGGATGGCTGACCCAACAGCAGCCGCGCCAGCAGCTGATCCGAAGCCGCACCCGTTACAGGCAAACCCTCAGCCTTCTCATAGGCCGAGATCGCCGCTTTGGTCTCGCCCCTCATTCTGCCGTCGGCCTGGCCGGGATCGTAGCCGCGGGCCTTCAGCTCGGTCTGGATGTCGCGCACCAGTTCGACAGGTTCGGACTGAGCTTCCGGCTCGACCTTGGCGACTACGCTCGTCGCCGCTTGTGGGCTCGGTGTCGGAAGCGGCACGACAACCGGAGTATCGCTCAAGCTCACATGAACCGAGGGGTTGGGATTCATAGCGGTGCCATGCCCCTCCTGGAGATAGAGGGCGTTATAAATGATGGCGCCGGTCAGGCCGACAAAGGCCAGGAACGCCAATCGTGCCGAAACTACCCCCATCGCGTCTGGCAAGCCCATTTCATCGGTCGCTGAAACCCCGGAAAGGCGAAGAGAATCGCCCCGGTGCCATCTTGGCGCCCGAAGCTAAAGAGTTGTTAAACGAGAGGAACTAGGCGGCCGAGGCCTTGCGCAGATCGATCACCTCGAATTGACCCTCAAGCGGCAGCGAAATCGTCGCAACGGTTCCCTCCCCGAGCTTGCTCGCGAGGCTGAGGTTCCCGCCATGAAGACGCGCCAGGCCCTTCACCACGGAGAGGCCGAGCCCGGCTCCATCATGCTGCCGGTCGTAGGAATTATCGGCCTGCATGAACGGATTGCCGAGCTTCGTCAGATCGGCCTCGCCGATGCCGATGCCATTATCCGCAACCGCGATCACCACGACGTCGCCCTCGATCCGCGCCGAGATCCGCACCCATCCTCCCGTATCGGTAAACTTGATCGCATTCGAGATCAGATTGAGCAGCATCTGTTTGACCGCGCGCTTGTCCGCCGCAAGCTCGGGCAGAGCAGGCGATGCGTCCACGATCAACGTAATCTGTTTCTTCTCCGCTTCCTGCCGCGTCACCTCGCAGCAAAGATCGATCAACGGCTTCACCGCGAATGGCTCCTTCACGATCTTGTACTTGCCGGCCTCGATCTTTGACATATCGAGAATGTCGTTGACGACCTGCAACAGGTGCTGGCCGCTGTCATGGATATGCCCCGCGTAGTCGCGGTAGCGCGCATCGCCGAGAGCTCCAAACATCTCACCATGAATGATCTCGGCGAAGCCGATCACGGCGTTGAGCGGCGTGCGAAGCTCGTGACTCATATTGGCAAGGAATTGCGTTTTGGCGAGATTTGCGCTCTCCGCCTCGTCGCGCGCGCGCATGATCTCTTCTTCTTGAGCCTTACGCTCGGTGATGTCGCGCGTGACGGCGACCACACCGGCGCGAAGCTTGTCGCGTCCGAACGCCGCCGTATTAACCGGACGGCAGCGCATTTCCAGCCAGATATGGCGTCCGTTACCGGGAGTGCCCTGGAGTGCCCTGAACTCGACCGCCATCGGCGCGTTGGCCGCATAGCATCGCGACAGCGCCGTCAGATAGGCCGGCCGGTCGGCAATGTGGACGCGCTCGAACAAGCCGTCGCCGTACAGTCTTGCCGGCAGATCGCCGAACATCGCTTGCGCCGCGAGCGAGGCGAACACCACGCGGCCGCGCTCGTCGTGGCGCGTAATCAGATCGGAGGTATTCTCTGCGAGTAGCCGGTAGCGGTCCTCACCGATACGCACTGCATCCTCCGAGGCCCGGTGCACCGACTGAACGCTCACGGTGAGGCCGGTGACGTAGCCGAGCGCGGTGAAGGCGCCGAAAAAAGCGAGCGCGAGCGGCGACAGCGATAGCTCGTGGGCCGGAGGCATCAGTCCGGCGCCCCCAAGCACGAGCAGCGCGACCAGCCCGAGCGAGGATAACAACGTGGCCCAGCCCACGATGCGGATGTCCCTGGCAAGCGCCGCCTCGAGCGGGACCACGACCATCCATGGCACGAGAAATGAAAGGATGCCCCCGGTCAGCCAACAGAAGAAGGTGACGAGGCCCGCGAAATTCGCCGCCGAGATGAGATGGGCAACCGCGAATTTGCCGGTGCGCGACAGAAAGATCGCGAGCCCGATCGGCGACAGCAACCACAGAAACGCGATTGCCCCGAGCAAGGTCGGCTTGCCGCCCACGACGAGATAGATCGGAAAGACCAGGAGCGCGACGAACCCGGCCAGGAGATGGGAGGCGATAAAGGATTGGTGCCGGGCCGATGCGACCACGTCGCCCTCGACGGAGACATGGACCAGCGAGCGAAAATAAGCGCCCAGCCCCTTCACACTCTCGATGCCCATCCCATGCATCTTACAAGCGTACCCACTCAATTCGACAACCGGCCGCGACCCTATTTGAAGCATTATTGAGCGACTAACTTAAGGAAGCTTAAAGTTGTGAAAAACAACATTCGCGCGCGCACTCACGCAAAAAATGGCTCAATTACAATGATCGTAGGCTATCTCCGGTCGTTGCCTAAAGTTTTAGAGAAATCGTAATGAAAATAAACGGGGTGTAAATCGCTCCTGGTTTTGCTTAATGGAAGCTTTAGCATATCAAGTAAAATTATCTCAGCTAAGCGACATTTCCTTATTTCCTTTGAGTTATAGTTTGCTCATCTGGGGAAGATGAACTGGCCATTCAGAGCCAGCCATCATTGAAAGGGATAAGGCGATGTTTCTGATCAGGACTGCTTTTTGGCTCGCAATCATCATCCTGCTGCTGCCGACCGACACGAAGCAGCAGAGCGAGGTCTACGGCACGGCCCAGGCCGCGGTGAAAGACGTCACCGGCTTCTGCGACCGTAACCCCGACGCCTGCGCCAAGGGTTTGGATGTCTTCCAAGTGTTCGTGCAGAAGGCCGAATTCGGCTTTCAAATGCTGATGGGCTTCGTCGAGAACAAGGACGTTGCTGCCTCTAACGCAGCTGACATCCCTGCCGCCTCGATCCCTGAGCCGGCGGCGCCTGCATCCTTCGAGCCGAGCCCGTCGCAAGACACGCTTGAACCGCAGGATCTGCGGCCGGCTTGGAGCGACCCGTCGGGAACCTAGCCGATTGCTGCCTTCGCGGCCCTGTCATAGCGGCGTCCTCGTGTCTATATTGACCGTATGGAGCAGAGCCAACAAACCATGGCCGCGCCGCCCGGACGCATCGATGCCATCCTCGCCGATTTCGAGCTGCTCGACGATTGGGAGGATCGCTACCGCTATGTCATCGAGCTCGGCCGCACCCTCGAGCCGCTGCCCGACGAAGCGCGGAATGCGCACAACAAGGTTCAAGGCTGCGTGAGCCAGGTCTGGCTTGAGACCACGCCGCGCCGTGACGGACGCGACACCCGCCTCACCTTCATCGGCGACAGCGACGCCCATATTGTGCGCGGCCTGATCGCCATCCTGCTCGCGCTTTATTCCGGTTTGAGCGCCGAGGACATTCTCAAGATCGACGCCAACGCAGTTCTCAACCAACTCCATCTCAAGGAGCATCTCACCCCGCAGCGCTCGAACGGTCTCCTCTCCATGGTCGAACGGATCAGGAGCGACGCGCGCGGAGCGCTTGCCACCCAAGCCGCTCACTGATCGCCTTCCTCGCGCCAAGCGTCGAGCGTCGGCCGATAGTCTTCACTGCCCCAATGCCGTAACCGCCGCGACGCCTTAGACCGCACACCCTCTTCGCGGATCAAGCCGTAATGCCGCGCGAGCCTGGTCAGCGCGATTTGCAACACGACCTTGCCGGCCCGCTGCGGCCAACCATTCTCTTTTTCCGCGTCCTCGAGTCCTTTCAGTTCGCAGCACACATCGACGAGCACGCCGGCTAGCTCCGGTCCCACATCGCGCAACGCATGTTGCACGCGTTGCTTGGCAGCGAGCGCATTGTCGCTGAAGGCGGCGGCGCTTGAGGGCGCGGAGCGGCGCGATCGCTCCGACGGCGCCAGCGCCGACCAGTTGGCGGTGACGCGCTGCGGAAGATGCGCGAACCAGTAATCGGCGCGGAGCCGCTCGCCCGCCTCGAATTGGTGATCGGCAATCAGTGGCCTGCCGTTCCGGTCTTTGCGGCTCTTCAACCAACCAAGCGGACTCTCGCCCTCGTTGACGAGGACGGAGCGTCGCGCACCTTCAACGTCGCGCTCCTGCATCCGCCAGCGTTGATGTTGCTGCCGGAATCGATCCTGTCCGGTCCCATTCCGATCGGCGCGTGAGGTCATGGCGTCCACCTTTGGGTCGATGCGGCATCGACCAGGCAAACGACCGCACGCTCCAAATGCTCGAGGCTGGCGTCGAGCTCGGGCTCATCCCGCCTGTCCTCGATCAGCTCGCACGCATGCGCGACCGTGGTCCGGTCGCGGGCGAAGATCAGACCAACCTCGGTGAGACTTAATCCGCACACGAAGTCATTGCGCTTTGGCCGCGCGAGATCGAGGACCAAAGCGTGAAGGGCGCCTGCATATTCTGGCGAAGCTCCGCCGTGCTCTTCGCGCCGAGCGAATACGCGGACTTGCCGGCCATTGGTCTTACGACCTCAACCGTCATCTCGGATTGTTGAGCGCCTTCAAAGGAGAACTCGCCGCCTATCGAGCCAACCAGCTCAGCTGTAATGGATCTGATGGACCTCGGCTGCGACCTTGACCGGGACCGGGGTGTAGCGCCGTTGCGGTGGCACCGTCGTCACTTTAACGGTTTCGACCGGCGCGGCGACGTCGAGGCAGAGGATGCGGTCGACACAGAGCCCATCCTGCGACAGCGGCAGTCTAAGCCAGAACAACACGATATGATCGCGGCCCTCCGCCGGTCCCCGCACCACGCCATGATGCGGCGCGCCCGTCTCCAGGACGCGCTGGTGCGCGCGGTGCCAATAATCCGCCTGCCCCCCCGAGAACACTTGGCCGAGACGCTGGCCGGTGATCTCCCTTCCATAGACATCGTGGAGCTTGGTGCCTGCGAGACGGAACCGCGCCTCATCGAGACCATTGGCGACGTCGATCAAACCAATATGGGGAAGAAGCTTGGTGACGCCCTGCGGATCGATATCCGAGCGTGCCGGCATTTGCCGGGAACCCGCCGCGACAAGCCAATAATCGAAAAGCGTACGCTGTCCCTGAACAACCAGTTGTGCCCTAAAGGCTCGCCTGGACAGCATTGGCCTCCCCCTGCCGCAAGTCGTTCAAAACGCCTGCGAATCGCCGCCATCTGAAATGAGACTATGTGGGGTTCGGATTCGCCGCGCAAGCCTCCTAAGCGAAATTCGTAAAGAATCGCAATAGCTTGTAGCGGAATCGCCATCGCTCTACCCGATATGGGTGGTTAGCCGGTCAAGAGCGGCGGATCTGTTTCATAACGAAACAGCAAAATCGTAAAAATCGCTGATTCGCGCGCTATTTGCGCCGCTGCCCCAGGCCCATGCGCTTGGCAAGATCGGACCGGGCTGCCGCATAATTCGGGGCGACCATGGGGTAGTCGTGGGGCAGGCCCCATTTCTCCCGGTAATCCTCCGGCGTCAGATTGTAATGGGTTCGCAGGTGCCGCTTGAGGGATTTGAACTTCTTCCCGTCTTCGAGGCAGATAATGTACTCGGGCGTGACGGACTTTTTCACTGGGACTGCCGGACGCAGCTCCTCGCGAATGGCCTGCCCAGTTGTGGAAGAAGCGCGGCTTAGCGCGTCGAAGACATTCTGGATAACACTGGGCAGATCCGAAGCGACCACAGTATTGTTGCTCACATAAGCCGAGACGATCTCTGCTGTAAGCTCAACGAGCTCCGTTTTCTCCAGATTTTCTTCCATCTTGTGCGCTCCTTTGTCCCTGTCCGTCCCTATTGCTATCGCATTTTGCCGTTTTTGTGACGCGAACTTGGAAGGTTGCCGCAATTAGAGAAATACCCGACGACGCGCGACTAAATTTATCAGGTTCTATACCATTTTCCTAAGACGCTGCAACGCATTATCTTGGAAGATAAACTTTAGACTGAGATAAGCCTAACCAAACTATTCCGTATTTCAAATGGCTTGCGGCCACTTCTTAAGTTTAACTCGCAACGCCTGGCACCCATTTAGGCTCCTCGACCGCCCCTTAGGCGTCAATCATAGTTCAACAAGCCATCAATGCTCCGTGAAACCCTGCTCTCGGCCCTACGGATTCTTGCTCGTCGATCGCCATATTCTCGGTATCCGAACCACCGCTTACAACAAGAACAGGAGAAAGTCTCCAGCGATGAGCAAATCGACCGAGGTCAAGAACAACGATACTGCCAAGCTTGCCAAGTCTGATGCCGATTGGCGGAAGGCAGCTGACCCCCGAGCAATATCATGTCACCCGGGAGCACGGCACCGAGCGCGCCTTCAGCCATCCTTATTGGCAGGAGAAGAGCGAGGGCATGTACAAATGCGTCTGTTGCGGCGCCGCGCTTTTCAGCTCCGATACCAAATACGATTCAGGCACTGGTTGGCCGAGCTTTTATGCCCCGGCGGACGACGGGTCTCTGAGCCGGCACGAGGATCGGAAATTCCTGATGCGCCGGACAGAGGTCCGCTGCGCCAATTGCGAGGCGCATCTCGGCCATGTCTTCCCCGACGGGCCAAAACCCACGGGTCAGCGCTATTGCATCAATGGCTGCGCGCTGGAGCTCGATACCAAAGCCAAGACTTCCGGCTAAACTCCGAGCATGAATCGCCAAACATCGCCTGACCGCGCGGCGCCTCGCGCCGCGCGACAGCCCTTCTCCGACACTCATCATGGCATCGTCCGCGAGGACGATTACGCCTGGCTGCGCGCCCCGAACTGGCAAGAGGTGATGCGCGACCCTACGGTTCTGGATCCCGACGATCAGGGCCCATCTCGACGCCGAGAATGAATACTCGAAGGCCGCATTGGCCGACACCGAGACGCTGCAAGCTGCTCTCTTCGTCGAGATGAAAGCCAGGATCAAAGAGGACGACGAGAGCGTGCCTGCGCCCGACGGAGCTTTTCAATATTACACCCGCTTCGTCACCGGCGGTCAGCATCCGCTGTTTTGTCGGAAACCTCGCAATGGCGGCGAGGAGCGCGTGCTGATCGACGGCAACACGCTTGCCGCCGGGCTTCCTTATTTTCGCATTGGCGGCGTGTCCCATAGTCCGGACCACAAACTGATCGCTTACGCCGTCGACACCAAGGGCTCGGAATTTTTCACGATCAAGATCATCGAGGCGGAGACTGGCGCGCTCGTCGACGCCAAGATCACCGACACCAACGGCGACATGCAGTGGGATAATGACAGCCGTGGGCTGTTCTATGTCTGGGTCGATGACGAACACCGTCCGCGGCGCGTGCTGCGCCATGTCGTCGGCGCCGACGCAGCCGACGCGATGATCCGCGACCAGAAAGACCCCGGCTTCTTTCTCGGCATCGATGCCACGCAGAGCCGCCGCTTCCTTCTTCTCAGCGTCCACGATCATGAGACGTCGGAAGTGAGCATCATCGATACGGAGAAACCCGCAGCGAAACTCGTGCTCGTCGCCAAGCGCGAAGCCGAGCACGACTATTCCGTGGAGCATCACGGCGACAGATTGATCATCCTCACCAATTCAGGCGGCGCCGAGGACTATCGCATTGTCGAAGCGCCGATCGACAATCCTGGTCCCGAAAATTGGCGCGAGATCGAGCCGCATAGACCCGGGCGCCTGATCCTCGATGTTATCGCCTACAAGAACCACCTCGTGCGGCTCGAGCGCGAAGACGGATTGCCGCGCATCGTCATTCGGCGTTTCGCCGATGGCGAGGAACATACCATCTCATTTCCGGAAGAAGCCTATTCGCTCGGCCTCTCGCCCGGCTTCGAATACGACACGACGACGCTTCGCTTCACCTATTCGTCGATGACCACGCCGGCGCAAGTGTTCGACTACGACATGGAGACGAGAGAGCGCACTCTGCGCAAGACGCAGGAAGTGCCCTCCGGTCACGACCCATCGCTTTATGTGACGCGACGCGTGATGGCGCCCGCGAAAGACGGAGAGCTGGTGCCCGTTTCGCTGCTCTATCGCAAGGATTTGAAGCTCGACGGCTCCGCGCCGCTTCTGCTCTATGGCTATGGCGCCTATGGCGCACGTCATTCCCGCCGGCTTCTCCACCAACGCGCTCAGCCTCGTCGATCGCGGCTTCGTCTATGCCATCGCTCATATTCGCGGCGGCAAGGACAAGGGCTATCGCTGGTATAAGGACGGCAAGCGCGAAAAGAAGCTGAACAGTTTCAGCGATTTCATCGCAGCCGGTGAATATCTCGCGAGAAGCGGTTTCACCTCGCGCGGCCGCATCGTCGCGCATGGCGGCAGCGCCGGCGGCATGTTGATGGGCGCCGTCGCCAACATGGCGCCGGATCTGTTTCTCGGCATCATCGCCGAAGTGCCCTTCGTCGACGTGCTCACCACCATGCTCGACGACACGCTTCCCCTCACCCCGCCCGAATGGCCCGAATGGGGCAACCCGATCGAGAGCGCGAAGGACTACAGAACAATCGCCGCCTACTCGCCTTACGACCAAGTGAGCGCGCAAGCCTATCCGCACATCCTTGCGCTCGCCGGCCTCACCGATCCGCGCGTCACGTATTGGGAGCCCGCGAAATGGGTGGCGAGACTTCGCGAGCTCAAGACCAATGACAATCTCCTACTGCTCCGCACCAATATGGAGGCCGGTCATGCCGGAGCTAGCGGCCGCTTCGAGCGGCTGAAAGAAGTGGCGCTTGCCTATGCCTTCGCCCTGAAGATCGCCGGGCGCGCAGAGCTTAAGCGCGCTTAACCACACATCTTAACCGCGCCTTACACGGCCCCCCGCTAAGGAAAGCTCTCATCCTTCTCGGAGGCGCCGTCATGCTCAGCTTCGCCCACGACATCAATCTCAACTTCCCGGCCTTCGATCCGAGTTGGGGTGAATTTTTCGGTCAAAGCCAGTGCACGGCGAGAGCCTATTTCGATCTGAAGCGCCTCACCGATGACCTGCTCGCCGGTACGCCGACGGCCGCCTACCTGCCAGCGGCGAATGATTACTTCCTGAGAGATGATAAACGCTATCACGGCATCGCCAGCGCGCTCACCGGCAACGGCGCACAAACCTTGACCAGTCTTCTCGTGGTCAACAAGGCGAGCCCGATCGCGAGCCTTGCCGAGCTCAAAGGCAAGCGCCTCGGCCGCATCAATGGCTATTGCACCACGAGCTATTTTGCTGCCGCCATTTTCCTGCAGCGCCACGGTTTTTCCATCAAGGACTTCTTCGCCGAGATCCGCGACGTTGGCGCCTGGCAAAAGCAGATCGATGCGGTTCTCGCCGGCACGGTCGACGCCACCATGGTCGATGCCGATACGTATGCGAGCCTGCCAGAGAACGCGGCCACGACCCGCGTGCTGGGCGAAGTCGATCAATTGCCGACGCCGGTGGTCATTGCGAGAACGGATGCGCCTGCGAGCTTCGTCGACGACTTGAAGCAACATTTGCTGTCGGAGCCCCGCAACGAGGACGAGCTGTTTTCGGGCTTCATCGATTACGAAGAGGCGACTGACGCCCGCTTCGTCTCCGAAGCTGCCCTCGCCTTCGCCGCGTAGCGACCGCCTAGGACTCCGCAAAGAGCTGTGCCAGACTGGCAAACATGCTGCTCACCCGCGACAAATCCCAGCTGCTGATCATCGACGTGCAGGACAAATTGCTCGACGCCATGGCCGGCAAGAGCCGTCTCGTCCAGCGCTGTGTCCGTCTGGTGCAGGCGGCCAAGGCGCTCGACATTCCGATCACCGTGTCGGAGCAATATCCGCAAGGACTGGGCCCAACCGTCGAATCGATCCGCTGGGCGCTGGGCAACAGCGCCAGCATTCTGAGCAAAGTCGAATTTTCTTGCGTCAAGAACGAGCCCTTGCGCGAGTCGGCTGCATGAACTGCGGCGACAAGGGCGCTCAGCAGATCGTCATCGCCGGCATCGAATCGCATGTTTGCGTGATGCAGACCGCGATCGACCTCGAGAACTATGGCTTCGACGCCTTCGTCGTTGCCGACGCGGTGAGCTCGCGCAGCAAGACCAGCAAGCGGCTGGCGCTCAGCCGCCTCGCCAAAGCCGGCGCCGACATTGTCGACAGCGAGATGGTGCTGTTCGAATGGCTGGGCCGCGCCGGCACCCCCGAATTCAAGGAATTGCAGGCCTTGGTGAAGTGATCCCGAACATGAACGGATCCTGCATGCCCGGTTCAGACTGAGTTCAAGCGCCGGCACGCAAAGTCCGAACCGTCAGATCCCTGTACTGATGAAAGCGAACCTTCCTCGGCACCGGGCGCGGAGTTCAGGGGCTCCGCGCCCACCCTTCCTCCCTTTCATGCAAGTTTCACCTTGGCTTCATGCGCCGGTCATCGGTCGCTTGCTAGGATGCTTTCGCACGCCCAAATAGCCATCCTGCATAAGAAGGCGCGGAGAGCCAAAACCGGCTTTCCGCGCCTTTGCCTTTTGGGCCTCGTGGGGCGCCTTGCCTCGTTTGGGCGGAACCTTTAGCTTCCGGCAGCATTTCCCGACCACACACCTGGAGAATTGCCGTGGCCTTTGAACTCCCAAAACTCCCTTATGCTTACGACGCGCTCCAGCCCTATATGTCGGCGGAGACGCTCGAATATCATCACGACAAGCACCACCAAGCCTATGTCGACATGCTGAATAAGCTGCTGCCGGGCTCAGGCTTCGAGGGCAAGAGCCTCGAAGAGATCGTCAAGGCGAGCTACGGCAAGAACCAGCCAATTTTCAACAATGCCGGCCAGGACTTCAACCACATCCATTTCTGGCAATGGATGAAGAAGGGCGGCGGCGGCAAAGCCCCGGGCTCGGTGCTGGCGCTGATCGACCGCGATCTCGGCGGTTTCGACAAATTCCGCGACGCCTTTATCGAGGCCGGCAAGACTCAGTTCGGCTCCGGCTGGGCTTGGCTCACCCTGAAGAACGGCAAGCTCGAAGTGACCAAGACGCCGAACGGCGAGAACCCTCTCGTCCATGGCGGCTGGCCGCTGCTCGGTGTCGATGTGTGGGAGCACTCTTATTACATCGACTACCGCAATCTCCGGCCGAAATATCTCGAAGCCTGGTTCGACCACCTGGTGAACTGGGAGCATGTCGAAGAGATGCTGGCGATGGCGCCGAAATAGCCGCGACACGATCCGCCTCTAGGCTTGGGCGGTATCCGCCTCCGCACCGATAACACGTTCCGCTGCATCGCTGGCCTCGAGCCAGCGATGCTCGCTGGCGGCGATGTTGCGCTCGAGGTCCGCTCGCAGCTTCATCAGCTCGCCCACCGACGGTCCCCCGTTTGCTTGCGGGGCGGACAGCATCTGATCGATTTCCGTGCGCCGTTGACAAAGCCGTTTCAACTCGGCCTCGGCCTCTCGGGCAGTCTTGCGCAACGCCTTGACCTGCTCGCGCGCTTGCGCGGAGTTGCGCCGCTCGTCCTTCCGGCTGACGCGTGCGCTCCCTTTTTGCTTGTCGCCTCCATTGGCGCGGTTTGCGCTCAGCACCATGTTGCGATAATCGTCGAGCGTCCCGTCGAACTCCTCTGCCGTCCCGCTATCGACCAGGATGAGGCGGTCTGCGGTTAGCCCCAGCAAATGCCGGTCATGGCTGACCACGACCACCGCCCCGCCAAATCCAGCCAACGCCTGTACCAGCGCATCGCGTGCATCGACGTCGAGGTGATTGGTCGGCTCGTCCAAGATCAAGATATGGGGCGCGTCACGCGTGATCAGTGCCAGCGACAACCGTGCCCGCTCGCCGCCGGAAAGCTGGCCCACCGGAAGCATAGCCTTGTCGCCCGAGAACCCGAACCGCCCGAGTTGTGCCCGGACCTCGCCTAACTTGGCGCCCGGCAACAGGCGCTCCATGTGCTGTAGCGGCGTGTCCTCCGCGATCAGCTCTTCGATCTGATGTTGGGCGAAATAGCCGACCCGCAATTTCCCACTTGCCGCCAGCGACCCGCCCGCCGGCTTCAGCTGACCGGCCAGCAGGCGCGCCAAGGTCGTCTTGCCGTTGCCGTTGCGGCCGACCAGCGCGACCCGGTCGTCGGGATCGATCCGTAAATTCAATCCCGACAGCACGGGTCGACCGGTGACATAACCGACGGCAGCGTCGTCGAGCACGATCAGCGGCGGCCGCAATTCCTTTGGACTTGGAAAGTCGAACACGAGCGACGCATCCTCGACCACCGCCGCGATCGGCTCCATCGCGGCCAGCGCCTTTAATCGGCTCTGTGCCTGCCGCGCCGTGTGCGCCTTGTAGCGCCAGCGATCGACATAGGCCTGCAGCTTTTTGGCCTTCGCCTCCTGCTGCGAGCGCATCGCCTCGACTTGCGCCTGGCGTTCGCGCCTGAGCCGCGAGAAGGCGTCGTAATTGCCGGGATAGAGCGTCATCTCGCCCCGCTCCAAATGCAGAATGTGATCGACGACGTTGTTGAGGAGATCGCGCTCGTGGCTGACCACGATGAGGCTCGCCCGATAGGACTTCAGGAAAGACTCGAGCCACACCGCCGCTTCGAGATCGAGATGGTTGGACGGCTCGTCGAGCAGCAACAAATCCGGCTCAGAGAACAACAACGCGGCGAGTGCGACGCGCATGCGCCAACCGCCGGAGAAAGTATCCAGCGCCCGGTGTTGCGCCTCCTCATCGAAACCGAGACCGGCGAGAATGCGAGCGGCCCGCGCCGGCGCGCCATGCGCATCGATCGTATTGAGTCGTTCGTGAATTTCGCCGATGCGATGCGGATCGAGCGCATGCTCGGCTTCCGCCAGCAGGGCCGCCCGTTCGGTCGCCGTGGCCAGCACGATCTCGAATGGCGTCTCCGGGCCGCCCGGCGCCTCTTGGGCGACATAGCCGATGCGGGTGCCGGATGGCGTCTCGATCCTCCATCGTCGGCATCGTTAACCCCGGCGATGATTTTCAGCAGGGTCGACTTTCCCGCGCCGTTGCGGCCGACCAGTCCCACGCGACTCTTCGGCGGCAGCGCCGCAGTGGCCCGGTCGAGGATGAGGTGGCCGCCCAAGCGGAGCGTGATGTTTTCGAGAGTGAGCATGGACGGGAGACCTGGTAGCACACCAAGGCGAGCAGCGTAACTAGATCAAGCGGCGCTTTTGAAGCATCTCGATGCCCAGGAGCCCCTTCATTTCGTAACCCCAGCGGCCGGTTCCGCGCTATCTTTGATCAGGAGCGAGAGAACAGCGAGGGCGGCCGTGCAGAACGGAGAGTCTTCGGGTGATGGAAACGTGTCCTGGCACGCGTCGCTTGCGCTGGTCGAGGTATTCCGCGATCTACCGGCCCAACAACTCGCTGAGCTTGAACGTCAGCTTGTAACCCTGCCGATCCGCCGCGGCGAAGTGCTCTTCCGTCAGGGCGACCCGGAGGACGCCCTTTATATCGTCGGGCTCAGGCCGCTTCGCCGTCGATGTCGGTGACCGACGCATCGCCGAGATCGGCATTGGCGCCCCGATCGGAGAGATCGCTTTTTTTGCCGACCGCAAACGAACCGCGACGGTCACCGCCCTCCGTGATTCGATCGTGTTCAAGCTTTCACATGCCGACTTCATCGCGCTCGCCGACCGCCATCCCGCCATTCTGAAGCCGATCGCGGTCACGCTGGCGCGCCGCCTCGCCGACACGCTCGCGACCGACGGGGAACCGCATCTCTCGCACCCGCGAACCATCGCCGTGGTTGCTGCCGGGCGAACTCCGCTTGAGGCGAATTTTCGCGAGGAGATCACCAAGGCGCTCTCCGGTTTTGGGCAGATCGCCATTGTCGATTCCGCGATGCTCCGCGCCGCGTTTCCCGACGACCCTGAATTTGCCTCCGAGGCCGTCACCAGTTGGCTCAACCGGCAAGAGGCGCGCTACCATTTCGTACTTTATTTCACCGATCCCGATCTGACGCATTCAACCGCAAGGCCATCCGCCAAGCCGATCAGATCGTGCTGGTCGGGCTGCATCGCGAATGCGCCGACGGCGCGCCGCAACTCAATCCCTCCGAGCGCTTCGCCTTCGAAATTCATCCGCCTTCGGCCTTCAGGCTCGTTCTGTTGCATAAGGTGAGAGCCCCCATCTCAGGTACGTCGCGCTGGCTCGAACAGAGACAGGTCGCACACCATCACGTTGTCATCGGCGACAGGGCCGATTACGACCGCATCGCCCGCTTCCTCACCGGCCATGCGCTGGGGTTTGTCGCTGCCGGAGGTGGCGCGCTCTGCGCCGCTCATATCGGCGTCTACAAAGCGCTTCTCGAGGCGGGCCTCTCCTTCGATGTCCTGGGCGGCACCAGCGGTGGCGGCGCCATGACGGCGGCTTTCGCCATGGGCGCTTCGCCCGACGACGTGAGCGCGCGCACCGCAGAAATTTTTCTCACCTCTCGCGCGTTGAAGCGTTTGACCTGGCCGCGCTACAGCCTGCTCGACCACACCGTCTTCGACCGCGCGCTGAAGACCCATTACGGCGAGACCGACATCGAAGACCTCTGGACCAGCTATTTCTCGGTCGCGACCTGCCTCGCCACCAATTCGCTGCGGCTGATCACGCGCGGGCCGGTTTGGAAGGCGGTGCGCGCGACAAGCTCCATTCCTGGCCTGCTACCGCCGGTCTATGACAATGGGAGCATGCTGGTCGACGGCTCGCTGCTCGATAACGTTCCGGTCAAGTCGATGCGCACGCTGAAGAGCGGCCCCAACATCGTCGTCAATCTGCGCGCCGAGGGCATCAAGAGTGGTGGCGTCGACTATGCGTCGCTGCCGTCGCGCGGCCAACTCATCCTGCAACTCCTCAATCCGTTCGGACGCCGGCATCTGCCGAAGGCTCCCGGCGTCGCCACCGTATTGCTGCGGAGCTTGATGGTCCGCCGCGAGCGCCTGGCCGATAGCCTCCGCGGCGATGATCTTCTGCTGTCGCCGCCCGTACCCGAGGATGTCGGCGTCATGGACTGGCATCGCCACGCCGAGCTCACCTCCCGCGCCTATGACTATACCGCCAAGCTGATCGAGGGGTTACGCGCCAGTGGACATCCCCTGTTTCGCCGAATTTGACCGCAAGGATCGGAGTGCACGCGCCTCGTAACGTCCTATCTTTCAGCAATGGGCAAGAGCACAGCAAAACTGGCCGCGACGAGGTCTCAGCGACGACGCCAGATGGGCCGCCGTTCTGGCCCGCGATCCCGGCTTCGACGATGCTTTCGTCTATTCGGTGGCGACCACTGGGGTTTATTGCCGAGCCTCCTGTCCGTCGCGCCGCGCCAACCGGACCAATGTGGAGTTTCATGCAACCCCGGCCGATGCCAGGCGCGCAGGCTTCCGGCCCTGCAAGCGCTGCAAGCCGGACGCAGCCGTCGCTCAAAGCCGAGCACGCAGCCAAGGTCGCGCAAGCCTGCCGCCTC
Source organism: uncultured Alphaproteobacteria bacterium (assembly GCA_963764005.1). Taxonomy (GTDB): domain Bacteria; phylum Pseudomonadota; class Alphaproteobacteria; order Rhizobiales; family Methyloligellaceae; genus Methyloceanibacter. Next base: position 247,722 of record CAVXQX010000003.1, on the reverse strand, counting down.
ATCGAGCAAGCGGACGAAGCGACGCTGAAGCTTGATGACATCGCGGCCGTCGGTCGGGCTTAGCCCTTATCACTTCCACCGCATCTTCAAATCCATCGCTGGGCTAACGCCGAAAGCCTACGCGACCGCGCACCGCAACAAACAACTCCGCGACAAGCTTCCAAGGAGCAAATCCGTGACCGAAGCCATCTACGATTCCGGCTATAGTTCCAACGGGCAGTTCTACGGCTCCTCGTCCACGCTGTTAGGAATGACCCCGCGCAAATTTCGCTCCGGCGCGTCGGGCGAGCAAATCCGCTTCGCGCTCGGCGAATGCGTCCTCGGCACAATTCTTGTCGCCGCGAGCGAGACAGGTGTTTGCGCCATTCTCCTCGGCGACGATCCCGAGGCGCTCCTGCGCGATCTCGAAGCGCGCTTCCCGAAGGCGCAACTGATTGGTGGCGATAAATCCTTCGAGGCGACGATCGCCAAGGTCGTCGGCTTCGTCGACGCGCCGCAGCTTGGTCTCGAGCTTCCACTCGATGCACGCGGCACCGCCTTCCAACATCGCGTCTGGGAGGCCTTGCGCAAGATTCCTCTTGGCCAGACGGTGAGCTATGCCGACATTGCCAACCGCATCGGCTCGCCGAAATCGGTTCGTGCCGTCGCCGGCGCTTGCGCCGCCAATCCGCTCGCCATCGCCATTCCCTGCCACCGCGTGGTCAGAACCGACGGCGGATTGTCCGGTTATCGTTGGGGAATCGAGCGGAAACGCGCCCTTCTCAAGCGGGAATCGAATTCGTAAGAAGCGAGCCTAACCGCCTAAAACGACTCATCTATCCGGAGTCTTCAACGCCCGCCACGCTTGATCGAGTCCTTGAGCGCCTTCTCGGCCATGCGTGTCGCCGCCGGCACCACCGCTCTGATCACCTGCTTGCCGAACGTCGTCCAGAAACCGTCGCTGCGCGAGGCGCCGCCGGATTTCTTCGCCGCTTCCTTTTCCTCCTGAGTCGCCGCAGTCTCCTCGGCATGCTCCTCGCCGCGCTTTTGCAGTTTCTCATAGGCCGAATCGCGATCGGCGACCTCGTCATATTTGCCGGCGACCGGGCTCGCCTTCATCACCGCCTTCCGCTCGGCCTCGGTGATCGGACCGACACGCGAGTTCGGCGGCCGGACATAGGTCAGCTCGACCACGCTCGGCTGCCCCTTCTCGTCGAGCGTGGAGACCAGCGCCTCGCCGGTGCCGAGCTCCATGATCGCCTGCTCGGTGTCGAGCTTGGGATTCTTGCGGAAGGTCTGCGCCGCCGACTTGACCGCCTTCTGCTCCGCCGGGGTGAAAGCGCGCAGCGCATGCTGAATGCGATTGCCGAGTTGGCGCGACACCGTGTCGGGAATATCGAGCGGGTTCTGCGTCACGAAATAGACGCCGACGCCTTTGGAGCGGATCAGCCGGACCACCTGCTCGACTTTTTCCAGCAGCGCCTTCGGCGCGTCCTTGAACAGCAGATGCGCCTCGTCGAAGAAGAACACGAGCTTCGGCTTGTCGGGATCGCCGACCTCGGGGAGTTCCTGAAACAGCGCCGACATCAGAAACAACAGGAACGTCGCATAGAGGCGCGGGCGAGTCCATCAATTTGTCGGCAACCAGCACGCTGATATAGCCGCGGCCGTCGCGGCCCTTCCGCATCAGATCGTCGATCTCGAGCGCGGGCTCGCCGAAGAAATGCGAACCGCCCTGCTGGTCGAGCACCAGCAGCGAACGCTGGATCGATCCGACCGACGCCTTGGTGACATTGCCGTATTTGGTCGTGAGCGTGTCGGCGCGCGCCGCCAGATCCTCGAGCAACGCCTGTAAGTCTTTCATATCGATCAGCGGCAGCTTCTCGTCATCGGCGATCTTGAAGGCGATGTTGAGCACGCCTTCTTGGGCCTCGCTCAAATCCATCAGGCGCGACAGCAGCAGCGGCCCCATCTGCGCGATCGTGGTTCGGATCGGAAAGCCCTTCTCGCCGAACAAATCCCAGAAGATCACGGGATAGGCCTGGAAATTCGGATGTGAAGCCGATCTGCTTGTCGCGCTGCTCGATCCAGGGCTTCATCTCGCCCTCTTCGGCAACGCCGGAGAGATCGCCCTTCACGTCGGCGCAGAACACCGGCACGCCCTGATCGGAGAACCCTTCAGCCAAGCCTTGCAAGGTGACGGTCTTGCCCGTGCCGGTGGCGCCGGTGATCAGCCCGTGGCGATTGGCGAGGCGAAGCCAGATATATTCCGGTTTGACGCTCTGGCCGATATAGACGCTGCCTTCCGGCGGCTTGCCGCCGCCGATGACGACATCGCTCCCTTTATCTGCCGCCTTATCCGCCGCAGGCTTCTTCTTCGCCGCCATGTGACGTCCTCCTCTGGTCCGCTTTGCTCGGACTCTAGCGTTTGCCCGTGACCGTAAGGCGCAAAGGGGCGCTAAGCCGATTGGAGCCTCCCCATTCGTCGCATGGCTTTCTTGGGCCGTTAGCCTTCGTGCTAGGAGGAGCTAACCAGGACTTAAGGCTTGGACACCCATGGCTGAATTGCTTTTAGCAAAGGACTTTCCGCCCGCGCGGTGAGGCGCGTTGGCGGCGCTGGTCGAGGACGCGCTGAAGGGCGCACCCCTCGCCTCGCTCCGCTCCAAGACCTATGACGACATCTCTATCGAGCCGCTCTATCCCCGCGCGAGCGATGCCAGCCTGATTCCCGGACACGCCCCGGGCGTGCCTTGGACCGTCATGCAGCGGGCCGACATCGCCGACCCCGAAGCGGCCAACAACCAAATCCTCGCGGATTTGAACAACGGTGCGACCGGGCTCGTCCTCGTGTTCCAGGGCGCGATCGGCGATTACGGCTACGCGCTGGAAGCCACAGGCGCGGCACTCTCGCAAGCACTGGACGGCGTCTTACTCGATGCCGGTGTCGACATCGAACTTGATCTCGGTCGCCCGTCGAGGCACGCGGCGGGACTTCTCGCCACATTGGTCAAGGCGCGAGGACTCGATCCCCGAACCGTAAACATTCGATTCGGTTTCAATCCCTTAGGCGCGATCGCTACGACCGGGGAGAGCCCAAAGCCCTGGCCGGAAATCGCCACGAATTTCGCCAACTACATTGCGGAGATCGCGACCCAGGGCTTCACCGGTCCCTTCGCTGTTGCCGACGGGCGCCCCATCCATGCCGCAGGAGGCTCGGAGGCGCAGGAGCTTGCCTTCGCGCTTGGCTTGCGCCGTTGCCTATCTCCGCGCCTTGGAAGCGCACGGAATGTCTCTCGATGACGCGCGCAGTTCCATCTTCTTCCGCCTCGCCGCGGATCAGGACCAGTTCCTCACCACGGCGAAGTTCCGCGCCATCCGCAAGCTCTGGGCCCGCATCGAAGAGGCGTGTGGCTTGAGCCCGAAGCCGGCCTTCGTCAGCGCCGAGACCGCGTGGCGCATGATGACCAAGCGCGATCCGCACGGCAACATCGTGCGCGGCACCATCGCCGCTCTCGCCGCTGCAGTTGGCGGCGCCGATGCCATCACCGTGCTCCCCTATAGCGCGGCACTCGGGCTTCCCGACGCGCATGCGCGTCGCATCGCGCGGAACACGCAGACCATCCTGATCGAAGAGTCGAACCTCTATCGCGTCGCCGATCCTGCCGCGGGCTCCGGCGCCATCGAGACGCTGACCGACGCGCTTTGCGCGAAAGCCTGGACCCTGTTTCAGGACATCGAGCGCGAGGGCGGCACAGCCGAAGCGCTGGCAAAGGGCTCGATCCAATCCGCAGTCGCCAAAATTCGCGACGAGCGCGAGAAGAATATCGCCAAGCGGAAGGACACGCTGATCGGCACCAGCGACTTTCCCTTTCTCGACGAGGACAGGATCTCGGTCTCGGGCGCGCTTCGCCCGCATGTCGTCGAGTCTGCCTCGAACGCGCTTCCCCGCATCCGCCTCGCCGAGAGCTTCGAGCGCTTGCGCGACCAAAGCGATGCCTATCTCGCCAAGACTGGCGCGCGGCCGAAGGTCTTTCTCGCCACGCTTGGTCGTGCCGCCGATTTCAACGCGCGCGCAAGCTTCGCCAAGAGCTTCTTCGAGGCCGGCGGCATCGAGGCCATTACGCCCGATGCGTCACAGAATGGCGACCTGGTGAAAGCCTTCAAAGCCTCCGGCGCCAAGCTCGCCTGCCTCTGCTCCTCGGACAAGGTCTATGCCAAGGAGGCCGAAGCGGCTGCGGCCGCGCTATCCAAAGCCGGCGCCAAGCATCTCTATCTCGCCGGCAAACCCGGCGAGAACAAGCAGGCGCTCGAAGCCGCTGGACTTAGCACCTTCCTTCACCAAGGCTGTGATAGTCTTGATATTCTGAATGACGCTTATGAGCGGATGTAACTGAAATGACTCGCATTCCGGCCTTCGCCGACGTTGAATTCGATGCTGGTCGCGCTACCGCCTCGCCCGCGCCCAAGGGCGAGGCCTGGCAAACGCCGGAAGGCGTCGCGGTGAAGCCAGCCTATAGCGCCGACGATCTCGCCCGCCTCGATTTCCTCGATACCATGCCGGGTGTGGCGCCTTTCGTGCGCGGTCCCTACCCCACCATGTATGTGCAGCGGCCCTGGACCGTCCGCCAATATGCCGGCTTCTCGACCGCCGAGGACTCCAACGCCTTCTATCGCCGCAACCTCGCCGCAGGTCAGCAGGGCGTCTCCGTCGCCTTCGATCTCGCCACCCATCGCGGCTACGATTCCGATCATCCGCGCGTGACCGGCGATGTCGGCATGGCAGGTGTCGCCATCGATTCCATCTACGACATGCGGACTTTGTTCGATCACATCCCGCTCGACAAGGTCTCCGTCTCGATGACCATGAACGGCGCGGTGCTTCCCATCCTCGCGCTCTTTATTGTTGCCGGCGAGGAGCAAGGCGTGCCGCCGGAGCAACTCTCCGGCACCATCCAGAACGACATCCTCAAAGAGTTCATGGTGCGGAACACTTATATCTATCCGCCCGCGCCCTCGATGCGCATCGTCTCCGACATCTTCGCCTACACCTCGAAGAAGATGCCGAAATTCAATTCGATCTCGATCTCCGGCTATCACATGCAGGAAGCTGGAGCGACCGCCGACCTCGAACTCGCCTACACCCTGGCCGACGGCGTCGAATATGTGCGCGCCGGCATCGCGGCCGGTCTCGACATCGATAGCTTCGCGCCGCGCCTCTCCTTCTTCTGGGCCATCGGCATGAACTTCTTCATGGAGATCGCCAAGATGCGCGCCGCGCGTCTGCTTTGGGCGAAGCTCATCAAAGACGAGTTCAAGCCGAAGGACCCGCGCAGCGCTCGCGCTTCGCACCCACTGCCAGACATCCGGCTGGAGTCTCTGCCGCGCAAGACGTGTTCAACAACGTGGTCCGCACCTGCGTCGAGGCCATGGCGGCGACGCAAGGCCATACCCAATCGCTGCACACCAACGCGCTCGACGAGGCGCTGGCGTTGCCGACCGATTTCTCCGCGCGCATCGCCCGCAACACGCAATTGATGCTGCAATCCGAATCCGGAACCACACGCATCATCGATCCTTGGGGCGGCAGCTTCTATGTCGAGCGCCTGACCTACGACCTCGCCGCCCGTGCGTTAAAGCACATCGAAGAGGTGGAGAAGATCGGCGGCATGACCAAGGCCATCGCCGCCGGCATTCCGAAGCGCATGATCGAGCAGGCCGCGACCGCCACCCAAGGCCGCATCGATTCAGGCCGCCAGACCATTGTCGGCGTCAATAAATACCGCCCCGACAGCGACGCGGACATCGCCGTTCTCAAGGTCGACAACCGATCCGTCCGCCGCCAGCAGCTGGACAAGCTCGAGCGGCTGAAGGCCGAACGCGACGAGGCCAAGGTCCAGGCCGCCCTTGACGCGCTCACCAATTACGCCAAGACAGGCACGGGAAATCTGCTGGAAGGCGCCGTAGAGGCCGCCCGCGTTAAGGCAACGGTCGGAGAAATCTCCTATGCTCTGGAGAAGATCTATGGCCGCCACCGCGCCGACGTGTCGGCCGTCAGCGGCGTCTACAAGGCGGAGATGGGCCGCATGGGTGGCAGCATGACGCGCATCAAGGAACTGATCGAGAGCTTCGAGACCGAGCATGGGCGCAGGCCCCGCATCCTCGTCTGCAAGATGGGCCAGGACGGCCACGACCGCGGCCAGAAGGTCATCGCCTCCGCCTTTGCCGATCTCGGCTTCGATGTGGATATCGGGCCGCTGTTCCAGACCCCGGAGGAAGCCGCGCGCCAGGCGGTCGAGAACGACGTGCATATTGTCGGCGTGTCTTCGCTCGCCGCCGGTCACCTCACTCTGGTGCCCGCCTTGCGCGAGGCGCTCGAAGACCAGGGCCGCGGCGACATTATGATCGTGGTCGGTGGCGTGATTCCGCCGCAAGACTATCCGGCTCTGACCGAGGCCGGCGCCAAGGCCATCTTCGGTCCAGGCACGCCCATCGCCGAAGCCGCCATCGATGTCCTGAAAAAGCTCGGCGCGTCGGGCGGAGCCAAGCAAGCGGCCGAGTAGGCGCTTTAGATCGATCTTGCGCTTCAGCCTGTTTCCCCCTAACCCGCAAGGCCATGGGCCAAAGCAAAACATCGAAGGCCAAGCCAGACGTCGCCGACGCCATCCGCGCCGGCGACCGCGTGGCGCTGGCCCGCGCCATCACCCTTGTCGAGAGCGCCAAGCCCGAAGATCAACTCGCGGCGCAAGCCCTGATCGAAACGCTCCTGCCCTATACCGGCAAATCGATCCGCGTCGGCATTAGCGGCGTGCCCGGCGCCGGCAAGTCGACGCTGATCGATCAGCTCGGCCTCAATCTCGTGGCGCAAGGCCACAAGGTCGCCGTGCTCGCCGTCGATCCGACCTCGTCGCGTTCGGGCGGCTCGATCCTCGGCGACAAGACGCGGATGGGCCGGCTCGCCACCGAAGCCTCCGCCTTCATCCGTCCCTCGCCCGCAGGCGACAGTCTCGGCGGCGTCACCAAGACCACGCGCGAGACCATCAATCTCGCCGAGGCCGCCGGCTACGATGTCGTGCTGGTCGAGACCGTCGGCGTCGGCCAATCGGAAACTGCGGTCTCCAACATGGTCGACATCTTCGTCGTGGTGGGGCTGCCCGGCGCCGGCGACGAATTGCAAGGCATCAAGCGCGGTCTCTTGGAGCTCGCCGACATCATCGCCGTGAACAAGACCGACGGCGACAATGTCGAGCGCGCGCTTCGCGCCGCCGTCGAATACAAGACCGGCTTGCATATTCTCGCCGCCGGCAATCCGGGCTGGTCGCCCTCCGTGCTCACCGTCTCGGCGAAGGAGAATACCGGGCTCGACGAGCTCTGGTCGAAGATCAAGGAACGCCATGCCGAGCTTGCCGCCTCCGGCGACCTCGCCAAGCGCCGTGCCCAGCAGGCCGTGCAATGGATGCGTGAGATCTTCGAGCAGCGCCTGCTTGCGACCTTCAAGGGCAGCCGCCAAGCCGCGCGCCACTGGCATGAGATGGAAGAGAAGGTTCGCGCCGGAGAGCTATCGCCCGGGGCTGCGGCAGAGCAACTCTCGCAGCCTCGCCACCGGCGACCCAAACAAGAGTTAGCCAAGATCCTGAAATCCGCTTCCCTCTCAATCCTCTAGCGGTAACAATGCGGATCATGTCTCCCACGCGAATCCTCCTGACCGGCTTTGGTCCGTTTCCGGGCGTTCCCGACAATCCGTCGGCGCGGCTGGTCGAAACGCTTGCTGCGCGCCGGGAGCTTCGCGCCTCGCGACTGTGAGCTGCACACTGCAGGTGCTTCCGACCGAATGGGGTGCCGTCGGGACGCTCGTCCCACATCTGCTGAATTCGCTGCAACCCCATGTAACGATTCATTTTGGCGTCAGCCAACAGGCGCGGTCGCTCCGCATCGAGCGGAGCGCGCATAATCGGATCGCAGCTCGTGTGGATGCCGCCGGCGTGTTGCCCGCGCGGCGCACGATTCATCGTCAATGGTCCCTCGCGTCTCGACAGCTCTGTGCACGCCCCTCGCCTCGCCGCCACACTCCGGGAAAGTGGCTTGCCGGCGAACAGCTCTTCCCATTCCGGGTCTTATCTTTGCAACTTCCTCTATTACCACTCGCTCTCCTGGGCGATGTCGCGGGACGCAGCTGCCCACGTGCTGTTCGTGCACATTCCGGTGGCGCGAGCCGACGGCGGTCCGCTTGAGGACGCCGATCTGCTGCGCGGATCACAAACGATTCTGAACTTCGTTCTGAGCACGCCCGACAAGGAGTCAAATCCCGGCCGAGCGCGTCCGCATCGCATCGAGGGGACGCTGATGACGGTCGGACGTCGGCAACTGATGCTCGGCACACTTGGGCTCGGTGCTGCGCTTGCCGCCGGTCCTCGTGAAGCGAAGGCGCGTGACGAGGACCTTCCAGGTCCGTTCAGCACCTATGGCGTTGTTCCCGCTAATGGTCCCGATCAGACCGCGACGCTGCAAGACGCAGCGGACCGAGCCGCGTCATCCGGCACGCCCTTCTTCTTGCCGCCCGGCAATTACACCACCTACGCGCTCAAGCTCAAATCCGGCACGCAGATCTTGGGCGTGCCCGGCAAGTCGGTATTGCGATATACCGGTGGCGGCTCTGTCATCAGCATCGAGGACGCAACCGACATCCGGCTCTCCGGCCTCACTTTGTCCGGCGAGGCCAAACCCATCGACGGCGGTGCATTACTCATCGCGAAAAACGTAAAGGGCCTCAATCTCTCCGATTGCCAAATCATCGGCAGTGCTGCTGACGGCGTGGTGCTGCGCAAAGTCTCCGGCAAAGTCAGCGATTGCGAGTTTGGCGACATTCGCAACGGAGCGCTCTTCAGCGAAGATGCGGCGGGCCTCGAAATCGCCAACAACCACATCCGCGATTGCGGCGATAACGGCATTCTCGTCTGGCGCACCGAGGCCGGCGAAGACAGCACCATCGTCACCTCCAATCGCATCGAGCGCATCGCCGCCAAGAGCGGCGGCAGCGGTGAAAATGGCAATGGTATCAATGTCTTCCGGGCCGGCTCGGTGTTGGTGACCAACAACCGCATCGCCGACTGCGCCTTCTCCGCGATCCGCTCAAACTCGGGCTCGAACTGTCAGATGATCGGCAATTCCTGCGCCCGGCTCGGCGAGGTCGCGCTCTACGCCGAGTTCGCCTTCGAGGGCGCGCTGATCGCCAACAATCTCGTCGACAAGGCGGCGATGGGAATCTCGGTCACCAATTTCAAGCAAGGCGGCCGGCTCGCCATCATCCAAGGCAATCTGATCCGCAATTTGTTCTTCCGCAAAGACGTCGACTCGCGCGGCGTCGGCATTGCGGTGGAGGCGGACAGCGTCGTCAGCAGCAACGTTATCGAAGGCGCGCCGGCTTACGGCATCATGATCGGATGGGGCAGCTATCTCCGCGACGTCAGCGTCACCGACAATCTGATCCGCGACTTCCATATCGGCATCGGCGTCTCGGCGGACTCCTCCGCCGGGCCGGTGCTCATCACCGACAATCTGATCACCGGCGCCAAGGACGGCGCGATCCGCGCACTGAACGGCGCCGTGCCGGTCGGACCCGACCTCGCCAAAGAGAGCGCCGAGGCCTATCGCAACCTCGCCGTCTACGCCAATGTCGCGCGTTAGAGCATGATCCCGAAAAGTTGCAGACTTTTCGGATAAGATCATGCGTCAAAGACAAAAAATTTACTGACCGCGATACACCAGATCCAGATCGGCGATGCCGCCCGCGAGATCAAATCCGATGTCCCCGGACACGCTCAACGGATTGAGCACGACTTTATTGCCGCCGACGAGAGCATTGGCGCCAGCTCCGACCCCTGCCGTGACTTCCGCCGTGGCACCGACATAGTTGCCGGCAAGCGCGCCCGGGACCTTTGGTCAGCCCCGGCGACAACACCGCCCAAAGCAGCGTGCCACCCTTCACCCAACCAACATCGAGACCGATCTTGTTGATGCGGCCGGTATAGTGCTCCGGATAGCCAGCGGTCGGCGTGAACACGCAATCGACCTCGCGGCTCGAGCCGACGATGAAGCCCATGCCGCTATCCACATGGCATTTAAGCTGGCCGCCGGGAGGCGCGGCAGGCTGCGCCGCACCCACCTACAGGCAACGCCGAGCACGACGGACATCATAGCCAATGCGGCAATCACCGCTCGCGAAGATTCATAACTCCTCCTTAGGCATCGTGGCTCGCTTCCCTTTCGCCTCGGAGCTGTAACCGCTCCGCTTAGGTCATTGTGACTGAACGAGACAAACCAATCAACGTGGCGTTGAAGCGGCAAATGCGCGGATAGCGCCCGCGAACTCAGCGCTTGCTGCAATGCTGCCCACACGCTGCCCATGCCAATTGCTGATCTCGCCCGCAAATCGTTCGCCGAGAATTTTGTCTGCGCCCGGAATCAAGGCCGCGAGAATTTCGGTCAGCGCCGCATCGGTCCCACGCTTGGCGCCGTCGTCGATCTTGATCGCGATCCCCAATCCGATGTCCGGCAGCGCGGCGCAATGGACACCCTCCGCGCCGCCTTTGACGAAGACCTTAGGCCCGAAGGCGCGCATCACGATGGTGTCGAGCCGCCCTTCCCCGGCGACAAGCTCGGGCGCGGCAAAGCAAGCGTCCATCAACCTCCGCACCGCCACAGCGCGCGCGACGGGCATGTCTTGCCCGGTGCCGAGCCGCGCCATGCCGCGCGCCAACGCTCGCAGCGGTACCGCGAAAGTCGGCACCGAGCAGCCGTCGATGCCGATCAACTCCGGTCCAAGCTCGACCCCGCAAGTTTCTGAAATGACTCGCCTGATGGCTTTCTGCACCGGATGATCCAGGCGCTCATAGCCTTCGAGGTCGAGGCCGAGATGCTTCGCCGTCGCCAGCATGCCGGCATGCTTGCCCGAGCAATTATTGTGGATCGCAGATGGGTTGCGCCCGGCGCGCTCGAGCTCCCGCGCGGCGCGTTCGCTCAAAGGCAGATGCGCGCCGCAAGCCAGGCACCTTTCCTCGACGCCAGACTTGGCAAGGAGGCTCCGCACGACAGCGAGATGTTTCGCCTCCCCACTATGCGAGCCGCAGGCAATGGCGAGCTCGCCATCGTCGAGACCATACGCATCTGCCGCACCGCTCTCGACCAGCGGAATGGCTTGCATCAATTTCACCGCGGAGCGCGGAAATACCGGAACCTCGACATGGCCGAGCGCGAAAAGAAGCTTCCCGTCCGCATCAGTGATCGCGATGGCGCCGCGATGGATGCTTTCGACCAGCGTTCCCCGTCTCACCTCGACGAGGATCGGATTTGCCGTAGTCGCGCTCAATTGTCCTGCTCGCCTGCGATCTCGATCGGAACGCCGGTCGCGTGCTTCGAGGCGCGAATGACCAGCGATGTCTTCACGCTGGCAACGTTCGGCGCCGCCGTGAGCTCGTGAATGATGAAGTCTTGAAACGCGCTGAGATCCGTCGCCACGCATCTCAGCATGAAATCGATCTCGCCCGACAGCATGTAGCAATCGCGCACGATCGGAGAGCTTCGCGCCCGCTCCTCGAAGGCAATGAGATCGGCCTCGGCCTGGCTATGCAGTCCAACCATGGCGAACGCGGTGACGTCGAAGCCGAGCGCCTTCTCGTCGAGCAGCGCGGCGAAGCCCTTGATGATGCCGGCCTCTTCCAGCGCGCGGACCCGCCTCAGGCAAGGTGGCGCCGAGATGCCGACTTTTCGCGCCAGCTCCACATTGGTGATCCGCCCATCTTCCTGTAGCTCGCGCAGGATGCGCCAATCCGTGACATCCAATCGGGCAGAACGCATGATGCTTGGCTCCTGGACGGTCGAGGCAGGCTCGGGCTAGAAGCAGCCGGAATGGCCGCTTGCCGCGCCTCTCGCGCAATCTTAGGTCTTCCAGCGCAAAAGAATCGAAAAGAAATTGAGCCCTTCTCATTCCGAAAATTCTGGAGAGACCTGGATCGTTACCGACGGGTCGGTCGGCATGGAAGCCCAGGGCATCGCCGTGGCCAAGGCGGTCGGCCTACCTTACCGGCTGAAGCAGGTGCGGATCGAAGGTCCGATGCGCTATCTGCCGGCCCCGTTACAGACATTAATACCGCCGCCCCTGCTGCTCAAAAGCGTTGCGTCGAATGAGCCCTTGCAGGCGCCATGGCCGCGTCTCGTCATCTCCATTGGACGCCGCAGCGTACCCGTCGCCATCGCGCTGAAGCGGCGCGCCAAAGCGTTCGGGCTGCATATCCAGAACCCGAAAGTCCCGGCTTCCTTGTTCGATCTCATCGCGGCACCGGTCCATGACGGCTATACCGGACCGAACGTGGTGAACACCTTCGGCGCGGTGCATAGCGTCACCGAATCGCGCCTCGTCGATGCGGCTGAGAAATTCCGCGACCTGATTGCGCCCTTGGCGCATCCGCGCGTCGCTGTCCTGCTCGGCGGCGAAAGCCAGGCCTTCAGCTTTCCCCCGGATGCAGCCGCATCGCTCGGCGCCTCGCTCGCCGCTCTTGCCCGCGAACACAACGCCTCGCTGCTGGTCACGCCTTCGCGGCGCACCTCCCCTAAGTCGCTCGAGGCATTGGCGCGTCAGATCAAGGACGTGCCGCATGTGGTCTGGGACGGTAGCGGCGAAAACCCATACTTCGCCTTTCTCGCCTTCGCCGACGCCATCGTCGTCACCGAGGACTCGGTCAACATGGTCACGGAGGCCGCAGGCACCGGAAAACCCGTCTATGTGCAATCCCTGCCCGGCAAGTCGCGGCGCCTGTCCCGCTTCCACCAATTGATGCGCGAGCGCGGCGCCACGCGTCCCTTCGACGGCAAGCTGGAATCCTGGACCTACCCGCCCATCAACGACACGGAAGTGGTGGCAAGCGCCATTCGCCGCGCCCTTGGGCTTGGAGCATGATTCCGAAAAGTTGCAGACTTTTCGGACCAGATCATGCGTAGAGGACAAAGACCCTAGAGCGAACCTCGCTCTAGGGGTGGGTTGCGGAAAGGGCGGCGAACGCTTACCTGTTGACCCCACCCAAGGCTAAAACCATGACAACGCGCCATTCCAAACTGATCATTATCGGCTCCGGCCCCGCCGGTTATACCGCCGGAATCTATGCGGCCAGGGCCATGCTGAAGCCCCTACTGATCGAGGGTATTCATGCCGGCGGCCAAATGACCACCACCACGGATGTGGAGAATTATCCCGGTTTTGCCGAGACCATTCAGGGCCCTTGGCTGATGGAGCAGATGCGCGCGCAAGCCGCCCATGTCGGCACCGAGCTCGTCTCCGATCATATCGATGTCGTTGACCTGAAGCGCCGCCCCTTCCGCCTTAAAGGCGATCGGGGCACGGAATATACCGCCGACGCTCTGATCATCGCGACCGGGGCGCAGGCTCGCTGGCTCGGCCTCGCCTCCGAACACCGTTTCAAGGGGTATGGCGTCTCCGCCTGCGCCACCTGCGACGGCTTCTTCTATCGCGCCAAGAACGTGATCGTGATCGGCGGCGGCAATACCGCGGTCGAGGAGGCGCTCTATCTCGCCAACATCGCCGCGCATGTCACTCTGGTGCATCGCCGCGATTCGCTCCGGGCCGAGAAAATTTTGCAGGAGCGCCTGTTCAACAATCCGAAAATTTCGGTGCTGTGGAATACCGCGCTCGATGAGGTGCTTGGCACCGAAAATCCGCTCGGCGTCACCGGCGCCAAACTGAAGAACACCGAGACCGGCGCCGTCACCACCATGAAGATCGACGGCATCTTCATCGCCATTGGTCACACGCCGCAGACGGAGCTGTTCAAGGGTCAGCTCGAGCTGAAGCCCTCGGGCTATATCCAGACCGCTCCTGGTTCCACGCTGACCAGCGTGCCCGGCGTGTTCGCCGCGGGCGACGTCGCCGACGAGATCTATCGCCAGGCCGTCACCGCCGCAGGCCTAGGCTGCATGGCCGCGCTCGATGCCGAGCGCTATCTCGCCAATGTCGAATCGCTGCACGAAGCGGCGGCTGAGTAACGGAGCTTCCCTACTCGCTTTGCCGGCCAATTCATGATCGGCACCACGCTGATCGCGTTCGCCGGCGATCCGTCGATCGATCTTCGAACTCACCGCGAGATAAATCAGCGTGTTGCGCTTGAGGTCCGGCATCCGGTAGATGCGCGTCGCCTTGAAGAAGATGCTGGTCTTCTCGCTGAACGCCTCCTCCCGCTCGGGCAATTTGGTGAGATCGACATTGATCGGGCCCATCTGCCGGCAGGACACCGAGAAATTCGACGGATCCTCGTTCAGGCCGAGCGGCTGCCCCCACCCGCCTTTCCGCGCTTGTGAGATGTAGCAGGTGACGCCCGGCACTTTCGGGTCGTCGAAATCGCTGATGCAGACCTTGTCGTTCGGCGACAGCAAATTGAACGTGGTGCTGACGCAGTCAAGATCGTCGGCGTGGGCCGCGCCGGCCACACCAATAATGGCCGCCACCGCCAATCCGAGCCCGAATCGCCAACGCCGTTTGGTGTCATCGCTTGGTTTGAACCGCATCTTCCGCTCCATTGTTCGTTGCCTTATCGCAGCACTTAAGGACTCCGAGCGCCAGTTTCCACATTTTCCGAGATCGCGAGTCGCCAAATCGCATTCATTCGCGTAGTTTCCCCGACCATGCTGCCAACAGAAATCACCGAATGCTTTCGCGTCCGCAAAGGCAAGAAGTTCGCTCTCGCCGATTACGACCCCAAGAACACTTGCGGTCTGGACATCGAGAAGGCCGAAGCCAAGGAGCTGCTAGCCTCGGGCGTGAAGCGTCTCGCCAAATTGCAGGAGAAGCTCTACGCCGAGCATCGCTGGTCGATCCTCGTCATTCTGCAGGGGCTGGACACGGCGGGCAAGGACGGCGTCATCAAGCATGTGATGTCCGGCGTCAATCCGCAGGGCTGCGACGTAACTTCCTTCAAGGTGCCGAGCCAGCTCGAGCTCGACCACGACTTTCTCTGGCGCGCCACTGTCGCCCTTCCCCGCCGCGGCCATATCGGCATCTTCAACCGCTCCTATTACGAGGAGGTGCTGGTCCTGCGCGTGCACAAGGAGCTGCTCGACAAGCAAAGCCTGCCGCCGGAGCTCATCACCAAAAATATCTGGAACGAGCGCTACGAGGACATCAACGCCTTCGAACGCCATTTGCTCCGGAACGGCACCGTGCCGATCAAATTCTTTCTCAACGTTTCCAAGAAAGAACAGAAGAAGCGGCTGCTGGCTCGCCTCGACGATCCGGACAAGCAATGGAAGTTCAATCCGGGCGACATCGAGGAACGCAAACTCTGGGACCAGTTGACGGTAGCCTATGACGAGATGATCGCCGGCACTGCGACGGATGGCGCGCCCTGGCACGTGGTTCCCGCCGACAATAAATGGTTCACCCGGCTCGTCGTCGCCGCCGCCATCGTCGAGCGCATCGAGGCGATCGATCCGAAATTCCCGACCCTCGACGACGAGGCCAAGCGCGCGCTCGATGCCGCCCGCGTGGCGCTCTCTGGCTAGGCGCTGAATCCAGAATTGCCCCAATTGCAGCGCATGCTAGAATCTCAAAACGTCCGAATCAGGGGATCTGACCATGATCGCAATCAGCCGCGCGTTCTTGCTTGCCGCGCTAGCCGCGACAATCCTCGTTGCAACTCCACATCGCGCCGAGGCTTCGGCCGCCCAGATCAACGCCGACGCCAACGAGGCACTTCAAAGTTTTGTCCGCCAAATCGGTGGGGCCCGAGAACTTGCCAACAAGGCCGCGGGAGTTTTGGTGTTTCCCAGCATCGTCAAGGCGGGGTTTGGATTTGGTGGGGAATATGGCGAAGGCGTCATGATTGTTCATGGCAAACCCTCTGGATACTACAATCTGGTATCGGCCTCATTCGGCTTTCAGCTCGGCGTGCAAGAACGCTCCGTCATCATCATGTTCATGACACAGGAGGCTCTTCAGAGCTTTGACCGCACAGCCGGCTGGAAGGTCGGCGTCGATGGATCGGTTGCGATCATAACTGTCGGTGCCGGCGGCTCGATCGACAGTAACAACATCACGAACCCGGTGATCGGTTTCGTGCTCGATCCCAAGGGGCTGATGTACAACCTCACGCTCGAAGGCTCCAAGATCAGCCGGATCGATCCTTGACCCGGGCGACGACGATGCATTGCCAAACGAAGAACCGCCGCGATAGGCTGCCTGCCGCTGAGAGGGATCGGCCCGAAGGGCCTGAAAAACGCGGGGGTTTCTGCATGACGGGGTGGCGGTTTGGTCGGGCTGCGTATGGTGCCGCTCTGTTGATGCTCATCGGAAGCCAGGCGCAGGCCGCCAAATGCGGCAGCACCAGCGCGGGCTTCGAGAGCTGGAAGCAAGCCTTCGCTCAGGAAGCCCAAGCCAAGGGCGTCGGCGGCCAAGCCATCGCCGCCCTCATGGCCACGAACTATTCCACCGGCACCATCAAAGCCGACCGTGGGCAACATTCGTTCAAGCTTTCGCTCGATCAATTCATGGCGAAGCGTGGCGCGTCCGCCATCGCCGCACAAGGACGGAAGATGAAAGGCGCCAATGCCGCGCTGTTCAATGCGCTCGAGAAGAAATACGGCGTGCCCGCCGGCCCGCTCGTCACCATCTGGGGCATGGAGACCGCGTTCGGCAAATTCATGGGCAACCAGCCGACCGTCTCCGCCGTCGCCACCCTCGCTTACGATTGCCGCCGGCCGGAGTTTTTCACCGACCAGCTTCTTGCCGCGCTCACCCTCGTCGATCACGGCGTGATGAGCTCGGGCACCAAGGGCGCCATGCATGGCGAGGTCGGCCAGACCCAATTCCTGCCGAAGAACATTCTGCTCTACGGCGTCGACGGCGACGGCAACGGCGTGGTGAATCTCAACGTCAAAGCCGACGCGCTCGCCTCCACCGCGAACTTCCTCAAAGGTCACGGCTGGGTACGCGGCGCCGGTTATCAACCCGGTGAGCCGAACTTCGCCGCGATCGAAGGCTGGAACGCCGCGCAGGTCTATCAACAGACCATCGCCATCGTTGGGCAACAGATCGACGGACGCTAGCTTTGCGCGCGTCTCAGTCTGAGGTGACTGCGCGGGGCGCTCGACACAAAAATCATCAACTTGGATAGCAGCGACGTCCGGACGACCTCGAATTCGGGATGCTTCTCCATATATCCTTTGCCGTCGCTCGTTGAAGAACAGCTGTAAGGCACCGCAAAGCCATTGGCGGTCGCCACGGCGCAACTCACCTGGGTCGGTTGGGTTCTCATATCGGGTACCTCCATTCGTTCCCATTCAAACGCTTGGCAGACGAACGGGTTCCCATGAAGGGCATTGGCGGTTTCCGCCAAAATTGAAAATCGGACGTTGGCGATCGAGGCGATTCTGCGCTAGGTGCTGAGCCATGACCGGCACCGAAAAAGAAACCACCTGCAACTGAAGGGCAGACATCCCGGGCGCTGGCGCAGATGCTCGGCAAGTTCGCCGCCTTGGTGGTCCTGCTGATCCTGGCGCTCCTCATCGAGCGCTATTGCAGCTACCATCCGGAGCCGTTCGGACCGGACGCCAAGATCGTATCCATCGACGGCGACACGCTGCGCGCCGGCGACGGCAGCGAGTATCGCCTGTTCGGCATCGACGCGCCGGAATTGCATCAGACCTGCAAAGAGTCGAACGGCAAATCCTGGGCCTGCGGCCGCGCGGCCAAGGCGAAACTCACCACCTTGATCAAAGGCGGCGACGTGCAATGCGAGGAGCGCGCCAAGGATCGCTACGGCCGCACTGTCGCCGTGTGCAGCGCCCAAGGCGTGGCCGATCTCGGTCAGACCTTGGTCGCCCAAGGTTACGCCATCGATCTCGGCGGCGCGCCCGGCAATCCCTACCAATCGGAAGAGGCAGAGGCCAAAGCCGCCAAGCGCGGCATCTGGCGCGGTACTTTCGAGCGTCCATCAGACTGGCGCCAGGCCCATCCGCGTTTGTGAGCGAAAGAGAATAGCATGGAATCCGTATCCAATTTCGATCTCGCGCTTTCCGTCGCGCTCGGCATCGGGCTTGCGGCAGCAACAGGCTTCCGCATTTTCCTGCCGATGTTGGTGACCAGCATCGCGGCGAACACCGGACATCTGCCGCTCGCCGAAAGTTTCGCCTGGCTCGGCACGCCGGCCGCGCTGATCGTGCTTGGCGTCGCGGCGACTCGCGGAAATTTTCGGCTACTACATTCCGGGCGTCGACAATCTGCTCGACACGCTGGCCACGCCCGCGGCCCTCGTCGCCGGCACGGTGATCTCGGCCGCGGTCATCACCGATCTGCCGCCGATGGTGAAATGGGCGACCGCGATCATCGCCGGCGGCGGCGTCGCCGGACTGATGCAGAGCACCACCGCCCTGCTCCGCGCGAAATCCACAGTCTTCACCGGCGGGATCGGCAATCCAATCATCGCCACGACCGAGCTCGGCTCCTCGCTGTTCGTGTCGCTGCTTGCGCTGGCTGCGCCCTTCGCAGCCCTGCTGCTGGTCGTGCTGTTTCTCTGGCTCGCGCTCCGCTTTTTGTTGCGGCTGACGCGGCGAGACCCGAAACCGCTGAAGGAGTGAGTGATGAAGGGCAAGCGCGTGCAATTCGACGACGAGACTTTCGCCGCGATCGAGGCGGTGGCGCACGCGCAAGGAAAGAGCTTTCAGGATCTTGCAGACGAAGCGTTCAAGGATCTGCTGAACAAGCACCACCAGCCGGTCGGCTTCAAAGCGGCGCTGAAGGAAAGTCTCGTCGACAAGGACAAGCGGGCCACCGGCAAGGTGGTGAAGCTCAATCCTCGCAAAGGCCGATGAATTCGAAGCCGAGATCCTCGCAGAGATCCCGCGCATCGTCCTCGCTGGACGCATCGATATAGACCCGGGCCGCGCCGTCGCAGGCGCAGAACAGCACTCTCGGACGCGGAGCCCGTAAGGGTCGCGCCCGCATCTCGACCATATCGACGCTGATGCGCATTGCGGCTGACGCTGCTGCCATGACCAAGCCTCACAAAGCCGACAGTTCCTATTCTGTTCTTTGTACCTGATTCGCCGCTTCCGGTCGATGCGAGAGGCCAAACTGCCCCCGGCAAATTTGGCCGCTTGGCTCCGCAAATCCCGCGCCAGTTCGCCCGCCACAAAAAAAGTTCCCGGTTTTTCTCGATTTTCCGAGATTTTTTGCCGGAACCGCCCCCGGGCCCCGCCGGTTATCCCTGCTCTCTGCGAGAGACCGAAAGGAGTACTCAAATGGCCAAGAACGAAAAACCCAAGGATCCCACCCAGCCGATCGGCGCCGGTGGCGGCCGTGAGCAGCCCGACAAAGGCGGCCAGCGGCCGGGCCAGGGCAATCCCCAGGCCAAGGCAACCCCGGCCAGAATCCCGGCCAGGGCGGGCAGCGGCCCGGACAGGACAAACCGGGACAGGGCGGACAGCGCTAAATCTCCCGGCATGTGTCGCGCGGACGGTTGAGTTTGAATCCCGGTCGCGCGTGAAAAGGCCCGGCCTCAAGCCGGGCCTTTTTGCCACTGCGCTCAAGTAGCGAAGCGGTAGCGCCAAAACTCTGCGCTCAAGCAGCGAAGCGGTAGCGCATAAAAATGCGCCTCCCCTAGTTCGCTTCATCGTCATGACATGAACCGCGCTCACAGATAGTCCCGCCGATTGTGACACATCCGAATGAGCCCCCAATAAGCCTCGGTCTCGTGTACAATCGGTCCACGAGGTGTCATGCGTTTTCTGACGTCGCTGCATCATTCCAAATGGGTCACGAGCTTGGGCAGCGCTTTTGCCGAGGCCTATATCCGCCTCGTGTTCCGCACCAGCAAAGTGGTGCGCGATCCGCCCGACATCGACGCCAAATTGTTCTCCGAGCACCCGCAGATCTTCGCCATGTGGCACGGGCAGTTCTTGATGGTGCCGATGATCAAGCCGGAGACGCAAGCCGACATCGCCATCATCGTCTCCCGCCACAGAGATGCGGAGATGCTCGCAAATATCCTTGGGCGCTTCGGCATGAGCGTCGTGCGCGGCGCGGGCGATGCGGGACGTACAAGAACGTAACCGCGGCGGCTCTGCCGCACTGCGTGGCGCGCTCCGCGCGCTGAAGGGCGGCGCCACCTTCGCCATGACGGCTGACGTTCCCCCGGGACCGGCGCGACACGCTGGGCCCGGCATCGCGCTGCTCGCCAAGCTTTCCGACTGCCCGATCGTGCCCTGCGCCATGGCGACCAACCGCGCCTTCTCGATCAGGACCTGGAGCGCATTCACCTTCAATCTGCCGTTCTCCAAACTCGCCATTGTTGTCGGCGACCCGATCCGCGTGCCGCGACACGCAGGCTCGATCGAATTGGAGAAGGTCAGGCTCGCCGTCGAGCGCGGCCTGAACGAGGTGACGGCGCGCGCCTACGCGCTTGCCGGCGGCAAGGACCCGCTGCCGCGAATCGCCTGAGGCGAACATCGTCATTGCCGGGCATGACACGCCGATATTTGCTAGAGTGCCGCGCGGCTTAAGGAACGGCACATGGATCTCTCTCACATCAAGGTCGGCGAAAATCCTCCACACGAGGTCAATGTCATCATCGAGATTCCGCAAGGCGGCGTGCCGGTGAAATACGAGATGGACAAGGCCTCCGGCGCCATGTTCGTCGACCGCTTCCTGCACACGGCGATGTTCTATCCCGCCAATTACGGCTTCATCCCGCACACGCTTTCCGAGGACGGCGATCCGATCGATTGCATGGTCATCGCGCCGACGCCGGTGGCGCCCGGCGCCGTCATTCGCGCCCGGCCGATCGGCGCGCTGCTGATGGAGGACGAGCACGGCGTCGACGAGAAGATCATCGCCGTTCCCATCGACAGACTGCATCCCTACTATAAGAAGGTCGGCTCCTATCGCGATTTGCCGGAGATCCTGCTCGAGCAGATCGGGCATTTCTTCCAGCACTATAAGGACCTCGAGCAGGGCAAATGGGTGAAGCTGCTGCGCTGGGCCGAGCCGCACGAGGCCATCGACCTGATCCGCGCCGGCATCGACGCGCGCTCAAGTAGCGGAGCGATAGCGCGAACAAAAATGCGCGCTCAAGTAGCGAAGCGGTAGCGCAAAAAAGAACCGCCACGCCTTCGTCATTCCGGCGCAAGCCGGAATCCAGCGAAATGAAAAGCTGGACCCCGGCTTTCGCCGGGGTGACTGCGCAAGCGGAAGCGTCCTGCGAATCAACACGCACTCCTGCCTCACCGCGACGCGTCACAGCGCCCGGTCTCTGCCGATTCAATTCCTTCCCGACAGGCGCGAAGTCCGTCTCAAAGACAGGAAGGGATTGGCGCGCCGAAAGACGCAAACCTATGGTGTCCGCGATCCTTGCGAAGGACCACGGCGGGCGCCTCTCGGCGCGCCACAGGCGGCGTTTTCACTACTGCGCCGGGCCGCGCTTTTCGTTTCGATCACGCCTAGGTCGACGCTCGAAGCGCTCGCGCGCTCAAGTAGGCCGAAGGCCGGTAGCGCAAAACGAAGTACTGTCAGCCAGCTCCTGGCAGGGACTCGTAGTGGTCCCGGGCGGAGCCCCGGCGCCGCCCGAGTGTCCGTGCTGCGTGCACGAACCCGCGGGCGCCGCGCCTCACCCCGCTTTCACGAACGCCTCATGAATGCGCCCTTCAGTCGGATGAGGTGACGCGAATGATAAGTGGAGGTTTTGAGCGCGGGGATAAGTTTTGGAACCAGCCGCATCATCGGGACCGGTTCACGATCTGTAACGCGATCCACGATCCCAGCAGCGCCAACAGCATCATGCCGGCGGACGCGATATAGCGCAGCGGGTGCTGCGACTCTGCGAGGGGGACGCCCAGACTTAAGATACGACAGCAATATTTCGAGGATCACGCTGGCCACCGCAGCTCCCAAGAACCCGCCGACGACCGAGGCAACGATGCTCACGAGCCAGCCCAGCACGCCGCGCTTTTGCGACCAAGCTTCGTAGAGCCCGAGGGCCAGCACGGCGAGAAAGACGATCATCATCATGGCCATCGGGCCGCCGACGCTCGACTTGGGCAGCGCGTCGCTCAACTCCAGCAGCAAGCTGGTTGTCACCGCAATCAGGATGATGAGTTTCATGGCGTGCTCCCTCGCTCTAATTAGGAGAGATTAGCCACCCGCAAACGCAGGCGCGAGGAACGCGCTCAAGTGCAGCTAGCGCGACACCGATCAGGATTTGCGCATCATCTTCTTGGCGATGCCCTCGGCCTCGCGCGTTCCTTCTGCGAGATGATCGGCTTTGAGTTCCAGCCCGGCCGCGACATCGACGGGCCGCGCTCGCCGGGCTCGCACTTGGTCACCGGATGCGCCGCGATCTCCGCCGCCAGACGCGCGGCCTCTTCTTCCCGCGTCTCGCCGATCAACACCCGCTTGCCGGGTTTGCGTTGCACGGGATAAGGCGTCCTTTTGTCAGAGCTCATGCGAGTCATCTCCTGAATGTCTATGTTGCCCTGAGTCTAGCACGGGAGCGATGCGGCCGCGTCGCGCGATCAGAGAATCTCGGCACCGTCCTAAGGCAGCCTATCTCTCGGAACCGCAGTAAAAAGGCCCGACAAATTGCCGGGCCTTTCGCATTTCTTGAATGAATTGTTGTGACGCGTCACTACGCCGCCTTGGCGTAATACGACTTCAGCCCGTTCATCACCTTGGCCTTGTCGAACTCCGCCCCCATGCCGAGCATGGCGTCGGCGAAGCGGCTGGTGATCTCCGAGATCTGCTCCGGCGAGAGCTGGTTCAGAATGCCGATGCGGACCTGCACCGGCTCCGACAGCGTCGGCCAGATGCCGAAGCCTTGCGCGCGCGCGCCTTGCACCAGCTCCTTCTCCTTGCCCTTCAGCTTGCCGGGCAGGTTGAGCACGATGAGGCTGGTCATGTTCGAGGTGACGTCGCAGCCCATGGCCTCGACGGCGGCGCGGAGCGCCTTCTCGTGATAGGCGTAGTCGGACGCTTTGCGGCGGCGGCCATAGCCCAGGATAATGCGAAGCGCCTCGTGGAACGCGGCGACCGCGTAGCAGGAATGGGTCTGGTGATAGCCGGGGGTCTCGCTGTCCTTGCCGTCGATGACGCCCCAATGCCGCGCGTCGAGGATCGGGTGATGCACATAGGTGCGGCAGCCGCGCTTCTTCACCATCTCGATCGCCTTGTCGGTGAAGCTGACCGGCGCGTAGGTGAGCGGCAGGCTGAGCACGCCCTTCTGCGGACACGACGCCCAGGCCACCACGCCCGGATAGTCGTCGATGTTGAAATCGGCGACGCCGAGCGACGACACCGCATCGCAAATGCCCATCACGCCATGCTTCACGCAAGCATCGGAGAAGCCTTTGAGGTCGTTGATGCGGCCAGAGCCGGTCTCCCAATGCGCCATGAAGGCCCACATCGGCTTATGCTCGGCCAAGCGCCTTGTCGATGGTCTCGGCCGTGACACGGACTGGCCATGCGGGGTGTCGATCACGGTGACGGATTTCGGCTTCGGGTTGAGGCTGTCGGCGGCGAGCTCTTCCGCGGTCGAGGCCTTCATGCGGATGGTGAGGGTGTCGATGCCGGAGAAGGTGCCGTTCGGGAAGCACACCACCTTGTCGCCGGGCAGGATCAGCGACA
Source organism: uncultured Alphaproteobacteria bacterium (assembly GCA_963764005.1). Lineage (GTDB taxonomy): Bacteria > Pseudomonadota > Alphaproteobacteria > Rhizobiales > Methyloligellaceae > Methyloceanibacter. The sequence continues at coordinate 224,072 of CAVXQX010000003.1, read as the reverse complement.
GCACGCAATCGAGCCCCGAGAAGCCGGTGCCGGCGACGCCATAGGTATAGACGTTCTTGGTGCCCCACAGCTCGCGCAGCATCTTCTTGGCTTCCATCATGCCGCGCAGCACGTCCTTCTGCATGTGGTCGGCGACGCCGGAGGCGGCGAAGCGTTCGAGCACGCGCGGGTCGGTGTTCCCTGGCCCTGGGCCTGCGGCAAGCGTTTCGGGGATTACAAGCTGCGGAAAAATCTGCGTCATGGGAACACCCTCTGCAAAGCTACGGTCGGTTGGAGAATAAGGCACCATCGAATAGCGGGCGGAGCCGCTTGGGGCAAGCCTCCGATGCGCCTTTTTTTGAGGCAAACTGCGCCATGTCAGGCCGCCTTGGGGCCGCGCCCGGCCAGAACCTGGTCGGCGGCCTTGCCGGTGAGCTCGGCCAGATGGTCGAACTTGGCGCTGAACGTGCCGACGCCCGCGGTCGCCGATCTGAGCTCGACGATCAAATTCTGGATCTCGGCCTCGGGGATCTGCGCCTGCACCACGTCCCATCCCGGCCAGCCCGGCCTGGAATCGAAGCCGAGAATATGCCCGCGCCGTCCTGAGACGATCGAGTTCACCTTCGCCGTCGACTCCGAAGGTGCCGCGACCTCGACCGCCATCACCGGCTCGAGCAGCACCGGGGAACATTGCGGCATGCCGTCATTCATGGCGATGCGGCCGGCCTGGCGGAACGCCATGTCGGAGCTGTCGACCGAGTGATAGGAGCCGTCGATCAGGCAGACCGCGACATCGACCACGTTGAAGCCGAGCGGGCCGTGGCTGAGATAATCGCGCACCCCGATCTCGACGGAGGGGATGTAGTTCTTCGGCACCACGCCGCCGGTGATCTTGTCGGAGAACTCGAAGCCGACCCCTCGCGGCTGCGGCTTGATCGTCACCACCACGTCGCCGAACTGGCCGTGGCCGCCGGACTGCTTCTTGTGCCGTCCTCTGATCTCGATCGGTTTGCGGATCGTCTCCTTATAGGGAATCGAGCGGGGCTTGGTCGAAGCGTCGATGCCGTATTTCCGGATCAGCTTCTCGATGGCGACGCGGAGATGCATCTCGCCCTGCCCCCACAGCACCATCTCACCCATGTCTTGCGCGTGGCTGAGCGAGATCGAGGGGTCCTCCTCGATGATTTTGGCGATGGCGGCGGTGAGCTTCACCTCGTCCTTCTTCTCCTTCGCGGCGATGGCGAGACCGAACACCGGCGCGGCACGGCTTCGGCGCGGCAATTTTCGCCGCCTTGCCCTTATCCTCGCTGAGACTGTCGCCGGTCTTGGTCGAGTCGAGCCTGCCGAACGCGATGGTGTCGCCCTGCTTGGCTTCGCCGCGCTTCACCGGCTCTTGCCCCGTCACATTGAAGATGCCGGAGATGCGCTCTTCGTCCGCGCCGCCATAGAGGCTGGTGCCATCGGCGAAATTGCCTTTGAGCACGCGCGCGAGGGAGAGCTTGCCGCCATGCGCGGTGTGGAAGGTCTTGGCGACGAAGGCGCAAGATTTCTCCTTGTCGAGCCCGAGCCGCGTCGCGGTCGCTTCCACGAACGGCGCCTCGTGACGCAGCGCCTTCAGCAGCCGGAAAATGCCGTGGCTGGTCTCGGCGGAACCGAGCAGCACCGGACAGATCAGCCCGTCGCGCAGTTCCTTGGAGAGATCGTCGAACACGCGGTCGCGCGGCGGCGGCACGTCTTCGAGTAATTGCTCCATCAGCGCGTCGTCATAGTCCGCCAGCTTCTCCAGCATCGAGAACCGCGCTTCTTGCTCGTCCTTGGCCAGCGGATCGGGAATCGCGATCACTTCGCTCGGCGCATGCTCGCGATAGACGAAGGCGCGCTCGAGCGCGAGATCGATGAAACCGGTGACGATGTCGTTCTCCCAGATCGGCAGCTGCCGCAGCACCAGCGGCTTGGTCGAGGCCGGCTGCAGCATCGGCACCAGATCGCGCACCCGGGCTTCCGCCTTGTCGATCTTGTTGACGAACAGGAAATGCGGGATGGCAGCGATCTTCGAGCTGCTTGAGGATCAATTGCAGCGCCGGCACCTTCTTCTCGTCCGGCTCGCAGACCACGACCGCCGCGTCGCACGCGGTGAGCGCGTTCATGGCGTCGGCCTGGAATTCGATCGAGCCTGGACAATCGAGGAAGGTGAAATGATCGCCGAGGAAATCGACGGTCGCCACGTTGAGCTCGACGCTCATGCCGTGATGGCGGGCTTCGTCGGATGCGTCGCCCACCGTGTTCTTGGCAGCCATGGTGCCTTGGCGGGGAATGGCGCCGGTTCGCGCCAGGATGGCTTCGAGTAATGTCGTCTTACCGCTTAAATATGGGCCAACCAGTGCGATGCAGCGGGCGCTGCGGGCTGGTTGGCCCTGCGCTTGGCCCATGATCTCCTCCCTTGGCGTTTGTTAGCGCGGGGAAGGCCTTGTCTGCGGCATCCCCCGCGAGCCTTTAGGAACCTATCGTGTCAAGGGAAGCGCCTGCTGGCAAGAGGCCCGATTTGGCACAAGCTCGCGGGCCGCCATAGTTTGGCTGCTCCGGTCGGCTTCCTATGCCATGATGTCCATGCGTTTACGGGGACCGGTTTCATGCGCCTGATTTGCGTTTCGTTGTTCGTGGCTTCGCTTTGCCTGCTGGTTGAGAGCGTCGCGCCTGCCAATGCTGCGTTCGAGTGCGGAACCTTCGACGGCAAATTCAGCTGCCGGTCGAGCCCGGGTGCCGCGCCGCACGGAAAGAATGCACCGCCACCTGGAACGGAGTCACCCCCACCGGCCGAAACGCCACCGAGTGGCGAAGGACAACTCCCACCACCGGCGCCGCGACCGGCGGCGGCTCCAGCGTCACGCCGGGCCGGCCGGTTGCCCGCCAAGCTCGGAATTGCTCGGCGGCAAATGCGTGCGTTACAACGCCACCTGTCGCAAGCCCGTCGCCGCCGACGCCCTCATGCCATCCTGCGCGGGAACCGAGGAGAAGCTGGTGTGCAAACCGCGCGCCGACGGCATGAAGGATTGCTGCTGCCTGGTCTACGACAAGCTATAGGCGGCAACCTTAGCCCCGCACGCTGACCGTCGCCTTGCGTTCGAGCTTGCCCCACCCGACCAGCGGCCCGAATGCCGCCGCCAGCATCGACTTGATGATGATGCCGTACATCATTTGCCGATAGCCGAAACGTTGCAGCACCAGCGAGGGCAAAAGCGACCATTGTGGCTTTTTCTCCAGCGCAAGCCCGAGCGCGGCCGTGCCGAGATCGATGACGAGAAACACCAAGTAATAGAACAGCACCTTTTGCAGCGTCGCGCCGTCGAACTGGTCCGGATGCTGCAGGTAATCGAACGCCGAAAGCGTCAGCCGCCAGATCAGCGTGAGATCGACCAGCGGCGCCATCAGCGAAAACAAAAACTGAAACATCCAGGTCTGCGGGATCGCGATCAGGCCGAGCGTGCCGGCATGCGGCCGCAACGTCACCTCGCGGTGTTTCCACAGACATTGCAGCGTGCCGAAAGCCCAACGAAATCTCTGCTTGGCGAGCCCGCGCAAACTATCCGGCGCCTCCGTCCACGCGACGGCTGTGTTGTCATAGAGCACCTTGTAGCCATGTTTGAGCAGGTCGATGGTGAGATCCTGATCCTCGGCAAGCGTGTCGAGCGGAAAGCCGCCGAGCTTCGTCAGCGCCTCGCGTCGCCAAGCCCCGACAGCGCCCGGCACCACCGTGATGCATCCGAGCGCCGCCAACGCTCGCCGCTCCAAATTCTGGCTCGTGATATATTCAAGCGCCTGCCATCTGGTGATGACATTGACGCAATTTCCGACCTTGGCGTTCCCAGCCACCGCTCCGACACTCGGATCGGCGAACCAACGCACCAGATTTTCGATGGCGTCCGACTGAAACTGCGTGTCGGCGTCGAGCGCGATCACCACCTCGCCGCGCGCGAGCTTCAATCCCTGATTCAAGGCCGCGGCCTTGCCGCCATTCTTCAAGGTCAGCAGCTTGACGCGGGGATCGGTCCCGAATTGCTCGCGCACAACGGCCGAAGTTTCATCCTTCGATCCGTCGTCGATCACGATCACTTCGAGTTTCGGATAGGTGCTGGCGAGAATCCGAGCAATCGAGCCGGCGATCACCTTGGCCTCGTTATGCGCAGGGATCAGCACCGATTGCAGCGGCAGCGTGGTCGCCGGGGGCGGTGGAACGGCCCTCGAATCTTTGAACCGCCCGAACAGCGCCGCGCCGCAGACGAATAACAGTCGCGCAAGGCCAAGCCAGATCGCGGCATAGAACAGAACGGTCAGCGTCCGGGTAACCCAGCGCAGCATCGTGAACACGGGGAGACTCACGAGCGACCCCAGCGACCTAGCGGGGACCGGAGGCATGGCCTGGTCTCGCGTCATCCCAGCGAGTTCCGAGACAGGAACGAAGTCAAATCCGCGCGCACGCATCTCGTCGATGATCCGCGGCAACGCCGCCAAGGTTTGCGAGCGGTCGCCGCCGGAATCGTGCAGCAAGATGACGTGTCCACGAATGTCGGGATTGGGATCCGTGGCCTGCGCGATGACGCGGTTCAGGATTTCGTCGGCGGACGGCCTTTGCCAGTCGTTGGGATCGACCTGCAGACCGACCGTGTAATAGCCCATCGATTGAGCGATCGCGATCGGCACCGTTTCATCGGCCGTGGTCGGTTCCGCATCGCCAAGATATGGCGCGCGAAACAGCCGCATCGAGCGGCCGGTCAGCCCTTCGACCAAGCGCTGCGTAGCGTTGATCTCCAGCGTGACGAGCGCGTCCGGTAATTCGCCGAGATTGGGATGGGTGTAAGTGTGATTGCCGACGTCGTGTCCCTCGGCGAGGATGCGCTTCAGCAGGTCCGGGTGGGCCTCGACGTTCTCGCCGATGACGAAGAAACTGGCGCGAACGTTTTTTTGCTTCAGAACGTCGAGGATCTTGGCCGTCCAATCCGGATCGGGACCGTCGTCGAATGTCAGCGCGAGTTTGTGGGGCACATCGCCGGTGCGCTGAATGACAAAAGACGTTGGGATCGTCGTGTAGGTTTGGTCGACGATATCGCCCGTGGCCGCCTCCACCTCAAACTCCCGCGCGCCCTCCTTCGGCTTCTCCGCCACGCGAAGCACCTCGCCCTCGCCTTCGAAATCGATGTCCTCGCTGCCGCCGATGGTTTTCAACGCATCGGGCGCAGGAGCTCCGTAGTCGCGCCCCAGCACCGACCAGACCGAAGGATCTTCGGAGCCTAAGCGCCACAAGGCATAGCCTGCCGGGCGATAGATATCGGCGGCATGAATCTCGTTGAAAGCCGTGACGCCATCCAAGAACCAGACATCATGCCGGTTGCCGTCATCCTCGATGAAAGAGAAATGGGGATTGTCGCTGTCCGGATCGAACTCGATATCGGCCTCGGAATCTTTGGCCGAAAGCACCGCCTCTTCAAAGGTCAAGTCTTGGGCTTTCTGGCCCTTCACCCAATCATAGCCATACCCGCCGATGGCGATGATGGTGCGGTCCGGATCGAGCTTGGCCAAGCGCTTGTCCAACGTCTCTTCAAACCAAGTCTGGCCGGCAATGCTTCCCGGCTTTCCTTCTTCCCAATGTTGGTCGTAGGCCATCAGCAGGAGATAGTCGGCGATATGAGCATAGGTCTCGTAGGGCCACTCGGCGTCGTCGAACGGCACCGCCAGCACCATGATGAGGCCATGCTGTGCGAACGCATCCTCCATCTCGCGTAAGAAAACCTCGAGATCTTTTTGGGCGCCGTCCGGGACGGTCTCGAAGTCGATGGTCAGTCCCTGAAACTGGTTCTTCTCGAGGAAGGCCACGATTTCGGAGATGCGTTCTTTGCGGGCATCCGGATCGGCGAGGAAATGCGCAAGTCCGGCGCCGTTCCAATCGCCCTCCACCGCGTTTTGAATCATCGGCAAGATCGGTGTCTTTGGCGCCTCGTCGCGCATCAGCGTGAGCGCCCGCTCGTCGATCTCGACGTTCAGGTCCATGGTTTTGCCGGAAAGCGAAAGCCATGACGGGATAACCCAATCGAGATCGGGAAGCGTGCGCTTCAACGCGGCATAACTATTGTCGTCCCAATTGACATAGAAGCCGATGCTGAGAGCGCGATCCTTCGGATTGTCCATTCCGAGCGGTATTGGCCTCTGGCTCAATTCGTCCGGCCTTCGGCCCGCCACATGCAGAGCGCGTTCCTTCTCGCGCAATTCGGCGGCCACGCCCGCCGCGGCTTTCAACGCCTCGGAGTCGCCGCCGGTGACATAGAGCGCATGCGCGGCCGAGCAGGTCGGCGCCCAGGCGCATCGAATTGAAACTTGCGAGGCATCGAGCGCGGCGCTGGCAGGATGATGCACAACCATCAGCGTTGCGCCGAACGCGACGAAGACCACCGCGCTGATCGTGCCCATGGCCCAAGCCAGCCGCCGCAATAAGCGGGCGCGCTTGCCGGTGGGATCGAAGAAGATTTGCTTTCCGAGCATTGGAATCAGGCCGCGCCGACACGATTCCCCCCGGCGAGCTGATATATGTCTGGCGCGCGATTTGGTTCCAGCGCCAAGACGCCGCAGTCCTGCGGCATTTTAGGAATCTATCGGCCGAGTGCTGCCTTCACCGCATCGAGCACCATGCCGAACTGCCCGAACACCCAATAATGGCCGTCGCCGCGGCGGATTTCGAGCCGGCATTGCGGCAGCGTGCGCGCCAAATAATAGGCGGCCTCTGGCGGCACGATGGGGTCGTCGCTGCCCTGCCATAAAATCGCAGGAACATCGATGTTGCGAAGATCGAGCCCCCAAGGCCGGCAGTAGAGCTGAAGGTCCTGCACCGCGCCGTCGACGCCAGGATGCAGCCCCTCCCTGATCGCTTCATAAAGCGAAGCCCGCACCTCTCCCTGCTCCAACAGCTCGCGGTCGGTTTCAGAGGCATGATGCTTGAGGCCGGCATAGGCCATGTCCGGCGCCACGGCGAGCAGCGCCTTCAGCCCCCAGAAGAACGAGCCGCAAGCAAACGGCGAGAGCGCAAGCTCGGTGAACAAATGCCGATGCCACGCCGAGATCGCGGCGCCATCGCCGGCATCGGCGATCGGCCCGACCGGGCTGATCAACGCAAGCAGCTTGATCGCGTTCCGGGTTCGAGGCCGCAAACGCGACCGCGAACGGGCCGCCACCAGACACGCCGAGCAGCGCGAACTGTTTGAGATCGAGAAAGTCGGCGAGACTGCCAATGTCTGCCGCCGCGTCATGCAACGTTGGAAAATCTTTGGCGTCGGAAAGTCCGTAGCCGGGGCGCTCCGGCGCGATGATGCGCAGATTCCGCTCCCGTGCCGCCGCATCGGCCAGCGCGAACATCAACCGGGATCCGGGCGTGCCATGCAGCGCGATCACTGGCGCGCCGTCCGGATCGCCGAACTCGGCGTAGCCGAGCTTGCGGCCATCGGCGCAGCGATGAACGCGCGCATGACGATCGATGTCGGAAAATGCATCCATAGGTGTCACGTAGGCCTCATGGTTCAAGACGCGCTCGTCGAGCGCTCCTCACCATGAGGAGCTAATTCCTCATCCTGAGGAGGGCCGAAGGCCCGTCTCGAAGGATGAGGCCAGGAGCAACGCTAGTCGCAGCCGATGATGATGTCGCCGGGATTGACCATCAGGTTCACCACCTTGCCCTCGTACAGGCCAAGCGCTTCCAGCGAGGGAATGGTGACCGAGGCCTCGAGCAGAACCTCACCCACCTGCACATAGACCAGGGCCGTCACCGCGCCTTTGCGGATCTCCATGATCTTGCCCGTGAGCTGGTTGCCTGTGCTGACTTTCATCGTCGTGTCCCCCAATGCCCGACCGTGCGCTTGATGGCGCACCCGCTCAAGTCAGATTAGCGCAAAAACGCTGGATCCGGCGACAGGCCTCTTCCAGGGCCTCGATGCCGGTCGCATAGGAGATGCGGAAGAACGGCGACAGCCCGAACGCGGCGCCCTGCACCACGGCAACGCCCTCTTCTTGCAGCAGCGCGGTGGCGAAATCTTCGTCATTGCCGATCGTCTTGCCCTCGCGCGTCGTCTTGCCGATCACGCCCTTGCAGGACGGATAGACATAGAACGCGCCCTCGGGCTTCGGGCAGTGAATGCCCTTGGCCTGGTTCAGCATCGACACCACGAGGTCGCGCCGCTCCTGGAACGACTTCACCCAGTCCTTGAGAAAGTCCTGCGGGCCTTCCAGCGCCTCGACCGAGGCCCATTGGCTGATCGAGCACGGGTTCGACGTCGATTGCGATTGCAGCGTCGAGATCGCCTTGATCAAGGGTTCCGGGCCGCCGCCATAGCCGATGCGCCAGCCGGTCATCGAATAGGCCTTCGACACGCCGTTCATGGTCAGCGTGCGCTCTTTCAGCTTCGGCTCGACCTGCGCCGGCGTGGTGAACTTGAAGCCGTCATAGACCAGGTGCTCATAAATGTCGTCGGACAGCACCCACACCTGCGGATGCTTCAGCAGCACATCGGTCAGCGCCTTGATCTCGTCGCGCGCTATAGGCGGCGCCGGTCGGGTTCGACGGCGAGTTGAAGATGAACCACTTGGTCTTCGGCGTGATCGCCGCTTCCAGCGCCTTCGGCGTCAGCTTGAAGCCGTCCTCGTCGCGCGTCTCGACGATGACCGGATTGGCGCCCGCCAACAGAACAATGTCCGGATAGCTCACCCAATAGGGCGACGGGATGATCACCTCTTCGCCGGGGTTCAGCGTGGCGAGCAGTGCGTTGTACAGCACCTGCTTGCCGCCGGAGCCGACGGTGATCTCCGAAGGCTTGTAGATCAGGCCGTTCTCGCGCTGGAATTTGCTCGCGATGGCGCGCTTCAGCTCGGGGATGCCGTCGACCGCGGTATATTTGGTCTCGCCGCGCTTGATCGCCTCGATCGCCGCCTGCTTCACATTGTCCGGCGTGTCGAAATCGGGCTCGCCCGCGCCCAAACCGATCACGTCAAACCCGGCAGCCTTCATTTCGCGCGCTTTTGCCGTAATCGCCATGGTCGGCGACGGCTTCACTCGTTCAAGCGCGTGGGCGATCAGTCCCATGCCGTAATCTCCTAAAGGATTGAGGAAACGCGGCCCATTAAGGGCCAGAACGGGCCGCACCCTAAGCGGGGGTGGGACGCGCCGCAAGTCTCCTGCGTCGAAAATCCACGCCGCCGCGCGACCACAATCTGGTTAAGAGCCTGCCGCAAAGGGGTGCACTTCTTTCTCTGCGAGAGTCCGTTTTCAAACCTTTATAGTTTCCGCCGGTAACGTGGCTGTGACCGGAACCCGGGTACCAGTCGACCTAGCTCGGGGCTTGGAATCTGATAAACTGCAGATCGCCGTTGGGAGCCGAGAGCGGCGGATGAGGGAGAAACTGATGCTGGAAACGCAATCGCTGTTGCCCCGTCGTTTCAGCTCACGCGCCATGCGCGGCTGGGGTGCGGCTGTCGTTGTTACCTCCGCCTTTTTGCTCGGCACCCTGCCTGCCGGCGACAACGCCTTTAACCGGGCAAAGTCCAACGTCACCCAGATGGTCCGCCAAAGCGCCTGGAAACACGCGCTTGCCACCGAGCCGTCTGCGAGCCCCTGGCCGTGGGAAGAAATTGTCATGCCCGCCGAAGGCACCTCGGTGCCGCGGCTTGGCTTGAGCGCAGCGGTGTTGCGGGCAAACGGCGACGACGACACCGAGCCGTCGCATCCGGTGAAACTGCCCAAGACCTCGGCCATGGCGCAGGATCCTCACCTGATGCCTGATGTCAGGGCTCCGCATGTCGCCGTGACCAACAACTTGGACGATGACAGGACCGATCCTCTCAACTTCGGCTGCGAACCGGCCGATTGCACCTCGCTGAAGCCGAAAGCCACTCCAACTACGGATGCCGCGCAGGTCGAGCCCGTCGTCGAACCGCGGCCGAGCACCGAAAAGCAGCTCTGATCAAGCAGGCAGCTAAGCGGGTCGAGGCGATCTCGCTTTAGGGTTTCTTCTGTTTCTTCACTGGCTTCGCTGGAGCCGGCGCTGCTGGCGCGGGCGCCGGTTCGGGCGCGGCACTGGTCGATTGCGGAACGTTTGACTCGGGCACCACGGTCGACTGCGCTTCGGATCCGGGCGCTGCCCCAGGGGCTGCCGGCGCGGATTCTGGCGCGGTGGCGACCGGAGGCGGCGGTGCGGCAGGCGGCGTGGTCGGCGCGCGGTCGGCTTCAACACGCTCCTTCAACTTGACGAGGCCGCTCTGGAATTCGCCGCCGATCAATCGGTCGAGCATCAAGCCCTTCCAACGACCGATCGGACTGGTCCCGGCATTGTAGCCGAAGCCCCAGGTGACCTTGCTGCCGGAGCCGGCAGGCGCGACGTCGTAAAAGGTCGTGCCTTCCAGACCATCGAGATTGACCACCAGATCAGCGTGATTGTTAGGCTGAGCTTCCGTAATCTCCATCAGGCCCGTCCCGATCTCTTTCTTTGAGCTCTCCCACTCGGTATGCGCGCCCTTGCCGGACTCAGGCCCGGAATAAGTGACGCGAAGTTGCGGGTCGCGCGCCGCCCATGGCGACCAATCGGCGAATTTGTGCAGGTTGCTGAGATAGGGAAACACCGCGCCTTCCGGCGCGTTGATAACAATCGAGCGGGCCACGGTGACTTGGCTTGGCAGCGCGAACGCCACTCCGGCCAAGATCAGCGCAATGGCCACAAGCCCCAGGATCAGTCGCATAATCGGACGCATCGCTTGCCCTCCTCTAGCCGGCCTTTCGCACCAAACCGCTTGTGCGTAAGGCCGAGCAACCCGCTCGCCTTTTCACCAAAAACGATTACATTCCGCCCGTCAATAATGGGAGGGCAGGACTATGGATCTTTCACCGCCAACAACGGTGGTTTTCGTGATCTCGGTGATCTTGGCCGCGCTGGCGATCGTCGGCCATTTCGTGGACATTCCCTTCTTCAGCGAGCACGGTTTCTGGATGGCTGTCATTGCCTATGTCGTGCTGGCGGTCGGCAACGTCGCCAGGGGGCTCTAGCGATATCGGGGCCCTGGGCGGGTGCCGTCCGGGGCTTCAACCCTTCAAACCTGGCCGTGAAATACCAGCGCCGCGCCGAGCGCGATCAGGGCAAACCCCGCGCCTTGGGTCAAACTGAGCGGCTCGTTGAAATAGAGTGCGGTAAAGCCCGCGAACACGCATAGCGTGACCACCTCCTGGATGGTTTTGAGCTGGGCCGGCGAATAGACCGCGCTGCCGATCCGATTCGCCGGAACGGCGAAGCAATATTCCACGAAGGCAATCCCCCAACTCACCAGCACGACCGTGATCAGCGGCACCGATTTGTATTTCAGGTGCCCGTACCAGGCGATCGTCATGAACACGTTGGAGCAGATCAGCATGATGACGGGAGCAAGATAGGGCCACAGGCCGGGGCTCAGCATCGATGGAGACATTCGGAACCTCCGAAATTGGATCAGGTGGAAGGCACTACCCTGTGGATAACCAAGGCTTGACGGGCTTTGCCAGAGTTACATAACGTCCCCGGACTCTCGCGCAAACCCGTCTCGCCAACGGACGGCTGGCCGGGTTAGCATGACAACCGCAGGCGACTGAATCTGGGGGAACAATTCATGTGGCTGACACCGCCAACCCGGGCAACCTTTATCATTGCCATGGTGCTCGCGATCATCGCGCTTCTGGTGCAATACGCGAGCGCGAAAATTCCGATGGCGACCGGTCACGCCTTCGAGACCCTGCTGATCGCATTCTTGGTGCTGGTGGCGGGAAATCTTCTGAAAGACGTTTGACGGCGCAAAGCCGCCTGCCCTTGCAACAAGGCCGGGAAGCGAAACGATCAGAGCCGGCGAAAGGCCGGCTCTTTGTCGTTCGTCTATAGGTCGTCCTTGTCGTCGTCTCTTGCCCAAGACGGACGATAAGGCTGTGAGCCCGAACCTGGCATGGAAGGACGCGGCGGCGTACTTGGGCTCCCCATGCCTGGCGTTGCCGGGCGCGGAGCGCTCGGTGTCGGCGCGCCACCCATGCCGCCGGGACGCGGTGGCATACCGCCACCGCCCATCGGTGCAGCCGGACGCGGCGGCATACCGCCGGGTTGCGGCGTCATCGGCCTCGCCATCGGCGCCGGTTGCGGCATGGCGGGACGCGGCGGCGCCATCGGCGCTGCTGCGGGCTTCGGCATCATCATCGGTGCCTTCGCCGGAGCGGCCTTCTTGGCTGTTGCTTTTTTCTTGGCCGGCGCCTTCTTGGCTGCCGGTTTTTTCTTCGCGGCCGCTTTTTTCGCCGGGGCTTTTCGCTTGGCGGATTTCTTTGCTGCCGGTTTCTTCGCTGCGGCTTTCCGCTTAGCCGGTTTCTTCGCCGCTACTTTCCGTTTTGCCGTTTTCTTCGCGCCGCGCTTTGCCGCGGCGCTCTTGCCCGAACCCTTCTTCTTGCTCGCTTTACGTTTCTTCCCAGTCGCTTTCATCGCCATGGCTCTGCTCCGCTTCTGCTCTATCGCCGCGTCCGGCCGCCTCGATCGGACGCACTGCACGACTCACGCTTCATGGACCAAGCTCGCCCTCCCAGCGGGAGAGTCAATAATTTTTCTGGATTATACGCCGAATGCAAATGAAAGTCGCATGGAGCGGTGTGAAATCGCACGCATCGCGATTGGCGTGCGCGACCCCTTCATCGTCCATCGTGGCGACGCCGCACCACGCCGGGTTCGCCGCCAGCCGCGCGATAACTCATTGAAATTACAGCACACTTTCTGTTGAGAAGCCGCGAGCATTGTAAACTCTGAGGATGCTCCCCACATCAGCGTTGCCGAGGGGGGTGACTGACCAAGGGAGATTGAAATGACGAAGACCCAGATGAAAGTCGGCCTCGCCATCCTGGCTGCCGGCTTGCTCGCCTCAGTGACCTCCGCAAATGCCGGCTATCGCGGGCACCATATATTACAATTCTTATCCCAACTCGTATGTCTATAACGGCAACGGTTCGAACTACGGCAACAGCTACAATTATCAGTCCGATCAGAGCGACGAGATCCGCGAATTGCGCCGAGCCTTCCCCTCGACCAATTGGCCGCCGAGCGATCGTTACTAGAGGCCAACCCAGCCGCTCAGCTCACCCCAGCCAAATCCCATCTGACTCAGACTTAAGTGAGTCGGTGGGGTCTTGGCGGGGCGCTATTGGCGCGCCTCATGGCGCACGCGGGCTCCGCGGCATTTGTTGCAGCGCTTTGCCGAAGGCGCCGAACCCCCCAATCACGGCGAGGGCAGTTTGTCTGGCATCTGTTGCAGCGCCTTGATGAAAGGCGCGACCGAGATGTGTTCCCCTCCCGTGAAGGGATAGTCGAAGGCGAGACCGAGCAAGAGCGATAGCGAGACCAGCATCGCGAGTGCAGCGGTCATCAGAATCTGCGCTCCCAGATTCGTGGCGCCAAAGAAAGCCGGGTACGCCAGCGTGATCGCACCACCCGCGATCAACACAAACCAGAGAAGCTTCGGCACTGAGCCATCGGCCCCGTCGAGACGTTCACTGCGGCTGTCCGTGATGACGGTCAGCAACCGGAGAGCTTGCTGGAAAAGGGCTAGGTCTCTTTCATCTTGCGGCTGTATCTTGAAAATTGCCTGACTCAAGCGAACCAGGTCCCGCGCGACGTCGTCGCTGGACTGGCCCAGCGCCATTGTCGGCCATTCATATCGCTTCACGTGTTGAGCGTAGGTCGTCAAAACGTGACGTACTTCTTCGCCTCCCTGTTCCGGCAGGGCAAAAGTGAGCCGATGCAGATCGACTGCGGCCTTGGCCTCGTTGCGCACGGAAGCCTCTGTCGAGTGCAAATCCTCCCACACCGAGACCACGATGAAAGCAAGCAGCACGCCGTAGAACAAGCCGACCACGGCGAATTTGAATCCGGCAACCTCATTATTGAGGGCCAAGCGATCGACACCGAACGCACGCCGGGAGATCAGCATCAAACCGACGCTATAGATTTCCGCCACGGCCACGACGACCAGCATCAAAAGCCAAAGCGGAACGTCGTGCACAATACGGAGCAGCATCTTACGGCCTCGGCAATGGGCGATACGCGGTGGCGAGCAATGGCTCAAGAACCGCTAACGTAGACTGTTCGAGCTTTCAAGCTAGGCCCTTCCATCCCTCCCCCGGAGCCGCCATATTCGCCTCATGTCCTATCGCGTTCCCAAAACCTTCGGTTCGAGAGCTGAACCGCGCGCCGTGACCGGCGAATCGCTTGGCTTGCCGCAAGGCGAGGACCGGCGTCCGCCGGGATTTGGCGAGTCGCCGCAGCCTCTGATGCAGGACCATCCGCTCGTCACCGGCGAGACTGGCCCCTTCACGCCACACCGGCCGCCGCGGCCAGAGAAATCGGCAGGCGGCATTCCCTTAAAGATCGAGTCGGAACTCGAGCCGAAAGGCGACCAGCCGACGGCCATCGCCGAGCTCGTCGCCCAAGCCAACGCGCAAGAGCGTGACCAGGTGCTGCTCGGCGTCACCGGCTCGGGCAAGACTTTCACCATGGCCAAGGTGATCGAGGCGACGCAGCGCCCTGCCCTCATCCTCGCGCCCAACAAGACGCTCGCGGCGCAGCTCTATGGTGAGTTCAGGAATTTCTTTCCGGGCAACGCGGTCGAGTATTTCGTCTCCTATTACGACTACTTCCAGCCAGAGGCCTATATCCCGCGCACCGACACCTATATCGAGAAGGATTCTTCGATCAACGAGCAGATCGACCGCATGCGCCACGCCGCGACGCGCGCGCTGATCGAGCATGACGACGTGATCATCGTGGCGAGCGTGTCCTGCATCTACGGTATCGGCTCGGTCGAGACCTATACCGCGATGACCTTCACGCTGAAGCGCGGCGACCAGATTGCGCAACGTCAGCTGATCGCCGATCTCGTGGCGCTGCAGTACCGGCGGAACGATGTCAATTTCGTCCGCGGCTCCTTCCGCGTGCGCGGCGACACCATCGAGCTGTGGCCCGCGCATTTGGACGACCGCGCCTGGCGCATCTCGCTGTTCGGCGACACCGTCGAGACTCTCGTCGAGTTCGATCCGCTGACCGGCGCCAAGACCGACGAATTCAGTCTGGTCAAGGTCTACGCCAATTCCCACTACGTGACGCCGAAGCCGACGCTGAAACAGGCGGTGCGGCTGATCAAGGAAGAGCTGAAGCAGCGGCTCACCGAGCTGCACGGCGCCGGACGCTTGATCGAGGCCCAGCGGCTCGAGCAGCGCACTCTGTTCGATCTGGAAATGATGGAGGCGACCGGCTCCTGCGCCGGCATCGAGAATTATTCGCGCTATCTTACCGGACGCAAAGCCGGCGAGCCGCCGCCGACTCTGTTCGAATATCTCCCCGACAATGCGCTGGTCTTTGTCGATGAAAGCCACGTCACCATTCCGCAGATCGGCGGCATGTTCCGTGGCGACTACAAGCGCAAATCGACGCTCGCCGAATACGGCTTCCGCCTTCCTTCTTGTATGGACAACCGTCCCTTGCGCTTCGAGGAATGGGACGCGATGCGGCCGCAGACCGTCTATGTCTCGGCGACGCCGGGGAACTGGGAACTGGAACAGACATCCGGCGCCTTCGCCGAGCAGGTGATCCGGCCGACCGGTCTGGTCGATCCGCCGGTCGAGATCCGGCCCGCCTCGACGCAAGTCGACGACCTGATCGACGAGACGCGGAAGGTGGTGGCGCAAGGCTATCGCATCCTCGTCACCACGCTCACCAAGCGCATGGCCGAGGATTTGACCGAATACATGCATGAGCAAGGCATCCGCGTGCGCTACATGCATTCCGACGTCGAGACGCTGGAGCGCATCGAGATCATCCGCGATCTCCGGCTCGGCGCCTTCGACGTTCTGATCGGCATCAATCTGTTGCGCGAAGGTCTCGACATTCCGGAATGCGCGCTGGTCGCCATTCTCGATGCCGACAAGGAAGGCTTCCTCCGCTCCGAGACCTCGCTGATCCAGACCATCGGCCGCGCCGCGCGCAATATCGACGGCAAGGTGATCCTCTATGCCGACGCATGACCGGCTCGATGGAGCGCGCCATCGCCGAGACCACCGGCGCCGCGAGAAGCAGACCGCCTATAACGAGGAGAACGGCATCACGCCGGAAAGCATCAAGAAGCACATCGGCGACATCATGGCCTCCGTCTATGAGCGCGACCATGTGCTGGTCGATATCGGCGCCGGCTTCGGCGAAGGCGATCAGGCCATGATCGGCCACAATATCGAAGGCGTCATCGAGGACATGGAAAAGCGGATGCGCGCCGCGGCTTCCGATCTCGAATTCGAGGAAGCCGCGCGGCTCAGCGACGAGGTCAAGCGCCTGCGCCAGATGGAGCTCGCCATCGCCAACGATCCGCTGGCGCGGGACTACGAGTTGGACAGTTGCGCGCTCAAGTAGCGCGGAGCCCGGTAGCGCAAATTTAAGCCGCCCGCACAAGCCGACGCTCGATGAGATGGGCCCGCATAATCGCGAGATCCCGCTGCGGCGATCGCGCCCGCGCTCGACCGGCGGCAAGCCCGGCACCCACGCCTTCAAGGGCAAGAGCCGCTAATTTTCGCCGCACTCCCGCCTAGGACACTCTACCGCATCGCGCCCCATCGCATGCGTCCGTACCAACCGCAGGTATTCATTTCACGACCTGCGGTTGAGAACGATTTGCATGACGAAGACGACGACACAGACCATCGGCTCGGTGCTTGGCGACATCTACGACGCCTGGCGCGCGCAGAATCTGGATTGGCTGGCGACCTATCTGCCGGACGATTTTTCCCATCGCATCAATATTCCGCCGTCGGTGCATCCTTTTGGTGGCGAGCGCGTGGGCAAACAGGCGGCGCTTGAACGCTTGAGTCTGATCTTCGCGCAATTCGAGACGCAGCGTCTCAGCACCAGTCATCTCATGATCGATGGCGGCAGGGCGACGCTCGAAGTCGATGTCCTCTGCGTGCACCGGGCAACTGGCGCCCATTCGACACCAACAAGCGCAACCTCTGGACCATGGAAGACGGCTGGCCCGCCAGAGCTCGACGAGTATTACGACGTCGGGCGCGTTGCGGCTTTCCTCGAGTCGCTTTCGTCGAAGTCGTCCCAGGTCTAAGCCATCACGCCTTCGGCAACTCACGCACCACCTCGGTCGCCTTCTTGTCGGTGCGCAAGCCCAGAAACACCGGGTGACGCATCTCGCCGCCTGTCGTCCATTCGGTGAATTTCACTTCGGCCACGAGCTTCGGCTTGATCCAAGTCGTGTTGCGCCTCGTCCGGCACTTTCGCCGCCACCGGCTTCTTCTCGGTGACGAGCGGCACCATCAGCGCATGGATATCGCGGAGCCGCGCCGCATCGAACCCGGTGCCGGCGCGGCCCACATAGGCCCAAGCTCCATCCTCGCGCACCGCCAGCACCAGCGCGCCGAAATATTTGCGGAGCGGCGCGGCGCCGGTGAAGCCGACGATCACCACTTCTTGTTCTTGATGCGCCTTGACCTTGAGCCAGTCCCGCGTGCGCACGCCTGATTGGTAGCGGCTCGAGGCGAGCTTCGCCATCACGCCCTCTTCGCCGGCGCGCTTCGCCTTCTCGAATTGCTTGACGCCGTTGCCAACGACATGAGCGCTGTAAAGCAGCAGCTTGCTCTTGGGCAAAATCGCTTTCAGCGCCGCCTTGCGCTCGATCAGCGGCAGCTTGCGCATGTCCTTGCCGTCGAGGAACAGCAGATCGAACACGCAATAGAGCAGACGCGCCGGCTCGCGCTCCGCGTTCTGCAACAGCTGAAACCGCGAGCGGCCGTGGGCGTCGAGCGCCACCAACTCTCCATCGAGCACGGCGCTGTCCTTGATCTTGGCAAGCGCGGCTACGATCGATGGATATTTCCGCGAGATATCGAGACCGTTGCGCGAATAAAGCTTGGCTTCGCCCGGCTCGACCAATGCGACGGCGCGAAAGCCATCCCATTTCGTCTCGAAGATCCAGTCAGGATCATCGAACGGCTTGTCGGTCAGCGTCGCCAGCATAGGGCGGATATCGGGCCGCATCGCCAATCTCTATCACGAGGCGGCCCGTGTCTCACCCGCTGTTAGAACGAAAGCGTCGCGTTCTATTTCTTCATCATCGCGTTACGGATGGCACCGATCAGCGCGAGCACCACCGCCCCGCCAATACCGCTGCCGAAAATGTCGCGCACCAGGCCGCCGACATCCATGCCGCCGACATCGCCCCCGGCCGCCGCACCACCCGCGGCGCCAAGCACCATCGGCAGGATTTGCCCGATGAGCCCGCCGCCGATGGCGCCGGTAATGGCGTCGCCCGGCTTGCCTAAGCTCAAATCTTTCAGCGCCGTACCAGCGGCAGTCCCTCCGGCCGCGCCAGCGATGAGCTGCACGATCAGATTCATCATTGAGCCTTCCATGGTCCTATCCCCCCTTGTTTCGATGCTTTGGCATCGCTTCCCTGATCTCAAACCGGCTCCTGCCAGGACAATGGCCCTGGCGGGCGCACCTCGCGCCCTCGAAACGGTCTGCAGGCCATCTTAGCACGTCTGGCGGAGGGCGTTTCAGCGAATTGCGCCTTGGCCGGTGCCGCTATTTCCTGTGCAAAATTATTCCGTGGACGGAGTGGACCCGCACCCTGCGCAACGTCTTAGTGCATGGTAGGAATAATTTTGCGGGGAACGGGCCATGTCGAAATCCGGGGCGATCCTGAACGACATTTACGACGCCTACCGGGCCCAAAATCTCGATTGGCTCGGCACCTATCTCCCGGACGACTTTTGCCACGTGCTTCATATCCCGACCACGGTGCATCCGATGGCGGGGACCTGCCAAGGCAAGCAGGCCGTCCTCGATCGCTGGCGAGTCTGTATCGCGCCTTACGAATTCCTCAGCTTCGACACCGGCAACCTCTTGATCGAAGAGGACCGCGCGGCCGCGGAAATCGCGTTCCACTACCGCCACAAGAAAACGGGCAAGGAGCTGCAGCGAACCAAGGCCAATATCTGGGCACTCGAGGAAAATTGGCCGGTGAAGCTCACGGAATATTACGACGTGGGAGTGCTCCAGGCCTTCCTCCAAACGATCGGCGGTAAGATAGAGGTATAATCGTCGCTAGGGGTGCAGGGATGGCGAACACGATCCTCAATCGTCGTGAAGCAAATTTACGACGCGTGGCGGGCGCACGATCTCGATACGATCGCGGGCTTGCTTGCCTGACGATTTTTGCCACGATCGTCCTTATCCCGACCGAGATCCACCCGCTTGGCGGCCTCTGCAAAGGCAAAGCTGCGATGGACCGTATCCGTGCGTGGCGGCGGAATTCGACTTCTTGAAATTCGATACCAGCTCGTCTGATCGCCGAAGCCAACCGCGTCGCGGTCGAGATTCCGATCTATTATCCGGCACCGCGAGCACCGGCGTGCCTCTGCAAACGACCTTTGTCGACTTCTGGACCTTCGAGGACGGCCGCCCCGTCAAGCTCGTCGAGTATCACGATGTCGCCAGCATGCAGGATTTCATGACCAATGTCGCGCGGGCCTTAGTCAAAGTTTGAGCGCGATGGTCTCATGCTCGCCTGGCGAATTTTATGCGAATTTGCAATCGGAAGCCGACTAAGCGGCGACTCTACCCGCCGCCAAGCTTCGCCAGCAACTCCGCCGTCGGATAGCCGTCCGCGGGCAGGCCGAACTTCACCTGCATCTCGCGGATGGCGTTGCGGCTCGCGGCGCCGACCACGCCGTCGATCTTGCCGACGTCATAGCCGCGCTTGGCGAGCAATTGCTGTAGCTGCTTGGTCTGCGCCTGGCTGAGCGGCTCGAGCGCACCGTTGCCGCGCGACATCGCCGGCGCGCCGCCGAGGCGCGTGGCGTAATAGCCGGCGGATGTCGAATAGACCAGGCTCTGGTTCCATTGCAGATACACATCGAAATTCGGATAGGCCAGGAACGCCGGGCCGTTGCGCCCCATCGGCAACAGCAGCGATGTCGGCGTGTTGTCCGCAGGCACCGCCTTGCCGCTCGGATAGGTCACGCCCTGCTTCGCCCAGAACGCGCGCGGCTTCTTGATGGTGACGTCGGCGGACGCCCAATCCATCTCTCCGGGCACGCGCACTTCTTCCAGCCAAGGCTGACCGGCTTGCCAGCCGAGACCTTTGAGATAGTTGGCGGCAGACGCCAGCGCATCCGGCGTGTCGTGGATCAGGTCGCGCTTGCCGTTGCCCTCGAAGTCGACGGCATATTGCCAGTAGACGCTCGGCACGAATTGGAACTGTCCGACCTCCCCGGCCCACGGCCCGCGCATGTCCGCCGGCGTGAGGTCGCCGCGCTGAATCACGCGCAGCGCATCCATCAATTGCGTGCGGAATTCATCGGGCCGGCGGCAATCGAAGGCGAGCGTGGCGAGCGAACGGAGCGTCTCCATATTGCCCATCACCTTGCCGAAATCGGTCTCCAGTCCCCAGAACCCGACCAGCACCGGACCCGGCACGCCGAATTGCTGCTGGATCTTGCCGAGACACGTCGCCGCGTTCTTCTTCAGCAGGCCCGAGCCGACCTGCAAGCGGTTGTTGTTCACCATGCGGTCGGAGAATTGCAGGAAGGTCTGCGCGAACACCGACTGCCCGCGATCCTTGGCAATGACCGCGGGATCGTAACTCAGTCCGTCGAGCGCCATGCTCACGACGTTCGGCGAGATGCCCTGCCCTACCGCTTCCTTCTTGAAGCCTTGCAGCCATTGGCCAAAGGCGGCAGGCGGCTGGCAGGCGGCATAGCTCGCGCTCGAAATTCCGAGCAGCATCGTCGCCGTCAAGGCAGCAAGTCGGAATGGCCCCGTCATGCCCGCCACTAGGGCCGAAGCCATCTCACCCGTCAAGAGGCGAGCTTTGCAAATTGTGGAGCGTTGCATCTGCATGTCACATGGCCTTGTCGGAGATGTTAAGTCTGGAAGGAAGCAAAGCGAGCACCAGCAGCGGGATCAGACCGAAAAACGCGGTGACCCACATCCAGCCGACGCGGGAGCGGCCCTTCTTCATCGCCAGGTAGCGCGCGATGGCGACGAGGAGCGACCATGAGCGCCAGCGAAACGATAAGCTCCAGTGGCTCCACTTACCTGTCGCCCTTCTGATATGTGCCGACAAGTTCCGCGCTGGCGAGAACATGTCCGTGCATCGCGGCTTCGAGCGCCGGCTTGTTCGGCGACTTCAACGACAACATCGTATCGAGCGCATAGAGCTTGTGAAAATAGCGATGCCGTCCGACCGGCGGACAAGGTCCGCCGTAGCGAGCTGTGTTTGAAATCGTTGACGCCGCTCGCGGCGCCGCGCGGCAGGCCGGACGTCGCCGCGCCTTCGGCAAGCTCTCGCGTGTCGGCGGGCAAATTGTAGAGCGAGCCAATGCACCCAGACGATTTTCGGCGCTTTCGGATCCGGCGCGTCGGGATCGTCGATGATCAGGACGAAGCTCTTGGTTCCGTCCGGAACGCCATCCCAAGCGAGTGGCGGCGAAACGTCGTCGCCCTCGCAAGTGTATTGCGATGGCATCGCTTCGCCGTTCTTGAATGCAGATGATGTGAGCGTGAGAGCCATGGCTGCGGTTCCCGCATCGGCAATCAGCACGAGCCCGAACACGGTCGCGGCAAACCACGGCAAGAAGGCCGTGACGACGCCTTCAAGCCATCGTTTCGCGCGCCTAGTCGGTATGCGGCGGCAAAACGCCGAGCCGAACTCTGTCGATGAGCGCATCGATCCGTCGCGTGGCCTCTTGCTTGCTCAAACGATGATGGAAAGCGCGCGGCTCGTGCACTTCCTCGCTGAGCTTCTTGAGATGGGAGGCCTGGTCGCCCGTCATCGGCTCGTAAGCCGAGATCGGTTCGGCAATCCGGAACTTCGTGGAGCTTTGGCTGAGTTCTTGGCTCGCTTGCGGCTCTCGCGTCTTCTTCTTGGAAGTCATTTTTGTCGTCGCACCCTTCCTTGATTTCCTAGACTTGATATCCCCATATGATTCGATACCCATATTCGTCGAAAAGGGCAATGATTAGGCGAGATTTGCTCGTAATATCAGCAGACCTCGGCAACGATTACACCCTAGGCACCTTAATCAGCCTCTAAGATTAGGCACGAGTTCGAGGCCGAACTTCGCGCCCGATCACAAGGAGATCGGAACATGCGACGCCTGACCCCAATCTGCTTCGCCGTGAGCGCACTGGCGCTGCTGGCCGCGACGGCACCCGCGGCTGCGAAGATCCAATGCAACGGCAATTTCCAGATGAACCCGTCCGGGCCGATCGCCACCCCCTATTGCGAGGAGGAGCAGATCGCCAGGGTGGCGCAGAGCTATGGTTGGAAGGTCACCGCAGATGAGGTGCATAACAACCCGCTGACCAAGGTCTATGTCTGCCAGAACCTCGGCGGTGACGTCCGCATGAAGGGCTCTTGCGGCGCCTACTCGCCGGATAATTTCGGACCCCACTAAGCCGATCGAATTTCGAGAAGCGTTGAACGCGGCGCTGGCCCCTCCCGGGGCCGGCGCCGAATTTTTATGACAAGTCTAATTGTCGCACTCTCTGATGCTCGTGGATTTACTAATAATATTGCCTGGGCATAAATCCCCAGTATCCATAGGTTTCAGAGGTAATTCATAGTGAAACGCG
This sequence comes from uncultured Alphaproteobacteria bacterium, assembly GCA_963764005.1. Classification (GTDB taxonomy): domain Bacteria; phylum Pseudomonadota; class Alphaproteobacteria; order Rhizobiales; family Methyloligellaceae; genus Methyloceanibacter. The sequence goes on along the minus strand of CAVXQX010000003.1, from coordinate 201,390 downwards.
CAATCCGCGTGCCACTAAATCGCCCAATCATGACCTAATGCGGGCCGATTTTTCGCCCCGTTGCCACGTAAGCTGCGGCCTCGCACCAACGAGTGCGGACTGACTTGATTCGTCGTCAGTCCCTTCCTTCCCAAAACAATCGAATAGGAGCACAACGCATGTCGAGATTGCGCACGAACATTGTGACCGTGGGGCTGTTGAGTGCCGCGGCGCTGTTGCCCCTCTCCGCCGTAAAGGCGGAGCAAGTTGGTTCCGCTTCCTGGTACGCCCTGACCTCGCGCACCGCGAGCGGGGAAATGATGGATCCGAGCGCCATGACGGCCGCTCATCCTTCGCTGCCGTTCGGAACCAAGGTTCTGGTCGAAAATCTGACCAATGGCCAATCGGTCGTGGTCCGCATCAACGATCGCGGGCCCTTCGTCGGGGGCAGGATCATTGACGTCTCCAAGGCCGCGGCCTCGAGCCTCGGCATGATCGGCGCGGGCGTGGCCAAGGTCAGGGTTGCGGCCATCGGCGGCGGTGAGATTGCCAGCGCCAAGAAGGCGCCCATCCAGACCGCCTCGGCCGAGAAGCCCCGTGGTGCCATGGCCGTTGCCGTGAAAACGGCTTCCGCCAAGGCCGTTGGCAAGAAGATCGTCGTCGCCAAAGCCGAACTCCGACGGGAGACTGGCGTCCGCAAGCAGGTCGTCGCCTCCTACGAGAAGGCCCGCGCCAAGCGTCAGGGGCGTGAGATCGCCTTGGCCCACCGTGGCGGCCGCAACCAGATGGTCTTGGCATCTGCCGCAGATAGCTATGCAATTCTTGGTAGCACGCCGGGCTTCATGGCGAAGCCGGACCAGGCGAACTCTCGCCGGGCCCGTGGCTAGAACAAACGCCTAGTTTTCATCGCTAGAAACACAAACGCCGGGCGCTGAGCCCGGCGTTTGCTTGTCTCGGAGGCCCTCGAGGCCCCCGATGAGGTCGCTAGTAATTGTAGCGGTAATAGCGATGGCGATAGTAGGGGCGATAATAGGTCCTCTTGCAGTAGCGGTGGCCATAGGACCACCAACAGCGATAGGGTAGCCGACCTGCTCCACCATCGAGCTGTCGTTTTGGGCGATTGAGCCGAGCGAGCTGATCGGCGCGGCGGAAGCCGTAAGGGCACCGAACATGGCGCCGGCAGCGATAATACCGACAGTTGCCAGTTTAATAGGCGTCATCATTGTCCTCCATTTGCATAGGTCGCCGCCCTCGGCTCTCGGCGAGCTAAAGGCAGAAAATCCCGTTTGGGCGACAATTCAAGGGCAATCTCCCCCGAAATCTCGCCGAACACGAAAACGTGAAAATGTCACACGCCTCTCGCATTCCGCGGAAGGCCCTAGGCAGTGACGGTTAAAGATAGCATATTCCGACAGGCGGGGTAACACGCCAGACCAAGACCGGGGACGAGTCGATCATGAGGTTTCTGATTATCGCTTGCGCGTTCGCTTTGCTCGCCGGTTTGGCCATTGCGCCGCCGGCTGAAGCCGGATGCGATGAGGCAAGCGCCACCGCGCGTGGGCTCAATCAGGACGATGTGATGGCGCGGTCAGCCAAGCATCTCGAGCGCAAGATCAACCATTGGGCGCACAAGAACGGGCTCAGCGCGGTCCATGTGGGATCGACTGCGACGACGTGCGTGACCAAGGCCGGCGCGCTCAGCGTTTGCACCAGCGGGGCGAAGGTCTGCTCGTAGGTTGAAACGATCCAGGGGCGACGACGTTATAGTGATACTCTCGTAACCCGCAGAACTTAGACTTGGAAAAACGAATCAGATCTCGCGCTCACGCAAAGAAAGAAAGCGCATCATGTCAGGAACTTCCATCCTCCGCCGCTCGCTAATGCTGCTGTCGCTGCTCGCCTTCGCAGGCGCCGCATGGCCGCTCCATGACGCCGGCGCCCAGGAGCCTGGCAAGGCAAAGTCAGCCAAGCAGCCCGCGCGCGGCGGCGGCGTGGGCGGGACCTCGCTCACCTTGAGGGATGTCTGGGGACCGGCAGAGATGCCCCCGGCGCCGAAGGATTTCGGCCCGCATTTCGATTTTCCGCCCGAGCCGCTGGGTGGCGGCCTGACGCACGATCCCTATCCCAACTGAGCTGACCGTTTCCCGCCGAATATTTTGGCGGCTAGATGGGTCTTGCACATATCCCCGTCACAATCTTAGAGTGGGCCGCTTTGCGGGCAGAGTGCGAACCCGGGTGGAGGCCGGCCGCGCGATTTCGAGCGGCCGCGATTTCTTTCCCCGTTTTTAGACTTGCCTGAGTTCAAGTTCGCGGGAGTTTCAAATTCCGCGGATCATTTGGGGAAGGGAGGAGTTTCCCATGCGTCAGACCGGGACGGTAAAGTTCTTCAATCATTCGCGGGGGTTCGGCTTCATCACGCCGGACGATGGCGGCAAAGACGTTTTCTTGCATATCTCCGCCCTGCAGAAGTCGGGTCTTGCGGCCCCAGACGAAGGCGCGCGCGTCTCTTTCGAGACCGAGCCGGATCGTCGCGGCAAGGGCCCACAAGCCATCAACGTTCAGATGGGCGAATAGTCTCTCCCTACATTCAGACGCTGATGAGCTCGGTGCGAAACTCCGGGCCAGCAATCGCTTGCCGCCTGCGCGTGATGGCTGCCAATGCGACCTAAGCTCGTCGCCCTCTTAGTGTTGGTGCTTCTCGCCATTGCCATCGCCGTGCTGGAGACCGGCGGCCAAAGCGAACGCTCCGTTGCATTCGACTATTACGCGTTGGTGCTCAGTTGGTCGCCGACCTATTGCAATATCGAAGGCCGAGATCGTCATGATCGCCAATGCGAGCGGGGCAGCGAGCCCGCTTTCACCCTGCACGGCCTATGGCCGCAATATGCAAAGGGCTGGCCGAAGGATTGCCCGACCGAGCGGCGTCCCTTTGTGCCCCGCACCGTAATCGACAGCATGCGAGACATCATGCCGAGCTCCAGCCTGGTGATCCACGAGTACCGTACGCATGGCACTTGCTCCGGGTTGGATCCGACCCGCTACTTCGCGGTGGCGCGCGAGCTTTATCAGCGCGTCACAGTCCCTGACGCTTTCAAGAGTCAGCTGGCTGATCTGAAGCTCACGCCGGAGGAAATCGAGAGCGACTTCCTGCGAGCCAATGCCTGGCTCAAGCCCGACATGATCTCGATCAGTTGCCGCAAGGGACAACTGCTCGACATTCGTGTTTGCTTTGACCGCGATCTCGCGCCGCGCGCTTGCGGCGCCAACGAAGATCAGCGCCGCCTATGCAAGCTCGACCGCGTGAGCGTGCCGCCTGCCGACTAGAAGTGATAAACGAACGAGCCCCGATAGCTATTCATGTCGGGATCGAATTTCAGCTTGCCGCCGGGATAGGCCACCGACTCCGCATCGAAATCGGTGAACTGATAATCGAAGCGCGCGCTCCAATTCTGATTGATCGCCACTTCGGCGCCACCGCCGACACTCCAGCCGAAGAACGTGCCGTCGCGTGACGCGCCTCCCGGACCGGTGACCGGAAGATCGGCATTGGCCCAAGCGCCGCCCGCCGTCGCGAACAACAGCACTTGCGGCGTCACCGCAACGCCGGCGCGCAAGCGCAGATCCGCCATAGTGTTGATGTCGGCGCTCGCTTTGTTGGCGCCCGCGTTGAATTTCCGGCTGCCGCTGATATCGCTGCCAAGAATGTCGCCTTCGAGACCGATCACGATCGGACCGTTCTGCCAGTTCCAGCCGCCGATGCCGCCGGCGAGAAATCCGTTGGTGTCGATGTCGCTATTATTGCCGGTGAAGTCATAATTCGCGGTGGCGCCGCCGATCGTTCCACCGACCCACCAGCCCGCGAACAAATTGTCGGGTGGCGGCGGCGGCCCATAAGCCAGCGGCGGCGGAGGCGGATTATTGAGGTCGGCACTAAGACCCGGGCTTGAGGCCGTGGCGCCTGCCGTCAACACGGCGATTAGAGCCACAGCCTGGTGCAATCGCGTACGCATAACAGACTCCCTCGATTGGAGGCCTAGGTCCGTCGCCGCGCCAGCAAGGGAGCTTGCTGAACCAGGCGCTCACGGCCCCAGGGTAGTGCCCTACCCTTAACCAGCATTAACAATGATCGGGGCGAAACTTCGCATGGTAAGCGGCCAGTTAATGACCATCCCGAGGCAGCCAAATAGCCCTGGCCGCTAAGCCCTGTCAGGCAGCCGGTAATTTTGTGGCGCGGAACAGAGCGACCAAACCGCGGCTCGTGATTTTGACCTCGCCGAAGCGCGTTCGCAGGCCAGCCTCGAGTGCCGTCTGATCGTCGGCCAGATTATTGAAAACGCCCTTGGCGTTATAGAGTCGGAACAGATGCCGTGCGGCGAAGTTCGGCGCAACGCCGCGGCCGAGGATCGTGGCGCCGAATAGCACGGCGCGGTCCGCCATCACCGGCAACAAACGATCCAGAACCGTGAGCTTCTCGGTCATCGTCCCAGGCAGACAATGCAGCACGTAAGTGAGCCCGACCGAGTCGAAGGGCTGCCCCATCCCTGGCAGCGGATCGAACAAGCTCGCTTGCACGAGCTCTGGCTTGAAGCGCGCGAGCCTGCGCGCGGCCAAATCGAGGCAGTGACGATTGATGTCCAGCAAGACGAGTCGATCGAACCGTGTTCTCCCCGATCGGTCGATGAAGAAGCCGGTGCCGATCCCCGCTTCAAGATGATTGGCCGAGATATTATCGCGATAGAGCTCAATCGAGAGTTCTCAGTCGGACATCTCCACGCGAACCGGTTCGAGAATCCGTGAACCAGCATGTCGTAGAAGGACAACATGCCGGGCGTGTAGATCGCATGCGCCTTGGCGATCGCCGCCTCATCGCGCCTTCTTCCGTCTTGCGTTGCTTTCCGCTCGCGCATGGTCCTTGTCTATGCACCGCGCGGGCAAAAAGAAAGGGCGCCCGAAATGGGGCGCCCAGAGGTGGGAAGTGCTGTTTTGGGGAAGATGTTTAGAACGTAGCCTTGAGGGTGCCGACGGCGCGGGCGTCGCAATTATTGCGCCCACCGCTCTGTGCCAAGCACTCGTTGTTGTTATAGGTCGTATCGTAGTAACGGATGTCGGCCGACCAATGGTCCAGGAAGCCGAGCGTCAAGCCGGCATTCCAATAGGTGTAGTCGGCGGCATTCTTGTCGTAGGACTGGAAGCCGACCGTGCCGCTGATGCTGGGCGAGAAGAAGTTCCACCACTTGTTCGACAGCGCATAGCCGACCGAGCCTTCGATCGCATTCGAGTCGCCAAAGAACTGGAAATTATCCGGCGACCAATAGTTGTTGACGCCAACGGTCCACGCCCCGCCGGTCCACGTCGCGCCGGTCTTCAACTCGAAATAGCCGATGTTCTCGTTAGCGCCCGGATAGGTGTAATAGAGGCCGGCGATGTTGAAGGTGATGGACTTCCACTTCGGCGTGATGCCGATGCCGTAGTCGATCTCGATGTTATCCCCGAACGCGGTATTGGATCCCCAGATATAGCCGTAGAACATGCCATAGGTCAGATCGAACTCGGGCTGCACCGCCGGTTCCTGATCGGTGTTCGAGATGCTGCGGAACATATAGTCCGTCGTCATCGTCGCAGAACCCGTCAGCGTCAGCTTGGTGTCATCGGCTTTGGCCGGCAACGCCAGGCAAGTGGCGAGCGCCATGCCCAGCAGACCTAGTTTGACAGACCCCATAAAATTACATCCCCGATCCATTATTAAAGCTCCCAATTCTTGTTGGCCGTCCCCGGACCGCTTCTGGCATCTAGGCGAAAGGTCCATTGCGGAAGCTGAGCGCTTGCAGGGAGACCCTTCGGCTAATCTTTCGTTAAGATAGAGGGCCGGACTCGCGAAGCAACGAAAAAGCCTTGTATTCTCGTAAGATGCGGAAGCGTGTGGCCGATCTGCAATGATGTGTGGAAGTTTGATGACACAATAGGCGTTGGTACAAATTTGGCTCTGGCAATATTGGCGGATGATGCCCAAGCTTTATGCATTTGCTCAGCGAAGGAGCGGACTGCTCTCGTCGCCCATCGTAAGTCGGTCCATGCTTGTTCGCCCGGCCCCCCTCACTTAGATTGCCGAATCCAATGCAAATTCACCCGCAACGCCGAATCGCTTCCACCACCGCATGAACGAGCCAGAAGCAGCAGGGACGGCGCTGGTGACGGGCGCCGGCCGCAGGGTAGGCCGCGCCATCGCCCTCGATCTTGCCAGCGCGGGTTGGCGGGTCGGCGTCCACTATCATCGCTCCGAGAAGGAGGCTGCCGGTGTGGTGGCCGAGATCGAGGGCCACGGCGGTAAGGCGGCAGCCTTTAGCGCCGATCTCGGCCATACCGAGCAGCTCGCGCCGCTCATTCGTGCTTGCGCCGAGCAGCTAGGGCCGGTCACCTGCCTGATCAACAGCGCCGCCCATTACGATTGGGACGATCTTGCCGCTATGACTCTCGAAAGCTGGGACACCCATCTCGACATCGATCTACGCGCGCCTGTGTTCCTCACCCAGGCCTTTGCCGCGCTACTGCCAGAAACCCAGACCGGCAACGTGATCAATCTCATCGACCAGAAGGTCTGGCGGCTGAACCCGGATTACTTCTCCTATACCATCGCCAAATCCGCGCTCTGGACCGCGACGCAAACCATGGCGCAGGCGCTTAGCCCCCGCATCCGCGTTAATGCCATCGCACCCGGGCCGGTGCTTCCCAGCCACCGCCAAAGCCAAGCGGAATTCGAGGCTCGAATGCCGCGAGACGCCGCTCGGGCGCGGCGCCACGCTCGAGGACATCTGCCGGGCGGTTCGCTTCCTTCTCGCCACGCCCTCGATCACGGGCCAGATGATCGCAATCGACGGTGGCCAACACTTGGGTTGAGGCCTTGTCTCAGAGTGCTTATTTTCGGCCTATGTCCACGGAAAACCCGGAAAATCCGCCGCCATCGCTGCCCGAGCGCATCAGAAATGCATTGATCGGGCCGGAAACCGGTGCGCCCGTGATCTCGCGCTATGCGAAAACGGCGCCGTCGGGCCCGGGCGTCTACCGCATGTTCGATGCCGGCGGCGAGGTACTTTATGTCGGCAAGGCCCGGCACCTGAAGAAGCGGGTGCAGAGCTACGCGCGCGGTGCCGGCCACAATAACCGCATCGCCCGCATGGTCGCCGATACCGCGAGCATGGAATTCGTCACCACCGCGACCGAGATCGACGCGCTGCTGCTCGAGGCCAATCTCATCAAGCGGCTGAAGCCCCGCTACAACGTGGTGCTGCGCGACGACAAATCCTTCCCCTTCATTATGATCGCCCGCGACCATCCGATCCCGCAAATCCTGAAGCATCGCGGTGCGCGGAACCGCAAAGGCGAATATTTCGGCCCGTTCGCCTCGGCCGGCGCCGTCGGCCGCACCATCAACACGCTGCAACGCGCCTTCCTGCTCAGGTCCTGCTCGGATTCCTATTACGAGGCCCGCACGAGGCCCTGCCTGCTGTTTCAGATCAAGCGTTGCAGCGCGCCTTGCACCGGCGAAATCTCGGCCGGAGGATTACGGCCTCCTCGTCGACCAGGCGCTGAAATTTCTCACCGGCAAGAGCGATGTGGTGAAACACAGACTGCATGCGCTGATGGACGATGCGAGCCTGAAGCAGGACTATGAGCGCGCGGCGAGCTTCCGCGACCGGCTCACGGCGCTCTCACACGTCCAGTCGCATCAGGGCATCAACCCGCGCACCGTAAGGGAGGCCGATGTCTTCGCCATCCATCAAGAGGCGGGGCAGAATTGCATCCAGGTATTCTTCTTCCGTGGCGGCAACAATTGGGGAAACCGCGCCTACTTTCCGCGCGCCGACAAATCGCTGCCCGCCGACGAGGTGCTCGAATCTTTCATCGCGCAATTCTACGACGACAAGCCGCCACCGAAACTCATTCTGCTGTCGGCGGCGCTGCCCGGTCGCCGCCTGCTCGCCGAGGCGCTGTCGCTTCGCGCCGGCCACAAGGTCGGCGTGCTGACGCCGCAGCGTGGCGAGAAGAAGGAGCTGGTCATGCATGCGCTCGCCAATGCGCGCGAGGCACTGGCGCGGCGGCTTGCCGAATCGTCATCGCAACAAGCGATCTACACGCGTCTCGCGGAATTGTTCGAGCTGGAGGATCTGCCCGAGCGTATCGAGGTTTATGACAACAGCCATATCTCCGGCACCAATCCGGTCGGCGCCATGATCGTCTCCGGCACGGAAGGCTTCATCAAGAGTCAGTATCGCAAGTTCAATATGAAGAGCGAGGACCTGACTCCCGGAGACGACTACGCCATGATGCGCGAGATGCTGACGCGACGCTTCACCAAGCTCGCGAAAGAAAAAGAAGAGCCGCATGGCTGGGCGGCGCCCGATCTCGTGCTGATCGATGGTGGACCGGGACAACTCTCCGCCGCGCACGAAGTACTCGACGGGCTCGGCCTCAGCGACATTATCGTGGCTGCCATCGCCAAGGGACCCGACCGCAATGCCGGCCGCGAGCGTATCTACATCAGAGGCCGCGAACCCCTGATTTTGGAGCCGCGCGATCCTGTGCTTTATTGTCTCCAGACCTTGAGGGACGAGGCCCACCGCTTCGCCATCGGCGCCCATCGCGCCAGGCGCAAGAAGACCATCGGTGTCTCGCCGCTCGACGAAGTTGCGGGCATTGGGCCGACCCGGAAGCGCGCTTTGCTTCAGTATTTCGGCTCCGCCAAGGCCGTGAGCCGCGCCGGTATCGCCGACCTCGAAGCGGTCGGAGGCATCAGCGCAGCCATGGCCAAGGCGATCTATGATCACTTTCACGAACGTGGATAGGCTATTGAGATGAATCGGGAATCCGATGCGATGCGAGGAAATGTGACTGGGCAGCGGCGCGGGCGTTCGGTGAACCTGCCGAACATCCTGACCTATGGCCGCATCCTTGCCATCCCGGCGCTCGTCGCCTGCTTCTTCGTCAAAGGCGATTGGGGCCGCTGGGTGGCGATGTGGATTTTCATCGCCGCCGGCGTCAGCGATTTTCTCGACGGCTATATTGCCCGCGCCTGGGAGCAGCAAAGCGCCATCGGCCGCATGCTCGATCCGATCGCGGACAAGCTGATCGTTGCCGCGGCACTTCTGATGCTCGCCGCCGACCAGACCATCGCCGGCTGGTCGCTCTGGGCCGGCGTCATCATTCTCTGCCGGGAAATTCTCGTCTCGGGCTTGCGCGAATTTTTGGGCACGCTCGCCGTCGGCGTGCCCGTGACCCGCGTCGCCAAATGGAAAACCTTTTTGCAGATGCTGGCCATTGGCTTTCTGCTCGCCGGTAGCGCCGGCGACAAGATCTGGCCCTACACAACGCAGTTCGGTCTCACGCTGTTGTGGATCTCCGCGATCCTCACGCTCTACACCGGCTACGACTATCTGCTCGCCGCGGTGCGTCACGTCATCAAGGACGAGGAATGATGCGGCTGCTCTATTTCGCCTGGGTCAGGGAAAAGACCGGCATCGCCGCAGAGGACATCGCGCTGCCCGCCAAGGTGACGACAATCGCCGAGCTGATCGAATGGCAGAAAACGCGCGGGCCCGAATTCGCGCATGCCTTCGAGCGGTCCGAAGTCATTCGCGCCGCGATCGACAGAACGCATGTCAGGCCGAATGCCCTGATCGGAGCCGCTCGAGAGATCGCGTTCTTCCCGCCGGTCACCGGAGGCTAGGATGATCCGCGTGCAGGAACAGGATTTCGACATCGGCGCCGAGATCGCCAAGCTGAAATCCGGCCGCACCGATATCGGCGCCATCGTCAGCTTCACCGGCACCATGCGCTCGTCCTCGGGCGGCAAGACCCTCGATGCCATGACGCTCGAACATTATCCCGGCATGACCGAGGCCGAGCTCGCGCGCATCGAAGCCGACGCGCATGCGCGCTGGCCCCTGCAAGCGAGCCTCATCGTGCACCGCTATGGCAGGCTCGAGCCCGGCGACAACATCGTGCTCGTCATCACCGCCTCGGAGCACCGCGAGCCCGCCTTCCGCGCCGCCGAATTCCTCATGGATTATCTCAAGAGCCACGCGCCGTTCTGGAAATGCGAGTCCGGAAGCGACGGCGAGCGCTGGGTCGAAGCCGAGACCAGCGACGCCGAAGCGCTTTCACGCTGGGACGACGACAAGGACGCGGCGGAGTAGCTCAGTAAACCCGCACGCCCTTCGGCGCGAGCGGGATATAGGGCCCCCAGACGCAGACATCGCCCCATTCGCAAAGCCGCCCATAGCACTTCTTCTCATAAGAACAGGAGCGGCAGCGATAGACCGGCGTGCAGCCATGGCAGCGCGCGATCCTCTGGCAGTCGCGCCAGACCTTGGCTTGCGTCACCAAATTCTGCTGTTGGAGCGTGGCGGAAAAATTGGGGACGGAAGCGAGACCGGCTTTCGCATCGCCGGCCGGCAAATAGCTCAGCATCGCGCCGAGCAGGCACGCAAAAATGGCGGCCACCAATTGCTTCTGCATCGCCCCCTCCCCCTCTTATTACCGGAAAGTGTGACGCGGGACGGTTGCAGGATCAAGTGCTGGTTTGAGGCGCCATCGCCTCAGCGATAGAGGATCCTGGCCTCGGGCGAGCGGCGCTTTTCCCAGCCTTCGCTCTCCAGCACCGGCCGATCGGCGTCCGCTTCCGGATAACCGATGCACAGATGGCCGATGAGCACCCATTCCGCCGGAACCTCAAGAATTTCTGTCACGCTCGCCGGATCGATGATCGACACCCAGCCCATGCCGAGCCCTTCGGCCCGCGCCGCGAGCCACAGCGTATGGATCGCCATGGCGACGGAATAATTGATCGTCTCCGGCATGGTGAGCCGGCCGAGCCCCGCTCCTTGCAGCGTCGACGGATCGGCGAACACGCTGAGCTGACACGGCGCATCGTCGAGGCCGGCGAGTTTCAGCCTGGCGTAGAGGCCGGCGCGATCCGATGTCTGCTGCGCCAGCGCGTCCGCGTTGCAGATTTCGAAATTGGCGCGGATGGCGGCGCGCTTCGTCTTGTCCTGCAACGATGACGAAACGCCAAGGCTCGCTCAAACCGACGGATGGCGACAGACACGCAATCTCGATCAGCCGCTCGATGGTTCCTTCCGGCAACGCATCGCGCTTGAAGCGCCGGACATCGCGCCGCCATTTCAGCAACTCGCGCAAGCGCTGCGCGAAAGCCCGCATCGAACTGCGGCGCTGCTTCTACAATCTGTTGCTTGAGGTCCATGGGCGCGATCCTAGCACGGATCGCCAGAGCGAAGGTCTACCCCGCGGCCGCGACGGCCTTGGCCGGGCGCACCAGGGCCTCATAGTCGCCCATCAGATTGCGCGTGATGTCGCCGACCTTGAATTTGTACGGCCCGATCTCCGACACCGGCGTCACTTCGGCGGCGGTGCCGGTGATGAAGCACTCGGAGAACTCCGCCATCTCTTCCGGCATGATCGCCCGCTCGATCACGTTCAGGCCGCGCTGCTTGGCAAGACCGATCACGGTCCGCCGCGTGATGCCGTCGAGGAAGCAATCAGGCAGCGGCGTATGCAGCACGCCATCCTTGACGAAGAAGATATTGGCGCCAGTCGCCTCGGCGATCCGTCCGCGCCAATCCAGCATCAGCGCGTCATTATAGCCGGCGCGCTCGGCGCGATGTTTCTCGATGGTGCAGATCATATAGAGCCCGGTCGCCTTGCTCAGCGCAGGTGCCGTGCGCGGATCCGGTCTCAAATAATGACCGATCGCGAGCCGCAAACCTCTCTCGCGCGCGGCGGGATCGAAATAAGAACCCCAATCCCAAGCCGCGATGGCGAGATTGATCTTGGTGGCTTGCGCCGCGACGCCCATCTGCTCGCTGCCGCGCCAGGCGATCGGGCGCACATAGCCGTCGACGAGCTTGTTGGCGCGGACAACTTCGCGTGACGCTTTGTCGATCTCGGCGACCGAATACGGAATTTCGAAGTCGAGCCCCTTGGCGGATTCATGCAGGCGCATGCTGTGATCGGTGAGCTTGAAGATCTCCCCGTCATAGACCCGCTCGCCCTCGAACACGGCGCTGCCATAATGCAGCGCATGGGTGAGCAGATGCACGCGCGCGTCGCCCCACGGCAACAGCTCGCCGTTCATCCAGATAAAGCCTTCACGTTTGTCGTAAGGGGTGACAGCCATTCTAAAGTTCCCTCCGCGAGCCAGCCGTCTTGATGCGGCTGGAGGACTTGCAACCATCAAATGGCTTCGGGACAGCCGCTCGACAAGAATTGCACGAGCAGTCCCCGAGGCGTATCAATGGCCGGAAAATAAGTCAACATGACTGACATAAACCACGAGGAAAAATATGTCAACATGGCTGACCTAATTCCAGCGGAGCCGCGCATGCAGAAGCCCCTGCCCAAGAGCCGGAAAAGCGGGGCGCGGAGCGCGGGCGCACGGCTGCCGGACGCCAAGCTGCTGGCCTTCGCCGAATTGCTGTTTTTCGCCTATCGCGACTTCACCCGCGACCCCGACGCCATCCTGAAGGATTTCGGCTTTGGCCGCGCCCACCACCGGGTGCTGCATTTCGTCGATCGCCATTCCGGTTTGCGGGTTGCCGACCTGCTCGACATCCTCAACATCACCAAGCAGAGTCTGGGGCGCGTGCTGAAACAGCTGATCGATCAAGGCTATATCGTGCAGGAAGCCGGCAGCATCGACCGCCGCGAGCGGCGGCTCTACCCGACGGAAGCGGGCAAGGTTTTGGCCGAGCGCCTCGCCGCGCCGCAGCTTGTGCGCCTCTCCGATGCGCTGGTCGCCGCAGGTCCAAACGCGGAGTCGCAAGTGCGCCGTTTTCTCGAAGCCATGATCAATGCCGAAGAACGGCCCAAAGTCTCCTCGATCATGTCCTCCGAACCGACGCTCCCTGAGGATGTAGGAAAAGGCGAAATGCCATGACCTTGCCGACGCCGCTCAAAGTTCATCGTGGCAGCGGCCCCGAGGATAACGCGCCCCATATCCTCGTCGTCGACGACGACAGCCGCATCCGCGATCTGCTTGCTCGCTATCTGCAGGAGCACGGTTTCCGCGTCACCACCGCCATCGATGCCGCGACCGCGCGCGCCACCATGCGCAGTCTCGCCTTCGATCTTCTCATTCTCGACGTGATGATGCCGCACGAAACCGGCCTCGAATTCGCCCGTTCGCTGCGTCAGGATTCGCAAGTGCCGATCCTGATGCTGACCGCCCGCGCCGAGCCCGAGCAGCGCATCGAGGGCTTGGAGGTCGGCGTCGACGACTATCTCGCCAAGCCGTTCGAGCCGCGCGAGCTTCTGCTTCGCGTCTCCAACGTGCTGCGCCGCGGCGCCACCGCACCCTCCTCCGGCGAAGTCCACATGGGGAATTTCGTCTTCCACATCGCGCGCGGCGAATTGAAACTCGACGGCGAGACGGTGCGTCTGACCGAACGCGAGCGCGACCTGCTGCGCTATTTCGCCCAGCGTCCCGGCGTGCCGGTGTCCAGGCAAGAGCTCGCCAAAGACGCCGATAGCGGCGGCGAGCGCGCCGTCGATGTGCAGATCAACCGCCTTCGCCGCAAGATCGAGAAAGATCCCGGCAATCCTGTCTATCTGCAAACGGTCCGTGGCAAAGGCTACATATTGTATTCCGAGTGATGGTCGCGATCCCCAACAATCCGCCCCGCAAATTATCGCCGCGCGCGCTTTACCGGCGCTTTGCCGCAGCGCTCGGCAACCAATTGCCGAAGGGCCTCTATGCGCGCGCTTTGATCATCATCATCGCGCCCATGGTGCTGCTGCAATCGGTGGTCGCCTTCGTGTTTCTCGAGCGGCACTGGGCAACGGTGACGGGACGGCTGTCGACTGCCACGGTGCAGAACATCGCCATGCTGATCGATACCTATCGCTCCTACCCGCAAGACAAAGACAACGAAACGCTGACGCGTATGGCCGAGGAAGATCTCGGGCTGAAGGTCAGGATCGTGCCCAATGAGGAGTTGCCGGAGGCCGGATCCAAGCCGTTCTTCGATCTGCTCGACTCCACGCTCTCCGACGAGATCAACCGCCAGATCGGCCGACCTTTCTGGATCGATACTGTGGGCCGCTCCAATTATGTCGACATTCGCATCAAGCTCGACGACTCGGTGTTGCACGTGCTGGCGCGCCGCAGCCAGACTTACGCCTCGAATTCGCAAATCTTCCTGTGGTGGATGCTCGGCACCTCGCTGGTACTGATCACCATCGCCATTCTGTTCCTGCGCAACCAGATCAAGCCGATCCTGCGCTTGGCGGACGCCGCCGACAGTTTCGGCAAGGGCCGCCCCGTGCCGCACGATTTCCGCCCCAGAGGCGCCCGCGAAGTGCGTCAAGCGGCGCAAGCCTTCGTCGAGATGCGCGACCGCATCGAACGCCATGTCGAGCAGCGTACCACCATGCTCGCCGGCGTCAGCCACGACCTCCGCACCATCCTCACCCGCTTCAAGCTCGAGCTCGCGATGTTCGAGGACAGTCCCGAGATCGAGGCGATGCGCCGCGACGTCGACGAGATGCAAGCCATGCTCGAGGACTATATGGCCTTCGCCAAAGGCGATGCCGGCGAGGAGACCGTCAGCGCCGATATCGGTGAACTGCTGAGCGAAGTGAAGAGCCAGGCCCATGGCGCCAAGGACATCAGCATCGACGTCAGCGGCGGCCCGCTCGTGGTCAAGCTCAAGCGCCACGCCTTCAAACGCGCCGTCGCCAATCTCGTCAACAACGCGGCCCGCTTCGCCGATCATGTTTCGGTCCAGCGCCGGCAAGCAAGACGGCTCGCTGGTGGTCGAGGTGGATGACAACGGCCCGGGCATTCCGGAGGCCGAGCGCGAGCATGTGTTCCGGCCGTTCTACCGGCTGGACCATGCCAGGAACCAGGATGCCGGCTCGACCGGCCTGGGTTTGGCCATTGCCCGCGACATTGCCCGCATCCATGGCGGCGATATTGCCTTGAGCCAATCGCAACTCGGTGGCTTAAAGGCTGTACTGACGGTGCCTGTGTAACGAACAAGGGGGGACAAATGCTGAGGATTGTTAGCGCCTGTGTTGCATTGATTGCCGGATTCGCAGTGTCGAGCGCCTTGGCGCAATCCTATCCGCCCGATGACAACGATGGCGGAGGCTCATATGGCGCCGCTCCGGCGCCGAGCCATACCGATGACTATGGCACTCCCGACCATTCACCCGATGGCTACGGCAGCAGTGAATCGGCCCCCGTCGATATCGCCCCGCCGGACGAGGCGCCCGGCCGAGGACGGATCGGGCGAGGACACCCCGCCGCCGGAGGACGGCCACTAGACGCGTGCGTGACAATCGCGCAAAACCAAAACAACAAAATTCCGGGAGGATCGAAATGCGAATGATGTTAGCGGGAGTGACCACGCTGATCGCATGCGGGCTCGCATTGCCAGTCGCCGCGCAGACGCTGTCGGATGAGATTCAAAACGAAGAAGATCCGGGTTCTGAGATCGAGATGGATGTCGGGCCGCACGGCAATGTGAAGATCGGCCGCGAGAGGAACATGCAAGGTCCGCAAGGCGTGCAAGTCAATCCCGGCGCTGCTCCCCAACTCTTGGACGATCCCGACGCGCCGACCAGCGAAGATCCCGTCGATGCCGAGCTCCCCGGCGAAGGACCCGAAGATCTCGGTGGCCCGGCCGGCGAGGACGACGTCCCCGACTGAGACGGACGCGGCGTCTCTAAGAGGATAATTCGCGCGAGCGTTTTGCTGCGGCCTCGACCGCGCGCGCGATCAAATCTTTCAAACCGCCCTTGCCCATCAGCACGGCGAGCGCCTCGGCCGTCACGCCCTTCGGCGACGTCACATTCTCTCTGAGCTTCGACGGCGTGTCGGACGACAGACGCAGCAATTCTCCGGCGCCGGCGATCGTCGCGCGCGCGAGCCGCATGGCGAGATCCGGATCGAGCCCGGCTTCGATTCCCGCATCGGCGAGACATTCGGCAAAAAGAAAAACATAAGCGGGTCCGCTGCCGGACACCGCCGTGACCGCATCCATCAGATTTTCGTCGTCGATCCAGATCACTTCGCCGACGCCTTCGAGCAGCATGGTGCACCTGAGCGCCTGATCGCGGCTGACCGCGTCATTGGCGCACATAGCCGTCATGGCGCGGCCGACCGCGGCCGGCGTGTTCGGCATCGCCCGCACGATGGCCGATCGCTTCGGCAGCAGGCTTGCAAGATTAGCCAAGGTCCGTCCCGCCGCGATCGAAAGCAGCACACTGTCCTTGCCCATCATCGGAGCGAGGCCCGGCAACACCTCGTCGATGAGTTGCGGCTTGACCGCGAGCAAGATGACGGATGGCGTCGCATCGGGCTCGATCGCAGCACCGGTGGCAATCTCATGCCGCGCGATCAGGTCTGCGACCTCGCGCGATGGCGACGGATCCCTGATGATCACCGATTTTGGGTCCAAGCCTTCGCGGAGCCAGCCCGCGAGCAGCGCCCCACCCATCTTCCCCGCCCCCACCAGAACAAGCGGGCCGGGGAGGCTCCGGCTCATGCCTGACCTTGGGTCTCGAGCATGGTCGCGGCAAGCGCCTCTTCCGCCGTCTTGCCGGCCCATTGGACGAATTGGAAGGCCTGATAATAGCGCTCGCAAGACTCGAGCGACGCCCGCAGCAGAGCCTCGCATTGCCCGGCATGGGTCACGGCGCCTGCGAGCAAAAGCCCATGGCGGTACAGCAACATGCCGTCGTCCTTCCACAAATCGAAATGACCGAGCCAGAGTTGCTCGTTGATCAGCGCCAATAGCCGGTAAACCTCGACCAACCTGGCCTTGCTCACCTTGAAGTCGAAGGCGCAAGCGAGGTGCAAGGCCTCCAGATCGTCCCGCCAGGTGAGCGAGATATGATAATCGCACCACGCCCCGGCGACCGAAAGGGTCAACTCGTCCTCGGTGCTCCTCTCGAAGCTCCAATCATGGGTGGAGGCGATATGCTCCACCATATCCACCGGATTGGAAAAATGTTCATAGCTAGTCTGTGCCGAAGCCATGCGTGTCCTCTGTAGCCCCCGAGCAGAGTTCCGCGCCACGCAACACGCCGCCGCCGCGAATCACTTGTTGAATCAGTTATATATCGGAGTTTGCGCGGCCTCCAACGGCGCGGACTCCAACGTGACTCGAAATATTGTGGACCATCTAGAACTAGCTGTGGATGATCTTGGGAGCGCTAACCCTTGAAAGTTACGCTTCCAGACTCCCGCGCAGGCGGAAAGTGAATCTCTGTCAATAACTTGGCTTAGGCTTGTCACGCTTGATTGGCCGCGGCGGACCCTGATCGCTCAAATCGGAGTCCATTTCGAGGACCACAGTTTCAAGCTCGGCAATACGCGCCTTTAAGCGGTCGTTCTCCTCCCGTGCCTTCTGCGCCATCGCCTTCACCGCCTCGAATTCCTCCCGCTGCACGATGTCGAGGTCGCGCAAGATGCGCTCGGCCTGCGCCCGGACGATGGTTTCGACCTCCTTGCGAACGCCATCCGCAGCACCGGCCGCGTCGGTGATCAATTTGCCGATCTCATCGAAGAACCGGCCGCTCGTCTGTGTCATGAAGTACCGCCTTAACTGAGCCTCGGTCCGAACTATGGGGCCCCCGGCCAACTCATTCAAGCGGGCCAAATCGGCGTCGGCGCGCCGCCTTGACAGGAACGCTTTGCCGGTCAAGGGTTGCCGACCCTCCCGAAAAGCGCAAAGCCTCAATGGACCTCTTCGTCATCCCCTACCCGGTCATCGACCCCGTGGCGATCGAGCTCGGCCCTGTGGCGATCCGCTGGTACGGCCTAGCCTATATGGCAGGCATCCTGCTCGGCTGGCTCTATGGACGCTATCTCGTGTCGCGGCCGGCGCTGTGGGGCGGCAAGTCGCCGCTGACGGTGCCGCAAGCCGACGACTTCTTGCTCTGGATTACCCTTGGCATCGTGGTCGGCGGCAGGCTCGGCTTCGTGTTGTTCTACGAGCCGAGCTATTTCTGGGCGAACCCGATCGAGATCCCCGCCGTGTGGAATGGCGGCATGTCGTTTCATGGCGGATTGCTCGGCGTTGTGGCCGCCGTTTACTTCTTCTCTCGCGCCAAAGGCATCAACCCGCTCTCGCTCGGCGACATTGCCTCCGCCGCGACGCCATTCGGACTCTTCTTCGGACGCCTCGCCAATTTCATCAACGCCGAAGTGGTCGGCCGCGTGAGCGACGTTCCCTGGGCCATGGTGTTTCCGGGTGCCGGCGAGGCGCCACGCCATCCGAGCCAGCTCTACGAAGCGGGGCTGGAAGGCATCGTGCTGTTTCTCATTCTTCGCATCGCCACGCATAAATATCTGGCGCTGACGCGGCCCGGCACCGTGTTCGGCCTCTTCCTCATCTTCTATGGCCTGTTCCGCAGCATTACCGAATTCGCGCGTGAGCCGCATCCCGGACATCCGCTCGATATCGGCATCCTCACCCCGGGCATCGCCTATTCGATCCCGATGATCCTGATCGGCGCCTGGCTGGTTTGGCGCGCGCGGCAGAAGCCGGCACTGGCCGCGTGATGCTGGCGAAAGCAGCCATTTCGCTCGGTGACTCGCTGCGGCGGCGCATCGCCTCCGAAGGTCCCATCTCCGTCCACGACTATATGGAAGCCTGTCTCGCCGATCCGGCGTCGGGCTATTACATCGCGCGCCAGCCGATCGGCAAAGCGGGCGACTTCATCACCGCGCCCGAGATCAGTCAGATCTTCGGCGAGTTGCTCGGCCTTTGGGCGGCGAGCGTGTGGCAGTCGATTGGCGAGCCTGAGAACATCATTCTCGCCGAGCTCGGTCCGGGACGCGGCACGCTGATGGCGGACGCGCTCCGCGCCATCAAGAGCGTGCCGGCATTGCACAAGCGCGTCTCCATCGCACTCATCGAGACCAGTCCCGTGTTGCGCGAGGCTCAGGCCGATGCGCTTGGCAATTTCGATGTGGGTTGGTTCGACGCAATCGAAGAGGTGCCGGACGCGCCCCTCATTCTGCTCGCCAATGAATTTATCGATGCGCTGCCCATTCGCCAATATAGTCCGCCGCGACGACGGCTGGCACGAGCGCTGCGTCGGACGTACGCACGAGGCTCTCATTTATATCGAGCGCGACGAGACAACCGACCTCGATCTCCCCTCCGGGCTTCACCATGCCGAAGCCGGCGACATCTTCGAGACGCGGCCAGCCATGGTGAAGCTCATCGCCGCGCTTGCCGCACGAACCAAACCTATTGCCGCGCTGTTCATCGATTACGGCCACGCCCGTTCGGGCTTCGGCGACACGTTGCAGGCCGTGCGGGATCATCGCTTCGCCGACCCGCTGGAAGCTCCGGGCGAGGCCGATCTGTCCGCCCATGTCGACTTTGCCGATCTCGCGCGTCGGGCGGCAGCCACCGGTCTGAAATCTTTCGGCCCGATGTCGCAAGGGCAGTTCCTGCTCAAGCTCGGTCTCGAAACCCGCCGCGACCGCCTCTTGCAGCAGGCAAATCTGGAGCAACGCCAAGCGATTATCTCCGGCGTGGACCGCCTCACCGATCCGACTGTCATGGGCGATCTGTTCAAAGTTCTCGCCATCACCAGTGAGAGCGTCCCGCCACCGCCACCTTTCCTGGAAGCCGTCTGACGATTATCTTCTTGCCACATGGTCACGCCAGATAAGACCAAGTTTTGCTCGGCGGCTCTTCGGAGCCAGGACGGTGTCCGCCACGGGTTCTTCACCCGCCAAGGCGGCGTCTCGACCGGCCTCTACAGCTCGCTCAATTGCGGTCTAGGATCGAAGGACGATCCGGGCAGCGTCGCGGAGAACCGTGGCCGTATCGCCGAGATGTTGGGCACCGGGCCCGACCGGCTGCTGACTCTGTTCCAAGTCCATAGCGCCAAGGCTGTCGTCGCCAAAAAGCCTTGGGTGGCAGACAAAGCTCCGGAGGCTGACGCCGTCGTCACCAATGTGCCGGGGCTCGCGATCGGTGTACTGACCGCCGATTGCGCACCCGTTCTGTTCTTTGATGCCCAAGCGCGCGTGATCGGCGCCGCGCACGCCGGCTGGCGCGGCGCGCTCTCCGGCATCGTCGAGTCCACGGTCGAGGCCATGGTCGGTCTCGGCGCACGGCCCGATCGCATCGCCGCGACAATCGGTCCCGCCATCTCGCAAAAGGCCTATGAGGTCGGCGCCGACTATGTCGAGCGCTTCCTCGCGGAAGATGAAGACGCCGGCCCCTTCTTTGCGAACGACCCGGATTCCGGCGAGCCACATTTCGATTTAACCGGCTATGTCGCCGAACGGCTGGCGAAAGCGGGCGTTAGCGCCATTACCGACCTTGGACTTTGCACCTATTGCGACGAAACAAGGCTGTTTTCCTATCGACGCTCCCAACATCACGGCGAGCCAGATTATGGCCGCCAAATTTCCGCCATCCTGCTCACCTGATCCTCCTTCACCATAAGCTGTGGCACCGTGGCGGCGGCCTATGCTTAAACTGGACGCAAACCCGGCGGGGCAGGTAAGCTGTTGTTTGGGAGAGGGTTGTGAGCCCCATCGCGGGGGCCTGATAAACCCGCGAGGGCTGCTTTGCGGCCAACAGAGGGAGTATTTTGTTGGGCGCGGATCTACGTCGCTTGCGCGACCGGCTTCAGTATATCGCGGCCAGGGCGTTAGTCATCATGGCGGCGGGGTGTCTCTGCGCCTGTGGCGGCGGCGCCAGCGTCTCCACCAGCAGCTTCTTCAGTTCCAGCATTTTCTCCGGCTCGACCACCATGGTGATCGCGCCCATTATCGGGCCGCCGCCGAATGTGGCGGCCGAACTCAGCACCGCCCTCATCGCCGCGGGTAAAGAGCGAAGCCTCACTCTGGTGACGAGCGGCGGCGGCGACTACACCATGCGCGGCTACCTCGCCGCCTCCCCCGAAAAGAAGGGAGCTCGGGTCTCCTATATCTGGGACATCACCGATTCCAAGGGCGCCCGCGTCGCCCGCTTTTCCGGCGAAGAGGCCATCGCGTCCCGCCCGACCTCCGATCCCTGGAGTGGCGTCGATAGTGCCGCCCTTCGCAGCATTGCAGGCAAATCGACCTCGCAAATCGCCGCCGGCATGCCGAAGCGCGGCGTCCTGTCGGGAGGCTCTTCGAGCGCTCCATCCCCTGCCCCCACCGGTACCACCACGGCACCGGCCACAACGCCGGCACCGGCACCCGTAGCCAAAGGTCCGGTCATGGCCCAGGTCCCTTATGTGACTGGCGCGCCGGGCGACGGCCGCTCCTCGCTGACCGCAGCCATCAAGAAGAGGCTCTATGCCGGCGGCGTGAAGCTTGCGGGCGGCAGCGAGAGTGCCGGCCGCAACCTCTATACCGTCAAAGGCACCGTCTCAGTGACCGACGCAGGCGGCGGCAAGGAGACCATCAAGATCGACTGGCAGGTGCTGGATCCGAACGGCAGGTCCCTCGGCAATGTCACACAGCAGAATCTCATCCCCAAAGGCTCGCTAAGCGGTCCCTGGGGGGCCATCGCCGACGCCGCCGCGGGCGCTGCCGCCAGTGGCATCATCAAGCTGTTGCCCAAGTCCTGATCGGCCGCGCCCTGCGACATCCACAGCCGGCGTGACAGCCTCGGTTTACAGGGCGCCACTAGCCTTGTTACAAGCGGCCTCGGCCAGTGCGTCAGGCCAGGCGCCAGGGCCGGTCATCGAGGAGCGGTTCCATGAAATTGGTTGCAGGCAACAGCAACCGCCCTCTCGCCGAGGCGATCGCCGCTTACCTTAAGCTCCCGCTCTCCAAATGCATCGTGCGGCGTTTCGCCGACATGGAGATCTTCGTCGAGGTGCAGGAGAACGTCCGCGGCGAGGACGTATTCGTCATCCAATCGACCTCCGCGCCCGCCAACGACCATCTGATGGAGCTGCTGATCATCATCGATGCGTTGAAGCGCGCTTCGGCCAGGCGCATCACCGCCGTCCTTCCCTATTTCGGCTATGCACGCCAGGATCGGAAGCCAGGACCGCGCACACCGATCTCGGCCAAGCTCGTCGCCAATATGATCGTGCGCGCCGGCGCCGACCGCGTGTTGACCCTCGATCTGCATGCGTTGCAGATTCAAGGCTTCTTCGACATTCCGACCGACAATCTGTTCGCGGCACCGGTGATGGTGAACGACATCAAGCAGGTGTTCGACAAGAACAATCTCATGGTGGTCTCGCCGGACGTTGGCGGCGTGGTTCGCGCCCGCGGTCTTGCCAAGCGCATCGACGCGCCGCTCGCCATCGTCGACAAGCGCCGCGAGCGGCCTGGCGATTCAGAAGTGATGAACGTGATCGGCGACGTCTCGGGCCGCACTTGCGTGCTGGTCGACGACATTGTCGACTCCGGCGGCACGCTGGTGAACGCCGCCGAGGCGTTGCTGAAACACGGCGCCAAGCTCGTCACCGCCTATATCACTCACGGCGTGCTGTCGGGCGGTGCCGCCGCGCGCATCACCGGCTCGCAGCTGAAGGAACTCGTCATCACCGACTCCATCATGCCAAGCGAGTCCGTGGTCAAGGCAAAGAATATCCGGGTGCTGCCGATCGCGCCGCTGCTGGCCGAAGCCATCGCCCGCACCGCCGAGGAGAAATCGGTCTCCAGCCTGTTCTACTAGGTGAGACGCCGGACTATGCTCGGACCGCTTAGTGGCCGCCTTCATATTTGAAGGAGACCTTGAGCTTGGTCCGGTAGGCCTCCACCTTGCCGTCGGTAATGACCAGGTCCTGCGCCATGACCTCGGCCACGCGCAAGTCGCGCAAATGCTCCCCGGTCAGCTCGACCGCCATCTTGGCGGCGTCTTCCCAGGACTTCGTGCTGGTGCCGATCACTTCGATAACTTTGTAAACGCTATGCGGCATGGTGTTCTCCTCTGACTCTTCAGGCTTTGATCCTACGCCGAATGATTGGGGTTGTCTGGACCGCGCGGCACCGGCGCCAACGCCGCATGGCATAAATCGGCCCCCTCAGATCAGCCGGCGGCAGCGGCATTGGCCCCATTGTCAGGAGCCTTGCCCAAGGTTATAAGCCGTTCAAAATCAGCCCCGGTTCGAATGTTAGACCGTGCGGCGTGGGTTGGGGCCCGTTCGCGGCCCTTATGTTTTTCTAGGCTTTGGAGGCTGTTATGGCTGAGTCGTTGGAACTGAAGGCATGGGCGCGGCCGCGCTCCGGCAAAGGCGGGGCGCGTTCGGTGCGCCGCGAGGGGCGCATTCCGGGCATCCTCTATGGCGGCGGCGAAGACCCCGTCCCGCTTGCCGTGGACGACAAGGCCATCCGGCTGCAGCTTCTGACCGGCCATTTCCAGAGCACGATTTTCATGCTCGACGTCGACGGCAAGAAGACCCGGGTCATTCCCCGCAGTGTCCAGCTCGACCCCGTCCGCGACTTCCCCATCCATGTCGACTTCATGCGCGTCGTCAAGGACGCGACGGTCACCGTCGCGGTGCCCGTACACTTCCTCAACGAAATTGCTTCCCCGGGTATCAAGCGCGGCGGCATCTTGAACGTCGTGCGCCACGAGATCGAGGTGCGCTGCCCCGCTGACGCCATTCCCAACCATTTCGATATTGACCTGACCGGGCTCGAGATCGGCGACTCCGTGCATATCTCGGCGATGAAGCTGCCTGAAGGCGTGAAGCCCACCATCACCGAACGCAACTTCACCATCGCCACCATCGTCGGCCGCTCCGCCGAGGACGAGGCGAAGCCCACGGCCGCCGCCGTCACGACGGAGGCTGGCGCGGAGGCCACTCCTGCCGAGGGCGCCGAGGCGAAGAAAGACGAGCCGAAGAAGGACGAGAAGAAGAAGGACGAGAAAAAGAAATAGTCGTCCCTTCTGCGGGCTCTCTCACCCCGCGTTCTACTGGGTGCCTCATGAAACTGTTCGTCGGCCTCGGCAATCCGGGGGCGCAATACGCGCTCAACCGGCACAATGTCGGCTTCATGGCGCTCGACTCGATTGCCGCGACGCACGACTTCCCGGCCTGGCGCAAACGCTTTCAAGGCTGGACTTGCGAAGGCAAGCTCGGCGGCGAGAAAGTCGTTATGCTGAAGCCCGCGACCTTCATGAACGAGTCTGGTCAGTCGGCGCAAGAAGCCGTCCACTTCTACAAGCTCGAGCTCGACGACGTGATCGTGTTCCACGACGAGCTTGATCTCGCGCCCGGCAAAGTGCGGGTGAAGACCGGCGGCGGCGTTGCGGGGCATAACGGGCTGAAATCGATGTCCTCCCATCTCGGCAATGATTATGTGCGCGTCCGCATCGGCATCGGCCATCCCGGCCGGAAAGATCAGGTCGTGCATTACGTGCTGCAGAACTTCGCCAAAGCCGACCATGCCTGGCTCGAGCCGCTGCTCGGCGCGATTGCGAGCGAAGCGCCTTCGCTTGCGCGCGGCGAGAACGACAAGTTCCAGTCTCGCATCGCCTACGCCATGCAGACCGAAGACGAGCCAGAAGCGGAAGCGAAGCAGAAGCCCGAGAGCAAATCGGCCAAGGCCAAAAGCGTCGAGCCCGAACCCAAGCCGCCAGAAGGCGCGCTCGCCGGCATGCTCCGCCGCTGGTTGGGATCGTCGTAATGGGCTTCAAATGCGGCATCGTCGGACTGCCGAATGTCGGCAAGTCCACCCTGTTCAACGCGCTGACGCAGACCGCGGCCGCGGCCGCGGCCAATTATCCGTTCTGCACCATCGAGCCCAATGTCGGCGACGTTCCCGTGCCTGACGAGCGGCTCGACAAACTCGCGGCCATCGCCAAATCCGCGCAGATTCTCCCAACGCGGCTCACCTTCGTCGATATTGCCGGCTTGGTGCGTGGCGCTTCCAAAGGTGAAGGCCTCGGCAATCAGTTCCTCGCCGTGATCCGCGAGGTCGACGCTGTGGCCTATGTCGTCCGCTGCTTCGAGGACGACGATATTATTCATGTCGAGGGCAAGATCGACCCGATCTCCGACGCCGACACGGTCGAGACCGAGCTGATGCTCGCCGACCTCGACAGTCTCGAGCGCCGCCTGCCGCAACTGGAAAAGAAGATCCGCGCGCAAGACAAAGAGGCGAAGAAGGCGCAAGAGCTGATCGAGCGCATTCTCCCCCTCTTGCGCGAAGGCAAGCCGGCGCGGCTCACGCAAATCTCCGAGGACGAAGAAGCGGCGTTCAAGGGACTCCAACTTCTGACCGCGAAGCCTGTGCTTTATGTCTGCAATGTCGACGAGGCCTCGGCTGCGACCGGCAACGAACTCTCACGCAAGGTCGAGGAGCGCGCAAAACAAGAAGGCGCCGGATGCGTCGTCATCTCCGCCAAGATCGAGTCCGAACTGGCAGAGTTGCCTGCTGATGAGCGCGCGGCCTACCTCGCGGAGTTGGGGCTGAAAGAGCCAGGTCTCAACCGGCTGATCTACGAGGGCTATAAGCTGCTCGGGCTGATCACCTATTTCACCGCAGGGCCGAAGGAAGCCCGCGCCTGGACCGTGACCAAGGGCACCCGCGCCCCGCAAGCCGCGGGCGTCATCCACACCGATTTCGAGAAGGGCTTCATTCGCGCCGAGACCATTGCCTTCGACGACTACGTTTCCCTCAACGGCGAAGCCGGCGCCCGCGACGCAGGCAAGCTGCGGCTAGAAGGCAAGGAATACGTCGTGAAGGACGGCGACGTGCTGCATTTCAAATTCGCGAATTGAGGCCGCCCTCGCGCTTGCTGCCCCAGATAGACTTGGTAACCTCCATCGAAATCCGTTGAGGTGGCAGCGGCGCCGTCAGCCGCTCCACAAGCGAAAAAGCGGGTTCTTAAATCGATTTCTTGGAGGGCGGGCAATGATACTCTTACTTATCACGGCAACTGGCGTGCTGCTGGTCACCATCATCATTCATGCCGCAGCGGTCCTGCTGCTGTTCCGTATTGCGCGAAAGCCTCTCACAAAAGCGAAAAAACTGCCGCCACTCTTTCGGTTAAGTATCAGCTGTTTTTTCGTTGTCGGATTTGTGGTGGCTCATATTGTCGAGATCGTGCTGTGGGCTGCGGCCTACCGGCTGGCAGGAGAATTGCGAAGCTTCGAGGAAGCCGTGTATTTTTCAGCAGTCACGTTCGCCACGATTGGTTATGGCGACGTCACGCTGTCCGGCGAATGGCGGCTTGCCAGTGCCCTTGAAGGTGTGAACGGAATCCTACTGTTCGGTTGGACCACGGCATTTTTCTTCAAGGTCTCCGAATTCCTGTGGGTCTCTCAGGGGACCCAGCACCGCAAGGCCGTTCAATCCGAGTCCCGATCCAGATAGCGAGGCACTGCCATGCAAGAAACGGCCACCGAAAGCGGTCAGCGCCTGCGCATCATTGAGACAGCGCTGGCATTGTTGCTGGTGTTGCTGCTGATAGCAGCAACTTTCCGCGTGTTGTTGCCCTTCGCCGGGATCATCACCTACGCAGCTATTATTGCCACGGCCACATCAGGGCTGTTCGATCGAATGGCGGATCTGTTGAACGGACGGCGGCGTTTGGCTGCGGTGCTGTTCGGCGCAGTCGCCATTACAATTACGGTCGTGCCTTTGATCTATCTCAGTTTCTCCGTAGCCGACCTCGTGGGGGTCGCCGAACGGTGGCTGAGCGCCGCCAGCGCGGAGGGAATTCCCAACTTGCCCGATTGGATTGCGGGTCTACCTCTGCTCGGGAACAAGGCTACGGCGGCATGGCAAGAACTGCAGCGCGACGGCCTGGGCGTGCTGCAACAGTACCAACCTCAGCTTGCCGCCGCGGGACGCTGGCTGCTGGATCGAAGCCTCGGCCTTGCGAGTGCCGTGATCGAGATATTCTTGGGCGTCGTCGTGGCAGCGATAATTCATGCCTCGGGAGGCCGGACACTGCGGCTGGCTTCCGACATTGCGGTGCGTATCGCTGGGCCGGAAGGGCCCAAACTGCTGGATGCCGCCGGGCGGGCCATACGGGGCGTTGCGATTGGCGTTATCGGAGCGGCCCTTCTGGAAGGCGTGCTCGCCTGGATCGGCTTCGCTATCGCCGGCGTCCCGGGCGCCATCGCGCTGGCCGCCGTGACGTTCTTCTTCGCCGTTATCCAGCTGGGGCCGGTTCCGGTCTGGCTGCCGGTGGCAATATGGTTGGGCGACGAGGGCGAGATGGGATGGGCCATTTTTACGGCCGTCTGGGGCGTTGTCCTGCTCATGGGGGTCGATACCTTTGTGAAGCCGATGCTGATCGCCCGCAGTGGTCAGTTGCCACTGCTAGTGCTGTTCGTCGGGGTGATCGGCGGGCTGGTGGCCTGGGGCTTTACGGGCATGTTCATCGGCGCGACAACGCTGGCGATACTTTGGACGGTGCTGCAGACTTGGCTCGGTGCGAGAGACGATCGATCGGATGCGGCTGCTTGACACTCGGATTGGCCGTAATATCAGTTGCCAGCCCGGCGCGACGGATCGACTTCGTAACCTCCGTCGAAATCCGTTGAGGGTAGCGGGCGCCGTCAGCCGCTCAACAAGCGAGAAAGCGGGTTCTTAAATGGATTTCTCGGTAATCGATTTCGAACTGGTGGCGAAGCTCCTTCTGCTCTTGCTGATCGGCATGGGTCCCAAAATTGCGCTCGTGCCGTTCCTCGAAAAAACCAAGCACTTCGATGCGGAGACGCAGCGGCGTGTAGGTCGGCGGATGGTTAGGACGGCGGTCATTACCGCGCTCGTCCTGTTCGCATTCGGCGCGCTGCTGATGCAGCTCCTCCACATCAGCCGGGGCGCCATTGCGGTCGCCGGCGGAATCATCCTGGCCATCCTCGCGATCGAGATGGTGGCGGGTCCGGGCAAAAAGGTCGTTGAGGACACTGAGGTTCCGGCGGATCCGGACCACATCGCGGTCTACCCGCTGGCGATACCGTATATGTTGAACCCCGTCGGCATCACGATATTGATCATTGCGTCCGACGAGGTAAGCTCGGTGGCGAGCGTCGGATTGGTTTTAGGCCTCGTGTTATTGGTTGGCGCCTTCGACTATTTGGTCTTTGCCAACATCGATAAATTGGCAAAGCGCCTAAATCCCACCAGTCTGGTTATTTCTGAAGTTGTGTTCGGGGTTCTGTTGACCGCGGTTGCCGTCCAATTGACGGTGAGCGGACTGGGTTCACTCGGGATCATCGCCGCACCTCCCCATTAGAAAAGTCGAGCGTTAGACGATGGCTGAGAAGAGTGACCGCTAAGAACGACACTCCACGCGATCCCGTAAGGCGTTGGACGCTGATCGTCCTCGGCCTGATCGTGATCCTGTTTGCCTATTCGGTGATCGCGGACCGGCTTACCCCCTACACGTCGCAAGCCACCGTTCAAGCCTTCATCGTGCGCATGGCGCCGGAGGTCGAAGGGCGCGTGATGGAGGTCAATGTCTCCGACAATCAGAAGGTCAATGCGGGCGAGGTGTTGTTCCGTATCGACCCGCAGCCCTTCACGATCGCCCTTGAGCAGGCACAGGCCAGGTTGGCCGGCGTTGGCCAATCCATCGGAGCGAGTACGGCTGGGGTTAGCTCGGCACAGGAACGTCTAGTTACGGCCCAAGCAAAGCGAGACAACACGCGCGAACAGGTTGCACGCATCTTCGAGCTCGTCGAGAAAGGCATCTATGCCGAAGCCCGCAAGGACCAGGCCACCGCGCAAATCCAATCAGCTGAGGCCGGCGTTCGAGAAGCCGAGGCCGAGCTCGAACGCGCCAAGCAAGAGCTCGGGCCCAAGGGGGCGGACAATCCGCAATTTCGTGAGGCTCTTGCCGCGGTCGAGAAGGCTAAGCTCGATCTTCTTCACGCCACCATATTGGCTCCATCCGACGGCGTGGTCACCAATTTACAGCTGACCGTTGGCCAGTTCGTCGCGGTCGGCCAAGCCGCCCTGACCTTCATCGATGCGCGTGACGTTTGGTTCGCCGCAAATTTCCGGGAGAACAGCCTCGGGAACATCAAACCAGACGCCCCAGTGGACGTTGTGCTCGACGTGCTCCCAGGCCGCATCTTCACCGGCAAGGTGCAAAGCATCGGTTGGGGCGTGTCGCAAGAATCAATCGATCCCGCCACGGGACTCCCTAAGATCAATGAGTCGATGGGGCTGATCCGCAATCCGCAGCGCTTCGTCGTGAAAATTGATTTGGATAAGACTCAGTACGTGCAAGGCATGCGCTACGGCTCTCAGGCCAATGTGCTTGTCTACGCCACCGACAATACCATCGTGAACGCGATCGGTGCTCTGTGGATGCGGATCGTAGCCATCATGACCTATGTCAGCTGAAGCCATCTCCACGCGGAACGAGGCGGCGCGGGCACCCGCCTCGGCCGCGACCGTATTCCGGATCGCCTTCGCCGCCGCGGGCGGCCTGACGCTCGGCGAAGTGTTGGGCTGGGACTTTCCGTTTTTGCCGGCCATGCTGGCCGTGCAACTCTTGGCGGCGGGTCGCGGACCCATAAGCCTCAAGCAGGGGATCGGATTCGTCGCCGTGATGGTCGTCGCGTGCGCCTTCGCGACGCTGATCGCCCAGCTTTTCGTCGACAGCCCCTTCGTCCTGGCGCTCGCGATCTCGCTGCTGGTCTTTCTCGAGTTTCTGCTGATTGCTCGTGGTCAAGCCGTCGTCGTCGCCAATGTTTTCCTCATGGCCACCGCGGTCGTGCCGCTGCTCGCGATCGAGTCCCCGAGCTCGCATACGGGCTCGTCTACACCTTGATTGCCGGAAGCGTGCTGGCGGTGGTGCTGGCATTCGCCGCGCACGCGATCTTCCCTGCGCCGCGCGATGCTGAGCAAGGCTCCAGCGTCCAACACCACCAGGCCACACCCGTCGCGGCGGCGCTTGCCAATACCGCCGCGCTGATGAGCCTGGTGATCTATTTCATGCTGACACTCTCGCCGGTGACCGTGGTCACGGTGCTGACCGTGATCGGCATCTTGCGACAACCGGCTACGCGCGGCGGCGGCACCGCCACTGGATTGATTCTCGGCAATCTTATCGGCGGGTTTGGCGCGACCATCGCCTATATTCTTGTCGTGCTGCTGCCCTCCCCCGCCTTTCTGTTCCTCGTCACGCTGCTGGGCGGACTTCTGTTTGCGCAGAAAATCGAAAAAGGCGGCGACATGGCGCCGGCCTACACTATTGGCCTTTCGACCTTCCTGCTTGTGCTCGGGCTCGGACTCTCGCCCCTGCCGCAGGACAGCAGCGCCATCTTCATCGCCCGCGTCGTCGACGTCATGGCGGGAGCGATCTACGCCATCGCCATGGCGAACCTGCTTCGCTCCGCGTTTCGCGTCAGTTAGCGTGACACCGCCAGCTTGGAGTCTCACGGATCAGGAAACGTGCCCTGCGGCAGGTCCTTGTTCGCGATCCACTCTATAGATTTTGGCAGCTTTCCATCCGTCTCGATGAACTCCTTCACCGCCGAATAGGCTTTGTCGAATGGAATGAACAGGCCGACCGGCAGCGGCGTGCTGTGCAAACTGCGGACCCACTCGCGCAAGCGAGCCAGGTCACCTTTGGAGCTGTAGGCAAGACTGCTACCTCCCCCGTGTTTATGATAGATCAGCAGCACTCCGAGTTCGGGAATTCCCCACATATAAAGAGTAAGGTCAACACGGCCCCCGTTTGAATTCAAATGGTCTGTCCCGTCGATGCCTTCGGCATCTAGGCCTGCCGTATCGTTGCCCCCGGTGTGAAACCATTCTTTCCCCGGCGGAGCAAAGAAGAACGGCCTTAACTCTTTTGGGTCGGGCCATCCCTCGAACTGATGTGAATCGAAATAGCTGTGCTTTCTCACTGCGTTTTCCTTACTTCACCCAGTCGCCGTTTTGCATGGTACTCGTCACACCGGTGGCATCAATAACGGTAACTTTTGGATTGCCCAACTCCAATCCGATTGTCGGCAAAACCTTCTTACACCGCCAGCACATTTCTCGATCCACACGCATTTCGACCACCTTCCCCTCCAATGTACCTCCAGCGGCGCGAGCAAGCCGCATCAGGCAGCTTGCCTCGGCGTGAAACAGTGAATCTTTGGAAAATTGGCCGCTGTTCTCCGTGCTCATCAGTTCTGGGTATTTCTGGGAAAGCGCCTGCCGCATGTCTAGCGCGGAAAAACTGTCTCGAAGCGTATAACCACTTGGCGCATCGGAATTCACACCAACGGCAACCAGGTCATCAGCACTACAATGGGCGACGGTATTTTGCTTGCGCGACCAGTTTGGCTCGCCAAATAGGTCAAGTCCATGCAGACTCCTATAAGCCTCCATCAAACTGTCTGCCGGCTGCTGCGCGAGGTCGCGAAGCCGTGTTTCCGCTTCTCGGGCTTCAGCCTCAGACCTCGTAATTTCACCCTCAACAGAATTTGGATCAGACAATCTTGGGCCCGGATTCCAACTCGGATCGACTTCTCGCACCTGGCGAATTAGCCGTTCTGCTTCGGCTTGTGCGATTGCGTGACGCGCCGCTTGGCCGGGAGTGACATCAGCCGTTTGTCCATTACTCAGCCTGACTTGGGTGCCACCTCGTCCCCGTGAAACGTCTGAACGACTTGGGTTCCTGTCGGACCACTCCCGACGCCACTGCCCGCGCCACCGTCCGCATCGCGTCCACTGCCCGCCATCGGCTGCCCGCGGGCACGTGTGGTTGATCGGAGTTGTATTTGGCGCGGATGGCATCGGCGAGCGCGCGCATTCTAAACTCAACGACGCGCGCATGCAGGAGCCAACTGTGCCGCCTGAGGCGGACACTGACTTCCCATTCCGTATCGAAATCCTGCACCAGCGACGCTCCATGTCCAAAACTTCGGACAGGATACGGTCGCCACGGAGCGCGAGGATTAGTTCTCGTGTGAAAGTCGAGTTACGCTTGGCGATTATTATTCAGCGGTCGCAGCCAAACCGCCATGCCCTTCATGCGTAAGACGAAAGCCCACTGTGGGGCAGCATGTTCGAAGTGACGGAAACGGGGATTACTGGATGCCCCGGATGCTCGGACATCAGGCGCCCCTTGGGGCCTTAGGTGAAGCA
This sequence comes from uncultured Alphaproteobacteria bacterium, assembly GCA_963764005.1. Classification (GTDB taxonomy): domain Bacteria; phylum Pseudomonadota; class Alphaproteobacteria; order Rhizobiales; family Methyloligellaceae; genus Methyloceanibacter. The sequence goes on along the minus strand of CAVXQX010000003.1, from coordinate 169,358 downwards.
ACACGCGGCGGTTTCTTGGGCGCCTTCTTCGGTCCCGCAAGCGCGGTCTTCCCCGCCTCAATCATCGCCCCGCTCGGCTTCGACATCGGCGGCGTGACGCCCATCGACACATAGACATTCATCAGCCGCTCGACGCCGCCTTCGGCTGGCTTGACCCATTCCTCCGGCACATAGATCAGCGCGCCGCCGATCGGCACCGGGGCGGAGGGAACCAGCACGCCGAGATAGCGATGCTCGCCGACGATGACGGGCTCTGCGCTCGGCATCAGCGCCAGCACCGCGGCACCCCCCTCGCCACCGAAGAAGCACCATACCGGGCTCATCGATTTGAGATCGTCGTCGCCGCCCTGGCCGCGATCGACGATGGCGACGAAGCGCTTGGAAAGATCGTAGACATTGGAGACGAGCGGGATGCGCCGCATCAGCCAATCGAGCCCGCCCTGGATCCAAGGCCTGAGGCGCGACTCGACCAAAATCCCGAGCAGGAAGATGCCGCCGATGATCATGAGCAGGCCGAGGAAATAGGCCCCGGTCGGCGACGAGAGGACATTGAGACCGAGTGCTGAGATCAGCCGGCCGATTAAACTGCCGGGCCCGGCATAGGAGCTGAGGAACGAGGCGATCCAGGCGATCACCACCACCGTGACGAAGATCGGCAGCAGCACGAACAGGCCAGCGAGGAAAATGCCGATGATGCGCGCCAAATTTCGCCCTCCAATCCGTGCCTACAAACTGCGAGCTTCACCGTGACAAGGCGGCACGTCAACAGGCTTCGGCGAGAATTGACCGTAGCTATTTTGGCGTCTTCGCCGCGGCCGCCTCGTTGATGCGGCCATAAAACTTCCGCAGCGTGCTCAAGAAAGCCGCGCCAGTCCGTTGTCGTGAGATCGATCGACTTGCCACAGTTCGGACAGGTGAACATGTCGTTGTCGACCGCATCCCTCAAAAGCTGAAGGCTCGCCTTGCCGCAGCCCGGGCAAGGAATTTCAAGTCTGACGAACCCGAGAGATTTGACGCCCTGCAACTAAGTTCTCGCCTTCATTCGCTTCGATAGGCCGCCCGGGAGCGACAATGCCCTCCCAAGCCCCTGCTAGGCAAGGGTTTCCGCTCGCGGCCAGGCCGCGACATTCCGTCAAATCTAAGGAGTTGGGCCTAGCTGGCGCGCTTCAGCCCGGCGGCTTCGGTTGTGCCCACCTGCCGCAGGAAATCCTCGACCATATGGCGGAGCTGATCGCCCTGCTTGTTGAGGTCGCGGGACACTTGCAGCATATGCGAGGCGGATTGGCTGGTCTCGTCCACCGCCTTGGTCACGCCGGGCATATGCGCGGCCACGTCCTCGGTACCGCGCGCGGCTTGGCGCACGCTATGCGAAATTTCCGAGGTCGCCGCCGATTGCTGCTGCACCGCGCCGGCGATCTCCTGCGTATTCTTGTTCACTTCGCCCATCGTGGTGACGATGGATTGCATGGCATCGACCGCGCCGTTCGTCGAGTTCTGAATCGCCGCGATCTGTTGCTTGATTTCCTCGGTCGCCCTCGCGGTCTGGTCCGCGAGCGATTTCACTTCGCTGGCCACCACGGCAAAACCGCGGCCCGCATCGCCCGCGCGCGCCGCCTCGATGGTGGCGTTGAGCGCCAACAGATTGGTCTGCGCCGCGATGTCCTGAATCAAACTGACGACGTCGCCGATGCGCTGCGCCGCGCTCGCCAGACCTTCGACCTTGGTATTGGCGGTCAGCGCATTTTCGGTGACTTGGCTCACGTTGCGGCTGGCGGTCGCGACCCTGGTCCCGATCTCGCCGACCGAGACCGCAAGCTCTTCCGCCGTCGCCGCCACGGTCTGCACATTGGCCGAGGCTTCGTCGGACGCCGACGCCACCGAACCCACGCGTTCATTGGTATCGCTGGCGACCACGGAGAGCGCCCGCGCCGTCTCGTCCATCTGCCGCGCGCTGTCGGCGAAGCCGCCGAGAATGCCGGCGATCGAGCTCCGGAATTGATGGATCAACTCCTCGGTGTGCTGTTGCGCCTCAAGCTTCGCCTTCACCTGGCTGTCCTGCTCGCTCTTATGACTCTCGCTCCATTTGATGGCGTCAGCCTGGAAGCTACGCAACGCCCGGGCGATGTCGCCGATCTCGTCGGAGCGGCTGGTATGCGGCACCTCCCCGTCCATGTCCCATTTCATGAAGCGGACGATGACGCTCCTAAGATCGCTAAGGCTGGTCCCGATCCCACTGCCGAACACGAAACCGAGACCGCCGGCGACCGCGACCGAGGCGAGCGATGCCAGCGCCAAAGCCTGAAGCGTCGGCATGACGGTATCAATTGCGAAGGAGAAGGCGACGCCAATTAAGGCCGCGATGGCCAGGGCCAGACTTATCTTGGTGCGCAAAGCCATAGCTATGTCTCATGAGGCAGGAGGGGAACCGAAGCGGAAGCCTCGCCTGTTGTGGTTAAGACCGGGTTTAGGAAACCGGCCTCCCGCGCGAAAAAGATGAGAATTTTCCGGGCTGACCGGCCGGACCTTGCGACCTTACCGCAACGAAGCGGCGATGTTGCCGCCGTCCACCGTCTCGATATGGCCGGTGGTCTTGCGCGCCTTGGCCAGCGCGACGAAGGCCTGCGCCACATCCTCGGCCAGCACCTCGGCGCCCAACAGATTGCCGCCCATATACTCGGCTTCGGACAGCCCCCGCGCCGCCGAGCGTTCCTTGATCATGGTGTCGGTCAGGAGCCCGCTCCGGATCCGGTCGGCGTTCACGCCATTGGAGCGAATGCCCTCTTTGCCGTAATCGAGCGCGTATTGCCGCATCAACAGCATGGTCGCGGCCTTGGGCAAACCATACGGCCCGAATTTCTCGCCCGGATTCACCGCCTGCTTCGAGATATTGAACAGCAGGCAGCCGCCAGTGCCCTGTTGCAGCATGATGCGCACGGCTTCTTTCGCCACGGTCTGATGCGCGAAGAAATTGAGCTCGAAGCTCTGCCGCAGCAGCTCGTCCGAGACCTCGCCGATCCGGCCCTGCCAGGCAGCGCCGGCATTCGACACCAGAATATCGACGCCGCCGAATTCCTCGCAAGTTCGCGCGAAGGCGGATCGAACTTCCTCCGGCTTGGTCACATCGCATTTGAAGCCGAGACCCTTGACCGCGGCGGCTGCCTTCTCGGCAGCGGCACCGTCAATATCGACGATGGCGACAGCCGCGCCTTCGGCGGCGAGACCCTTCGCGATGGCAGCCCCGATCGCACCCGCGCCGGTCACAAAAGCCACCTGCCCGGTCAGCGGCTTCACCACCGCGCCTTTCAGCTTGGCCTGCTCCAGGCTCCAATATTCCAGCTCGAACAGATCGCTCTCCGGCAGCGGCTGATAGCGGCCGATGCCTTCGGCGTCGGTGATGACGCGCACCGAATTCTCGGCGAGATCGGCGGCCATATGCGCGTCCTTCGAAGTGCGGCCCAGGCCGAACAGACCGACACCCGGAACCAGCACCACGCGTGGCGCCGAGTCGAGCTTGGTCTTGGTGTTGCCCACCGCCGCATTCTCACGCGCGAAATATTGATCGTAGCGCGCGCCGAAATCGGCGACCGCGTTCCGCACCTCCGCGGCAAAATCCTTCAGCTTGTTCGGCTCCGGCAGCTTCAGCACCAGCGGCGTGTTCTTGGTGCGGATGATGTGGTCTGGCGTGACCACGCCGCGCTGGCTGTAGTCGTGAAGCTCCGCGCCATTGACGTAGCTGAGAATCTCCGGCCCGGTGCGGAAATTCATGACGAAGCGTGTCGGCTCGGCCTTCACCTTGTCGCTCGGCAATGCGCACGCGCCACGAATGATCGGCGCGATCTCGGCCGCACTCGCCGCCTTCGCCTCGCCCTTGCGCGGCTGGAACACGACAGGCCGGCCTTGGCGCAAACGGCTCTCGGCGAGCGAGACCATCTCGATCATGCGTTCGTAAGCTTCTTGCGCGCTCTCGCCGAAGGTGAAGATGCCGTGCTTGTGCAGGATCAAGCCTTCGACGCGCGGATTTTGCTCGAACACTTCGGCCGCCGCCTTGGCGAGCCCGAAGCCCGGCGCGATGTAAGGAACGATGCCCATGCGGCCGTTGTAAACCTCAGCCGCCAACGCCTCGCCGTCGGGCTGGTCGACCAGCGCCAGCACCGCTGCGGCATGGGTATGGTCGATGAATTTATGCGGCAGGAACGCATGCAGCAGCGTCTCGACCGAAGGATTGGGCGCTCCCGCATCGAGCAGGTTCAGCCGCTGCACATTGACCATCGCCTCGTCGGAAAGTGCCTTGAGCTTGCGCAGCTCGCGCAGAGGCTTCGAGCTTCACCGCCGGCAGACCCTGCGGCTCGATATCGGCCATGTCCCAGCCGGAGCCCTTGACGCAGAGCACCTCGTGCTCCTGGCCGAGATCGTCCACGCCTCGCGATTTCACCGACGTATTGCCGCCGCCATGCAGCACGAGCAGAGGGTCGCGCCCCAGCAGCCGCGTGGTGTAAACGCGCAGCGCCACATCCTCGGAGACGCCTTTCTTGGCGTAGGCCTCGATCGCCTCGCGGGCGGTAGTGTCGTTCCATTGGCTTTTCATGGGCGGTGTTCTTGCAAGTTTCACCTGCTGCGACAAGTGCTCCTTTTAGCGCAGACTCCGCCCCAACTAGCGGATCATCACCAAGCGGTCGTTGCCGGATTCTCCGAACCAGACTTCACTCGGCCGGCCCGCGATCTGACGCACGGCGGCGTCCGCTTTGTCGCTTGCGAAGCTCTCGAAGCTCTTTGTTTCCGGATCGAAGCGCAAAATTGCGTTCGCGCTGAAATCGTTCGCCCAGACGATGTCGCGATCGTCGACATAGACCGCGTAAACATGCGGGGCTGCTCCGGGAGCCTTATAGTTGGCCCATGTCTGGGTGGCGGGATCATACACGCTGACATTGCCGGCGTTCCATTCGCTGACCCAAATTCGCCCTTTGGAATCCGACCAGACCCGGCGCGTGCCGGATTTTGGCGTCTTGGGCTCGATCACGGTCGTTGCGCCGCTCTCGAGATCGACCTTGCCGAGGAAACTCCCCGCGAGCGAGGCATAGTAGATCTGGCCGTCCGGCGTCACCGTGATGCCGTAAGGCCCGATACCCCTCGGCGCATCCCACACATCCATCTTCTCGGTCTTGGGATCGAGGCGGCCATAAAACCCGGCCTGGCCTGTGAACCAGATGCGCCCTTGAGCGTCGAATGCCGCCGTGTTGAGCTGAGCGTGCGAGCGCGACTTGGGCAGCTTCCACGCCTGTACCTGTTTGCTCGCGGGATCGACGCGAACAATGGCGTTCAGTCCGGCGTCCGTGATCCAGGGCGCACCGTCCGGCCCGATGATGACGCCGTGCGGTTCCGAGCCCTGCCCAAGAAGAATGCGCTCCACCTTGCCGGTCTTGGGGTCGAGATTGCCAAGCACCCCTTTGGACGTGGCGGTGTACCAGACGGTCCCGTCCGGCGACGGCGCCACATCGTGCGGCGCGTCGCCTTGCGGCACATCGAAATAACGCAACTCTGCAGCGTGCGCCCGCGGCGTCGACAGCACGAGAGACAGGCAGACAAGCGCAAGCACCAAGTACGTTGGTCGCATCCCGCTAAGATAGCGACTAATGTGAAGAAATGCAGGCCCCCGCATCACGCTGTCAGTCCTCACGCCCTTCTCCTACTTCCTTCCTGAAATTCGGTGTCGCCGAGCATACTGGCGGGCATGCGACTCTCACCGCGACGCGGATACGCCCGGGCTTTGCTCATTCTCCCCCGAGGGGGATGGCGCGCCGAAAGACGCAAACCTATGGTGTCCGCGAGCCCTCAACAGACCCGCGGCGGGCGCCTCTCGGCGCGCCACATGCGCTCAAGTAGCGAAGCGGTAGCGCATGCTCTTTGCAACGTTCGTTCGGCGCCGGGCCGCGCTTTTTATTGGAGCAACAAAAGGATGCTCCATCTATCAGCCAGCTCCTGGCAGGGACTCGTATTGGTCCCGGGCGGAGCCCCGGCGCCGCCCGAGTGAAGGTCTTGCGAGACCAACCCGCGGGCGCCGCACCTCACCCCACTTCAACGACGCCTCGCGAAGCGCCCCTCAAGGGATGAGGTGGGGGTAGATAAGGGAGGTTTGGCGAGCGGGGATAAGAATTTCCGCTTAGTGCCACAAGCGGACATCCTACCTAGGGGCGCCTATCGGATGAAATCGCCTATCGCGAGACTGTTGAGATCGCCGGCGGTATTGATTCCCTCCCGGTTCTCATGTTGTGAGGACCGCAATTTCCGCATACCCTAAGTTGTAGGGCCGAGGCTCTAGCTCTGGTCCTAGATAAGGCGCAACGCTCGTGCGGCGCTTGCCGGCGAGTTGGTCCTGAGGAGCTCGCCATGGTCGACTATGTCTTCGACAGCATGAACAGCTTTTTCGACGTTGGCCGTGCCATCAGCGACTTCACTGCCGGCACGGTGAAGGTGAAGGCCGACGGCCATCTGATTTCAACCGGCGACTTCAGCGTTGTAGGCGACCTCAACTGGACCATCACGATCCTTGGCTCGATTGGCACCTATGCCGCCGCGAAGGCCGGCATCTTCCTGGGCTCGCCGGGACTGCTCAACGCTTCGAGCGTCGCCGTCGGCCCCGACGGCGATTTGTTCGGAACCGATGCGGGCCTCATCGTCGAGCACCGGACCAACGTGGTCAATGCCGGGAGCATCTCCGCGACGACGGGGGACGGCATCCTCGAAACCGCCAACGCCATCGGCAATTACAAGATTACCAACTCCGGCACCGTCGTTGGTGTCGCCCACGGCATATCTCTGCTCGGCGCCGGCATCCACACCATCGTCAACTCCGGCACGATCCTCGGTGGAACTCTTGCAATCTTCGGCGATGACGTCAGCGTTGCCGGTATCGAGAAGGTCACCAACACCGGCGTGATTGGCGAAGTCCAACTCGGCCTGGGAGACGATGTCTTCACCAATTTCGCCAAAGTTGGACACAAGATAAAGCATGGACAAAGCACTGGTGTCGATCTTGGTGGCGGCAACGATGTCTTCAACGGCGGCAAGTTCGCCGAAGTCGTGAAAGACGGTCCGGGCACGGACATATACAAGCTGGGCGCGGGCAACGACTTCTTCATCGCGCAGCCAGAGAGTGGCGCAAGTGGCGACGACTTTGTCAATGGCGACAAAGGCACCGACACCTATATCGCGAACTCAGCCGTCACCGGCTTGATCATCAATCTTGATAACGTGGCGCATAGCGGAGCCTTAGCGCAAACAGCCGTCGGATTCGAAATCGGAAACGATACTGTCATCGGCCTCGAGAATGTGATAGGCGGCCACGGCGCCGATTTTATTTATGGAAACGCGGCCGCGAATGTGCTGGAGGGCAACGCGGACCAGGACCAGCTCTTCGGCTTTGCGGGAAACGACACCCTAATCGGCGACGCAGGATACGATTTTTTGGATGGCGGAGCTGGCGATGACGGGCTCGATGGCGGCGATGGACTCGATTTCCTGGTGGGCGGAGCGGGTCATGACGTTCTCCAGGGCGGATTGGAGAGCGACACTCTAGTCGGGAATGAAGGCGACGACCAGCTTATCGGGGGTAATGGGTCCGACGCCTTGTATAGCGATCCGGGGAAAGATCAGATGGAGGGGGACGCCGACGCCGATATGTTTGTCTTCGGCAGTCGCTTTGATAGCGGCGTTGGGGCGGCGAAGCGCGACGTCATTCTCGACTTCAATCAAGGCGAAACGGACATCATCTGGCTGGCCCAGATCGACGCCAACACAGCGACCGGCACCGACGATCCGTTTAGCCTGATCGGACTCGCTGCCTTCTCCGGGGTGGCTGGCCAGCTCCGCTTCAAATATGCCAAAGGCAGCACGATCGTGGAGGGCGACGTCAACGGCGATGCCAAGGCCGATTTCCAGATCGAGTTGCAAGGGCATTTTTTGCTGACTGGCGCGGATTTCCAGCTCTAGCCGGACCCACTCGCCAGCCCTAGATGAGGATCTTTGCCTGGCGCGGCCGCGGCGAACCGGAAGATGTCCGCTTTGGGTCAAAAGCAGACCCTGTCTCGAACGACGGAATGCCTGCCCGGCCGGCGCGCCGCGCGCTCGGTCGTCCGCCTTCGCCCATGATGCGAAAAGTCAGACGTTACGCCTCGGATTTTACCCGATGCTCCGGATACAGCGTCATCAGCCCATCTCGCGTCGCGGGCGTCACGCCGCGCTCGGTGATGAAGCCGCTGATCAGGCGCATCGGCGTGACATCGAAGCCGTAATTCGCGGCCTTGGTGCCGTCCGGCGCGATCTGCACGGTCGCGATCGTGCCATCCGGCAGCTTGCCCGTCATCTGCGTCACTTCGCTCGCATCGCGCTCCTCGATCGGAATCGTCGAGCCATCCTCCAGGCTCCAATCGATGGTCGAATAACGGCAGCGCCACAAAAAACGGAATGCTGTTATCGCGCGCGGCAAGCGCCTTCAGATAGGTGCCGATCTTGTTGGCGACGTCGCCGGTCGCGGTGGTGCGGTCGGTGCCGACGATGCAGAGATCGACCAGCTTCTTCTGCATCAAATGCCCACCGGTATTGTCGGCGATCAGCGTGTGCGGCACGCCATGCGCGCCAAGCTCGTAAGCGGTGAGCGACGCGCCCTGATTGCGCGGCCGCGTCTCATCGACATAGACGTGAACTTTGATGCCGGCATCGTGCGCCTGGTAGATCGGCGCCAGCGCCGTGCCCCAATCGACGCAAGCGAGCCAGCCAGCGTTGCAATGGGTGAGAATATTGACGGTCTCGCCCTTCTTCTTCTCGGCATGCGACTTGATGATGCCGAGCCCATGCTCGCCGATCTTGCGGCAGGTCTCGACATCCTCGTCGCAGATCTCGGCCGCGCGTTGATAGGCGGCGGCGATCCGGTCTTCCCGCTTCAGATTGCGGATCGCTTTCTGCATCTCGTCGAGCGCCCAGCGGAGATTGATCGCGGTGGGCCGCGTCGCTGCGAGCGTCGCGCAAGCCCGCTCGAGCCCTTCGTCGGAGGGGTCGGCGCGAAGCGCCAGCGCCACGCCATAGGCCGCGGTCGCTCCGATCAGCGGCGCGCCACGCACTTGCATGGATTTGATCGCGTGGGCCGCGTCCTCGAGGGTGCGCAGCGTCACGATCTCGAAGGCGAAGGGCAGCTTGGTCTGGTCGATGATCTCGACCGACCAGTCGTCGTCGCCGATCCAGATGGTGCGATAGGGTTTGCCGTTGATGTTCATGGTCGACGGCCTTAGCACAGCCTTGCGAGCAAGTGCAGAGCGGTCGCCACGCACTCTCGCCCTCCCCTTGACGGGGAGGGCGGCGAGCCCAAAGGCCGAGCCGGGTGGGGTGATCTTGCGGACGATTACCCCACCCCAGCGTCGCGCGTTCCGCGCGCCGCCGGACCTCCCCGCGAGGGGGAGGTATGGAGCTCGCGGCGACGCTTTAATCCCCCTCGAACGCCATCAGCGTGTGACACTCGATGCCGAGCTTGGCGAGACGCCTCGCACCGCCAAGATCGGGCAGATCGATGACAAAGGCTGCGCCGACCACATCGGCTTTGAGCTTCCGCAACAGCTTCACCGCGGCCTCCGCCGTGCCGCCGGTGGCGATCAGATCGTCGATCAAGAGCACCGGATCGCCGGCGCTGATCGCGTCTTCGTGGATCTCGATGACGTCGATGCCGTATTCGAGCTCGTAATCCTGGCCGATCGCCTTGCCCGGCAGCTTGCCCTTCTTGCGAATTGGCACGAAACCGCAGCGCAAGCGGTCGGCGACCGCGCCACCCAAAATGAATCCGCGCGCCTCGATGCCGGCAACCGCCTGCACCCGCTGATTGAGGAACGGCGCCACCAGACCTTCGATGCAGAGCTGCAAGCCGTTGGCATGGCCGAGCAGCGTGGTGATGTCGCGGAACATGATCCCGGGCTTCGGATAGTCGGGGATCGTGCGCACCAGATCCTTGAGATCGATATTCACCGTCATAGTCATCAACGCCTCCCGCGACCCAAGCTGACGCCTAGCCTATAGCGCCCGCCAGCTCAATTCACCAGGGCTCGAAGCATTTGCCCTGCTCGCTCACGCCGGCTTCAGCACGCGTCCCGCGACGGCATCGAGCTTTTTCACCAGCTCAGGATCGCGCGCTTCGGGCGCGGTGATGATCGCGGTATCGAGCGCGCGGTCCGAGCCGATCGGGCAAGGCTCGTGCTCGCGCGGGAAAGACTTCGCCAGCCGCGATACCAGCCGCGCCGCCTTCGCCGCATTGGCCAGCAGCACTTTGATGATGTCTTGCACCGTCACCGCGTCATGGTCCGGGTGCCAGCAATCGAAATCCGTCACCATGGCGACGGTCGCGTAGCAAATCTCCGCCTCGCGCGCGAGCTTCGCCTCCGGCAGATTGGTCATGCCGATCACCGAATAGCCGAGGCCCTTATAGGTGAGGCTCTCGGCCAGCGTGGAGAATTGCGGCCCTTCCATGCAGACATAGGTGCCGCTCCGCGCCATCGGGATGTTTTCGGCTTCCGCGGCTTCGGTAAGATGCAGGCGCAAGCGTGGGGAGACCGGATGCGCCATCGACACATGCGCCACGCAGCCTTTGCCGAAGAACGAGCTGGCGCGGCCGAAGGTGCGATCGACGAACTGATCCACCAGCACGAAGGTGCCTGGCGGCATCTCCTCCTTGAACGAGCCGCAAGCCGACAGCGACACCAGATCGGTGACCCCTGCCCGCTTCATCACGTCGATATTGGCGCGATAGTTGATGTCCGACGGCGACAGGCGATGGCCTTTGTCGTGGCGCGACATAAAGACGATGGGCAAGCCGTCGATCTCGCCGATGCGAAGCGGCGCGGAAGGTTCTCCCCAGGGACTTTCGATGCGCTCTTCGCGCACCTTCTGCAAGCCCGGCAGATCGTAGAGTCCCGAGCCACCGATAATGCCCAACACCGCCTTCGTCATTTCTTGTCCTCTCCGAGTCCTATTCCCCGACCTTCATGTAGAACAGCGACCAGACCCAATGGCCATGGTGGTCATCGCTCGGCGTCTCGCCGGGGGCACGCGTATTAATCAGCCAGATCGGTCCCTGCTGGCCGATCCCGAGCGGCACGCCGTCGGCTTCGAGCGCGAGGATCCAGTCGGAATGGTCGATGTCTTCGGGATCGAGATAGCCGGTATAGCCGTCCACCGCCACGAAGCTGATCTTGACCTTTGCCGTCTCGAGAAAGCCGAGCAGCTCGCGCAAATACGGCCCCTTGAATGTCGCCGGCTTGTCGAACTCCGGCGGCTGCGCCTTCACCTCGCCTTGTGGCAGCGACGAGCAGCGTCGGCCGGTCGAAGGCGAAGGCCTTGTCGAAGCTGATCTTCTGCAAGGCAAGCAGGCTGTCCCGCTTCGGGTCGAACGCGCCTCGATTGGTCTTGGTGATGAGCCCGCTCACCGTGAGCAGCACCATCTCCTTCGGCGGTGGCGCTTCGTCGCTCGCCAGCGCCGGGGCCATGCCGAAGAGAAGCAAGAGAACAAGCGTCAATCGCGTCATGCGTATCCCTCCACGCTCGTCATTCCGGCGAAAGCCGGAATCCAGTGAAACCTAATGAAGCTCTGAGCTGGTGAATAGTGGAAGATTCTTGCGCTGGATACCGGCTTTCGCCGGTATGACGACGTGCCGCGCCAGGCTCAATGCATCCGCGACCAGACCGCCCGCTTGGCGAGGAACATGATCACGGCGAACACGATCAGAAAGATCATGATCCGGGCGCCAGACTGATGCCGCTCCTCGAGCTTGGGCTCCGCGGCCCACATCAGATAGGCAGCAACATCCTTCGCGTAATTGTCGACCGTCTTCTTGGTGCCGTCAGTATAGGGAACCACACCGTCCACCAAAGGCGGCGGCATCGCGATCTGATGGCCGGGGAAGGCAACATTGTAATGCATGCCCGGCGTCATCTTCATGTCTGCAGGTGCCGGCTGATAACCCGTCAGTAGCGCATAGATATAGTCGGGACCGGCAGGCCTCGCCTTTGCCATCACCGAGAAATCAGGTGGCAGCGCGCCGTTATTCGCCAGCCGCGCAAGTTGCTCATTGGCGAAGCGCGGGGGGAAACGATCCGACGGCCGGGCCGGACGCTGAAACATCTCGCCCTTCTCATTCGGTCCGTCGGTGACTTGCGCCTTGGACGCCAGGATCTCGACCGCCTGTTTCGAGAATTGCGGACCGCCCTGTTCGCCGAGATTGCGATAAGACAGCAGCCGCGTCGAATGACAATTGGCGCAGACCGTCGAATAGACGTGATAACCGCGCTGCAACTGCGCGCGATCGAACTTGCCGAGCACGCCGTTGAACGACCAGCTCTGGCGCGCGATGCCGGGCTCTTCGTGCGAATGGGTCGGCGCCGAAGCGTCCTCCGCGAACGCCACACCGAACGGCGCCGCGATCGCGATGAGTGCCGCGAGCGGACGAGAAAAACGAGCGGACCTCATCATACGGCCTCCAACTGCCTGGCTGGCTTTGCCGTACGCATTTTGCCCTTACCCATGGACTCGGCGATGCTATCCGGCACCTCGCGCGGTTTCTCGATCCACCCCAACACCGGCATCACCACCAAGAAGAACGCGAAATAATACAAGGTGAACAGGCGGCCGAGGATCAGGTACCAGCCCTCCGGCGCTTGCGATCCGAGATAGCCGAGCGCGAAACACGTGACGACGAAAGCCCAGAAGAACCAGCGATAGACCGGCCGGTAGCGCGTGGAGCGAACTTTCGAGGTATCGAGCCACGGCACGAAAAACAGAATGCCGATCGAAGCGACGAGCGCGATCACGCCGAACAGCTTGCTCGGGATGGCGCGCAGGATCGCGTAGAACGGCAGGAAGTACCATTCAGGCACGATATGCGGCGGCGTCACCAGCGGGTTCGCTGGGATGTAATTGTCGCTGTGGCCGAGCAGGTTCGGCGCGTAGAACACCAGGACCGCGAACAGCAGGATGAACAGCACCATCGCGAAGCCATCCTTGATCGTGTAGTAAGGATGGAAGCTGACGACATCGCGCGACGATTTCACCTCGACGCCTGCCGGGTTGTTGCTCCCGGGAATATGCAGCGCCCAGATATGCAACACCACGACGCCCGCGATCACGAACGGCAGCAGATAGTGGAGCGCATAAAGCCGGTTCAGCGTCGGGCCGCCGACGGAGAACCCGCCCCAGATCCACTCGACGAGCTTGGTCCCCAATCCCGGCACGACTGAATCCAGCGACGAGAACAGATTGGTGATCACCGTCACCGCCCAGAAGCTCATCTGTCCCCAGACCAGCGAGTACCCCATGAAGGCGGTGGCCACCATCAGCAGCAGAATCAGCACGCCGAGGATCCAAAGCACTTCGCGCGGCGCCTTGTAGGAGCCGTAATAGAGACCGCGCAGCGTATGGATAAAAGCGGCGAGAAAGAACAGCGAGGCGCCGACGGCGTGCGAATAGCGCAACAGCCAGCCCCAATTCACGTCGCGCATGATGTGCTCGACGCTGTCGAAGGCGCCTTCCGCCGTCGGCACGTAGTGCATCGCCAGCACGATGCCGGTGGCGATCTGCGCCGCCAGCATGAAGGTGAGGATGCCGCCGAAGGTCCACAGATAGTTCAGATTGCGCGGCATCGGGAACACGCCGAACTGATCGTACACCAGCCGCGGGATCGGCAATCTCGCGTCGATCCATTTGCCAAAGCCGGTCGTGGGCACGTAGGTGGATTGATGCGCCATGGTGCTCTAGCCGATCTTGATCTTGGTGTCGGAGACGAAATTGTAAGGCGGGATCGCCAGGTTTTGCGGCGCCGGGCCTTTGCGGATACGTCCAGCGGTGTCGTATTGCGAGCCATGGCAGGGGCAGAACCAGCCGCCGAACTCGCCGCGATTGTCGCCGACCGCCTGTCCCTTGGGGATGCAGCCGAGATGGGTGCAGATGCCGATCATCACCAGCCACGGCTCGCGGTCCTTGCCGGCGCGATTCTCGTCGCTCGCCGGCGCGCTGTCGGGCAGATTGGCGTTGCGGGCTAAAGGATCGGGCAGATCGTCGACCGGAATCGACTTGGCGGCGGCAATCTCGTCCTCGGCGCGGCGGCGAATGAAGATCGGCTTGCCGCGCCACATCACCGTGATCGCCTGACCCACGTCGATATGAGACAGATCGACCTCGGTGGTCGCCAGCGACAGCGCCGATTGGTCGGGGTTCATCTGATCGAGCAGCGGCCATAGCGCCGCAGCAGCGCCCACGGCGGCAAAGCCAGCGGCGGCAACGAGAATCACGTCGCGGCGGGTCGGCTCATCGTCCGAATTCATCGTGTCTGGGATCGTTTCGGCCAATTGGGGGAGTGCTCCTCAGCTCATGCCAGCTTTAGCAATTTTAAGAGGACCGACTGGTAAAGGACTGCCGGGCGGCAGCACTTAATATGTGCCGCTTTCTTGCATCGGTCCTTTTAGTTGTCCAGCACCGGCTACAAGGGCAAATTAGCGCATGACAGAGCCGCTTCGCGTGAGGCGACGTGTCGCTGCTGAATTGATCTGGCTCATGGTGGATCGTGGCGCGGCGGGCCATTTCCTGGCATTTCGCTGCTAAAGGCTTCAAAATCGAGGATAGCGCGGGCGACCATGCAGAAACGGCAAATGCGGGACATGACGGCCAATTCGGGCGAGCGGACATCCGGCGACCAGCTTGACGCGAAAAAACAACGCGCGCGCGCCTGGTTCGAGCGCCTGCGCGACGAGGCCTGCGCCGCGCTCGAGGCCATCGAGGACGATGCCGGCGCCGTTCCCGGTGGCGTTGGCAAGGATGCCAGCCCGTTTCAAGCGCACGCCATGGACGAGAGAGCAGGACGGTGGTGGCGGCGTCATGGCCCTGATGTCGGAAGGCCGCGTCTTCGAGAAAATCGGCTGCCACGTCTCGACCGTGCATGGCAACTTCCCGCCGGAATTCGCCAAGCAAATTCCCGGCGCTGCAGAGGATCCGCGCTTCTGGGCCTCGGGCATTTCCTTCATCGCCCATCCGCGCAATCCGAATGTGCCGACCGCGCATATGAACACGCGCATGGTGGTGACGAGCAAACTCTGGTTCGGCGGCGGCGGCGATCTCACGCCCGATGCTGATGCGGCGCCGCACCCAAGACGATCCCGACTCCAAAGCCTTCCATGCGGCGATGAAAGAGTCGTGCAACGGCGAACCGTCCGCCGACTATGATCGTTTCAAAAAATGGTGCGACGAATATTTCTTCTTGCCGCATCGTGGCGAGATGCGCGGCATTGGCGGCATCTTTTACGACGATCTGAATACCGGCGACTGGGAGGCCGATTTCGCCTTCACCCAGAAAGTCGGCCGCAGCTTCTACAGCATCTATCCCGAGATCGTGCGCAACAACATGGAGACGCCCTGGACCGAGGCCGACCGCGAGGAGCAGCTGATGCGCCGCGGCCGCTATGTCGAGTTCAATCTGCTCTACGACCGCGGCACCATCTTCGGCTTGAAGACCGGCGGCAATGTCGAGTCGATCCTCTCCTCGATGCCGCCTTTGGTCAGGTGGCCTTAGGTTCTCGACCCCGCGACCTGCATCGATGCGTTAACCGCTTCACCAGGCCGGGGCTGATCCAGCGTCTGCTTGTAACAATAGTCGCCGACGAGAATCGCAATGGTTGTCGCCGCCATCACCAATGACATCTTCAACATGTTCAACATGTCGAACTCCCCTCACCTAGAGGCTGATACGCTTGTCAGCCCCTCACCCCGGCATACATCAGGGCTGGGGTAACATTGGCGGCGTAGCCAATTCGTGAATCGAAGAACGGCCGCTCATAAGACAGACGCGCCATCAGGATGAAGAGGGCCGTGGCCAGCAACACGAGTACGATCTTCCACATTTCAGCCTCCGGGAACCCAAGGGCCAAGGCGGTCCAAATCCGCCCATGACGATTTGCGTTCTCTAGGCTTTGCGGCCTGAACCCCTCCTGACACGGCCGTTCATCTGAGGTTTAGATTGATCGCAACGGCCAAATCCGCCCCTTGCCAACCGGGCAACCCTTCCCCATACTGTTATCCACCGGGCGCCCAAGGCTTTGGGCGCGGACTTGGACGACGGCAAGTGACTGAAGCGCGCCTCACAAAAGAGCACGACAACCTTTCCCGACATTCAGGACGCCGAAGGTTCCCATTTTGGGGCCCATGGCCCGTTTTGTACAACGCTAGACGGGAAAGGATTCCCTATGACTCGCATTAACGGCACCGTGAAATTCTTCAATCACACGCGCGGCTTCGGCTTCATTCAGCCGGAAGACGGCGGCAAGGACGTGTTCGTACACGCCTCCGCCCTGGAGCGCTCCGGCGTTCCCGCGCTGAACGAGGGCGACAAAGTCTCCTTCGAGATCGAGGATGATCGCCGCGGCCGCGGCAAGCAGGCCGCCAACGTCCAGCTCGCCTAGTTCAAGCAGCTGACGATTTCTAGAACCGCCGGGTGGCAACGCCCGGCGGTTTTTTCTTGGCCCGCTCCCTCCCCGTTTGCTTAACCGACGATTCAGATTCCGGGGCCAATCTCGCTGTCTTGGGGATGCCTAATTCCGTTTCCCGATCCAGTAGATCGGCGCCGGCGATAGCTTCGCCCGCGCCAAACGAGGGACTGCATGCCATGACCAAGACTGTTCTGAAATCCGTCGCTGTCGCCGCCACGCTCGGCATCGCGGCGCTCTCGCTTCCGGCACCGGCCGAAGCCGGCAATGCCGTGGGCGCCGGGTTGATCGGCTTTGGCGTCGGCGCCATTGTCGGCAGCGCGCTGACCCCGCGCACCGTCTATGTCGCGCCGCCACCCCCGCCGCCCGTCTATTATGGCGTTGGCTACGGCCCGCCGGCATGGTCGCCCGCCTGGTACTCCTACTGCGCCGCGCGCCATCCGAGCTTCAATGCCCAGACCGGTTATTTTTACGCCTATAGCGGCCAGCCGGTGTTCTGCTACTAGCGCCGGAACTCCGGCCCGGGCCGGCCAAAGGCCGGTCCGGAGCCCGTTAGCCGCGCAAAATCGCGCCAGCCCGGGATGGGCTTTGACGCCCCATTTACCCCTGCGTCAACTCAGCCGTTTCCGCGCCTAAAAGGTGTCTTGAACAAGGCGCGTCCTAAGCGCAAAATTCATGGGTTCCGAGGTTGAGTCCATCCTGCGCGGGCAATTGCCGGCGGAGGCGGAACGTGAATTGGGGGACGTAAAGGACTCGAACGCATGAATATTGCAGCTGGTGCCGTGACTGCCGCGCCGCGCGATGAGCCGAATGCCGCCGCCGACCGCGAAGCGCTTACTCTGGTAAAGCCCTATCAGGGCATGGTGGCTTGGAACACCGTGTTCGTGGCCATCGCCATCGTCGGCGGCGTTCGCCACCGTCACCACGCTTGGCGTGATGCGCATCATCCCGCTCTGGCTCGGGCTGATCCTGAATAGTTTCATCCTCTATCTCGACCAGACGCCGCTGCACGAGGCTTGTCACGGCAACATCGCCGGCAAGGATTCCAACTATCTGTGGATCAACCATCTCGTCGGCTATGTCTGCGGCGCCATCTTGCTGCATGAGTACAAGGCGTTCCGTTACATGCATCTGGCGCATCACCGCGACACCAATAATCCTGAGCTCGATCCCGATCATTGGGTGGCGGTGAAGAATCCCTTCCTGGTGCTGTTCCGCTGCCTGACCATCGTCAACTGGTACCACCGCTATTTTTGGAAGCACATCGCCTTCCACGCCCACATTCCCGGCATGCGCCCCCTCACCATTCACATCGCCGCGATGTACGCGCTGCTCTATTCCGTCGCCATCGTCCTATCGGCGTACGGCTATTGGCGCGAGGTGCTCATGCTGTGGATCTTCCCGCACATTTTGGCCTCGGCGCTGATCATTTATTTCTTCGCCTATCTGACCCACATGCCGCACGAGCTGCATGAGCGCTATCGCGACACCAACGTGTTCTGGGTGAAGGGCAAGATCCTGGGGCCGATCGCGAACTGGCTCTACATGTTCCAGAACTTCCACCTGATCCATCACCTCTTCCCGCGCATTCCCTTCTATCTCTACCCGAAAGCGTTCCGCGACCTGAAGCCGGTGCTCGAGCGCGAGAAGGCGCACATCTACGAGTTCGATTTCGGGAAGTAGTTTGCTTCCTTTTTGCTATCACAACACTCGTCATGGCCGGGCGTAGTCCCGGCCATCCCGTTTTGTTGATTCGTGGATGCCCGGCACAAGGCCGGGCATGACGCGGGTAATTTTGCTTGAGGAAAACACGCGTCTTAGCCACGCTGAAGCCGTGAGTAACAACCAAACCGCATCTGGCACCATCCGCGCCGGCATCGGCGGCTGGGTCTATCCGCCCTGGCGCGGCAGCTTCTATCCGAAGGGCTTGAAGCAGGCCGACGAGCTCGCGTTTGCCGCGCAACATCTCACCACGATCGAAATCAACGCCACGCATTATCGGCTGCAAAGCCGCGCCAGCTTCCGCAAATGGGCCGACACCAGCGCCGCAACGCTTTGTCTTTTCGATCAAAGGTCCGCGCCTCGTCACACAGCAAAAAGTCCTCGCCGAGACCGGCAAATTCATCGAGCGGTTCCTGGACTCCGGCTTGAGCGAGCTCGGCGACAAGCTTGGTCCCATCCTCTGGCAATTCGCGCCGTTCAAGCAATTCGACGAGGCCGACTTCGCCAAGTTCCTCGCGCTGCTGCCGAAAGAGCTCGACGGGCTGAAGCTGAACCACGTCGTCGAAGTGCGTCATCGCAGCTTCGAGAATCCGCGCTTCGTCGAGCTGCTTCGCGAGTCGGGCGTCACGCCCGTCTATACCGACGCCGAGACCTGGCCGAACATCGCAGACTTAAGCGGCGATGTGGTCTATGCGCGCCTGCAGCAGGGCGACGACACGCTCGATGCGGCCTATCCCCCTGCTGAGCTCGATGCCTGGGCGGCGCGCGCCAAGACCTGGGCGAAAGGCGAAGTGCCGCAGGATCTGAGGCTGCTTGCGCCCGCGACGGCGTCGAAGCCGCGCCCCGCGACGTGTTCATCTATTTTATCCACGAAGGCAAACTGAAGGCGCCAGCAGCGGCCATGGCGCTGATCGACCGGCTTTAACTTGGTTGCGAACGGTGGAGCGTCGCCACTCTTTCAAGCAACGCTTCGCGCGTCGCAGCGAAGCCGCCATCGATCCATTCCTGCTCAAGTTGCCGCAACATCGTGCCGACCTCCGGCCCCGCGATCCCGAGCGCCATGATGTCTTGCCCACGCAACGGAAACGCCGGCGCCTGCCAGCGTTCCGGTAGCTTGAGCGCTTCGATCCAGCGCGGATCGTCTAGGCGTATCGCCTGACCGCGCCCAAGCGATCAGAGCAGAGGCGCGGTATGCGTCGGGGCCAAGCCGATAGAGCGCGATTTTCGCCAAGGCCTCTTGCGGCAGACCGTACGGAACATGGGCGGCAAGCGCGAGGATGGCTTGCTCGACATTCGACAACCTCAAACGCTCCGCCAAGCGGGCGGCGTCCTCGTGGACGAAGATGGCAAGGACCGCGAGGCGCAAAGGCGAGCTCGGCGCCAATCCGTTCGCAGCCTCGATCGCAACCAACCGCTCGAAGTCGATGAGACGCGGCACGCCGCCGAGAATCTCCGTGAGCAACCCGTAATCGAACAAAGCCTCGATTGCATCGGCCGCGCGCGGCGCGATCAGAATACGTTTGAGCTCGATCCAGATGCGTTCCGCCGAAAGCTGCATGAGCCCATTGCGCAACGCCACGCAAGCGCGGAGCCCCGCCGCATCGAGCGGCCCCTTGCCGTAATAGGCGTTGAAGCGAAAGAAGCGCAGGATGCGCAAATAATCCTCGCGGATGCGCTCGGCGGCATCCCCGATAAAGCGCACGCGCCCCGCAGCGAGATCGTCATAGCCGTGAAGCGGATCGAACACGGTCCCATCGCGATCGGCATAAAGCGCGTTCAGCGTGAAGTCGCGGCGTTTCGCGTCCGCCTCCCAATCGCGCGTGAAGGCGACTTCGGCATGGCGGCCGAATGTCTCGACGTCGCGCCGGAGCGTGGTCACCTCGAAAGGCGTGCCATCGGCGATCACCGTAACCGTGCCGTGCTCGATCCCGGTCGGCACGGTTTTCAGCCCCGCCTTCGCGGCGAGCGCGATCACCTCTTGCGGCGTCGCCGTGGTGGCGAGATCGACTTCGGCGACGGGCAATTTGAGGAAGGCATTGCGCACGGCGCCGCCCACGGCGCGCGTCTCGACGCCCTCGCCGCTCAAGGCATCGAACACGGCTTGTGTCGCCGGCCGCGTCAGCCAATCCGCGTCTTTGAGCGAAGCCAATTCTCGCCCGGTCTTGTCGCCACCTGTCATCGCGTGTGCCGTCAGTCGATGGTTCCGGGCTTGACGACTCCGCCGACATTCTCCGGCGGATGATAGGTCCCGCCGGGCTTGCCGCCGGAGAAGGAGACCAGCGTCGCCATGGTCGCAAGCAGCAATCCGCATCCCGCGGCGATCAGCCAAACGATCGGCGCGCCTTGGAACACCCCTTCGCGATCCTCACCCCGCGTCGCCAGTACATAGGCGCCATAGAGGATGAAGGGCAGCGCGAACAGAATGAGGTCGATTAGAGCGATGCGGAGCATCGAGGCAAGTCCCCTTAAATCAGAGCGGGCAGACCATACAGAGACACGGGCCCTAATGCGAGGCCGTGAAAAGCCTTAAGCCACGGTCGCCGCCGGAAATGCAAAGAAGGCGCCGTTGCTCCATACGCCCTGCCCCTGTCCTTCCGGTCCCTCACCTGCAAGCGCGACGAGCTCGTAGAACACCGGGCGGGTCAACCGCGCCGGTAAGCCGTCGCGCACATCCACATAGGGCGTAAAGCTGCCGTCGGCCTCGACGCGAAAGTTCAATCCATGTTTAGGCCCAGCTTCCACCATGTCGTCGAGATTGGTCCGGAAGCGGAGCATTTGCGCCGGCCCCTGTCCTGTCGCCTCCATCGCCACGGCGAGGAAGGGCGCGTCCTCAACCTCGATCGGCACTTTTTCAACAGGCGTTACAAGATAATAGCCGTCCGCCTCGCGCCGGAGCACGGAGGCGAAAAGCTTGACCAGAGGCTTGCGGCCGATCGGGCTGCCTTCATAGTACCAGGTCCCGTCGCGCCCGATTTTGAGCCCGATATCCCCACAACTATTAATCTTCGGCAATGTAGGCGAAGTCGGTTTGCCGCGACCCCCGCCAGATGCTACCAAAATGGCACTATCGTCCTGATCGGACATCCAAGCCTCTTTCTTGCGGGCCGGCCCAATTTGACACCTTCTTGGGCCCCGACGACAACCCGGAACCGCGATTGTGACGGAGATTGATCGCCAAATACTTTCAATGCCGGCGCCCTTGTCCGCAAACGACTTAGCCCTTTAATCCCTATCCAAAGCAGCGCGAGCCAAACCGAACGCCATGACAAGCACCAAAGACCAGTTGATCGACCGTAGTGAAGAAGTCGCCGCCAAGATGCAGACGGTGCGCGAGACCACCTCATCCATCATCTTCGGCCAAGACCACGTCATCGAGCTTGCGCTGATCACCATCCTATCCGGCGGACACGCGCTCCTGATCGGCGTGCCCGGCCTTGCCAAGACGCGCCTCGTCGAGACGCTCGGCTCCGTGCTTGGACTGGACAATAAGCGCATCCAATTTACGCCCGACCTGATGCCCTCCGACATCGTCGGATCCGAGGTGCTCGAGGAAGGCGAAGGCGGCAAGCGCAGCTTCCGCTTCGTCCAGGGGCCCGTGTTTACCCAGCTCTTGATGGCCGACGAGATCAACCGCGCCAGCCCGCGTACCCAGTCGGCGCTTCTGCAGGCGATGCAGGAACATCACGTCACCGTCGCCGGCATCCGCCACGACGTGCCGCGTCCCTTCCACGTGCTCGCCACGCAGAACCCGTTGGAGCAGGAAGGCACCTACCCGCTCCCCGAAGCGCAGCTCGACCGCTTCCTGTTGCAGATCGATGTGTCCTATCCCGACGAAGCCGCCGAGCGCCGCATGATTTTGGCCACGACCGGCGTCGAGGATCACACCCCGAAGAAGGTTCTCTCGCCCAAGGAGCTGATGATGGCGCAGCGCGTGGTGCGCGAGCTTCCCGTCGGCGACCAGGTGGTCGACGCCATTCTGAAACTGGTCCGCTCCGCGCGGCCCGGCACCGGCAACGACAAGACGCTGGACGATTTGATCGCCTGGGGACCGGGTCCCCGCGCCAGCCAAGCCTTGATGCTCGCCGTCCGCGCCAAGGCGATGATCGATGGCAGGCTGGCGCCGTCAGTCGACGACGTGATCGATCTCGCCGAGCCCGTGCTCAAACATCGCATGGCGCTGACATTCGCCGCCCGCGCCGAAGGCATCCAGATGACCGATATGGTGGCCCGTCTCGTTCGGCCATTGGGATGATCACAGCTTGGCTAGACTAGAGGAGACAAAGCTTAGGCCGTTCCCGGCCGAGGAATCCGAAGCCCACCAGCTTGCGGCGCGGATGCCTGCGCTCCTGATCGAAGCGCAGCGTGTCGCCCATACCGTCACCCATGGCATTCATGGGCGCCGCCGCGCCGGACCCGGCGAGACTTTCTGGCAATTCCGGCACTTCGACACGAACAACTCATATTCTCGCGTCGACTGGCGGCGTTCGGCGAGCTCCGACAATATCTTCGTGCGCGAGCGCGAATGGGAGGCGGCGCATACCGCCTGGCTGTGGGTCGATCTTTCCCCCTCGATGCGCTTCCGCTCCCATCTCGCGCCTTGCACCAAAGAGCATCGCGCCCTGGTTCTTGCGCTCAGCCTGAGCGACCTGCTCGCGCGCGGCGGCGAACGGATCGGCGTCTTCGGCGGCCGCCCCTACACGGGCCGTCATGTCGCGTACCGCATTGCCGAGGCCTTGGTGACCGATGACCGAGGCGAGAAGAGTCTGCCCCCTCCCGCAAGGCTGAGCCGCTTTGCCGAATGTATTCTGTTCAGCGATTGGCTCGAACCGATCGAGGCGACCGCCGAGTGCCTCGAAGCCATCGCCGCTCAAGGCGTGCGCGGCCACCTGGTCCAGATTCTCGATCCCGCCGAGGAAACGCTGCCTTACGATGGCCGCACGGAATTCACCTCGATCGAGCGCGACGAGCGGGTGACCATCGGCCGCGTCGAGCAATTGCGCGAGCGCTACCAGGCGCGTATCAAGCGCCACCGCACCGATCTCATCGATCTCACCAAGCGCCTCGATTGGTCGTTCCTGGTCCATCATACCGATCGTCCCGCGGAAGAAGCTCTGCTCGCGCTGCATAATCGTCTGGCTGGCCTTGAGACCGACTATCGCTATCGCGCGCCCATGACCGCGCGAGCGAGCGAAACCGAACCGGAGCCGCATCCATGATGACGCTCGGCTCCCTCGGCTTCCTTTCGCCATGGCTTCTGTTGGGCCTCGCTTCGCTGCCGGCGATCTGGTGGCTGTTGCGGCTTACCCCGCCGCGGCCAAGTCATGTCGCCATCGAGACCACCTGGCTGCTGAAGGATCTCAAGACCACCGAGGAAACTCCGGCGCACAGCCCGTGGTGGCTGACTTTGCTGCGCATGTTGCTCGCAGGCCTCATAATCTTTGCGCTGGCGCGGCCCATTCTCAATCCGGATCGCGAGACCTTTGCCGGCTCAGGGCCTCTCCTCCTCGTCGTCGACAATGGCTGGGCTTCGGCCTCGCATTGGCCCGAGCGGCGCGAGGCCGTCGAGGCGGCGATCGACCGCGCCAATCGCGAAGGCCGCACTGTCGTGCTGGCGCCGACCGCGCCGGGCGATGCGGTGAGCGAGGTGCTCTCCGCCGATCATGCCCGCGAGCAGGCCGCTGGGCTTGACGCCAAAACCTTATGCGCCCGACCGCGCGGCCCTCGCCGTCAAGCTCGAGCAAGTTCTGGAGAGCGGCAAGGATTACAGCGTGCTCTATCTCTCTGACGGCCTCGACTATGGCGACGGCACTGCCTTCGCCGCGAGCTTGAAGAAGCTGGCCGGCTCCGGCGGCAGCATCGCCGTATTCAGCCCCGGCGCCGACGATGCCGCGCTCGGCCTCGGCCAGGCCGAAGGTGAAAGTGGCGCGCTCGTCGCCCGCGTGCTCGACGGCGCCGACGGTCCGCGCTCGGGCATCGTCAAAGCCGTCACCGGCCGCGGCGAGCCATTGGGCGAAGCTGCCTTCACCATCGCGCCCGGCACCCACGAGGCCGAAGCCAAATTCGATCTGCCGCTCGAAATCCGCAATCAAGTGGCGCGGATCGAGATTGCCGGCGAGCATTCCGCCGGCGCCGTGCATCTTCTCGATGCGCGCTCGAGCTGGCATCGTGTCGGCATCGTCTCTGGCGAGTCGCGCGAGGACGCCCAGCCGCTCCTCTCGCCCCTTTATTATGTGAAGCGCGCGCTCAGCCCCTATGCCGACATCATCGCGCCGAATGAGGGCAACGTCGCCAACGCCATTCACGAGCTTCTCGATCAGCATGTCTCGGCCATCGTGCTTGCCGATATTGGCAAGCTGCCGCCCAGCACCACCGAAGAATTGGAGCAATGGCTCAAATCCGGCGGCGTTCTGATTCGCTTCGCCGGGCCGAGACTGGAGCAAGGCGGCGACGAATTGTTGCCTGTGGCGCTCCGCCGTGGCGGCCGCTCGCTCGGCGGCTCATTGTCCTGGAGCACGCCGCAGCCGCTCGCCCCCTTCGACGATCAAAGTCCGTTTCGGGGCTTGAGCGTTCCCGAAGACGTGAAAGTGAACCGGCAGGTTCTCGCCGATCCCACCGTCGCGAACGACGCCAATATCTGGGCCCGGCTCGGCGACGGCACGCCGCTGGTCACCGCCGCGAAACAGGGCCAAGGCCTGGTCGTGCTGTTCCACGTGACCGCCAATGCCGACTGGTCGAATCTGCCGCTGTCCGGCCTGTTCGTCGACATGCTCCGCCGCACTGTGGCGCTCGGCTCGACCAAGATCGAGACCAAAGGCGCCGATAACGCCGCAGCGGCCGACGCCGCTAAAGCCGGCAATGAAACTGCGACCGAAGGCGGTGCGCTGCCGCCGATCCAGACACTCGACGGCTATGGCACGCTCACGCCGCCGCCGCCGCTTGCCGCGGCGCTGTCTCCCGACAAGCTCGATACCACCGTGCCTGGACCTGACCATCCGCCCGGCTATTACGGACCGTCGGGCGCTGCCAGGGCACTGAACCTCGTGACGCCGAAGACCAAGCTGGTGCCGCTCGCAGCCATCGAGGGCGCGGCGCAGACCAGCGGCTATGTGATGCGCAAGCCTCTCGCGCTCGAGCCTTATCTCTATCTTGCCGCGCTGGCGCTGTTCCTGATCGATGTGTTCGTCATGCTGGTGATGAGCTCCGCGATTCCGCTCCGACGCCGCCGCAAAGCCTACGCCGCGACGCTGCTCTTCGCGTTGGCGCTTCTGCCCCTGCACGCTCAGCACGTGAGAGCCGCAGACGCCGGCACCGGCTCCCAGAAGCGCCTGCGACCACCAGCGCCGAGGACTTCGCGCTCAAATCGTCATTGCAAACGCATCTCGCTTACGTGCTGACCGGCGACCAGCAGATCGACGACGCCAGTGCGGAAGGTCTTTCTGGACTGAGCAAGATCTTGCGCGCGCGCACGGCGCTGGAACCCGGCGACCCGATCGGCGTCGATATCGACAAGGACGAGCTCACCTTCTTTCCGGTGCTGTATTGGCCGGTGCGCGAAGATGCAGCGCCTCTCTCCGATGCGACGCTCGCCAAGGTCGACGCCTTCATGAAGCAAGGCGGCCTGATTGTTTTCGATACGCGCGACCAAGGCACCGCGATCGGCGGCAACACGCAGAACAAGGGCCTGACGCAACTCATCGGCCAACTTGACGTGCCGCCGCTCGAGCCGGTCCCGGAAAATCACGTCCTCACCAAGTCGTTCTATCTGTTGCAGTCCTTCCCCGGCCGCTGGGACGGCGGTTCGCTTTGGGTCGAGGCCGAGAACACCACCGACGCCGACCATGCCGAACGCTCGCGTACCGACGGCGTGAGTTCGATCGTCATCACCTCCAACGATTTCGCCTCGGCCTGGGCGCTCGATAGCGCCAATCGGCCGCTCTATCCGGTCGTGCCCGGCGGCGAAGTGCAGCGCGAGATGGCGTTCCGCGCCGGCGTCAACATCGTCATGTATGCGCTGACCGGCAATTACAAAGCAGACCAGGTGCACGTGCCTGCTCTGCTTGAACGATTGGGGCAGTGAGCGCGATGAACTGGTCGATCGAATTCGCCCCTCTGGTGCCCTGGCCCGTGCTTTGGGTCCTGGCCGCGCTCGGCATATTTCTGCTCGCGCTTTTGCTTTGGCGCTCGCGCCGCGGCGCGCTGCTTCGCTTCGCGACCTACGCGCTGATCGTGCTGGCGCTGGCCAATCCACAGCTCAAGCAAGAAGACCGCGAAAAGCTGAAGGACATCCTCGCCGTCGTGGTCGACGACAGCCAGAGCCAAACCATCTCCGGCCGCGTCGAGCGGACCGAGGCGGTGCGCAAGGACCTGGAGGCCAAGCTCAAGGCGTTTCCCGATCTCGAAGTGCGTTACGTGCATTCGAGCTCGACCTCATCCGACGGCGAGCGCGACGGCACCATGCTGTTCACCGACCTCGCCAAATCCTTGGCCGACGTGCCGCCAGACCGGCTGGCCGGCGCCGTCATGATCACCGACGGCGAGGTTCACGATGTCCCCACGAATGCGGCCGCCCTCGGCTTCGAGGCGCCGGTGCACGCGCTGCTCACTGGCAAGCCCGGCGAATTCGACCGCAGGCTGGAGCTGATCAAGGCGCCGCGTTTCGGCCTGGTCGGCGGTCAGCAGACCATCGAGGTCAAGGTCTCCGAATCCACGCCCCGCAATACCGGACCCGTCAAACTGAGCGTCACCCGTCAAGGCGAGGCGCCAACGACGCAGAGCGTGCGCGTCGGCGATAAGGTCGCGATCCCGCTGAAGATCGATCATGCCGGCCCCAACATCGTCGAGATCGAGGCTGAAGCGGCCCCGGGCGAGCTCACCACCATCAATAATCGGACCGTGCTCACCGTCGAAGGCGTGCGCGAGAATTTGCGCGTGCTGCTCGTCTCCGGCGAGCCTCATGCCGGCGAGCGCACCTGGCGCAACATGCTGAAATCGGACGCGTCCGTCGATCTCGTGCATTTCACCATTCTGCGTCCGCCGGAAAAACAAGACGGCACGCCGATCAATCAGCTTTCCCTGATTGCCTTCCCGACGCGCGAGCTGTTCCAGGAGAAGCTCGACCAATTCGACCTGATCATCTTCGACCGCTATCAGCGGCGCGGCGTGCTGCCTTTGCTCTATCTCGAGAACGTCGCCCACTATGTCGAGCGCGGCGGCGCGGTGCTGGTCTCCGCCGGTGACGACTATGCCTCGCCGCTCAGTCTCTACAAGACGCCGCTCGGCCTCGTGCTTCCCGCCGCGCCGACCGGACGCGTCATCGAAAAGCCCTTCAAGCCCAAGCTGACCGAGCTCGGCCAGAAACACCCTGTGACCAACGGCCTGCCCGGCGCCAAGGGTGACGAGCCCTCGTGGGGACATTGGTTCCGCGTCGCCGAAGCCGAGCCGCGCGACGCCGAAGTGGTCATGGAAGGCCCGGATGGCAATGCGCTGCTGGTGCTCGGCAAGCGCGGCAAGGGTCGCGTGGCGCTGATGCTCTCGGACCATATTTGGCTGTGGGCGCGCGGCTATGACGGCGGCGGGCCCTATACCGATTTGATGCGCCGCCTCGCCCATTGGCTGATGAAGGAGCCCGACCTCGAAGAGGAGACGCTGAAGCTCACGAGCCGCGGCGACACCATCACCATCGAACGCCGCACCATCAAGGACGCGGTGGACCCCGTGATCCTGACCTCTCCCTCCGGCAAGGAGGAGACTGTGACGCTCGAAAAATCCGAGCCCGGCCAGTGGCGGAAGACGCTGAATGCGCGCGAGCAAGGCGTCTATCGCGCCGCTTCCGAAAAGCTCGCAAGCGTTGTCACCGTCGGCAACGCCAATGCGCGCGAGCTCGCATCCGTCACCGCCACCGACAAGCCGCTTGAGCCGATCCTCGAACAGACCGGCGGCGGCAGCTACTGGCTTGGTCGCGATCAGACCGATACGGCGCCGCTGCCGCGCATCGTCATGTTGCATGGCGGCTCGAAAATGCATGGCGCCGATTGGATCGGGCTGGAGAAGCGCGACGCCTACCGAGTCGAGGGCATCCGTCTGTTCCCGCTCTTCGCCGGCTTCCTCGCGCTCGCGCTCCTGCTCAGCCTGATTTCCTTCGCCTGGTACCGCGAAGGGCATTGAAGCATGATCCCGAAAAGTTGCAGACTTTTCGGATGAGATCATGCGTCAAAGACCAAGAGCGAAATCGCGACTCAATTTGCTCAGTCTAACCGCTTCGGGGGTCGGCCGTTGACGGACCCCCTCATCTCACCGAGCGCGCCCGGCTTGATCTCAAGCGCAAGCACGCGCGCGAGATCCACCGGTCCCGGCAAGCTCATCTGCCCCGGCGGTACCGGCGCAAATCCGAACCTTCCGTAATAGGGCATATCGCCGACCAGCAGCACGAAGGCAAAGCCTTGGGTCTTTGCCCCCTCAAGCCCGGCGGCAATCAGCGCGCGACCAATTCCTTGCCCTGAATGAGTCGGATCGACCACGAGCGGGCCAAGCAGGAGACCGCCCTCCGTGCCGCCAACGGCAATCGCGGTGAAGCGAATGCCGCCAACCAGGGCGCCCTCGCGCCATGCCGTGAGACAAAGCGGAGCGATGGGCGGAATCCCCTCCCTGATCCGATAGGCGCTGCGGGCGAATCGGCCCGGGCCGAAGGCCTGAGCCGAGAGGGCCGACAAGGCCGGTTCGTCGCTTAATTGTTCAAGCCGAATATCGAGGTTCGAATCATCCATGGTTTTCGCGTCCAAAAAAGGCTGATCGAGAGACCCTCAGCCACGACGCGGGAGCCGAACGGCTAATCGCAAGACCCGGGACGTCGACGGCGAGGAAGCATAACGCGCGCGGCGGTGCCGCTTCGTCCTCGTCGTCGCAATAGCGTCAGTCTGTCGCTTGTCTTGCCCATGGCGGCGCTGCGTCTATCATGCCCGATGAAGCTGGTCCAGCCTGTTTCAATATGGTACGCCCCGCCTCCCGCGTTCGTTATCGTCTCCTCGCGGAGCTTTGCATCTGTTAAGTTGGTCGCGCTAGCGGGGAGGGGTCGGTCGCGCCCCTTGCAAGAAGAGGGCAATGATTGATGGCTGATACGACGCGTTTGCTCGTTCTTTATTATAGCTCCTACGGGCATACCGAGACTCTGGCTTACGCCGTTGCGCACGGCGCACGCGCCGTCGACGGCATGCAGGTCTCCGTCAAGCGCGTGCCCGAATTGATGCCGGAAGATGTGATGCGCAATGCCGGCATGAAAGTCGACCAGCCCGCGCCGATCGCCGATCCCGCCGAGCTCGCCGATTACGACGCCATCATTTTCGGCACGCCGACCCGCTTCGGCAACATGACCTCGCAGATGCGGAACTTCCTCGACCAGACCGGACCGCTCTGGGTCGAGGGCGCGCTGATCGGCAAAGTCGGCAGCGTCTTTACCTCCACCTCGACCGGCGGCGGCAACGAGACCACGATCACATCGTTTCACTCGACGCTGCTGCATCACGGCATGGTCGTGGTCGGCCTGCCCTACTCCGCGCCGGATCTCGCCGATGTCAGCGAAGTGCGAGGCGGCTCGCCCTACGGCGCCGGCACGATCTCGGCACCGGACGGTTCGCGTTTGCCGTCGCAGAAAGAGCTGAACCTTGCGAGCTTCCAGGGCCATCACGTGGCGAAGATCGCAAAGAAGCTCGCCGCCGGCGAATAGCGCCTTAACTCACCACAGTGCTTTGACGGGCGCCTTGTTCAGAATCTCGTCGAGCCGCGCCTTCGTGCCGACATCGGTTCGCTCGGGCAAATCGCTCGGCGCGAACATTCCGGCCTCGGCAATCTCGCCTCGCTTATGATAATCGCCCGCGACGTTGCCAATGCCGCACGACGAACACGGCGATATGGTCGCCGGGGAAATTTGTGAAATTGGCGAAGATGCCGTGGAGCTGAGGTGCGCCCGTAAGCGTGACGCCCACCTCCTCCTCGAGCTCGCGGGCAAGCGCGGTCTCGATGGTCTCGTTCCATTCCACGCCGCCGCCGGGAAAGAACCAGCCCGGCCGATACCCATGACGCACAAGGAGCACGCGATCCTCGCGATCGAGCACGACGCCTTGCGCGCCGAGCGTCATGCCCCTCCGCAATCGCCAGTAGGGCCTGAGCACCGAGGTGAGCGCGCGGACGGGAAAGGGCGTCGATTTCGGGGGTCGCTTCAGCCTTGCCTCCTATCGCGCCGACATGCTTGTTAGAGGCGCGCCGATCCTTCAAATGAACCACAATCAAGCACCGGTAAAGCCCCGCCTCAATTGTTCACCCTCGCCCATCTCTCCGACATTCATTTGAGCCCGATGCCGAAGGCGCGGCGTTCCGAGCTGATGTCGAAGCGCGTCCTTGGCTATGTGAATTGGCATCGCGGCCGGAAACTGGTGCATCGCCGCGACATCCTCGACATCTTGACCCGCGACATCGTCGAGCGGAAGCCGGACCACATCGCCGTCACCGGCGATCTGGTCAATCTCGGCCTGCCCGAGGAGTTCGTGCGCGCGGCGGAGTGGCTGCATCATCTAGGGCCCCCGGATCGCGTCACCGCCATCCCGGGAAACCACGATGCCTATGTGCGCCTGCACCCGGAGCGCGGCCTGCACCGCTGGAAGCCCTATATGGTTTCCAATGACGAGGGTGAGGCTTTGATCTCAACGCCGGAGACGGCCTTCCCGTTCGTGCGCAGGTTTGGCGACGTTGCTCTTGTCGCGCTATCCTCCGCGGTCCCGACCATGCCCTTCGTCGCATCCGGCAAGATCGGAAGCCCTCAGCGCGCCTACCTCGCCTCGACGCTCGCCAAGCTCGGTCAGCTCGGACTATTTCGCGTGGTCTTGATTCACCACCCGCCGCTGCCCGGTCAGGCCAGTTGGCGGCGCGGGCTTCGCGATGCCAAAAAGCTCCAAGATGTTCTCGTCGCCAATGGTGCTGAGCTGATTCTTCACGGCCACAATCACGAGCAGACCATTCGCGAGCTCGACACCGCGACCGGCACCGCGACCATTGTCGGCGTCCCGTCGGCCTCCGAAGCGGTCGAAGGCCGCGTGCCCGCGGCACGCTATAACGAATATCTGATCGAGCGCGATGGAAAGGGCTGGTCGTGCGAGATGATCGGCCGTGTGGTCGCGAGCGCGCCCGAGCATGTTTGGGAAATGGAGCGGCGAGCGCTTAAGGTAGGGTGAACCAAACTGCCGCTAACAGGCCTGCCGCGCCCGTCAATATCCCCACGATGAACGCCGCGGCCACGACACCGGTCCCCGAGCCTGACGAAGCCGCCTCGGCGAGAAGCCGATCGTCCTTCCGCGAAGGCTCCAGCAGCGCGGCCTCTTGCCGCTCGCGCCGCACGATCTCGCGCGCCATGTGGCTGGTGATGCGGTCTGCCATATCGGCGACATTGACCGAGCTGAACAATGTCCGCCGCCCCTGCTCGCTATTGCGGACCAGCAGATAGGCGCCGTTCTCGTCGTCGACGCACACATAAGTAAAGACGTCGATCCACAGCCGCGCCGGGCGGCTCGGCACCAATGTCAGACTGAAGCGTTCGTCATTGACCGGCACATCGGCAAACACCGATTGCAGCTCGGCCTTGAGCAGCTCGAGCCGCGCGATCTCGCTGTCGCGCTTGTCTGCGGTCTGATCGAGGCGCATCGCCTCTTCCAGCCGCGCGCTTTGAATGGCTTCACGCAAGGACCTGCTCGTGGCCGGCCGCGCCATACTCTTGAACTTGTCGTCCATTCCCCCGAGCCCCTTTGGGACCTATTTAAGCCAGCATACAATCATTTCGAGGAAAGCACGACGCTCGATCTTGCATCGTCGAACCATTTATCGATGGCCGTGTCGATATTGGCCTGAAGGCCGGATTTCCAGGCATTTATCGTGGAGTCCAGCGCCTCTTCATTGGCGGCGAGGAACTGGTCGCGGTTGATCGCCTCGTTGGCCTCGTTGCCCACGTAATCGGCCACGACGCCAACCAGGGCACCCGCCACAGCGCCAATGACCTGCCCCCCCAGCGGCTCGACCGCCGTCCCCAGCGCCGCCCCCTGCCCCATATAAGCGAGCCTGGTGCCGACCGAAGTAGCGATCCGGCGCGAGATCTGCCCGAAGCTCTGCGCCAGCACCGCATTCATGGTCGGCCCGAGCGCCAAGGCCCCGACCGTGCCCCCGACCACGGCCGCTCCGACGCCAACCACGCCGTCAAAGGCGCGATCTTCCATCAGATAAGTCGGCGCCTTCCATTTCTGCGCATCCCAATCGAGCTTGACGTCGACCGCCGGCGTCGCCGCCGGAAGGTCTTCCATATGGTTCGTATGCTGCGCCAGGAAGAGCTGGAGCCGCATATCGCTATTGGCGACGACGCGGCGATAAGAGTCGTGCGCGTGCCGCACCGCCTGCTCGACGCCTTTGGTGATGACCTGGTCGCGCAGCTCCGGCTTCAGCACCTGCTCTTTGTAATTGCGCAGGAAATAGTCCTTCACATCCGCCTCGACGGCCTCGCCGAGCGATTCATATTTCCCGGCCTCGATCATCCGGTTGATCGTGGAGGTCAGCGTCTCCTTCAACACCACGTAAGAGCGCTTCCACTCGAAGAACCAATCGGCATAGGAATTGATCGCCGCGTCGCGGTCCTGGAAGGCGAGCGCGAAGGTGCGGTCGAGATCCTCGTGCACGGCCTGCTTGATCCGCGCGCGCTCCTCGTCGAGCATCAGGATGGTGCCGTTGACGAAATCATCGGTGTCCGACTTGCTGGCGATGACCTTGTGCAGATTGCCGTCGACATCCTTGATGACGAGATCGACCGCATCCGGAGGCAGCGTCTGATCGGGGAAGAAAATGTCGAGGATGCTCTTATCCTCGTGTACCGCCGCGCTGTGGTCGAGATGCCGCTGATAGGAGCGATAGAACGTCGTGCCGAGCGACATCAGCGCATAGGCCGACAGGATCAACGCCAGCGCGATACCGACAGGCCGCAGTAAATGCCCGAGCCAACTCTGCTTGACGATTTTCTCGCGGCGCCAGCTGCGGAGGCCGGTCGACTTGCGCTTCCGCGTCTTGGCGACGCCGGACCCCGGCGCGTCGTCATCCTCGTGGGGAACCACGGCGTTAGCGCGGTGTTTTGCCATCTCGTGCAGCATGTCTCCGACCCTTCGGGGCAAACTTAACGTGGATATAGGGAGCCTACAGGCGCCTGATAAGAACAAGACCCGAATTGTGGTAACTTTGCGGGGGGATCGCTTCGCGTTTCGCCTTAAGGGGTGAAACGAAATAGCGCCGCAACCTACGTCTAGAGCTGAGCGTGAGAGATCTCGGCGACGATCAAGGACGCCGCCCGCCAGACCAGCACGAACAGCAAGGCGGCGAAGCTGAAATTCACGGCGCGATTGAGCCAGTGCGCGAGCGTCTTGTTCTCAAGAAAGCTGAACAGATTGATGTACCACTGGTCCGCGTAGGACAGGCAATAGAGGAAGATCACGGCGAGCGCGATCTGGTGCAGATAGAACAGCACGTCGCTGCCGGACTTCTCGTAAAAATATTTCAAGCCGCCGACCAGCACAAAATTCCGCAACAGATCGAAGAACCATTGCGAGAAATTGCGCACCACGTCGAGGACCGCGACTTCGCCCTCGCGCTGAACGAACAGTTGGCTGAGATAATTGCGGAAATTCACCTGGCGACGACCTGTCTAAAGCGCCTCGACGCCCATTTCGCCGGTCCTGACCCGCATCGCGCCCTCGAGGTCGAGCACGAAGATCTTGCCGTCGCCGATATGGCCGGTGCGCGCGCCTTCCGCGATGATTTCGACCACACTATCGGCGAGAGTGTCGTCCACGGCGATCTCGAGCTTGATCTTGGGCACATAGTGCACGGCGTACTCCGCGCCGCGATAAATCTCCTTCTGGCCTTTCTGCCGGCCAAACCCTCGCACCTCGCTCACCGTCATGCCTTGCACGCCCCTTGCGGCGAGAGCCTCACGCACCATGTCGAGACGATGCGGCTGGATCACCGCGATGATATATTTCATGACGCTCTCCCCACTCATGACCGCCTGAGCCAGCTTGATAATGACGAAATCGCCGCCCGCGACCATAGCAAAGTGGCGGCAAATCCGGCGAGCCGAATTAAGAATTTTCCCCATCATGCGCCCGCGGCCAAGCCGGCCACCAAGCGTCTCATCGATGAAGATGACACAATCTAAACCCTCGGCGTGATATATTGCCACGATGAGCAAGGCCTTCACCAAGGAGCCCGAAGCCGGCGAGGTTTATGACGACCTGCCGGACCGGCCGATCTCCCCGAACAATCTCGTGACCCCGAAGGGCCTCGAGCTGATCGAGGCCGAGCTCGCGCGCCTGCATCAGCAGCATGCGGCGGCGGCCGATATCGACGACCGCTCGCTGCTGGCCAAGATCAACCGCGATTTACGCTATTGGACCTCGCGGCGCGCAACCGCACAGGTGGTCGATGGCCCACGCGACGCCAAGGAAGTGCATTTCGGCTCCACCGTGACCATCCAGCGCAACGACGGACGCACGCACACCTATCGCATCGTCGGCGAGGACGAAGCCGACCCTTCGCTCGGCACGTTATCTTACGTGTCGCCCGTCGCCCAAGCTCTGATGGGTAAGCAAGTCGGCGAAGTGGTCGAGGCCGGCCATAGCGAAGCCGAGATCGTCGCGATCAGCTAACAGCCTAAGTCTTTTTGCCGGGGGTCTTGCTCGGGCCTTCCAGCATCAGCTCTGCCTTGCTGCTCGACTAGAGCCTTCGCCTTGTTGGCGAGCATGGCGAGCACCCAAGGCAGCTCCACTTCCAGCCGGACATGATCGTCGGCCACATCGACCATTCCGTTCGTGGTCTGGCCGAGCAGGCTCGCGCTGAAATCGAGATGGTCGCCCTTCCACTCGTCCTTGAGGACGGCGAATTGGGCGCCGAGACCCTTGCGCAAACCGCTGAAGCCGTGCTTGAGGCGCTTCGCGGCCTCCTCCCTACCGAGCTTGTGCGGGATGGTAACGACGACAGGTACCGGCATCTGGATGCGACTTCCTTCTGACGCTTGCCTAAGGGCTGAGCGACATATGGGAAGTAACGGCGGATTTCGCCAGTATTTTCTGCTCTCCGTGCGCGCCACGCGAAGCCGCAAAATGCTTCAACGCTTAACGTCGGAATGGCCGAGATCGTGCTCCGGCGCGATCCTGTCCCGCACCAGCTGCTTCAGTTCCTTGATGTCCGGGAAGCGGCCCTGCTCTTTCCGCGACCAGACCAGCTCATCGTCGATCCGCACCTCGAACACCCCGCCGGTACGATCGGGAATGAGCGTGACCGAGCCAAGCTCGTCGGCGAAGGTGGTCAGCAGCTCTTGGCTCATCCAGCTCGCCCGGAGCAGCCAGCCACAGAGCCTGCAATAGGTGATGGCGATATTGGGATGTGGCGCGTCTGACATTGGCTCTCCGTCACCACCGATACCAGCACCGGGAATGGGGTGACGTCAAATGGTCTGAATTGCTGAGAGCGAAATGGCAAGCCCGACGAGAAAAAGCGCCAAGGACCCCGTAATCAGCCCGAGCCCGAGCCGCCGCAAACCATTGCCGAACGCGCTTTGCCGACCCGACGCGATGGCGCCTTGCGCCACATAAGCATTGACGAAGGTGATGGCGGCGACGAACACGCCGAGGCCGAAGATGCCGGCACCGATCTTCAACTGACCGGCCTCGGCTTGCAGCGCGCCGCCCGCCGGCGCCCGCACCAGGCTCGCGATGAAGGCGAGCACGACGATGGCCGCGATCCCATTCAGGATCATCCCGGCCTGGATCGCCGAGCGCGCCAGCCCGACCCGCAGCTCGATGAACAGGAGCTGCAACGCGTCGGGCGAGGTTTTGGCCTGATCTTTCATAGCGTGAAGCGTGCGCGAAGGCGTCCGCCTGAAACAGCGGACGCCTTCGTCGCCTTGAATCCTAGAGGCAGTCGCGCATCGTGCTCATGGCCTTGTGCGCCGCTTCCATCGTTGCCGTACTTGCCCATCATCTTGAAATGCTTGGAGTTCGGCTCCTTGCCCGACATCATCACGCAGCGTCCGCTGGCGAGATCGACGGCGACGAAGAAATCCTCGGCGAAGGCCGGCGTGACATAAGCGACGATGAGCGCGGCGGCGATCAATAATTTGCGCATGACGTTTTCTCCTAAGAATTGGCCGAAGGGTTGCGTTCATGTCTTCGAGACCGAAGACGTTCCGAGGCGGCTGGCCAATCATCCGGGTGCGGAACTGGGACCACGGTAAATTTCTTGGACCGAGCTTCCCAATACCTGTTGGCTATGATGTCGGTGTTTGGCGCGTTCACCGCGGCGCCTATCAAAGCCCGCGCGAAGCGGCCGAAATAGCGGCTTGCTATCGACTTCAAAGCCAACCGGCATTTCCGTTGGAGCCAGCTTCGGCCGATCTTTCGAGCATCGAAAGCGGCCGTCCTTCGGCCGAACTGACCTCAGCCAAAGGAGATATCGGAGATGTTGAAACTGACAGAGACTGGAAGACTTGGTCGCAGCGCTCTTGTGGCTGGGCTCGCCCTGGCCTGCGGGACCTTCGCGACTGCCGCGCTTGCCGGTGAGTGCCCTGCCGACGCCAAGAAGGCAAACGCCCGCGAGGCCGTCGACATGAAGCCCGTCGGCGTGACCGACACTGTGATCGCCATGATCGACGTCGCGAAAGAGCCGGCGAAGATCGAAGATCGCAAATTCCGCATGCGCAAGCTCACCATCGAGCCGGGCGGTATCGTTCCCTGGCATAGTCATGGCGACCGTCCCGCCATCATCTATGTCGTCGAGGGCGACATCGTCGAGTTCGCCAGCAATTGCGCCGCCCCGATCCACCACTCAGCGGGCGACGTGGTCGCCGAGACACATGAAGTCTCCCATTGGTGGAAGAATCTCGGCGACAAGAAAGTCGTTCTTCTCTCCGCCGACCTGCTGAAGGACGACAACGACCACAATATGTGACGGCCCCCCCTCCCCCGGCCTCACGTACTGGATGCGACGCCCCCTCCCTCCCCCTGGGGCGTCGCATCACCCCTTTTCATAGGAGCGACACCGCCATGATCGAGACAAGCCCAGCGTTGGAAACTGCCGGATACGCCGAATTGTCGCGCCGAGCGGCGACGCTATTTCGCTCCGTCATCATCGGGCTCACCGCATTCCTGAGCCTCGTCGATCTCTTCGCCACGCAATCCATCCTGCCCTCGCTCGCGCATCATTACGGAGTTTCGCCCGCCGCGATGGGCTTCGCCTCGAATGCATCCGCCTTCGGCATGGCGATCTCAGGCCTCGCGATCGGCTTCTTCTCCTCACGCATCGACCGGCGTTTGGGCATCCTCGTCAGCCTTCTGCTGCTCGCAATTCCGACGGCATTGTTGGCCAACGCGCCGGACCTCACGACCTTCACGCTGCTACGCGTGGCGCAAGGTCTGTGCATGGCCGCCGCCTTCACCCTGACCCTGGCCTATCTTGGCGAGCATTATAGCGCCGAGGATTCGGCGAGCGCCTTTGCCGCCTATATCACCGGCAACGTCTCGAGCAATCTGATCGGCCGCTTCATCTCTGCCGCCGTCGCCGATCATTTCGGCATTGCCAATTGCTTCTACTTTCTTCGCCGTCCTGAACCTGCTCGGCGCGCTGCTGGTCTATTTCACCGTGCAGAAGGCGCCGCCAATGGTCCGCACCGGGAAACCCATGGGCTCGCCGTTCGATGCTTGGCTCATGCATCTGAGAAATCCCGGGCTTCGCGCCAGCTTCGCCATCGGGTTCTGCATCCTGTTCGCCTTTATCGGCACCTTCACCTATGTCAACTTCGTGCTCGTGCAACCGCCCATCGCCGTCGGCATGATGACGTTGGGCTTCGTCTACTTCGTGTTCCTGCCCTCGATCCTGACCACGCCGCTTGCCGGCCACGCCGTGAAGCGCTTCGGCACGCGCACCACCTTCTGGGCGGCGCTCGGTGTCGCCATCGCCGGCCTTCCCTTCCTCATCTTACCGAGCCTCGCTTCGGTCATGGCCGGCATGGTTCTGGTCGGGGTCGGCACCTTCTTTGCTCAAGCCTGCGCCACGGGCTTTGTCGGCCGCGCCGCGACCTCCGATCGGGGTTCGGCGAGCGGCCTGTACCTCGCCTGCTATTTCTTTGGAGGCCTGGTCGGCGCCGCCGTCCTCGGGCAGATCTTCGACGCTTATGGCTGGACCGCTTGTGTCATCGGCATCGGGATCGCCCTGCTGATAGCTGCATTCCTGGCCGTTTTCCTGGAGACACCGATGACGCCCGAGGTCATGGCGCATCAAAAAGTTTGATCTGACGCAAAGCCGCAAGGCTTGCGCCGTGCAGAATAGTTTGAGGGGCAAGACAGTCGTGTGGTCCGCTGGCTTACCCTCCGCGTCCTTGACCGAACGGGAAACCGCTACGGTCAAGGGCGCATTTCTTTGCCCTTGGCGGGGCCCGAAACGGCGCGCCGGACCGCCTGGTTCAAAACAATCCGCTTGGTAACTGTTTGCTAAGGCTAAGCCGATAGAACTGATCCCCTAGTCAGTTAGAGGGATTCGTTATGCGCACCATCTTCGCGTTAGTCGCCATCGCCGCCTCGCTCTCGCTCGGCGGCTGTTTCCACCACAGCCAGCAGGTCTATTCCGAAGACCTGCCGCCGCCCCCGGTCACGTCGATCAAATAATCGGGCAAGGCCGGAATCAAGCTCTGTCCCCGGACCCGACCTGAGGATCACCGCGTCTCCATTGTCTTCGCTTGGTGTTGCGTCGAAGCTTTGGAGTACGCGGCTTCCTCGGGTCCGGCCCGGGGACTTTGCTTTTTGGGAATGTGCGGAGTTGGTCTGACTTAGAGGGATCCGCCGCTGCAAGCGTGGACCCAGACGAGAAGCAGGATCGCGGCGCCAAATGCCCCGGACGCGATGAAGGCGTTGAGCCAGCTCTGGCGCTTTAGCATCACGCCAATCTCGTCGAGATGTGGCTCGGCCTTGACCTTCACCCAATCAGACGTCGAGCCAGAGCACGGCGAAGAGAAACAGGAAGGCTGCGCTCGAAAGCTGGATCGCCGAAACGCCGCTGCAACTACCCATGTCGTCCCTCCTTTCTTGTCCCCTCTAGCGCTTCGTCATTCCGCTGCGAGCTTGGTCTCGATCTGAAAATCATCCGAGGTCGGCTGGTCGGCCGCCGGGATCCGCGTCGGGCGACGGCTCGTGCAGGATCACGCCGTCGAGCGGTCCGAACTCACCAAGCCAAGCCTGCCGATTGAGGGCACGCTTCGTGTCGGCGTAGCCTGCCTCCCAACGCATGCGAATGCCCGCGGGCGAGAAGTCGATGTCTTTGGTGTGGGCCTCGTTATCGAGACGCGGTGCCAGCAGCCGCACCACATGCATGCGCGTGTCGCAATGATAGCCGGCGAGCTCCCGGTAGAGCGGATCGTTCTTCTCCGACTCCGGCACGAACTCCAACAGCTTGGTGATGACATGACGGAGTTTATGCGTCTCGCGTTGACG
Source organism: uncultured Alphaproteobacteria bacterium (assembly GCA_963764005.1). GTDB lineage: Bacteria > Pseudomonadota > Alphaproteobacteria > Rhizobiales > Methyloligellaceae > Methyloceanibacter. The sequence continues at coordinate 129,582 of CAVXQX010000003.1, read as the reverse complement.
CACGATGTGGCTCGCGATCCGGCTCGAATATTGGATGTCCTTGGTGCGGTTGAGAACCTCCCAGATGGTCTCGGGCTCATTTCCGGTGGGGTTCCACAAATGCACGGCGAAGATCAGCGAGTTCCGCCTCGGGTGATCGTCGAAGATACGCTCGGTCGGCGTGTTGGAGAGAATGCCGCCGTCCCAATACAGCTCGCCGTCGATGCGCACCGCCGGGAAGGCCGGCGGCAGCGCGCCCGAGGCCATGACATGGGCGGGCGCGAGCGCCATCTCCTTGGAGTCGAAATAGTGCATCAGGCTGTCGCGCACATGCGCGGCGCCGACCGTGAGCCTCGGATGGCCCGCGTTGATCAGCGAGAAATCGACCAGCTCTTCCAGCGTCCGCTTCAAGGGCTCGGTCGAGTAATAACCGGCGGTGTCCGCGCCGAGCGGCACATGCGCGCCGAGAAAAGCGCGCGTATGGGGTTCGAAGAATCCGGAAATGCCGCTGGTCAATGTCATCCAGGACGACAGCGCATCGGCCACGCCGCCCCATGCGGGAAACGCGCCCCAGAAGGTCGCGCGCTCGACGCGCTTCCAGAATTCCTTGAGCTTCGGCAGGCGGTCCTCGCGCCTGTTGCCGGCAATAATGGCGGCATTGATGGCACCGATCGAGGTGCCGATGATCCAGTCCGGCTCGATGCCTTCCTCGTGCAGCGCCTCATAGACGCCACCTTGATAAGCGCCGAGCGCGCCGCCGCCTTGCAGCACGAGCACGACCTGGCCGTGATTCTGATTGCGGATTTCATTGACCGCTTCGAGCGGGGGGAGGCTCTTGGCTTTGGTCATTTGGGGTTTCCTCCTGGATCTTTCTTTTTCTTGGGGGTGCGGGGTTAGTGCGCCGTCCAACCGCCATCGACCGAGATCGAACTTCCGGTGATGGAAGCGGCTGCATCGGAAGCGAGGAATACGGTGAGCGCGCCAAGCTCGTCGGTCGTGGCGAAGCGCTTGTTGGGTTGCTGCGCCAGCAACACATCGCGGATCACCTGCTCTCTGGGAATGCCGTGGCTTTTCGCCTGGCCTTCGATCTGCGCTTCCACCAGCGGCGTATAGACATAACCGGGGCAGATGGCGTTGCAGGTGATGCCGAACTCAGCGGCCTCCAGTGCGGTAACCTTGGTCAGCCCGAGCATGCCGTGCTTCGCCGCCACGTAAGCCGATTTGAACGGCGAGGCGACGAGCCCATGGGCGGAGGCGATATTGACGATGCGGCCGTGCTTGTTCGCGAGCATCGAGGGCAGCGCGAGCCGCGTGGTGTGAAACGCCGAAGAGAGATTGATGGCGAGGATCGCGTCCCACTTCGCCGTGGGGAATTCCTGGAGCGGCGCGACATGCTGAATGCCGGCATTGTTGACCAGGATGTCGATGCGGCCGAAATCGGCGAGCGCCGTCTCGATCATCTCGGCGATCGACTCGGGGTTCGACATGTCGGCGCCCGAATAGGCGACCTTCACCCCGAAATCCGAGTGAATGCCATCCTGGGAGGCGGCGATCTCCTCAGGCTTACCGAACCCGTTGAGGACGATGGCAGCGCCTGCGCCTGCCAAGGCCCTGGCGATGCCAAGCCCGATCCCGCTCGTCGAGCCGGTAATCAGGGCAACTTTGCCCTCAAGCACGCGTCCTGCGGCCTTGGGGCGTTCCATCATTGCGACGTTCATCACCGGCTTGCTCCATCTGGAAACGCCGCGTTTCAGCGGAATTTCTTGCTTGCATGAAGGTCATGATGCGCGCGTGAGGGGCGCCTCGGGAAATGCCCGTTGGCTACGGGTTTGATAGGGGAGCGCTATCGAAGGCCCTGGCCCAGCTCCCGATCCTGTGACTTGAGGGAGTTCACGGTGGGCGATAAGCTCCTCATAAGCTTACGATTCTCGCAGCTCCCCCGAGAACCCTGGCCTCCGGTTTGACGGCGAAGTCGCTTCAATCGTAAGAATTGACTAGAACCCTTCAGGCTTAGCTACTTCCGCGATCCGATCCCGAGGCTGCGTCCGCATGGAAATGCATCAGGTCCGCTACTTCCTGGCGGTCGCCCGGACGCTCAATTTCACGCGCGCGGCTGAGGAATGTCACGTCGCGCAGCCTTCCCTCACCCGCGCCATCCGTCAACTCGAAGGCGAATTCGGCGGCGATCTGTTCCGCCGCGAGCGGCCCCATGCGCAACTCACCGAGCTTGGCCAGCGCATGCTGCCGCTCCTCAAGCAATGCTACGACAGCGCGCTCAGCGCCCGTACCCTCGCCTCCGCCATCAAGAGCGGCGAGGTCGGATCGCTTCGACTCGCGATTTCGCAGACCATCGATCCGAAGCTCGTCATGCCGCATGTCGTCGAGCTCGAGAAATTATTCAACGGCCTCGAATTCAAGCTGATGCGCGGCAATCCCGCCGAGGTGCTAGGTTATCTCAAGCGCGGTGACGTCGAGCTTGGGCTCGGCGCCTCGATCGGAGAGGAATGGGAACGGCTCGATAGCTGGCCGCTGTTCACCGAGGACTTCCAACTCATCGTCAACAGCGCCCATCGGCTCGCCGGCCAAGACTCCGTGCCCATCGCCGAGCTGCAACAAGAACGGCTGATCGTCCGGAATTATTGCGAGTTGACGACAGCACTGCTCGAGCTGTTGCGTTCGCGCGATTTCGATGTCGCGCGCTATCACGAGACGAGTGCGGAATCCGATTTGCTCGCGCTGCTCGATGCCGGCGTCGGCGTGGCGCTGGTGCCGCGCAGCTCCAACGCGCCAAACCCGCTCGTCCGAATCGTCGTGAGCGAGCTCGATTTTAGCCGCACCATCTATCTCTATGGGGTGGCAGGACGGCAGCGCACGCCGGTTGCGTCGGCCTTGATGAAGATGCTGCGCGCCTTCGACTGGTCGCGCTTTTCCGCCTAATTGGCGTTCTTCAGCGCCGCAAGCAGATCCTCGACAGCCACGCGCTTGCGATAGTCCGGATCGAGGAATCGCGCGGCGATCTTGCCGTCAGTCCCAACCACGAACGTGGCCGGGATCGGCAACAGCCAGGTCCCGCTTCCTTGCGATTTGGTGACATCCCAGCCGGCGCCGGTCATGAGTTCCTGCAATTCCGCGCCGACCCAGATCGCGAGATCTGAGCGAAAGCGCATAGCCGTTGTCGATATCGGTGAGGATCGGGAACCTCGCCTGAGATTCCTCTTTCAGCCCCGAGGTAAAATGTTCCTGATCGGGCATGATCGCTGCGATCTGGCCGCCCTCCGCCGCGATCTCGCTTTGCGCCTCGGCAAGAGCTTTAGTGTTGATGCGGCAATAGGGGCACCAATAGCCGCGGTGGAACGTGATGGCGAGCGGACCGTTGACCAGCAACTGGTCAAGGGTCACAAGTTGACCTTTCTCATTGGGCAGCACGAAAGGCGGCATTGCGTCACCGGGCTTCGGCGCGCTCTCGCCAGCATCGTGTTCGCGGAGCCTCGCGACAAACGTGTCGACCGCCACTTGGAAATGCGGCCCCAGCCGCCGCACGGCATCGGCAAAGGCTTGTAAGCGCTCGCCGAGCGATGCATCCATATCGCGGCTATGGATAAAGGCCTCCTCGAGAGCCTGCGAGAGCGGCTTCGTGGTCATTGGCAAGCTCCACCGGCCCCTGCGTTTTCTGGCCCAATTGGACCCGGCGATGGGGCTATTTTGCGAATTCGACCCGACGCTCCTGAATAGCATCTGGTGCCGTTGATGGGTAGCGGCAACGTTGTCTGGCCCGAGGAAAAACACTGTGCCATGGGCTCCAACCTATTGATGACGGCCGGCATTTCGGAGGGCCTTTAGCAAGTCTTCCACTGCCATGCGCCGCCGATAATCGGGATCGATGAAGCGAGCCTCGATGGTGCCGTTCTTCCGCACCACGAAACTGGCAGGCACTGGAATGACCCAGGAATTCGTTGCCTTGATAGATCGGCAAGTTCCGGTTGCCGGCAGCCAAGATCGATTGCATCTCCTCCCCGACCCAGATCGCCAGATTGAGCGCGAGCGCATAGCCATTGTCCATGTCCGTCAGCACCGGGTAGCGCACATCTCCCTCGGATTTGAAGCTGGTGGCGAATTGCTCTCGGTCAGGCATGATCGCAACGATTTGACCGCCTTCGCGCAATATCTCGTCCTGCGCCTCGGCAAGCGCGCGCGTGTTGATGCGGCAATAGGGGCACCAATGGCCACGATGGAAAACCACGGCGACCGGCCCTGCGGCGAGCAAATTCTTCAGGCTTACGAGGCGTCCCTCTTCATCGGGCAGGATGAACTCCGGCATGACCTCGCCGGGCTTCGGCGCCGATTGGCCCGTCTCTGCCGATTTCAGTCGCGCCACTAGTCGATCCACCGCCTCTTGATAGCCAGGCAGCAAATAGCGCGTGGCGTCGTTGAACGCGTCGAGCCGCTCCGCGAGCGACGCATCCATGTCGCGGCAAAAGATGAAGGCTTCGCCGAGGGACTGGAAAGTCGGGATTGAATTCATGCCGGTTGCCCGGCTTGTGCCCAATTTTTCATCCCCCTTTGTCGCCCGGGGCACGCCGTGGGTCCAATAGCGACCGGCTATGGTGTCTATCCTTCATCGGCATTTCACCGGCGACCCCCAAGCGAGTTCTCTAGCGTCAGACAGAACAAGCCGAATGCGAAAAGGAGACTGACCATGTGGAACTGGCTTGAAAAGGGGCGCGAGCTGGCTGAAGCGATCCCTTACGCGATTGTAGCTCTGGTTGCCCGCTTCGCCGTTGCAAACGTGTTCTGGCGTTCGGGACAGACCAAAGTAGAGGGCTTCTTCCACATCAAGGACAACACGTTCTTCTTGTTCAGCGAGGAATATAAAGTCCCCCTGCTCCCTCCCGACCTCGCCGCTTACCTCGCGACCATCGCGGAGCATGTATTTCCGATTCTGTTGATCGTCGGCCTTGCCTCGCGGCTGTCGGCGCTCGGCCTCATCCTGATGACGGCGGTGATTCAGCTCTTCGTCTATCCCGATGGCTGGCCGGATCACATTCTCTGGTTTGCGCTGCTGCTCGTTATTCTTGCGCGCGGACCTGGAGCCATCTCGCTCGATCATCTGATCTGGAACCGGGTTCAGTCCGTCCCTGCCCACGCGCGCTAACGCACGACCAGCGTCTTACCGGCGGTGCGTCATACCGGCGGAAGCCGGTATCCAGTGAAAACAAACAAAGCGCTCCGCGAGAGGAACGTCAGCGATTCTTGCGCTGGATACCGGCCTGCGCCGGTATGCCGTGAGAGGCCGTGCCCCTCACGGCGAGAGCCGGCGCGAAATGCCGGCCCTCGCCTTAGGGCAGAAAACTAGCTCGGCCGCTTGATCGGCTCGAGCGAGCCGGGACCGAAGGGGGTCTTGATCGTGGTGCAGGTACCTTGGGGCACGAGCTGCCAGGCGGCGCCATTGTAATCCACCTTGGAGGTCGCCGCACAGGTCGTGCCGGCGCCGGCGGCGCAGTCGTTGGCGCCTTTGAGCGCGACGCCATAGCACTTCTCCTTGCCTTCGGCGTAAGCCGGCGAAGCGACGCTCGCCAGCGCGCCGGCAAGCGCGCCCGCGATCGCGAGCGAGATCGTAGCGGTCTTCATGGTCATCGGGGTCAGTTCCTCTTGTTGATGCGTGTCATACGCTCACTCGTCGAGCGTGACGCCATCAAACAAAATTCCTTAGGTTTGGTGAAATATCGTTGGCCGATGGAACCGATAGCCGACGCCTATCGGCTCCGGGCGCAGCGCCGCAAGGTTAAGCCAGCGCCCGCAAGATGTCTTCCGTCTGCATGCGGTGACGGAAATCCGGATCGATGAAGCTTGCTTTCACCCTTCCGTCTTGACCGACGACGAAGGTCGCTGGAATCGGCAGGAACCAGCCGCCGAAACCTTGGAAGCGGGCGAGATCGATACCAAAGTCGAGATAGGTCTCCCGGATCTTGTCTCCGACCCAGAACACGAGCCCGAGACGAAGCGCATAGGCAAAATCGAGATCGGTGAGGATGCGGAACGGAACGTCGCGGGATTTCTGTAAGTTGTGAGCGTACTGCGCCGTCTCCGGCGTGACCGAGACTGCATCCGCGCCTGCGGCGACAATCTGCGGATAGGCGCGGGCAAGCGAATGCAGCTCCAGCCCGCAATAATCGCACCAAGGCCCGCGATTGAAGCTGATCACCAGCGGTCCCTTCCTCAGCAGCACCGGCAATGAAACCAGATTGCCCTCGGTGTCGGTCATGAGGAAATCGGGCATCGCCTCGCCGACGGCTGGTGTGGGCGCTTCTGCGGTGTTCTCCGAGATGCGCTCGACGAGCTGGTCGTAGGTGGCTTCGAGTTCCGGCAGCAACCGGCGCGACTCGGCGAGATAGGTTTGCAGCCTCTGGTCGAGAGGAATCTCAGGCCGGTCCGCCTTGACGAACGCCTCCTGCAATGCCTGCCCTAGATCTTGCGTATCGCTCACCGAAACCTCCGGCCGCTCCTGGTTTCGTATATGGGGCCGATCGCCCATCTGTCGAGACCCAAGGTCTTGCCACCCGCAAAACTGGCTAATTTTGGCGGCGGCGTTGCAACGGCTGAGGTATTATTTCGGTTCCGGCGGCTCGTCCTCGAGGGCCCGATAGGACGCGCCCTCCAAATCCTCGAATTGACCGGAACGCAAGGCCCAGAGGAAGGCCACAAGCCCAAGTCCGCCGAGCAGGAGCGCCGCCGGGATGAGCCAAGCCAACGCCGTCATGGCTTTCGCACCCAAGCAAGCCGCATGGCATTGGACGTGACCAGGATCGACGACGTCGCCATCACCACCGCGGCGATCAGCGGGGTAACAAAACCCGCCATGGCCAGCGGCACGCAGATAATATTGTAGACGAAGGCGACCGCGAAATTCTGCAGCGCCATCGAGCGGGCGCGCCTTGACGTCGCGATCGTCTCCAACACAGGCGCGAGCTTCGAGCCTTGAAACACGAAATCGGCGGCGCGTTGGCTGATATCGGCGGCCGTCGCCGGAGAGAGCGACGCGTGCGCGGCGGCTAGCGCCGGGGCATCGTTGAGCCCATCGCCGACCATCAGCACTTTATGTCCCTCGCGCGAGCGCGCATCGAGCCACGCGATCTTGTCGGCAGGCTTCAGAGCAGCCATCCAATTGTCGATGCCGACCTCGGTGGCGATGGTCTCGACGACAAGCGGCCTGTCTCCTGAAAGCAGCGCGAGCGCGTAACCTTGCTGTTTCAGCGACGCAGCAACCATCGCGGCATCGCTGCGCAGCGCATCGGCAAAGCGGAAAGAGATCGCGGCATCATTGTCCTTCCGGTACCAGACCTCGCTGCCGCCGCCCGCCGTCTTCACCCCGCACCATTCCGCCGAACCCAGCCGCTCGAACTCCATCCTTGGTCGTCCGCTCAAGACCTTGGCCCGGAGTCTCGACCACATCGTCCGCGGCCGCGACCGTCTTCAGCCGCTCCGTGGCCGCCGCGACGATCGCCCGTGCATAAGGATGCTTGCTCGATGCGGCCAAGCTCGCCGCCGCGCGCAGCACATGGTCCGGGACCACATCGGCATCGAGAAGCTCGGGGCGCCCCAATGTCAGCGTGCCCGTCTTGTCGAACACCACCATGTCGATCTCGGCGGCGCGCTCAAGCCCATCGGGCGCCTTCACGATGATGCCCTGGCGGAACAGCCGGCTCGCCGCCGCGATCTGCACCGCGGGAACCGCGAGCGCGAGCGCGCAGGGGCAAGTGATGATGAGCACGGCGATGGCATAGGTCAGCGCCGTCTGCCATGAGGCGCCTGCGATCATCCAGCCGGCGAAAGTGAGAGCGCCGAGAATATGCACGGCGGGCGCATAGATTTGGGCCGCGCGGTCGGCGAGCTTCCGGTAATGCGCCTTGCCCTGCTCGGCCGCCAGCATCAGACGTCCGATCTCGGCGAGCAAGGTCGCGCTGTCTGCTGCGGTAACGACCATCTTCAGCGGCTGAGTCAGATTGAGGGTGCCGGCATAGATCGGCGATCCTGGCGTCACGGCGACCGGGGCGGTCTCGCCGGAGATCAAGCTTTGATCGATCTGTCCCGAGCCTTGAATCACCGTGCCGTCGGCAGGCACGCGCTCGCCAGACGTGACGAGCACGCGATCGCCTGCCTGGAGCGCATGCGCTGGGATTAGCCGTCGCGAGCCGTCATCGCCGATGACCGTGGCAATTCCCGCGTTGCAGGCTGAGCAGGTTTTGGCGCTTCGCCGCGCGCCCTGACGCGCAAGCTCTCATCGAGGAAGCGGCCAATCAACAACAGGAACAATAACGACACCGCGGCATCGTAATAGACTTGATCGCTGATGCGGATGGTCTGATAGACGCTCATCGCTGTCGCCAAAATAATGGCAAGCGAGATCGGCACATCCATATTGAGCCGACGCCCGCGCAGAGCGCCGAGCGCGGAACTAAAGAACGGTTGCCCGGCATAGACCACGGTCGGCAGCGCGATCAGCGCCGACAGCCACCAGAACAGCACTTTCACGCTCTCATCCATATCGCCGGCGCTTCCGGCCCAGACCGACACCGACAGCAGCATGATGTTCATCGCGGCGAAGCCCGCGACCGCGACCCGGCGCAACAGATAGCTTTGCCGTGCCGTGTCGGCCGCAGGCGCCGCCAAATTGATCGGCGCGGCGGCAAAACCGGCACCCTCCAGCGCTGCGATCAGATCGGCCTCGCCGGCAAGCTCCGCGTCGTAGCAGACGCTGACCCGCTTCGCCGCCAAGCTCGCGCGGGCGCTAGACACGCCAGGCACACCCATCGCCGCGCGCTCCACCGATTTGAGGCAGCCGCCGCAATGCATGTTCTCGATGACCAATGTCAGTGTCGACGGCGTTTGCAGCTCGGCGACTGCGATGCTGGTCGGAGATTTGAGCGAAAGGGGGTGAACCGTCATGGCGTCGCTGCCACGGTGAGGCGCTGCTTGAACTGATAGGCAGGCTCTCCAGAACTCGGTTCATCCGGCGTTGCGGCGGAAACGACCCATTGCCCCGGTCGTAGGTCGATTTCCGCCGAATAGACTCCGCTCGACTTCTTCTTTGAGAGAAAGCGCGTGGTCCTCGTTGTCGGTGACAGGTCGTCCCACCAGCGCGTTAATCTGCAATCCCGTCACGGGCCGCGATTGATTGTCGGCGAGGTCGAGCGACAAGCGCCGCTTCGCCGTGTCGTAGCTCAAAGAGGATCGCCAGCCCCGCTCGGCCTGACGCTCCGCCGCTGCGACCGTATCGTTGTAATGCAGTCCCCGCCGATAGGGATCGCTGTCGCTGCCGGTGAAGGTCGAGAGCGCGAAATAGACAAACAGCCCGTTAGCGATCAGCATCACGCCGAAAAAGCCGATCAGGCTCATCAACACATGGCGACCCTTGAATCCGTTGGCAAGCCAGCCGCGGTCGCTCATTGCGGTGCCCCGCGGAAGGTAAAGCCGTGGCGGACCGAATCTCCCGTCTTCGTATCGGTCACGATCAGCGACAGCTCACCGACTCCGCCATGGAGCTGGGCGGCATTCGCCTTGTCGAGCGTCACATAGGCGCGGAGCGATTGCAGCTCGTCCGGCGCAACCGTGACCGCCGGCTCAGTCTCCTTCTCATGCCCGACAATGGTGAGAGCCGCGCCCGGCAGCCCGTCGACGGCGAGGTGAAACATATGGGGCTCGTAGAGCTTGTTCAGCACCTTGATGGTGTAGCCGTTGCGAATCCCGCCATCGGAAAGTTTGACATAAAGGGGATTGCGATCGCGGAGGATGCTCACCTCCAGATGCGGACGCATCGTCCAGGCCGTGACCATGATGGCTGCGACCAGCGCAAACGCGCCAGCATAGAGCAGCACGCGCGGGCGCAAGAACTTGACCTCAGTCTTGTCATGCGGCGCCAACTCGAGATTGCGAATCGTGTCGTAGGCGATCAGCCCGCGGGGACGCTCGACTTTGTCCATGATCTCGTTGCAAGCATCGATGCACAGCGCGCATTGAATACATTCGAGTTGCGCGCCGTTCCGAATGTCGATGCCTGTGGGGCAGACCGCGACGCATTGCTGGCAATCGATGCAATCGCCCCTGCCCTCCCAACTCTGGCCGGTCTTGTGCGGCCCGCGCGGCTCCCCGCGCCAGCCGCGATAAGAGATCAGGAGCGAATCGTGATCGAACATCGCGCCCTGAATGCGCGGCCACGGGCACATATAGATGCAGACTTGCTCGCGCGCGAGGCCGCCAAGCAGATAGGTCGTGGCGGTGAAGATGCCGATGAAGCTGTAGGCGATAAGCGGCGCATCGAAATTTGCGAGCTGCCGCGCAAGTGTCGGCGCGTCGGCAAAATAGAACACGAACGCACCGCCGGTCGCGATCGCGATCAGGAGCCAGGAGAAATGCGTGGCGCCCTTCCGCCACAGCGTCTCGAACGACCACGGGTTCTTGTCGAGACGAAGCCTCTGATTGCGGTCGCCCTGGAAAAAGCGCTCGACCGCGATCATCAGATCGGTCCAGACCGTTTGCGGGCAGGCATAGCCGCACCAAACCCGGCCCGCGAGCGACGTCACCAGGAACAGCGCCAAGGCGCCAAGCACCAGCAGCCCGGTGATGTAGTAAAATTCCTGCGGCCAGATCTCGAGAAAGAAGAAAAAGAAACGCCGCGACGGGAAGTCGATCAGCACCGCTTGGTCCGGCAGATAGTGCCCGCGATCCCAGCGTAGCCACGGCACCACATAATAGATGCCGAGCGTCACCGCCATCACGATCCATTTGATGGTGCGGAAGCGGCCATGCGCGCGCTTGGGGTAGATCTTGACGTGAGGCGCGTAGAGGCTCTCGTCCTGCGGCGCTGGCGGCACCACAGTCGCGGCGAACCTTCCGGCTCCTCTATCGTGGCCATGTCTGAGGTGCTTCTCTCGTCAAGCTTCAACACCAATCATACCTCGCTATAGGCTTCTTATCTCCGCCGCCGCAATCTTGGCCACAGCAAACACTCAATGCCGAGCGCTAGCGCCCACCGCCGAGCGAATGGACGTAAACGGCGAGTTCCTTGACCGTCTCAGGATCGAGACGACTGCCCCAATTGGGCATCACGCCGCCGCGTCCATTGCGGAGGTCCTCCACGATTCCGGCCTTGTCGCCGGAATAGAGCCAAAGCTCGTCGGCAAGATTGGGCGCACCCATTTGCGGATTGCCCTTGCCGTCCTTGCCGTGACAGGCGACGCAGGTGGCGGCGAAAATCTTGCCGCCGCGCTCGGACGCCGCCTGATCGGTGGAACGACCGGACAGCGACAGCACATATTCCGCAACGTCGCCGATTTGCACTTCGGTCAAGATGCCCGTCTTACCGAAGGCCGGCATCTGGTTCATTCGCGTTTCGGGATCGTTGGCGCGAATGCCATGCATGATGGTTTGGTGGATCGCCGCGAGCGAGCCGTCACCCCACAGCCAAGAATTGTCGCGAAGGTTGGGATAACCGGGAAATCCTTGCGCGCCACGGCCGTGGCAGGGCGCGCAATTGTCGCCAAACGCAGCCTCGCCGCCGGCAAGCGCGAATTGCAGGAGTTCCGGGTCTGCGGCGATCGTCTGAAGATCGCTCGCCGCGATCCTGTCGCGGAACTGGGCTTTGGCCGCTTTGGCTTCGCCCAGCTGCGCGTCGACGCTTTCGCGCGAGCTGTAGCCCAAATAACCCTTGGTATAGCCCGAGACCAGCGGCCAAGACGGCATCAACAGCCAATAGCCGACCGACCAGACGATACAGGCGTAGAACGTCCACAGCCACCATTTGGGCAGCGGCTTGTTCAGCTCCTCGATCCCGTCCCATTCATGGCCGGTGGTCTTGGCACCCGTTTCTTTATCGGTCCTGGGGCTAGCCATGGCGCTCAGTCGTCCTCTTCTTTATCCGAGTCTTTCCGCAACGGAATTTGCGCGTCTTTCTCGAAGCGCTTTTTGTTGCCGGGCCAGAACGCGTAAATCACCACGCCGATGAAAATCGCCATGAAGAGAAGTAACGCCGCAGCCTGGGTCAAGCTCGCAACTTGCTCGTAGTTCATGGCGTCACCTCAAGTTTGGTCCCGCGGCATCGAACTTGGCGAAGTCCACGAGAGTGCCGAGCATCTGCAAATAGGCGATCACGGCATCGAGTTCGGACACACTCGAAGGATCGGCGTCGAAATTCCGGACTTGCGCCTTGGGGTAGCGCGCCAGGAACTCCTTCACGCCTTCTGCCGCGGGATCGATCTGACGCTCGACGTCGGCGCGCGCGTTCTCGATCATCTCATCGGTGTACGGCACCCCCTCGATGCGATTGACGTTCATCCGCTCGGCGATGTCGGCATAGTCGAGCGCGCGCTTCGCCAGATGCGGATAGCCGGGCATGATCGACTCGGGCACCACCGCGCGCGGATTCTGCATGTGCAACTGATGCCATTCGTCGGAATATTTACCGCCGACGCGGGCGAGATCGGGTCCGGTACGCTTGGACCCCCATTGGAACGGATGGTCGTACATACTCTCGGCGGCGAGGCTGTAATGGCCGTAGCGCTCCACCTCGTCCTTCAACGAGCGGATCATTTGGCTGTGGCACACATAACAGCCTTCGCGGATATAGATGTCGCGTCCCGCAAGCTCGAGCGGCGTATAGGGCCGCATCCCGGACACCTTCTCGATGGTGGAACTCAGCCAGAACAGCGGCGCGATCTCCACCAGGCCTCCGATCGCGACCGTGATCAGGATCGCGATCAACAGCAGGATCGAGTTCTTCTCCAGGATTTGATGTTTTGCCCAATCCATTGCCCCCTCCCTATTCTGCCGGCACGGGGCGGAATTCTGGGGCGGCGGCAATGCGCGGCTGCTCCGCCGCATCGACCGGCTGATCGCCGCGGATCGTCCGCCAAACATTGTAGACCATAAGGAATGCACCGAGCAGGAACAGCAGCCCGCCCACCGCACGGATCACATATTCCGGATGCATCGCCTCCACGGTCTCGACGAAGGAATATTCGAGGAAGCCGAGACTGTCATAGGCGCGCCACATCAGCCCTTGCAGGATGCCCGCCACCCACATCGAGGTGATGTAGAGCAGGATGCCGAGCGTCGCGATCCAGAAATGCCACTCGACCAGGCGCTGCGAATAGAGCGCCTTGCGGTGCCACAGCCACGGCACCAAGCAATAGACCGCGCCGAAAGTGATGAAGGCAACCCAGCCGAGCGCGCCGGAATGCACATGCCCGATCGTCCAATCGGTGTAATGCGACAGCGAGTTGACCGACTTGATGCTCATCAGCGGACCTTCGAAGGTCGACATGCCGTAGAAGGCGACCGCGACGATGAGCATGCGGATCACGGGATCGGTGCGGAGCTTGTCCCACGCGCCCGACAACGTCATCAGCCCGTTGATCATGCCGCCCCAGGACGGCATCCACAGCATGATCGAGAACGTCATGCCGAGCGTCTGCGTCCAGTCGGGCAGCGCGGTGTAATGCAGATGATGCGGGCCGGCCCAGATATAGAGAAAGATCAGCGACCAGAAATGCACGATGGACAGCCGGTAGGAATAGACCGGCCGCTCGGCCCGCTTCGGCACGAAATAATACATCATGCCGAGGAAGCCCGCGGTGAGGAAGAAGCCCACCGCGTTATGGCCATACCACCATTGCGTCATGGCATCCTGGACGCCGGAATAGATGATGTAGCTCTTCGAGCCCAGGAACGAGACCGGCACCGCCAGATTGTTGATGATGTGCAACATGGCGACGGTGACGATGAAGGCGAGATAGAACCAGTTCGCCACATAGATATGCGGCTCGCGTCGCTTCGCCAGCGTGCCGACGAAGACGAGGAAATAGACGACCCAGACGAGCGTGAGCCAGAGATCCACGTACCACTCAGGCTCGGCATATTCCTTCGATTGCGTGACGCCGAGCAAATAGCCGGTCGCCGCCAGCACGATGAAAAGCTGATAGCCCCAGAATACGAACCAGGGCGACCAGCGGCCCGCGAGCCGCGCGCGGCTGGTGCGCTGCACCACATAGAACGACGTCGCGATCAGCGCATTGCCGCCAAAGGCAAAGATCACCGCCGAAGTATGCAGCGGCCGCAAGCGTCCGAAGCTGGTCCAGGGCAAATCTAGGTTGAGGATCGGGTAAGCGAGCTGCCAGGCGATGATGTCCCCGATGAGAAATCCCGCCACCCCCCAGAACACCGTGGCGATGACGCCGGCGCGGATCACGCCGTCGGCATAGCCGTCACGCTCGGCTTGGGTTTCGTCCTTGCTGTTGCGGAGAGCATCAAAAACAAACACCCCCGCGATGCAGGCGGCGACCAGCAAGATCAAGCCATGAAAGGCGATCACCGGATCCTTGCCGGCGACGGCGAAGGTCAGCCCGATGGCGATGCAAATGCCCGCCCCCAACAAGGCCATGGCATCGGAAAAGGCGTTCCACTCAACGCGCTCAGTAATCGGCGCCATCGTCTTGATCCCCAGCTCAACCGGGGAGCACCTTGGTCAATGCGCGGAATTTGAACCTTGATGCGGATCAAGACTGGCCGCGAACGCTCAAGGCGAAGCCGTCGTCGCGACCCCTCACCGATCCGGCGCCGGCGAACAACTTACTGAAATATAACAACTAATTTGACTTAGCGGCGAAGCGCGGCATTGCGGCGCAGTTCGCTCTGCGGCGCGCTCGCCCGGAACCAAGTTCTGCAAATCGGGAAGATTGACTATCGAATCGGATGGTCCGACCTTAGACTTGCGGCACTGTCACAAGGGGGGAACCCATGTCACTCGGCACAATTCTGATTATCATCCTGATTCTTATTCTGCTTGGCGTCATCCCGACCTGGGGTCACAGCCGCGCCTGGGGCTACGGACCGTCCGGCATCGTCGGCCTGATCCTCATCATTCTGCTGATCTTGCTGCTGCTCGGTAAGATCTAAGTCGAGCGGTCGAGACCAACTCTTTGCAACGGGGCGAGCCTTTAGGCTCGCCTCTAGATTTGGTCTTGTGCGGTCTCGACCGAATACCCGAACTCCGCGGCAGACGCCGTAAGCCAGGACCAGAAGCTCTCAGCAAAGCTCGACGGCACGGCGAGATCGTAACTCGGCGCGTCGTCGATTTGCCAAAGCTGACAATCGATCAGCGCGATCGGTGTCGTTGCCGCGTCGCCCGGCTTGAACACCCTCGGATGCAGATCGAGCGAGCAGCCTTTGGCCAGTACCTCGCGCGCCTGCGGGCCCGAGATGCGGATCACCGCCTTTGCTGTCGGATTGCTCGGTGATGGCCGGCGTGCCCGGCGAGCTGCTTCGCAAGCGCATCCAACATCTGTCTTGAAGCAACGTCCTCGGCAACCGCGAGCCATTGACCCGGCGCCGTGCCGATCAGCGCCAAGCCCTTGGCGACAACGCGCTTCGGTCCACGCGGCAATTCAAGCCCGGTGAGTTTGCGGACCGTCTCCGCGACGATCGGTCCCTGCCCGCCAAGCGCCGCGATGACGCAGAGCTTGAGCCCGCGCCGCTCTTTGAGCGCGACCGGAGGCGTTGCCCCCGTCGCATGACCATAGCGGCCTGGCACCGCGACGGCGGCAAGCGGGGAGAGTGGCGCGAGCTTAGCCACGCTGGCGTTCCCCTTCCGCATCGACAAACACCGGCGAGCAGATCACGCATTCGACGTCCGTTCCGCGCAACAGATCGACGGCGCGCACATGCTCGCCGATGCGCTGTTGCCCGCGTTTCAGAAATCCCAAGCCGATATCGTGGCCGAGTTCCGGCGAGAAGGCGACCGAGGTCACATAGCCTTCGTCATGGGCGGCAGTCGCGCTCGCATCATTCGCAATGAAATGCGCGCCTGCCGCAAGCTGAGCCGATGCGTCGAGCGGCCTCACCCCGACGAAGATCGGCCGCTCCGGCTCGAGCAAAGCGGGGCGTCCGGCGAGCACGCGCCCGATATAGTCCTTGTCCGCCAGCATGCCGGCAAGCCCGAGGTCTCGCGCGGTTGTCTGTCCATTGATCTCGGGCCCCGCGACGTGACCCTTCTCGATGCGAAGCACATTGAGGGCTTCCGTCCCGTAAGGCGTGATGTCGAACTCGGCGCCGGCCTGCATCAACGCGCGGATCGCGGCATCGCCATAGCGCGACGGCACGGCGATTTCATAAGCCAAGCTCCCCGGAATAGGAGACCCGGAACAGCCGCGCCGGCACCCCGCCGCAGATCGTGAGCTCCGCCGCCGCCATGCGCGGAAAGCCTTCGTTGGAAATATCGAACGGGGCATCGACGAGCTTGGCGAGCACGTCGCGCGCGCGCGGGCCCGCGATCGAATATTGCGCCCATTGGTCCGACACCGAGACCAGCCGCAAGTTTAGCTCCGGCCACAACACCTGCCGGCAGAACTCCAGATGTTGCATCACCTTGCCGGCATTGGCTGTCGTCGTGGTCATGACGAAATGCTGCTCGCCGAGCCGAGACGTCGTGCCGTCGTCCATGGCGAAGCCGTCCTCGCGCAGCATCAGCCCGTAGCGTGCGCGGCCGACTTTCAATGCCGCGAATTTGTTGACATAGACGCGGTCGAGAAAGGCCGCCGCATCCGGGCCTTGAATGTCGATCTTGCCGAGTGTCGACACGTCGCAAATTCCAACCGAGCGGCGCACGGCTGCCGCTTCACGCGATACGCTCTCCTGCCAGCTCGTCTCGTCAGGCCGTTGATACCATTGCGCCCTGAGCCACGGTCCCGGCCTCGGCGAACACCGCGCCATTCTCGATCGCCCAGACATGCGACGGCGGCAACCGCTTCGGCCGGAAGTCCTGGCCGCGATGATGTCCGGCAAGCGCGCCCCAGGTGATTGGCGCATAGGGCGGACGAAACCCGGGAAGCCCAAGATCGGGGATGGTGCGGTCCGTGATCTCCGCCAGCACGCCGAGCGCCACGACATTGGCGGTCTTGCCCTGGTCCGTGCCCATGCCGAGCGTCGTGTATCGCTTGACGTGCTCGCTCGCGCCGAAGCCTTCCCGCTTCGCCAGCTCGATGTCCTTGGTCGTCACATCGTTCTGTAGATCGACAAAGGCAAACGACTTGGAAGCGCCCGACGCGCCAGAGCGACTCGCTTGCGGCGCGCGGCTTCTCATTCGCGGCGGGAAGCTCAAACCTGACAGCGTCGAATCCCGAATGTTGCGCGGCTTCCGACCCAAGTTTCGCTCCATCGCTAAGCGCCTCCGGGAGCGAGAGATGGCCAGCGGCGGCCCCGGCAACGCTCATGCTCTGTGGCATGGTGCCAGGGACAAAGGCTTGCAATCTTTGATCCCAGGCGGGTCGGCCGCCGAGATGGGTGGTCAGATGCAACAAGGGATTCCAGCCATTGCAGATCGCGAGCAGATCGCAGGCGATGTCGTGCCGCGTGCCGCCGGCGTCCCTGATGGCCACGCCACGAAGCGCGCGGCCGCCTTCCGCGCGTTCGACCACAGCGCCGGCGAAGACCGGGCATGGCACGGTGCCATCGTGCTGCCATGTCCTTCCGCGTGTCGACCAGGGCCGCAACTGTCGACGCCGCTTGCAGCAAGCGCTCGCGCCGTCTCGAGCCCGTCATCGCAACTTGCGAACACCACGGCGCGCTTGCCCGGCGCGACGCCGAAGCGCGTCAGATAGGTCCTGACCGCTGAGCCCAGCATGACGCCGGGAAGATCGTTGCCGGGAAAGGCAATGCCGCGCTCGATCGCACCCGACGCCAGCACGGCGCGCTTAGCCACGATGCGCCAACTGCGCTGGCGCGGCATATGCGCTTGCGGAACCGGGGCGGCATCGCTGACGCGTTCCACCGCGCCGTAGCTGCCGCTATCGTAGACCCCGTAGACGGTGGTGCGCGGCATCAGCCGCACATTGTCGAGCGTCTCGAGCTCCGTGATGACATCGTTGACCCAATCGAGCCCCGCCTCCCAACCTATTGAAAGAGTCTCCGAAAGCAGCCTGCCGCCGAACCGGAAATCCTCCTCGGCCAAGATGACGCGAGCGCCGGCGCGACCCGCCGCCAACGCCGCCATCAGACCCGCGGGGCCTGAGCCGATCACCAGCACGTCGCAATGCGCGAATGCCTTTTCGTAGTGATCGGGGTCCGGCTCGAGACTAGCGCGGCCAAGGCCGGCGCTCTTTCGGATCATGGGCTCGTAGACGCGCTCCCAGAAGCTCGCCGGCCACATGAAGGTCTTGTAGTAGAAGCCGGCGCCGAAAAACGGCGAGAACAGCGAATTGATCGACAGCAGATCGAATTTCAGGGACGGCCAGCGATTCTGGCTCGCGGCCTCCAACCCGTCATAGAGCTCGACCGTCGTTGCCTTGGTATTCGGCTCGAGCCGCGCGCCGCTGCGAAGCTCGACCAGCGCATTCGGCTCCTCCGGGCCGGCGGTATAGATGCCGCGCGGCCGGTGATATTTGAACGAGCGCCCGACCAGCTTCACCCCGTTCGCGAGCAGCGCCGAGGCGAGCGTGTCGCCTGGATGGCCGGAATAGTCCCTGCCATCGAACTTGAAGCGGAGCGTCGTGCTGCGATCGACGATCCCGCCTTGCTTGAGACGAAGCCGCTGCTCAGCCATCGGACCCTCCCGATTCCGCGGACGCGGCCAACGCCACGCTCGAAATCTCATGGGTCCGCGTGTCGCGCACGACTCTGAGCCATGAGCGGCAGCCGCCGCCGTGATACCAAAGCTCGGCAAACGGCCCTGCCGGGTTGTCGCGCAAATAGGCATATTCGAAGAAGGCCTGTTGCGCGTCCGCGGCACTGCGGATCCGGACGTTGCAAATCCGCCGCGCCGAGATAGGTGAACTCGGCCGCGTCGCGCATCCCGCAATAAGGACAGTTGATCCGCAATCGCTTATCCTCAGTGCAAATTGGTCTGGGCGCCCATGCCCTTCTCGTCGAGAAGAGCGCCGCGGGCGTAACGGTCGAGACGGAACGGTTTGATCAAATCGCTCGGCTCGTCCTTGGCGATGAGATGGGCGAACGCCTCACCCGACGCCGGTGTCGCTTTGAAGCCGCCGTAGTTCCAGCCGCAATTGAGATAGAAACCCTCAATGCCGGTCTTGTCGAAGATCGGCGAGCCGTCCATCGTCATGTCGAGCAACCCGGCCCAATTCCGCAAGATGCGCAAGCGGGCGAGATTGGGAAACAGCGCTAAGCCCGCCTTCCGTCACATCTTCCACCACCGGGAGATTGCCGCGCTGCGCATAGGAATTGTAGCCGTCGATGTCGCCGCCGAACACAAGGCCGCCTTTATCCGACTGACTGACATAGAAATGCCCGGCGCCGAACGTCACCACATTGATCGATCAACGGCTTGATGCCTTCGGTGACGAAGGCCTGGATCACATGCGCCTCGATCGGGAGTTTCAGTCCGGCAAGCGCGGCGACACGCGACGTGCTGCCGGCGACCGCAAGCCCAACCTTCTTGGCGCCGATAAAGCCGCGATTGGTCTCGACGCCCTTGATCACGCCTTGCTCGATGCGAAATCCCGTCGCCTCGCAATGCTCGATGATGTCGACACCGCGACTGTCGGCGCCGCGCGCATAACCCCAGGCGACGGCATCATGCCTCACCGTGCCTGCGCGCCGCTGCATCAATGCGCCGCGAATGGGAAAGCGCGCATTGTCGAAATCGGCGTAAGGCAGATATTCGCGAACCTGCTCGCGCGTCAGCAGCTCGGCATCGACGCCCGAGAGCCGCATCGCATTGCCGCGCCGGACATACGCGTTTCGTTGCGCGTCGGAATGGACGATGTTGAGAATGCCGCGCTGGCTGACCATGGTGTTGTAGTTGAGGTCTTGACTCAGTCCCTCCCAGAGCTGCATCGAGCGCTCGTAGAACGCGATATTTTCCGGCAGCAGATAGTTGGAGCGCACGATCGTCGTGTTGCGGCCGACATTGCCGGAGCCGAGATAGGATTTCTCCAGCACGGCGACATTGCTGACGCCGTGGTTCTTGGCGAGATAATAGGCCGTGGCGAGTCCGTGCCCGCCGCCGCCGACAATGACGACATCGTAAGCAGGCTTCGGCTCAGGCTTCCGCCAGACTTCCGACCAGCCTTTATTGCCGGTGAGCCCGTTGGCGAGGATGGCGAGGCCGGAATAGCGCATGGGCCCATTGTGACGCGTCGCGCTTTGCGCTATTGACATTTAGCGACACCAAATCGACATTTTACGACATGAAGAAGCCAGAAAAAGCGCCAAAACTCACAAACCTGCCCGGAAAATTCGGTCCGGCGCAAACCGTGGGATTTCTGCTCATTCCCGGCTTCGCGCTGATGTCCTATGCCGCCGCGCTGGAGCCGCTTCGCGCCGCCAATCTCATCTCGGGGCGCACCCTCTATCGCTGGTGGCATGCGGCACCTCAAGGCGACCCGGTGACCGCCTCGAACGGCGTCGCCATCATCCCCGATATCGGCATCGGCACCGAGCGCAATGCCGACATGCTGTTCGTCTGTGCCGGCGGCAACCCCGCGACCTTCGACGATCCGAGCGTCTTCGCCTGGCTGCGACGCTTGGCGCGGCGCGGCGTCACCATCGGCGGCATTTCCGGCGGTCCCTACATTCTTGGCGCGCGCCGGACTTCTCGATGAGCACCGCGCGACGTTGCATTGGGAGCATCAGCCGGCGTTCAGCGAGGACTTCCCGGAGATCGAGGTCACGCCGTCGCTGTTCGAGATCGACGGCAACCGCATCACCTGTTCGGGCGGCATCTCCGCGCTCGACATGATGGTGGCGCTCATTGAGCGCGATCATGGCCGCGAGCTTGCCGCCGCGGTCGGCGATTGGTTCCTGCACACCCATATTCGCGAAGGCTTCGGTCCGCAGCGCATGGACTTGCGCTTCCGTCTCGGCGTCACCGACGAAAAGCTGCTCCGCGTCTTGCGCCAGATGGAGGCCAGCATCGAGACGCCGCAGTCCGCGAGCCGAATCTGGCGCGATTGCCGGCGTCTCGGTCAGACAGCTCGAGCGCCTGTTCCGCCGCCATCTCGGGCGGGGCATGCATCAGCATTACACCTCGCGACGGCTCGAACGTGCGCGTCAACTCCTGCGCGAGACGACATTGCCTATTCTCGACGTCGCGGTGGCGACAGGCTTCAGCTCGTCCAGTCAATTCGCCCGCGCCTATGGCCGCGCCTTCGGCGAGTCACCGACACGCACGCGGGCTAGCGCCTGACTAGCAATCGAGCGTCGTCTTCCGCTCCCAGTCGGTGAGGTGGCTCGCATAGTCGTTCCAATCGGCATGCCTGAGCTTCAGATAGGCCGATATGAATGAATCGCCGAGCCCGCTCCGCAACACGCTGGATTGATCGAGAGCGCGAAGCGCATCGAGCAGATTGAGCGGCAGCTTCTTGGCGCCTTTCACCGTATGCCCCTCGGCATACATGTCGATATCGAGGCGCTTGCCCGGATCGCGGCCGTTCTGGATGCCGTCGAGCCCGGCGATCAGCATGGCCGCCTGCATCGCGTAAGGATTTGCCGCGCCGTCGGCGAGCCTGAACTCGAAGCGGCCGGGGTCGGGGATGCGGATCATGTGGGTGCGATTGTTGCCGGTGTAGGTCACGGTGTTGGGCGCCCAGCTTGCGCCGGACAGCGTGCGCGGCGCGTTGATGCGCTTATAGGAATTCACCGTCGGATTGGTGATAGCAGCCACCGCGTCCGCCGAATGAATCAACCCCGCAATGAATTGATAGCCGAGCTTGGAGAGGCCCATCGGATCGTTCGAATCCTCGAACAAATTCTTGCCGTCCTTCGACCACATCGAGACATGCATGTGGCAGCCATTACCGGTAAGCGTCGAGAACGGCTTTGGCATGAAGGTCGCGCGCAAGCCATGCTTCTCCGCGATCGACTTCACCATATATTTGAAGAACGCATGCTTGTCGGCGGTCTTCAGCGCGTTGTCGTAATCCCAATTCATTTCGAACTGGCCGTTGGCGTCCTCGTGGTCGTTCTGATACGGCCCCCAGCCGAGCTCGAGCATTGAATCGCAAATCTCGGTGATGACATCATAGCGACGCATCAGAGACTGCTGGTCGTAGCACGGCTTCGATTGATGATCGCTGGTATCGGAGATGGCCGAGCCATCGGGGCAGATCAGAAAGAACTCGCATTCGACGCCGGTCTTGAGCTCGTAACCCTTGGCAGCGGCCTCCGCCATCACGCGGTTCAGCACGTTGCGAGGCGCCTGCTCGACAAGCTTGCCGCTCATATGCGGATTGGCGGCGAGCCAGCCCACCTCTTTCCGCCAAGGCAGCTGGATGAGGCTGTCCGGGTCCGGAATGGCAAGCATGTCCGGATCGGCGGGCGTCATGTCGAGCCAGCTGGCAAACCCTGCGAAGCCCGCGCCGTTCTTCGCCATCCCGTTGATTGCCGCGGCCGGCACCAGCTTGGCCCGCATGGTGCCGAACAGATCGACATAGCTGATCAGGAAATATTTGATTCCCTTTTCTTTCGCGACTTGCGCCAGATCCTTAGCCATCGCCTTCACCACTCCCGACTTCAGAGCGAATTGCTCTCGTTTCCTGGAATCCAATTGGTGCCGGCGAGCGGCACCTTTGCCATCGCCGCCGCCTCGACCGTCAGCGCCACCAAATCCTCGGGCTCGAGGTTGTGCACATGGGTTTTGCCGTTGGCACGCGCGATGGTCTGCGTCTCCAGCGTCAACACCGTGAGGTAATTCGCAAGCCGGCGTCCAGCCTCGATCGGATCGAGGCGCCCATAGAGCTCGGGGTCCTGCGTGGTGATCCCGGCCGGATCGCGGCCTTCATGATAATCGTCGTAGCAGCCCGCGCGCGTGCCGAGCTGGCGGTAGTCTTCTTCTAGATGCTTGGCATTGTCGCCGAGCGCGATCAGCGCCGCGGTGCCAATCGAGACGGCATCGGCGCCAAGCGCCAGAGCCTTGGCCACGTCGGCGCCGTTTCTGATGCCGCCTGACACGATCAGTTGGACTTTGCGGTGCATGTCCAACTCCTGCAGCGCCTGCACCGCCGGACGAATGGCGCCGAGAATCGGAATGCCGACATGCTCGATGAACACTTCTTGCGTGGCCGCGGTGCCGCCTTGCATGCCGTCGAGCACCACTACGTCGGCACCCGCCTTCACCGCCAATGCCGTATCGTAATAGGGACGCGCCGCGCCGACCTTGATGTAGATCGGCTTCTCCCAATCGGTGATCTCGCGCAGTTCCCGGATCTTGATCTCGAGATCGTCGGGACCGGTCCAATCCGGGTGTCGGCACGCCGAACGCTGGTCGATTCCTTCCGGCAAGGTGCGCATCTCGGCGACGCGCTTGGAGATCTTTTGCCCGAGCAGCATGCCGCCGCCGCCGGGCTTGGCGCCCTGCCCGACCACGATCTCGATCGCGTCGGCTTTGCGCAAATGATCGGGGTTCATGCCGTAGCGCGACGGCAGAATCTGATAGACGAGATGCTTGGAGTGTCCGCGCTCCTCCTCCGTCATGCCGCCATCGCCGGTCGTGGTCGAAGTGCCGACCGCGCTCGCTCCCCGCCCCAACGCCTCCTTGGCCGGACCGGACAGCGACCCAAAACTCATGCCCGCGATGGTGATCGGAATCTTGAGGTGCAGGGGCTTCTTGGCAAACCTTGTACCAAGCACGACGTCAGTCGCGCATTTCTCGCGATACCCTTCCAGCGGATAACGACTGATCGAAGCGCCGAGAAACAGCAGATCGTCGAAATGCGGAAGCCGTCGCTTGGCGCCAAACCCGCGAATGTCATAGATGCCGGTGGCCGCGGCGCGGTGAATCTCCGCGATCGAATGCTCGTCGAATGTCGCCGATGGGCGTGGCGGCGTATGAACCCAGCGGCCTTCGGCACTCATCAATAGGCCTCCAGATTGTCCATATGGAAATGATAGAGCTTCCGCGCCGAGCCGTAGCGCTTGAACTCTGATACGTCGACCTCGCCGCCCACCCCCGCCTCGTCGAGCAATTTGCGTAAGGTTTGCTTATGCATGTCGGAAAGCGACTTCTCGATACAGTCCGCTCCAAGGCTCTTCACGTTTCCGCGCACGAACAGCCGAGCCTCGTAGATCGAATCGCCGAGCGCGTCTCCGGCATCGCCGAGCACGATGAGGCTGCCGGCTTGCGCCATGAAGGCGGACATATGACCGACCGAACCTTTGACCACGATATCGATCCCCCGGGCCGAAATTCCGCAACGGCCTGACGCGTTGCCGTCGATCACCAAGAGACCGCCACATCCTGTGGCGCCCGCGGAAGAGGACGCATCGCCTTTGACGTGAATTCGTCCCGACATCATGTTTTCGGCAAGCCCGACGCCCGCGCTGCCATTGACGATGATGTTGGCGAGCTTGTTCATGCCGCCACAGTAATAGCCCACATTGCCGTCAATCTCGATGGTAATTGGCGCGTCGACCCCGGCCGCGATGGCGTGCTTGCCTCGCGGGTTCACCACGTGGAAGTCGGTGTCGTTGGCCCCCTCTCCGAGATCGTGAAGCATTTGGTTGAAGTCACGCAAGCTGGTGACGTCAAGATCGATAGTCGGCATCAATGCCGCTCCCAGAAATAGACGGTCGCCGGCTCGGCCTCCCACACCTTTGCCTTCTCGATTCCCGGCAGCACGGCGAGCGCACGATATTCGGTGCCGAAGGCGACATAATCATCCGTCTCGGCGAGCACCGCATGCTTACAGGCGATCGGGTCACGCAACACGCCGAACCCGGATTCGGTCCCGACCACGAACGTGTAGAATCCGTCCAGATCGTCGATCGACGATTCCAGGGCCTGCCCCAAGGTCTCGCCCTCTTGCATCCGCCAGGTGAGATAATGCGCCGCGACTTCCGTGTCGTTCTCGGTCTCGAAGCTCATTCCTTTGCGGACCAGGTTGCGGCGAAGCGCGTTGTGATTGGACAGGGACCCATTATGCACCAGACATTGATCGCGTCCGGTGGAGAAGGGATGCGCGCCGTCGACGGTGACCGCTGACTCGGTCGCCATCCTGGTATGGCCGATGCCGTGCGAGCCTTTCATATGCGCAAGATCGAAGCGCTGGGCGACCTTATCTGGCCGGCCCACTTCCTTGTAGATCTCCATACGGGTTCCGGCGCTCACCACCTTGACCGTCTTGTCTTCGGCGGTAATCGCTTCCCTCGCCGCGGTCTCTAGCTCGGCCGGAATCGTAAAGACGGCATGAGTGGCATGCGTCTCCACCGCAACGGGAGCGCCGATTGAGTCTTCCACCATCCCGGCAAGCGCGGCGAAATTGGTTTTGGCCGACGCGCCCCTGAAGAGTGAGCTTCACATGCTTGGAATCGCCCGCGCCATAGACCGCGAAACCGGCGCTGTCCGGCCCGCGCTCGCACATCGTGCCCAACATCCCGGCCAGCATTTGGCCGAGCTTAGGCTCGAGAGACTTGTTCTTGAGAAAAAGACCTACAATTCCGCACATGCCGCACCAACCGTTCGTTTAACCATGCTCTTGCGGGCTACGGTAACGGCGCTTTGCCGCGTCTGTCAACTGTAGGGAATATTAGTTTACTGTTGAGAAATCACGATCGCGTCAACCGCGGGGATAGATGATGACCGAGAGATAGGTCATCGGCAATTTGGTCAGTTCCTCCGGACCATGCAGCGCCGCGGAATCGAAGAACAGCGCGTCTCCTGGGGCCATCGGATAGGCCTTGTCGGCGTGGCGATAGACGACCTTTCCCGTCAGCATATAGATGAACTCGACGCCGGCATGCTGGAACAGGGTGTAGGGCTTGGCTTCCTCGGTCAGCGTGATGAGATAGGGCTCGACCACGACCTCGCCCGAAATCGAATGACCGAGCAGCTGATATTGGTGCCCGGCCTTGGTGCCGCGCCGCTCGATGGTGACGCCCTGCCCGCGGGGGACATAAGAGCAGTCCCGCTGCTCCTCGTAGCTCGCGAAGAAGGTCGTCAACGGCACGTTGAGCGCCCGCGACAGCGCCTCCAGGCTGTCGATCGAGGCCGACACCGCGCCGTTCTCGATCTTCGACAACATGCCCGCCGAAAGCCCCGCCTGATCGGCAAGTTCCGCACCCGTCAGGTCCAGCTTGTGGCGTAGATTCCGCACCTGCGCTCCGATCGAGTGCGCGATCGAGAGACTTTCCGCGAGCCGGGGCGCCAGCGAACCGGTCTTGAGAGTAGCGGAATCGTCCTTCCCCTGCTTGACCTGCCCAGGCTTTCGCTTGGCCATCAAGCGCGCCGGCTTTGAAACCGCCTTCTTCGCCTTCACTTGGAGTCCCCCTTTCGCCGCAATTTCAATCTCGCGGCGCACTCGAATTTCGCTGGTGAAATGCCGCCCAGCGGCGTCTGGCGATAGTGTACGCATCGACGACAGAGATCGCGTAAATGAACAAGCCCCCAGCAAGCTTGCCGACGATCGAGGTATCCGGCGCCGCGAGGTGCCATGTAACGATACCGAGCGCAACCATGAACATCTGCAGGGTGAAACCGCGGCGCGTCTCCCCGCAAAGCACATGACCGAACCCCGGAAGTAAGATCGCCGCCACAAGAACGAGATAGGGATTGATCGGCTGCGCTTCGCCCCTCACCTCTTTCGTCACGACCTGATCCACCTCAAGCCACCTTCGGAATTGATCGTGGCGGGGATATCCCCGTCACCGAGTCAGGGTCGGAGAGCGCATCGGCGATGTCGATCGCACCATCAAGCAAGTCTTTGACAACCGCGGGGTCAAGATGGATGCCCTCGAACCGGATCTCACGAAATATCGCATAGTGAAGCCGACTTGCCTGCCAGATCATGCGGACAAGGCGGACCCCGCGAGAACTCAACACCAGCTCTTTCATATACGGATCGGCGAAACGCCTCATATGCGGCGTGAGCAGTTCGAGCGGAGGAATGGATGTGGGGTCGTCAGTGCACAGCAGCGCCTGCTCGGGCCAGCCCTCTGGGCAAAGCCAGGTGATAGTCCAGTTCGGAGCTCGGCGAATAAACTTCAACGCCGCCCGGCCGCACCAGAAGGTCCAGTACGCCGGTATAGTCGTTGGGCTTCAGGATCGTAGCTCTCAGCCAGAGCACGGGCACCTTGCGCCACGCCAAGTTGTCGATGACGGGCTCAAGCCGGGCCTCGTAGCCGCGATAGCGCCCGCTCAGCAAAGGATAGTTCGGGCCCTCCTGAGTAATGCGATAGCTCTGGAATAAATCCAAGCAACTGTCGAAAAGCTGCGCACGTTGCGCTTGCAAGCGCCTGCGGTCGCGACGGTAGAGCATCACCAAGGCGGTGATTGCTACCAGCGCGACCGCATAGCTCAACATCCGGTCCTCAATAGCCGGCGGGCTTTGGCCACGGCATGGTGAACTGCGCACCGCGCTTCACGTAGCGGTAGCGGTAGAACGCGAACCACAGCGAGGCCACGATATAGAACGCCATCATTGCCAACAGCTGCCGCCCATATCCCAGATACACGGCGAAGAAAGTAGCCGCGCAGAGAATAAGCAACGTCAACGCCGGGAATGGATGGAACGGGTGGCTGAAGCCGCGGCGAATGACGCCGAGCGGCCATTTGCGCCGGAAGTTCCACATGTTGATCGGCATAAACGTGTAGTTGAGCAGCCCCGACAGGATCGAGAAGGTGATGATCTGAGCAAGCGGAATATAGAGCGCAAAGATCAACACAATCGGCGTCAGGAACAGAATGGAGCGGAACGGCGTCCGATATTTCGGATGCACGCCAGCAAACCATTCCGGCAGATAGCGATCGCGTCCCATGGCAAACCATGCCCGGGCCTGATCGTTGGTGCATCCATTCGACGATGCAATCGCCGACAGCAACGTGCCAATGAACAGGATCACGATCAGGATCGGACTTCCGGTCATGCGCGCCGAGTCGTAGAGCGGAGCAAGGGTCGCATCCCAGCCGATATATTCCCACGGCATCAACCCGCAGGCGACATACCAGGTGATGGCGGCAGCAATGAGCAGCGTGATAATGCCGCTCATGGTCCCAAGTGGCAGCGCGCGGCCCGGCGAGCGAACCTCTTCCGCCGCCTGACAGGTGCCTTCGATGCCGAGATAGAACCACATGCCGAAATGCAGAGCGGCGATAACGCCGATCCAACCGTAGGGCAGAGCGGTCAGCAGGTCATGGTGGAGGAGCACTTCACCCGGAGCCCAGGGCTTAACCCCGATGAACAGAATGATGATGCTCAAGAAAGCCGCGGCCGTAATCACGAAGTTGACGGTCAAGGTCGCGAGCACGCCGCGATAATTGAGCAAGGTCAGCAAAGCGAGGAAGAGAACTGTGAAGGGCTGCCACGGAATATCGTGGCCGAGCTGTTGCGCGCCGATCTGCACTAACTGTCCAGCCACCAGAACATCGCCCGCGTTCAAGCATGAGATAGGTCAACGTCATGAACAGGCCGACATTGAACGCCATCAACGGGCCGATAGTGTGTTTGGCCTGGGCATATTGTCCGCCGGCGGAAGCGACGGTTGAAGTCACTTCAGAGTCGATCTTCGCCACGCAGGTGTAGAGGATACCGCTGACGAAGCAGGCGATGAGCGCGCCAAATGCGCCGCCCTTGCCGACGGCGTAGTTCCAACCCATGAACTCGCCGACAAGAACGATGCCGACGCCAAGCGCCCAAACATGCGCAGGCCCGAGGACCTTCAGCAGATTGAGCGAGCTAGCTTTTTCCGAAGCTGTGGAAACGGTTGTGTCGACCATGGCTTATTTCTTCTTCTTTGCGCTGGATTGATCGCCGGCTGGAAGAAGCTCATCGAGGCCCTCCCGCGAGCTCACGAGAACGTCATCGCCGTACTTCGCGTTGACGGCGAAGAAGTCCCAAATCATCCAGAGAAAGATCGCCGCGGAGATCACCCAGGCGGCCGTTCCGAGAATTTCCCACATTGACAAATCTCCCCTTATTGATCGCCTGTCAGTCAGTCGCGCCCGTCGAATTTCTCGGCAATGACTTGCCGGTATTCGCGATCGGACATGACGATCAGAAAAATAAAGAAGCCGATGATCACAACCCCGGTGATCACCACGCCAGCCGTATCGATGGTATAGTCGAAAGGCTGTGTAATGATGTCGGCGGCGGTCTCAACGGTATAACCGAGCTTCTCCCACTGGGCCTGCATAGTGGGATTTTGTCCGAGCTGCTTCCCAGCTCAGTCCCGTCCACTGCTTCGCGCCCGTCGGCAGCGACCGTGTAGCTCACGCCCTCTGGCAATTTCTCGACGCGCGAAGGCACCGCGATCTTGAGCCAGAGCGGGAGAAAAAGCGCCGCGAAAACCAGCGCGAGCAAGAAAGCGACATCGAACAGTTGCCCCGCAACACTCTGTTTTGGAGGAATATAAACTTTCGCCATGAAGCCCTCCCCTAGCGGCCAGCGTCTTGATGGTGGATGTCGATGGGATAAATGTGCGCCTTGTCCTCGGAATAATGCCGAAGCATGGCGACGATCGAAGAGGTGTTATAGAGAAGCAAGACCGCCGCGGCGATCCAGCAAACCATCTCCACCCCCGGTGGCATGTACGGTCGCACGGCGAGGATCACAAAAAAGATCGTGAGCCAGAGCACGACAACGAGCGTGATCGCGGCCCTGGAGTCACCTCTGTACATTTTATCGACCCGATCGCGAAGATGGGCCGGGACCTCAGCGCGTACACCTACATCAGCCATGGTTCGACCTCCGCTGTTGGCTCACCCGCGGACGAGCCTGGTCATCGCTTGCTTTTAGTTGTGTCATTAGTACCCCCTCAAACCGTTCGCCAACTGATCGGCGTCTCGACGCCGAAATCCCGAGAAGGCGATGCCGGTCGCAGGCCCCATCCTGCTCCCAGACCAAACTGTACCCCGTCGGCGCATTCTCCTCAAGAAATATCATTTCCCGTAGCTCAAGCCCCCACGCGACCGGCGCTCAAACTCTGGAATCGTTGCACTTTTTTGCGCAGCACGACGCATCTGGCCCGCCCTCCAAGCAGCAAAAAAATCGGGCACCCACGCCATCCATGCTATCGCTTGCGAGATTGGCCGTGTGCTCTTGAAACTGCGACCTGCTGCTATGAGTAAGACGTCTGCCGATAACATTCGCGAGCACTTCCTGGGCTGGCAATGCCGTATCCGGCAGATCGCCATGCGCCAAGCTGGCGGACGCCCATCTCCCGGCATGCGTCCGCGCGTGCTCGATGGATCGGGCCGCGAACTCTCGCCGGCCCTGACAGTGCTGATGATCCCGCGCGACCCCGCCGAGAGCACGGATTTCTTCCGCTTCCAGGTGCTGAAAACGGCCGACCCACGCGATCTCTATGAACGCGCCCTCGGTTATTTGCAGGCCGACTATTTTCAGAAGCCGGAAAGGTTCAGCGATCTTCTGACCGCCGTGATTCCGGACCCTTCGCCGCTTGCCTCGCATATTCTTGCCGATGAGGCTTGCGTGCTCGAATTCGACCAATTCTCACAGCGTTATCTTGTGCCGTGTTCGGCCTCGCTGGTTCATACCGGCGATGCGGCTCGGGAAGCCACGCTATGGCACAATCGGCTCTTCAACCCTTCCTTGCCGGATGACGTCAGGGTGCTGGGCTTCAAGCCGGATTGGAAATCGGCCGAGGCTTTTGGCCCCGGCCGACTGTGACGATCGAATAGCCACGCGGCTCGAATGCCGCGCCATCTCGCTAGGTCCAAAAGATCATGTAACCGATCACCGCGACGGCGACGCCGGCGGCGAGGGTAACATAAGGCAGAACGCCAGCCTTAGGCGCGGCGAGCGCTTTGCCGTCGGGCGAGAGATCGGCCAGCATGTTGGCCGGGAACGCGCCCTTGTCCTGGACGAAATGGCGATAGACGAACACCGGCACGATCAAAGCGATCGCGACGATGCCCGCGGTCAAGGTGCCGGCACCCCACACGTCGGCACCCGCGCCGAGCAGGAAGGCGTTGACGAAGGAGAGGACCACGCCGGCCGCAAGCAACCAGTCGGGCGCCCTCCAAGGCCGCTTCACATGCGCGTTGTCGATGCGGTGGATCCAGCCTGCGTTCAAGTTCAAGAAGTTGAACACGATGTAGCAGACGTTAGACACGGCAAGCACGAACAAATAGTCCGACATCAGCAGCAGAATGAGGTTGAAGGCGAGGTCGGTCCACATCCCGTGGGTCGGCGCGCCGTTCTTGTTCACGTGATTGAGATATTTTGGCAACCAGCCGTCCACCGAGCCCTGGTACAGCGTGCGCGAACTGCCTGCCATCGCCGTCGTGATAGCAAGCATCAGCGCAAGCAACAGCATCACCACCAAAAGATTGGTGATGAACGCACCGCCGCCGACCATCGAGGCCATGGCTTGCGCCACACCCGAGCCGTCGACGATCCCGGGCGCCATCACCCCCGCCAAGCCTAGAGCGCCCTGGAATGCCAGCGGCACGAGGATGTAGACGGCGATGCAGAGCAGGCCTGAATAGAGGATGGCCTTATAGGTGTCGGTCGCCGGATTGCGGAACTCGCTCGTGTAACAAATCGCCGTCTCGAAGGCGTAAGCCGACCAGGCTGCAATGAACAGACCGCCGAAGAACAGCGTCCACCCGGCCTTGTCCCAAGCCGCCGTCGCCGGATCGGCACCGGGCGCGAAGGGCTGGAAGGCGCTCATCGACACGTCGCCGGTGATGAGCGGCACGATACCGATGATCAGCAGCGGCAACAGCACCGCCACGCCGACAATGGTTTGCACCTTCGCCGTCGAGAGGATGCCCCGATGCTGAATCGCGAAGGAGATCGCGATCAGGATCGCGCCGATGAAGAAGGTCGAATTGAGCCGGAGCTTCAGTCCTTCCTTCAGCGAGCCGAGATCGAGTAGCTGGATCTCCCATGTTCTGATCGCCGCCTCGGGCGGGAACAAAAGAGTGAGGATGTAGCCCGCGGCGATGCCGCAGCCGATCGCGAGCACCGGTGTCCACGCAAGCCAGTTGCACCAGACCGAGAGCGGCGCGATGAATTTCGAATAACGCACCCACGCCGCAGCGCCGTATACCGAGGCCCCGCCTGATTTATTCGGAAACAATCCCGCGATCTCGGCGTAAGTGAACGCCTGGATGAAGCCGAACAGAACCGAAAGCGTCCAGACCAGGACCGAGGGCGTGCCCACGGTCGCGGCGATGCCGCCGATGGAGAACAGCACGAGCGCAGGCACGCCGCTCGCCACCCAGAAAGCATCTTTCCAACCAATAACTCGATGAAGTTCGCCAGCACCACTCGCCGGCGCGGCAGATGTCGCAGCTTTAGCCATGGAACCCCCCATTCGTTTCAGCCGGGACATCGTCCGATGCCCGGATCAATCGCTCAGCCCAGTCTCCAATTCGCTTTCCCCCACCTTCATTTCCTTCCAAGCTCCGGATTCTAGAATTTCCGGTATGCGGCATTCAGTTGATTCAGCGGATGACGCGGCGAGGTCTGGAATCTAACCAGCAACTCGCGTGCCAGCATGTCTCGGTCTTGTTGATCGGCCGGAAGCTTCATCGATTTCGGGATGCGCACCCAGCCATTGATATTGCGATCGAAGATGGCGGGCTCACCGGCCTCGAAGCCCATGTGCACATCCTCGAGCCAATTCAGATCGTCCCAACCCATGAACTCCATATAAGCACGAAGATAAGGCGTCAGCCGCTCATAATCGGGCACCAGATTGACATCGTAGCGATAGCCGATGTGCTGGCCGATCTCCTTCTCGCGGGACGTATCGAGTCCGGCACCGTTGGCTTTTTGTTTCTTCTTACCCATCCCGCTCATCCGATCTTGTGGTAGTCGTCGACGCCGACCGTGAAGTCGGTGCCGGCGAGCGGCACTTGCGCCATCGCCGAGGCTTCCATGGTGAGCGCCGCCAAATCTTCCGGCTCGAGGCTGTGCACGTCTGTCTTACCGCAGGCGCGCGCCAGCATCTGCGCTTCCATGGTCAGCGTGTGCAGGAAGTTGTAGACGCGCTCGGCGGCTTCGTCGGGATCGAGGCGCTTGCGAAGCTCAGGGTCTTGAGTGGCGACGCCGACGGGGCAGCGGCCGGTGTGGCAGTGATAGCAATACCCTGCCGGCACGCCGATCTCGCCTTCGAAATCGGCTTCGGGAATATCCTTGTTGCAGTTGAGCGCCATCAAAACCGAATGGCCGATGGCGATCGCGTCGGCGCCGAGTGCCATCGCCTTGGCGACGTCGCCGCCGTTGCGGATACCGCCGGCATAGACCAGGCTGATCTCGCCGCGCTTGCCGAGCTCGTCGATGGCGCGGCGCGCCTGGCGGATCGCGGCAATGCCCGGCACGCCGGTATCTTCGGTGGCGATATGCGGACCGGCGCCGGTGCCGCCTTCCATCGCATCGATGTAAATCGAATCGGGACCGCACTTCACCGCCATGCGCACGTCGTCATAAACGCGCGCGGCGCCGAGCTTCAGTTGGATGGGAATTTCCCAATTGGTCGCCTCGCGGATTTCCTCGATCTTGAGCGCGAGATCGTCAGGCCCGAGCCAGTCGGGATGCCGCGCCGGCGAGCGCTGGTCGATGCCTGCGGGCAGCGAGCGCATCTCGGCGACCTGGTCGGTCACCTTCTGCCCCATCAAATGTCCGCCAAGCCCAACCTTGCAGCCTTGGCCGATGAAGAACTCGCACGCATCAGCCAGCCGCAAATGATGCGGATTGAATCCGTAGCGCGACTGGATGCACTGATAAAACCATTTCAGCGAATAGCGGCGCTCGTCCGGGATCATGCCGCCCTCGCCCGAGCAGGTCGCCGAGCCCGCCATGGTGGCCCCGCGCGCGAGAGCGATCTTGGCCTCGTAGGACAGCGCGCCGAAACTCATGCCGGTGACATAGACCGGGATGTCCAGCACCATCGGCCGCTTGGCGCGCGGGCCGATCACCGTCCTCGTCTCGCATTTCTCGCGATAACCCTCGATGACGAAGCGGGTGAGCGTTCCCGGCAAGAACGTCAAATCGTCCCAATGCGGAATCTTCTTGAACAGCGAGAAGCCGCGCATGCGGTAGCGGCCGAGCTCCGACTTGACGTGGATGTCGTTGATGACCTGTGGCGTGAAGATCTGGCTATGGCCGAGAATGAAGCGCTCCGACTCCGCGGGCACCTTTACCCCGTTGCCGTCTTTCTTCTTCTTTTTCTTTTTGCCCAGCTCGCTCATCTCAAAGCACCAATTTTTTCTCGGTTGGTTCAAGGTTGTCGTAATTCCACAATTGTTTGCCGGCCACGATCTTGCGGAAGATTTCGATGCCGCCTTTGGGAACGACGTCGTACATGCGCAATTTGCGTGTCAGCCATTGCCGGTCGAGCTCGGTCATCTCGGCCCAAACCGCGTCCACGCCGAGGCTCGCCGGTTCGCCGCCGATATAGATCGTGCCGTCATACATGGAGTCGCCGAGATTCTTGCCGGCATTGCCGCAAATCACCATGCGCCCGCGCTGCATCATGAAGCCGGTGAAGGCGCCGGTGTTGCCGCCGACAATAATATTACCGCCCTTCATGTCGATGCCGGTGCGCGAGCCGACATCGCCCTTGCAGACGAGGTCGCCGCCGCGGATCGCAGCGCCAAATTGCGAACCGGCGTTCTTCTCGATCAGGATGGTTCCGCTCATCATGTTCTCGGCGCAGGACCAACCGACCCGGCCCGAGATGCGAACGTTAGGGCCGTCGATCAGTCCCAAGCCGAAATAGCCGAGCGAACCCTCGATGATGAGATTGAGGCGGTTGAGAATGCCGACGGCAATTGAGTGTTTGGCGCCTGGATTCTTGATGACGATGGTGCCGTAGCCGTCCTGCATCAATTGCCGGATACGCAAATTGACGGCGTTCGGCGACAACTCGGCCGCGTCGATCTCAGCGCGCTTGTTGAAATCGACATCGAAAGCATTCGGCAGCGAGAAGCCGTGATGCGGCTCGTCCAGATCGATGTCGAAGAAGGCGAGCTTGGAGCGGCCGCCGAGCGGCTCGGTGTGCATCCCCATTTCATGGGACAGCAGCTCCTGCGCCGAAAGTTGGCCTCGCGCTACCTCTGCCATACGCGAACCTCTTCGTCATACGGGATCCGACGTGTCGATCTCGTGCGGAAGCAGCGTGCGGATGGCGACTTCTTCGGACGCCAGCGCGACCAGATTGTCGCTTTCGTAGAGCACCATCGGCTTCGCCGCCATCGTATCCTTGGCCATGCCGAGCTCATTCTCGGTCGCCACCACATAGGTGAACACGCCGTCGATCTCCTTGATCGAGGCCCTGAGCGAGTCCTCGAGCGTGGCGCCCTGCTCCAGATTGTTGGCGGTGTAGACCGCGAGCAGCTCGGAATCGCAATTCGACATGAAACGGTGCCCGAGCCGCTCCATCTCCCGGCGCATGATCCAGTAATTGGTGATCTGCCCGTTATGCACGACGGAAATGTCGTTATACGGGTACGCCCAGTAAGGATGCGCCGAGCGGATATCGACGTCGGACTCCGTCGCCATCCGCGTGTGGCCGATCGCGTGCGTGCCGCGAAACTTTCCCAGCCCGTATTGTACCGAGACGTCGGTCGCGTCACCGAGATCCTTGATCAACTCGAGCGCGCTGCCGAACGACAAAACCTCGGCGCCCTCGATCTGCTCGATGTCGGCGGCAAGCCGTCGCGTGTCGCCGGGATAGCGTAAGCGGTAGCGCCGCGCGTAAGGCGTGGGCTCGGTCACCTCCAGCGTCTCGGCGCCAAGCTCGGCGAGCAGCACGTCGACCTCGGCCTGGCGGTCCCTGATCTTCTTCCTGATGTGGTGGTCCTTATCCAGGTCCTCGCGCTCGGCGAGCTTGAGCCGCATGACATATTCGTCGGGCGTCGAAACGCCGTAGACGGCAAATCCAGTCGAATCCGGCCCGCGATGCTTGAGGCTGCGCAGCATCGCCGTCATTTCCTGGCCGACGTTGGTGGCTCCATCGCGATGGATCACGCCTGCAATTCCACACATGCTTTTTCGTCTCCTTCGCCGATTTCGGCGCTTACGGCAGGCAGTCCATATAGGTCTGCGTATCCCATTCGGTCACGGTGGCCATGAAGCGCTCCCACTCGTCGCGCTTATATTCGTCGTAGAGCCGGTACATCTCGCCCGGCATCGCCGAGCGTATGACGTCGTCTTTCTCGAGCGCGTTG
Organism: uncultured Alphaproteobacteria bacterium; assembly: GCA_963764005.1. GTDB lineage: Bacteria > Pseudomonadota > Alphaproteobacteria > Rhizobiales > Methyloligellaceae > Methyloceanibacter. Next base: position 93,467 of record CAVXQX010000003.1, on the reverse strand, counting down.
AGCGCATCGCCCAGCGTCATCGGCAGCCTCTTCACCTGCTTGCCGGCTTCCATCGCCTGATAGATGTTGCGCTCTTCCGACGGTCCGGGATCGAGATTGTTCTTGATCCCGTCGTCCATTGCCTTGATCAGAGCGGCCGCCATCAGATGCGGGTTCACCATGGAGTCCACGGCGCGATATTCGAACCGGCCCGGTGCTGAGACGCGTAAACCCGTGGTGCGGTTCTGGAAGCCCCAATCGGAAAACACCGGCGCCCAGAATCCTGTGTCCCACAGCCTGCGATAGGAATTCACCGTCGAGCAGCCGATCGCGGTCAGCGCGCCGAGATGTTTGACGATGCCGCCGATGGCCTTCAAGCCCACCTTGCCTGGAAGCTGGACGTCGCCGGTGTCGGGCATGAAGGTGTTATCGCCGCCGGTCGCATAGAGCGTAATTCTGCATCAGGCCCGGCAGCTTGGAAGGATCGTTGCCGAGCTTCTTGGTCTCGTCCTTGCCGCCGCGCCACAACGAGATGTTGTGATGGCAGCCATTGGCCGACACGCCCATGAACGGCTTGCACATGAAGCAGGCGATGATGCCGAACTCGCGCGCCACCTGCGCGCAGATCTGCCGGTAGGTCGCAAGCCGGTCCGCCGTGCGCAACGCATCGTCAAAGGTGAAATTGAGCTCAAGCTGGCCGGGCGAATCCTCATGATCGCCCTGGATCATGTCGAGACCCATCTTCCGGCAATATTCGATCACGCGCATATAGACCGGGCGCAGGCTCTCGAACTGGTCGATGTGGTAGCAATACGGATTGGAGTAGCCGCCGTTCGGCTTACCGTTCTCGTCCTTCTTCAGCCACATCATCTCCGGCTCGGTGCCGTGCCGGAGCTGCAAGCCGTGTTCCTTTTTAAACTGGTCGTGGATGCGGCGGAGATTGCCGCGGGCGTCGGCAGTGAGAAAGGCGCCCGGATCGTTCCGCTCTTCCCGGTTGCGGAACAGCGTGCACCAGAGCCGCGCCACCCGCTTGTCCCACGGCAGCTGCATGAACGTTTCAGGCTCCGGAATGCCGACCAGCTCGGCCGCCTCCGGCCCGTAGCCGAGATAATCGCCGCGCCGGTTGACGAACAAATTCATGGTGGCGCCGTAGACGAGCTGGAAGCCCTTCTGCGCTACCGATTCCCAATGATCGGCGGGGATGCCTTTGCCGCAAATGCGCCCCGTCACCGAAACGAATTGCAGATAGAGATATTCGATGCCGAGCTCGTCGATTTTCTTGCGGACTTCGGCGACCAGCGCTTTTCGCGCCGGATCTTCGACGAAGCGTTCGATATCCGTCTCACTGCCAGAGGACGCGGCGTCATTCATTTCACACCTCTACCGTCAACTCCAAGGGAACGGGCTGTGGGAGGTCGGATGCAATTCACCCTTCTCGAACCGCGCGAAACGGAACGGCTCTAGAAGCGCGCTCTTCTCCCCCATCAACTCTTGCGCAACAAGCTTGCCCACGCCGAGCATTTTGTAGCCGTGATTGGAATCGGCGATGACGTAGACATTCTCGCGAAACACATCGAACACCGGAAAATTGTCCGGGGTGAAACAGCCAAGCCCGCCAGATTTTTCGTCGTTCTTGTAGAACGGCATCTTGCCCTCGAAGCGTTTCTGGCAATGGGCCAGCGCCGAGCACCACATATCGACGAAGTCCTCGCCGACGATGAAGTCCGGCGACTCCGCACCATAAGGATCGACGGCCACGAGATCGGGATCCTGCTCGACCTTGTAGGGCGACGCGCCGCCCTGGATGCCGCCAAAACTGAAATCGGGCTTGTAGTAGATGCCCCAAAGCTTATCGGTGATCAGCTTGCCATCGCGATCCGAATAGAGTGCTGCATCGGTATCGACGTGGAGGACGGGCGGGAAGCGTCCATCATTGGTCTTGTGCAACTCCGGATCGATGCCGAGCGTGCCTTCCTCCAGGCACCAGAATTTCCACATCGGCACATCGTGATGCATCGTGCCGTTGGACTTGACGTCGATGCGCTTCGGCAGCTCGAGCATGTTCCAGATGTGATTGACCCAAGGCCCGGCACCGACCACCACAATGTCGCAAGCAATCCGGCCCTGATTTGTCAGCAGCGCCGTCACCGCCTTGCTGTTGGAGCCGAACTCGAAACCCTGCACCTCGACGCCGGACAGAACCGAAACGCCTTGAGCCTTCGCTTTGGCGGCGAGTCCTAACATGCTCGCCATGTTGTTGGCGTAGCCTCCCCGCTTCTCATGCAGCACCGAGGTAATGCCTTGCGCCTGCCAGTCGGAAAACAGTCCCTTCATGTATTTCATCGAGGCCTCGGCGCCGTCGACGAACACAGATTCATAGCCGATGGCTTTCTGCTGCTCGTAGATCGAGGCGACATCCTCGCGCATGCATTCAGGACTGATCTGCATGTAGCCGACAGGATGGTAGCTATAGGCTTTAGGGTCGCTCTCCCAAATGTCGACGGAGTGAGCCATCAACTCCCGCATCGCCGGCTGGAAATAATTGTTGCGGATGACGCCGCAGGCAATGCCGGAAGCGCCGGAGCCGACCGTTCCCTTGTCGACGACGAGAATATCCTCGCCCGAGCCTTTGCCGCTCGCCTTCAGCATTTCGGCCAGATGCAGGGCCGTGCTGAGCCCGTGGATCCCCGCTCCGATGATGGCGTATTTGGTCGAGGAAGGCGCTGTCATGCGGGACCGCTTTCAACCAAATTGGTCCCAAAGTGGTCCTTTACTACTGGACCGAAGTGACAGAATAGGCCACATTGAACCGCCCAACCCTAGCCTTTGGGCTTATTAGACACGACGACGAATGCATTGCAAATAGATTCCAATTTGGGCCCAAAGTGGGCCTGCAGCAACGCGAAGGAATTCGAAGCCTTGACCGATTACCGGACCGACGGGTTCAGCCCATTGAAGAAGCCCGACCCGGGGCGTGCGCGCCATCTCCGCTTATTTGCAGCGTGCCATCGAGACCGGGGCCTACAGCGAAGGCGATCGGCTTCCGCCCGAACGCCAATTGGCCACGACGTTTCGCGCCGCGCGCAGCACCGTGCGCCGCGCGCTCGACCAACTCGAAAAGTCAGGATTGGTGTCGAGGCGTCTCGGCAGCGGGACCTTTGTCGGCGCGACCGCGGAGGCGAACCGCCGCAATGTCGACCTTGCAGATCAGATTAGTCCCTTGCAGCTGATCGAGGCGCGCCTTGCCGTCGAACCCTTCACCACGCGGCTCGCGGTGCTGCACGCAACGCGGCGCAATCTGGACGACATGGAAATCGTTCTAGCGCATGCGGAGGCCACAACCGGCGACAAGGAATCCTTCTCGCGGTGGGACGGCGAATTCCACCTGTTGATTGCCCAAGCCTCGCGCAATGCGCTTTTGCTTGGCCTCTACCGTCAGATCAATCAGGTTCGCTTGCACGCGCAATGGGATGCGATGAAGGAAAAGATCCTGACGCCTGAGGTGATCGACGACTACAATCGGCAGCATCGCGGCATCTACGATGCGTTGCATGAGCGCAATGCCCAACTCGCGCAAATTCTCATCACCGAGCATCTGGAAAAGGCGCGCGACGATCTGCTTCGCGCCGACAGCCCTTAGCCGCGGCACACGTTCACGCCTTGATCGCTGCTTTGAAATTCTCATAGAGCGTGCGCGCGTCTTTATTGAATTGCGGCAGCCGCTCCCTGACGTCACTGTGCAACCGCCCCACGGCGTCTTTACCCAAAGTGCCTTCCAACGAGCAGGCATATTCGGGAATTTCCGCCCAGTTCTTCACGGTCTCCGCCGTGATCTCCACATGACACTGAAGTCCGTAGGCATGGCGGCCGACTCGAAAAGCCTGCACCTCGCAAACATCTGACTTGGCCAGCACCTCGCCGTTGGCCGGAATACCCGTGACCTCGGCGCCATGCCATTGCAGCACCGTCATCGGATCGGGCAATCCCCGCAGCAACGGATCGCGCCGGCCAGCATCGGTCCTGTTTACGGTCAACACTCCCACTTCCGGTGTCTTCCTCAAGCCGACGCTCCCGCCGGTGGCGTCTGCCAGCAATTGGTGACCGAGGCAGATGCCGAGATAGGGCCGCTGCATATCGAGGACGAATTTTCGGATCGCCGCCTTTTCCGGCACGAACCAGGGATATTCCTCCTCCTGCCAAACATCCTGAGGACCGCCCATGACAACCATCAAGTCGAATGGCTCGAGGTCCGGAATGGTTTCGCCTTCGTCGAGCTCAACCGCCTTCCAGCGAAATCCGTCTTCGCGGAAGAAATCGAGAAAAACTCCCGGGGTGCTCGACGGCAATATGCTGCAGGATAAGAATGTTCATTGATATCTCCCAGACACCCCGCTTGTCGAGACCGCATGCCGAAATGGCTCGGTTTACGGTCTCCATATGGTCCTAGCGCAAGATCGCATTTCTCTTTAGACGATGATCCTCATCATGTCAGCGCCAGACGATAACAGCTCCATCGTGATCCGCGACCCGCCGCCGGGGACGAACCCGACTGGCGGCGACTATGGGCGGGCTATAACGAATTCTACGAAAAACACGTCGAAGAGCCCGTCACCGCGGCGACCTGGCGGCGTCTTCTGCTCAAGTCTGATGGATTGTTCGGGCGCATCGCCGTCTATGACGGCGCCATAGCAGGGTTTCACCGCATGCGTGTTGCATGCCGGCACCTGGACGGAGCAGCCCATCTGCTATCTCGAGGATCTCTTCGTTGACCCGGCGCTGCGCGGCAAGGGGATCGGCGAGGCCCTGATCGACGACCTAATAGCCCAAGCCAAAGAGCATGGCTGGTCGCGGCTCTATTGGCACACCCGCGAGAACAACGTCGGTGGCGCGGCGGCTCTACGATAAGTTTGCGATGGCCGACGACTTTGTCCGCTATCGCATTGTTTTCGACCAGTAAGCTATTGATACGCGCACTTCGCCGACTGCTAGAACCATCGGCATGGCGCCAATGCACACCCCAAGAGCCAAGACGCTGATCGTCACCGCCGACGATTTTGGCCTATCCAACGAGGTCAACGAGGCGGTCGAGCGCGGTCATCGCGACGGCATTCTCTCCGCCGCCAGCCTGATGGTCGGCGCGCCGGCAAGAGACGATGCCGTCGCGCCGCGCCCGCGACCTTCCGAAACTCGGTGTCGGACTGCATGTGACCTTGCTCGACGGGCGCCCCGTGTTGCCGCCAAGCGAGATCCCGGGCTTGGTCGGCTCGGATGGGCGGTTCTTTACCGACCCGGTCCGCTTCGGCATCGCGCTCTATTTTTCACCCGAGCTTCGGGCCCAAGCCCGTGCCGAGATCGAGGCGCAGTTCCGGCGTTTTCGTGAAACCGGACTCACCCTCGACCACATCAACGGCCACAAGCATTTCCATCTTCACCCGGTGGTGCTGGAGACGATCTTGCAAATCGCGCCGAGTTTCGGCTCGCCTCCGATCCGCGTTCCGTATCGAGCCTTTCGCCGCTTCTGTCGCAGCAGGCAGAGATCGCGCACTTGGTCGCTTCACCAGCGCGGGCTTCTACTTTCTGCAAACGCGCCGCCTCGCGCGCAAACTGAAGCGAGCAGGCATTCCAGCAAACGACTATGTCTTCGGCCTGAACGACAGCGGCGCCATGACGGAACAGCTTATGCTGAGACTTCATCGAGCATCTGCCATCGGGCGTCACCGAACTCTATTGCCATCCGGCGACAGCCGCTGGGACGGCGCCGACGATCTCCCCGCCGATTATCGGCCAGTGGAGGAATTCCGCGCCCTGGTCAGCCCCGCCGTAAAAGCCAAATTGGCCGCCTGCAATTTACAGCCGCAAAACTTCCGCGCTGCCTGCGGGGTTTGAACCATGAAGCTCGGCGTCATCCTCGGTGCGATTTTAGGCCTAGCACTCGCGACGATTCTCATCGTTCATTTCGGCTGGCGCGAGATCGTCGACGCGGCTGTCGCCGCAGGTTGGCAAGGCCTACTTGCCATTACCATCGTCTATTTTGTCGGTATCCTGCTTTGCGCCGCAGCCTGGCAAACCCTCATCCTCGATTCCCCGCCCAATCTTTTCTTATCCTGCTTCTGGAGTCGATGGCTTCGCGAGAGCGTCGGCAATCTGCTTGCCCTGGTGCCGACGGCCGGAGAACTCGCCGGCGCCCGCGAGCTCACCTATCACGGCGTCCGGCCTGGCATGGCGGGCGCAAGCACCGTCGTTGACCTCACCATGGAACTCCTGAGTCAGATCGCCTTCACTCTGATCGGCCTCGTTCTCCTCTTCACCTGGTACCAGGGGCAGGAGCTCAGCACTTGGCTCGCTGTGGGAATCGGCGTTTTGATTTTCGCAGCCGCGAGTTTCATCCTGGCGCAGAAGAAAGGCCTGTTCAGCCTGCTCGAACGGCTCTCGGAAAAGCTCGACCTGAAATGGGCGTGGAACGATCTCCCAGGCGGCGAAGGCATCCATGACTCCATCCAAACCATCTATCGGCATCATCGCCGCATCTTTGCGGGCTTCGTGCTGCATCTCGTCGCTTGGATTGTCGGCGCGACCGAGGGCTGGGTCGCGCTTTGCTATATGGGGCACCCGCTGCCCTGGGCGGACGTGCTGATACTGGAAAGCGTCGCCTTCGCGCTCCGCACCGCGACCTTCATCGTGCCGTCGCGGCTTGGCGTGCAGGAAGGCTACTACGTCGTGCTCGGCGCCATGTTCGGGCTCTCACCCGATGTGGCGCTCGCGCTCTCGCTCTTGAAGCGGGCGCGCGAAATCTTCACCGGCGTTCCATGCTTGATCATTTGGCAGGCAGTCGAGGCGCGGCGTCTGGTGAAGCGGTCAGCTTCCCGCCAGTAATTTGTCGCCCTGCTTGTTGAGCGAACTGACTAACGCGTCCGCGCCGCCTGATTTCAACACCGCCCCGAACTCCGCGCGGCGGTTGGCGAGCTCGCTGATCGTGCCGTTGAGATAGACGTCGATGATCCGCCAATCGCTGCCGGTGTTCCGCACCAGATAGCTCAACGCCACCGGCTTGCCGTTCGACTGGATGATCTGCGTCTTGACGATCTTGTCGCCGCTCTTCTGGTCGACCGTTTGCAGAATTGCGAATTGCTCTCCGGAGAACCCATCGAACCGGCTTGCATAAGTCGCCGTGGTCATGCGGGTAAAGGCGCTGACGATGGCTTTCTGCTGCTCTGGCGTCAGCGCATCCCAACTCTGTCCGACCGCGATCCTCGTCATCAGCGGCAGGTCGTAGGTCTTGGCGAGCACCGGCGACGAGCTTGTCGTAGCGGCCTTTGACCCCGAGCTCTTTCGCCTGCTTCATCGTATCGAGCAGCGCATCGGAGAGACTGCTGACCCGTTGCGTCGCCGGGTCGGCGCCCTGCGCCGCCAAATTGAACGACGCAAGCAGCGGCAGCATCAGCCCCAAGACCAAGGCGGAAGCAACACGACGGTTAAACAGGGCTTTCAAGCCGATCATTCCACGCCTGAAACTGCATCAGGCACGAGATCCTGCTCCTTGGTGGCGAGAGCAGGATTCTTCAGCAGCGTGGCGGTCGAGACCGTGTTGGACGCGGTGTCCGTTCCGTAACGGGCCGATGTCCAAGCGCTCGTCTCCAGAGCTTCCTGCAGCTCTGCCTGCCGCTTCTGCTGCACCACGCTGCGAAGCATGGTGTAGGGATCGATCGAACTATCTTCCAGCTGCTGCAGCTGGTCGGCCTCGCCAAGCTTCGTCATCGGCGTGGTCACCGATCCTGCCACGCTCACATTGTTGACGGCGGTCGCGAACCGCGTCGGCAACAAGCCGCCGGCCGGGATCGTCGCCGCGACGTCGACCGTGGTGCCGACCAGATCGCGCAAATTCGTCGGCCCGATCAGCGGCACGACGAGATACGGACTCTTGCGCACGCCCCAGACATAAAGCGTCTGACCGAAATCGCCCGACTGCTCGGGAAGTTCGTGCTTTGAGGCCACGTCGAATAGACCGCCGACGCCGATCGTCGAGTTCAAGGTGAAGCGGCCGAGCGTCGTCACGGCGGCGCCGACGCGAAGCTGCAAAATGTCATTGGCGAAAGTCATCGGCTCGGAGAGATTGCCGCGTGAAATTCTCCACCGAGTTCCGCACCGGCTCGGGCACGGTGTTGATATAGGCCTTGGCCGCCGGATAGATCACCGCTTCGTTGAAGCGCTGATTACGCTCGTAGGTCGAGCGGTTCATCTTCTCCATCGGATCGTGCGCGTCATTCGTCTCGTCACCGGGCAGCGAAGCGACATCGGCCGGGGCCGGCTGCCGGCGCCGGACTTGTCGCGCTGACAGGCTCATCCTTGGCCAGACGATCCGGCTGAAGTGACGGACCGTCAGCCGCGCATGCCGAAAGCGCCGCCGCAAGTGCAACAGCCGCCATCGCCTTGACAATGGTGAGCGCCTTGACCCTCATCACCCCGAACCTAACGCATTCGCCTCCGCCGCTGACACGACGAAGGCCCCTTTTAGCCAGCGAGTTTACCTTGAATCTTGGCACTTGGCTCTGGCTATTTTTTACTCTGGGCGCCATTTCAGGCTCCCTCTACGCCATTTTTGCGGCAGTGTTGCTCCGGCGCTTTGGCCAAAAACCGGCCAATTCGCCGCCCTCAAGTCCTGATCTCACAATTTTGAAGCCGCTTTATGGTGCCGAGCCCGGGCTCGAGGCGAATCTGGCCTCATTCTGCGAGCAGGATTACGCGGGAAAGGTCCAACTCCTTTTCGGCATTCATAGCGCCGGAGATTCGGCCGGCCCGGCGGTGGCTGTGCTCAGGCGCCGTTTTCCCGAGCACGACATTGAGCTCATTGCCGACCAACGCGAGCACGGACAGAACCCCAAGATCTCCAACCTTTTGAACATGCTGCCCCACGCCAGCCACGACCTGATCGTGATGGCGGACAGCGATATCAGGGTCGGGCCCGACTACCTCAACGAAGTGGTTTCGGCGCTGTCTGCTCCGGATGTCGGCCTGGTCACTGCGCTGTATCGCGGTTTTCCCGTCGCCGGACTCTGGTCGCGGCTTTCCGCGGCATCGATCAACGAGCATTTCCTGCCGAGCGTTCTCGTCGGCCTCGAACTGGGGCTGGCCAAGCCCTGTTTCGGTGCGACCATTGCGCTCAGCGCCGACACGCTACAGCGCATCGGCGGTCTCAATGCCTTTGCGGACAGGCTCGCGGACGACTACGCCATCGGCGAGGCTGTACGCGGCCTTGGGCTGAAAGTCGCCATTGCGCCCATGCTGGTTGGCCATGCCTGCACCGAGCAAAGTTTCGTTGAGTTGCTGCGCCACGACCTCCGCTGGGCCCGGACTTTGCGCCTGATCGAGCCCTGGGGCTATCTGGGCTTGGTCCTCACCCACCCTTTGCCTTTGGCGATTATTGCCGCCGCGCTCAACGGTTTCGGGCCAATCGGCTGGGCGACTATCGTGCTCGCGCTTGCCTGCCGCCTTTCCATTCCGATACAACTGAGGGCCTTGCCGCACGGGGACGATGGCTCGCTTCTGCTCAGTCCGGTCCGCGACCTTTTGAGCTTCGCGATATTTCTGCTGAGCTTCTTGCCGGGACCTGTAAGTTGGCGAGGCCGTCAATATCGCGCCGGCAGCGGCGGGACATTGAGTTAATTGAGTAAGCGAGGGACCAATTGATGCGAACGCTGTTTCTGCAAGCGCCGTCTTATGAGGGCTTCGATGGCGGCGCGGGCTCCCGCTATCAGGCACGGCGCGAGATTCGCTCCTTCTGGTATCCGACTTGGCTTGCCCAGCCTGCCGCGCTCGTTCCCAATTCTAAGCTGATCGACGCGCCGCCGCATCGTTTGAAGTTCGAAGACATCATTGCCGACGTCAAATCTCACGACCTCGTCGTCATGCACACCTCCTCACCCTCTTTCGGCTCGGACGTGAAGACGGCTGAGATGATCAAGGCGATCAATCCGAGCGTGAAGATCGGTTTCATCGGCGCCAAGGTCGCCGTCGAGCCGAGACAAAGTCTCGAAGCCTCGACCGCAGTCGACTTCGTGACGCGGAACGAGTTCGACTTCACCGTCAAGGAAGTGGCTGACGGCCGCGACTGGAGCAAGATCGACGGCCTGTCCTATCGCAACGACGCTGGCGTCATCGTCGACAATCCCGATCGCGCCATCCTCGAGGACATGGACGCGCTGCCCTTCGTCACGCCGGTCTATCAGCGCGATCTCGTCATCGAGAACTATTTCATCGGCTATTTGAAGCACCCCTACATCTCCTTCTACTCGGGGCGCGGCTGCAAATCCCGCTGCACCTTCTGTCTCTGGCCACAGACCGTCGGCGGCCATCGTTATCGGGTGCGGAGCGTCGGCCACGTCGTCGAGGAATTGGCTTGGGCCAAATCCGCCTTCCCGCAAGTGAAGGAATTTTTCTTCGACGACGACACCTTCACCGACAATCTGCCGCGCACCGAAGCGCTGGCCAAGGAGATCGGCAAGCTCGGCATCACCTGGTCCTGCAACGCCAAGGCCAACGTGCCCTATCAGACGCTCAAGATCATGAAGGACAACGGCCTGCGGCTTCTGCTCGTCGGCTACGAGTCCGGCAACCAGGCCATCCTGCACAACATCAAGAAGGGCATGCTGGTCGACGTGGCGCGCCGCTTCACCAAGGACTGCCACGATCTCGGCATCGTCATCCACGGCACCTTCATTCTCGGCCTGCCGGGCGAGACCAAGGAGACCATCGAGGAGACCATCCGCTTCGCCAACGAGATCAACCCGCACACCATCCAGGTCTCGCTCGCGGCGCCCTACCCCGGCACCTTCCTCTACAATCAGGCCCGCGAGAATAATTGGCTGCATGAGGATGACGAGCTGATCACAGATCACGGCGTGCAGATCGCGCCGATTTCCTATGCGCATCTCAGCCACACCGAGATCTTCGACTCCGTCGAGTCGTTCTATCGTCAGTTCTATTTCCGCGCCCCGAAGATCGCCTCCATCGTCGGCGAGATGGTGCGCAGCCCCGACATGATGAAGCGCCGCTTGCGCGAGGGCGTGGAATTCTTCCGCTTCTTGCGCGAACGCCGCGACATGGCGGCCTAGAGCTGCCTTACCGGTCCTGCCGCGGCGGTCCCATCAGAATCGGCTGAAACAGCACGGCGGCGACCAGCGTGGTCAAGAGCGCCAGGCTGAGCAGCTTGCCCATGCTCGACGTGCCGGGATGATTTGACAGCCAGAGACTGGCGAAGGCCGTCGCCGTGGTCGCCGCGCTGAACAGGACCGCGCGGGTGAGCGGCGACGCGAGCAGGCTCGTCTCCCCTTCCCGCCAGGCCAGCACGTAATAGATCTTGAAAGCGACGCCGACGCCGAGCAGCAGCGGCAGCGCGATGATATTGGCGAAATTGAGCGGCAGCCCGAACAGCACCGTGAGCTCGAGCGTAACCACAGCGGCGAGCAGCAGCGGCACCAGCGTCACCAGCACGTCGCTCGCGCGCCTCAGCACGAAGGCGAGAATGAGCGTGATCGAGATCAGCGCCAGCGCGGCCGCCTGCAGGAAAGCATGCACGATGGTCTTTGCCAATTCCTGAATGAGGATCGGCGTGCCTGTCGCTTCCGGCGCAACTTTCAGCACGGCGTCGGCAAACCGCTCCATATTCGCATTGTCGTTGGGGTCGCCGCTCGGCCTCACCTCGATCCGCGCTCTGCCGTCCTTCGCGATCCAATCCTGCTTCAGCTCTGGCGGTAAACCATCGAGCGAAACCGCTTCCGCCTTCAGGCTCGCGCGGATTTGCTCGAGCCTGAGCTTCAATCCGCTGAGGAGCGCCTTCTCGACTTCGGCGCGGCGCTGCGGCGTGCGCATCGGCAAGCGCTTGCAGCGACTGCGCCATCTTCGCGGCTTCCGCCTTCTCCGCGTCGTCGCCTTTCATGTCGCGATAGGCTTTGGCTGCATCATCGAGCGCCTGGCGCGTCTCCTCGTCGCTGGGCGCTGCCGCGATCTCGGCAACATCGAGCGTCGGATTGAGCAGAGAGGCGGCATCGCCAATGATGGCGAGCTTCTCGTCTTGCTTCTCCGGCACGAAGCTCTGCAACGTCACAACGTCCGAGACCTCCGGCAAAGCATCCAGTCTTGTCGCCAAGGGCGACGTCTCACCGAGCGACGGAGCGAGAATATTGATCGCATTCGGCGAGGTCTCGGTATTCTTCATCAATTCGAGCAACGTCGCGACCGACTCCGCTTTGGCGCTGCGCAGATTGAGCGGATTGAAGTCGAATTTGAGCTTGGCCAGCAGCGGCAGGCCGGCGACGACAACGATCAGCGTCCCGATCAGGATCGGGATCCGGTACTTCGCCATGAACCGATCGACCGGCGCGAGCGACCGGTAGCCGATCGCCTCGGGCTCGGCAGGCGCGCGGAGCAGCGTCAGCAGCGCCGGCACCATGGTGATGCTGGTGAAGAAGGCGACGATCATCCCGGTGCCGGCAATCAGCCCAAGCTCGGACACGCCGAGATAGGCCGTCGGCAAAAACGCGTAGAAGCCAGCGGCTGTCGCCGCAGCAGCAAGCGCCAGCGGCTTTGCGATCAGTTTCGCGGCGCTCCCGAGCGCAAGATTGAGATCGTTGTTGCGATGCCGCTCGGCGCGATAACGCACCGCGAACTGGATGCCGAAATCGACGCCGATGCCGACAAAGAGCACGGCGAAGGCAACCGAGATCAAATTCAGCGCGCCGACCAAGGCGAGACCGAGCGCCGCCGTAATCACGAGCCCGGCGAACAGGCTGAGCATCACCGCGAAAATAACTCTTGCCGAGCGAAGCGCGAACCAGAGAATGAGCAGCACCGCAACCGCCGTCAGCAGCACATTCAACAACGCCCCGTCGGCGACCGTCGCGAATTCCTCGTCCGCCATGGCGACTGGCCCAGTCAAGCGAACCTTCACGCCGTGCTCTGGCGTCAGCCCGAGCGTCGCCGCCTCTTTGCGGATGGTCTCGCTCGCAGCAGCACCCGGCTCCAGCGCATCGAAATCGAGCACTGGCGACACCCGAATGAGCCGCCGCAGCTCGCGTGGCTTCGGCGCCTCTCCGGTCATCAACGCATTCCAGGAGAACGTCGCAGCGCGCCCTTGCAATAAATTCTCGATGGTGGAGGCAAGTTGCGCCAGCGGCTTGGCGAAATCCTTAAACGCGATCGAGCCGTCCTCCACGCCCCGCGGAATGAAGCCGAGGGCTTGCGCCAATCCCCGCAAACTCGGATCGGCGGACAGCGTGCCGAGAAAGGCTTGCGCCCGGATCAGCTGATCGGCCGTGGTCCGCACCTCGTCCACCGACAGGAACAACAGTCCGTTGGTCTCGAAGAACGCGCCGCCCGCCGGATCGTAGACGGCCTTGATCTGCTCGGGCTTGTTGGCCAACGCCGCGCTCAGCGATTTGGCGGCGCTGTCGGCGAGTTCCGGCGTCGCCCCATCGATGACCACAAGCAGCGTGTCCGATTGATGCGGAAAGGCGGCATCGAGTTGCAACTCACGCTGGCGCCACGGCAAGTCCGGCGAGATCAGCTTGCTGGTATCGGTCTGGATGGCGAAGTTCCGGCTCGCATAGGCGCCGGCGCCAACCGTCAGCAGCGTCGCGATCAGCAGCGTCGCGATCGGATAGGTGCAACAGGCCCGGACCAAACCGGCGATGCGTGCCTCAAAAAATGGCAGTCGTGCCGCTGTCATCGAATTTGCTTATCCATGCGTGGCAATGCCTTAGAATGTTTGGGCTTCTTCGCAAAATCCCGATTTGAGGCAAAATCCCTTGACCCTGCGCGTCTGTCGCGGGCTAATGCACATAATCATCGGGGGTCAATCTGTTCATGAAGGTCATCTTGGCGCAGCCGCGCGGATTCTGTGCTGGCGTCGTTCGGGCGATTGAGATTGTCGAGCGGGCGCTCGAGAAATATGGGCCGCCAGTCTATGTCCGGCACGAGATAGTCCACAATCGTCATGTCGTCGAGAGCCTGCGCGAAAAGGGCGCCATTTTCGTCGAAGAGCTCTCCGAGGTGCCGTCCGGCGCGGTGACGATCTTCAGCGCGCACGGCGTTGCGCGCGCTGTCGAGATCGATGCCGACGCGCGCGGCCTGTCGGTTTTGGATGCGGTCTGCCCGCTCGTGGCAAAAGTTCACCACGAAGGCCAACGCTATTTGGACCAGGGCCGCGTCGTCATTCTGATTGGGCATGCCGGTCACCCTGAGATCGAAGGCACCATGGGCCAGCTGAAAGGCGAGGTACATCTCATTCAAAGCAAGGAAGATGTCGCGCGCCTCGCCATCGCCCGCGACACCCCTCTAGCCTATATCACCCAGACCACGCTCAGCGTCGACGATACCCGCGCCACCATCGGCGCCGTGAAGGAGCGCTTCACCGACGTGATCGGTCCCGAGACGCGAGACATCTGTTATGCGACCCAGAACCGGCAGACCGCCGTGCGCGATCTGGCCAGGCTTGTCGATATCATCCTGGTCGTTGGGTCCTCCAACAGCTCCAATTCCAATCGCTTGCGCGAAATCGGCGAAGAGGTCGGCGTGCCGAGCTTTCTTGTCGCCGACGGCAGCGCGCTGAAGCGCGAATGGTTCGATCGGGACTTCGCGCATCGGGCTGACGGCCGGCGCCTCGGCTCCCGAAGTCCTGGTCGACGACGTCATTGACACGCTAAAGCAATTCGGGCCAGTCGAGGTAACGACGCTGTCCGGCACCGAAGAAAACATCCATTTCCGCATTCCACGGGAGTTGGTCGCCTAATTTTGGTCTGAAAATGCGGCCACACACCGCTCAAACGGGGTTGCAATGGGAATACCGCTAACACAAGCCCTCTCGATCGGGAGCTACGTTCTCGGCCAGCATTTGCGCGGCCGGAAGCGCTATCCGCTCGTGTTGATGCTTGAGCCGCTGTTCCGCTGCAATCTGGCATGCGCCGGGTGCGGCAAAATCGACTATCCCGAGAAGATCCTCGATCAGCGGCTGTCGGTCGAGGATGCCCTGGGAGCGATCGACGAATGCGGCGCGCCGGTCGTGGTGCTCGCCGGCGGCGAGCCGCTGCTGCACAAGGAGCTGCCCGAGATCGTCACGGGCGCGCTGGCCAAAGGCAAATACGTCACCGTCTGCACCAACGCGCTGCTCCTGGAGAAGAAGCTCGACCAGTATAAGCCGCATCCGCGCTTCAATTGGTCGGTGCATCTCGACGGCGACAAGGAAATGCACGATCGCTCGGTCTGCCGCAAGGGCGTCTACGACAAGGCGGTCGCCGCGTTGCAAACCGCCAAGGCCCGTGGCTTCCGCGTCAACATCAATTGCACGCTGTTCAGCGATGCGAAGCCCGATCGGGTCGCCGATTTCTTCGACACCATCGCCGAGCTTGGCTCCGACGGCATCACCATCTCACCCGGCTATGCGTATGAGCGCGCGCCCGACCAGCAGCATTTCTTGAACCGCGCGCGGACCAAGCAGCTGTTCCGCGATATCTTCGCCAAAGCCAAGGATCGCCGCAAATGGCCGATCTTCCAGTCCAGCCTCTACCTCGATTTCCTCGCCGGCAATCAGACCTATCACTGCACGCCTTGGGGCAATCCGACCCGCACCGTGTTCGGCTGGCAGCGTCCTTGCTATCTGCTCGGCGAAGGCTACGCCAAGACCTTCAAAGAATTGATGGAAGAGACCGAGTGGGACCGCTACGGCACCGGCAATTACGAGAAATGCGCCGACTGCATGGTGCATAGCGGCTTCGAGGCCTCCGCCGTCATGGACTCGGTGCGCAAGCCCTGGAAGGTCGCCATGCTGACGATGTTCGGCATCAAGACCGAAGGCCCGATGGCGCCCGAGATCCCGCTCGATGGTCAGCGGCCCGCCGAGTACGTCTTCTCCAAGCATGTCGAGCAGAAGCTAGCCGAGATCGCGACAACCGAGTCGCGGCCCGAGCAGGTCGTGGCAGCGGAATAGCGTTGCCATCGCAAGCCTGGTATCGGCGGCGAGCCGGACCAGCGACCGGAGCCCTGTCGGATCCTTCGCCAGCGACACCAACACCGCCCCGATATTGATACCTCCATCAGCGCCCATGCCGGCAAGCGCGGCTTGCGGAATTTCGCGATGAACGGGGTCGGCGACAGCGCGGATCGCCGCGAACGGCAAGCCATAGCGGCTCGCCAGCCGCGCCACGACATGGCTCTCCATGTCCGCGGCGACCGCGCCGCTCTTTGCGTGAAGCGATTGCTTGTCAGCCTGGCTTTGTAAGGGCTGATCCACGCCGGCAATCGCGACAAGCTCAGCCACGCCCATGGCTTGCTTGATGCGCTCGCTCCAGTCCGCATCGGTCGTATAGGACTCGCCGTCATGCACGATTTTACCGGCGATGGCGCAACTCCCTGCGTCAAGGGTCTGGAGAAAGTCCCGCGGCAATACCGAAACTGACCAGCGCGCCTGCACCATCGGCGATGGCTTGGCTAATCAGCTCTTCAAGTCGTCGCAGCATCACCGCCGCCCGGCAATCGCCGTCACGCCGGCCGATCGTTCCGCGATGCGCGCCTCGGCGCGCAAGCCCGTCACGGCGAGTACGAAACTTGGCTCCCGTCCCACGCTCACATCCCGACCAGAACCGAATTGGTGTTCGCGGCTTTCAAATTGCGATACCGCGCCAGCGCCCACAGCGGAAAGAATTTCGCGTAGCCGTGATAGCGGAGATAGAACACGCGCGGGAAGCCGGTCGCGGTGAAACGCGCCTCGTCCCAAAATCCATCCGCGCCTTGCGTGTTCGCGAGATAGTCGACGCCACGCGCGACCGCGGGATGATCGACCTGGCCAGCGGCCATCAGCCCAAGCAGCGCCCACGCCGTCTGCGATGCCGTGCTCGGCGCTTTCTTATAGCCGTTATAGTCGAGCTGGTAGCTCTCGCCGCCCTCGCCCCAGCCGCCATCTTGATTTTGAATCGAGGCGAGCCAGTCGACGGCCTTCCGCATCGAAGGCTGACTCTCGCATCGAGACCGGCGGCATTGAGCGCGCACAGCACCGACCACGTGCCGTAAATATAGTTCATGCCCCAACGGCCATACCAGCTCCCGTCCTTCGCTTGCGTCCGCAACAGATAGGCGACGCCTTTGTCGAGCGCCTCGCTCTTGCCGGAACGCGCGCCGAGCTGCGCCAGCATCGACACGCAGCGCGCGGTGACGTCCTCCGTCGGGGGATCGAGCAGCGCGCCATGATCGGCGAACGGAATCTGGTTCAGATAGTAATATTCGTTGTCGGCATCGAACGCCGCCCAGCCGCCGTTCTTGCTCTGCAAGCCAACGACCCATTCCTGTCCCCGCGCCATGGCTTCGCTGAACCTGCCATTCTGCTCGCGCGACGAAGCGCGATCCATGGCCATCACCACGACGGCGGTGTCGTCGAGATCGGGATAATGCGGGTTGGCATATTGGAAAGCCCAGCCGCCAGGCCGCACGTCGGGCCGGGACTGCCGACCAATCGCCATTGATATCAAGCACTTGCAGCGGCTTCAGCCAGTCTAGGCTGTCGCGAGCACGGGCCTCGCATTCAGGGCCCGCCGACTTCGAGCAACGCATGGGCCGCGAGCGCCGTGTCCCACACCGGCGAGACGCAAGGCTGGCAATAGGCCTCGTCCTCCTTGATCACCAGCAGCTTCTCGATCGATCTTCGCGCGATGCGGACGCGCGGGTCGGTCTCGTCGCGGCCAAGCGCATCGAGCATCAAAAGCGAGTTCACCATCGCCGGGAAGATGGCGCCGAGACCATCCTCGCCGTTCAGCCGCTCGGTGACGAACTCCTCGGCCTCGTAAATGCGCGCGCGCGCGCATCGACTCCGACGCGTGGGGCTCGAGCCTGCGCAGCACCCGATCGATGCCCGCGAAGATCTTTCGCCACGCCGCGCTCTGATGCGCGCCGCCTTGCGGCCAATGTTTAACCTCTTCCGCCGGCACGACGAACAGTTCCGCAATGCCGACGCCCTTGGGATTTTTCGCGCGAGGCTTCAGTCCGTTCAGCACCATCAGCGGTACCAGCACCGTCCGTGCCCAATAGGAGATCTTATCGAGATGGAATGGGAACCAGCGCGGCAGCAGCATGATCTCGACCGGCATCACCGGCACCGCGCGCCACGGCACTTGCCCATACAGCGCAAGCAGATTGCGCGTGAATACATTGCTCTTGGCGGCGCCACCTTGGTCCAGGATCCAGCCTCGCGCTCGCGCCATATGCGGTGCGTCGATATCGTTGCCGATCATCTTCAGCGCGAAATAGGCTTTGACGCTGGCGCTGATGTCCGAAGCGCCCTCATGAAATAGCGGCCAGCCGCCGTCCTTGGCTTGAATGCGGCGAAGGTAGCGCGCGATCTTCGCCTCGAGCTCGGCGGCGACGGGTTCACCGCGATAATGCCGCATCAGCACATATTCGGCCGGGATGGTGGCATCTGCCTCGAGCTCGAAGACGAAATGACCGTCCGGCTTCTGCAGCGCGCACAGCGCCTCGGTCGCGCGCGCGATCGGGCCCGAAAGCCGCTCGGCACTTCTCGACTCGATCACATTGGACGCTTGGGCCACCGTCATCGAAACCCTCTAACCCTTGAGAACGAGCCGCGCCGCCTCGTTCCCGGAACGTACCGCGCCTTCGATGGTGGCAGGGAGCCCCGTCGCCGTCCAGTCACCGGCGAGGACGAGATTGCGCCAGCGTGTCCTGGCATGCGGCCTCCTACGATTTTGCTCCGGCGTGGCGGCGAAGGTCGCGCGCCGCTCCTTGACGATTTGGAATGGCGGCATAGGCCCTTCGATGCCTGTGAGCACCACGACGTCGCGCCAAATCTCCTCCGCCAAGGCTTCACGATCGGCCTCGATGAATCGATCGGCACAGCTGATCGTGACCGAAAGCCGCTCCGGAAACGCGAACAACCATTCGACAATGCCATTCACCACGCCAACCAGCCGCGGCAAGCCTTGCGGCGGGGCGACCTTGAAATGCGCATTGACGATGGCGTGGAACTCCGTCGGCGTGGAGAGATTAGGCAGCAGCAGGACCGCGACCGCGGCCGGGACCGCGAGAATGACTGTGTCCTTGGCGCCAAGAGTGACGACATCGCCGGAAAAGTCGAGCGACCGCGCGCGCTCGAACCCCAAGTCGATGCCGCGGAGCTGATGATGGAAGTGGACTTTGACTCCCTTGCGCTCGAGATAAGCGAGCGCGGGATCGATGAAGGCTGCGCCCAGTCCATCCGCCGCAACCAATGGACGGCAAGCGCCGCCCCCGCGTGCGAGCGTCTCGCGCAAGATGGCGCGGGCGAGCGAAGCCGACGCGCGCGGCGGCTCCGTATTCAGCGCCGCGAGCAATATAGGATGGAGCACACGATCATATGCCGGACCCTGGCAGGCGACGACATCCGCAATGGGCTGATCTGGACGCCGCTTCAGCAGTCTTGCCAATGCCAGATAGTCGCTCGCCTTTGTACCAGGCGCGCGACGTGACTTCGCAAAGATCCACCAAGGGATGGGGCCCCTATTCGGCCGGAGCGTCCAACTTTCGCGCGAGACAATATCGGCGAAGGCAAACTCTGCCTCGTCCGGGCCAACGAGCTTGTCCTCGCTGCCGATCGTCTTGAGCAGCGCGAGCGCGGCGCGGTTGGCGGACAATAAAAGATGATTGCCGTTATCGATATTGAGCCCGAGCGCCGGCTCGAAATAGGACCGGCAACGGCCACCTGCATGCCGCGCCAATTCGTGCACGACGATGTCTCGGCCGGAACCGGCAAGCGCGACCGCGGCGGAGAGGCCGGCGAGACCGGCGCCGACAATATGCACGGTTCCGCTTTGCATCAGACCACGCCGTAGCGCATGACGGCCCAGGCGAATTGCAGCTTCGAGGGACGAACCTCTTGTCTCGGCGGCGCCCAGCCGCGTTCCACCAACTTGTCGAGCAACGCGCGATAGACCGAAGCCATGATGCGCGGCGAGCGTCACGCTCTCCCGGCTGCAACGTTCCATCACCGACTCGGCTTGCATGAAATGCGCTTTCGCCCGCATCGCAACCACACCGCATGCCCGGTCTAGCTTTGAATGTCCCAGCACCTTTGCCAAGTCCTCGTCCTTGATGTCAGCTTGGCGCAAGGCCTCCTTCGGCAGATAGAGCCGGCCCATCTCGGAATCTTCGTCGAGATCGCGCAAAATATTGGTGATTTGCAGCGCCCGGCCGAGATGGTGGGACAGCTCGCGTCCTTTCGCGTCGTCGATGCCGAAGATCCTTGCCGACAATCTTCCCACCGCCGATGCGACGCGATCGCAATAAAGATCGAGCTCAGCCCAGTTCGGGCGCGCGAATGTCGCGGGCGACATCCATCTCCATGCCGTCGATCACCGCGAGAAAGTCCGCCTTCTTCAGCCCGAAGGTCTTGACCGGCGCGGCAAGCCCCTGCGTCAACTCGCTCGTCTTTCCCGCATAGAGTCTTTCGATCGCCCCGCGCCATTCTTCGAGCCTGGCAAGGCGCCCCGCCTTCGCGCCCGCATCGTCGGCGATGTCGTCGACGGCGCGGCAAAACGCATAGACTTGATACATCGCCTCGCGCTGATCTTTCGGCAGGATCCGCATGGCGAGATAAAACGAGCTCCCCGCCGCGGCCGGTCGCGAGCCCTCGCCTGCCAAACTCTGTCGCTCCGCCCCACCCATGGTCACGCGCTCTTGCCCGTCCACCGCGCCGTAAAGCTGCGGCCTGCACCTCGCAACCCTTCCAGCAACGCCGCGCTCTTGCTCAGATGCACGCGTTCGCTCAAGGGATCGCGGATTTTGAGCATGGCAAGCAGCCTTTGCGCCAGCGCGACGATGGCGCCGGTCTCGAGCCCGAGCCGCATGTCTTTGACCGCGAGCGGAAGCTTGGTGGCTTCCGGCATCAGCGCATTGGTCTTCTCTACAACAGATCGAAGACCGGCGAGCAAAGCCGGGGAGCTGCGCTCTGCCCCAAGTTCCTCCACGCGCGCGCCATGTGCCTCCAGCATATCCAGCGGCAGATAGACCCGATCCAATTCGGCGTAGTCCTTGCCGCAATCTTGCAGATGATTGATCACCTGCAGCGCCGCGCAGAGCGGATCGGAAGAAATATAAGTCGATGGCGCCTCGCCATGCAGATCGAGCACCATGCGCCCGACCGGCATCGCCGAGTAGCGGCAATAATCCATCAGCTCGTCCCAATCTTCATAACGCCGCTTGGTCACGTCGGTGCGAAACGCGGAGAGAAGATCGAGCGGATGGGTCGGCGGCAATTGCCGCTCCGCAAGCACGCGACGCAAGGGAAGCGCGGCGGCCGCGCTATCGCGCTTGCCGATCAGCGTATCCTCGAGCGCATCGAGGCCGGCGAATTTCTGCCGCTCGGCAAGCGTCGCATGGTCGGCAATGTCATCGGCGGCGCGGGCGAAGCGATAGAACGCCAGCACGTCGCCGCGCAGACGTGGCGCGATCAAACGTGACGCGACGGGAAAATTCTCGCCGTGCTCGGTCTTGGTCGGCTCGATTTCGATCGCAACACTCATCGCGTCTTCGCCAGGGCCTGACTTCGCCCCTTCCACATGCCCCCGCGCCCTAAGCCATGCTGGTACGCCGAATTGACCGTGAACGCCACATAACAGGCGGCAATTATCGGCAATGCCAGGGCCCAAAACGGCGATTGGCCGTAAAAGCGCAGGATTGGGAGAAAAGACAGCGCCATTAAGGCCCATGCCAGCCCTGCGATCCAATCGGCCGGGAAACCGCCAAACAGCGTCAGCAAGGGGGCTGCGAAAAACGTCAACGCCATGCCGGCCAATGTGCCGGCGAGCAGCAGCGGAGAATAATTGAGCTGGGCATAGGCTGAGCGCGAGACCATGTGTCCGATATCGCCGAAGGTCGGATAGGGCCTGATGCTGCGCACATCCTCGCTGAGCTGTAGCGAGATCGGCCCTTGCCGCTTCATCGCTTTGGCGAGCGCGCAATCGTCGATCAGCGCGCCTTGGATCGCCTTGATGCCGCCGGCGCGCTTCAGCGCCTCGCGTTTTACCAGCATGCAGCCTCCTGCTGCTGCCGCCAGTTTTCTGTCGCTGCGGTTCACCCAGGCGAAGGGGTACAGCATCTGAAAGAAAAAGATGAAGGCCGGGATCAGCGCGCGCTCGGCAAAGCTCTCGCAATGCAGTTTCGCCATCAGCGAGGTGAGCACATAGTTGCCCGACTTGGCGCGCGCGACCAGGCGCTTCAGCGCATCCGGCGCATATTGAATATCGGCGTCGGTGAGCAGCAGATAATCCGGCACTGGCCGAGCCGCTTCGGCTTTCGCGATGCCTTGCGCCTGCGCCCAGACCTTGCCGGTCCAGCCGGTCGGCGGAGCCTTGCCGGTGACGATCGAGATCTTCGCGGCCGTCCTTGGACGCAACGCCGCGCGCCGCATCGGCCGTATCGTCGCTACTCTGATCGTCGACGACGAAGACCGAGAGCTTCCCGGGATAATCTTGCGCCAGAATCGAGGCGAGGCTGATCGGCAGCATCGACTCCTCGTCGCGCGCCGGAATAACGACAGCAACACTTGGCCAGCCGCCTTTTGCGACGGGAGCGCCATCCTCCTCGCGCTCATCGGCGAGCCAGAAATTACCATGCATAAAGATCAGATAGATCCAGATGCCGAGCACGAGGCTCGCTAATGCAACGGACAATATCACGACAGCATGCCTGCTTCGCGGAACCAGTCGATTGCGTCGCGAATCCCCTCATCGGCCGGCCTCGATTTGTAGCCGAGCTCTTCCTCCGCCTTGGCCGAGCTGAAATACATCCGGTATTTCGCCAGCCGCAATCCGTCGAGCGTGACGAACGGCTCTTTGCCGGTAAGCCGCGCCAACGCCTCGGCCCCGATCGCGATCGGATAGATCAATTCTCGCGGAATTCGAAGCGTCGGTGGAGACCGCCCCACTGATTTCGCGATCCGGCCGAGCAGATCTGCCAGACTCATATTCTCGCCGCCGAGAATATAGCGCTCGCCGATCCGCCCCCGCCGCAACGCCGCGACATGTCCGGCGGCGACATCGTCGACATGAACGACATTGAGCCCGGTATCCACGTAAGCCGGCATCCGCCCCATCGCCGCCTCGATGATGATGCGACCCGTCGGCGTCGGACGAACGTCGCGCGGTCCGATCGGCGTCGAGGGGTTGACGATCACCGCTGGCAGCCCCTCGCCCACCATGCGCTCGACTAGTCGCTCAGCGGCGACCTTGCTCTTCTTATAGGCGCCGATGGCCTCGCCTTCGCTTGAGCGGCTCAGCCTCATCGGCCGGCGTACCATCCTCGTGCAGCTTCAGCGTCGCCACGCTTGACGTATAGACGATGCGCTCGGCGCCGGCGTCACGCGCGGCCTCCATCACGCTCCGCGTACCCTGGACATTGGCCTGCATGATCTCATCTGGATCCGGCGCCCACAGCCGGTAATCCGCCGCGACATGGAACACATAGCGCGCGCCTTTCGCGGCGTGGCGCATCGAAGCTGCATCGCGCATGTCGCCCTCGACAATCTCGATATCCAGGCCATCGAGATTGGTCCGCGGGCTGCTTCGCCGCACGAGCGCCCTCACCCCGATCCCCTCGCGCAGCAACGCGCGCGCGACCGCCGACCCTACGAAACCGGATCC
The DNA here is from genome assembly GCA_963764005.1 of uncultured Alphaproteobacteria bacterium. Lineage (GTDB taxonomy): Bacteria > Pseudomonadota > Alphaproteobacteria > Rhizobiales > Methyloligellaceae > Methyloceanibacter. The sequence continues at coordinate 69,819 of CAVXQX010000003.1, read as the reverse complement.
ACCGGTGATGAACGCAATGTCGGCAGCCACGGCTAAGCCCTTCGAATCAATACAAAAGATACGGCTTACGAATCTCGTCGAACTCCGCCTCGCCGGCGCGCCAACTCGCGACAATCTCGCTCAAGGGAATTTGCGCCTCGACCTGCTCTCTCAATTGCAGCGAGCCCGCGAGAATATCGATGGGCATTTTGTCGTGCTCATATTCGTAAGGCGGCTCGCGCCATTTGAACGCGTCTGGCCTTGAGCCGAGGCCTTCCCGTAACAGCGACACGCCGACCTTGACCGGCTCAAACGCATTCCGGTTCGTCACATGGATCTGACACCCGCCGCAGGGAACCTTGGCGTGCTTTTGAAAGGTCGGCTCGAAATTGACGGGGCGAAAATGCACGCCCTTCAGGCCGACGCCATTCATGCGTGCAGCAAACGCCTCGCCGTCGAGCCAAGGCGCGCCGATCAGCTCGAAGGGCCGGGTCGTGCCACGGCCTTCGGACAGCATCGTGCCTTCGAACAGCACGGTGCCCGGATAGACGATCGCGGTGTCGAGCGTCGGCATGTTCGGCGACGGCATCACCCAGGGTATGTCGGTTGCATCCCAAAACATCTCTCGCGACCAGCCCTGCATCGGATTCACTTCGAGCTCCGCGCCGATGCCGAAATGATCGTTGAACAGCAGCGCCAGCTCCGCCACCGTCATGCCATGCCGCATCGGCATGCGGAACTGCCCGACGAAGAACTCATAGCCCGGCTCCAGCGTCGGACCTTCGACCGCGACACCGCCGATCGGATTGGGCCGATCGCAGACGATCACCGGAATTCCTGCCCGGGCCGCCGCCCGCAAACAATTCGCCATGGTGTAGATGAAGGTATAGATGCGCGCGCCGACATCCTGGAGGTCGATGACGAGAACATCGATCAGGCCGAGCATCTCCGGCGTCGGCTCGCGCGTCTCGCTATAGAGCGAGAAGATCGGCACATTGCGGCGCGGATCGTTCCCGTGCGGCGTCTCGATCATGTTGTCTTGCAAATTCGACTGGTAGCCGTGCTGCGGCCCAAAAATCGCGGTGAGCTTGAATTGCTCGGATTGCGCGAAACGATCGGCGATATGCTGGAAGCTCTGATTGATGGAGGCCGGGTTCGCAAGCACCCCGACGCGTAAGCCCTTGAGCCGGGATGAGGCCAACAGAATTTCAGAACCCAGTTTCATGGCGCCCCACCGGCCCCGTTTTCAGGGGTTTAATTGCAATTGGCCCGTACGTCCTATTGCACAGGCGCTCTAATGCAATCAATCTCTGTCATAGGGAAGCCTAAGGATTTCAATGCCAAACGCCCCCCATAAACCTCGCCATATCGTCCACAGCACCGAAATCTTGCCCACGACCTCGGTCGCCTGGGAGGATGCTTCCTGGGCGTCAGCCCCGCCCCTCACGATTGCAAACTTCCATCCGCGAAGCTCCTCCCATCGGCCTCGCACCGAGGCGCGGCTTCTGCACAATGGCCAGGCGCTCGCAATCATTTTCCGAGTCGAGGATCGCTATGTGCTGGCGCGCCATAGTTCCTATCAATCGCCGACGCACAAGGATTCCTGTGTCGAATTCTTCGTGCAACCGAAACCAGGCCACGGCTATTTCAATTTCGAGTTCAACGCCATTGGCACGCTGCTGCTCTGGTATATCGACCGCCCGCGACGACCGGACGGAAGTTTCGAGCATTATGTGGAAATTCCGCTGGAACTCGGGCGCGGCATCGCCGTCCGCGCCTCGCTGGCCGAGCCGATTGCCGAGGAAATCGCGGAGCCCCTGGTTTGGACGCTATCGTTCCGCGTACCGAAGACTTTGTTCGAGAACTTCGTCGGCACCCTGCCCCATCTCAGCGGCGAGACCTGGCGAGCGAATTTCTACAAATGCGCGGACCTCTCCTCACACCCGCATTGGGGCGCGTGGGCGGATGTCGGTGACCGCCTCGACTTTCACCAGCCGTCGCGCTTCGGCGAGCTTGCCTTCGCCTGAACCGGCTCCGCCCTAGAGTTTGACCATCACGTGCCGCGCCACGGTGTAGTCCTCAAGCGCGTACATCGACAGGTCCTTGCCGTAGCCGGATGACTTCAGCCCGCCATGCGGCATCTCGCTCACCAGCATGAAATGCGTGTTGACCCAGGTAGCGCCATATTGAAGCCGCGCCGCCGTCGCCATGCCTTTACCGATGTCGGACGTCCACACCGACGAAGACAGGCCGTAATCGCTGTCATTCGCCCACCCGACGGCTTGCTCGACATCGTCGAACCGCGTGATCGAAACCACCGGACCGAACACTTCTTTCTGCACGATCTCGTCGTCCTGCTTGGCACCCGCGACCACGGTCGGCTCGAAGAAGAAGCCTTTGCCACCCGGAGCCTTGCCGCCAGCCGTGACTTCGATGTGTTTTACCTTTGCGGCGCGCTCCACGAAGCCCTGCACGCGCCCTTTCTGGCTCGAAGAGATCAATGGCCCAATGTCATTATCGTCGTCGTTGGCCAGATTGAATTTGATCTCCTTCACCGCGCTTGAGAGGTCGGCGACCAGGTTGTCGTAGATCTTCTTGCCGGCATAGACACGGCAGGCGGCGGTGCAGTCCTGGCCGGCGTTGTAGTATCCGAATGCCTTGATGCCCGAGACCACCGACTCGAGATCCGCATCGTCGAACACGATGACCGGCGCCTTGCCGCCAAGCTCAAGATGCGTGCGCTTGATGGTTTGGGCAGCGGCTTGGAGGACTTTCTGGCCAGTTCCAATACTGCCGGTCAGCGACACCATCGCGATCTTCGGGTGAGTGATCAGCGCATTTCCTGTGGTCGCGCCGCGCCCGATCACGACATTCACGACGCCCTCAGGAAAGATTTCGGCGATGGTCTTGGCGAGTTTCAACGTGGTCAGCGGCGTCTGCTCGGAAGGCTTGAGCACGATGGTGTTGCCGCCGGCCAACGCTGGGGCGAGCTTCCAGGCGGCCATCATCAGCGGGTAGTTCCACGGCGAAATCGAGCCAACCACGCCGATCGGATCGCGCCGGATCATCGAGGTGAACCCCGCCATGTATTCGCCGGCCACGCTGCCATGCATGTTGCGGACCGCACCGGCAAAGAACCGGAAGCAATCGACGACACCCGGCATCTCGTCCTGCAGCACGCGAATTCGCGGCTTGCCGCAATTCAGCGCTTCCAGCGCGGCGAAAGCCTCGGCATCTTTCTCGATGGCATCGGCGAGCTTCAACAGCAAGCCAGAGCGCTCGGCCGGAGTCGTGCGCGACCATGTCTTGAACGCAGAAGCGGCGGCCTGCACCGCCGAGTCAACCTGAGCCGGAGAAGCATCGGGAAGACTGACGATGGTCTCCTCGGTCTTCGGGTTGATCACGGCCTCCGCGGCCTCGCTGCCGGCCACGAATTTCGAGCCAATCAACATTTGCGTATCGAGCATGGATTCCTCTCCGCTTAAATCGTGCTTGCCGGCTATTTCGATGAGCCGCCGGTGTGTTCGCCTTCCCGCGTCAGATAATAGGCGGCAAGGATCGGCAACATCGTAACCGCGATGACGAAGACGGCGACCACGTTGGTCACCGGGCGCTGACGCGGCCGGATCAACTCGGCCAACATCCAGATCGGCAGCGTGGATTGCTGGCCCGCGGTGAATGTCGTCACGATCACCTCGTCGAACGACAGCGCGAACGCCAGCATGCCCCCCGCGAGCAGCGCGGTCCCGATCTGCGGCAGGATCACATGCCGGAAGGTCTGGAACGCATTGGCGCCGAGATCCATGGAGGCTTCGATCAGATTGCCGGAGAGGCGTCGGAACCTGGCAATGGCGTTGTTATAGACCACCACGATGCAGAACGTGGCGTGACCGAGCACGATGGTCCAGATCGAGAAATCGATTCCCATGATGTCGAAGGCAGAGCGAAGCGAAATGCCGGTGATGATGCCGGGCAGCGCGATCGGCAGCACGAACAGCAACGAGATTGTCTCGCGGCCGAAGAACTTGGCGCGGGACAGCGCCGCGGCGGCGAGCGTGCCGAAGATGAGCGCGAGCACGGTCGCGATCGCCGCGACCTCGAGCGAGAGATAGAACGGCGGCCAGATATCGGGACGTTGCGACCAGGCGATGCCGAACCATTTCGTGGTGTAGCCGGGCGGCGGGAACTGGAAGCTCTCTTTCTTCCGTCGTGAACGCATAGAGCAAGATCAACGCCAGCGGCAGATGCAGGAACAACAGCCCGCCAATCGCCGCGATGCGTAAGCCCAGCGGTGTTTTCTGTCCGGCCTCAGAGGACATCGAACGCCCCCATGCGTTTGGCGACCCACAGATAGATGCCCATGATCACCATCGGCACCACGGTGAAGGCGGCCGCGAGCGGAACGTTACCCGCCGTTCCTTGTAGCGTATAGACCGCCTGCCCGATCATGAGACGCGAATTGCCGACAATGGTCGGCACGATGTAATCGCCGAGCGTCAGCGAGAAGGTGAAGATGGAGCCGGCGATGATGCCTGGCAGCGCCAGCGGAAAGATCACCGTCCAGAATGTCTGCCGGGGCTCCGCGCCGAGATCGGCCGACGCCTCGATATAATTCGAAGGCACGCGCTCCAGCGCCGCCTGGGTCGGCAGGATCATGTACGGGATCCAGATGTAAACGAACACCAGGAAGGTGCCGATATAGCTGAACGACAGCGACGGACCGCCGATGGTCGGCAGCGCCAGAATGCCATCGAGCAGCCAGTTGACAGATGCAAGCCCTTGGCGATCCAGGTGATGATGCCTTCCTTGGCCAGGATCAAGTTTCCAGGCATAGACCTTGACCAGATAGCTCGACCAGAGCGGCATCATCACCGCGAGGTAGAACAGCGCCTTGGTCCAGCCGCGCGCATAGCGCGCCGCGTAATAGGCAATCGGAAAGGCGATCACTGCGCAAGCCAGCGTAACCAGCGCCGACATCGCTACGGTGCGAAAGATGATCTGAAGGTTCGAGGTCTCGAGCAGCTGCGCATAGGTCGCAAGCGTAAACTCACGGACGATCAGTCCGGAATAATCGTCGAGCGAATAAAAGCTCTGCAGCAGCAGCGCAAACAGCGAGCCGACATAGACGACTCCGATCCACAACAGAGGCGGCAGCAACAGCAGCAAGGTCAGGAGCTTGGGATACGCCAGCAGGAAATCCGAGATCCTGTCGAGGACCCCGTCTTCCCTTTCGGCGGTCGTCGCCTGGCTCAATTATGCATCCTCCATGGTGACCATGGCGGTCCTCGGCCAAATCAACCGAACCTTGTCGCCCTGCGCGAAATCGGGCCCGCCGGCAGGCACCTCGGCCGTGATGCGGGCATTCTCGATTTCGACGCTGAAGCGGGTCACCGAGCCCTGATAGCTGATCATTTTGACTTCGCCGTCGGCGTGAGCGTTTTGCGCGGGCGCCGCCGTGCCCGGCGCGTACACGCCGACCTTCTCCGGCCTGAGACTGGTCCACTTTGCCGGGCCGCCGTGTTTGGACGCAAATGCCGGCGCAAGCACGTTCGACGATCCGACGAAGTCTGCGACAAAACGCGATTGCGGCCGCTCATAGACGTCGGTGGGCACGCCGACCTGGACGATCTTGCCGTCGTTGAAGATGGCAACGCGATTGGCCATCGACAGCGCTTCGCCTTGATCGTGGGTAACGAATACGAAGGTGATGCCGAGCTTCTTCTGCAGCGCCTTCAGCTCTTCCTGCATCTGCTCTCTGAGCTTGAGGTCGAGCGCGCCGAGCGGCTCGTCGAGCAGCAGCACCTTGGGACCGTTCACCAGCGCGCGTGCAAGCGCGACGCGTTGGCGCTGGCCGCCGGAAAGTTGCGACGGACGCCGGTCCTCATATTTCGCGAGCTTGACCATGGCGAGCGCTTCGCGCGCCTTGGCGTCGCGTTCGGCCTTCGCCACGCCCTTGATCCTGAGACCATAGGCGACATTCTCGCCGACCGTCATATGCGGAAACAGCGCGTAGTCCTGGAACACGGTGTTGACGTTGCGCTTGTAGGGCGGAACGCCTTCGGCGGTTTCACCGAAAATCTCGATATGCCCCTCGTCTGGCTGGTCGAACCCGGCAATCAGGCGCAAGCAGGTGGTTTTCCCCGAGCCCGAAGGCCCAAGCATGGCGAAGAACTCGCCTTCCTTGATGTCGAGCGTGACACCATCGACGGCGCGGACCGAGCCGAACCGGCGCGAGACATTGCGGAAGCTGACGGCTGCGGACATTGGGCGGCCCATTGCTGGAGCGGCCCGGCTTTGGTGGGCCGGGCCGCTCTTTGCTGCATCAGTTATTTGCCAAGGATGGCAATATAGTCCTTAGCCCACTGCGAGTAGGGAACGCAGGCGCCCTCCTTCTCGCATTTGGCCGTCGGCGTCCGCCAGAACCAGATCTTCTCGAAATTATCGAAGCCGTTGGTGGCGCAACCGGCATCCGTCAGGAGCTCGTTGCCCTTGCATGCCGCTGGCACCGTCGGCACCGAGCCAAACCAGGCCGCGACATCGCCTTGCACCTTTGGACTGAGCGAATGCTCCATCCATTTGTAAGCGCAATTGGGATGCTTTGCGTCCGCGTGCATCATCGTGGTATCGGCCCAACCCGTTGCCCCTTCCGCGGGAATGGTGGAAGCGATCGGCTTCTTGTCGGTCGCCAACAGATTGACCTGGAACGGCCAGGACGACGAGGCGACGACGCCTTCATTCTTGAAGTCGTCCACCTGCACCATGGCGTCATGCCAATAGCGGCCGACCAGAGCGCGCTGCGCCTGAAGCAGCTCGACTGCCGCCTTGTATTGTTCGGCGTTCAGCTCATACGGATTCTTGATGCCGAGCTCCGGCTTCTTCTTCATCAGGTAGACGGCGGCATCGGCGATATAGATCGGACCGTCATAGGCCTGCACGCGTCCCTTGTTGCTCTTGCCGTCGGGCAAGTCTTGCTCCTCGAACACCACCGACCAACTCGTCGGCGCGTCCTTGAAGACATCGGTGTTGTAGGCGAGCACGTTCGGGCCCCATTGGTACGGAATGCCGTAGTGAACGCCATCGACGGTGTGCCAGGGAGCATCTTTCAGCCGGTCGTCCACGGTCTTCCAACTGGGGACGAGGTCGACATTGACCGGCTGGACCTTCTTGCCCGCGACCAATCGTAACGACGCATCGCCCGACGCGGTAACGAGATCGAACCCACCCTGGTTCATCAGCGTCACCATCTCGTCCGAGGTGGCGGCAGTCTTGACGTTGACCTTGCAGCCAGTCTCCTTCTCGAAGGCGGTCACCCAGTCATAAGCCTTATCGGTCTCGCCGCGCTCGATATATCCAGGCCAAGCCACGATATCGACTTCGCCTTCACCCTCGCCGACGGCTTTGGGCATCTCGGCAAGCGCGACGCCGCCAAGTCCAAGTAAAATAATCAATGCTGCTGAGACAGGTCCGGTGGATTTCATTTGCTCTCTCCCCTTAACGAGACGCGGGAGACTCTTACCCGCTTACTCTCGATTTCCGGTCACGACAGGGCCGCCACCCCGGGTCAACCACATCAATGTTAGTCGAGGACGGCGTTTTGCGCCACTGGCCTCATCTATAGACAATCATCTCCCATGCCCAATTGCCGGCCTTAAGCTCATTTGTGCAGCGCCATAGTCTTGATCAGCGCCTTGGCGGCGCGGTTACCGCTTTCGACGCCACCATTCATGAAGCCGAGAAAGTCGGCGCTGGTATGCTCGCCGGCAAATTGCAGGCGGCCGTCGAGCGCGGGCTCCGCCCCCAGCTCTACCAGGGTGGTGTACTGCCCGACTTTGGCGCTGGCGTAGCTGCCGAGCGTGAAGGGATAGGTATGCCAGAACCAGGAGACCACCGCGCTGGGATCGATAGCATCGGCCATCTTCTGCGACATTTTCGGAAGACCGGTACGGAAGATGTCGAGCGCGGACTTCGCGTCGTTCAGGCCGGCTTTGCCGCCGAGAAAGTTAGTGAGGATGCCGGCGTCACCCGGCTGGACGCGGCTTGAATCCCAAATATTCTGGAAGCCGAGATCGGCATAGAAGGTGCCGTTCGACGGAGCCGGTAAACCTGACTCGGCGCTTCGCCACACCCGCGATGTCGTGCCCTGCAAGATTTTGGCATTCGTGCCCATACCAAGTTCACGAATGCATTTGAGCTTATCCGCTCCGAGCTTCAGATTGTCCAAGCCATTGACCTGCCGTAGCTTGGTGAAGGGCAAAGCGAGGATTGCCGTATCGAAGCTTTGGGTCTGCGCGCCGCCCGGAGCATCAAAGCTCATGACGATTTGCCCGCCCTTGTGGTCGAGCGCGGTCAGTGCGTAGCCCTGCTTCATCTCGATCTTGTTTTCGAGCGCGGCGACCAGCGCTTTGATCAGCTCAGACGAGCCGCCCTTGATGCGGTCGACTTCATCGCTCTCGCCGAACATCGAAAACGGCTTGTCCATATCGGTGGCGATGAAGTCCACCATATTGAGGCACGATTGGTCCTCCGTCTCCAGCCCGTATTCGATGTTGTAGGCCACGTCGAGCAGATCGATCACCCAGTCCTCGGTCTTGCCGCGGAACTGCGCGAGATAGTCCTTGAGGCTGATCTGGTCGAGCTTGTGGGCGTGACGCGTCCACTCGTCGTCCTTGTCGGTGAGCTTGCCGGCGTCCTTGGCGATCTGCTTGGCAATCGGCGCGAAGGCTCCGGACTTTTTCTCCGGGTCGATCATGTCCTTCGGACCATGGAATTGGTCCTTGAAGAAATACAGCTCCTCGCCGTCGCCTTCAGCGGCGAGTTTCTGCAGCTCCACGCCGAGTTCGGCTGCAAGCGCCCGCAAATCTTCGTGACCCGTGTCGACAAATTCGCCGCCGAGTTCGCAGAACATGCCCTTGTAGAAATCGTATTGGGTGAACATGCGTCCGCCCCAACGATTGCTCGCCTCGAACACAATCGGTGTCCCGCCGGCGGCATGCAGACGATAGGCGGCGGTCAGCCCGGCGACGCCACCGCCGACGATGGCAACCGGTCCCTTGGGTCGCTGCTTGGCGTTGGCGCTCCAATCCAAAACGGGCGACAGCGCCGCTGCGCCGGCGGCAGCCGCGGACAAACGCAGCAGTTTGCGTCTTGTCAGTGCGGAGGATTTGGGAAGGACGAGACCTTGATCTTGGAAAGAGCGAGCCAGAGCCGTTTGTACGGCGGCGAATAAAGGCGTACGCGACATGAGCAGCCCCCGATATTTGTAATAAACGAGACGTTCTCTACGCTGTAGAAGTAGAGCCTAGCCTAACCCAGAGGCATGCGCCAGCCTTCCGGCGAACACTGGCTCGGCGCAATCACGTTTCTATTTCGGAGACGGTAACAGGCAAGACGCCGGCAGCGCCCGGTTGGCCACTTCGCGCAACGCGAAGCTCGACTTCAACCGCACCACACCCGGGAGCCGTGACAGCTGCTCCTTATGGATGCGCTCGAAATCGGCAAGGTCGCGCGCCATCACGGTGACGAGGTAATCGTCCTCGCCCGACATCAGATGACAGGAAACGATGGAGGGCGCGGACGCCACGGCCTGCTCGAAGGCATCGAGCAAGTCCTGACTTCTGGCTCTTCAGGCTGATCTGCACCATCACGGTCATGCTCAAGCCCAGCGCCTGGCGGCTGACGCGGGCCTGATAGCCCTGAATGACATCCCTCTCCTCGAGCGCGCGGATCCGGCGCGCGATGGCCGTGGCGGAAAGCGGGATGCTCTCGGCGAGCTCGACCTGGCTCTGGCGGCCGTCTTCGAGCAGCGCCCCGAGAATGGCACGATCCAGCGCATCAAGCTCGATTTCTTTCATTTATCTGCGCCATATGCTGATGAATATGCTGATATCCTGCGTATCATAGCCGATTTAAGCCAAAAACGCCAACAATCATTTGCGAATCTCAGGCAAGCTTCCACCAGGATATTGCGAGCGGAGGGCAGCATGCGCATTGGCGTTCCGACTGAGATCAAATCGAATGAGTTTCGGGTTGGGCTCGTCCCGGGTTCGGTTCGCGAGCTCACGGCGCGCGGCCACGAAGTCCTGGTCCAGTCCGGCGCGGGCGCCGGCATCTTCGCTGACGACGCGGCCTATGCGAAGGCGGGTGCGCGCATCCTGCCGACGGCGGACGCCGTGTTCGCCGACGCCGAGATGATCGTCAAGGTCAAGGAGCCTCAGGCCGTCGAATATCGGCGCCTCAAGCCGCACCAAATTCTCTTCACCTATCTTCATCTCGCCCCCGATCCCGATCAGGCCCGTGGCCTGCTGGAATCCGGCGCGGCGGCCATCGCCTATGAAACCGTGACCGATGCTAATGGCGGTCTGCCGCTGCTCGCGCCGATGAGCGAAGTTGCAGGACGGCTTGCGATCGAGGCTGCCGCCATCGCGCTTCGCCGCCCGACCGGCGGACGTGGCGTATTGATGGGCGGCGTCCCCGGCGTTCGTCCGGCCAAAGTCGTCGTGCTCGGCGGCGGCGTCGTCGGCACCCATGCCGCGCGCATGGCCGTCGGTCTCGGCGCCGATGTCGCCATCATCGACCGCTCCCTTCCCCGCCTCCGTCAACTCGACGAGCTGTTCGAGGGCCGCGTGCACACGCTCGCCTCAACCATGGACATCATCGAGACCGAAGTGCTTGGCGCCGACGTCGTGGTCGGCGCGGTGCTCGTCGCCGGCGCCAGCGCGCCGAAGCTCGTCACGCGTGCGATGCTCAAGGACATGAAGCGCGGCGCCGTGCTCGTCGACGTGTCGATCGATCAGGGCGGCTGTTTCGAGACCTCGCGCCCCACCACTCACGATAACCCGACCTTCGAGGTCGACGGCATCATCCATTATTGCGTGGCGAACATGCCGGGTGCGGTTCCCGTCACCTCGGCGCAGGCGCTCAACAACGCGACGCTGCCCTTCGTCATCAAGCTCGCCAATGAAGGCTTGGCCGCTTTCGATTGCGACAAGCACCTCGCCGCCGGACTGAACGTCCGCGACGGACGCATCACGCATGCCGCCGTGGCGAGCTCTCTCGGTTTCGAGACAGCGACAACCAAAGTGTTTCCCGCCGCGGCGGCTTAAGGCCAAGCGACGGGGTTCCCTGGACGCAAATCCCCCCGCGTCCATTCGCCGGTCCGCTCTCCCCCCGAGCGGGCCGGCTTTCTTTTATCTCAAAGCTCGCTACGGCAAGCTCGATCTTGCCCTTGTAAGTGCCGCCTGCGAGCGTGTCGGTTAGGTTCTCGTAGAAATACGTGCCGCCGCCGCTGGCGCCTTGATATTTGCCGGTGCCGCCGGTGATCTTGTATGTGATATTCCTTGAGGTGCGAGCCCTCCTCAAAGGTGTCGGTAATCGTGTCACCACCTTTGAAATTGTAGGTGCAGGACCCGCTGCCCTTCCAGCTCTCGTCGGGCATGAACTCATACTTGCCCACGCAGTCCTCGGTATGTTTCGGCTCGGCGGAATCGTTCGGGACGTTCACGCATCGTCCGGCGAAGTCGACCAGCTTGTGGCCCTTCTCAACCTCCTTCTCGTCCCACTTGTCATTGATGCAGGCGATGGCCCCCGCGTCGGTGATGGTCTGCCCGGCGTTTGCCCCGATAGGCCCAAGCAAGACCAGCGCGACCGGCACGGCTAGGATCAATTGCACTGTTTTCATGGCGATTCCTCCTTTGTGACGCTTAGGAGGTCAGGGTGACATGCCGTGCCCGCTCGTCTTAGTATGTTACGGTATGAAACTGCACCCCCGATGCGGGCGTGGCCGCACCGCTTCGGCCATTGGAGTTGAGGCATGACCATCATGCCGCGCGAGAGCTGGGATGAATCCGACCAGGCGGCCATTCGCGAGCAGCTGGGCCGCATCTTGAAGAGCCCGCCGTTCCACGGTTCGCAGCGGCGGCAGCGGTTTTTGCAGTACATCGTCACTGAAACACTTGCAGGTCGCGGCGACCGGCTGAAGGGCTACAATGTCGCTCAGGAAGTCTTCGATCGCGATGAGGCCTTCGATTCGAACGTCGATCCCATCGTACGTATCGAGGCCGCGCGGTTGCGCGACAAGCTCCGCGAATATTACGAGGCCGAGGGCCAAAGCGATCCCGTTCGCATCGACCTGCCGAAGGGCACCTACGCGCCGCATATCGAGTTTCGGCGGACCGAGATGCTCGGGGCTACGCGGGAATGCACATAATAGAGTCGAAGACGCGACGCCGCGCCCCAAACGTCGCATACAATGGCAGATCGCCGTGCCGGCCTTGGCGTTGGCTTTAGCACTAGGCGCAACTGTCGCATGGCTTACACGCGACGCCTGGGCACCGGCGGGCAACGGCACGGTCGCTGGGCTCGATATCGCCGGCGTGCCCGCGATCGCGGTCCTTCCCTTCACCAATTTGAGCGGCGATCCGAAGCAAGACTATTTCAGTGACGGCTTGACCGAGGACATTCTGACGGAGCTGTCTCGAGCGCGCGACCTGCGCGTGATCGCGCGCAACACTACCTTCCAATACAAGGGCAAGCCCGTGGATGTCAGCAAGCTTGGCCGCGAGCTCGGCGTGCGCTACGTGCTCGAAGGCAGCATCCAACGTAGCGACGATCGGCTTCGCGTCACTGCGCAATTGATCGACTCCGACACCGGCACCCACATCTGGGCGGACCGATACGACCGCGAGCTTGCCGAATTGTTCCTTGTTCAAGATGAGATCGTCAATCAGATCGTCGGCAAGATTGCGGGCAGTTGGGGCGCCATCGAACGCGCCGAAGCCAAGTCCGCCGCGCGCAAGAGCTCCAGAGCAACTCCAAGCCTACGATCTCGTCTTACGAGCGCGCAACGCGATCCAGTTCGATTGGACGCGAGAGACTTTTGCCGACGCCGAAGGCTTGTTGCGCCAAGCCATCTCGCTCGACCCGGCCAATGAGCAAGCGCACCGCGAACTTGCCTGGTTCGGCGTGATGGGTTGGATCTTCCAGCTCGACGATCCGCCAGTCCCTCAAGACGAAATCGTGGCCCAGGCAGCCAAGGCGGTTCAGCTCGACCCTCAAGACGCGCGCGCGACGGATGGTAGCCGCTTCGGCCTACTTCTTCACAAAGCAGCTCGACCAGTTCAAGCGCGAAGCGGATCAGGCCCTGGCGCTCGCCCCGTATGACGCCGAGATCATAGTCTCGCTCGCCTGCATGATTTCAAGCGCAGGTGACCACGAGCGCGGCGTGGCTTTGGCCGAGAAGGCCAATGCCCTCAACGCCGACGTCGCGACCGGCTGGTATCATTCAACGGTCTACACCGCGGACTACTTGAAGGGCGACTACGAGCGAGCCCTCCAGGTGGCAAGACAGAACCAGGATGCTGAGATGTTTTACTCGTATCTGGAGATCATCCCGATCTACGGACAGCTCGGCATGAAGCCGGAAGCGCTCGACGCCTGGCGCAAACTGAAGGCGCAAATCCCCGACGCGTCCGCCGCAACCTTCGAGGATTGGTGGCGGTTGTGGAACTTTTCGCGACGTCCGAGATCGCCAAGCTGATGGACGGAGTCCACAAATCCGGCGTGATCGGAGCCGAGGGCGTAACCTTTGGCGTCTACTTCAAGCTCGGGAAATTGAACTCCGCGCCGCCGCGAATGCCGGTCGGCCAGCGCGCGGTCACCGTCTTGAGCCGCGTGTAGAAGCGCACGCCTTCGGGGCCATAGACGGCATGGTCGCCGAACAGCGAGCGCTTCCAGCCGCCGAAGGAATGATACGCGACCGGCACCGGGATCGGCACATTGATGCCGACCATGCCGGCCTCGATGCGGTCGGCAAAGGCGCGGGCCGTATCTCCGTCGCGGGTGAAGATCGCAGCACCGTTGCCGTATTCGTGGCTGTTGACCAAATCGGCGGCCTCTTCATAACTGCTCGTGCGCGCCACGCAGAGAACAGGGCCGAAGATCTCTGTCTTATAGATGGTCATGTCCTTGGTCACGCGGTCGAACAGTGAGCCGCCGAGAAAATATCCGCCCTCATAGCCCTGGAGTTCGAGGCCCCTCCCATCGACGACAAGCTCAGCACCTTCCTTGACGCCCTGGCCGATCAGATCGGAAATGCGGCGCTTGGCCTCTGCCGTGATGACTGGGCCCATCTCGGAGTCCGGATCGCTCGCAGGACCGACCTTCATCGTACGGATCTTCGGCGCCAGCGCCTCGACGAGACGGTCCGCGGTCTTCTCTCCGACCGGCACCGCGACCGAAATCGCCATGCAACGCTCGCCCGCGGAGCCGAAGCCTGCCCCCATCAGCGCATCGACCGCCTGATCCATGTCGGCGTCCGGCATCACGATCATGTGGTTCTTGGCGCCGCCCAGCGCCTGTACGCGCTTGCCCGACAGTGACCCCCGCCGATAGACATGCTCCGCGACCGGCGTCGAGCCGACAAAGCTCACCGCCTTGATGTCGGGATGGTCGAGGATCGCATCGACCACTTCTTTGTCGCCGTGGACGATATTGAACACGCCGGGCGGGAACCCGGCCTCCTGGAACAGATCCCAGATCAGCATCGACGGTGACGGGTCTCGCTCGGACGGCTTCAGGATGAACGCGTTGCCGCACGCGATGGCGACCGGATACATCCACATCGGCACCATGGCCGGAAAATTGAATGGGGTAATGCCGGCGACCACGCCGAGCGGCTGCCGATCCGACCAGCTGTCGATTCCGGGACCGACATTGCGGCTGAACTCGCCCTTCAGCAGATGCGGAATCCCGCAGGCAAAATCCACCACGTCGATGCCGCGGGCGAGTTCGCCCAACGCATCTTCGTGTGTTTTGCCGTGCTCCTTCGAGATGGCGCGAGCGATGTCGTCGGCATGACGATCCAAAAGTTCCTTGAAGCGAAACATCGGCTTGATGCGCTTCAGCGGCGGCGTCGCACCCCACAAGATAGAAGCTGTCTTCGCAGCTTCAACAGCGACATTCACCTCTTGCGCTGTCGAAAGCGGCAGGTTCGCAATCTGCTCGCCGGTCGCCGGATTAAAAACTGCTGCGATCCGCTTCGACGCGGATGTGACCTTGCGTCCGTCGATAGCATTCTGGATGGTTTGCATGGGCTCCTGGCCTGAGGCGCTCAATGCGCCGCCTTGAGGACGCCGGCGAGAATATCGACCAACTGGTCGATCTCTTTCTTCTCAATGATCAGCGGCGGCGACAGCGCAATGATGTCGCCGGTGGCCCGTACCAGCAGCCCACGCTCGAACGCCTCGACGAAACGCGTATGCGCCCGCTTGCCGGGCTCGCCGGGTGCCGGATCGAACTCGATGGCGCCGATCAGCCCGATATTGCGGATGTCGATGATATGCGGCAGGCCTTTGAGCGAATGCACGGCCTCCTGCCAATAAGGCGCAAGTTCCGCAGCGCGCGTCAGCAATCCCTCTTCCTTGTACACTTCCAGCGTCGCGATCGATGCCGCGCAAGCCACCGGGTGCCCCGAATAGGTATAGCCGTGGAAGAAGTCGATCATGTCCTCCGGCCCGGTCATGAACGCATCGTGGATGTTGCCCTTCACGAACACCGCGCCCATCGGAATGGTGCCGTTGGTGATGCCCTTCGCCGTGGTGATGATATCGGGCGAAATATCGAAATAGTCCGCGCCGAACGGCGTGCCGAGCCGGCCGAACGCGGTGATAACCTCATCGAAGATGAGGAGAATATCGTGCTTGGCACAAATTGCCGCGAGCCGCTTCAGATAGCCCTTCGGCGGAACCAGGACGCCGGTGGAGCAGGCCACCGGCTCGACGATCACCGCCGCGATGGTCGAGGCATCATGCAGCGCCACGAGTCTCTCGAGATCGTCCGCCAGTTCCGCGCCATGCTCCGGCACGCCGCGGCTATAGGCATTGCGGGCGAGATCGTGGGTATGGCGAATATGATCGACCCCGCTCAACAGCGTGCCGAACATTTTGCGGTTATTGGCGATGCCGCCGACCGAGGTGCCGCCGAAATTGACGCCGTGATAGCCCCGCTCGCGTCCGATCAGCCGAACCTTGGTGGCGTTACCCTTGGCGCGATGATAGGCGAGCGCGATCTTCAGCGCGGTCTCGACCGACTCCGAGCCTGAGTTGGTGAAGAACACATGGTCGAAGCCCGGAGGCGCGATGTTGACCAGCTTCGAGGCGCATTCGAAGGCGCGTGGATGGCCCATCTGGAAGGTGCCGGCAAAATCCAGCTCGCCCACCTGCTTGCGGACGGCTTCGACGATTTTCGGCCGGCAGTGACCGGCATTGACGCACCACAATCCGGACGTGCCGTCGAGCACGCGCCGTCCGTCGTCCGTGGTGTAATGCATGCGCTCGGCGCTGACGATCAGGCGCGGCGCCCTCTTATATTGGCGGTTCGCCGAGAACGGCATCCAAAAGGCTTCGAGATCATTGGTCGCGAGCTTTGCGCTCATGATGGCTGTCCGATAATGAGTGACTGAAAATGAAAGAGTTCACGCGACCCGCGTAACGGCTTCGGTGAGGCTCGTCTCGAAAATATCCATGCCCTCGCGCACGAGCGCATCGCTCGCGGTGAGCGGCACAAGGAAGCGGATCACATTGCCATAGGTGCCGCAGGAGAGAAGGATGAGTCCGTTCTCATTCGCCACCTTCATCACGGCTTGGGTGAGTTGCGGCGATGGCTCTCCGCCCGCATCCTTGACCAGCTCGATGGCACACATGGCGCCGAGTCCTCTGACGTCGCCGACGCAATTGAGATTGGACCGCGTCTTCAGCTGATTGCAGCGATCGAGAATGATCTTGCCGATCGCGTTGGCCCGCTCGCAGAGTTGCTCCTCCTCGATCGCGTCGAGCACGGCGTGCGCGGCGGCGATGGCGACCGGATTGCCGGCATAGGTGCCGCCGAGTCCCCCGGGAGCCGACGCATCCATGACATCGGCGCGCCCGGTGATCGCCGAGAGCGGCAACCCCCCTGCCAAACCCTTCGCCAGCGTCACCACATCGGCTTTGACGCCAGAATGCTCCAGTCCGAACATTTTTCCGGTGCGGGCAAAGCCGGTTTGAATCTCGTCCGCGATCAGCAGGATGCCGTGCTCGTCGCAGAGCGCTCGAAGCGAGCGAAGAAAATCGAACGGCGCGATGTAGAACCCGCCCTCGCCCTGCACCGGCTCGATGATGATCGCGGCGATGCTGGAGGGATCCGCGCTGTATTTGAACAGGGCCTTGATCGAAGCCAAGCTGTCCTCGCTGCTAACCCCATGATAGATATTGGGAAACGCCACATTATAGACATCCGCCGGGAACGGCCCGAAGCCCTTTTTATAGGGCACCACCTTCCCCGTCAGCGCCATCCCCATCAAGGTACGGCCGTGAAATCCGCCGCTGAACGAGACGATGCCCGGACGCCCGGTATAGGCGCGCGCCACCTTCACCGCGTTCTCGACGGCTTCGGCGCCGGTTGAGATCAGCATGGTCTTGGCCGGAGCGGCGACCGGCGCGATGGCGTTAAGCCGCTCGGCGAGCCGCACATAGGACTCGTATGGCGTGACCTGGAAGCAGACATGGCTGAATGCCTTCAGCTGCTCTTCGACCGCGGCGACGACCTTCGGATGCTGATGGCCGGTATTGACCACGGCAATGCCGGCGGCGAAGTCGATATAGCGCTTGCCGTCCTCGCTCCAGATCTCGGCGTTCTTCGCCCGCTTGGCATAGATGGCCGTGGCATGCCCGACGCCGCGCGGCACTGCGCGCTCTCTGCGCTGATGGAGCTCGGCCGAACTTGGCATAGGAAATTCCGTTCTCTGTTCGTGGGCGCGCGGTCAGGATTGCAAGACGACCGGACTGGTCCCGGCCCAGCTGATCCAGACCTTTTCACCCGCAGTAAACTCGTCCTGGTCCCACCGCGACCGGTTGGCGCGCGAGATGCGGATTAAACGACCGCTGGCAAGTTGCACATGGAAGATCGAGATATCGCCAAGGTAGGAGATGTCCTTGATCTGACCTTTTGCGACATTATGCACCTCGGGACATTCGGGCACCGTGGGTGGCGTGTCGGAGTCCTTGAGCAGATTCATCTTCTCCGGCCGGATCGCCACCCAAACCGGCGACATCTCCTTGCCGAGGACGGCATGCGGGACATAGACGTTATACGGCTCAAGCTCCGGGCAGGCGACGATGGCCTCATCCGGCCTGTCTTTGATCAGCGTGCCTTCGAACATATTCACCGACCCGAGAAAGTCCGCAACAAAGCGCGAACCCGGAAATTCGTAGAGCTCGGAAGGGTTGCCGAGCTGAGCGATCGAACCCTTGTTCATTACGGCTATGCGGTCGGCGATTGCCAACGCTTCGTCCTGATCGTGCGTCACCATGATGAAAGTAATGCCGACCTTTTGTTGCAGCTGCGACAGCTCGAAGCGCATCGCCTCGCGCAATTTCGCATCGAGCGCCGAGAGCGGCTCATCAAGCAACAGCACCTTTGGCTTCTTCACCAGCGCACGAGCGAGAGCCACGCGCTGGCGCTGACCGCCGGACAACTGGTCCGGCATCCGTTCGCCGAGATGGCCGAGCTGCACGAGCTCGAGTCCTTCCTCGACGCGCGACTTAAGCTCAGCTTCCGGCACTCGATCGATCTTGAGGCCATAGGCCACGTTGTCGGCAACCGTCATATGCGGGAACACGGCATAGGACTGGAACACCATGTTCACCGCGCGCTTGTTTGGCGGAATGTCATCCATGTCCAGGCCGTCGATCAGCACGTGACCCTCGGTCGGCACTTCGAGGCCCGCAAGCATGCGCAGCAACGTCGTCTTGCCGCAGCCGGACGGGCCGAGCAGCGCGAAAAACTCCCCAGGCATGATGTCGAGGCTGACATTGTCCACCCCGACCGCGGAGCCCCATCGCTTGCAAACATTGCGGAAGCTGATGATTGGCTTGACTGCGGCGTCGGTGCCGCTGGTTGCTTGGTCCACGACTGCCCCCTATCCCTTCTTCTGCCCGCGGCTCTGCATCAACATCATCAGAGCCATCAGCACAATTGTCAGTACGATCAACATGGTCGATGCTGCGTTGACCTCGGGCGTTACCGAGAAGCGCAGCATCGAATATACCTTGACCGGAAACGTGATGGTGTCCGGGCCCGAGGTAAAGAACGTGATCACGAAATCGTCTAGCGACAAGGTGAAGGCGAGCAGCCCACCGGCGATCAGCGCCGGCTTGATATGCGGCAACAGCACGTCGCGGAATGCCTGCCAATCATTGGCGCCGAAATCGCGCGCCGCCTCCTCCTGCTCCTTGTTGAAGCTCGTCAATCGCGCACCGACGACCAGCGCCACGAACGGAAAACAGAACGAGACATGCGCGATGATGATCGAGCCAAGGCTGAACGGCCAGAGAAGATCATTCGGCCACGGCAGCACGCGGGTGAAGAACAGCAGCATGGCGACACCCATGCAGATTTCCGGCACCACCAGCGGCAGCGTAAACGCGCCCTCCACCACGGTTCTTCCGATGAAGCGATAGCGCCACAACAACACCGCCGCCAGTGCCCCGATGACCAGCGAAATCAAGGTGGCCAGGAGCGCGATCGTCAGCGAGTTGCCGAACGCGATCAGCAGATCCTGATTGTGAAACAGCTTGTCGTAATAGTGGAACGTGAAACCACGCCAGACGGTATTGCGCTTGCTGTCGTTGAAGCTGAAGGCGACCAGCGCGACGAGCGGCGCATAGAGGAAGAAGAAAACGCCGAACAGCCACAACCGCATCTGCCACAGGCGGTTATATTCGAGGGGGGCGCGTCGTTTGGCCATGGTTAGAATCCGTGCGCGTCGTTGGCCTTGCCGCGTGTGAAATAAGCGCGCAAGGCGATGGCTCCGAAGGTTGCGTACATCAGCAGGAACGATAGCGCGGCGCCGAACGGCCAGTCATTGGCGCGCTTGAACTGCCGCTCGATCACATTTGCGATCATCTGACTGTCGGGTCCGCCGAGCAGATCCGGCGTCAGATAGGCGCCGAGCGCGGGAACGAAGGTGATGATGATCCCGGAAATGATGCCCGGCAGCGCCAGCGGCACCACGATCGACCAGAGCGTGCGCAGCTGCCCCGCGCCGAGGTCGAGGCTCGCCTCCATCAGAGATTTGTCGAGCCGATCGAGCGCCGCGTAGAGCGGCAGCACCATGAATGGCAGATGCACATAGACCAGACCCACCACCACGGCAAAATTACTGTAGAGCAGTTGTAGCGGGGTGAAATCTCCGAGCGGCTGCAAACCCACCAGCGTCATGAACCAACTGGCTTTGTCCCAAAACCACGCAAGCGTGAAATTGACATAGCCCTCGGTACGAAGCACCGCGATCAGCGCATAGGTCCGGATCAAAAGATTGGTCCAGAACGGCAGCATGATCAGCAGCAACATCCACGCCCGCCATTTTTCGCTGGCAAACACGATGGAGAGCGCGACCGGAAATCCGATGATGAGACAGAGCAGCGTGGTCAACCCCGCCACGAAAATCGACTTGGCGAAGATCTGTAAATAGAGCGGCTCCAGCGCCCGCGCGTAGTTGGCAAACGTGCCGCTGATATCGACTTCGGTCAGCCCGACGTTCTGACCGAAGCTGTAGGCCCAGACAATCGCCAGCGGAGCTAGGAAAAACGCTACCACCCAACCGATAGGCGGCAGCGCCGTCGACAGGAAGACCAACCTGCGCTCGGTTTTTTGGCTCGCCATCCCGCTTTCCTATCTCCGCTTGGCTTTGTTTCTAGGCCGCCCGTAACCGCGTCATCGCTTCCTCGAGATCCCGGGTATATTCGGGGCCGAGGTAATTCGGGTACTCGCATTTAGCCATGAGATCGGCCGGCGGGAAGATCACCGGGTTGTCCTTGTAGGACGCCGGCATCAGCGCCACGGCCGCGGCGTTCGGCGACGGATATTTGATCGTCTCCGAGATCTCCGCACCGACTTTTGCATCCAGAATAAAGTTGATGAACGCCAGTGCATTCTCCGGATGTGGCGCGCCCTTCGGGATCGCCAATGTGTCGGACTGCTTCATGGCGCCTTCCTTCGGCACGATAAAGTTGAGGTCGTCGTCCTCGGCCATGACTTGCGCGATGTCGCCGTTATATTCCATCACGACATCCACCTCGCCCGAGGCCAGCAGATCCTGGCCATTGTCCTCGTGGAAGGACTTGATGTTAGGCTTCTGCTTGATCAACAGCGCTTCGGCTTGCTTCAACAACTCTGGCGATTTGTCGTTGAGCGAGTGGCCGAGATATTTGAAACAGTTCCGGAACAGTTCGCTCGCGTCCGACATGACGGCGATGCGGCCCTTGTACTCGTCGGAATCAAAAAGCACCTTCCAGCTATCCGGGGTCGACTTGACCTTGGACTTGCGATAGCCGATGCCGATGACGAGCCAAGTATAAGGCATGCTGTATTTCCGGCCCGGATCGTACGGCGCGTCGTTGATGAACTCCGGCGCCACGTTCTTGATGTTCGGGATCTTGGCGTGGTCGAGCGGCTCCAGCATGTTCGCTTGAATCATGCGCTCGACGAACTCGCTGCCCGGAACGATAACGTCGAAGCCTGGATTGCCCGCGCGCAATTTGGCGAACAATTCGTCGTTGGTGGCGAACAGGCTCATATTGACGTCGATGCCGCTCGCTTCCTTGAAGGTCTCGAGCGTGGTCTCGCCGATATAAGTGTCCCAGTTATAGAGATTGAGCTTCGGTTCCTCGGCCGCCCAGGCGGGGTATTTCTTGCCGGAGAGACTGATGCCGATCGCGGCGACGCCGAGACCTTTTAGAATTGAGCGGCGCGATGTGCGCGTCTTGAACAACTTTGCGGTCGCTTCGGTCATGCTTACTCTCCCCTATGCTCACCAGTCGTGCTGAACCTGTTCCATCCGTTGGCGTTGAATTGTGCGGCGTCGAGTATGGAGCCCGGAATAGGTCCTCGCCAGCCTATTCGCTAGCCAATCCTCGACCAAACCTGCCCGTTTAGGCATCGATGCCCCCCAGACAGATATATTTGACCTCGAGATACTCCTCTAAGCCTTCGGCCCCGCCCTCCCGACCGAGGCCGGACTCCTTGACCCCGCCGAACGGCACAACCTCATTGGAAAAGATGCCTTCGTTGACACCGACCATGCCGGCATCGAGCCGCTCGGCCACCCGCCAGGCGCGGGCCAAATTCTGACTGAAGACATAGGCTGCGAGGCCGAACGGGGTATCATTGGCGAGCTTGATCGCATCGTCCTCGGTGTCGAAGCGCACCAAGGCAGCGACCGGCCCGAAAATCTCTTCCCGCACGATTTCCATATCCGGCCTGACGCCGGTGACGACCGATGGCTGATAGAACAGCGGCCCCGCTTTATCTGGCCCGCCGCCGATCAGCACCTTGGCGCCCTTCTTGACGGCATCGCCGACCAGCGTCTCCACCTTCTTGATGGCGTCGCTGTTGATCAGGGGCCCGATATTGGTGCCGGCTTCCATCCCAGGGCCGACCGCGAGCTTCTTCACTGCCTCAACCAGAGAAGCGGCAAACCGGTCATAAATGCCGGCCTGCACCAGGATGCGATTGGCGCACACGCAAGTCTGACCGGCATTCCGATATTTTGACGCCATGGCGCCGGCGACGGCTTGTTCCAGATTGGCGTCGTCGAACACCACGAGCGGCGCATTGCCGCCAAGCTCGAGCGTGAGCTTCTTCACCGTGTCGGCGCATTGCCGATAGAGCGCCTTGCCGACCGCGGTCGAGCCCGTGAAGGTGAGTTTCCGCACGCGGGCATCGTCGCAGAGTACCTTGCCGACCTCCGACGCATGGGTGGTGGTGACAACGTT
The DNA here is from genome assembly GCA_963764005.1 of uncultured Alphaproteobacteria bacterium. GTDB lineage: Bacteria > Pseudomonadota > Alphaproteobacteria > Rhizobiales > Methyloligellaceae > Methyloceanibacter. Next base: position 47,032 of record CAVXQX010000003.1, on the reverse strand, counting down.
GAACACGCCGGCCGGCACGCCTGCGTCCAGCGCAAGTTTGGCGATTGCAAGCGCGCAGAGCGGCGTCTCCGCCGCCGGCTTGACCACGATGGTGCAGCCCGAAGCAAGCGCCGGCGCCACTTTCCGTGTGATCATGGCGATCGGAAAATTCCAGGGCGCGATTGCGGCAACGACCCCGATCGGCTGTTTGATGGTGAGAAAGCGCTTCGACGCGAATGTGGTCGGGATCGTGCGTCCGTAAGCGCGCTTACCCTCTTCGGCAAACCACTCGATGAAAGACGCGCCATAAGCCACCTCGGCGCGAGATTCCGCCAGCGGCTTGCCCTGCTCCGTCGTCATCAACTGGGCAAGATTCTCGGTCTCCGCGGTGACCAGATCGAACCAGCGCTTGAGAATGGTCGCCCGTTCCTTTGCGGTCTTCGCCGACCAGCCTGGCAGCGCGCGGGCAGCCGCGTCGATCGCACGAACCGCATCCTTCGGTCCGAGATCGGGGACGGTGGCAATCTCCGCCCCCGTCGCCGGATCGGTAACCGCGAAACTCTTGGGCGCCGTCACCCATTCGCCATCGATCAGCGCCGCGGTCGGAAACTTCTTGGCGATCATGTTCATGGTCAATCTCCCATCGCCCCGGTCAGTCTATCCAATTCTATCAGGGGCGTCATGGGTCAGCCTCACGCGACTCGCGAATACCAGAGATGGTCGAGCGGGGTCACGATCCGCTCGAAATTGTTGCGCTCGGCATGTTTCAGCCGGGAAAACACCTGCTGGAACCCCGAGCCGAAAGCGTCACGAACGACGTCAGAGCGTTGGAACAGATCGAGCGAGTTGATCCAGGCGGTTGGCAGTGCCGGAGCCTCGATGGTCTCGGCATTGCCCTCCACAGCCGGCCCGGGATCGATCTCATTCGCCATGCCATGGCTCATGCCGGCGAGAATCGACGCAATGACGAGATAGGGATTGGCGTCGGCGCCGGCGATACGATGCTCGATGCGGGTACCGGCTCCATCGCTGCGCGGAATACGCAATGCGACCGTCCGATTGTTGAAGCCCCATTGCGCCGCCGTGGAGACGTAGGATTTCGGCACGTAACGCCGATACGCGTTGGCCGACTGCGCCCAGATGGCCATGAAGTCCGCCATCGTCGTCCGCAATCCACCGAGCGCATGGCGGAACAGCGGCGAGATGGGATCGCCGGCAAAAAGATTTTCCCCGCCCTTGTCCATCAGGCTGACATGAACATGCATGCCCGAGCCTGCCCAGTCTTGGTGGGGCTTGGCCATGAATGTGGCCTCGAGCTGATGCGCCCGCGCCGCCGCCTTGACCGCGCGCTTCAACAGCAAGCCATCGAGCGCCGCGCCCACGGCGTCCGCGCGATGCTTCAGGTTGATCTCGAATTGTCCCGGTCCGGACTCCTTCATCACCGCGTCGACCGGAAGTCCTTGAACCTCGCAGATGCGATAAATGTCGTCGATGAATGGCGACAGCGTGTCCATCTCTTCGAAGCTGAAGGTGAGCGGCCGGCTCGGATCGTCGGAGAGACCGTCCGGCGTTTCAAGCACGAAGGCGCCGTTAGTCCCCTTTTTCGAAACATAGAACTCAAGCTCGATCGCCACCGTCGGCGTTTGCCCGGCTCGCGCGAATCGTTCGACCTGAGTTTCCAGCAAGGCGCGGGGATCGAGATCGTCCCTGACCTCGAGCGCCATCACCGCCTGCGCATTCCTGCCGTCGCCGGCGGGGATCGGCACCAGGGTTCTGCTCAGCAGGTAACATTGGAGATCGGGATCCCCGGTCTCCCACAGCCGCCCAGTCTCTTCGATGCAATTGCCGAGCGGATCCATGACGAAGATCGAAGCGGGCATCATCACGCCGCGCTTGACCACGCCGGCAAGGTCGCCCCTGCGGATGCGTTTGCCGCGCGGAATCCCGTTCATGTCGAATATGAACGTGTCGATCCATTGCACCGCCGGGTTGGCGTCGAGGAAGGCTTGCGCCTCGTCCATACTGAGCCGCGTATTGGTCATGCACCGCCCTTCGCTGCCGCGCCGAAGCGACGAAACAGTTTCTGTGAGACGGGATTGGATTTGGCGCTCCATTCGGGGTGCCACTGCACGCCGAGGCAGAACGCGGCGTCGTCTGGGCCGCGCACAGCTTCGACCAATCCGTCCTCGGCAAACGCTTCCGGCTTTAAACCGTCGGCGAGGCGCGAGATGCCCTGCCAGTGCAGCGAATTGACCATGATCTGGTCGCTGCCGACCCAATCGCGCAATTTTCCCTGAAGCAACACCGGATGCACCGGGCCGTACATTTCCTCGAGCGGAAGATCGTAGCGCGGGCGATGATCCTTATGTCCTTCGACGTCTTGGACGGCTTGATAGAGGCTGCCGCCGAGGGCGACGTTCAATTCCTGAAAGCCCCGACAGATCGCAAAAAGCGGCGTCTTGCGCTCAACCGCGGCTCGAATCAGCGGCAGAGTCAGCGCGTCGCGTGCCGGATCGGCGGCATCGGGTCTAAGCGTCTGTTCGGTGCCGTAATGCTCAGGCGCGATGTTCGACCGGCTGCCCGACAACAGAATCGCATCGGCGACCTCGAGCACCGCGCCGATATCGGTCATGCTGGCGCCCAGCGGAATGAGAAGAGGCTGACATTCGGCCACCTCGGCGATTGCCGTCGAGTACTGGCGCCCCACGGAATCAAATACGTTGCCTTCAATCAACTTGGTGCAAGACGGAATAACGACAATCGGACGGCTCATGCGGCAAGCTCTCCGGCAACGTCGTTCAGCGTCAGGTCGAGCACCTTGGCGATCACGTCTCCCGCTTCGTCGAACTGCGCCTGCGTCCAGATCAATGGCGGCGCCATCACCATGGTGTCGTAGACGGCGCGCATGATGAAACCTTCGCGGAAGAAATGATCGCGGCAGATCAGCCCGACACGGCCTGGATCGGCAAAGCGGCGACGCGTTCGCTTGTCGGCGACGAGTTCGATGGCGCCGAGCAGCCCGATGGACCGAACCTCGCCGACCAGCGGGTGATCTTTGAACTTCGACAGCATTTTCGCCAGCGCCGGTCCGGTCGATTCCTTGACCCGCGGCACCAGACGCTCGCGCTCCATGATTTCCAGATTCTCCAGAGCAACGGCGCACGCCACCGGATGACCCGAGAACGTATAGCCGTGGTTGAAGTCATCGTCGTTGGCCATCAGCGCATCGGCGACCTTGTAGTCGACCATCACGCCCGAGAGCGGGATGTAGCCCGATGTCGCCGCTTTGGCGAAGGTGATGAGGTTCGGGCGAATGCCGTAATATTGCGACGCGAACCACGTGCCGAGCCGGCCGAAACCCGTGATGACCTCGTCGGCAAGAAAAAGAATTCCGTATTTGTCGACGATGCGCTGAATTTCCGGCCAGTAGGTCTCGGGCGCGATCTTGACGCCGCCCGCGCCTTGCACCGGCTCGCCGGCGAAGGCCGCGACATTCTCAGGCCCGACGGCCAGAATCTCTTCCTCGAGCGCGCGCGCCGCGCGGATGCCAAACGCCTCCGGCGTTTCGCCCTCTTGCGCTTCGCCGTACCAATAAGGATCCATGATATGGCGGAAGCCTTCATAGACCGGATAGGTGTGGGCATGCACATGACCCATGCCGCCCATCGATCCTGCGGCAATCGTCGAGCCGTGATAGGCGTTCTTGCGCGAGATGATGATGCGCCGCTTGGGCTGGCCTTTGAGCACCCAATAATGACGGATCAAGCGGATCGCTGTGTCGTTCGATTCTGAACCTGACGAGCCGTAGAAAACTTGTTTGAGAGTGTCGGGAGCGATCTCGGCGAGCTTGCGCGACAGCAACACCACGGCGGGATGCGTCGTTCTGAAGAACGTATTGTAATAGGGCAGCTCGAGCATCTGCTTGTAAGCGGCCTCGGCGAGCTCTTTGCGTCCGTAGCCGACGCTGCACGTCCACAGTCCGGCCATGCCGTCGAGAATGCGATTGCCTTCGCTGTCCCAGATATAGGGTCCATCGCCGCGGACGATGACCCGCGCGCCGCCCGCCCGAAGCGATCGGTGATCGGTGAATGGATGCAGGTGGTGGAGCGCGTCCAGCTCTCTCAATTGTGCGGTCTGATATTCGTTCGTCACTTTCAACCTCCAGCGGAACATGGCCCAGAGGGCCGGTAAGCTTAGTGCTGGAAGCTGGCCGGAGGCGTGTAGCCGATACGGGCGCAGAGCAGAAGCAGCAGCGCCTTTGGGGTTAACCCGCTCGAATGAAACAAATTCCGGGGAGAAAAGGTCGAGATTGACTGCGGCGCCAAGGCGTCCGCTGCTACTCTTCCCGCGATCGGTCGTGACCGGGTCACGCCATTCCTCCTACTCGCCTGCGACACACTCTGTCAGCCTTGACAGGGGCTCATGGAGCGAGCTTGGCTATCGGAAACTCTATTGGCTACGGTGTAGAATTGTCAAGAAAAACAGCAGTCAGAGCCGAATCCCGGCCTCGCGGACGACGCGGGCTCGATAAAAACGCGATCCTGGACGCGGCATTTGCCATGCTTTCGCGCGACGGCGAGGCAAGCTTCTCGGTCCGCAAGCTCGGCGCGGAAATCGGCGTCGATCCGATGACGATTTTGCACCATTTCCGCTCGAAGGATGAGTTGTTGCGCCGGATCGCCGACCGGGCGCTATCGACGGTCGAACTCCCCGAGCCCAGTGCCGACTGGCGCGCCGATCTCCGCAATGTCGCCGCATCGTACCGCGATCTGGCGCAGCGTCACCCCCGCGTATTTCACCTGCATTTCCGCTTTCATGCCACCGGCCCTGCCGACCATGCCTCCAGCGAAGTGGTGTATCGCGCGCTGCGGACCGCCGGGCTGACAGACGCCGAGGCCGCAGGACTGGGTCTCGCCTTCTACGCCTTCATCCTCGGTTTTGGCTTGGCCGAAGTCGAGGGGCTGTTGAGCCCGATCGACGAAGAGGACGAGACGGAGCTTCGGGCGCTCGATGCGGCCGCCCACCCTGCAACGCTCGCGCTGATCCCCGCCTTCAAGACGCTCGACCGGGACGCGGCGTTCGACGCCTCGGTCGATGCTTTCATCGATGGCGTCTCGTGCCGGTGTAAGGCGAGCGCGTCCTAACCGATCACCAAATACGTGCTCAGCGCGATCAGCATGACGGCGAGCACGACCGAAAAGATCAGATCGGGAACAATGCCGGGCGAATGAATTGCTTGATCGTCCAGCAGGCGCCCCGTCCGAACAAAGCGGATGGTGGCGACGATAATGGAAATCACGCCGACGATGATGAAAGCGCGTCCGGCGCCCTCAGGAAATGGCCCCGACAATTTCTCCAGCCGCGATCTTGCAGCTTCATCAATGGAAGCGGCGTTCAGCAGCGTGAGAACGAACAGATTGAATTTCTCGATGACGAAGCCGAACGCGATCACCGCAATGCTGGTGCGGAGCCAAGCGAGAAACGTCCGCTCGTTTGCGGCGTGATCGCTGTAGCCACGGATCATCGCAGGCGCCCCTCGTCATTCAATCGTCAAGCCGCGGCTTTCACGTCGCCCTTGAGCGCGGCCTCGAACAATTTGCGGCTTCCCTCTTTGGTGAGAGGAACCGGGTTGCCGCCGGCCGTCGGATCTTCGAGAGACATTGCGACGATGGTGTCCACTTTGCTGCCGTCGACTTTGAGGCCCGTTAGATCGTTCGGAACCCCGATCTTCTTGCGGAGATCGAGCACGGCATTGAGGAATCCGTCGAAGCCGCCGTCAATACCGAGATAACCGGCCAGTCGAACGATCTTCGGCTCGATGGCCTTGCGATTGAACACCAGCACATAGGGCATGAACACGCCATTGGTCATGCCATGATGGGTGTGATAGAGCGCGCCGACGGGATGCGACAGCGCGTGAATGGCGCCGAGGCCTTTCTGGAAGGCGGCAGCGCCCATCGCCGCAGCGCTCATCATATGGGCCCGCGCCTCGAGGTCGTTGCCGTTGGCAACCGCCTTCGGCAAATTCTCGAACACAAGCCGCATGCCCTCCACCGCGATGCCGTCGGCAATCGGATGATAATTCGGCGCGCAATAGGCTTCGAGGCAATGCGCGAGCGCATCCATGCCGGTGCCTGCCGTGATCGCCGGCGGCATGCCGACAGTGAGCTCGGGATCGCAAATCACGATCTTGGGCATCATCTTCGGATGGAAAATCACCTTCTTGGTATGCGTCGCCTCTTGCGTGATGACGCCGGCGCGGCCCACTTCCGAGCCGGTCCCCGCCGTGGTCGGCACCGCCACGACCGGCGCGATCTTGTCGGCATCCGCGCGCGTCCACCAATCGCCGATATCCTCGAAATCCCAGAGCGGCCTGGTCTGGCCCGCCATGAAGGCGATGACTTTGCCGGTATCGAGCCCCGATCCCCCGCCAAAGGCGATAATGCCGTCATGTCCGCCGGCGCGGAACACAGCGATTCCCGCCTCGACATTCGAGTCGACCGGATTCGGCTGGATGTCGGAGAACACCGCCACCGGAACGCCCGCCTGCTTGAGTTGATCGACCACTTTCGCGGTGATCGGAAGCTTGGCGAGGCCCGCATCGGTCACCAGCAACGGACGCTCGATGCCTGACGCGCGGCAAGCCTCGGCCAGTTCCTTGATGCGGCCGGCGCCGAAACGAATGGCAGTCGGATAGCTCCAATTGGCAGTCGGTACGCTCATGTGATGTTCCAGGAATTAAGAGTGAAGGTCAGATTTCGCGGAGGTGAAAGCTCTTCGGCTGGGTCAACGCATCGAAACCATATTTCGACAACGCCGAACCGCGCCCGGTGTCCTTGACGCCGGTCCAGGTGAGATACGGGTCGAGATAGTCGCAGCGATTCATATAAATCGTACCGGTTTCGACGCGGCTGCCGATGTCAGCGGCGCGCTCCATGTCGCGCGTCCAGATCGAGGCGGTCAGACCATACGGGCTGTCGTTCATCAGCGTGATGGCTTCCTCGTCGTCGCGCACCTTCATGATGCCGACCACGGGCCCGAAGCTCTCTTCCCGCATCACTTCCATCTGGTGATTGACGTTGACCAGCACTTCCGGCGCGAGATAGGGCGAGCCGGCGCGATCGCCCTCGACCTTCATGTTGATCAGAGACTTAGCGCCCTTCCGCCGCGCCTCTTCGATCTGGCCGCGCACCGTATCGGCGAAGGAGCCGCGCGCCATCGGCCCGAGCGTCGTCGCCTGCTCGAGCGGATTGCCCACGACATATTTTCGCGTGAGCTCGGCGTAGCCCTCGACGAAATCGTCGAACAGCTTGGCATCGACATAGATGCGCTCGACACCGCAACAGCACTGGCCCGAATTATAGAAGGCGCCGTCGACCAGATTTTCGATGGCATGATCGAGCTTGGCGTCGGCCCGCACATAGGCCGGATCCTTGCCGCCGAGCTCAAGCCCGAGCGAAGCGAAGGTCCCGGCAATGGCGCGCTCGATGGCGCGGCCGCCGGCGACCGATCCGGTGAAATTGACGTGGTCGATCTTGCCGGAGCCAAGCAACTTCTCGGTCTGCGCGTGCGACAGCACAATATTGTGGAACAGGCCCTTGGGCAGGCCGGCGCGCCGGAACGCCTCGGCGATGCGCTCACCCACCAGCAATGTCTGTGCGGCATGCTTCAGGATGATGGCGTTGCCGGCGAGTAGCCCCGGCACGATGGTGTTGATCGCGGTGAGATAGGGATAGTTCCACGGCGCGATCACCATCACGATGCCGAGAGGCTCGCGGGCGATATAGCGGCGGAAGCCTGATTTCTCCGCCGGATAATACGGTTGCAGCGCCTCTTCGGCGAACGACACCATGGCGCGGATCCGCTCCTCAAGGCCGCCCTTCTCGCCGCCATAGCGCACCGGCCGTCCCATTTGCCAGGCGAGCTCGACGGCAATCTCGTCGTTCATCGACAGCAGCGCATCGAGAAAGGCCAGCATGTAGCGTCCGCGCTCGGCAATCGGGGTCGCCCGCCATTTCGGCAACGCGGCGCGCGCCGACGTTAATGCAGCCTCGATCTCCGCATCGCTTGCAATCGGCCGCTCGGCATAGACCGAGCCGTCAACGGGAGAGATGATCTTCGACTGTTTCCGACATAATCTCTGAACCTCAATATCGCTCGAAACCGCGCCTCAACTCCCAATCCGTGATGCGCCGGTCATATTCAAACTGTTCCCACTCCGCGGTGTGCACGTAGTGATCGATCACATCGTCACCGAAGGCAGCCCGAAGCATTTTCGATCCCTTCATCAGCTCGGTCGCCTCGCGGAGCGTCTTCGGCACCTCGCGCAAATCTTTGCCCAGATAGGCATCCCCGGAATAGGCGGCCTCCAATGGCAGTTTTTGCTCTATTCCTGCAAGCCCTGCCGCAAGCAGCGCGGCGAACGCTAGATAAGGATTAAGGTCGGCGCCGCCAATGCGGCATTCGATGCGAATGGCCTTGGTCTCCGCCCCACAAAGCCGGAAACCCGCGGTCCGGTTGTCGGGCGACCAGATCGCCTTTGTCGGAGCAAAGGTTCCGGCCTGAAAGCGTTTATAGGAATTGATATAAGGCGCGAGGAACCAGGTGATCTCCCGCGCATAAGCCAACTGCCCGGCCACGTAATACCGCATCAACGGGGACATGCCGTGCTCGCCCTTGTCATCGAGAAACAACGAGGTTTTCCCGGAGACGTCCCATAGCGAGCTATGGATATGGCTCGACGAGCCGGCAAGGTCGTAGCGCCATTTGGACATGAAGGTGATGGCCTTGCCGAACGACAGCGCGATCTCCTTGCAGCCATTCTTGAGGATCACATGGTTGTCGGCGGTAGTCAGCGCGTCCGCATAGCGGAAATTGAGCTCCTCTTGGCCCGGTCCCCACTCGCCCTTTGAATTCTCGACGGGGATGCCGGCGCCTTTGAGCCCGTTCCGCATCGCGCGCAAGACCTCCTCCTCCTTGGTCGTCTGGAGGATGTGATAGTCCTGGATATAATTGCCGGTGGTCTTGAGCTGTTGCCAGTTCTTGGCTTGTGCCGTTTCATAAGTTTCGTCGAACAGATAAAACTCGAGCTCGGACGCAAAATAGGCCGACATGTTCATATCGGCGAGCCGCGCTACCTGCCGGCGCAATATCGCCCGTGGACTGTGCGCCAGCGGCTCGTGGTGATGATGATCGAGGATGTCGCAAAGCACGAGCGCCGTCGCCGGCAGCCAGGGGGTCCGCCTCAACGTTGCGAGGTCGGGCTTCATGACGAAGTCGCCATAGCCCTTTTCCCAGTTGGCTGCGGCGTAACCCGGCACCGGCTCCATATCGATATCGTCGGCGAGCAGATAGTCGCAGCCGTGGGTTTCCTCATAAGCGCCGCCGAGAAAGAAATCGGCGTCGAAACGCTTGCCGATGAGCCGCCCCTGCATGTCCGGGAAACAGGCGATCACGGTATCGATCTGGCCGGCGCCCGCGGCCTCCTTCAGTTCTTTCAACGTCAAGAGACCGGCCATTCTCAGACCCCCGTTACACAAAGAAAAGGCCGGCCCGTCGCCTCGACCGAGGAGACGAGCGGCGTTCGTCCATAGGCCGCGAAATAAAGGATTGCAAGCGCATACACCGGCAGCCTCCTCTCAACTCTTTATTCGCGCCATGGTCGGGTCGTAAAGCGGATCGAGGAAGACTTCCGCCGGCACCCTCGTCGTTGCGACCTCAAGCTCATAGCGGCCTGAAAGGACCTTGTCGCGATCGACACCGTTCTCTGGATCGCGAATGTATCCGTACCCGATCGAACGGCCAATCGTGTAGCCATAGCCGCCACTCGTGAGCCAGCCCACGCGCTTCCCGTCGCGATAGATGGTTTCGCGCCCGAGCAGCACGATCGAGGGATCGGTGGTGAAGCCTGCGAGCAGGCGTGGCAGCTTCTTTGCGGCCTGGGCTTCGATCGCGGCGCGTCCCTGAAATGGCGTGCCCGATTTCAGCTTCACCGCCCAGCCGAGACCCGCAACCAGCGGCGAGTGATCCGGCCCGATCTCCGCGCCCCAGGCGCGGTAGCCCTTTTCCAATCGCAACAATTCAATGGCGCGGTAGCCGGCATTGGCGATGCCGTGTTGCTGCCCGGCCTTCATCAGCGCATCGTAAACGCTCAAGCGCAAACTCGACGGGAATGTGAAGTTCCCACCCGAGCTCGCCGACATAGGTGACGCGGAGCGCCAACATTGGCGCCCCGGCGATTGTTATTCGTTTCACTCTGCCGAACGGAAAGCCGGCATTCGACATGTCGTGGTCGGTGAGACTCTGGAGCACATCGCGCGACCGAGGCCCCATCACCGACAGCACCGCGTTCGAAGAGGTGACATCGATCAGGCGCGCATCGAGTCCCTCTGGGATCGAGCGCGAGATCCAGTCGAAATCGTGCGTGGCGAAGCCGGTGCCGGTCACGATGTAATATTCGCTCGGCGATAGCCTGCCCACCGTAAGGTCGCACTCGATGCCGCCACGATCATTCAGCATCTGCGTGTAGATGAGGTGCCCCGGCGGCTTGGCGACGTCGTTGGCTGCGATCCACGAGAGCGCCTTCTCCGCATCGCGGCCGACCAGAAGGAACTTGGCGAACGACGTCTGATCGAAAACGGCGACACGCTCGCGACACGCTGCGTGCTCGCGGCCGACCGCGTCGAACCAGTTCTGGCGCTCGTAGCTATAGTGGTCCTCGGGCTTCTCCCCGGCCCCGAGATCGGCAAACCAGTTCGGCCGCTCCCAGCCGAGCTTTTCGCCAAAGCACGCACCTTGAGCGGCGAGCCTGTCGTAAAGCGGCGAGCGGCGTAACGGACGCCCCGAACGATTCTCCTCATACGGCCAAGCCATCGTATAGTGCTTGGCGTAAGCCTCGAGCGTGCGCGTGCGCACCCAGTCCGTATCGAGACTATTCTTTCCGAACCGGCGAATATCGACCGGCCAGAGATCGAAGGGCGGAGCGTCTTTTGCGACCCACTCGGCAAGCGCCATGCCGGCGCCACCCCCAGACGCGATGCCGAAGGCATTGAAACCGGTGCCGACAAAGATGCCGCGCACCTCCGGCGCTTCGCCGAGAATGAAGTTCCCATCTGGCGTGAAGCTTTCCGGTCCATTGATGAACTGCTTGATACCGGCAGACTCCATCGCCGGAACGCGACCGGCGGCGAGTTCGAGCAACGGCTCGAAATGCTCCAGATCGTCGTCAAGCAGTTGAAATTCGAAATGAGTGGGAAGCCCGTCCACGGCCCATGGCTTCGGATTGGGCTCGTAGCCGCCCATCACCAGACCGCCCACTTCCTCTTTCCAGTAAGTGAGCCGGTCGGGATCGCGCAAGGTCGGCAATCCCGGCGTCACCCCGTCGATCGCCTCGGTGATCAGGTATTGATGCTGCACCGAGACGAGTGGAATATTGACACCCGGCCATGCGGCCGATCTCTCGCGACCACTGCCCGGCGCAGATCACGAGTTTGTCGCAAGTGATGCGGCCTTGGTCGGTCACGACCGCGCGGACGCGGCCGCCCTCGACGTCGATCTCCGTGACCTTCACCCCTTCAGCAATGGTAACGCCATTCTGGCGCGCGCCCTTAGCCAACGACATGGCGATGTCGGTTGGCGACACCTGTCCATCCGTCGGCAGGAACGCCGCGCCGACCACATCGTCGACTTGCATCAGTGGCCACAGCTCCTGAGCCTCCTTGGGGCTAAGGAGATGCATCTCGAGCCCGAACGAGGTCGCGGTGGTCGCCTGCCGCTTCACTTCGGTCCAACGCTCTTGATTGCAGGCGAGCCGCAATCCGCCGTTACGCTTCCACCCCGTCGCGAGGCCCGTCTCTTTTTCGAGCCGGTCATAGAGGTCGACGGAGTAGCCCAGAAGCTGGGTGATATTTGCACTCGTGCGCAGCTGACCGACCAGGCCCGCGGCGTGCCAAGTCGAACCGCTTGTCAGTTTTCCCTGCTCAAGCAGCAGCACATCGGTGAGACCCATCTTGCCCAGATGATAGGCCACCGAACAGCCGACGATGCCGCCGCCGATAATGACGATCTTCGCGGACGACGGCAGCGTGCTCATGCGCGGTCCATCGCCAAATATTTGGCATAGGCGGCTTCGAAGCGTTTCAAGTTTTCAGCCGTGTAAGCGGCGTAATCGAAATCGACCGTCGAATAGAGCTCGGACACCATGCTCCAAATCGTCTCGCGCAGCAGCGATGCCGCTGTCATGGCGGCGGCCCGCAGGCGCAATCGATCATCGACCGGCGCATCGTAGTAGAGGCTCAAAACTCGCTCCTCCTGCTCAGGCGAAAGCTCGCTGTTGGAGACGAGCCCGCCCAGATCGAACAGCGGCGAATTGAACCCGGCATACTCCCAGTCCACAAGCCAAAGCTTTTGCCCGTCATCGATGAAATTGGCCGCAAGCAGGTCGTTGTGACCGAACACGACCTCGATCGGACCGACACTGGCCTCAAGTCGCGCGGCACGCGAGAGCAGATCCGGGAGGCGAGCCACATGCCGGCTGTCGCCTTCGCTGAGCGTGTGCGCGTAGTCGCGCACGACGTGGAACACCCAGAACATCGCGGCGGGCCCGCGCAAATATTGCGGGATGTCCCGGTGACATCGCCGGGCCATGTCGACGAGGCGCTCGAGATTCGCCGGATTGCGGACGTCCTCCGGCGTGAAGGTGCGTCCCTCGATGAAATCGAGGACGAGTATCCCTGGCTCTGCATGCACCACGCGAGGACTGAGACCCGCCAAATGCGCCGCGCGGCTCGCAGCCAACTCGTTCGCGCGCACCACCCCGTGGACTAGGATGTCGTCGCCAACCCTCACGACGTAGCGGCGCCCGCGATCCTCAACGCTAAAATTCTGGTTGGTAATTCCGCCGGTCAGCGGCACCGGGTCCACGCGCCGAGACCAGATTGCAAGCGCGGCGACGCGCGCCGTTGAACTCTCTCGTCCCATATCAAGGCTCACGCGTGCTCCAGCCGAACTTCCGTGCTGTGCACCGTGGTGCTTTCAGCAAGGTCGCTCTTGCGGCCGAGGACAAGGGCGTTGACGTTGGCATCGGCCGCCGATGCGCTCGGCCAGCGCCCCTTGTAGACGATGCCGACACCCGGTTGCGCCGCGTTGGAGATGGTGATGGCAAGCGGCAGACGACCGACCTCGTTGACCAGGATCACAGTGTCGCCCTCGCGGAAGCCGCCTGCAGCGGCATCATCAGGATGTAGCGTGACGGTTGGCGGTCCGAGCCGCTTGCGAATGACCGGGTCGTTTCCGTAGCTCGAGTTCATTTGCCAGGGCGATGCCGGCGAGATGATGCGTAACAGTCCCGGTCCGGACCGCTTGTCGGCGTGCGGCGCAGGCACGCGCGGCAGCCCTAGCTCAACGGCCCGGTCACTCGCTAGCTCGATCCGGCCGGACGGCGTCGCGAACTTAAGATCGCCAAACTGCAGCCGCGGTTCGGCAAACAGCGTCGTCGTGCCGACCTTAGCGAGATCGGCGAAGCTGCCCTCATAGGATGTTTGCGTTAGCAAATGATCGATGATCTCAGTCTCGCTTTCGAACAATCCGGGATCGTTGTAGCCCATGGCCCGCGCCAGACGCCGGAAAATCTCGTGATTGGACAGCGCTTCGCCTGGCGGATCACACGCCTTCACCTGCGCGGAGAGGGTCAGGTCGAAATAGGACAGCACCAGGTCGTTGAATTCGAGGAAGCTCGCAGCCGGGAGGACAATGTCGGCATAGGCCGTCGTGTCGGTATGAAAGAGATCGACCGCAACGTGGAAGAGATCGTCACGTTCGAGCGCCTTGCGCAGGCGTCCCTGCTCCGGCGACGATGCGGCCGGATTGTTGTTCCAGTTCACGAGAGCTCTGGCGCGGCCTGGATCCTCGAGCGTCGCGGCAAGATCCATATGACTGATGGACTTTGTGCCGTCGCGGGCGAGTTCCGGCATCGTCAGCGTGGCCATATCGACGCCGCGTCCGCCGGTGCCGTTCATGTAGAGAAAGCCGGCGCCTGGCTTGCCCAAATTACCGGAGAAGGCAACGAGCGCCGCCAATGCGCGGAAGACGTTGCCACCATGAAGCTGGCGCTGCACCCCTTGCCCGAGCCAGAGCAGCGAGGGACCCGTCGCATAGGCTATCGCCGCCGCCTCGATCAGATCGGCCGGAACGCCGCAGAGCGCCGCCGCCCTGGCCGGCGGCATGCTCCCAATTGCCGATTCCAGCTCCTCGGCGCCGAGAACATGCGCGTCGAGAAAGACTTGATCGACCAAGCCTTTTTCCCGCATCACGTTCAGGAAGGCGAAGGCGAGCGCCGCATCGGTGCCAGGCAGAAGCTTCAGGTGCATGTCTGCTGCAGTCGCGGTGTCGTGCCCGATCGGATCGACGACGATGATCTTGGTGCCAGCTTGCGCCGCCGCACCCACGAACTCCTTGTTCTGATGCGGCGCCGAATGTGAAGGATTGGCACCCCAGATCAGTAGCGTGCCCGAGTCCTTAACAGTGCGCGGGTCGAAGCCCTCGAGCGAGTTGCCGAAGGCGAGCTCCAGCGCGACATGACCCGCCTTGTTGCAGACCGTGTCGGGATCGACCTCGGTCGCGCCCATGCGGTTGAACAGACGCAGCGGAAACGAGCCGCCGAGCAGCCCCACGGTTCCGGTGTAGTGCGTATGCATGATCGTGCGCGCGTCGCCTGCGTCAATCACGCCGCGAAAGCGCTTGGCTATTTCACCGAGAGCCTCGTCCCAAGAAATCGGCGACGAAGCTGCCAGTGCCTTTCGCGCCCGCCCGCCGCAACGGACGCGTGAGCCGCAGCGATGCATCGCGCCATGCGCCATTATAGGCGATGGCGCATTTGCCGCAGAGCTTCCCGCGCGAGATGGCGTGGTCTGGATCGCCGAGAACCTTCGTGATGATGCCATTCTCGCGGAACACGGCGATGCCGCAGGCGTCGTAACAATCACGCGCGCAGGTGGTTTTGACGACCTCTTCCGGCATGGTCCAATTCCAGCCCATCTCAAGCGCGGCGGTCTATTGGAGTCTCGCCCGCAAATAACGAACCTGCGCGGGAAACATCCCGCGCAGGTTTTTTTCGACTCTTTCAGACGTCAGCTGATCTCGCCGACTGCCTTCTCCGCCGCCAGGATCTCGGCCTGGCGCTTCTTGATCATCTCGCCCATGGGCGGACCCTGGAAGCGCTTGTTCTCGAACAGAACCCAGATGATCGCCGTCAGCACCAGGAACACCAGCGTGATCCAAAGCACCTTGTCGTTCGGCGGCTGCACCGCAATGTAGATGATAAGCCCCATGCAGAGCACCGACAGCACGGCGAACAGCCGATACAGCGGAATGCCGATGTCCCACGGCCCCATCGTCGGCCATTTTGCCGTGCCGATGGCGAAGAAGCCGAGTGCGATCGGCACCGTGAACGACAGGAACAGGAAGATCAGCGTTGCGTTCACCACGATCGTGTAGATGTTGGTCCCGCCGATCGACACGGTCTGCGCCATCCAGACGAACAGGAATTCGAGGACAGCACCCGTCCAGATCGCCGCCACCGGCGTGCGGAATTTGGGACTGACCTTTGAGACCCATTTGGAGATGAACGGCAGACCGCCGTCGCGGCTGAAGGCGTAGATCATCCGCGATGCCGACGTCACCGTCGCCAACCCGCACAGGAACTGGGCGATCAGGATGAACAGGTACAGAACCTTCGTCAGCCCCGCCGGCATGATCGAAGCTGATCATGTAGAAGAACACGTTCCAGCCCTGCTTGGCGCCTTCCGCCATGTCCGGGATGGCGATCACCATGGCCCAGAGCATGACCCAGCCGGCGAGAGACGACCACAGCACCGAGTGAATAATGCCGCGCGGCACTGAATGGGCGGCCTTGTAGGTCTCCTCCGAGGTGTGCGCCGAAGCGTCATAGCCGGTGATCGTGTAGACCGGCAGCAGCAGGCTGAGCGCGAACAGATAGATCAGCGAGTTGCTCTGCGGCCAGACACCGCCGCCGGCGTCACCGGAATAGTTGGTGAAGGTCCACAGCCGGCTCCAGTCATGCGTCGGCGCGTAATAAAGACAAAGCGCGATCAAGGCGGCCGTGGTGCCGAGGATGATGTAGCCCGACCAGTCGGTGAGCAACGCCGTCAGCTTGATGCCGAGATGGTTGATCAGCGCCTGCAGAGCCGTAATCACGCCGACAAAGATGACGATCTCCCCGGGCGTTCCGGTCATGCCGATCAAGGAGCCGAACGTGCCGGTAAAGAAGAAGGCCGTGCCGATGTTGATGGCCCCCATCACGGTGATGAGACCGAGCAGGTTGAGCCACGCGGTCACCCAGCCGGTGAAGCGGTTGCCGAGAATCGATCCCCAATGATAAAGCCCGCCCGCGGTCGGGTAGGCCGAGGCGATCTGCGCCATCGCGACAGCGAAGACCGCAGAAACGCCGCATCCCACGATCCAACCGATGCCCGCCCCCGCGCCGCCGATCGATGAGGTCGCCTGGGCGAAAGAGTTGATGCCTCCCGACAGGATGCAGATAATCGAAAACGAGATGGCAAAATTCGAAAACTTGCTCATCCCCCGGGAAAGCTCCTGGGCATAGCCCATTCCGTGGAGGACCTTCACGTCCTCCTTCTTGTCGGCTTCGGTGTAACCCCCGCCGTGACTTCGTTTAGCAGCCATTTTCTCAACCCCCTGTATCACCCGTTTCTAAACTCAAGACTTACGCCGCGGCATGTCTAGCTCCCACCAGGCGCGGCTCAGCTACGACGAGAATATTCGCCAGCCGGTCTGCCCAACTCTGCTGGCCGGCATCGTCGCCGATCTCGTCATTGCGAATTTCGATCATTGCCGCCGGCAAGCCCAGAGGACCGGCGTGGCGCTCGACCGTGTAATAGACCTGATCGGCCGGCGAATAAGGTTCGTTGATGCCGACGTTAAGCGTTGGGTCGGCCTTTAGCTCGCCGATAAGGAGATCGGCCATGCGGCGATCCTCGCCGAACACGATCCCGATCTGCCAGGGGCGGCTCTTCCCCAGATAGATCGGCGTGAAAGAGTGGATCGCGATCAGCGCGGTCTCTCGTCCGGCCGCCGCGCGTCGCTTCAGGCATGCGTCAATCGCCGCATGATACGGCGTGTGGATCAGTTCGAGCCGTCGCGAGCGCTCGGCGTCGCTCAAGCCAACATTGGCCGGCACCGGACGCCCCTCGCTTTCGGTGACGATAAGACTGCGCGCCTCTGGAGCACGATTGCAGTCGATGACAAGCCGGGAAACATCGGGCCACAAAAGTGGTGCATCCAGCTTCGCCGACAAGCGCCGCGCTACCGGCAGCGCGCCTGGATCCCAGGCGATGTGTGTCTGTAGCGCGTCGTCGGCAAATCCGAACGATTGGTATTCCACAGGGATGCTGTTGGAGGCGTGATCGCAGACAATCGCGAACGGTCCAACGCCATCCGGATTCTCCACCACAACCACGCTGCGACCCAAGTCGCTCATCGTTCCCCCTCCATCTGCCGGGACTGTAAAATCCCTCCGACGAGATGGTTTGGCAGACCATATTAGCTTTTTGGGCGAGAACGTCTAGAACATCCGCAAGCTACCGCTCCGAATTACGGTAGCTCCACTACCAGGATCGAGCAGATCGACAGCCGCAAAAAGTAAGGGCGCCCCTTAGGGGCGCCCTTTGAACTCGAAAACCTTAGCTCTCAACGACGAACGTCTAGAACGTAGCCTTGAGGGTGCCGACCGCGCGGGCGTCGCAATTATTGCGCCCGCCGCTCTGTGCCAAGCACTCGTTGTTGTTATAGGTCGTATCGTAGTAACGGATGTCGGCCGACCAATGGTCCAGGAAGCCGAGCGTCAGGCCGGCATTCCAATAGGTGTAGTCGGCGGCATTCTTGTCGTAGGACTGGAAGCCGACCGTGCCGCTGATGCTCGGCGAGAAGAAGTTCCACCACTTGTTCGACAGCGCATAGCCGACCGAGCCTTCGATCGCATTCGAGTCGCCAAAGAACTGGAAATTATCCGGCGACCAATAGTTGTTGACGCCAACGGTCCACGCCCCGCCGGTCCACGTCGCACCGGTCTTCAACTCGAAATAGTCGATGTTCTCGTTATCGCCCGGATAGGTGTAGTAGAGGCCGGCGATGTTGAAGGTGATGGACTTCCACTTCGGCGTGATGCCGATGCCGTAGTCGATCTCGATGTTGTCCCCGAACGCGGTATTGGATCCCCAGATATAGCCGTAGAACATGCCATAGGTCAGATCGAACTCGGGCTGCACCGCCGGTTCCTGATCGGTGTTCGAGATGCTGCGGAACATATAGTCCGTCGTCATCGTCGCAGAACCCGTCAGCGTCAGCTTGGTGTCATCAGCTTTGGCCGGCAACGCCAGCCCAGCAACGAGCGCCGCGCTCAGAATCGCTGTTTTCGTAATCCCCGCCAACAAGCGTCCCCGTGTCATTGTCTTTAATCCCCCGGTTTAAGAGTTCCCACCGAACTGTTTTCGTTCAAAATGTAAGGGAGACTCAGCGACCCAAACCCCTGTCTTGTTCTACAGTACAAACCCCCTGACGATCAGCAATCGAAAAAACCGGGCTTTTATCAAGTTGTGTGGCAACTGTGGCACGATTGCACCTATACAAGCGATTTTGCTTATTCCTTCGGCGTTTCAGGCTGTTGCCCAGACATTCCAACTGCGGGTCCGAGCTTTATTGGGTTGTTTCAATTACCGCGCGTCCTCTATCCGGCCTGTACAACCTGATTCATCCAAACGAAACCATGACGAGGAACCCCAGCCGCGTCCGGACGTTGGTTCGCTATCGTCAAAAGCTAATGGCCGACCCCTTTGCGCGGAAGGCCGCAACAGAGGAGTTGAGCGATGAACTGGGATCGTATCGAAGGTAACTGGAAGCAGTTCACGGGCAAGGTTCAGCAGCAATGGGGCAAGTTGACCGATGACGACCTGAAACAGGTCGAAGGGCGCCGGGTCCAGCTGGTTGGCAAAATCCAGGAGCGTTACGGCGTTGCCAAAGACGAGGCTGAGAAGCAAGTCGATGGCTGGCTGAGCGGTATGTAGCGATCGAAGAGTGGCGCTGTCGTCGAGGCCCTAGGGCATTCGAGGCAGCGCCATTTTCACAGCACGCGACAACAATAAGGGGCACCCCTCGTGAGCACTATTCTCATCATCATTCTTATTCTGATCCTGATCGGCGCCATCCCCTCCTGGCCCTATAGCCGCGGCTGGGGCTACGGGCCGTCCGGTATCGTCGGCCTGCTGCTCGTCATCTTGCTGGTTTTGATGCTGATGGGCCGCGTTTAAGGCGGATCGAGATCAGGCGCTGAGCTTGCTTCGTGGATAAGCCTTGCGATCGAAGAACAGCGCCTGACTCACTATCGCCTTCACCGTGTCGGGCTGATAGGGCTTTGTGATCAGGAAGGCAGGTTCCGGCCTCTCGCCGGTGAGAAGTCGATCCGGATAGGCCGTAATAAAGACGACCGGCACGGAAAATCCTTCCAGCATCTCATTGACTGCCTCGAGGCCCGAGCTGCCATCGGCAAGCTGGATATCGGCAAGTACGAGGCCCGGCCTCTCCTTTTTGGCGGCGGCCAGAGCGTCGCCATGGGTACGCGCCACCGCCATGACCTGGTGGCCCAAGGCCTCGGCAATACTCTTGAGGTCCATCGCGATCATCGGCTCGTCCTCGATGATGAGAACCTTGGTCGCCATCTGCTCGGAGATATCCCGGCCAGCCTGATCGAGCAGCTCTTCAACGGCGTCAGGTTCGACATCGAGAATGGCTGCAGTCTCCTCGAGGCTAAACCCCTCGACCGAGCGCAGCAGGAAGGCCTGTCGCGGCAGCGGCGTGATCGCCTCTAACCTCTGATCGATCGTCGTTCCCGGCGAAGTTTCGGCGTTCGGTCGGAGATTGAGATCGACCGAATTGAACAGTCCGGTGAAAATCCGGTACAGCGCCACCCGCGGGTCGAGGTCGGCTTGAAACTGCGCCGGATCCTCGATCAGAACTTCAAGTGCCGCGACCACATAAGAATCCCCGGCCGTCTGATTCCCAGCCAGCGCGCGGGCAAAACGGCGCAAATATGGTAGATGAGGCGCAATCGTTTTCGATATCGACATTATTGCTCCAGTCCCCTGGCCCCGGTGCCGTTAGTCGCCCCTAGTGACCTTATCATACGATACACGATAGCCCCGCCTTAACTCCCTATGGCCTAAATTGTTCCGAGGCATTGGAACTAATTCTAATCACAGCCGTTTTCTAACCGGACTCAGCAACCCATATCTCGGGTTCTGAGGGCTAAGTGAGGACTTTCCGTGAGCGACCTAGACGACGCGAAACCGCGGGGCAACAAGCCAAAAGCCAAGATGCAAAAGGGCGAGTGCAGCAGCGTGGGTAAAACCGGCAAGCGAGGTCTTTCACCCTCCCTTCAGGGCCATATCGGTCGTCAACTCCGGGCTATGTTTGACGGAGTTGCCCACGAGCCCGTGCCGGACCGCTTCCTGCAATTGCTCAAAGATCTCGAGCAAAGCGGAGATAAATAGTGCCGCCAAAAGTGTCCGCGAGCCTTCGCGCTTCGCTCATCCAGGAGATGGCAAGCTTGCGAGCCTTTGCCGTGTCGCTTTGCGGCGACAAGGAGCGGGCCGACGATCTCGTGCAGGAGACGTTGTTTAAAGCCTGGAACCACCTCGACTCGTTCAAGGAAGGCACCAACCTCAAGGCTTGGCTTTTCACCATTCTGCGCAACACCTATTTCTCTGAACGCCGCAAGCGTAAGCGCGAGGTCGAGGATGCCGACGGCAGCTACGCCGCCAATCTCGCGACGCACCCCGAACAACACGGCCATATGGACATGCAGGATTTTCTCGGCGCGCTGTCTCAACTCCCTGACGATCAGCGCGAGGCCTTGGTGCTGATTGGAGCCGCCGGCTTCTCCTATGAGGAGGCAGCCGAGATTAGCAACTGCGCCGTGGGGACGATCAAGAGTCGCGTCAACCGCGCCCGCAATCGTCTCACCGAGCTTCTTGGGCTCGACGAGAAGGCTGTGGAATTGGCCGCGGCCACGGCGGCAGCCGCCGCCGGACCCGACACCCGCCGGCGCGCCTAACGATTAAAGACAGCGTGAATAACGAGGAACGCGGCGCCACCTTGTCGCGTTGCTCCTGTCACGGAATGCGACACGGAGCCAAAGCATGACCACAGCAACCGATCGTGACCGGGCCAATCTCGATCCGGCGTCCGTTTTTGCGGCGCCTGGCGATGTGGTTCACGCCCAAGATCTCAGTCACGAAGACAAGAAATCCATTCTATTCAAGTGGGAGGCAGACGCCGATGCGCTGCTCCGCGCGACCGACGAGGGTATGGAGCCGACGCCCGGTGATCGCAGCCCCGCGGAGATTTTGCGAGCCGTCCACGCTGCGATACAGCAGCTCGATTGCATTCCACCATCCGCGCAGTCTCTTCCCTCGGACGTCGGGTGCTGAGCATCCGCGACAACAAGAAAGGACGACAATCATGCCTCCTCAGGTCACAACCACCGAAGCCCGCCAAGGCACCGGCCCTAAAGCCATGTTCTGGGTGCTCGTCGCCTCTCTGACCCTCGCTGTCATCGCCGGGTTCGGCTTGGCATTGGGCTGGATCGCACTTCCGTGGGGCGCGTAGCGGGTCTAGCTTTATCGCTCAAAGTTTAGGGTGCGGCGCCGATTGGTGCCGCACCCTTTTTCTGGCGAGCCGAAATTGCCACTACTCAGTCGAATTGCTCGTCGGATTGGGCTTCGATTGGTCAGCCGCGGAAGACGCCGGCGGAGCCGAACTCTGTTCCGCAGCACCACCGGAACTATCCGCGCTTCCGGATGAAGGCGTTTGAGCTTCCGAGTGGTTGGGCGCATTGGACGACGCCGACGAGGGCGGAGAAGAGCTCTGCTGAGCCGCGCCGGTTGAAGTATCCGCGCTGCCTGAAGCAGGGTTCACCGCTTTCTCCGACGACTCCTTCGAGATGCCCTTATGCGTCGCAGCCGCCTCGTCGGCTGCCTGCGCAACGAGCGGCGTGAAGCTCATTAGCGCCAACAAACTGGTGCAAGCGATAATTGTTTTCATCGTTCTTTCTCCTCGGTTCATTTCTTGGAACTCCCCGATGAGAAACGCAGAGCAATCAAGCCCGTTCCATAATGCGCGACTGCGCGTGCCAGTCTCGCTGGTTTCGCGGTCGACCAAATTAGCTCAAGGCCACGCGGAACCATTCCTCCGATTGAAGGTTATGTGACTGCAGCCAGCGGGGCTCGCCGTTGACTGCAAGAAGTTTAGGAAGCCCGGTCCCTCCCCCCGGGCTTCCTTTCTTTATGTCTCCGAGAACCACCAATCGGAACCTTTGCTCATCGCTCGCGTTCTGCTCTCATGAAACTACGCAATTCCATCTGCTGGCTGGTCTACCACGTGGAGCTTGGCGCCCTCGGCGGCGTCCTTCTCGACGTCGCGTTTGGCCGGTTGCCGCGTGGTTCTCAGATTTTTGAAACGACTCATCCTAAAACACCGAAATCAAGGAGCTTTCGAATGCGCGGTCTAATCCTTTGGCTGCTCGGCGTACCGATCTCCATCATCATTCTGCTTTACCTCTTCAACATTCTTTAGCGGGCGACGGACAACGTGCGCCACGCGCGTCAGTCGTTTGAATTCTCTTCCACGCATGCATGCCGGGGAGGCTTCGTGTGCCACCACGCTTTCCAATCTTCTCCACCTCAAGCTCTGAAGCTCGCGCCGGGACGCTGCAAGGCCTGCTGATCGCGGCCCTTGTCGTCACGGCGCTTTATGTCGGGCGCGAAGTGCTGCTTCCGCTCGCGCTCGCGATCCTGCTCAGCTTCGTCCTAACCCCGATGTTGCTGCTTTTGCGGCGGTTGAAGATTCCGCGCGTGCTGGCGTTGGCATTGTTGTCAGCGTCGCCTTCGCGGTGATCTTCCTGCTGGGATGGCTGCTGTCGCAGCAAGCCGTCCAGCTTGTCGAGGACTTCCCGCGCTATCGCAGCGCGATCAGCGAAAAAATCAGTATATTGCGCAGCTCCGCTGAGAGTTTGCCGATCCTCGAGAAGGCAAGCGACGCCGTCAAGGATCTGCAACACCAGATCAACGAGCCAAAACCGAAACCCGAAACTGGCGGCGCATCGCCGACACCGGTCGAATCCGACAAGCCGCAACAGCCCCTTCCGGTCGAAATTCAGGATTCGACGCAAGGCCCGCTTGAGCTGTTCCAGCTTGTTGTGGGCACGATTCTTTCGCCGCTCGCCACGGCGGGCATAGTCCTTCTGTTCGTGATCTTCATTCTGCTGCAGCGGGAGGAATTGCGCGACAAGGCCATACGTCTGCTGTCTTCGTCCGACATGCAGCGCGCCACCTCCGCGATGAATGACGCTGCGGAGCGTCTCAGCAAATATTTCCTGAGCCAGCTTTTGATCAACTCCGCCTACGGTGCCTTCATCGCATTTGGCTTGTGGCTCCTCGGCGTTCCGAGCCCGATCGTCTGGGGCATCCTCGCCGCGCTGATGCGCTTCGTTCCCTATGTCGGATCGTTCATCGCGGCAGCCCCGCCTCTCTTGCTTGCGGCCGCGATCGAGCCTGGTTGGACTGATTTTCCTCTTGGTCGGCACCCTGTTTCTCGTCTCAGAGCTCGTCATGGGCCAAGTCGTGGAGCCTCTTGTCTACGGGCATGGCACCGGCGTCTCGCCCATCGCCGTCGTGTTCTCGACAGTATTCTGGACTTGGCTTTGGGGTCCGCTCGGCCTGCTTCTCGCTATGCCGCTGACTGTCTGTCTTGTCGTTCTCGGTCGGCACATCGAGGGATTGAACTTCCTCGAATTGATGCTTGGCGACGAGCCTGCGCTCACTCCGGAGCAGGCCTTTTATCAGCGTGCGCTTTCGGGAGACTCGGCCGAAGCGACCTATCAGGCGGAGCTTGCGCTAAAAGATCAGACTCTCCCGGCCTATCTCGACAACGTTGCGCTCAAAGGTTTGCAACTCGCCGAGCGCGACCTGGAGCGCGGCAATCTGGATGCCGAGAACGGCAAACGCATCAACATCGCCGTGAAAGAGGTCATGGAGAACCTTGCCGAATTCGAGCCGCGACGTTGGTTCCGAAGAGAGCGCCGGTGGAGAAGCCGGAGGCAATCGGACAGACCGGACTTTCCTCCTTGACCACAATGGACCAGGAGAAAGAAGAGGCGCTCCCGGTTTTGGCCGCGACCGAGCTCGCCCCGGGTTGGGAAAACGACGGCTCCATCCTTTGCGTCGGCGGCCGCACTTCGCTTGACGATGCGGCGGCGGCGATGCTGACCGGTCTGCTTCAGAAACATGGTCTGAAGGCGAAGTCGCTCGATCATGACGCCATCTCGGACGGACGCATCGTTTCCCTCGAGGCGAACGTGAAACTCGTTTGTCTTTGCTATCTCAGCCTCGGCGTCAGCAATGCTCACGTGCGCTATCTGGTTCGGCGCCTGCGCCGCATCATCCCAAAAGCAAGGCTCGTCGTTAGCTACCTGGGGCGAAAATTCCGCCGCCGGCAATGAAGGGCCTAAGAGCGAGCGTGGAAGCCGACGCCTACGCCGTCAGCCTTGGCGAAGCCACCGACATTATAATGGAGGCAGCGCGCAGACCAGAACCCGACACCGAACCGGAAGCATTGCCCGAGCCGGAGCGTCCCGCACCGGACCTGCCTCTGAGAGTTAACCCCCGGACTGCTCGAAAATCCCGGGCTCCACATCCCATTGGAACGAAACTGCCAGCCGCACGTTAGGGCTGGACTCCCCTTCACCCCTCAAGGAGCAACCCATGTCATCCACCACCGATACCGATTTCCGCAGCAGCGGCTCCGCGAAGAAAAACGCGGCGACGACGAGCACCACCACCGAGGATCTGGCCGAGCAGATCGAGGCCATTCGTGCCGATGTGCAAAACCTCACCTCTACGCTGCGGCGTGTGGCCAACAAGCAAGTTGGTCGCGCCCAGGATATGGCGATGGAAAAGGCTGAAGAGGCAGAAGAAGCCATCCGTCAGAATCCGTTATCCGCCGTGGCCATCGCCGCAGGCCTGGGATTCGTGTTCGGCGTGTTCACACGTCGCTAGTCGGGGAGATGTCTCGATGATGCGCATGGCGTTCGCGCTGCTGTCTAGCCTCCAGATCGGCGCTCGGGTGCAGAAATCACTCGAGCGCCTGTTCTGGGAGTCCGCGGTCATTGGCATTGCCGCGATCTTCGTGATCGCCGCTCTGGTCTTTGGCTTGGTCGCCGCCTATAGCGCGCTGGTCACAGTCTATGCCCTCAGCCCATTTGAGGCTGCGGCGCTGATGGCCCTGACGCTGTTGCTGATCGGGCTTCTCATTCTTATGGCGTTGCCGCTGTCTCGATCCCGGCCGAGACGGCAGACCACGGCACTAATTCCGGGGCAAACGGCCGGCATGGTGACGCAGAGTGTCGGATTGGTGGATCAGGGCTTGGGTGCTGTAATGCAACAACTGGGGCCACTGCCTTTGGTCGCCGTTGCTTTCGCCGCCGGCCTATTCGCCAGCCGGCGCTAGCGGCGACCGTTAGGCCGGTTCGGCCCGGTCATGGCGCGTTATAATAGTGGAAAGCCGATCTTAGGCTATTTCCGCTAGATTTCGCCGCAAGCGCCTGTATTGAGTTGCTGATGCCGAACCCTATGGATCACCGATGAAAGAGACGGACCGGCCTTTCGCCGAGGCGCGCCTCCGCGCAGCGCGACGCGGCGGAGCATCGGACGCGGCCGCCTGGCTCCGGCGGTTTTGCGCAGCGATGGCTTCGCGGCATGCGCAACAAGGCAAACCTGATGCCCGTGCTGTTTGGCAAGACCAAGCAATTAGAGCGGCTCAATATGGAGCTCGAGCGCCGGGTCGCCGAAAGGACGGCGGAGTTGGCCACCTATGCTTATCGGCTCAGCGAGAGCGAACGTCGCCGCAGCCTGGCATTGGCAGCGAGCAAGATGGGCTCTTGGGACTGGGACCTGACGACGGGTGAATGTATTTGGGATGAGGGCCAGTTCCGGATTTTTGGCGTTGACCCGGAGAGTTTCGAGGTGACGCCGGACAGCTTCAAATCGTTGCTCGATCCCGCGGATTGGACTCGACTGAACGAGGCATTGCAGGACGCCTCGTCTTCCGCTCCGAACTACGAGACAGAATTCCGCGTGCGGCGCCCCAACGGCGACGTTCGCTGGTGCCTTGCCCGCGCCGTGGCGAGCTTCGGCCCCGACGACAACCTCACGCGCATCAGCGGCGTGACCGTGGACATCACCGATCAAAAGCAGGCGCAGGAGCGCCAACTTCTGCTCACGCGCGAGGTCGAGCATCGCGCCCGCAATTTGCTCGCTGTCGTGCAGTCCATGCTGCGCCTGACCAAGGCCAGAGACAATCGAGGGATATATGGCGGCGATCGAGGGTCGGATCGGCGCCCTCTCGCGCGCGCATATGTTGCTGTCGGAGTGCCGCTGGGAAGGCGCGTTTCTGCGGCGCCTGGTCGATGAGGAACTCAATCACTATCGCGATGGTCGCAGCACTGCGATCAGCGCCGAAGGCCCAGACCTCTTGCTTGAATCATCCCGGGCTCAGACCATCGCGCTTGCCCTGCACGAGCTCGCGACCAATGCGGCCAAGCATGGTGCGCTGGCCACGCCGTCAGGCCGCCTCGAACTCAATTGGAAGCGCGAGGGCGACAGTCTGCACCTCGACTGGACGGAAATCGGCGGCCCCGCCGTTAGGGCACCCAAGTCGGTTGGTTACGGCGTGGAAGTTATCAGCGCCAGCATTCAGCATCTCGGCGGCAAGGTCGCCTTCGATTGGCGTCCTGAAGGCATGCACTGCAAATTATCCGTACCGCTGACCGAACAAACTCAAACGCTCGCGACCTAGCACCCGGCTTGCAGCTGGCAGCTCTCACCGACTTCCGCTCGGCGAGCTCACGGTCCTGAATTGATGACGGATTTCAACAGCTCGCTGCCGCCCGACCATAGAATCTGAACGCCGAGGCAAAACAGAATAAACGCGGACAGCCTGACGGCGATGTCGGTGCCGCCGGGCCCGAGCAAGCGCTGCATGCGATCCGCATAGGCGAAACACAAGAAGATGGTGATTGCGATCACCACAACGGCCGCAAGGCTCGCCAGCACGAAAAACATCTCATCGGTCGAATTGGTGTAAGACGCCTTGGACAGTCCGAGGCTGATCACGACCGCGATGGTCCCGGGCCCGGTCGTCAAGGGCAAGGTCAGCGGAAAGAAGGCCTGATCGAGGGGATCGGTGCGCGAAACACCGTCCGCCGAGGCTTCCAGTTCCTTGTGACTGCCCTCGTTCAGAAGCTTCCATCCGGTGACGGCGACGATGAAGCCGCCGGCGACGCGAAGCACCGGGATCGAGATGCCGTAGAACTCGAGGATCAGCGCGCCCAGCAGCAGCGAGCAGACCAGAACGAAAAACGAGTTCCTCGCAACACGCCACGCTAGGATGCGACGGATTTCCGGAGACGCGCCATGGGTCAAGCCTAAGAAGACAAGCGCCGATCCGGGCGGATTGACCACCGGAAAGATTGCCGCGAGCACGAGCAGGAAGGTGTTTAAAGGAGCGTTCATTCAAAACCGTTCATTTTTCGCTTCAACCTGAGTAGCGCTTTCGAACGATGCCGGGCATTCCAAGGCGCAGATCCTAGGAACTCGTTGTGAATTTCTCGGAATGAATTGCTATCAAAATCAATGGGCCGACGCAAATTGCCAAGGGTAGGCCTCTCCTGGTATTTTCTCCCGCATCCAATCTAACTTCCCCTCCCCGCGACGAGCATTTTCAAAGAATCCCGTCAACAGACCCAGACCCGCCACGAGGCAGCACCTCCGGCAAACGATAAATAGAATTTGTATAGATCCGGCTCGCCATGCCGACCGTGTAACCGAGGCCAATGCCGATTGCGTGGAGCAACGCCGTGGCAGCCATGAACCCTGCCGCATAGGTGCGCCGATACATCGACCGGCATTTCAGTGCCGTGGGCATGGCCATGAAAAATGGCGAAGCCACCGGCCATGGCGACGGCGCCGAGGTTTGATGCCGAAAGCGACGCCTGCGCCGAGCACGATGACCGAGAGCGCAATGCCGATCTCGACGAACGGCACCGGAGCCGCAATCACACCGAGAACGCCGCCAAATGCCATGGCCGAAATGAACGCGAGTGGCACGAGCCAAAGGGCGCGACCGCCAAGCTGGTAAGCCAGGATGCCGACCAGAACCATGGCCAGCTGATGATCGAGACCGCTCAGCGGATGCATGAAGCCGTGAGCAAAACCGCTGGTACTCCCACGCCGACATGTGCGAGTGCAGCGGTGGGAATGAGGCAAAGAGCGAGACATGTGAGTTGGGCAAGGAACCGATTCATTTCGACAACCTCCTTGTTCAGTTCAAACGTTACCGAGGGCCAAGTGCTTGGCGATCTCCTCAGCAAAAATCTTGGGCGTATCGTGAGGAATCCAATGCGACGCATTCTCCACGCGCACTAGGCGCGCATCGGGAATCTCGCGCGACAGTCTCTCGCCGTCCGCGATCGTCTGCCACGGGTCATGCACGCCCCAGAGGCAGAGCGTTGGCGCGGCGATTTCGCCGTGCCTTTCGACCAGCATCGTGGTGTGATTGGTGTTGAGGGCACTAGCATTGCGGATGAGCGAGATCTTGCCCTCCTCATCACTGTAGGGCGCGACGATGCCTTCCCTGAATTCGGGCGTCAGCCGGTCCTTGTTATGGATGCCATCCGGTAGACCCGAGGCGATAAAGTCGGCAATCTCCTTCGGCGACTTGCTGCGCCAATTCGGATTGCCGAGAGCGATCATGTCGTCGATCGGCCAGGAATTGTAGGCAACGACGTTGGTCAAGACGAGGCGCGCGACGCGTTCGGGATGATTGATGGCCATGATGAGTGAGACGCCGCCCCCGGTGTCGTGACCGACGAAATCGGCTCGCTCGATGCCGAGGTGATCCATCAGGCGGAGGATCATGTCGGTCTGCGCCAGCAGGGAACGGTCGAAGAAGTCGCGTCGGTCGGAATAGCCGTGTCCGAGAAAATCAGGCGCAATAACCCTGACCCTCTCCGCGAGCAGCGGAATCACGTCATTGTAGAGAAACGACCAAGTGGGAATTCCGTGCAGCAGGATAACCGGCCGGCCTTCGCCGAGATCGGTCCAGGCGACGCGTAGCGGCTTGTAGCTCAACCCATCGAGATCAACGCTCTTCTGCCGTTGGCGAAAGGCCTGATGGCTAAGGGGCGCCCGTGCCCCGGCGGTCGTCAATGTCTTGCCCTCGTCTACATGCGGCACAAACGTCACGTCAGAACTGGCGCGACTTTTCCGAGACCTCTTGATACCAGCGGCTTCGGGTTCCGATTTTTGAGCGCATCTTCCAGCCCAACGTCTTCGGCGCGACTTCGATCGCCTCGAGCAGCGCGTTGATGCGATCCTGAATAACACCGCGCTCGTGATCGCGGATCGAAGGAAACTGATCGAGATGTTCCGGCACACGCTTCAGATTGGTGGTGAAGGTGTAATAGAAGCCCCAATCCTGGCGCATCAGATTGATGATGTAGCCGACATCGATCGATTTCGGTCCTTCCTGGTGATGAGAGAGAGGGTGCTCGAGCATCAGCACGATGGTGTCCTTGAAGTCCTTGAGGTTGATCTCAACGATCTGCATCTTTTCCAGCAGCAAATCCGTCGTGCAGATGGTGGGACTGTCGAGATCGAGCCGATTTTTGAACGGTATGCGGTGGCAGAAATAGAGTTCGTCCGCGAACACATCGACGTTGAGGCCGGTATCCTTGTGCAAATAGGCGTGCCGCGATCCTTCCGAGGCCACATAGATCCCCTCATCGGGAACGTAACCGCGCGCCATCAGAAACTGGCGGATGGCCCGGTTCTGTTTCTTCTCGGCGCCAAAATCCACGTCGGTTAGGACGCGCTTGGTATCTTCGAAAAGGTGCAGATTGTTCGGGCATTGCAGGCGATAGGCGACCGAACCCAGGATCCTCAAGCGAATCCCTTCCGCCTCGGCGTCAGCGACGAGGTTAAGCGCCTCATCCACGAATTCCAGATTGAGACCTGGATCTGCGGATAATTGATTCACGTATGTCTCCTCGGAGTCACGTTGCTAGCCAGCATGGCTGCGTCCTTGCATTTCACGCCGCAGAGGAGCGGGAAAGCATAGCTTCCCCGCTCCCTGTTTTTGACATGCGAAACGCTCGATCATTCAATCGGAATTTCCTTGAATGCGAGCGTAACATCGATGCCTTGCGACCGCTTGATCATCTTCATGATGTAATAGAAGGCAAATCCCAGCACGAAGACGCCGGCGACGATCATCACCTGCGTGGGATCGTGGCCTGCCGCATTCGGATCGAAGTACAGCGTCCAGAAGTAGAACTGAGCCGCGATGAATCCGAGGAAGCACGCCACCGACATGATCGGCAGTCCGAACACGGTTTTGTTGGCGATCGGCGATTTTTCATAGATTTGCGGGCGCAAGTAGGGGAAGAAGATTCCCGCGCCGAGCACCACCGACCAAGCCAGCACCGCAGCCTCGATGAGGATGACGATCTTGGCGAACCACGGCGTGAACACGAACAGCGCCATGAAGATCAGGTTCACCACCGTACACACGGTAATGGCGACGATGGGGGTGTGATATTTCTCCGAGATTGTTGCGATTGGAGCCGGCGCCACCTGATCGAACGCCCAGGCCACGATGGCGCGGACGCCGAAGGTATGCATCGCCGGAATCCACATCCACATCCACAAGGCGAGACCGAGCGAGGTCAGCACCGTAATCAGTGGCGACTTGGTGAGAATGCCGGTCAGCAACGCGATGGCCGGATCGGTCGGCGTGGTCAATCCACCATTGCCGCTCAGCACGTTGAACACCGCAGTGCCGAGGAACTCGAAGCCGAATACCTTGTAGGCCAGCCAGACCGTAATGATCCAGGCCACGGTGGCGACAAGCACGGCGCCGAGCATGCCGACACTCTGCGACTTGCCGACGGATTTGATCTCGCCGCCAATGGCAATCGAGAAGGCGGCACCAATCAGCGGCAGGAATGGCCAGTTGGAGACGAGAATCGTCTGCCAGGTATCGAAGCCGGCCTCGCCCCACCCCTTTTCCTTACCGCTGGCGATAATGGCATTGTAGGCGTCGGGCACGCCAAGGGACGGGCCGACCAGCTCGTTGAGGTTGGTTACAAACTGCTCGCGCGTGGCCATCGCAAGCGTCACGATCATGAGGACCGTGCTCGCCATCGCCAAAATGAACACCCATTTGTTGAGCGTCAGATAGAAACGCATGCCGTAAGACAGCACAATCTGAGAGAGAATCAGGATCACCGCACCGATCAAGAAAGTCGCCCAGGGTTGCAGCATAGTTTGCGAGATGGTGAGGAAGGTCTCGTTGCCGGTGAGCAGACTGAGTGCTGCAAACATCGGCGCCAGCGCGAGCGTCACCATCCAGTAGGCGGCGATAGCGCAGTAGAAGAGCCAGGCGGTGATTTCCACCAGGCTCATTGTGAGCGCAACCGCCGGAGGCAGAATGCGAGACCCGAACACGTAGATGCCGCCGGAACGCGGCAAGGTGATGGTCCAGGTGATGAAGCCAAACGAGATCATCGCCATGGCGATGCCGGCGATGACGCAGCCCCAGATCAGGTTGCCTTGGGGATAGAAGGCCGGGCCGTAATACAGCATCGAGCCCACGCCGAGACCGATGCTGACCACGCCAAGATTGTAGATGAAAGTGTCCGCCAGGCCCGCGGTTCTGATCAAACCCGAAGCCTTGCGTAAGAATATTCGCTTGTCTCCACCCATATCACTGACGGACATATTTCCCTCCCTCTCCCAAGATCATCTCCCCGTAACTGCCGACTTCGTCACCCTTGCATCAGATTCGCTTGGACGACCTCGCCCTGCCTTAGTGTGATCAGGGCCCCCTGTAGAATTCCCTCCGGATACACGCTGCCGGGATTGATGCAGATAGTCTTGCCGATATTGATCTTGGCACGGCCCTCGTGGATATGGCCGTGCAAACCGAGCAACGGCTGATGCTGCTTGATGATGTCGAACAGCGTCTGACAGCCTGCGTGAACTTGTGCTGGAAGCCCCATCTCGTAGACCACCTGCAAATTCTTATCGAGCTTCGGGCAAGCATCGAGTGTGGTGCCGAAGGGCGGCACATGCACATTGAAGATGCATCGGCTCATGTCGGTGATTTGGGGAAGGAGCTGGGCAAACCGGGCGACGTATTGTTCTTCGGTATATTCGCGCTCGGTGTCCCAAGGCGTCGGCGT
The DNA here is from genome assembly GCA_963764005.1 of uncultured Alphaproteobacteria bacterium. GTDB lineage: Bacteria > Pseudomonadota > Alphaproteobacteria > Rhizobiales > Methyloligellaceae > Methyloceanibacter. The sequence goes on along the minus strand of CAVXQX010000003.1, from coordinate 14,667 downwards.
CGAGCCGCCACAATAAAGCATCTGATAGCCGCCCTTGAACTCGCACACTTGCATCTCGTGGAAATCGAAATGCGGCGCTTGGGTCAGGATTTCATCAATCTCGCGGAAGTCGTCGTTACCTGGAATCGCGACAAGGGGAATCTCGGTGCCTTTCAGCTTGTTGGCGGCGATAGCGGTCCACTCCCGCACGCGCTCCAGCACAAGCCTCTTGAAAAGCGCGTCTTGCGCTTCCTGATCAGCTCTTAGGCCCTGGTATTCCGCCTCCGACATCACCGCCGGATAGAAACCGATATTGCCCTGGCGCTGCACGAACTCGTCGAGCTCACTCTTATTGTTGAGCCGAACAGCCTCTCCATGTTGGAACGCCAGAAATGTGCCGTCCGTTTGTTCGGCGATCGGAATCACGGCCTTGCCTGTGAGATCGCCGCCGAGGACGAGCACGTCAGCCCCATAGAACTGGGCGCTGTTGATGAATTTCTTGAAGCAGATATTGGAGCCGTGGAGGTCCGAGGCGAAGAACATCTTCACCTCCGAATTGGCAGCCTTGTCTTTCTTGCGCCAAAACACTCTGCACCCCTGCTCAGAATTTCGTCAGGTACTCGTCGATTTCCCACTGCGAGATTGAATTATGATAGGACCACCACTCGGCCTTCTTGAGCTCGACATAGGAGTTTCGCAGCTCATCGCCCATAACGCGACGTCCGAGATCGTCCTGCTCGAACGCAGTGATCGCCTCGAGCAGGGTCTTCGGCAGTTGCCGAATGCCCTTCTTTTCAAGCTCCGCGTCGGACAGCTCGTACATATTGATGAGCTCAGGATCGCCGGGATCAAGATCCTGCTCGATGCCATCGAGGCCGGCCCCCAAAAACATGGCGGCTGCCAGATAAGGGTTGGTGCAGGGATCGACCGCGCGGCATTCCCATCTGGTGCTAGAGAGATTTACATGAGCGGCACCACCGTGATCGCTGCCCTCGATATGAGGCCGCAACATCGGAACGCGGAACATGTGGGTACGGTTGTTGCCGCCATAAGAGATGAAGATCGGCGCCCAGGTGTAGCCAGTCATCGAACCGGTCTTGATTAGCCGCTTATAGGAATTCACCGTTGGGCAGCTGACCGCAACGATCGCCGCGGCATGCTTCCTCATCCCACCCAGAAATTGATAGGCACGCTTGGAGAGACCGCAGCCGCGCTTGTCGCTGGCGTCGCCGGAAATGTTCTTGCCGGTCTTGACGTCGGCCAGCGACATATTGAAGTGCGCGCCCGACCCCGTCCTGTCGGCATAGGGCTTCGCCATCATCGTCGATTCCCAGCCGAACTTGCGCGACAGCTCTTTCATCATCATGCGCCAGACGATGAAGCGATCCGCCATGGTCAGCACGTCGGCATAGGCAAAATCGAACTCGAACTGGCCATTGGCATCTTCATGATCGAAGGAATGCACTTCCCAGCCCAGCTTGTTCATTGACGAGACAATCTCGTTCAAGAACTCCAAATTCATCAAAGTCAGAGAGGCGTCATAGGCCGCCTTGGCGATGGTATCGCGCGGGTCGTTTGGGGCGATGCCGTTATAGGCGGATGGGTCACGCCGAACGATATAGGTTTCGCACTCGATGCCGAGATTGAATTTCAATCCCATTTTCGCAGCGCGCTCGATCTGCTTCGCCAGCACGGTCCGGGAGCACATCGGATAGGGTTGTTCGTGATAAATGAGCTGACCCGGGATTACCGCTACGTTCGGACGCCAAGGCAGTTGCATCACCGCATTCGCGTCTGGCAACACCGCCAACTCGTCGTCATGAGGTCCCTGGCCGAGGCCATCGAGCGCGGCGCCGGTAAACAATTCCGAACCGCGCATCATCCGATCGAAGTGGCTGACGGGCACCGTTTTGGTTTTGGCGATCCCGTGCACATCGACGTAAAGGGGCATGCAATATTCGACGCCCTTCGCCATCAAACTCTGCATCGTCTCCCGGTCGCCATGGCCTGCCGACGCTGCAATCTGAGCACCGCTCGTTATCTCATTCATGGACAGCTGATCTCCTTGGCGGCTTACATGGACCGGAGACGCTTGCTCGTTCGCATTAGGACAATTTCAGAGCGAGCGGCGCAGTTCCCCTGTTTGCTTTTTTGCCGCTTCCTCCCCCTCCGGTCAGACACGAACTGACCGTTTCCCCAATAGGCCGTCACTCTGAGCGCATCTAATTAAACAGTCAATTAGATTTCTCCGGGCGCATTGCTCTACGCAAGCGAATGCATTGAGATGGGCAATACATAGGCAGCTCTTGCCTAATGCTCAGTCGAATGACTTGGTTTTGCGCAGCGCCTACGCGCAGCTTCGTTGGCGTTAGTCTTTCACGCCGCTCTCGTCAAAATTATGCGGAGGCTCGCCGCCCCGCGCGCTTGCTGCGCTTCTTCGGCGAGTATCCAAGCATCTCGAGGACGCGCTTGTGCAGATCACGCACGGCACCGTCGAGATCGAAGTCAGGAAGGATCACCGACCGCACCATGCAGCCGTCAAGGTGGGTGGAGATAAACTGAGCCAAACGGTTGGGATCAACGGGCTTGAACAGCCCCTGCTTGATGCCTTCACGAATGATCTTCGAGAGCAGCTTGCGCTCCTCGACGTAGAAGTTCTCGATGGTGTTGGCGATCTCCGGATCGCCCTCGTGCGCCCCGCGAAAATCGAGCGCAATCTTCACGAAGCGGTGGATTTCGGCATATTTGTTGACGTGATTGGCGAGCCACGCAGCGATAATCGTCGGCGGATCGGCGCTCTTGTCATCCAGGGCGCGCACGTTCTCGAAGGCGCCGGCGACGGCGTGCTCGATCGTGGCACGAAACAAATCCGTCTTGCTGTCGAAGTAGTAGTAGATCAGCGCCGTGTTGACGCGAAGCGCGCGGGCAATGTCCTTGATCGTCACCGATGCGAAGTTCCGCTCGGCGAACAGATCCAGGGCCGCGGCAAGGAACTTGTCCACACGGGCAGCACTGTTCGCCTCGCGCTTGGGTCTCGCTCTCTCGCGCACATTTCTGCCGCCACGCTTGGCGGGCTCGATATCCCGGCTTGGTTGATGAACCATCGTGCTTGTTCTCAAACTTCGTGCGTTGGTCAATTGCAGCCGCAAGCAGCGTGCTTGGGATTATATTTGTCCGACGCGAGCCCCCCTTAGCACATTGACGCTGGTCCGACGCGCCACACTAACGTGTCACGAATTTATGGCCGCCGAAACAGCGCCACGCAATCCACTAACATGTACTTGCATTAGGCCAGCAGTTAAGGCAACACTCTTTTGCAGCTAATTAATCGGCCAATTAATTTCTTGGGAGGGTCGGGGTGCAATTCGCCGTGGATAAGCGCGCCGATGCCAACAGGCTCGCGTTCGAGCGGCTCACCAAGTCCGATCCGGTTTTGATCGATATACGCCGCGCGGGCGACTTCGTCCCCGGCCTCACGCCGCAGACCATTCTCACCTCCGGACCGCCCATGGACTGGGCCGACTATATCGGCGGGCAACGCGAGGCCATCATCGGCGGCGCTCTATTCGAGGGCCTCGCAGGCGACAAAAACGAAGCAATTGCCAAGCTGGATGCCGGAGAGATCAAGATTGGCGGTTGCCATGATTTCGGCTGCGTCGGATCTCTGGCCGGGATTTACACCGCCTCGATGCCGGTATTTGTGGTCGAGAACCGGGCCTTCGGAAATGTTGCTTGCTGCAATATTTACGAGGGCAGCAACCCTCGCCGCCTGAACTACGGCGTGTACGACGAGGGCGTGAGGGACCGATTGCTGCTGGTGCAGAACGAGATTGTGCCGGTGATTGCCGAGGCGCTCCGAGAGAGCGGCGGCGTCGCGCTGAAGCCGATCATCAAGCGAGCGCTCGGCATGGGTGATGAACTCCACTCACGGAACGCCGCTGCCGCCCTGCTGTTTTTGCGCGAATTGGTGCCGGGTTTTCTCGCGCTGGCCGTGTCGGGTAGCGCGAGGATCGTCCGCGCCGTCCAGGCCATGGTGGACGACCAGTATTTCTTTTTGCGGCTATCGATGGCCGCAAGCAAGGCGACGGCCGACGCGGCGCGCGGGATTGAGGGCTCAAGCGTCGTGACTGCGATGGCCTTCAATTGTCGCGGATTCTCGATACGCGTGAGCGGGCTTGGCGACACCTGGTTCAAGGGGCCGCATGCGTCGGTGGAAGCCAAGCTGTTCGACGGCCATAGCGAAGACGAGATCACCTGGATGGGCGGCGAAAGCATCATTGCGGAAACGGTGGGGCTCGGCGGTTTTGCCCAGGCCTCCGCCCCTTCGCTCCAGAGCTACCAGGGTGGGTCCTACGAAACGATGATCGCGCGCAACAAGGAGCTTTACGCCATCACCGTCGGAGAAAATTCGGACTATCTGCTTCCGGCCCTTGGTTTTCGTGGCTCGCCAACGGGCATCGACATCTTCAAAGTCGTCGAAAGCAAAATACTTCCAGTCCTCGATGTCGGCATTGCCGGCCGTAATGGCGGTCAGATTGGCGCAGGTGTAGTGCGGCCCCCGCTTTCCTGTTTTGAATCCGCTGTTGCAGCGTATCGTCAGCGATATAGCTGCTGAGGGCACAGCTTCGCTTTGGCGGGAGACCGTTGCCGATGCAGGGCTACAGCACCTATGACTTAGGCGACGTGTGCCTCCAGTCGGGTGCGGTGCTGAGGAATGCCCAACTCGCCTACGCAACCTACGGAACGCTCAATTCCGTTGCGGACAATGCAGTGCTGCTGCCGACATTTTACACCGGCACCCATATTCGCAACGAGAAGCTGTTCGGACCGGGGCGCGCCATCGATCCCGCGCGCCATTTCGTCATTTCGGTCAACCTGTTCGGCAACGGTTATTCCTCGTCGCCGAGCAATTGCAGCGCGCCACAGGACGGTCCACGTTTTCCCGATGTCACAATATTCGACAACGTTGCCTGTCAGCACCGGTTGCTCACCGAGAAGCTTGGGGTAAGACGCATCGCGCTCGTTCTCGGTTGGTCACTGGCGGCGATCCAAGCCTATCAATGGGCGGCTCAGTATCCCGACATGGTCGAGGCGATTCTGCCCTATTGCGGCGCGGCGCGTTGCTCGCCTCTCAACTACGCGTTCCTCGATGGGCCGAAAGCGGCTTTGCAGGCGGATGCCGCGTGGAGTAGCGGCAACTATGTGAAGCCGCCGGAAAAGGGCTTGCGGGCATTTGGCCGCGTTTACGCCGCTTGGGCCTACTCTCACGCATTCTTCCGCGATGCGATGTATCGCGAGCTCGGTTTCGCTACACTGGAGGACTTCGTGTGCGACTGGGAACAGGATCACCTGAAATGGGACGCGAACGATCTTCTCGCCAAGATCTGGACCTGGCAGCGCGGAGACATCAGCGACAATCAGATCTATCGCGGCGACTTCAAACAGGCGCTGCAATCGATCCGCGCCCGGGCGATCGTCATGCCTTGCAGCAGTGACATGTATTTCGTGCCGAAGGACAACGCTGAGGAAGTCGCGACGATGCCGCGAGCCGAGTTGCGTGTCTTTGAATCGCCCTGGGGCCATTGTGCAGGCTCCCCAGGCCGGGTGCCCGAGTTCCAGCGCGCGCTGGACCAAGCCGCGGCCGAATTATTGAGAGGATGAGACATGAAAGCTCTGGTGCTGTCGTCTAGCCCGCGCCGCAACGGCAACTCAGCGCTGCTCGCCGAGGCCGTCCGCGACGGGCTGACCGAAGCCGGTCACGAGGCGACCCTCGTCTTCGCTCAGGATTTCTTACAAGGCTTTCTCAGAGACTGCCGGCAATGTCGAAAGCCTGACGGCGAGTGCTCGATCGAGGACGGCTTCCGCTCCGTGTTTCTCGATCACTATCTGTCGGCGGATGGCTTCATCGCGGCGACGCCGATCTACTGGTACGGCACGTCGGCACAGCTCAAGGCCTTTCTCGATCGCACCTTCTGCTATTACGCCGCGTCCTATCCCGGATCCGAAAAGGTGATCGAAGGCATGCAGGGCAAGCGCATCGGATTGGTGCTGAGTTCGGAGGAAACCTTCCCCATGGTTTCTGGCGCGGTGATCTGCCAGATCCAGGAATTCTCCCGCTATACCCGATCAAACTTTCGTCGGCGTGGTGCACGGCTATGGCAACGCGCGCGGCGATGTCTTGCGCGACCCCAATGATCCCATCAAGGCGGCGCGCCGCTTCGGCAACGAGTTCTTCACCAGGCATACAAGTGACTATCAAATCGACTCCGTTCGCTCCGGTCGCGTCTGGGGCTAAAATTCAAGTCAACGAGGGAGGTAGATATGACGAAACGAAAAAAGGGCGAAGATGATGGTCATAACCACCACCATCATCATCACCACGCGCACGATCATCCGCACGGGATCAATCGCGAGGATACACACGGCGCCAAAACCATGGAGACGCTGTCGCGCATCTCGCAGAAGAAACAAGGTGAGGATATCAAGCGCTCCCTGGAGTTCGGGCTGGAAGCCGCCGACTCGGTGATCGATCGCAATATCTCCCTTTTCAGCCGCGGCCATCAGCCAGCCTTCGCCGGGATCAACACCTTCATGAAGGCGCCCTACTGCGAAGACATCCGCAAGATCGGCGACTATGAAGCAGCCTTTGTCGGCGCCCCATTCGATTCAGCCACCACCTACCGCCCCGGCACTCGCTTCGGCCCGCAAGCGGTGCGGCGCATCTCCGCTCTCTATGATGGTTATTGGTTCGACGGCGGCGTCGACATCTATGAAGAGCTCGATCTCTGCGACGCCGGCGATATCTTTGTCATCCCCGGCAATATCGAAAAGACCTTCGACCAAGTGACCAAGGCGGTTTCGCACATTTACACATCAGGGGTGTTTCCCATCATTTGCGGCGGGGACCACAGTCTTGGCTTCCCTAATGTGCGCGGGATCGCACCGCATATCGATGGCAATGTCGGCATTATTCACATCGACCGCCACATCGATATCCAGGAGAAGGATATGGACGAGCGGATGCACACGACGCCGTGGTTCTGGACCACTCACGAGGGGACGGTCACCACGCACCGCGACCACAGTCACATGCACGATGTCGGATTGCCGAACTGCCACCCGAAAAATCTGGTGCAGGTCGGCATCGGGGGCTGGTACGGCAACCGTCCTGGCACAGCCGTCGCCAAGCGGCGCGGCACCAGCGTGCTCACGATGAACGACCTCGAAAAATTTGGCCCGAAGAAAACCGCCGAGATCGCGCTCGAGATGGCGTGGGAAGGTTGCAAGGCCGTCTATTTGTCTTTCGACATCGACTCGATCGATCCCGGCTTCGCGCCAGGAACAGGGTCTCCCGAACCAGGCGGGCTGCTGCCGCGCGAGGCGCTGAAGATGATTCACACCATCGCCGCGGAAGGCCTGTGCGGCATGGAGGTGGTCGAGGTCTCCCCGCCCTATGATGTGAATGACAACACCGCTCAGCTTGCCTGCCGCGTTATCCTCGATGTCGTCGGCACGCTGGTGGCGCACGGCCATCTCGGTCACCGCAACAAGGTCATGTCGTGAGAGCGGCGAGCCCAGAGGTTGGTCAGGGGCGATCTTCCGACACCGAGAGAAGCTGCCCATGACCGAACCCGACGATCCCACCAAGAGCGCACCAAGCGCGGCGATCCGCTTTCCGCGCGGTGATATGAGGTTTATTCTATTTTTGTTTTACTCGCTTGCTTCGAGAAAAAATCTAGGGAGGGTTTCATGAAGCGGTCGTGTCTTTGGCTAACATTGCTTACGCTTTGTCTCACTCCGACGGTGGCCTTCGCCCATGTCGGAGTTGGCTCCACCAGCGGGTTCGTGCATGGCTTTGTGCATCCGCTGTCGGGCCTCGATCACCAGCTCGCCATGATCCTGGTCGGCATGTTCGCCTACCAGCTTGGAGGCCGCGCCCTTTGGCTCGTGCCGCTGACCTTCGTCGGCGTGATGGCTCTTGGCGGTTTCCTCGGCGTCATGGGTGTGGAGATTCCCTTCGTCGAGATCGGCATCGCTCTCTCGGTCGTCGTGCTCGGCGCTATCGTCGCTTTCGGCGCAAAGCCCCCGGTTGCGGTGGCCATGGGTGCGGTGGCTTTTTTCGCCATCTTCCACGGACATGCGCACGGTTCGGAAATGCCGCTCGACGCTTCCGGTGTCGAATACGGTCTCGGCTTCATGATGGCGACGGCCGTGCTGCATGCGATCGGCATCGGTATTGGCTTCGCGATCGGAATGTCCAGCAAGGCGCTCGGCGACAACGTCTATCGCGTCGCCGGCGGACTTGCGTCCGTCGCCGGCGTCGGCCTTCTGCTCGGCTATCTCTAACTCGCTCCGACCAGATTAGACTTGCCAGAACGGCGCCCCTTGGGGCGCCGTTTTTGCTGTCGTCAATTGTCGGAAAGTCTGCAAAGCAGCTTTTCACTGCAAAGAACAAGACCGACCTCCTGCCCCATGTCGATTTCGATGTGGACCAGGCAGTCGCGAACGCGCGCGAGGTCAATCCGGAGATCTCGGTGTTGCGCGTCTCGGCCAAAACCGGAGAAGGACTCAGGCCTGGTACGACTGGCTTCGCCAGAACCGCGTGGCCGCCCGCGGCGCGGTTTTGGCCTAACATTTGTTAAACGATGCTGCCGTCGTGCGGATTGCCGGATCGTTGCACATCCAATCGGTGAGTTTGACGAAGGCTAGCGACAATTCTTCCCGCAACGCGTGTTGACTAGGCAGTGCCCGCTGCGATCCGTTGCAACAACAGGCATCTTTTTTGCCACGCCCTGCCAAATGGTCATCTGATAGAGTTCGGCCAAGAAGAAGAATCAAATTTTGCAGGGACTAAAATCGGGGACGGGGGTTAAGGTCTTGCCAAACAAGGGGATTAGAGCGCGCGGCTTGGCGCTGACAGTAGCGGCTTCCGCACTAGCCGCCGGGTGGCTTTTGGCGGGCGCGGCGAAGCCGGCCCATGCCGAATTTGAAATCCAGGAAGCCGAAATCCAGAAGGGCGAAGTCCAGGTCGAATATCGCGGCGCGGTGCATTGGGGATTTCCCGCTGCCGAGAAGCCGGACTCTGATGCGAAAGAGAGCGCGCTCGACGAAGAGGAAGAAGGACCGCTTCGGCAGAGCCACGATTTTGAAACGTCTGTATGGCCTCACCGATCGCTGGCTGGTTTCAGCGACCCTCGTAGCCGACCAGCCTCTTGGCGAAAACTTCGAAACCAGCTCAGCCGAATTCGAGCTCCAATATGAGATTATTGAGGCGAAGGGTAAGGGCCTAGGGCTTGCCTTCACCGCCGGTTATGGCATCGCCACGCGTGGCGGCAACGCCGATGAAATCGAATTTGGCCCGATCATCGATTACGAGGTCGGAAAGCTCGCGCTGACGCTCAACCCATTCCTCACCGCTCAGGTCGGAGAAAACAAGCAGACTGACGGTCTTGGGTTTCAATATGGTTGGCGCGCCGAATATGAGGTTGCCCAGAATTGGGGGCTCGGCGTCGAGATGTTCGGCGAGATCGAAGACCTGACGAGCACCGGTCCATTCGAGAGTCAGAATCACAGTATCGGCCCGACGCTGTTCTACAATCCCGGCAAGGAAGATGAAAATGTGGGTGGCGAAGGCGACGACGACGAGGCCGAGAAAAAGAAAGAGGGCGGCGGACCCGCCGAAATGGAATTCTCCTTGAATGTAGGCGTCCAGTTCGGATTGACCGACGTGACCTCAGACACTGCACTGAAATTCCAGGGCGAGCTTGACTTTTAGAACGTGGCTGAGATCGTTTGAGGCAGCCACGGCATTTTTCGCCGGGTTATCGTCACCTGGGTGAACGACATCGGCGTTTATGGGATTCCTATAACGCCGCGCCTCCATCCATCTCGAAAACATACGCGATCCCAGACTAGGTCTTCGTCTGAACCACCCGGCTGCGATCAGCGCCGAATTCAGAGGAAGTCTCCATGCTCGATCTCATGCTGCTTGCCCTCGGCCTAGGCTTCTTTTTAGCCGCGGTCGCCTACGCGTACGCCTGCGACCGGCTCTAGAGGAGACTTTCCTTGATCTTCGATTATTGGCTTGCCGGTTTGGTGGTGGCGGGGTTGCTCGTCTACCTCACCTACGCGCTCATCAGGCCTGAGAAGTTCTAAGAGGCGCATCATGACTTCTCAATGGTTGGATTCAAATCGCGATCTACTGCGCGGCCGTCGTGGCGCTGGTAAAGCCGCTCGGCCGGTACATGACGCGCGTGCTTCAACGGCGAGCGGACTTTTCTCTCGCCGGTGTTGCGGCCGGTGGAAGCGGGACTCTACCGGCTCGGCGGCGTCGACGAGAAGCGAGAGCAGGATTGGCTCACTTACACCGTGGCGATGCTGCTGTTCCACGTCGCCGGTTTCCTAATCCTCTATTCCTTGCTGCGCCTGCAAGGCTTCCTGCCGTTCAATCCGCAAGGCATGACGGCGGTGCCAGAATATCTCAGCTTCAATACGGCGGTCAGCTTCATCACCAACACCAACTGGCAGAACTACGGTGGCGAAAGCACGCTGTCCTATCTCGTGCAGATGCTGGGCCTGACCCACCAGAACTTCCTTTCTGCGGCCACCGGCATCGTACTCGCCGTCGCGCTGATCCGTGGTTTCGCGCGTGCGTCGGCTAAGACGGTCGGCAATTTCTGGGTCGATATCACCCGCTGCACGCTCTACATTCTCATCCCAATCTGCATTCCCATTGCTCTGTTCCTCGTCTGGCAGGGCATGCCGCAGACGCTCGGCGCTTACGTCGACGCGACCACGCTGGAAGGCGCACACCAGACCATCGCCGTGGGTCCGGTCGCCTCGCAGGTCGCCATCAAGATGCTCGGCACCAATGGAGGCGGGTTCTTCAATGCCAACGCCGCGCATCCGTTCGAGAACCCGACCGCGCTCTCCAATCTGCTGCAGATGGTTTCGATCTTCGCGCTCGGCGCAGCCCTCACCAATGTGTTTGGACGTATGGTCGGCGATCAGCGTCAGGGCTGGGCCATCTTAGCTGCAATGGGCGCGGTGTTCCTGGCCGGTGTCTTGGTTTGCTACTGGGCAGAGGCCGCCGGAAATCCGCAATTCGCAAGTCTTGGGCTCGACACCGCCAATATGGAAGGCAAGGAGGTTCGCTTCGGCATCGCGCTTTCGGCGTTGTTCGCCGTCATCACCACGGCGGCATCCTGCGGCGCCGTCAACGCCATGCATGACAGCTTCACCGCGCTTGGCGGCATGATTCCGCTCATCAATATCGAGCTCGGTGAGGTCGTCATCGGCGGTGTGGGCGCCGGCCTCTACGGCATGTTGATCTTCGTCGTCATCACCATCTTCGTGGCGGAACTCATGGTCGGCCGTACCCCGGAATATGTCGGCAAGAAGATCGAAGCCAAAGAGGTCAAGATGGCGATGCTCGCAATCCTGGTCCTGCCGCTGATGTTTCTCGGCTGGACGGCGGTGGCCACGGTGCTGCCATCGGCTGTGGCGTCGATCGCCAATCCAGGGCCGCACGGCTTCTCCGAGATTCTTTATCTCTTCACCTCAAGCACCGGCAATAACGGCTCGGCGTTTGGCGGCATCACCGGCAACACGGACTTCTATAATATGACGGGCTCCGTCGCGATGTTCGTCGGCCGCTTCTTCATGATCATTCCGGCCATGGCCATCGCTGGCTCGCTCGCCGCGAAAAAGACGCTTCCCGCCTCCGCCGGAACCTTCCCGACCCATGGCGGCCTGTTTGTCGGCCTCCTGGTCGGCGTGATCCTGATCGTCGGCGGGCTCACCTTCTTCCCCGCCCTCGCGCTCGGGCCGATCATCGAGCAGCTCGCGATGAGCGCCGGCACGCTGTTCTAACCAGTTCACCCTGGAGTGATTCCAATGGAAACCTCTCATCTACGCAGGCGGATGCCGGTCTCTTCTTTGACCAATTCGAAGATCATTTGGCCGGCGATCGGCTCGGCTTTCGGCAAACTCGACCCGCGCGCGCAGATCAAGAATCCGGTGATGTTCGTGGTTGAGGTGGTGGCCGCCCTCACCACCATCATCTTCATTCGCGACTGGATGCAGGGAAGCGATCAGCTCGGCTTCACTTTCCAGATTATCTTCTGGCTTTGGCTCACCGTCCTGTTCGCCAATTTCGCCGAGGCGGTCGCCGAAGGTCGCGGCAAAGCGCAAGCCGCGAGCTTGCGTCAGACCCGCGAGGAGACAAAAGCCAAGCTCCTTGTCGATGAGAAGACGGGTCTTGTGGTTCCCACCCCAGCAAGCGAGCTCGTGCCAGGCCAGATTGTGCTGGTCGAGGCTGGCGATGTCATTCCTTCGGATGGCGAGGTCATCGAGGGCATCGCCTCGGTCAACGAAGCGGCCGTCACTGGCGAATCTGCTCCCGTGATCCGCGAAATCTGGTGGCGACCGGTCGGCCGTGACCGGCGGCACACTGGTTGTTTCCGACTGGATCAAGGTCCGCATCACCGCCGCGCAAGGCTCGACCTTTCTCGACCGCATGATCGCGCTCGTCGAAGGGGCAACGCGCCAGAAGACGCCAAATGAAATCGCCCTCAATATCCTGCTTGCCGGCATGACCATCATCTTCGTCTTTGCCGTGGCGACGATCCCGAGCTTCGCGGCCTATGCCGGCGGAAGCATCTCGGTGGTCGTTCTGGTCGCGCTGTTCGTGACGCTGAATTCCGACCACGATTGGCGCGCTGCTATCGGCGATCGGCATTGCCGGCATGGACCGGCTCGTCCGCTTCAACGTGCTCGCCATGTCGGGTCGGGCGGTCGAGGCGGCCGGCGACGTCGATACCCTGCTGCTCGACAAGACCGGCACCATCACCCTCGGCAATCGGCAAGCAACTGCATTCAAGCCTGTGCAGGGCGTCAGCGAGCGCGACCTTGCCGATGCCGCTCAGCTCGCCTCTCTCGCCGACGAGACGCCGGAGGGTCGCTCCATCGTGGTGCTTGCCAAAGAGAAATACGGTATCAGGGGCCGCGATATCGCCGAGCTGAACGCCAAGTTCATTCCCTTCACGGCAGAGAGCCGCATGAGCGGCGTGGAAATCGGCAATTCATGGATCCGCAAGGGCGCCGTCGATGCCATCCTCAAATATCTCGAGACCGATGGCTCGACGGGCACGCGAAAAAAATCGGGGACAGGGTTCACCGAAACAGGGCGCCAGATCAACGCGATCGCGGACGAGATCGCCAAAGCCGGTGGAACCCCGCTTGCCGTGGCCAAGGACGGCAAACTGCTCGGGGTCATCCAGCTCAAGGACATTGTCAAAGGCGGCATCCGCGAGCGCTTTGCCGAGCTCCGCCGCATGGGCATCCGGACTGTCATGATCACTGGCGACAATCCGATGACCGCGGCGGCCATTGCGGCGGAAGCCGGCGTCGACGACTTCCTGGCCCAGGCGACACCAGAGGACAAGCTCAAGTTGATCCGCGCCGAACAAGCCAAAGGCAAGCTCGTGGCCATGTGCGGCGACGGCACAAATGACGCGCCGGCGCTGGCTCAGGCCGATGTCGGCGTCGCTATGAACACCGGCACGATGGCGGCGCGCGAAGCGGGCAACATGGTCGATCTCGATTCCAATCCGACCAAGCTGATCGAGGTCGTGGAGATCGGCAAGCAGCTGTTAATGACGCGCGGGGCGCTCACCACCTTCTCGATCGCCAATGACGTCGCGAAATATTTCGCCATCATCCCGGCGATGTTCCTGGTGTTCTATCCGCAGCTCCAGGCGCTTAACCTCATGCACCTTGCGACGCCGCAAAGCGCCATCCTCTCAGCCATCATCTTCAATGCGCTGATCATCATTGCGCTGATCCCGCTGGCGCTGAAAGGCGTCGCCTATCGTCCAATCGGCGCCGGCCCGCTGCTTCGCCGCAACCTGCTCATATACGGCCTCGGCGGCGTCATCATTCCCTTTATCGGCATCAAGGCCATCGACCTTTTGGTCACCGCCCTGCACCTCGCTTAACGAGGAGGAAAAATCATGTTGAAAGAAATCCGCCCGGCAATCGTCTTCATCGTCGCTCTCACGCTGATCACCGGGCTTATCTATCCGCTGGTGATGACCGGCATCGCGGGCGTCGTTTCCCTACCAGGCACAAGGCAGCCTGATCGAGAAGGATGGAAAGGTGGTCGGCTCGGCTTTGATCGGGCAGGCATTCACCTCCGATGGCTACTTCCACGGGCGCCCCTCGGCCACGCTCGGGCCAGAGCCGGCCGGCCCTACGAAAACGACGTCTGTCCCCTATAACGCCGTGAATTCCATGGGTTCCAATCTCGGGCCGACCAATAAGGTGCTAATCGATCGTGTCACCGGCGACGTGGAGAAGCTGAAGCAGGAAAATCCGTCCACCCAGGTCCCGATCGACCTTGTAACCACCTCGGGGAGCGGGCTCGACCCAGACATCACGCCTGAAGCCGCTTATTTCCAGGTCCCGCGCATTGCGAAGGCGCGCAACTTGCCGGAAGATGACGTCCGCAAGCTCGTTGCTGAGCACGTCGAGGGCCGCACTCTCGGACTTCTCGGTGAGCCCCGTGTTAACGTGCTTGGGCTAAACCTCGCTCTGGATAAGGCCCTGTAGCATCGCTGGCGGGGCAGGCCCCGCGTAAGGACAAGGCCGTATGGCAGATCAGCGGCGCCACCAAGACCAGCGCCCCTC
>CAVXQX010000002.1:0-11905 GCA_963764005.1 uncultured Alphaproteobacteria bacterium | reverse complement strand
ACAACTTTATGAGCGGCTCAGACAAGGGGAGATGATCGGCGTGGGAGAAGTCGTCGGCGCCATCCGCCATGCGCGGAATTTCGAGCCTGAGGTCAACGACGAAACCGTGACAGGTGCCGGAGGCGCAGCAGATCCGCACGCGAAAGCGCCTGATCACGGCGCGCACCCCGGCGCAGAGCGCCTTCCTCACCGCGATGCAGGCGAGCGACCTGATCTTTGCCACCGGACCCGCCGGAACCGGCAAGACCTATCTTGCGGTGGCCTTCGCCGCTGCGTGCCTCGATGCCGGCGGCTGCGACCGGCTGATCCTGTCGCGGCCGGCGGTCGAGGCCGGCGAACGGCTCGGCTTCTTGCCCGGCGACATGCGCGAGAAGGTCGATCCCTATCTTCGTCCGCTTTACGATGCGCTCTACGATGTGCTGGCGGCGGACCGCGTCGAGCGCGGGCTCGCCACCGGCGTGATCGAGATCGCGCCGCTCGCCTTCATGCGCGGCCGCACGCTCAGCCACGCGGTGATCATTCTCGACGAGGCGCAGAACTGCACGCCGATGCAGATGAAGATGTTTCTCACCAGACTTGGCGAAGGCAGCAAGATGATCGTGACCGGCGATCCGACGCAAGTCGATCTGCCGCTCGGAAAAGATTCCGGCCTCATCGAAGCGGTGTCTCTGCTGGAAGGCATCGAGGACATCGCCCATATCGCCTTCACGCAAAAAGACGTGGTCCGCCGCGAGCTCGTCGGCAAGATCGTCGCCGCCTACGAAGCCGCGCCGAAGCGGGATGAGCGAAATGGCTGAAGGTGGCCCTAGACGAAGCGGCGCCAAGATTGGTGCCGCGACACCGCAGCTCGACATCGAGATCGTGCGCCAGTCCGACGCCTGGGACGGCGCCAAGGTCAGCGACGATCTCCTCTCACGCGCCGCCATGGCGGCATTCGTTGGCGCCGCGCCGAGAACAGAGAGCGATCGCGAGGTCGCGATCCTGCTCACCGGCGATGCCGAGATGCAGGCGCTGAACCGCCAATGGCGCGGCAAAGATGCGCCAACCAATGTGCTATCCTTCCCAAGCGGCGAGGACGAAGGACATCTCGGCGATGTGGTGCTCGCTTACGAGACGGTCGAGCTGGAAGCGAGGCAGCAGAATATTGCCATCGCCGATCATGCCGCGCATCTCGTGGTGCACGGCATGTTGCATCTGCTCGGCTACGATCACGAGCAGGAGGACGAGGCCGTCAAAATGGAAACGCTCGAGACCAAGATCCTTGCCACGCTTGGGATCGCCGATCCTTACGGCAATAGCGAGGCCGCGGGCTTGAGAAAGGTTTCGCCATGAGCAATACGCCGCTCGACGAAGACGCGCCGCGGCCGGCGGCCGAGGATAAGGGCGAAGAGGACCAGTCTTGGTTCGAGAGGCTGCTCGGCCGGCTCGGTATCGGGCGAAGAGCCGGACTTACGCGAGCTGATCGAGGACGCGCTGGCGCGGGCCAAGAGCACCGGCCAATCGCTCTCGACGCAAGAGCGGACCATGCTCCGCAATATTTTGCGCTTTGGCAAGCTGACGGTCGAGGACGTGATGGTGCCGCGCGCCGACATCATCGCGGTGGAGGATACGATTTCGATCGACTTGCTGATGCGCGTTTTCCAGGAGGCGGAGCATTCGCGGTTGCCGGTGTATCACGAGACGCTCGACGATCCGCGCGGCATGATTCATATCCGTGACCTCATGTCGTGGATTACGGCGCAAGCCGAGATCGCGGACACGACCGATCTTATGCTCGGCGCCGTCGACCTCAATCGCGGCGTCGGCACCATCGGCATCACCCGCGATTTGCTTTACGTTCCGGGCTCGATGTCGGGACTCGATCTCCTGCTCAAGATGCAGACGACGCGGATGCACCTGGCGCTGGTCGTCGATGAGTATGGCGGCACGGACGGACTCGTCTCCATCGAGGATCTCGTGGAAGAAGTTGTCGGCGAGATCGACGACGAGCACGACGTGGACGAAGAGCCGATGCTGATCGACGACCCGAAGAGCGGGCTGATCGCGGACGCAAGGACGCCGATCGAGGAGTTACAAGCGCATCTCAACGTGGTGCTCATCACGCCCGAGCAAGATGAAGACATCGATACGCTGGGCGGCCTGGTGTTCTCGCTCGCCGGCCGCATCCCCTCGCGCGGGGAGCTGGTCAAGCATCCGAGCGGCATCGAGTTCGAGGTCCTCGAGGCCGATCCGAGACGCATCACCAAGCTTCGCATTCGCAAGCCGCAAGCGCGCGAGGACACGCCGCCAAAAAAGGCGAAGGCGGAATGAGCCGCACCTCCCTGCAAGGGCGCAAATAGGCCGTGCGCGGCTTAAGCGCGATCGAGACGCCCGCGAATTTCGTGGCTGGTCTCAGCGGCGCGCGGCGCGCGCTGGCCGCGATGCTCGCCGGCGCCATCTCGGGCCTCGCCTTCGCGCCATTCGGGCTCTGGCCGGTTCTGTTTCTCACCTTCGCGATTCTCGTTTGGCTGCTCGATGGCTGCTATGCGACCAATCGCGGCCGCGGACCGCGGCTGAAAGGCGCCGCGCTGATCGGCTTCTGGTTCGGCTTCGGCTTTTTCTTGGTGAGCCTGTATTGGATCGCCGAAGCGTTTCTGGTCGAGCCGGAACGCCATGCTTGGCTGCTGCCTCTGGTTATGACGGCGATGCCAGGCGGTATGGCGCTGTTCTTCTCGGGCGCTTGCGCGCTCGCCATCCTGCTGTGGCGGCCTGGGGGTGCAAGGGCGTTGGCTCTGGCGATCGGGTTTGCGCTGGCGGAATACGCTCGCGGCCATGTTCTGACCGGGCTGCCCTGGAATTTGCTCGGCTATGGCCTCACCGAGAATGCGGGGCTGATGCAGCTCGCGTCCGTATTCGGCGTCTATGCGCTCAGCCTGATCGCCGTGCTGGTTTTTGCCAGTCCCGCCTGCATCGTGCCGCTGACGGGATCGCGGCTGGCCGCACCGAAAAGCGCCGCCGCAATGGCCGCTTCGCTCCTTGTCCTTTTGGCGCTTGGTTATGCTTGGGGCGAGCGGCGATTGGAAATTGCCGGCGTCGCTACCACGGACATCCGCTTGCGCATCGTCCAGGCCGATATCGATCAGGCGAATAAATGGCGCCCCGAGAACGCGGCGCCGATCTTCAACGAATATATCGATCTGAGTAAGTCCGCAGGCGGAACGCGAGGGCTGCAAGGCGTCAATTTGGTGATCTGGCCGGAGACGGCGGTGCCGTTTCTGCTCGCCGATTCTCCCGACGCCCTGGTTGCGATCGGGGAGCTGTTGCCGGAAGGCGCATCGCTCCTCGCCGGCTCGGCGAGATTGGTCGAGACGAGGGATGAGTCAGGCAATCTCGACGAGCGTCGCGTCTATAACAGCCTTCTCGTCATCGACGACAAGGCGAAAGTGGTCAGCGTCTACGACAAGATCCATCTTGTCCCGTTCGGCGAGTATCTCCCGTTCCAAGATTTCTTGGAGAGCCTCGGCTTCATGCAAATGACTGGCGTTCGCGGCGGGTTCAGCGCGGGTAGCGGTCCGCGACGTCTCACCGTGCCCGGCGCGCCACAGGCAAGCCCACTTATCTGCTATGAAATAATCTTTCCTGACGCTATCATGGTGCCGGGGGAGCGAACCGGATGGCTGCTGAACATCACCAACGACGCCTGGTTCGGCACCAGCGCCGGCCCATATCAACACTTCCATCAAGCGAGGATTCGCGCCGTGGAGCAGGGTTTGCCGCTGGTCCGCGCCGCCAATACCGGGATCTCGGCGATCGTCGATCCTTACGGACGCATCGTCGCGGAACTTGGTCTGGGCGAGAGAGGCGTTGTCGATGGATTGCTGCCGCGCGCACTCAAGCCGACGATCTATCGTGCAACATGGTCGCACCGTGGAACTCGCCGTGCTCGCGCTTGCGTTGATGTCCTGGTTCGCCTATCGCGTGCAACGATTAGCCTAACGACGCGGCATTGTTGCCGCGCGGACTCTCTTTGCTTGACGAGGAAACTGGGCCCTCCTATGAACTTCGACGGGCACTCAAGTACTTCATCCAATACAATCTCCACTGGTAACAATGAATCTCACGAGCACGCGCATGGCAGGTAAGAAACCGAACCCGGTCGACACTCACGTAGGAAGTCGCGTGCGGCTGCGCCGGATGCTCCTTGGCATGAGTCAGGAGCGGCTCGGTGAGAGCATGGGCCTCACCTTTCAACAGGTGCAGAAATACGAGAAGGGCGTGAACCGGATCGGCGCGAGCCGGCTGTTTCAAATTTCCAAAATTCTCGATGTGCCGGTGCAGTTCTTTTTCGAAGAAGCGCCGCACGCCGAAGCGGGCACGGCGAGAGGAATGGCGGAAGCCGATTCCGAGACGTTCATTTTGGAATTCCTCAACAGCCGCGAAGGGCTCGAGCTCAATCGCGCCTTCGTCAAGATCGCCAACTCCAAAGTCCGCAAGAGCGTGGTCGATCTGGTGCGGGCGCTGAGCGCCGGCGAAACCCCGTCATAATATCTGCCCGCCGCTCGTGGCGGGCTTGACCGGCTCCCTAAACGTTGCAAGAAGGCTCCCCTGGCGTCCGATCGGAGGCCAGGGTCGGAGCTTGTTGCATTCGAGAGGGCAGAGCAGTGTCTCGGCGCAATTACGTCTTTACCAGTGAATCGGTGTCGGAGGGTCATCCCGACAAAGTGTGCGACCGCATCTCGGATGCCGTGGTCGATCTTTATCTCGCGGCGGATCCGTTCGCGCGCGTCGCCTGCGAGACGCTGGTCACCACCAACCGCATCGTGCTTGCGGGCGAGGTGCGCGGGCCGGAGTCGGTGACGAAGGAGAAGATCGAGGAGGTGGCGCGCCGCGCGGTGCGCGAGATCGGCTACGAGCAGGCGGGCTTCCACTGGAAGCATGCCGAATTCCAGAATTATTTGCATGAGCAGTCCGCCGACATCGCGATGGGCGTCGACGCCAAGGAAGAAGCAGAGAAGGACGAAGGTGCCGGCGACCAGGGCATCATGTTCGGTTACGCCTGCCGCGAGACCGAGGAGCTGATGCCGGCGCCGATCTACTACGCACATCGGCTTCTGCACGAGATGGCGAAGGCCCGGCACACCGGCCAGACGCCCGAGCTCGGACCAGACGCCAAGAGCCAAGTCACTCTGGCTTATGAAGACGGCAAGCCGGTGCGCGCGGAGTCCGTCGTCGTGTCGACGCAGCACGGCGAGGATGTCAGCCAAGAGCGCATACAAGACATCGTGCGCGGCTTTGTCGATGAGGTGATGCCGAAAGGCTGGATCAGCCGCGACACAAAATTCTACGTCAACCCGACCGGACGTTTCGTCATCGGCGGACCCGACGGCGATGCCGGCCTCACCGGCAGGAAGATCATCGTCGACACCTATGGCGGCGCCGCACCTCATGGCGGCGGCGCGTTCTCCGGCAAGGACCCGACCAAGGTCGATCGCTCGGCGGCTTACGCCGCGCGCTACCTCGCCAAGAACGTGGTCGCGGCGGGACTGGCCGATCGCTGCACGCTGCAAGTCTCTTATGCTATCGGGGTTTCGCAGCCGCTTTCGCTCTATGTCGATTTGCACGGCAGCGGCAAGGTCGCGGAAGACAAGCTCGAAGCAGCACTCCGCGAGGTGATGGACCTCAGCCCGCGCGGGATCAGGACGCATCTTGGCCTCAACCGCCCGATCTATGAGCGCACGTCGTCCTACGGACATTTCGGCCGGCAGCCCGACAATGACGGCGGCTTCTCCTGGGAGAAGCTCGACCTGATCGAGCCGATCCGGGGCGAGTTGTCCTAGCGCGAAGGCCATTCGCTGAGCCTCGTCCTGGCCGGGCCTGTCCCGGCCATCCACGTTCATGGGCCAAAAGAAGTTCGTGGATGCCCGGCACAAGGCCGGGCATGACGGGGGATGGAGAAGAAGTCCCCTACCGGCGCACCGAACTGGCGAAGCACGGCCCTTAAGATCTTACGGCCGGCGCAAGGCGCGCCCCTTGAGCGGGCGGAAGGAGCAGCTCCTCGGCGAGCTGTTGCCGCTGCTTCGTCTTGATCTTCGCAAGCCGGCGCCGGCCCCACTCACGCAGCTGTTCGATATCTCGGTGCGACGAGGTGTGGCTCGAAATCGGCTTCGGCTCCGGCGAGCATCTCCTTTCACAAGCGGAGCGCCATCCGGAGATCGGCTTTATCGGCGCCGAGCCCTTCATCAATGGCGTCGCGAGCCTGCTCGGCGCCATCGAGACGCGGGAGCTCACGACCATCCGCATCCATGACGGCGACGCGCGCGAGGTGCTGTCCTGGCTGCCGAGCGGCTCGATCGGCGCCGCCTTCATTCTGTTTCCCGATCCTTGGCCGAAGAAGCGGCAACAAAAGCGCAGGCTCGTCTCACAAGAGACGATCGCCGAGCTTGCGCGCAGCTTGCGGCCGGGCGGCGTTCTCCGCTTTGCCAGCGACGATGCCGATTACGCGGCGGAGGCGTTGTTTCTCGTGTCGCGCAACGGCGCCTTCGAGTGGCAAGCCGAGTGCGCCGGCGACTGGCGCATCCGTGCCTCCGATTGGGCGGAGACGCGCTACGAGCGGAAGGCCTTGGCGGCGGGGCGAAAGCCTGTCTATCTCAGCTTCGCAAAGCGCTGAACGGAGTGACCCATGGGACCACGACCTCCTGCTTTTCGCCGCAACGATGCTGCTCGCGCCGCTTACGGCCTTTGCCGGCACGGATATCGAGGCCGCCTGCTACAAAGACTGTGAGAGCGCAACCAACTCAAACCCGGACTATAAAGCCTGCGTGGCGCGTGCCGCCGACAAGGCCGATGCCGCCCTGAATCAGGCTTATAAAGACATGGTCGGGGCGGTCCGGTCCGCCGGCAAGGAAATGAGCCAGGCTTCGGATATTCAAGCCGGCGATCTCAAGGATGCGCAGAAGCAATGGATCGCCTATCGCGATGCCAATTGCACCTTCGAGGATAGCCTCGCCTTCGGGGGAACCGCCATCGGCGGCAATTATTCGTCCTGCCTGTGTGCGCTGAGCTACCAGCGAATTAACGATTTCGACCGGATCAAAAAGGACGTTCTGGGCGGCGAATAGGGCCAAACCGCGCTTGAAACCTTAGAAAAAGGTCGTATATTCCGCTCGAACTCATGATTTCCTTTGGTCAGGAGTGGGCCTTCGCCCGCTCCTTTTTGTTAGGCTCAATGGCTTCGCTTGGTCGCGAGCGCCGAAGATCCAAGATATGCCTCACCTGAACGAGAGCGGAGATCGCCGTTTCTTCCGCGAGACCGGGCCGGCGCGCGAGATCGCCGATCTGGCGATGCCGGTGCTCGAGGAGCTTGGCTTTCGGTTGGTGCGGGTGCTGGTCTCGGGGCGCGACGGCGGCACGGTGCAGCTGATGGCGGAGCGACCCGACGGACAGTTGACGATCGCCGATTGCGCTTCGATCAGCCGCAAGCTGTCGGTGTTGCTCGAGGCGCACGATCCGATGCCGAACAGCTACCGGCTGGAGGTTTCATCGCCCGGCGTCGACCGGCCTCTGGTGCGGCCCAGCGACTTCACGTCGTGGGCCGGTCACGTGGCGAAGATAGAGCTGAATGAGCCGGTCGATGGACGCAAACGCTTCCGCGGCGTGATCGAGGGCGTGGTGAAGGACGAAGTTAGGCTGAAGATCGATCTGCCGGGCGAGAACGAGCCGGTCACGATCGGGCTGCCGTTCTCGCTGATCGGCGAGGCGAAGCTGGTCGCGGGCAAGGACTCGGTTCGCGCCGATCTTACTGCCAGAAAAACTGCGAATTGAAATTAGCGGATGCGGGTCACCCTCGCGTCCGAGGATTAATCGGAGGAATAGATAATGGCTCAGGCAGGCGTAAGCGCCAACAGGCTGGAGCTCCTGCAGATCGCGGACGCGGTCGCGCGCGAGAAGGCGATCGACCGCCAGGTGGTGATCTCCGCCATGGAGGATGCGATCCAGAAGGCGGCGAAATCGCGCTACGGCAGCGAGAATGAGATCCGCGCCGAGGTCGATCCGAAGACGGGAGAGATCAGGCTGGCGCGGCTGCTCGAGGTGGTCGAGACCGTGACCATGGACGCCACGCAGATTTCGCTCGAGGAAGCGCGGCGCCGCAATCCGGCGGCGCAAGCCGGCGACTTCATCGCCGAACCGCTGCCCCCGCTCGATTTCGGACGCGTCGCGGCGCAGAACGCCAAGCAAGTCATCGTGCAGAAAGTGCGCGAGGCCGAGCGCGAGCGCCAATATGACGAATATAAAGACCGCGTCGGCGAAATCGTGAACGGCATCGTCAAGCGCGTCGAGTACGGCAATATCGTCGTCGACCTTGGCCGGGCCGAGGCCATCGTGCGGCGCGACGAAGCGTTGCCACGCGAGAATTTCCGCTATGGCGACCGCATCCGCGCCTATGTCTATGACGTGCGCCGCGAGCAGCGTGGCCCGCAGATTTTCCTGTCGCGCACGCATCCCGAATTCATGGCCAAGCTGTTCGCGCAAGAGGTGCCGGAAGTCTATGACGGCATCGTCACCATCAAATCGGTGGCGCGCGATCCCGGCAGCCGCGCCAAGATCGCGGTGGTGTCGCGCGAACTCATCGATCGATCCGGTCGGCGCTTGCGTCGGTATGCGCGGCAGCCGCGTGCAAGCGGTGGTGAACGAGCTGCAAGGCGAGAAGATCGACATCATTCAATGGTCGCCGGATGCGGCGACCTTCATCGTGAACGCACTGGCGCCGGCAGAGGTGGTCAAGGTGGTGCTCGACGAGGACGCCGAGCGGATCGAAGTGGTGGTGCCGGATGCGCAGCTCTCGCTCGCCATCGGCCGTAAGGGACAAAATGTGAGGCTCGCCTCGCAACTCACTGGATGGGATATCGACATTATGACAGAGGCAAGCGAGTCGGAGCGGCGTCAGACTGAGTTCGCCGAGCGCTCCTCCACCTTCATGGAGGCACTCGACGTGGACGAGGTGATCGCGCAGCTGCTCGCCTCGGAAGGTTTCTCTTCGGTGGAAGAGGTCGCCTTTGTCGAGCCGTCCGAGATCGCCTCGATCGAAGGCTTCGACGAGAACACGGCCGCCGAGATTCAGACTCGCGCCCGCGAATATCTGGAAAAGATCGAGGCCGAGCTCGAGTCAAAGCGCAAGGCGCTCGGCGTCAAGGACGAGCTTGCCGAGGTGCCCGGCGTCAATAATGCGATGCTGGTGTCGCTCGGCGAGAACAACATCAAGACGGTCGAGGATCTGGCCGATTGCGCCACGGACGACCTGGCCGGCTGGAGCGAGCGGAAAGACAAAGAGACGACGCGTCACCCCGGCATTCTCGACGGCCATGGCCTCGGCAAGCCGGAAATCGAGGCGCTGATCCTTGCGGCCCGCGTCAAGGCCGGCTGGATCAGCGAGGCGGATTTGGCGCCGCCGCCCGAGGAAGCGCCCGACGCGGAAACTGAATCCGGCGAGACCGCCGCCGAAGAAGCGTCATGAGCGGGAGCGTCAACCATTGCAGCAAGCGGCAAGTCAACTTGACGAGCTTGACGGGGACGAGGAAACCGGCCCCGTTCGCCGCTGCGCGCTAACGCGCGACCGAAGACCCAAGGCAGAGCTGATCCGCTTCGTGCTGGGGCCGGACGGCACCATCGTCCCAGACTTAAGAGAGCGGCTGCCGGGTCGGGGCGTTTGGCTGACCGCTTCCAAGGATTGCGTGGCCGAAGCCGCCAAGCGCAACGTGTTTGCCTCCGCCTTGAAGACCAAGGTCAGCGTGCCGCCTGGCCTTGCCGACCAGGTCGACCGGCTGTTGGCCGAAACGGCCTTAGGCGCTTTGGCGCTTGCCAATAAGGCCGGTCAGGTGGTGTTCGGTTTCGCCAAGATCGAGGAGGCCATCGGCAAAGGCGAGGTGATCGCCCTCCTGCACGCCAAAGAGGCCAGCGAGGACGGTTGTCGCAAGCTCGACGGCAAGTTTCGGGCGGAATCCCGGGATCAATGGGTCGCGCCAAGCCGCGCGCTTAGCACCGATGAATTGAGTTTGGCATCGGGTAGGACAAATGTGATACATGCAGCGCTAATCCAGGGCGGAGCGGCTCTAGCGCTGCTTGCGGCTGCCTCAAGGCTTGAGCGCTACCGCAACGCAATGAGCGCATCCGCAAAGCCAAATGGATCGGATACGGACAGGATATGAGCGAGACGAACGAGACCGACGATAAGACCGCGCCCGGGCGTAAAATGACGCTCAATTTGCGTCGGACCGTGGAGTCCGGCCATGTGCGGCAAAGCTTTAGCCATGGGCGCTCGAAATCTGTCCTGGTGGAGAAGAAGAAACGCCGCGCCGTCGGCGCCGGTGGAACGGCCCCGATCGCCGAGGAGGCGCCTGTCAAGGCGCCGCCGGTCGCCGCCGAGGCTCCGCAGAAAAAGCCGAGAGCCGAAGAGTTCGCAATCGCGCCGTTCCGGCGTGGTGCTGCGCCAGCTCTCGGATGAAGAGAAGGATGCGCGGGTCCGGGCACTGAGCGATTCCAAAGTTCGCGAGGCCGAGGAGCGCGAGCGCGCCGAGGTAGAGGCCGCACTCCGCGTCGTCACCGAGGACGTACGCGTCAAGGAGCGCGAGGAAGCCGACGAGCGACAGGTTAAAGAGCAGGCGCGTCTTGCGACGGAAGCCGAAGCTCGCCGCAAAGGCGAGGATACGGCGCGGAAGCATCTCACCAACGAAGTTGAGGAAGCTCCGAAACGCGGCGCGCTGGATGACCGGCATAGCAAGAAGGAGCGCGTGGCGCCGAAGCGAGCCACCGAGCAGCGCGTGCGTGGCCGCCTCACCATCACCAATGCGCTCGATGAGGAGCAGCGTCAGCGCAGTCTCGCCTCGCTAAAGCGGCGGCAGGAGCGCCAGAAGAAGCAGATCGCGGGACCGCAGGCGCAAGCCAAGATTCAGCGCGAAGTCGTGATCCCGGAGATCATCACCATTCAGGAACTCGCCAACCGCATGGCCGAGCGCGGCGTCGACGTCATCAAGTCGCTGATGCGCGACGGCACCATGCACAAGATCACCGACGTGATCGATTCCGATACCGCGCAGCTGGTTGCCGAAGAGTTCGGCCATGTCGTGCGCCGCGTGTCGGAAGCCGACGTGGAAGAAGGCTTCATCGGCGAGGAGGACCATGACGAGGATCTCACGCCGCGGGCGCCGGTCGTCACCATCATGGGCCATGTCGATCACGGCAAAACCTCGCTGCTCGACGCCATTCGCACCACCGACGTCGTGTCGCACGAGGCCGGCGGCATCACCCAGCATATCGGCGCCTATCAGGTCGTGACGCCGGCGGGGAACAAGATCACGTTCATCGATACGCCGGGTCACGAGGCTTTCACCGCCATGCGGCAGCGTGGGGCTCAAGTGACGGATATCGTCATTCTTGTGGTCGCGGCCGACGACGGCGTGAAGCCGCAAACCGTCGAGGCGATCAATCACGCCAAGGCGGCCAGGGTGCCGATGATCGTCGCCATCAACAAGATCGACAAGCCTGGCGCCGACCCGAAGCGCGTCCGCACCGAGTTGCTCAGTCAAGAGATCGTGGTGGAGAGCTTGGGCGGCGACACGCTGGAACTGGAAGTTTCAGCGCTGAAGCGCATCGGATTAGACAAGCTGCTTGAGGCCATTCTGTTGCAGGCCGAGGTTCTGGAGCTCAAGGCCAACCCGAAGCGCGCCGCCGAAGGCGTGATCGTCGAGGCCAAGCTGGAACGGGGCCGCGGTCCCGTCGGCACCGCGCTCATTCAGCGCGGCACGCTGCATGTCGGCGATCTGATCGTGGCGGGCTCGGCCTATGGCCGCGTTCGGGCGCTGATCGACGATCATGGCGTACAAGTGAAAGAAGCGGGTCCGTCGGTTCCGGTCGAGGTGCTTGGTTTCGACTC
>CAVXQX010000001.1:0-16448 GCA_963764005.1 uncultured Alphaproteobacteria bacterium | reverse complement strand
TCAGCTTCTGCCGAGAATGGGCCGCGCCTTCGGCGCGTCGGCAGCTTTGCCGGGCTCGCATAACGTCTGTGCGTCTTGCGTCGTTCACTGACCGATGAAGCCGGTGACGATCGCCTCCGTCATCGACGGATTGCCGGCATCCAGCTTGAGCAACACAACACCGAGCTCCCTCTGATCGCCATCGTTCGACTTGTAGACAAGACCGAAAATACTGGCGGCCGTGCGCAGCCATTTCGCACGATCCTCGAGCGACCAGATCGCATTGGGCTTCGGCAGTCGGTCCAAAAGTCCCTGAATGAGAAGATCGGTGATCCCGTGATCATCGGCGTCCGGGGGCGTGGTTGCTCGTCGAGAAGCCTTAGGGGCGTGAGGCTTGGCGCGGGTTCGGCCCTCGGCGTCACGAGCCAACTTTTCCCCTGCGGCGCATTCCATCCGCGATATTGATTGGGAGGAAAGAGATCCATTTTGCTTCTTCGCCAAGGCAAAGCGAATTTCCGTTTCATTTACCATGATCGCACCGCTCCTTCGGGCATTTGGTGAATGTATGGTTAACGCGCAGCGTCAGCGCCTTGCACTCGACGAGACTTCCCCGCTCCCACCCGCTGAAACACTCGACAATTGCAGGGCGTAAAGAGCGTGTTGGTAACGGTTTTGTGGTCGATTGCGTGTGTAAAAAAACAACCTCGCGCAGGACCTCGGGTTGATGAGTTTGACCTCTTGCGAGAACGGCGTCGCGCCTCCCCACCCACGGGTGCTCGGCTGGTTCGGAACCACCGCGCTTGCCATGGGCGGCAGCAACCAGATGATCTTCCTGATCACGGCGCTGTTCGTTATCCCGGCCCCATCGAGAACTATGCCGGACTCACCTCGGATCTCGATGCCGGCGGACACGCGATGGTCAGTTAGCCGGCTCGGAGCTGCTCTCGCCGGCCTCCGTGGTAAGCCGATCTCGGGCACGGGCGGAACTGCATCCATCGGAAGCGTTTGATCGGCAAAGCCCAGAGGCAATAGAGAGTGACTGGGGCGTTTTGCCCTGCCCCGAAATGGCTCTGTTCTTCCGCCTTGCAGCTCCCTAATCCGTGCTAAAGTCGGGTGCGACGCAAGAAACGGGGGAAGCACGATCATGTCGATCGGCCTTAAGCGGGATCGCCTGCTGCGCGATAACCACGGCCAAACGATTGCCTCGGCGACGCGTACCCTGCAACTCGAAGCCGAAGGCTTGAGCGCGCTGAAGGCCGCGCTTGCCGGCGACCTCATCGACAGCTTCGCGGAGGCGATCGAGATCCTGCGGAACTGCCGCGGCAGGGTGATCGTCACCGGCATGGGCAAGAGCGGCCATGTCGGGCTGAAGGTGGCGGCCACGCTCTCCTCGACCGGTTCCCCCGCCTATTTCGTGCATCCGAGCGAGGCCAGCCATGGCGATCTCGGCATGATCACCCGCGATGACGTAATCCTCGCCTTCTCCTGGTCGGGCGAGACCGTCGAACTCGGCAATATCGTCTCCTATTCCCGCCGCTTCGCCGTGCCGCTGGTGGCCGTGACCTCCAATCCCGGCTCGACGCTCGCCGAGGCCGCGGACTTGGTGCTGGCTCTGCCGCAGGCGAAGGAAGCCTGCCCGCATGGCCTCGCGCCGACCACCTCCACGGTCATGCAGCTGGCGCTCGGGGATTGCCTCGCCATGGCGCTGCTCGACAGCAAGGGCTTCACCGCACGCGACTTCAAGATGCTGCACCCGGGCGGCCAACTCGGCGCGCGCCTGAAATTCGTCAGCGACCTGATGCATAAGGACGACCGCTTGCCGCTCGCCGCCGCCGACCAGGTGATGGCGGAAGCCATCGTCGTCATGACCGAGAAGGCGCTCGGCTGCCTCGGGGTCGTCGACGAGAACGGCTATCTCAAGGGCATCATCACCGACGGCGATCTTCGCCGCCATATGGGCGACGGTCTGCTTGCAAAGCGCGCGCAGGAGATCATGACACCGGCGCCCAAGACCGTATCGCCCGATCTCCTGGCCAGTGCAGCGCTCGAATTGATCAACGCGACGCGCATCACCGCCCTGTTCGTGGTCGAGAACGGACGTCCGATCGGCATCATTCACGTGCACGACCTGCTCCGCGCCGGCGTCGCTTAGGCGAATGCCCGCGCATCAACCCGTCGCTTGGCACGTGAAAATGAGCGACCGGCATCTGGCATCGCCCCACTACCATCATGAGCAGTCATGGCGCGCGCCAACTCGGCATAGTGGTAATGCGACGCGACCTTGATCGCGTAAGTGAACAAGATATGCGGCTCGCGCCAGCGCGCACGGAATACCCGCCAAAGCTGCCGCCTATATCTCGAACGGAGAGCGCCGTCGCTCAACCGGCTTGTCAGGCGTGACGCAATGACGGCGAACTTGACATAGTTCCAGAAGCAACGCTTCGCCCACGCCCATTTATGGCTTTGCCAATATGGAAGCTGATGCAGAGTGAACTTGAAATTCTCGTCGATGAATTGGGCATCGAGGCGCTGGAAGTAGGCGGCGGCTTCATAGCAGGCTTGCATCACCCGTATGAAACCGTCGCGCAACTGTTGCGGAGACATGCCCAGCGGATCGACATTGGTCCCGTAAATCTCGCTTGCGTCTTCGTCGTGGAGCCGCCCGGCCTGTTTGAGGCGGTCGTAGAGTGGCGTTGTCGGAATCGCGTGTAGCATGCCGATGAGCGCGGCGGAGATGCGCGCCTCGGCGAGGAATTTCGGCATAACCTCGAAGATCGAGGCATCGTCATGATCAAAACCGACGATCATGCCGCACCAGACATCGAGGCCATGCTGCTGTACGCGCCGAACGCGCTCGAGCAGGGTACCGGCGTTCGGGCGCACGTTCTGCAGCTTTTTGGTTTCGCGGAGCGAATCCTCGTTCGGCGTCTCGATGCCGATGAAGACGCTCTGGAAATTCGCGAGCCCCATCAACTGCATCAACTCCTCGTCCTCGGCAAGATCCAGCGAAGCCTCGGTGAACAGCGTTAGCGGGTAAGCGCGCTCTTGTTGCCATTTCACGATGTCACGCAACACCGACTTGATCGCCTTCTTGTTGCCGATCAGGTTGTCGTCAACGACGAAGACGATCTTCAGCCCGGCTCGCTCGAAAGCTTCGAGCTCGGCCAGGACTTGCTCGCTCCCTTTAAGCCTAGGCTTTCGGCCGAAGGTCACGATGATGTCGCAGAATTCGCACGTGAAGGGGCAGCCGCGGGAGATCTGCAAGCTTCCGAACATATAACGGTCCGCCTTCAGCAGATCGACGCGCGGCAGCGGCAGCCGCGCCATATCGGTCTTCTCAGCCTGCTTGTAGCGGCCTTGGTGGGTGCCCTGCTCCCACTCCCGCAAGAAGCGCGGCCACGTTTCGTCCGCTTCGCCAACGAAGATGACGTCGGCAAGCCCTTCCAGGACTTCGGGCTCAACGGTCGCCATGGGTCCTCCAACGACGACCAAGACGCCCCGCGACCTCACATCCTCGAGGATCTCGATCAACCGCTGACCTTGGATGCTCATGCCGGTCAGGCAGACAAGGTCGGCGCGGCCGAGGCGATCGAAGTCAATGTCTTCGACGTTCTCGTCGATCACCGTCACGTCGTGGTGGTCGGGAACGAGCGCGGCGAGCAAGGCTAGGCATGCGACCGGCAAGTTAGCGCGCTTGCCGAACAGCTTCATGCAATGCTCCAGCCCCCAGAAAGAAATGTCGAACCGAGGATTGATGATGACGATATCGGCCATGGGGTCCCGGAGGTGGCGAACGATGACAGTGTCACCCTAACCACCAAATAAGGCGAGCGGGCATGTGTGATTAGGGCAACCCCCTGGGCACTACGCCGGTTGCATTGTCGCCACGCTCGGCGTCGCCTAATTCGGCGAATGCTGGGCGAGGGTTGATCCTACGCGCGGAAACCGCCTACCTTTATCGATGCGAGAGGCGCCTTTCATCGCTGTCGGCGGCGGTCTTGCCGGCGCTGCCTTCGCGCTCGAGCTCGCCCGCAACGGCGCTCCTGTCCTCCTGCTCGAAAGCACCCGCTCACCCCATCACAAGGTTTGCGGCGAGTTTCTGAGTGAAGAGGCGCAAACGCTTCTGAGCTATCTCGGCATCGACGTGCACACCATGGGAGCGAGCTCCATCGGCACGTTCAGGTTGGCGGCGGGAGCGAGCTATGCCGAGGCGCCCCTTCCCTTCCGCGCCGCCGGTTACTCGCGCTACCGCCTCGACCAGGCCTTGCTGGAGAAGGCGGCAACCGCCGGCGCAGAGGTCAGACGCGGCATGACCGTAACCGAGGTGAGCGCGACGGATACGTCGATCGTGGTGAAGGCCGGCGGCAAGAAGCTCACGTCGAGAGCGATGGCGCTGGCGAGCGGCAAGCATAACCTCCGCCAATTTCCCCGCACGCCCAGCGACATGGTCGGCTTCAAGCTCCAGCTCCGCGTCCGCCCATCTGCGCGCGCGCTCCTCGACGGCGTCGTCCAGCTCATGATGTTCGACGGCGGCTATATTGGCGCTATCGTCGTCGAGGACGAGTTCGTGACGCTATGCTGGGTTATGCATAGCGCGCTGCTCCAGCGCATCGGCGCCGAGTGGGGATCCCAGGCGGCCCACCTTGCGCAACAATCGCCGCTTCTCGCCGAGCTACTCGATGGCGCCGAGCCCCGATGGAACAAGCCGGTCGCGGTCGCCGCCATCCCCTACGGCTATCTTCGCCGAGAGGTGTTATCGCCGGCGATCTTTCCGGTCGGCGACCAGATCGCCGTGATCCCGTCTTTCACCGGCGACGGCATGTCGATCGCGCTACTGTCGGGAATCGATGCGGCGCAAGCCGTGCTGGCGGGCAAAGACGCTAATGAATTCCAGCGCCGCATGATCGCCCGGCTCGGCCCCCAATTTCGCTGGGCTTCGATGGTCAACGTGCTGTTCGAGACGAGACGGCTGCACGCACTCACCATCGGCACGGCGAGGTTGCTGCCATGTCTCGTGACTTGGCTCGCACAGTCGACGCGGCTCAGGGGCTATGCCGATGTCATGTCGTATCAGGCCTGACCCAGCGGATCAGATGGCGGAAGGGAAAGCGCGGCACGATCTCGGCGTCCGCAAGACCTGCCTTCTTGGCAAGCTCCCTCGCTTCTTCCCGCGTGAACGCCCCCTCGACCGAGGTGCGGCCATCGAGCCGGCAGATATCGTTGAGAAGGAGGAGCCGCGTGCCGGCGCGCGCGAACCAATAGCTCAGCCGGCTGCGCAAGATATCCTGGATCAGCAACCGATCCCGCGCCCTCGCCGCCCCCTCGCGTAGGAATGCGATCGCGTCATCCTCGTCGAGATGATGCAGAAAGAGCGTGCTCATGATCATGTGGTAGCCCTCCGGCAGAGGGTCGCGCGCGACCTTGAGCGTGAAGAAACTGATGGGAGAGCCAGCGTGCACAGCGGCCTCGCGCGCATGCGAAACGGCCTCTTCGCTCGCATCGCAGCCCGCCAGCTCGACATCGAGCGAAGCCTTAGCCGCCCAGCGCGCGAGCGTCACTAGCACGTCACCGCCTCCGCACGCGACATCGAGTACACGCACCGTCTTGCCCGGATGCCGTTTGGCGGCAGCCAGAAGATCGGGCCACATCAGCCGGCTCGATTGCGTCACGGTATTGACGAGACGCAAGCCATTCAGCGTCTGCGCCAGCCGCGCGGCGGGCAAATCGGGAGCGTCCATGATCTCGGGACGCCGGTGCCGCCTGCTGAGATCGGTCCCCTGGTGATGCGCGTTCACGGGAGCTTGCTCGCGAAGCCGAGGGCAGTAGAGACACACACCCTATAGAAGGATTGCGGCGATTGCGCGCCGTTTCGCCCGCGTGCACGGGCTCTATATGGTTGCGGCATCGCGGCATCGCGCCGAAAGGCCGCAGCTCCGCTGTGAGCGCCGCGCGCTGCGAGTGACTATGTTTTGCCTGGGAGGTGCTGCTCCACCAAGAGGAGTTGTCCCAATGAAGCAATATCTCATCGCCGCAGCCTTGCTGGCAGGGCTTTCGATACCGGCGGTCGCCGCCAACCAACAACAGCACTTTGTCGTCAGGGACTTCACCGGCTATTGCGCGGTGCTGGATTCGCATCCGAGCCCGGCGAGTAACCTGAAGATCATCGGCAAGGGCTACGATAGCCGCTCCGCGGCCGAACAGGCCCTCAAGGGCCAAGCCCAACGTCCCTGACAGCGGGCCGGGATCGTCCACTATAATCCCTCCCCAGCCGGGGAGGGATTGGTGGCGGAGCAGGCATTCGACGTCCTGGTCATCGGGGGCGGCATTCACGGCGCCGCGGTCGCGCGCGACGCCGCCGGCCGCGGCCTGAAAGTCATGCTCGCCGAGATGGGGGATTACGCGGGGGCGACCTCTTCGACCTCATCGAAGCTAATCCACGGTGGCTTGCGCTATCTGGAACGTTTGGAGTTCGGCCTCGTGCGCGAATCCCTGGTCGAGCGGGCGCAATTGCTCAAGACCGCACCGCATCTCGTCACGCCGCTGCGGTTTCTTTTGCCGATCTATGGCGGACAGCGGCGCCAGGCCTTGGTACTGAGGGCGGGTCTTGCGCTCTATGACGCGCTGTCCTTCGGCGATGGGTTGCCGGCAAGCGGGCGGCTCGATGACGATGACATCGCTCAGTTGCCGCGGCTCCGCCAGGAGGGACTGAGCTCGGTTCTGCACTATTGCGACTGCCTGACCGACGACGCGCGGCTGACGCTCTCCGTTCTCCTCGATGCGCGCGCCCGCGGGGCCGATATTCTCAATCGCCGCGCCGTCACCGCCATTGCGCCGTTCGCCAACGGCTACGCAGTCGCGCTCGACGAGCGCGGGCAGAAGCGAAGCGTGGAAGCGCGCTTCATCGTCAATGCGGCGGGTCCGTGGGTCGCGCGCGTCGATAGCCTGACCGAGGGCGCCCCGCCGCCGCGGCCGTTGCGGCTGGTGCGCGGCAGCCACATCGTGCTGCCGATGCCTCAACCTGCGCAGACCGACGCCTATACGCTGCAAGACGAAGAGGAGCGGGTGATTTTCGTGATTCCTTGGCTCGAAGGGCGCTTCCTGATCGTCGGTACGACCGACGTGACCCATGAGGGCGATCCTGGCGAGGCGCACTGCTCCGAGGAGGAGAAAGCCTATCTGCTGTCCGCCTATAATCGGTATTTCGCCGGCCCGCGCCCCGCGGCGCCCACCGATGTCGTCTTCACTTGGTCGGGCGTGCGCGCGTTGCATGACGATGCGGGCGCAACACCAAGCCGCATCAGCCGGAGCCCCGAGCTCTCCTCGGTCGCCAATGGGAAAGGCGGCTTCGTCAGCCTCTATGGCGGCAAGCTCACCACCCACCGGGCCATGGCTGAGGAGGTGCTGGACAGCTTGCAGCGGCTCGGCGCCGCCATGAGCGGCGCTTGGACCAAGGACGTGCCGCTCTATGGCGGCACGCTTTCAAAGCCCGAGCTTCTCGCCGTCGCCGAGCGAGGACCCGGCAGTATCGCCGGTGCGACGCGCCGCCGCTTGGCGCTGACCTATGGCGACCAGGTCGAGACGCTTTTCGAGCGAATCGGCACCACTCCGGCTCTGGCTGAGGAGATTGCTCCCGGCGTGACGCGCGCCGAACTCGATCATGCGCGGGAGGTCGAGGACGCCACGACGGCGGAAGATTTCCTGCTCCGGCGCACCAAGCTCTATCTCACGCTCGACCCGAGCGGGCGGGACGCCGTGCAGCGGTGGTTCTTGGGCTAGGCCGCGGCCGCGGCTCCCGGCACCACCTTCAGCACCGTGCCGTTGGCGCCGACCACCTTGATGCGCGCGCCTTTGGGGAGCTCAGGGCCTTCCACCCGCCAGATCGTGTCGCCGGTCTTGATGCTGCCTTTGCCGTCGACGATCGGATCGATCAAAACGAAGGACTGGCCGATCAGCTGCACCGCGCGCTCGTTCAAGAGCGGCCGCTCGCTGTCGAGCGGATGCTTGCGCAAATATTTGGCGGCAAGCAGCACCGAAACCAGCGAGAGGCCGCAGAACCAAATGAGCTGCCACTGCCAGGCGATGTCGTAACGAAACACGATAAGAGCCGTGGCGGCCGCGGCAGCGCCGAACCACATCAGGAAGATACCGGGGGACATCACCTCCAGTACGAACAGGATGGCGGCAAGAATCATCCAGTTCCAGGCGCCGAGTGCGAGAATGCTTTCCATGGATCGACTCCCCGCCGGCTAGACGGATGGAACGGAGCCGCCTGCGCGCTGGCGCTGACCGGCTGGCGCCTTGGTCTGACCCGGTTGCGCCGGCGACGCCGAATCGCCACCGCTCCCGAATGCTTCGCGAGCGATCTCTGAGACGCCGGCGATGGCGCCAATCACCGACGTCGCTTCGAGCGGCAAAATGAGCACTTTCTGGTTCTTCGCCTCGGCGAGCGCCTTCAGCGCACCGATATAGTTGTTGGCGACGAAATAGTTGATCGCCTGCACGCTGCCCTTGCTGATCGCCTCGCTGACCACTTGCGTGGCCTTGGCCTCGGCCTCTGCCGAGCGCTCGCGCGCCTCGGCGTCGCGATAAGCCGCCTCGCGGCGGCCTTCGGCGGCGAGAATTTGTGCCTGCTTGGAGCCCTCGGCGGTCAGGATCGCCGCCTGCCGCTCGCCCTCAGCCACCAGGATCGCCGCGCGCTTGTCGCGCTCGGCCTTCATCTGCCGCGCCATCGAATTGATCAGATCGCGCGGCGGCTCGATGTCCTTGATCTCGATGCGAGTGACCTTGACGCCCCAATTATGCGTCGCGTCGTCCACCACCTTGAGCAGGCGGTGATTGATCTCGTCGCGCTCAGATAGCAACTTGTCGAGGTCCATGGAGCCCATCACCGTGCGGATATTCGTCATGGTGAGATTGAGGATGGCGATCTGGAGATTGGTCACCTCATAGCTCGCCTGTGCTGCATCCAGCACCTGGAAGAAAGCCACGCCGTCCACCCTCACCATGGCGTTGTCCTTGGTGATGACTTCCTGACTCGGCACCTCGATCACCTGCTCCATGACATTGAGCTTGCGCCCGATGCGGTCGATGAAGGGAATGATCAGGGTGAGCCCGGGCCTGAGCGTGCGCGTGTACCGTCCGAAGCGCTCGACCGTGTAGTTCCAGCCCTGCGGCACGATCTTCACGCCGGCGGCGATCACAGCGATGAACAGAATCAGCAGAGCGATGACGAAGATATTGAAGCCGAACATGACGCCCTCCCGGAGGCATTTGGCTAGAGGTTCTTGGTCAAGTCTTGGCGTTCTTCTGGCTAGCCTTCCTCGCGGCAGATAAGTGGGTGCGAGGTCGATGAAATATAAGATGCTCGACGCAGGCTCCCCGTTTAATCCAGCCTATTTTGGGATGAGCTTGGCGATGTCCTCGGCTGCCGCCGCAGCCGCCGCGTTGGCGGCAGGCCCCCATTTCTTGTCGAGGGAGCCTTTGCGCACATCTTTTGTCTGGCGCGTGACGCCGACCTGCGTGCCGTCGGGCGCGAGCACCACCCAGATGATGGTGATGCTCTCTTTGCCCTTGGCGCCGGGCGCAACCCGCACCGTGCCCTGCACCTCGTAGACATTGGCCTGGAAGGCGGTCGCCAGGGTCAACCCACGCGCGGCAAGCTGCCGGCTGAGCGCGGCCGCGAGCGCCACCTCCCCGTCGCCCGGCGCGCCGGCGACCGTCACATAGGCGAAGGGCCCCCCGGCTTCCGCCGAAGTAGCGGTCTCGGCCGAAGCCGCAGGGGGCGCCAAGATGCCGACCACCATGACTCCGACCACCAGGCTCAGCGCCACGATGAAAACCGCTCGCATCATTCGACAGTTCTTCTTGTCTTTTGGCGCGCCTGAACTCGACCAGCTTCCAGTCGATGACGGGCAACACTACTCCCAGCCTTGCAGCTCACGCTCGATGAGGTGGACGATCACCTCGATGCCCCCATCGCCGTCGTTGAGGCAGGGAATGTAGCTGAACTGCTCGCCGCCGAATTCGTGGAAGATCTCCTTGTTCTCCTCGGCGATCTCCTCGAGCGTCTCGATGCAATCGGCGGCGAATCCGGGGGTGACGATGGCGATGGACTTCACGCCGTCGCGCGCCAGCGCCTCGACGGTCTTGTCGGTGTAGGGCTTGATCCACTCGGTGCGGCCAAAGCGCGATTGGAAGGTGAGCTTGAGCTTGGCACCGAGCGGCCCAAGCGCTTCGCGCAATGCCTCGACGGTCTCGACGCATTGCTGCTGATACGGATCGCCTCGGTCGACGTAGGTCTGCGGCAATCCGTGGAACGATGCGAGGATCGCCTCAGGGGCAACGTCGAGCTTACCGACATGCTGTTTGATCGAGCGCGCCAACGCGGCGATATAGACGGGGTCTTGCGGATAAGCCGGCACGGTGCGCAGCGCCGGCTGCACGCGCAGCGTCTTCAGTGCGTCGAAGACCTTGTCGTTGGCCGTTGCGGTGGTCGCGCCGGCGTATTGCGGATAGAGCGGAAAAGCGATGAGCCGGTCGCAACCCTGGGCGGCGAGCGCCTCCACGCGCGAGGCGATCGACGGCGAGCCGTAACGCATGGCCCAATCGACGATGACGTTCTTCGCGGCGAGCGTTTTGCTCACTTTCTCCGCCTGGCCCCGCGTGATGGTGCGAAGCGGGGATTTCGTCGAGTTCCTCGTTCCAGATGCTGCGGTATTTGGCGCCGCTGGCGAAGGGTCGCTTCACCAGCACGATGAAGTTCAAAATCAGCCACCACAGCAGCCGGTTGGTCTCAATCACGCGCCTGTCGGACAGGAACTCCTTGAGATAGCGGCGCATCGGCCAATAGGAGGTGCCGTCGGGCGTGCCGAGATTGATGAGGAGCACCCCGATCCGGCCATGCGGCCCGGGCGCCTCAGAACGTTCGGATTTTGCGGCAAACCGGCCGTAAAGCGGCGTTTCATTCATGTGCAAACGGCTCATCGCTGGGTGTTCGACACCCTTAGATAGAGCATCGCCCGCGATGCGCCTAGCCATCCGGCCAAGCCGTCATGGGGACGCAAATCGCGAATTGCGTCGGCTGATGCGAAAGAATTGTGCCCGCTAATGCGAAAGGTAGGTCGGCGGGGAAGGTTGGTTGCGGGCTTCCATGAGGGCCATGCCCAACAGATACGCCAAAAATTCGCGGCCTTCGGACTGAGCGATCTTCATCAGGACCTCGAGCATCTCCTCGACGTCGTCGCCTTGTGCGAGCGGCATTCGGCCTTCGCCGGTGACAAAATCCTCGTCCGACATAACGGGTCGCTCTCCGAACCGAAGGGGTCTCGATCCTGTCACAACTGACACGCCCTCTCCTAGTGATGTGCTCAACGATAGGACTGATGATCGCCATTGATGGCTTTAATGATCGTCCTTACCTCACCCTTCGCTGCATAGCTTCTCGGCATCAGCGATGATAATGGCGTGGTCGAAGGCAAGCCGCTTCGTCCTCCAGTCCTTGACCCACTCCGCCGCTTCCGCGTCGGATCCTGCCTTCGGTGTCGGGGCTTCGCCAAAGCGGGTCGTATAGGCGACACTGACGGCATGACCGCGCGGATCGCGCGAAGGGTCGGAATAGACGCCGACAAGATGGAGCCGATCCACGACAATGCCGGCCTCCTCAAGAACTTCGCGCCGGCATGAGGCCTCGGTCGTCTCGCCGATATCGACGAACCCGCCGGGCAGGGCGTAATCGCCCTTGAAGGGCTCGTTCTTGCGGCGAATGAGCAGCACACGCGCGCTCCCGTCGAAGATCACGCAATCGGTCGTCAGCAGAGGAGTCTTCGGCACGGTCATGGCGGACGACCATATCCCAAGCGCGGCCTTCCGGGAACGCGAGGCGCGCTCACTTGCCGGAGAGCCGTCGCGATTCCTTGAGCGCCATGGCCAGCAGATAGGCGAGAAAATCGAATCCCTTGGCGCGTGCGCGCCGGATCATAGGCGAGATCTGATCGGCAATGGCTTTGGCGGCGTCACGCGCGCCTTCCCCGGACGGGTCCGAGCCGCTTGGACCAGGCATTCGCCCCCTGCCCCGACGTTCCCCGTCGGTGATTCTCGCCCACAACTCTTTCCGTATGAGGCAAGTCCGCCTACGGCCCTATATCGTCCGTATACATCATTTCTATCAGACTGGGAGCGGCCCGCCAACCAGTTTTGCGATTGTTGAGTCTGACCTAAGTCAGAGAATGACGGGGCGGACGCGTTAGCGGCGCGGCTGCGATACGATGCGGATATAGGGCCGCGGCGCCTTCCACCCCTCCGGGTAGATCTTCTTCGCTTCCTCGTCGGAGACAGAGCCGGCGATGATCACGTCGTCGCCTTCCTTCCAGTTCGCCGGCGTCGCCACGCGGTGCTTTGCCGTGAGCTGCATCGAATTGATCACGCGCAGCACCTCGTCGAAGTTGCGCCCGGTCGTCATCGGGTAGACGAGGATCAGCTTGATCTTCTTGTCTGGACCGATGACGAACACGTTGCGGACGGTCTGATTGTCAGCGGCGGTTCGCCCGTCCGAGCCGCCCGCGGTACTGGCCGGCAACATGCCGTAGAGCTTGGAGATCTTGAGGTCGGTATCGCCGATCATCGGGTAGTTCGGCGCGAAACCCTGCGTTTCCTTGATGTCCTCGGCCCATTTGGCGTGGCGATCCACCGGATCGACGCTCAAGCCAATGATCTTCACCCCCCGCCGGTCGAACTCGGGCTTGATCTTCGCCATATAACCGAGCTCGGTGGTGCAGACCGGCGTGAAGTCCTTGGGGTGCGAAAACAACACGGCCCAGGAATTGCCGAGCCATTCGTGAAAGCGGATTTTGCCTTGCGTGGTCTCCGCTTCGAAATCAGGTGCGGTTTCGCCGAGCTGCAGTGTCATTGTCGTTCTCCTTACCCATGGCAAACTTCGCCGAATTGCCTCTGTGCCCCGGCGACAGCAAGGATTTAATACGTTGCCTTGCTAGCGCAACCAACTGCGGCCAAAAGCATAGCCGTTCTCATATCCGGCGTGCGAGGGGCATTATCGACCGCGCAACAAGCGGCTGGCGCAAAGCAGCGCGCAAAATCATGGGCAGAGCGGATAGCCCTGCCCATGACCAGTGTATCGAAGTCAAAAACGTCTACGCGACCGCCCTCTCCTCGTGAGGGTCTTCACTCACCTCTTCGATGATCTTGGCGGAGAAGGCTTCGAGGTCGTTTGGGTTGCGGCTGGTGATAAGGCCCTCATCGACAACGACTTCCCTATCCATCCAAATGGCGCCGGCATTCTTCACGTCGGTCGCCATCGAATGATACGACGTCATCCTGCGGCCTTTGGCGATGCCGGCCTCGATGAGCACCCACGGGGCGTGGCAGATCGCCGCAAGCGGTTTCTTGCTCGCGAAGAAATCGCAGACCAGCGCCACCGCGTCCTTGTCGGCGCGCAGCAGATCCGGATTGATCTGGCCGCCTGGAATGACGAGCGCGTCATATTCATCGATGTTGACCGCATCGATCGTGCGATCGACCTCGATCGGCTCACCCCAATCGCCGTTTTTCCAGCCGCGGATTTCGCCCGTCTTGAGCGATATAACGTCGACCATGGCGCCGGCCTCTTCGAGCCTTTGCTTCGGCACCATCAGCTCCGACTGTTCAAAGCCGTCGGTCGCAAGAATCGCGATTCTCTTATCGCTGATATCGGCCATGAAAACCTCCTTACCTTGGCTTTGCAAGTGAACGCCCGGAGGCAAGGAATGTTTCGCGCGGCGTGAGCCTGTCAGAACGGACGGGTCGGACCCAGGGATGCAAGAAACAGGAGCAGGCCGAATAGGAAAATGACCGTGGCGCCGCCGATGCTGCAAGTGGTCCACACCACATTGGTCCAGGCCGCGTTGCTCCCGCCAAGCTTAAGTGCAAGCTCGCGGGACCCCAAAGCGAGGGTAGCCAGCACTGCCACGGTAATGGCGGTACCGAGCGCCATGGCGAAGGTCGCCGCGACGCCCGCCCAGAACAGGCCTTGGGTCACCGCGAAGACCAGCACGAGAATCGCGCCCGTGCAGGGCCTAATGCCGACGGAGAACACCACGGCCATGACCTTGCGCCAGGAGAATGGCCCGGCAAGCTGCCGCGCGTCGACGATGTGGTCGCACGCCTCGCCATGCGCGTGGTGATGCCCGTCGTGATGGTCATGGTCATGATGCCCATGGTCATGGGAGTGCGCATGATCATGGGCATGAGAGTGGTCATGCCCCCGACCGGGACTACCGTGTTCATGCCCGGCATGGCTGTCGCCGGCTTGAACGTCCGGCCCACCCCAGAACCGGCGCCACAAGCGCAAAAGCTGAGTCGCCAGCAGATAAAGGCCGACCAGGGCGATCATCGCGTAGCTGACGGTTTCGAGCTGGTTCGACCAGGCATTGATCTGGAGCCCGCTTGCATTGAGCCCAAACAGCAGCAAGCCGACCAACGCCACGGCAGTCAGAGCCTGCATTGCAGCGGCGATGAAGGAGATGATGACACCGCGGCGCGCCGTCTCCTCGTTGGCCACCACGTAGGATGAGATGATGGTCTTGCCATGCCCAGGCCCCACCGCATGCAAGATGCCGTAGAGAAAGGACAGCCCGGCGAGCGTGAGCGCGCCGCCTATCGGATTGTCGGTCTTGAGACCTTTGACGCTC
This sequence comes from uncultured Alphaproteobacteria bacterium, assembly GCA_963764005.1. Taxonomy (GTDB): domain Bacteria; phylum Pseudomonadota; class Alphaproteobacteria; order Rhizobiales; family Methyloligellaceae; genus Methyloceanibacter. Next base: position 1,788 of record CAVXQX010000001.1, on the reverse strand, counting down.
ATGGCGAGCGTGCGTTGCAGGGTCTGCTGTTTGTCGAGGATCCAGGCGAAAAGCTGCCCCAGCGGTCCCGACGATTGAAACGGTGTGGCCACCGGCCGGGAGAAGGCTGCCGGCGGGGGCGCCACCTCGGTCGCCGCGAAAGGATTGATCGGCTTCAGCTCCGCCTCGGCGGGCGTGCCGGCGAAGAGCAGGGACAGCCCGGCGAACAGCAAGGCGGCGGCGAGACGAACAGCGTCCTTGTTCACAGATGCGAGTCCTTGCATTTCACCGTCGCGGTCTGGGCGAATTGCGATCCGAAATTCGAGTTCGGCCCGAGTTGGCTGAAGAAGGACTCGGTCAGGGCTCTGGTGTCGGCGGCCGTCTCCGGGTCCGGCAGCGTTACCGAGGCGGTGCAACCTTTGGTTTCGGTGCCCACCAAACTGACCGGCTTCTCGGTAGCGAAGCCGAACGCGACGAAAAAGGATGGGTCATAGATGTCGATTGCAACCGGCTTCCCGTGCGTATCGACTGGCGTCTCCAGCGGCAGCGTGAAATGCAGCGTGAGCACGCTCTTGTCGTAATCGACCCAATAGTCGACCGGCGGCTTCAACTTGAGGAGCTTGTCGTCCTCGCCCTCGAGATGCACGAAAGTGAAATAGTCGAAGTCCTTCAGCGACTCGACATTGACTTGGGCGAGAGGCTTTAGCTCCTCCTTCGAATAGACCCCGTCCTTGTTGGCATCGAGGCCCTCGATCGCCATGGCGGTATAGAACTCATCAAAGGTCCAGGCATGGCGAATGCCGGTGATCTGGTGATTCGGACCGAGCAAGATCTCCGAGCGGACCGTCGCCCAAACATGCGGATGGGCTATCGCGGCTCGAGCGAAACCCGCCGAGGCCGCGGCCGCAATGAGAATGCTGAAAAGATGCTGGCGCCCCAGTAGACCCCGCAGCGACAAGGCATGAGCTCCCCTTGCGAGTGAGCTTGTTTTAGCCGCGAATTATGGAGGATTGGGGGCCGAGCCGATAGGACAATTGCGCACGCTCCGCCAGCGCCAAGCTGTCGGTTCGCGCATTCAGATCAGTAGCAAGTCGAACTCCGCCCTTACGCGGAGGTGACCCAATCTGAGCTTAGCTAGCCTAGTTCCCGGCGGCGGTGAGCTTGGCGGAAATTCTGCCAAACAGGCCCGACAGATCGCTACCGACCGCGTTCACGGCGGCGATAATTGCAACGGCAATACCGGCGGCGATCAGGCCATACTCAATGGCCGTGGCGCCCGAACTCGTTCTTGACGAAACGCACGAATGACGTCTGCATTTCGGTACTCCACGAAAAGATCGATCCGGCTCCGCGTGGCACGGAGCCGGATCGCTTCTGAAACTAAGCTTAGTTGCCGGCGGCGGTGAGCTTGGCGGAAATTCTGCCAAACAGGCCCGACAGATCGGTACCGACCGCGTTCACCGCAGTGATGATGGCAACGGCGATGCCGGCGGCGATCAGGCCATACTCGATGGCCGTAGCGCCGAACTCGTCCTTGACGAAACGCGCGAATGAAGTCCTCATTTTCGACACTCCCTGAATTGGGTTATTCACCTGGCCCCTCGCCGCCTGGCTTTCCGGTCGGTGGAACCTGAAAGGGAAAATAGCAGCGCGGCCTTAGAAGAAAATTTGGAAAAATTACTGGAAATTTGTTTCGTGGCTTTACCGGATATTTACCACTTCACACGAACTAGGCGCCCCGCACCCCTGCAATCGTAAAGATCGGTCTCCGCACCCACCTCCTAGGGCGACCTTGACTCGCACCCCGAC